>NZ_CBCPJD010000001.1:0-730444 GCF_965118875.1 Morganella psychrotolerans
GATGTGAGCAGGCAGAGCGTGAGGCACTGGAAGCCGCGGAGCAGGCCGGAGATTCAGAGGAATAAAACGAAGCCGCGCTGGTGAGAGATCCGGCGCGGCTGTCAGTTACTTATCAAAATACTCTACATCATCAGAAGCACCTTCCACCTCCGGTAGCCAGCCGTCATCTTCCATAATCTCCTGCAGCATTTCTTTTATTTTTTTATTGTCCTTATCGTTTTTCCCGCCAGTTGCCGACATCGAAGCATTGGTTCCCCACGCAATACGAACGTTCATATCCTGATACTGAGCCCGCAACTTCCGGTCAATTTCCTTTTCCAGTGCCTCAAATACACCTGGCGGCATCATCTCTTTTTGGTTACTGCTGAAAATAATATCAATACGGAGCATGAGATCACCTCTTAATTTATACTGTTTAAATATACAGTATAATGTAAATAACAGAGGGGGCAGATGTCAAGCCTGTTTGTTGGTGCAAAGCAGGCGGGTGAATAAAATGAAGCCGAGCTAGTGGAAGCTCGCGCGGTAGTCATGGTATGGAGTGGTATAGTGGTGCGCTACGGTGCATTGGTGGTTTGTACATAATAATGTTCATATTTTAAGTTAACGAGTGTAGTGATCATTATATTTATTTGATATAAAAGAAAATATTTATTTAATATGTATTTTGAACGTGAATGCATCACCATAGAACAGCGTTCTGTGGTAATAATTTAATAACAAAGAGATTTACCATGAAACAGAAACATTGGTCTGTCTGTGAGCGGTTACATGAAACCGTGACTAACCCGAATATCCATATCAAAGGCACCCACAGTTATTACAGCGATTGTTGGGACAAGGGATTTGAGAGCTCGGTCGTCCGTTATTTACAGGGCGATGACGTCAGTCGTGACTGGCAGCTCAGCTGGGATGTTGATAAATTATATATCGGCGATTATGTCTGCATCGGAGCGGAAGCAGTGATCCTGATGGGGGGGAATCATACACACCGCCATGACTGGTTCAGCCTTTATCCGTTTGAAGATGTTATTGATGCCGCGTATATCGGTAAAGGTGATACTCATCTCGGTGACGGGGCCTGGATTGGCATGCGGGCGATGATCATGCCCGGCGTGACTGTTGGTGAGGGCGCGATTATTGCGGCAAACAGTGTGGTTGTCCGTGATGTGCCACCGTATGCGGTTGTCGGCGGCAATCCGGCAACATTAATTCGTTACCGGTTTAATGATGAAACTATCGCTGAACTGCGGGCGCTGGCACTGTATGACTGGCCGGAAGAAAAATTTATCGCACTCAAAGCACTGATTTGTGCCTCTGATATTATGGGTTTAAAAGCTGCATCGCAGCAATATGACCTTTCGGAAAATCCGGACAGGCAATAAATGCAGATATAAGTAAAAACACCCGCAGTTGCGGGTGTTTTTGATTAGCCTGCGGTTTTTGCCGCCGCCTCTTCCCGCAGGCGGGCGCGGTGCAATGCCGGACGCGTCTCAAGTGCGGCAACATAACGTGTCAGTGTTTCAGATAGCGGCAGGCCCAGGGTTGTTGCCCAGCGTGATATATGAAACAAAAAGATATCCGCTACAGAAAAAGTCTCATTGCATAACCATGTTTTTCCGCTAATCTCTTGCTCAATCAGTACAATTGCCCGCAGAAAATCGGCCTTAGCCGGTTCAATCAGCGCCGGATTGCGTAAGGCTTCAGGCCAGACAACCGCATGTTTGAGAATAGTCCAGAGCGGGGCTTCCAGCTCTGAAATACTATATGCAAGCCACTGATTGACGATTGCCTGTTTGCGCAGATCCTGCGGATAAAGGCGTCCGTTGCCATAGGCTTGTGCCAGATAAATACAAATAGCAGACGATTCGAAGATAACCGTATCTCCGTCAACCAGAGCAGGGACTTTTTTATTTTTCCCGGGCGTGTGTTTTGTCGCAGACATCACATTGACAAAGTGGCACTGATAATCAAGGCCAAGCTCTTCAGCCACCCATGTTGCGCGGATGGAGCGTGATTTCGGGTAGGTATAAATATCCATTTTAATCTCCGTATGAACAAAAACAGCGGCAAAAACATCAGTTGATCCTGCCTTCAGGGCATAGCGCCCGGGCCGTGAAGCCGTCATAATACACCGCGATGGAGCTTACCTTGTTATTATAATGTGTGCGTTATACCAACGGGGTGTGTCCGCAGTACCGGTAACTATACCGGATAAGATAACATGTTGTTTCACAGGATAAAAAAGATGTGGCGTTGCGTGTGTTTAGTGTGTGCGCTGGTATTAACAGGATGCAGTAATCAGAGTCATTTTATTGATCGCGGTGATTTTATTGTCGATCCACGGAATATCAAAGAGCCGTGGCTGTCAAAACCCAATGATTATCTCGTTTTTCATTATACCGCGCTGAATGATGAGGCATCATTACGGGTGCTGACCGCCGGAGGGGTGAGTGTGCAGTATCTGGTACCGACAATCCCGGCGCGGCGCGACGGTAAACCGGTGGTGATACAACTGATCCCCGAAGGCAGCGAGGCGTGGCATGCCGGGAAAAGTTACTGGCGGGGGGACACCAGTCTGAATAGAAACTCCATTGGTGTTGAGATTGTAAACCTCGGTGTGGAGAAATTATCTGTCGGTCAGCGCTGGCTGCCTTATCAGAGCGGGCAAATTGATCTGATTGTGAAACTGGCTCAGGATGTTATTGAGCGTCATAATATCCGCCCTGAAAATGTTGTGGGACACAGTGATATTGCACCGCAGCGCAAACTGGATCCGGGACCGATGTTTCCGTGGGAATATCTGGCAAAGCGCGGGATAGGTGCCTGGCCTGAAACACGTGATGTACAGCGCTTTCTCGCCGGACGTCATCCGTCAGATAAAATAAATGTCCGTGAGTTACAGCAGGCGCTGAAACAGTATGGTTATGATATTGCGGTTACCGGTAAAATGGACGGGAAAACCCGTAATGTTATCAAGGCGTTCCAGATGCATTTCCGATCCGATAAAGTGAATGGCGCAGCAGATGCCGACACACTGGCGCGGGTAAAGGCACTGGTTTACCGTTATGGCTCTAAGTAAATATATTCTTATTCATTCAAACTACAGGTTCGTTGGCTAGGCAAAGCCTGCATCCCGAATTATTCAGAGCATAAGAAAATAATATAAATACAGGGTAATGTTTTTTGTCATTACCCTGTAAGTGCCATGGGGCATCTGAATACATTCAATTCCGGTTACACAAATTTTTGTATTGCGACAGCCACACCATCTTCATCATTTGTCGTGGTCACAAACCCGGATTTTTGCTTAATATGCTCTGCGGCATTACCCATCGCAACGCCGACACCGGCATATTCCAGCATGGAAATATCATTATTCTGATCGCCGATACACATCACTTTGTCCGGTGTCAGTCCCAGCTTCTCAGTGATAAGCGCTACGGCTTTCCCTTTGGTGGCATTTATTGCGGAAATTTCTACAAAATGCGGGGCGGTCCGCAGGATATTGTAGCTGTCGAAAGAAACCTGCGGAATAAAACCGGCCGCTTCATTCAGGCGGACAGGATTATCTATCATCATAAATTTACTGAACATCATTTCGCTGTCCATTTCTGCCAGCGGTCGGTAATTCAGCTGAGTTTGTGTCAGATAAGCATCCATCAGCGTGTAATAACTGATATCCCGGTTGGCGGTGTACATTTCATTGTCACTCAGTACATGGAAATGGACATTTATTTCCCGGGCCAGTGATTCAAAATAGCGGTAATCCTCAAAATCCATCAGTGTTTCCATCACCGGTTCGCCATTTTCAGCTTCATGGATAACTGCGCCGTTATTACTGATGCAATAACAGTCCTCTTTATTCAGTCCCAGTTCAGTGAGATACGGCAGTATTCCGTTAAACGGGCGTCCGGAGGTCAGAATGATATGCAGTCCTTTCTCTTTTGCACGACTGACAGCGGCACTGACGGCAGGGGTTATCTGGTGATAAGAATTAAGCAGAGTGCCATCCAGATCAATGGCGATAAGTTTTACGGACATGCAATCTCCTGAAAACAGTAACTACAATATACTCGTCATACTTCAGGATACCTGGTCGTTGACTACGCTCAGCCCGCCGCGTCACATAGTTTATCTATGCTCCCCGTCTGTCTTCCCCTGTCGCCGGCATGCATCCCGAATTATTTAGAGTATAAATCATTGAAATGTTATGCCGCCATTTAGCTGATATGTCAATAAAGCCCCCGGCGTGCCGGATGATATCGCCATTTACCTTTAAAAACAGAGAGGAACATGGTTATAGCGCAGATGGACGGTCTTTTATCCTTTAAATACGTACACTAAATACGGAATCCAAAATCATATAACTAAATATAATTCTGTTATTAATTGTTTAAGTTGCTTTAGTTACAGTCGTGAGTGAAATGCCAGGGCTCTTTGATATCTAACTCAATCTCAGGATTCTGGCGGTAGTCGTAGGGGGTGATGTTATATTCTTTGCGGAACATATAGGTGAAGTGAGATTGCGACCCGAAACCGAAATCCAGAGCGATATCAAAGATAGTTTGTTCACTGCGGCGCAAAGCAGTGACCGCACCGGCAAGACGGCGCTGACGGATATATTTACCGAGAGAAATACCGGCAACTTCTTTGAATATTTTCTGCATGTGCCAGAGGGAGTATCCGGAATAGGCAGCCACTTCTTCAAGATGGATAACGCGACCCGGATGGTTTTCTATCCACTTACTAAGGGCACACACCAGTGCTATATGATTATCTTGCAGCATTACGATTTCGACTCAGTTTCAGGGTTTTTCAAGTATACAAGTTTATTTCATTATGACAAAACAGGGCGTTATCTGTTTATGCACTTTCTGCGGACTGACATGATTTTTTGTGAAACGACACATTCAATCAGCCGGTACCTGCATCAGGCAGGGAACATAACTAAATCTTTTTAACGGGTATAATTCAGATGAAAACAGGTGAAAAATGAAGAAAGCCGTGATTATCCTGCTGCTTATTATCGTAGGTGTGTTTTTTTATATCGCAGCGCTGGACAAGTACTGTGACCAACGTGAGGATTTTATGTTGGGGATCTGCGAAATTACAAAATTTATTCCGTCTGAGAAGGGGTGATGTCTGCCTTTTCCCTCTGATTATCTTGTTGTTAACGGTATTCAAGTCAGTGAAATGATGTTTTAATAACGGGCTTAAACTTTTGCGCCGTTCAACGGCGTACCGGACGCATCGTTCAGCACAATAATATGGTCGTTACAGAGGATAAAATGTCAGAGGTACAGCAAGAGCAGACGCTCAAGCGTGGTTTAAAAAACAGACATATACAGCTTATTGCATTGGGTGGTGCTGTTGGTACAGGGTTGTTCCTGGGAACCGCAGAAACGATTCAGATGGCGGGGCCTTCTGTCCTGCTCGGCTATGCAGTAGCCGGGTTTATTGCATTCCTGATCATGCGCCAGCTCGGTGAAATGGTGGCGGAAGAGCCGGTTGCCGGTTCATTCAGTCACTTTGCCCATAAATATTGGTGCGGATTTGCCGGGTTTTTATCCGGCTGGAACTACTGGGCGATGTTTGTGCTGGTGGGCATGGCTGAACTGACAGCCGTCGGTAAATATATCAATTTCTGGTGGGATGTACCGACCTGGGTGTCTGCGGCGGTCTTCTTTGTGCTGATAAATCTGATAAATCTCGTGAACGTTAAAGTTTACGGGGAAACTGAATTCTGGTTTGCCATGATAAAAGTCGTGGCGATCCTCGGTATGATCCTGTTTGGTGCCTGGCTGTTACTCAGCGACACCGGTGGGCCGCAGGCGTCTGTGACCAATCTCTGGGAACTGGGCGGATTTATGCCTAATGGCTGGAAAGGGCTGATTTTTGCCATGGCCATTATTATGTTCTCCTTCGGTGGTCTGGAACTGGTCGGACTGGCGGCGGCAGAAGCGGAAAATCCCCGCTACAGCATCCCTAAAGCGATAAACCAGGTAGTTTACCGTATCCTTATTTTCTATATCGGATCGATTGCCGTAATTTTGTCACTTTATCCGTGGACTAAAATTGTCGAGGATGTCAGCCCGTTTGTGCTTATTTTCCGTGAGATAGGTCATGCATTCGGGGCAGCAGATTCGTCGCAGGGAAATATTAATTTCTGGATAGCGCACGCACTGAATGTCGTGGTACTGACGGCTGCACTCTCTGTGTATAACAGCGGTGTGTACAGCAACAGCCGGATGCTTTACAGCCTGGCGCGTCAGGGTAATGCACCTTCATTTCTGAAAAATGTCACTCCGCGCGGCGTGCCGGTGAACTCGATTATGCTCTCCGGGCTTGTCACCTCAGCCGGGATACTTATCAACTACCTGTTACCGAAAGAGGCATTTTCTCTACTGATGTCGCTGGTGGTGACGACGCTGGTGATTAACTGGATTATGATCTGCATCTCCAACCTGAAATTCCGTCAGGCGAAGATAAAAGAGGGTGTGGAGCCGTTCTTTAAAGCACTGTGGTATCCGTGGGGTAATTATATCTGCCTGGTGTTCCTGGCCTTTATCCTGGTGCTGATTGCGCTGATGGATGGTGCGCGGATCTCGGTTATTCTGTTACCGCTCTGGATTGCCTTTCTCTGGCTGGCTTACCGTTATTATGAGCGCCGCCGGGCAAGCAAAATATAATCAATATATACCCTTATTCATTCAAACTGCAGGTTCGTTGGCGGCATGAAGCCCGCCGGGTCACATACTTATGTATGCTCCCCGTCAGTCTTCCCTTGCCGCCTTCCTGCATCTTGAATGACGTTGGGTATAAGCAATAAAAAACCGGGGAATTCCCCGGTTTTTTATGTTAACGGACAGAATGTGCGGACTATCAGAACTGCCAGCGCGCCCACATAAACAATACGTTACCGTTATTGTATGTGCCGGGAATGTACGTAGCCTGAATGGCAAAGCGGTTATATTCAACAGATGCCAGCGGCAAAGGGACCGGAATCGGGATGTAGTGATAATCATCCCGCGCAGTCACTGCCAGGGTAAAACCGGCACCGGCTTTAAATCCCCCGAGACCGTTTGGTGTCCACATCTTCTGAAACCCGTAACCGACAATCGGCTCCCACTTATTGTGTGAATCTTTAAACGCCATTGCGTATAACGCATGCCAGTCATTATCATCATCATAATAGGATTTACCGAATCCGGCACCCCAGGGCTTTTCATTATACGTATCTGTTTTTTCTTTGTCGTAGGTCAGTCTGTTGTGCCATGTCCAGAACGGCACATACACATCATATTGATCTGAATTCCAGGTCCCGGATACGTTGCGTTTAAAGGTATCCCACAGCCCTTCAGAAGCAGGTGCTTCGCTTGTGACGTTGTCACTTTTTGATATAACCTGTTCCTGAGCCATCGCGGGGAGGACAGGGAGCAGCAGCGAAGAGAGTGTCAGCGCGCTGATGGCAGATAAAGCAAGCTTCATGAATGACTCCTGGTGTAACAATAATCCATTCTTTCAAAACGGCTATATTCATCATACTTCCGGATGCCCGGCTGAGTTCGTCGCCCGCATGCATCCTGAATTGAGTATATCTTGCTGATAACAAGAAATGTTATTTATAGACTACAATGATAATAACATAAACGTCATATCATTTTCACACAGTCAAACTGATTTAAAGCTAAATAAAATACCTGAAAGCGGATGTAACAGCCCGATCCTTAGTGTGGAAATGATGAACCAGAGAACCTTACCTGTCTTCTAAAAAAGGCACAAAGCTGAAAAATCGTTATATGTTAAAACACAAGAGGTTATGAATTTTGTGCATAATATTACCGGAATCGGTTATTAATATTTCTAAATATGTGCACCAGATCTTCCCCCGGAAAAAACAACTTGATTTCCGGACTATCCTATGTGATAACTCAAATGGGTAAACGAGGTACGCTTCTGTTTTTTAAGCAGTAACGACTAGTTTGTATTCGCCATAATATTGGCAATTTGTAGGATAGGAATTTTATCAATGGCTAAACTTAAAGGCACGGTTAAGTGGTTTAACGAATCAAAAGGTTTTGGTTTCATCACTCCAGCTGATGGCAGCAAAGATGTATTCGTACATTTCTCTGCAATCATGACCGACGGATTTAAAACACTTGCTGAAGGCCAACAAGTTGAATTCGAAGTGCAGGATGGTCCTAAAGGTCCTGCTGCGGCTAACGTCACCGGCGCATAATCATCACCGGCAGATTATCTGCCTCTGAGATATGTTCTGTTAACGTAATGAATGCGACAGCCTTATAGCCGTTATCATGACGAGTGTATATCACTGACGCAAATTCAGACCCCGTGCCCTTACCGGCGCGGGGTTTTTTTATGCTCATTTTCAGGTAAACCGCTAAAGAATGACCGTCATGGGCGGTGGTTTCCCTCAGGTATCTGCGTATAATCCACTATGCGATTTCCTCAGCGGAATAAACAGGAGCACAGGTGAGAATTAATGCATTAACGATTGCCGGAACTGACCCGAGTGGTGGCGCGGGTATTCAGGCTGATTTAAAAACGTTCTCGGCATTAGGTGTTTACGGCACAACAGTAATGACCGCGCTGGTGGCACAAAATACCTGTGGTGTGAATTCTGTTTATCCGGTTGATCCTGATTTTATTGCCGCTCAGATGGATGCGGTGTTAACGGATGTGCGCATCGACAGCAGCAAGATAGGCATGTTATCCAATGTGGCGGTGATTGAGGTTGTGGCGGACAAACTGCGGCAGTATGCATTGCCCTGTGTGGTGCTGGACACCGTGATGCTGGCGAAAAGCGGCGATCCGCTGTTAAACGCCGATGCGGTTGATTCATTGATGTCAGTATTACTTCCTCATATATCTATTATCACGCCGAATCTGCCGGAAGCCGCAGCACTGCTGAAAACAAAGCCTGCCACCAATGAAAAAATGATGCAGGAGCAGGGTGAAGCCTTACTGGCGGCGGGGGCAAAAGCCGTGTTACTGAAAGGCGGACATCTTGACAGCGCGGAAAGCCCTGACTGGCTCTTTTTACCAGAAGGCAGTTGCCGCTTTACCTCCCCGCGGATTGCGACCAAAAATACTCATGGCACCGGATGCACATTATCTGCGGCACTGGCGGCATTGCACCCGCAGTGTGCGGATTGGTATGACACGGTTGCGGCGGCAAAACAATATTTACACGGTGCGCTGGCAGCAGCAGACAGCCTGGATGTCGGGCGCGGACAGGGGCCGGTTCACCATTTTTATCAGTGGTGGTGATATAACGCAGTAATTCGTGTATATTGCGCGGTTTTCAGGGGGAAGATATGGAAACTGATTCGTCTGTACGTCTTAACAAATATATCAGCGAAAGCGGCATCTGCTCCCGCCGTGATGCAGACCGCTATATTGAGCAGGGGCTGGTGATTATCAACGGCAAACGTGCGGCTATCGGCTCGCAGGTGATGCCTGGTGATGTGGTAAAGGTTAACGGACAGCTTATTGAAGCGCGGGAGCAGGATAACCTGGTCTTAATCGCGCTGAATAAACCGGTCGGCATTGTCAGTACGACAGAGGCGGGCGAGAAAAATAATATTGTCGATTTTGTCAATCACAGCGAGCGTGTTTTCCCGATAGGTCGTCTGGATAAAGACTCTCAGGGGCTGATTTTTCTGACAAACCACGGCGATCTGGTGAATAAAATCCTGCGTGCGGGTAATGACCATCAGAAAGAGTATGTGGTGACGGTCAACAAGCCGGTGACGGATGAGTTTATCAGCGGCATGAGCGCCGGTGTGCCGATTCTGGGCACAGTGACTAAAAAATGTAAGGTGAAGCAGGAAGCGCCTTTTGCTTTTCGTATCACGCTGGTTCAGGGGCTTAACCGCCAGATCCGCCGGATGTGTGAACATTTTGGCTATGAAGTCACTAAACTTGAGCGCGTGCGCATCATGAATATCAGCCTGACCGGGTTACCGGTGGGTGAATGGCGTGATTTAACGGATGATGAGCTGATGGAACTCTTTGATGCTATTGAAAAATCATCATCAGAAGATAAAAAAGTCAAAAAACCGGTGGCTAAACCGCAGAAGCGGGATATCAAAGTGAATGTTGCACCGCCTGTTTATCCGGGATCTGATAAACAGAAGAAAAAAGAGAGCAGCACCGAGAATAACCGGCAGCGATTTAATCAGGCAGGCAGAAAGAAGAAGAAACGCTGATACTGTAGCCCGGCTCCGTGGACAACGGGCAAAACGAAAAGTCGCTGTAAACACATCCGTGTGCGCTCAGGCGCGTCATCCATGACGCGCATGCTTTTCGTCCGCCTGCCCGTTACCAGGAATCCCTCAGGATCTGCAGAACGGGCTGCGTTTTATTACGCAATCGTCACATTTTTATCGAGATACACATCCTGCACAGCATTGATTAATGCAACCCCGTCTTTCATCGATTTCTTAAAGGCTTTGCGCCCCAGAATCAGCCCCATTCCGCCCGCACGCTTGTTAATCACCGCAGTACGTACAGCATCAGCCATATCATTGGTGCCGGATGCACCACCTGAGTTGATAAGTCCCGCACGACCCATATAGCAGTTCGCTAACTGATAACGGACGAGATCAATCGGGTTATCTGTGGTCAGTTTGCTGTAGACCCGCTCATCAGTGTGACCGAAACCGATGGCGTTAAAGCCGCCGTTGTTTTCTGCCATTTTCTGTTTAACGATATCGGCACCAATCGTTGCTGCAAGGTGGTTAGCCTGTCCGGTTAAGTCAGCACTGGCATGGTAATCAACACCGTCTTTTTTGAACTCAGGATTGCGCAGATAGGCCCACAGCACAGTCACCATACCCAACTCGTGGGCGCGTTCAAAGGCGGCGGAAATTTCTTCAATCTGACGGCGGGATTCCGGTGAGCCGAAGTAAATTGTCGCACCCACGGCAACCGCACCCATTTCAAACGCCTGGTCAACACTGGCATACAGTGTCTGGTCATATTGTGCCGGTAAGCTCAGGGTTTCGTTGTGGTTGATTTTAACCAGGAACGGAATGCGGTGCGCGTAGCGACGGGCGACAGATGCCAGTACGCCGTAAGTTGACGCGACACAGTTACAGCCGGCTTCTATGGCGAGTTCCACAATATTTTTCGGATCAAAATAGAGCGGGTTTGCTGCAAATGACGCGCCGGCTGAGTGCTCAACACCCTGATCGACCGGCAGAATGGACAGATAACCGGTGCCCGCCAGCCGTCCGTGACTAAACAGGGACTGCATGGAGCGCAGGACAGTATTCGGGCGGTTATTGTCCATCATCACGCGGGTGACGAAATCATCGCCCGGCAGATAAAGATTTTCTTTTGCAATGGTGGTGCAGGTATGTCCGAGAAGGGCAGATGCATCATTACCTAACAATTTAACGATATCAGTCATGGTATGTAAACTCCGGTTTCTGTAGCGTGTTATACCCTTATTCATTCAAACTGCAGGTTCGTTGGCTACGCAAAGCCCGCCGGGTCACATACTGATGTATGCTCCCCGTCTGTCTTCCCTTGCCGCCTGCCTGCATCCTGAATGACGTTGGGTAATACCCTTATTCATTCAAACTGCAGGTTCATTGGTGCAGGGAAGCCTGCATTTTGAATGAGGTTGGTTATCAGATTGTCACGGATTGTCATAGATTATGTTTAAGATAACAACCCGCAGTGTGGCGGTAACCGGCACTGGATCGCTTCAGGCAGCAGTTGAAAGTTAAATTGCTGTCCTGTCAGCGGCTCTCCGTCCAGGTTAAACACCATATCGTGCTTTGAGGTGATAGTGATATGTGTGCTGTGCTTCATAATGACACCGTCGGCTTCACCCTCGTTAAACAGGGTATTCCACAGTGATCGCGGCCAGTTGCGTTCCGGCAGAATGGATAGATTAAGCAGACCGTCATTGATTCGGGCATCCGGGCAGATCCGGTGTCCGCCCCCGGCCTGACAACCATTCCCTACACCAATGACCAGTGCATCATCCTGCCAGTGAAAATCGTCACAGCTGATTGTGCAGTGATCGGCTTTCAGCAGGTCATGACGGGTTAAGCCATGAAGAAAATAGGCGGCACCGCCGAGGCTTTTTTTCAGTGGCTCCGGGGTATCGGTGGTGATTTTCGGACCAAACCCGCCTGTTGCCATATTGATGAAATAACGCGATTCATTGACGCAGCCAATATCAATGGCGGTGACATTACCTTTTACCGCCAGTATCAGCGCATCGGTCAGATCAGCCGGGATACCGGCAGCAGTAGCGAAGTCGTTGGCAGTGCCAAGCGGCAGGATGCCGAGAACCGGGCGTGTTTGTGCGGGAAGCTGCATTAATGAATGGCATACCGCATTGATTGTTCCGTCGCCGCCGGCGGCAATGACAGTTGTGGCATTGAGGGAGACGGCTTCCTGAACAAAGCGGGGAATATCATCAGACTCCCACGTTACACGCACCTGAATGTTTTCACCGGTGTCCCGCAGGTGTTGTACTGCCTGACGGATACGTTCATCTGAGGCGCGTTTTCCGTTAAGAACCAATAGATGGAGATTGGTCATTTAGTGACTCCGTATTTATACCCTTATTCATTCAAACTGCAGGTTCGTTGGCTACGCTCAGCCAGCCGGGTCACATACTGATGTATGCTCCCCGGCGGTCAGAGCTTGCCGCCTTCCTGCATTCTGAATGACGTTGGGTAATACTCTTATTCATTCAAACTGCAGGTTCGTTGGCTACGCTCAGCCAGCCGGGTCACATACTGATGTATGCTCCCCGGCGGTCAGAGCTTGCCGCCTTCCTGCATTCTGAATGACGTTGGGTAATACCCTTATTCATTCAAACTACAGGTTCGTTGGCGGCGTGAATGACGTTGGGTATAGTTTAATTATTTAAAAATAACTAACGAAACACAGATATGCCAGTGATTTTTCGGAAAAAGAGGGGGATCGCACAAAAAGAAAAGGTTGGCTCAAGGGAGATTGAGCCAACTAAGGAGGTGGTTCCTGAATTATAATAAACGTTTTAGTTCTTCATTTTCTCGTCCGATACTACGAAATAACCGGAGTGATTGTTGTGATCGGTTTCGAAAATTCAGAACATTTACCTATTTTGTTGCCGCAGCAGCATCAATGGCGTCAGGAACATGCGGGTTACGTGTGCTTGTACCCGGTAAGTTACGGATAAGCAAAGCAAATTCCAGGTCAACATCATCAGGAACCGGCAGATATACAATATGTCCGTTACCCGGCGCCACATCTGCAGATTCACCTTTACGTGTGGTTATTGACTCCAGGGTAAAGCTGATATTACCGTCCGGCGTCATCAGTTCCAGGCTGTCACCGACAAGAAATTTATTTTTCACATCGACTTCGGCAAGGCCATCCACACGTTTACCGGTAAATTCACCGACAAACTGCTGCGAATCAGAAACAGAGTAACCGTATTCATAGGTCTGATAAGACTCATGGGTGTGACGGCGCAGGAAACCTTCGGTGTAACCACGGTGTGCCAGACCTTCGAGAGTGGTCAGCAGAGATGCATCAAACGGTTTTCCGGCAACAGCGTCATCAATGGCGCGACGGTAAACCTGTGCGGTGCGGGCGCAGTAATAGAAGGATTTGGTGCGGCCTTCAATTTTCAGGGAATGCACGCCCATCTGCGTCAGCTTCTCTACGTGTTCGATTGCCCGCAGATCTTTGGAGTTCATAATATAGGTGCCGTGCTCATCTTCAAACGCGGTCATATATTCACCGGGACGCTGTGCTTCTTCAATCAGGAACACTTTGTCAGTCGGTGCGCCGGCACCGAGGGTCGGTTCAATATTCTTCACCCGGATAGGTTCCTGCTTGTGGACAATATTACCGACCACATCTTCTTTGCCTTCTTCCACTTTATATTCCCAGCGGCAGGCATTGGTGCAGGTGCCCTGGTTCGGGTCGCGTTTGTTGATATATCCGGAGAGCAGGCAGCGGCCGGAGTAAGCCATACAGAGTGCGCCGTGGACAAAGACTTCCAGCTCTATTTCCGGCACATTTTTGCGGATATCGGCGATCTCTTCAAGAGACAGTTCGCGGGAGAGGATAACCCGGGTCAGCCCCATCTGATGCCAGAATTTCACTGTTGCCCAGTTAACGGCATTCGCCTGGACAGATAAATGGATATCCATCTGCGGGAAATGCTCGCGCACCATCATGATAAGGCCGGGATCAGACATAATCAGAGCATCCGGCTCCATCGCAATGACCGGCTCCAGATCACGGATAAAGGTTTTCAGTTTGGCATTATGCGGCGCGATATTCACCACGACATAGAATCGTTTGCCCTGTTCGTGGGCTTCTTTAATGCCTATTGCGAGGTTTTCGTGATTGAATTCGTTGTTACGCACACGCAGGCTGTAGCGGGGTTGTCCCGCATAAACGGCATCGGCACCATAAGCAAACGCATAGCGCATATTCTTCAGCGATCCCGCCGGAGAGAGTAATTCAGGTGTAAACATGTTGTATTCCGTCTGAGTTCAAGTCAGCACCCTGCCGGTAAGGGAGGGCGTAATTAAGGCTCGGGATTCTAGCGCGACCGGGAGCCGGTATCAAATAAATTACTGAAAATGGTATGAACATCCGATGCTGATTTGCTATAGTTTCGCCAAATTATTGATATGGCATTAACATTCGCCGCATATATATCATTCATCATTTGCCTGTTACAGCGTGGATACATGGAAAAACGTCATATTGCAGTGTGGGTCGGACTGGCTCTTAACCTGATTTTCTGGGGAATTATTTCCTGGATACCATCCGCTCTTGAGCCGTACCGCGACGAGCTGGATTATCAGATGCAGCAACTGCTGGAAGTTATACCGGCGGTGAAAATGCTGATGGGCGGCGGGCTTGTGGCACAGTTAGCCAGCCTTGCGTTTTTACGCAGCCAGCCGAAGCTGTCCATGATCCTGGCAATGATCGGCGGTATTATCTTTGTCCCGCTGGGATTCGTGTTTATTGCCGGCAGCTTATACGACTATAATCGTGCCGTGTATCAGTCACTGAAACCGGTACCGAAACTGGCTCAATTGCCGTTTGAGGTGCTGCTGAAATTTAATAAACAGCGCCAGATGAATATGGCTCTGATATTGGCGGCTGTCGGTGTGGGTATTTTGTTTGTCGGCATGGATATCGGCGGGCTGATGCTTGCTGTGGGAATTGTGCTGTTTATTAACGGCCGGCGCATTCAGTATTACCCGATGCTGGCTATTGTGGGTGATAACCTGCTGTTTACCCCGGGTCAGTATGCTGTCTGCTATGAAGCGCCGCTGAGTGCGTTTACACTCGTCAGTGAAAGCCGTTCGATGATTAAATTCCACATCAAAACCGCAGAGCTGGATCGCACATTCCGTATCGCGAAAGCGGATTTATTACAGGATGCCGATAATACGCTTGAGAAGATTTTATCGCGTATCAAATCGCCTTCTCTGATTAACTGAGTGTCAGACGGCGGGTTTTGCCCGCCGTTTATACCCTTATTCATTCAAACCGCAGGTTCGTTGGCTACGCTCAGCCAGCCAGGTCACATAGTTTATCTGTTTATCTATGCTCCCCGTCTGTCTTCCCTTGCCGCCTGCCTGCACCTTGAATGACGTTGGGTATAACTATATAACAGTGGCAGTAATAATCTCAGTATTACCACCTTCCCAGCGATACCCCAATCCATACACCGAATGAATAAAATCCCGTCCGTTATCTAACTGTTCCAGCTTCCGGCGCAGGTTTTTGATATGGCTGTCAATGGTGCGGTCAGTGACAACGCGGTAATCATCATACAGATTATCCAGTAGCTGATTGCGCGTAAGCACGGTGCCCGGTTGTGACACCATAGTGCGCAGCAGGCGAAATTCCACCTGTGTCAGATCCAGACTGTGCTCTCCGCTGCGCACCTGATAATTCACTTCATCAATAATCAGTAAATCAGATTTATCCTCTGACGGCTCCTGATTACGCTGACAGCGGCGCAGAATCGTTTTGATGCGGGCGACCACTTCACGCGGGCTGTAGGGCTTGCAGACATAATCATCTGCGCCGATCTCCAGCCCCAGCAGGCGGTCGATTTCTTCTGTTTTTGCCGTCACCATCATAATGGGAACATCACTGAACCGGCGGATTTCACGGCAGAGTGTCAGACCATCTTTCTCCGGCAGCATTAAATCCAACAGGATAAGATCCGGACTGTTTTCCTGTACCCAGGCAGTAACTTCACCGCCGCGCGCCAGCCAGTGCGTGCGGTAGTGGGCGGCGTGCAGATAATCCATCAGTAACTGAGCCAGTTTCGGCTCATCTTCCACTATCAGGATACGTTCAGCATTTTCTTCCATGCAGGTTACTCCCGGGTGTCAGAACGGGGCAGCACCAGGGTGATGGTGACGCCGCCGAGGGGGGATGCAGATGCACTGATCTGCCCGTGATGTGCTTCGGTTATTTTATCACAAATCGCAAGACCCAGCCCGGAACCGCCACTGGCGCGGTTGCGTGAGGATTCACTGCGGTAGAAGCGCTCGAAAATCTGTGTAAATTGCTCATCATTCAGACCCGGCGCGCTGTCTGACCAATCGACGCGGATCTGTTTATCATCCTGTAGTGCCGTCACGGCGATTTCACCGCCGCTGTCGGTATAGCGCAGGCTGTTTTCCAGCAGATTATGGAACAATTGCCCGAGTCGCGCGTCATCGCCGAATACCATCAGTGTTTCCGGCACAGAGACGGATACGCGGAGATTTTTTTCCTGTAAACGATGGCGGAACACGCCCAGCGAGCGGCTGATCACATCGGACAGATTACACGGCTCTTTGCGGTAAGAGAGTGAGCCGCGATCAGACAATGAGAGCTGATGCAGGTCACTGACCAGTTTTGTCAATGTCTGCACTTCCGCCAGCAGAGAGGCGAGTGTTTCCGGGGTAGATTGGCGTATCCCGTCCTGTAAGGCTTCCAGCTCTCCCTGCAATACCGCCAGCGGGGTGCGCAGCTCGTGGGAGACATCAGCCATATAATCACGGCGCATCAGTTCATTTTTTTCCAGCGTGGAGGCGAGCTGGTTAAAATCATCTGCCAGCCGGGCAATCTCATCGTTTCCGTGAACCGGCACACGGCTGCTGAAATTACCGGCGGCTAACTGGTGAGTACTTTCCGCCAGTCGTTTGACCGGACGCAGAAAGCCCCGGGCGAGCAGCCAGGTGACGATCACGGTGACCAGTAATACCAGGGCGGAGACTATCCAACTGGTGCGCGCCTGCTGGTGGGCGAAGCTCTGATCGGCTGCCAGATTGATTTTATCATCAGCGGGCATCACAACCCAGCCGACAATATTTCCTTCATATTTCACCGGTTTCCGGTAAAGTTCGCCGGGCGGCACCGGACCGTGTCCGAACAGACGCTTATTGTCAGTATCCAGCAGCCAGAAACGCATACGCCAGCCGCGCTCCATATGCTGCATGTGTCTTTCCGTATCCAGTGCGCGCAATGCCTGCATAAATCCGCGCTGGTTGTTGCGCAGAAAATACCAGCTGCCGTAATCGGCATATTGTTCGGCAACCACATCGGCAATCGTTTCTGTACGGTCTTCCGCTGAGCGTTGCAGGTAGCCGATAAACCCCTGTTCAAAACTGAACCGGATTGCCAGATGCATTGTCAGCACCACCAGCATGCAGGTGGCAAAAATCGCGAGAAATAATTTCTGACCAATACCAATTTTCATGGATTTTTCTCCGTAATCAGAGCGGATCGCCCGCGGCGTTGTTCTGCTTTTTTGCGGCTCAGCCGGTCAAAGAACAGGTAAATCACCGGGGTGGTGTAAAGGGTCAGGATCTGGCTGACCAGCAGCCCGCCGACCACGGCTATTCCCAGCGGCTGACGCAGTTCTGCGCCGTCACCGCTGCCGAGCGCAAGGGGCAGGGCGCCGAACAGGGCGGCAAGTGTGGTCATCAGAATAGGGCGGAAACGCAGGAGGCACGCCTGAAAAATAGCATCCCGGGCGCTTTGTCCGCCACGCTGTGCCGCAATGGCAAAATCCACCATAATAATGGCATTTTTCTTCACAATACCAATCAGCAGCATGATCCCGATAAGGGCGATCAGGCTGAACGGGATATTAAAGAAATGCAGTGCCAGCAGCGCGCCGACGCCGGCTGACGGCAGTGTGGATAAAATCGTCAACGGGTGAATAAAACTCTCATACAACATGCCGAGCACGAGATAGACAGTCACGATGGCGGCGATAATCAGTAATATCTGTGATTTCAGTGTTTCCTGAAACAGCTGCGCTGTTCCGGCAAAGGTGCCGCGTACGGAGGATGGCACACTTAGCTCTACCATGGTGCGCTCGACAGCCGCAACGGCATCAGACAGTGATGAACCCTCTGCCACATTAAAACCGATGGTGGATGACGCTGAGAGTCCCTGATGATTGACACTCAGCGGCGCATTGGCGGGTTGCCATTGTGCGAAATAACTCAGCGGAACCGGCTGCCCGTCTTTGTTTATCACAAACATTTTATCCAGCGCACTGACATCCTGTGTGAACTGCGGCGCCACTTCCATCACCACTTTGTACTGATTCAGCGGCTCATAAATGGTGGAAATCTGCCGCTGCCCGAAAGCGTTATTCAGCAGATTATTGGCATCGTTCACACTGATCCCGAGCTTCGCCATGACATCGCGGTCATAGGTCAGTGCCATTTCCGCACCTTTATCTTCTTTATCTGAGTTGACATCCGTCAGTTGCGGCAGGTCAGCCAGGGCTTTGCGGATTTTCGGCTCCCATTCACGCAATGCGGATAAATCGTCCGCCAACAGCGAATACTGATAGCTGGAATTGGATTCACGTCCGCCTGCGCGGACATCCTGTACGGGGATCAGAAACAGGTTTGCACCGGGCTCATCAGCGAGTGTCACCCGCAGGCGGTTGATAACATCCTGCGCGCTGTCTGTCCGTTCATCCAGAGAATTGAGGGAGATAAACATAAATCCGCTGTTCACGCGCCCGCCACCGGTAAACCCGGTCACATTGGCAACATCTTTATCACTGTTAATGCGCTGCATAAAGGTGCGCATTTTCTGCTCCATCGACTGAAACGAAATGCTCTGATCCGCGCGGACAAACCCGAGCAGCCGCCCGGTATCCTGATCGGGGAAAAAGGTTTTCGGGATCGAAATATAGAGCCAGACAGAGAGCGCAATGGTGCCGGCAAAAATCAGCATCACCCAGCGGCTGTGCGCCAGCACTACGGTGAGACTGCGTCCGTACCCCTGCTGAATACGGAATAAAATCCGTCCCGCACCCCGTTTGCGCTCCCGGACGGGTGCAGCACGACCTTTGAGAAGATAAGCACACAGCATCGGCGTCAGGGTCAGCGAAATCAGTAGCGAGATGGCAATTGACGTCGTCAGCGTGATGGCAAATTCGCGGAACAACCGCCCGACCAGTCCGTCCATCAGCAGCAGCGGGATAAACACCGCCACAAGGGAAATGCTCATGGAAAGCACGGTAAACCCGACTTCACTGACGCCTTTTAGTGCCGCCTCTTTTGGTTTCAGTCCGTTTTCAATATGGCGGGCGATATTTTCCAGTACGACAATCGCATCATCGACCACAAATCCGGTGGCAACGGTCAGCGCCATCAGTGACAGATTATTGAGACTGAAGCCGCACAGATACATGGCGCTGAAGGTGCCGATCAGCGACACCGGCACGGCGAGCGCCGGGATTAAGGTTGCGCGGGCAGAGCGCAGAAAGAGAAAAACCACTAAAATAACCAGCGCGACAGCAATCGTCAGTGCGCGTTCGACTTCCGTCAGGGAGGCGCGGATAGTCGGGGTGCGATCTTGTGCCACCTGCATATCGACGCTGGCAGGAATAGCATCCTGTAAAACAGGCAGTTGTTCGCGGATCCGTTCGACAGTGGCAATAATATTGGCACCGGCTTCCCGGCGGATCACCAGCAAAATAGCCGGTTTCCCATTGGTCATCCCGGCGGCACGGACATTCTGCACGGAATCTTTAACGGCGGCGACATCAGACAGGCGCACCGCCGCGCCGTTATTATAATGCACAATCAGCGGACGGTAATCATCGGCTGTTTTTAGTTCGCTGTTACTGTTAATCTGCCAGCGGCGTCCGTCATCCGATAATGATCCCTGCGGTCGCAGTACGTTGGCATCCGCAATGGCCTTGCGCGCACTGTCCAGTGACACACCCTGGTTAAAGAGCTGCGACGGATTCAGCTCCACACGCACGGCGGGCAGGGAGCCACCGCCGACAGACACTTCACTTACACCTTCAATCTGAGACAACCGCTGCGCCAGCCGGGTGGAAGCGATGTCATACAATTTTCCTGCGTCAAGGGTGTCAGATGTCAGCGTCAGGATCATGATCGGCGCATCCGACGGATTTGATTTGTAGTAGCGCGGGCGGCTCGGCATACCGGATGGCAGCAGATTTTGTGCGGCATTCAGTGCTGCCTGCACATCTCTGGCGGCACCATTAATATCGCGGTTTAAATCAAACTCCAGTGTGATGCTGGTGCTGCCCAGTGAGCTGGACGATGTCATTTCAGAGACCCCGGCAATCTGTCCGAGGGAGCGTTCAAGCGGCGTGGCAATAGAGGATGCCATGGTTTCCGGCGATGCGCCCGGCAGGGATGCGGAGACATAAATCACCGGATAATCCACCTGTGGCAACGGGGCGACCGGCAGGAACAAAAAGCTTATTGCCCCGCACAGGGTGATAGCAAGGCTTATCAGTGTGGTTGCCACCGGGCGGGAGATAAACAGGGCGAACAGTTTCATGATGGTACGCCTGCTTTATCACGCCGGTGAGAAATGCGGTCAAACATCAGGTAAATCACCGGTGTGGTAAACAGCGTCAGGATCTGGCTCATAATCAGCCCGCCGACCATACAGACACCCAGCGGCTGGCGCAGCTCAGCGCCCACTCCGGTACTGAGCATCAGCGGGAGTGCGCCAAACAGTGCTGCCATGGTGGTCATCAGGATAGGGCGGAAACGCAGGAGACACGCCTGATAGATGGCGTCATACGGCGACATTCCCTGATCCCGCTCTGCCGCGAGGGCGAAATCAATCATCATTATTGCATTTTTCTTCACGATGCCGATAAGCAGGATAATCCCGATTATCGCAATCATATCCAGCTCATTACCCGCCATGTTCAGCGCAACCAGTGCGCCGACACCTGCGGTCGGCAGCGTGGAAAGAATGGTTATCGGGTGAATAAAGCTTTCATACAGAATGCCGAGCACAATGTACATTGCCACTACTGCCGCGAGGATCAGCCACAGTGTGCCGGAGAGGGCATTTTCAAAGGCGAGGGTCGCGCCCTGGAATTGTGTGGTGATATCTTTCGGCAGTCCGATGCGTTGTTCCGCGGATTTAACTGCATTGATGGCGGATTCCAGCGAACTGTCCTGCGGGACATTAAAGGAGAAGGTCGCTGACGGGAACTGTGACAGATGGTTAATTGCCAGCGGTCCGAAGCGCTGTGAAACGGTGGCAAACGCCGATAACGGAATAGAGTTGCCGTCTTTATTTATCATGCGGATAGTATTGAGTGCATCAGCACCCGGGTTTTGTGCCGTGTTATTTTCCAGCACAACGCGATACTGACTCGCCTGGGTATAAATGGTGGAGATCAGGCGCTGACCAAAGGCATTATACAGGGCATTATCAATATCCATCATGGTCAGACCAAGACGTGACGCGGTGTCCCGGTTGATATCAATGTACGCGACCAGCCCTTTGTTCTGCCAGTCATTGCCGGTATCTTTCAGTGCTTTATCAGCCTGTAATTCCGCCATCAGGCGCGGCACCCAGAGATCAAGCTCTTCAAGGGAATTAGCCTGTAATGTGAACTGATATTGTGTTCTGGATGTCCGGGTATCAATCGTCAGATCCTGCGAGGGTTGCAGCCAGAGCGTCATACCCGGCAGATTGCCTGCCTTTTCCTGTAGCCGCGCAATAACCGCTTCCACGCGGTCGTCGCGCTGAGACAGCGGTTTGAGGGTGATTTGCAGGCGTCCGGTGTTCAGTGTGGGATTGCTGCCGTCGATACCGGCAAATGCGGCGACATTCTCAACCGCCGGGTCATCCAGCAGCAGACGGCTGATGGCCTGTTGTTTCTCACTCATTGCCTGAAAAGAGACAGACTGCGGCGCTTCCAGGGTTCCCTGAATCAATCCGTTATCCTGAACAGGGAAAAAGCCTTTCGGAATAAACAGCCAGAGTATAACCGTCAGCACCATGGTGCTGAATGCCACACTGAGTGTCAGCCACTGATGGTGCAGCACCCATGTCAGCCAGCGACCGTAACCGGCAATGATCCGCTCAAAAAAACGTTCACTGGCTCGGGAAAACCGGTTTGAACGGCGGGTGGATTCGGCTTTCAGCAGGCGGGCGCACATCATCGGCGTCAGCGTCAGGGAGACAATCCCGGAGATAAGGATAGCCACTGCCAGCGTGATGGCGAACTCCCGGAACAACCGCCCGACAATATCCCCCATAAACAGCAGCGGGATCAGTACCGCGATCAGGGACAATGTCAGTGAAATAATGGTAAAGCCAATCTCACCGGCACCTTTGAGGGCGGCAACAATGGGTTTTTCTCCTTTTTCCAGATAGCGGGAAATGTTTTCCACCACCACGATTGCATCATCCACCACAAATCCGGTGGCAATGGTCAGCGCCATCAATGTCAGGTTATTGACAGAGAAACCGCAGAAATGCATAACAGCAAATGTCCCGATAAGTGAGAGCGGCACTGCTACGCCCGGGATAAGTGTTGCCGCGAGATTGCGCAGGAACAGATACATCACCATGATAACCAGGGCGATAGCCAGAAACAGCTCAAACTGCACATCTTTGACCGAGGCGCGGATAGCATCTGTCCGGTCAGTCAAAATAGTGACGGTGACAGATTCCGGCAGGGTTTCCACTAATTCCGGGATAAGATCACGGATAGTGTCCGTGGTTGAAATCACGTTTGCGCCGGGCTGGCGCTGAATATTAATCACAATCGCCTGCTGAGCATCTGCCCAGGCACCCAGTTGTGTATTTTCCGGACCTTCTTCAACCGTGGCAATATCGCGCAGCCGGACAGGGGCGTTATTTTTATAGCTGACAATCAGATCCAGGTAATCCTCAGGTGATTTCATCTGATCGTTTGCGGACAGTGTCACTGAGCGCGACGGGCCATCCAGGCTCCCTTTGGCGGAGTTCACATTGGCGCTGTTAACCGCACTGCGGATGATTTCGCTGTCCAGTCCGTAAGCGGCGACTGCATTGGCATTTAACTGAATCCGCACTGCCGGGCGTTGTCCGCCCGCCAGTGTGACCAGACCGACACCGGTGACCTGCGATATTTTCTGTGCGATCCGGTTTTCCACCATATCCTGTAACCGGGTCATCGGCATCGCATCGGAGGTGACCGCGAGTGTCAGTACCGGCGGATCAGCGGGGTTTACTTTGCTGTAAACCGGCGGGTAGGGCAGGTCATCCGGCAGCAGATTAGTTGCGGCATTGATGGATGCCTGGACTTCCTGCACCGCAACATCCGGCGACAAAGAGAGCTGAAACATTAAGGTGATAACGGATGCACCGCCGGAGCTTTGCGATGACATCTGTTTCAGTCCGGACATCTGCCCGAACTGGCGCTCCAGTGGTGCAGTGACAGCCGATGTCATCACATCCGGGCTTGCGCCCGGGTAGAGCGTGACCACCTGAATAGTCGGATAATCCACTTCCGGCAGCGAAGACACCGGCAGCATCCGGTAGCCGATAATCCCTGCCAGCAAAATTGCCAGCATAAACAGGGTGGTGGCAACGGGGCGCAGAATGAAAATGCGGGAAGGTCCGCCGCCGCTGACGATGTTGTTATCACCGGACATCAGATATTATCTCCGGCAGCGGTTTTTTCCGTTTTTACTGTTTTTTCCGGCGATATAACCTCAACCTGTGCGCCGTCTGTCAGACGATCGGTGCCGTCAGTGACCAGTGTATCCCCGACTGCCACACCACGGCTGATGACCACGCGCTCCGGGGTCTGTAATGCGACCTCCACAATCTGTTTACGGACGGTATTATCTGCACCGAGCAGCCAGACATAATGACCTTCTGTGCCCATCTGCAACGCGGCATCCGGGATAACTACCGCATCCTGCAATTGCCCGACCTGCAATAACACATTAACAAACTGATTCGGGAAAAGCAGATCGTCTTCGTTAGCAAAGCGCGCTTTGGCTTTAATTGTGCCGGTGGCGGGGTCTATCTGGTTATCCAGTGTCAGTAATGTGCCCTGCGCCAATTTTATGCTGTTATCTTTATTACGGGCGACAACCGCCAACTGCGGTATGGTGCGCTGAGCCATGCGGATCAGCGCGATATCATTTTCCGGTACGGTAAACAGGACATCGGCGGGTGTGGTCTGGTTGATAACTACAAGCGGCATCGCTGTACCGGCGGTGATAAAGTTTCCGGTATCAACCTGACGCAGACCCGCTTTTCCGCTGACGGGGGCGGTTATCCGGCTGTAAGTCAGTTGCAGTTTTGCATTATCAACAGCCGCCTGATCAACCTGAATTCCGGCTTCCTCTGATTTAACCAGCGCCTGCTGCGTATCCAGTTCCTGTTGTGAAATCACATGAGTGGCGGCCAGTTTCTGATAGCGGCTCAGGTCGCGGCGGGCATTGGCGAGGGTGGCTTTATCTTTTGCGAGTTGTGCCTGTGCTTGTGCCAGTTGAATCTCAAACGGGCGCGGGTCAATAGTAAAGAGTAAATCACCCGCATTCACTTTCTGACCTTCCTCAAAATGAATTTTCATCAGCTGACCTTCCACGCGACTGGTGATTGTCACTGAATTGGCGGCCTGAACGGTTCCCAGCGCGGAAAGTGTACGCGGAATGGTTTCTGACGTGGCTTTTGCCACCTGTACCGGGGCTAACGGCGGGCGTCCCGGGCGGTTACTATTACCGGACGTGTTTCCCCGCTTTCCTTCAGCCGCAGGAGCGGCGGGCGGTTGTGGCTGAAAATAGCGGTAAGTGCTGTAAACGACGGTTCCGAGGAGAATGATCGCAATCATGATGCCGATGCGTTTCTTTCTTTTTTGTACATTATTCATTATTGAGTTACCCGTCATTCCCTTTTTTTGTCCGGTGCTGAGTCCGGCAATACGCCGGAAGACACGAAACAGCCTGAATCTTCATGGAGATAGTGTACCGGTAAATCTGACATTAAAAATGGAAGAAATGTGAAAAAAAGGTTGTTCTGAGTAAATGTCTCTGTAGCAGATAGCTACAGCAGGCGGATTAGCCCGGAATATTCATTGCGTTGTCATTGCTTAGGATTAGATTATCTTCCGGATTTACTCTTAATCTGATGCTGTGTAGAATGCTGTCTACCTTAACTGACTGATAATACATACTATAATTATGAAATTCATACCTGTTTTTTTATCTGTTTTACTTATTTCAGGATGTACATCTGTCTGGACCCCTGTTCCCGGAGTTGATTTATATACTCAGGCAGAAGCGGAAACCTATTGCTTACAGGATGCACACAAACAATATCCTGAAAAAAATGAAGTTGCGCAGCGCAGTGTCATGCGGGATGTTGAGAAAAAATGCAAAAAAGATGATGACTGCGGAAAAGACAAAACCTATAAAGAACAAACACCGGTGACGGAAAGCTATGTAATGGATGTTAATGAAGACAGCCGGAACCGTTATTTTTATACCTGCATGAAATCAAAAGGCTGGGACAGGCAAGATAAATACCTGTGGGAATAATCGTATAATAAGGGCGGATTATTATCCGTCCTTATTATTACGTATTACGGGGAATTGCTGTTTATTTCTGCGTTTTTTGTGCAGATTGTGCAAATTCCTGTTTGGCTTTCTCTAACTGAGCCTGAAATGCCGGATTGGAGTGTAATGTGGCGACTGCGGCAGAGCCGACAATCCGCGCGGCATCAACATCACTTTGCCAGTGATAGCCACAGATAACGCGGCTTTGCCCGAGCTGATAGCCTCTTTCCAGGATAGCATCCTGATTTTGCGGATTAATTTCGGATAATACCAACGCGGTTGCCCAGCCGATTGAGGTATGGCCGGATGGGTATGATCCGTTAGAAGACAGTTTTTTCTGATCTTTAGTATTACAGGTTTCCGTATTATAAAAAGCAAACGGACGGATGCGCATATAATGTTCTTTGGCTGAGCGGGTGGCGAGATCACCGGCATCTTCAATCATATTGGTCAGCAATTTATAAAGCTCAGGCGACTCTTTTTCCGTTATCGGCGAACCAAATGCTCCGGAAAATGCTGTTGATACACCACCGGCTGCTAAATCTGCATCAGCCTGCGCCTGTTTTCCCCGCTCTGTACCGCGCAGCAGACGACCTTTTTCATACATTGCCTGGTCATTTAAAAAGAGAATACTGCCCGCTTCCGGCGGAGGTGGTAACAATTTCAGACTGTCTATCGCCTGTTCATTTTTTAAATAATATAAGTCTGGCTTGGTGGTGACATCATTACCCGCCGGAACAGCGGCAAAAGCGTGAGCTGAAAATAATGAAAACAGGCACAGTGCGATAATATTTTTTTTCATGGATGATCCCCGACAATTAAAATGATAACGGTAAATAGTGTGATGTGTATTGCGTATTGTTTTCAGTTTATTACATGAGAACATCATTCTCTGTTAACTGACTCAAAAAATGATGTATTACGTATTTGTTATATGGCTCAGGATAGCTTGCCATAAAATGGTGAATATAATTGATTATTAACATCAAAAAAACTGACATTAATAAGGTTTTTTTGTTAAAAAACAGTATTTAATAAGACAAAAAATTCTATTGCTAATTGATAAATAACTGAATATATAAAATATCAGGCACGTATATATTATAACAATTTTTTTGCATAAAAACCGGAGAGAAGTGCTCTGTGATTATCATCTGCATTAAATCCTCTTTACTACGCTATAATACGGGTGAGTACTATTCTCATTCAACAGGGGTATGTTATGACAGGGTTAATCAACAGGTTACTATCACACGAGGATGCCGGAAAATTACTATTGCGGCTTTCCGTCGGCGGATTGATGTTATTTCACGGTATCGGTAAATTACTGACCGGTGCTGCCGGTATTAAAGGGCTGCTGGCCTCTTTCGGTTTACCGGAATTTATTGCATACGGCACATTTTTGGGTGAGATTGTCGCGCCGGTATTTATTATCCTGGGTATTTTAACGCGTCCGTCGGCCTTGTTGGTTGCGTTTACCATGGTTGTAGCCTGGCTGATGATCGGGATAAATAAAACATTTGTGCTTGATGCGACAGGGGCGTGGGCTATCGAAAGTCTGGTGTATTTCTTTATCAGTGCGCTGGCACTTGCATTAATGGGCGCAGGAAAATATTCCGTGATGAAAAACGCCTGCTGGCGGTAAAGTAATGTGCAAAATATATCTGTAAAAAAGGGCCGGCAATTATTGCCGGCCCTTTTTATGTTCTGCGGATCTTATGGCTGTTGTGCCGCAACCGTATTCAGATTTCGCTCTTTACGGGCAGTCCAGCCAAAATGTGCCAGCGGTATAAAGCCGACAATAATGGCGAGTATTGATACCCCTGCAACATAATACGCCGGAGCCATCGTGCTTTTCTGTAACCATGCTGCGGTCAGCATCGGGGTTAATCCACCGAATACCGCGTACGCCATGTTGTAGGCGAAAGATAACCCGGAAAAACGGATCGCCGGCGGAAATGCGCGGGTGCTGATAATTGGTGTGGTGGCAATCGCACCGACAAAAAAGCCCATAACCGCATAGTTGATAACCAGGGACGCCGCTGTGATATCCGGTGACAGCGCACTGTAAAAGTAGAATGCGCTGATGGCTAATCCGCCCCAGGAGAGTGCTAAGGTCACACGGCTGCCGGTTTTATCGTCCAGCCAGCCCCAAAAAATACAGCCGAGGGTTAAGGTCAGTGTTGCCACGCAGTTAGCCTGCAATGACAGTGTGCGATCAATACCATACATCTTTTCAACCACCACCGATGGCGTCATCAGGATAATGACAACAATCGCAGTGGATAATGACCAGGTCAGTGCTGCGGTAACAAAACACGCCATTTTGTGGTTTTTCAGAACCGTTTTGACCGGCATTTCTGCGGATAATGTCCGGTTGGCGGCCATTTCTTTAAAAATCGGTGTTTCCTGCAAAAAACGGCGCAGATACACGGAGATCAGACCAAACACCCCGCCTAATACAAACGGAATACGCCATGCCCAGGCGGATACTTCTTCCGCGCTGTAAGTTGCCTGAACCGCAATTGCGACCAGCGAGCCGAGCAGTATCCCGCCGGTGATGCCGGATGTTAATGTTCCGACGCCCAACCCGTAGCGCTGCTGCGGCGTATGTTCTGCGATAAAGACCCAGGCACCGGGCATTTCACCACCGATTGCAGCACCTTGTAAAATCCGCATCAACAGCAGTAAAACAGGAGCAGCCACTCCGATGCTTTCATATGTCGGCAACAGGCCGATGACTAATGTCGGTACCGCCATCAGAAAGATACTGAGGGTAAACATCCGTTTACGTCCGATAATATCCCCAAAGTGCGCCATAATAATCCCGCCGAGCGGGCGCGCCAGGTAACCGGCGGCAAAAATACCCAAGGTTTTCATCTGGGCGATAACTTCATTGTCGCCCGGGAAAAAGAGGTGGGTTAGTGTGCCGGTGAAAAACACAAATATGACAAAATCATAGAATTCAAGCGTGCCGCCGAGAGACGATAAACCCAGTGTTTTATAATCGTTTTTATTTAACGGTCTTGCCTGAGGCTGACTTAATGGTGATGCAGTTGCTGTCATAATTATGTCCTTTAATTCATTTACTGATTCAATGACGGGGTCGTGTCATAATTTTTCTCATTGGATTGTCCCAAAAGAGATAATGGCGATAACTGTTTTCCGGGTCTCACCGGGAGATCCGGAAACGGAATCACATGGATAACATGTTACTGAAGTGTACGCTTTGTTATAGCAAAAAATCCTATGCAGTGTAAACAGTACCGGCAAAAGCAATTCATAAATTCTTTTTATATCCATTAATACGGACTTAAATTCTAAATATGATTTGCATCACGGATGATAACGTTAATGAGCAGAGAAAGTCAGAATATTATGAAATACAAAATTGAACAGGAACAAAATAAAGAGGAGAGATTATTTATGGCATTAATAAACACATATTGCGTGGTTAACATAAATAATATTTATATTGTTTTTCTGATATTCCATCAATATTCCGTGATATATGACAAAGTCAGTAATAATAAATAAACCGGGAAGGTGAGAGGAATATGTGGTAATAGAACCCTGACTATGACCATTCTGACTCTGTATGACTGAGCCGGCATGATAATCCACTGGTATATATTTGTATCTGCCGGCCTGTATCCTGAATGACGTTGGGTATTGCGGTAATAAAAATGGTCACGTAAAGCAGAAGCAGAGCCTCTCTTTACGTGACCATTATTTTTTTGTAGCCATTGTTGCCTGAATAGTCAGACCAGGAACAGGGTGGCAAGACCTAAGAAGATGAAAAAGCCGCCGGTATCCGTAATGGCGGTGATCATCACACTTGCGCCGAGCGCGGGGTCCCGCCCGAGTTTTACCATGGTCAGCGGAATAAGCACGCCCATAATGGCGGCCATCAGCAGGTTCAGTACCATCGCCAGTGTCATTACCGCACCCATTGCCATATCACCGTAGAGCAGATAGGTCACGACGCCCATTATCCCGCCCCAGACAACGCCGTTGATAAAGGCGACCCCGAGTTCACGCAGCAGCAGGAAAGAAAAACTGCCTTTCTGAATCTGATGAAGTGCCAGCGCGCGGACAATCATGGTAATCGTCTGGTTGCCGGTATTACCGCCGATACCCGCGACAATCGGCATCAGGGCAGCCAGTGCGACCAATTGAGATATGGTATCTTCAAACACACCGATAACACGCGAGGCGACAAATGCGGTACAGAGGTTAATAGCCAGCCATGCCCAGCGGTTTCTTACCGCCTGGCCAACCGGAGCGAACACATCCTCTTCCGGGCTTAACCCCCCCATACGGCGGATATTTTCTTCGCTTTCTTCGTTGAGATTATCAACGATATCCTCAACGGTCAGCCGCCCGAGCAGGCGTCCGTTGTTATCGACGACAGCCGCCGAAATTAAGTCATAGCGTTCGAACGCCCCGGCGGCATCTTCCCCTTTTTCATCGGGAAGAAAGGTTACCGGCTCAGTTTTCATTACCTCAGACACCAGTTTGTCCGGGGATTGCGTCAAAATAGTGGTGAGAGGTAATTCACCCTGCAAAATATTGCTGCTGTCGATAACAAATATTTTATCCGTCGCTTCCGGAATATTACTGCGGTAGCGCAGAAAGCGCTGTACTGTTTTCAGTGATACATTGCTGCGCACGGTGACAAATTCGAAATCCATCATCTGCCCGATACTGTCGCCCGGATATTGCAGTACGGTACGGATGCGGTTACGCAGACTCGGCTCAAGATAGGTCAGCAGGCGGCGCATGGTATCGCGCGGCAGATGCTCGGCAATATAAGCCTGCTCATCCACATGCAGGGAGGCAACCGCGCGCAGCAGTTCTTTGTCCGACATATCTTTGATAAGACTGTCCCAGACAGAGACTGAGGCTTCAACCAGCACTTCCCCGCGCTGATGGTTATCAATCAGGTGCCAGAGTGCCAGACGTTCATCATAAGGTAAGGCTTCCAGCATATCCGCAAGGTCAGCGGCGTGAAGACCGGTCAGCAGATCTTTGACTGTTTTTATCTTTGCATGCAGCGCTTCATCACTGAGCCTGGCATGTTCATCAGCCGTACCCAGTATGGTCTCAACAAACTCACTGTCATTAAGAAACAAAGGCAGTATTTGCTGACGGACATGTGCCAGCCGCTGGGAATGCCGGTTGACCGGAGATGCGCTGTCAATGGTGAAACTGTGTTCAGACATAATTTTCCTATACACATAAAAACTTTAAATAATAAGACTGAGCGGCGTTCTCTCTGTTATACGTCTTCTTCTTTTATATCGAGGTGCCAGCCGGGCACATCATCCCAGTATGCCTGCTCTTTTTCCAGATCAAGTTGCATCAGCGTGTTTACTGTTAAGTAATAACGCGGAAAAAAGAGTGTCCAGTGCCCGTCATTCGTCACCAGGCGCAGTGTTGCCCGTTTGGTGGTGGACTGGCGCTGGTTATTGAGCAGGGCGGACAGACGCAGGATCTGTATCAGGGGGATGACCTGCTTACGTTTAAACAGGATAAATTTAGGGATGTCATCACTTTTGATAGCTTTGCGGTGGTAGCGCACCAGTGTGGAGAGCAGCAGCTGCTGCTCCTGGGTGAATCCGGGTAAGTTGGTATTTTGCAGAATGTAGGCCGAATGGCGGTGTAAACCCGACAAATTGATACTTAACCCGACTTCATGGAGCCAGACCGCCCAGACAAGAATCGCTTCCTGTTGTGGATCAACAAGATCCGGGTTTTGTTCTGACCACTGACGGTAAAGATTTTTCATGGTGGTCAGGACGCGCAGCACCTGCGCTTTATCCACATTATAGTGTTCCACCAGGCTTTGCGCGGTGCGCTGGCGGATATCCTGATGGCGGAAACGACCTTCCATTTCATACAGCACGCCTTCGCGCAGCGCACCGTCAGATAACCGTAGTTCTTTGATTTCAAGAGCGTCAAATAAGCCGCACAGGATAGCAAGCCCGGGCACAAACACCTTTTTGCGATCCTCTGAGAGACCAGGCAAATCCAGTGAGGCGAAATTTTTGTAACGCAGAACTAATTTGACCAGCAATGCCAGGCGGACAGGGGTAATTATTCCGTCCCGTTCGCCCAGCTCCCGCAAAATTTCACAGGCGGCTTTGATCGTGCCGGATGCCCCGAGACACACATCCCAGCCCTGAACACGGAAGGCGATAGCGACATTTTCCAGTTTGGACGCCGCCATAAGTCTGGCGCGGGTGAAATTGGCTTCAGTAATGTTGCCATCCGGAAAAAACTGGCGGCTGAAACTGACGCAACCCATGCTGCGACTTTCAATCAGGATGGGTTCAAAACGCTCACCGATCACAAGTTCAGTGGAGCCGCCGCCGATATCCAGCACCAATTTGCGGCCTTTTTCCGGCTGTGTGTGCTCCACACCCATAAAAATGAGGCGCGCCTCTTCATGTCCGGAGATTATTTCTATCGGGTAGGGGATAACGGCGGCGGCACGCTCCACAAATTCATGTGCATTAACCGCTTCACGCAGGCTGTGTGTGCCGACGATAGTTACCTGTGCCGCCGGAAAGCCCTGGAGGCGTTCGGCAAATAGCGCCAGACAGGCCAGCCCGCGTGCGATGGCTTCTTCACTAAGTTCATTGTGTTCATTCAGTCCTTCAGCCAGATAAACCCGCTGCTTCAGGCGACCGAGAACCTGTAATGCGCCGTTAACAATACGGGCAATGACCATATGAAAGCTGTTAGAGCCCAGGTCGATAGCTGCAATTTCCAGCGGGCGATCTTTTTCCGTGATCAATGATAATGGCATGAACATAGCCCTTTAATTATCCGGTTGTTCCAGGGAACGAATGTAGTCATAAACCGCCATCTGTGAGCGGATTTTTCGTTTATTACCGCGCGGCACATAGTGGTTGGTCATTTCTTTATCGATAAAGCGGGCTTTTTCATTATCACTGAACTGGATATCAAGTATGTCAATAACCCGGCGACGCAGCGCCGGATCAAGCAGACGAACCGCCACTTCTATCCGGTAATCGATATTGCGGGTCATCCAGTCGGCAGAGGAGAGGTAGACTTTCTCATCCCCTTTGTTTGTGAAGACATAGACTCTGTCATGCTCAAGAAAACGGTCAACGATACTGGTGACCTGAATATTTTCACTGTATGGCACCTGTCCCGGCACCAGTGAACACATTCCCCGTACCAGCAGCCGTATTTTCACCCCGGCTTCAGAGGCATCATACAGGCGGTCAGTCAGTTGTTTATCAACCAGATTATTAATTTTGAGGGTGATCCCGGACTCAAAACCGGCAAGGGCATTGGCAATTTCGTCATCAATCAGCTGATTAAGCATTGCCCGTGAATTCTGCGGAGAAACCATCAGGTTATCAAAACTGACCGGACGGTACGGGTTTTCAATAAAGTTAAACACCCGGCGCACTTCATTGGTTATCTCTTCATTGGCGGTCAGCAAAGAGTAGTCGGTATAAAGACGTGCCGTTTTCTCATTAAAGTTACCGGTGCCGATGTGGGCATAGCGGCGGATAATATCCCCCTCTTCCAGCCGGGAGATGATAAACAGCTTGGCATGAATTTTAAGCCCGGGCGCGGAGAAAATGACATGCACACCGGCGGCGGTCAGATGCTTCGCCCAGTGAATATTTGCTTCTTCATCAAACCGTGCCTGTAATTCCACCACCACAGTCACTTTTTTGCCGTTGTGTGCCGCGTGGATCATCGATTCAATAATGCGTGAATCTTTGGCAACGCGGTAAATGTTCATTTTGATGGAAATAACACCCGGGTCAAAAGACGCCTGGCGCAGCAGCTCCATCACATGCTCAAAGGTATGATAAGGATAATAAAGCAGCACATCCTGCTCAAGGATCGCATCAAAGCCGTTGCGGTGATGATCAAATAAGGCATGACGCAGGCGCGGCAGAGGCTTGTTTAATAAATTCTTATTGCCTTCATTCGGGAAGCGGATGAAATCCTTGAAATTATGGTAACGTCCGCCGGCGATCACGGAGTCATCATTGGTCAGCCCGAGTTTTTCCCGCAGGAGAGTAACCATTTCATCCGGCATATCCCGCTGATAAACAAAGCGTACCGGCTCTGCGGTCAGGCGCTGCTTGAGTGTGGATGACATCAGTTCCATCATCCCGGACTCCATTTCAGTCGCCAGGTCATATTCCGCATCGCGGGTCATTTTCATGGAGTACGCATTCAGCGCGTCGAAATCGAAAAAGCCTTTGAATACCTCATCCAGACAGTAACGCAGAATATTATCAATCAGGATCATTGACTGGCGACGGCGGGTATTTTCGGTCGGCAGATACACAAAACGCGGCACTTTATCAGACGGGATTTCCAGCAGCGAATAGCGGGTCTGACGTCCGGCTTTGACAATTTCCACCGCAAGATAGGTGTAATCGTCTTTCAGAAATTCCACCAGATCAGTGCTGGTCTGGATCATGATAGGCGTGATGTATTGGCGCAGATGCTGGCGGAAATACTGGCGCAGCCAGATTTGCTGCTTTGGTGAAATCTGACGTTCGTTGATCAGGAAAATCTGGTTACGGGCCATTTCCAGCAACAGGTCGTTATACAGGGAATCAAATTCCTGATCCTGCTTGGCGACTTTGGTTTCAATTTTGCGCAGCAGATGGCGTGCACTGGCGCCGGAGCCTCGTTGCTCCTCATTAATCAGGATGCGGCGTTTGACATCCGCATAACGGACTTTATAAAACTCATCCAGATTATTGGAGTAAATGCCCAGAAAACGCATGCGTTCAATCAGCGGATTGCGGTTGTCGGCAGCCTCCTGAAGAACCCGCTCGTTGAACGACAGCCAACTGAGTTCTTTTTCCATATAGAGTCTATCTTGGGACATTATTACTCCGCAATGAGTTGCTCTGTTTATACCCGCCATACTTCAGGATGCCTGGTTATTGACTACACGCATCCCGGACTATTCAGCGTATAATAATGTAGAACGCGGCGTACAGTTTACTAAAAAAAAGCTACAGGTTCTGCTTTACGCGGGCATTTTTTTCGATAAATCTTTCCGGGTTCACGGCGTTATTTTTATAGACCAGGTATTCCGGCTGAAAAATACACATGCGGATAGCTGTCCGGTATTCACCGTTGACGAAAAATTCATCAATTAACTTACCTTCTGTGTGAAAACCAAGCTTTTTATAAATATGAATCGCTTTTTCGTTTTCGATATCAACAATCAGATAAAGTTTATACAGATTCAGAACTGAGAATGCGTAATCTGTTGCCAGTCCGGCCGCCCGTGAGGCAAAACCGTGTCCCTGATGTGCCGGCGCAATAATAATCTGAAACTCGGCACGGCGGTGTATATGATTAATTTCAACCAGCTCGACTAATCCCACTTTGGTACCGTCACTCTCAATAATAAAGCGGCGTTCGGATTGGTCGTGAATATGCTTATCGTATAAATCGCTTAATTCGATGAATGCTTCGTAAGGTTCTTCAAACCAATAACGCATGATGCTGGCGTTATTATCCATCTGATGAACAAATGCTAAATCCTCACGCTCAAGCGGACGCAGTTTTACAGGCGGAACAACCTTGCCACCAGTCATATATCACCCCGGTATGATGTTTATACCCTTATTCATTCAACCTGCAGGTTCGTTGGTTGCATCTTGAATGACGTTGGGTAAATCTTAACGACAAGTGTAACACATAACAGAAACGGAATTATCTGAGGATGGAAATTTAGCCCCCGGGAAGCGGGTGGTGTGTTATCCGGACCGGTTTTCATTATTAGTCGCATTAATCACACATTAATCGCAATAAGAGTATAAATCTGTGTGCCGTCAGAAGATAAATTATGTGATAATACGCGTTATTATTAATATACACCGGATATCCCCATGAACCCGACTAAAGCTGACCGGACAAATCTGAAGACATTTACTGATTTACCTAATGTCGGGAAGGCGGCGGCAGATGATCTGCGCCTGCTGGGATATGAAAAACCGGAAGAGATAACCGGCTCTGACCCGGTCATTATGTATGAAATGCTGTGTGCTATCACCGGCGTCCGCCAGGACCCTTGTGTGATGGATGTGTTCTGGTCAGTCACTGATTTTCTGGGTGGACAACCGGCACAGTCCTGGTGGAACTACACAGAGCGGCGCAAAGATCATCTGAAGAAAATGATGTCGCTGCGCTAGTCATGGTGATTACCCCTGGTGGTCAGCGAGACGAATCCCGTCCAGGCTCATTCCGTCCAGGTATGGGCCGTCATCACGCAGTGTGAGTCTGTCCTGCACAAACCAGTTTATTACCTGCGGATAAATCCGGTACTCTTCCTGCTGTACCCGCGCCGTTATTTTTTCTTCGGTATCGTCCGCAAACAACGGGATACGCGCCTGAAGAATAACCGGGCCGCCGTCTAATTCCTCTGTCACAAAGTGAACAGATGTACCGTGTTCGGCATCGTTATTGTCCAGCGCTTTGCGGTGTGTATGCAAACCCGGATATTTCGGCAGCAGAGAAGGGTGGATATTGAGCATGCGCCCGTAATAATGGCGGACAAACCCGGGACTCAGAATCCGCATATAACCGGCAAGAATAATCAGATCAGGCTGATAGTCATCAATATGCGTTTGTAACGCCGCATCAAATGTATCCCGCGAGCCGAACTGTGCCGGACTGAGTGACAGCGCAGGTATCCCCGCAAGGCGCGCGCGGGTTAATCCGTATGCTTCTTCTTTATTACTGAAAACAGCTACAATAACAGCATTGATTGCGTCAGGGCGCTGCGGGTTGCAGGCGTCAATTAACGCCTGCAAATTACTGCCGCTGCCGGAAACCAGAACGACAAGACGCTTTTTCATCAGCAGATAACAACCTGCGGCTCATCTTCACGACAGACGGCGATATCACCAATCTGCCATGCCGTTTCACCGGCTTCGGTCAGCAGCGCAAGTGCGGCAGGTACAGAACCAACCGGCAGTGCGATTATCATACCGACACCACAGTTAAAGGTGCGGTACATTTCATACTCATCCACATTGCCGGCAGTTTTCAGCCAGTTAAACACGGCCGGCCATTGCCAGGATGCACCATCAATGCGCGCTTGTGTGCAGTCAGGTAATACACGCGGGATATTTTCCCAGAAACCGCCGCCGGTCAGATGTGCAATAGCATGTACATCAGTATTTGCGATAAGTTTCAGGATAGATTTCACATAAATCTTTGTCGGGGTCAGCAGGTGGTCTGCCAGTGATTTTCCGTCAAGCTCCGTTGTGGCAGGGTCTGTTTTGCTCACTTCCAGAATTTTACGGACAAGTGAATAGCCGTTAGAGTGCGGCCCGCTGGATGCAAGGGCAATCAGCGCATCACCGGCGCGGACTTTACTGCCGTCAATAATCTCTGATTTCTCAACAACGCCGACGCAGAACCCGGCAACATCATAATCATTACCGTGATACATGCCCGGCATTTCAGCAGTTTCACCGCCGACCAGTGCGCAGCCGGACTGTTTACAGCCCTCGGCGATACCTGTCACCACACGGGCAGCCGTATCCACATCCAGTTTTCCGGTTGCGTAGTAGTCTAAGAAGAAGAGGGGCTCTGCTCCGCAAACGATCAGGTCATTCACACACATGGCAACCAAATCAATACCAATAGTATCGTGACATGCCAGATCCATCGCCAGACGCAGTTTAGTCCCCACGCCGTCAGTACCGGAGACTAACACCGGCTCCCGGTATTTCTGCGGCACTGCGCAAAGCGCACCGAAACCACCCAGTCCGCCCATCACTTCAGGACGGCGTGTTTCTTTGACAACATGCTTAATACGGGAAACTAAGGCATTACCGGCATCAATATCAACACCGGCATCTTTGTAACTCAGAGAAGTTTTGTCAGTCACTGCGGCCCCCAACGGCGATTGCAAGTAAGTGGGTGAATCGAAAACGTGATCATTCTAACAGCCCACGCAAACGATTGCGAGACTATTTGCGCCGGAATTTATGATATTGCGTCATGTCACATTTATTTATGTAACGAACATGAAACGCGTGATAGTTGACTAAAATCAACAAATGCAGGGTGGCGCTGCGGAAGAAAAGCGGTATAATCTCGCGATTTTTTTATCCGCCAGGGCTTACACAGTAGGAGATCCCATGAAAGTCACCGAGGTTAAACACCCGCTCGTTAAACACAAACTTGGCCTGATGCGAGATCATGATATAAGCACAAAACGCTTTCGTGAACTGGCCTCAGAAGTCGGTAGCCTGCTGACCTATGAAGCAACTTCAGACTTAGAAACTGAGACAGTGACCATTGAGGGTTGGTGTGGTCCGGTCGAAATCGAACAAATTAAGGGTAAAAAAATTACCGTGGTGCCAATCCTGCGCGCAGGTATTGGTATGATGAATGGTGTGCTGGAAAGTATTCCGAGCGCACGCATCAGTGTTGTCGGTGTTTATCGTGATGAAGTCACGTTAGAAGCTGTGCCGTACTTCCAGAAATTAGCCTCTAATATTGAAGAGCGTATGGCGCTGGTGGTTGATCCTATGCTGGCAACCGGCGGTTCTATGATTGCCACGATTGACCTGCTGAAAAAAGCCGGCTGTACCGCAATTAAAATTCTGGTGTTGGTTGCCGCACCGGAAGGGCTGAAAGCGCTGGAAAAAGCACACCCGGATGTTGAGCTGTACACTGCCTCTGTTGACGATCACCTTAATGAACACGGATACATTGTTCCGGGTCTGGGTGATGCAGGCGATAAGATATTTGGTACGAAATAATATAATGAGCCGACTTGATAGTCGGCTTTTTTTTGATATATCCCTGAGTAATCAATAAGAGGTTTAAGATGACGCGCCGCGTTATTGAAGTCGATGAACGTCCGCCACTGCTGGTCACAATCCCGTTAAGCCTGCAACACCTGTTTGCCATGTTTGGTGCCACTGTTCTGGTACCAATTCTCTTCCAGGTAAATCCGTCCACTATTTTATTGTTTAACGGTATTGGCACGTTGCTGTATCTGTTCATCTGTAAAGGAAAAATCCCGGCGTATCTGGGGTCGAGCTTTGCCTTTATCTCGCCGGTATTGATTTTACTGCCTCTTGGCTATGAACTGGCGCTCGGCGGCTTTATTGTTTGTGGCCTGCTGTTTATGCTGGTGGCGGGGATTATCAAAATTGCCGGACGAGGCTGGATAAACGTCCTGTTTCCGCCTGCGGCAATGGGTGCGATTGTTGCGGTTATCGGCCTTGAGCTTGCCGGAACGGCTGCCGGCATGGCCGGGCTGAAAGTCGCGGATGGCGCGTCACCGGACAGCACCACGCTGATTATCTCCCTGACCACCCTGGGCGTCACTATTATGGGCTCAGTGGTCTTCCGTGGTTTCCTGGCGATTATTCCTATCCTCATCGGTGTTCTGACCGGCTACATACTCTCCTTCTTTATGGGTGTGGTGGATTTAACCCCGATCAGTAACGCGCCATGGTTTGCATTACCGACATTTTATACGCCGCGGTTTGAATGGTTTGCCATTTTAACTATTTTACCGGCAGCACTGGTGGTGATCGCCGAGCACGTCGGGCACCTGGTGGTGACGGCAAATATTGTCAAACGTGACCTGATGAAAGACCCCGGTCTGCACCGCTCAATGTTTGCCAATGGATTATCCACGGTATTATCCGGCTTTTTCGGCTCAACACCGAATACGACTTACGGCGAAAATATCGGCGTGATGGCGATTACCAAGGTGTACAGCTCCTGGGTTATCGGTGGTGCAGCAATACTGGCGGTACTTTTATCCTGTGTGGGTAAACTGGCGGCGGCGATTGCAGCCGTTCCTGTACCGGTGATGGGCGGCGTTTCTCTGCTGCTTTACGGGGTGATTGGTGCGTCCGGTATCCGTGTGCTGATTGATTCCAAAGTGGATTACAATAAGCCGCAAAACCTGATCCTGACCGCGGTTATCCTGATCATCGGGGTGAGCGGGGCGACTATCCACATTGGCGCAGCTGAGCTGAAAGGCATGGCGCTGGCGACTGTTGTGGGTATCGGGCTGGCATTGATATTCCGTATTGTGAACATTCTGCGTCCGGAAGAGCGGGTAGTGGATGTGAATCTGGATGAAGTGAAGAAAGATTGATAGCAGTATCACCGGAGGTAACATTGTTTCCTCCGGTGATAACAATAGAATCTTATTACAGGCTACCGTTCTTAAATGTTACTTTTCCATTCCCGGTAATTCCGCTGTTATCGGGGGACTGTAAAGAAAGCGTCTCACCGGATATCTCGCCTTCATTTTTAAATTCTGACGAAATAGCCATTCCGCGAATATTGCCTTTAATAACTCCCTCATTGTTAATATCAGTTTCAATAACATTGAAATTGATATTGGCTGAGGTTATCGTGGAATTTTTATCAATGGACATTTTGTTTCTTGACGGGCTGCCATTCAGATAATTATAAACATTGGTCAGCATCAGATGGTCAGTCTTGATATTACTATTACTGATTTCAATGTTTTTACTATTTAGTATTAATCGTTCAGCTATTTTCTTTGTGGTATTTTTGATTACTAATGCGGATGTACTGTCAGCATAACGACCAACAACTGCGCCTGAAGGCAGCATTGTCTGACCTACAACAAGATTTACATGTGTTATATTTCTGAAGCTGCATGATGAAGAACAGATGATACCGTTCGGATTAATCAGTATAAACTTCGCCTTCTTACCGGTCAGCCGGATTTCACCATTCAGTTCTGAGGGTGAGTGGGAAACAACCTCATTGATGATGGTATCTGCACCAATTTTATTATTAAAAATAACGCCTTCATTACCGATATTAAATTCGTTATAGGTAATGTGCGAAAGATTTGAATTATCTTTTTTCAACAGGGTGATAATTTGTTTATTCTTGCCATTATTTAATTCTGCCATATCATTCGCAATATTGATATTTGTTTCAGCAGCAATAGAAGATGATAATGGTGACAGTGCTAACAATGACATTAATAACCCGAACTTATTCATAGTGTATCCTTATTTTTATTGAAGGGTTTGTTTTATCATAACGCGTACTGTTTTTATAAATAAATAAGACGAACATGAATAATACGGTTATTATTTACAACGAATAATTAAGCTGAGGTTTGTTTCTTCAGTGAAGTTTGTTTTTTTTGGTCAGATATCATTTTTATGAATTATAATTTTTAGCCTTTATTTACAGCTGGAATTATTTATATCCAACGTCATTCAAGATGCAGGAAGGCGGCAAGGAAAGATAGGCGGGGAGCATGCATTAGTATATGACTTGGCTGGCTGCACGCTAAAATGATAAGTTACAGATACATTGGTGCGGTTTTTACACCACCGTGTAGGTGAATTGAGTCGTTAAGGTTCATTTATGCGGTGAATTTATGGTAAACTACCTGCGTTTGTTCACCCGTTGGCAGAGGTCATTCTGAACACGCCGTCTCAGCTTTCACTACCACTCTCTCTCCCTGATGATGAAACGTTCACCAGTTTCTATGCAGGCGAAAATGCATCGCTGTTATCGGCGATCCAGACGGCGATCACTCAGCCGCACGGCAGTTATCTCTATTTCTGGTCACGGGATGGCGGGGGTAAAAGCCATTTACTGCACGCGGCCTGTGCGGAAGTCTCTTCCAAAGACAGTGCAGTCGGTTATGTCCCTTTAGATAAACGCGCCTGGTTTGTACCTGAAGTACTGGACGGCATGGAGCATCTGTCCCTGGTCTGCATTGATAATATTCAGTGCATTGCGGGTGATGAAGAGTGGGAAATGGCGGTATTTAATCTCTATAACCGCATTCTTGAAACCGGAAAAACCTGTCTGCTTATCACCGGTGACCGCCCGCCGCGCCAAATCCCGTTACAACTGCCTGATCTTGCCTCCCGTCTTGACTGGGGACAAATTTATAAGCTCCATCCGCTCAGTGATGATGAAAAAATTCAGGCATTACAATTGCGGGCAAAACTGCGCGGGTTTGAGTTGCCGGAAGATGTCGGCCGTTTTATTTTAAAACGCCTTGATCGCCAGATGCGCACCTTGTTTGATATGCTCGACCGGCTCGATCATGCCTCGATTGTGGCGCAGCGCAAGCTGACTATCCCTTTTGTGAAAGATACCCTGCGCCTGTAGTTATCTATAGCCTTATTCATTCAAACTGCAGGTTTGTTGGCGGAACGAGGATAGCCGGGTCACATACTAATGTATGCGCCCCGGCTATCTTCTCTTGCCGCCTTCCTGCATCCTGAATGACGTTGGGTATATACTGCAGGAGCCATGCCGCAGGATCTCAGTTCATCAGCGTAACAACAGAGACACCCCACTGAATCACCATACACAAAGCACCCTGCTGAAACAGGCGCTTTGTGCCGATCAGGCGCTGTGCGTAGGATGTATGCTGCACTCTGCCCGGAAACAGGGTTGTCAGTGTGTCGTCAAAGGCACTATTTTCATCTGTTTTTGCAAGGTGGCGGAATAAATTGTGATCCAGCCACAGCCTGAAGATAAAATAGTTGGCACACAGAAAAAATACAATTCCGGTCACCATCTGATATTCACCGGAAAACCCGGAGATATACAGCATAAACTGGAAGAGAAACGCCAGACACGACAGCCCCGCCAGATAGCGCCAGCCCGCCGTAAAAATGACAATTACCTGATTATCATACGTTATATTATTCATTTTGATTTCCGTAACGGGCCGCCCAGCGGGTTAGTGCGGCAAGGGTTGGTTCCCGCAGTACAATCTGCGGGCGTGCCTGTCTGACTGACGCCAGCGCCTGTTGCAGGCTCTCCGCCATCCCCTGTCTCATCAGCCACGCAACCACCACTGTACTGCTGCGGGTATAACCCAGTTTACAGTGAACATACACCTGACCGGACTGCGCAAGCCGCGTCAGATGACACACTGCGGATTCAATCTCTTCTTCTGTCAGCGGGAAAAGATCCAACTGTGGCTGACAATGATAAGTCAGCTCTTTGGTATAACGGCTGCGGGGAAATTCACCGGTCATATCCAGAACGGCAGCAGCGGACAACGGTGCGACAGGATATCCCCCCAGCGCGATATGCTCATTTACCACACTGGCATGGCGGCACTGCTTTGCATACCAATAATAGCTGATTAGCGCCAGAAGGCGATAAGGCAGTAACAGCACGGCAGCAGAGGGGGAAATCTGTCCGTTTTTATCTTTCTGAAAGACAGAGGTTCCGGCTCCGGAATAGCCCGCTGCCACACATAAAAAGGCCAGTGCGGGCCATAACAGCCACCAGCCCTGACCGCCAATCACCGCGGCGGCAGTGGTAAGCAGCAGTCCGCTTATCCCGTATCGCACTGCTAACTGATAACCCCGGCGAATATGGTGGGTGCGCCATTGCCACCGGGTACCAACCGGCAGCAGATAACTGATCAGTACACCGACTGCACCGCCGGTAATGACATCAATAAAATGATGTTGCCAGGTGGTCAGGACAGAGATCAGGATAAGTGCGGACCACAAATGCAGAAACCACTGCCATTTTTGCGGTACATGCGCACGAAAACGCAGCCAGAGCAGCCACAGCAGAATAATGTGCAAAGACGGTGCCTGATTAAACGGCAGGTCAAACATCTCCAGCTGATCAAACATCCAGCCGGCAGAGCCGTCTGTTTGCGGGCGGGGAAAACTGAATTTCAGCGGAAATAACAGAAAACCGGCGCAGGCCGCCAGCGACGCTGCTACCAACCTCAGCCCGTGAATAAATTGCTCGCGCAACGTGGTACAGATAAACAGCGACAGCCCGTAAAAGAGATCAATACTCCAGTACGGAATAATGGTCCACGGCAGAAAAGGGATATGGTGCTCCCAGCCGAAGGCAAGAGAGGGTACATCCGGTAGTGTTGCCGTGTAACTGTTAACCTGTCCGTATGTCAGAAAAAAAAACGGCGCCAGAAATAACAGCCAGAGAAAGGCAAATCCCCACCGTTTCCGGCGGGGAGTCAGCACCGGAGCAGGTATATCCGCTACATCAGCCATAGTATGTCAGTCCGCGAAAAATAAGGGGGTGCCGTTGCACCCCTTAATATTATTGTTATTGTCAGCGGCGTTTTGCCACAGAGACACTGAATATTCCCCAGTTATCAATATGCTGATCCAGTTTCTCAAATCCGGCTTTATCGACCAGTTCATCCATTTCACCCTGGCTGCGGCAGCGCATTACCCATGCTTTGCCGCCCTGATGGCTCGGCAGTACGCGGGCAATCATTTCAACCTGCGGATGCCACGGCTGGCAGGTGTAAACCAGATAGCCGCCACTCTCAATTGCTTGTGCCAGCCCGGAAAGGGAATCACGTAACAGGTTGTTATCAGAGAATAATTCATACAGTCCACTCACTACACCGAGCGTCGGTTTTGGTGTGACAGCAGCAAGATCGGCGCTATCAAAGGCATTGCCTTCCTCAAAACGGATTTTATCTTCCAGGAATCGCTCTTTAATCTGAAGCCGTCCCTGTTCGACATTCACGGTGCTGTAATCACGCAGCAGAACAGACTCTATATTACTGTAATCATTGATAGCATCAAAAATGTAGCGTCCCTGACCTGCGGCGATATCCATTATCCGCACCGGTGTTCCGCTTTCCTGCAGAGTGCGGATAGTGCGGCGCAGAATTTTTTCAATATTCACTTTGCGCTGACGGATCCCCTGCCAGCCGATACTGTTCAGATATTGCCGGTCAACAATGCGCCCGAAAATACCTTTTCCCTGCGCCTGGTTGCGATAGACATAATCGAGTGTTGAGCCGGAATCAAATCCTTTGTCATAACCGATACTCACACCTTCCGAGGCTTTGCCGAGCGTGGACATTGCTTTGCTCAGTAATTTATACCCCAGATTTTTCGGACAATAATCCGGCAGCGGTGCCTGTAATTCACGATACGCATCCGCACCGGCACTGCAGACATCTTCATGAGAATAATCATGCTGATAACGCGGCTCTTCAAACAGGGTGGTGATAAAACGGCGGATTTCCGCAATCGGAATATGGCGATCTTTTTCACCCAGGGTATCGTGATAAAACCCCGGTAAAATGTGTTTCTCTTTGATTGGCGTATTGAGGCGCTCATAAAATTGATATTGCGGTTTGTGATGCACCACATGGTCACTGCCGGAGATAAACAGCTGGGTTGGTACGGTAATCGTGGCGGCATCAGCGACCAGGCGGTCAGCGGTTTTATACAGCTCCAGCAGAATATTGACGGCAATAGGGCGTGTGATTAGCGGGTCACGCTCAAAAGAGGCGATGCGCTGCGGGTCATGAGTCAGAAATTTGGCTTTTACATAAGAATTGACATAAAACAGCCCGCGAATTTTCTGCATCAATGCCAGCCCGCTGCGGGCAAACGGCACATACAGTTTCACTTTAAACGCCGGAGACGCCAGTACCAGTCCGCGGATTTTCGGTGCAAAATCATGCACCCAGCCGGTCAGGGTAACGGCTCCGACGCTTTGTCCGAGCACTATCATATTTTCAACGGGAATGCCATATTCCGCTGAAATAAATTTAATAAACTCATTGATATCATTTATGGATGTGCCCATTGACGGGCTGTAGCCTCTCGGACCGTCGTTACGTCCGTGCCCACGGGCGTCCCAGGCGAATACGGCAAAATCCGGTAAATCCAGTTCATCAGCCAGATGCGCGACACGCCCGGAATGCTCATGTCCGCGGTGAAACAGCACAATCGCTTTGTTTTCACCGGTGGCAGACGGCCAGTAACGGAAAAATAAGCGTTGTTGATCACTGGTGCTGAATTGAGATTCAATGCTTTCGCGCTGAGTCGGATAATCAGATGATAAACTCATAATCAGTCCTTTTGAGATGCGTTTTGTTGCGTACATTCCTGCAACGCACGCCGGATTCGGTTATAGCAGGTATAAAACAACAGGGCGGACAATATGGCAAACAGCACCGGAAATACTGCCGATGAGAGAGATAACGGAAAAACAGCCGCCCACAGCCCGAGCGCACCAAACGCAAATGCGCGGTCACTTTTACCGGCAGGACCGTCGTAGCGGCGGGATGCGCCGATAGTCTGTGCCAGCACACCAATAAATTCTGTCAGCAGGGATAAAAAGAGGATAAGCAATATCCAGCCTGTACAGGCCGGAAACAGCAAAACAAACGGGAAATACAGCGCGGTATCTGAAATCACATCACCAAGCTCATTCAGTATCGCCCCGAAACGGCTTTTTTGATTATGTTCACGCGCCAGCATGCCGTCGATGGCATTGAGCGCCATACGGATAAACAAAACAACCGGCAGCAGCAGAAAAAGCAGCGGGGCGGGAAAGAGAAACAGGACAATGCCGGTCAGCACGGAAAGGAATAATGCCGAGAGCGTAATCTGATTTGCCGTTACCCCGGCATCATAAAGCCGGACAACAAGGGGGCGTAACAGACTCTGAAACTTCGGCTTTAAGTCATAGATTGTCATTCTTTATCCCTGATGACGCGTATACCCTTATTCATTCAAACTGCTGGTTCGTTGGCTGCATCCTGAATGACGTTGGATATATAATTTTGAATTAATTATTTGTATATCAATACGTGATTCCGGCATCGTCACAATAAGAGTTTTCTTAAGTTTATTGCGGTGTGGCGTAATCATCTGTTCATTGTGATGATAAAGAGTATGACAGTATTATGAAGGGAAAGTTTCCGGCAGAAAACAGATGCAGAAGTGGAATAATCAGGAGAGTGATAAACCGCTGCGATTGATACCGCAGCGGTGCCGCCTTTATTTCTGTACAGAGAATGAAATGTTATGGCGGATATCCGTGAATTTGTCTGATGCTTTTGCCGGCGTCATACTGGTGAATATTTTAGTTTTATTCAGTGAATTTACCAGAGACGGAAGTGTTTTGCGGTGTGTGTATAATGATGTACCGGTTGAGCTGCAGCTACGGCAGTTTACGCCATTCGGATTGACAATCAGCAGATTGGCTTTCCCCCCTGCAATGTGAGTGTTTCCCCATAAATTGGTAGTTTTATCACCAATTACTTCATTGATAATGGTGGTGGCATTATCATTATTAATGATGGTTAACCCTTTACGCCCAACGTTATATTCTTCAAATATATTATGAGATATACCACGGTTATTTGGGGAATTAATTTCTAAGACGGGTTTTCCGGACGTATCTTCAAACAGTGAAGTCTGTGCTTCCGGGCTTACCACGCGGATTTTTTCGCCATTCCGGTAGGTATATTCCATTTCTCCGGGACCTGCTACAGAGTGAGCAGAAAATGCAGCAACTGAGATGAATGATAATGTAACTAATGTCTTTTTCATGATTGATTCCTTTAATCATTTTGTTGAGCAGTGTTAACTGAGCAAAATGTATCATCAGAAATAAATAACGATTTCATAAAAAGAACATAGTGTATTTTTTAATAATTAAAATAAAAAATATGCTGGTTAAGTAGTGATGAACTACCTTTATATATGTATTTATTATTTATGTTGTTATTTTATATTAACATATCATGAATTGATTTAACCCGGATAGACAGATAGCCTTCTGTATATAGTCGAGCGACAAATAAAATAGGTTTCTGGTTATTAATTCCGGGGTGAATATGGTCAATCTAATTGATAATATAAAAATATATATAGTGATATTTTTTATGTCTGTGCAGGTGATAAATGTATCATTGGCTGAAAGTATTACCGCTTCAAATAATAAGACTCATATCTATGATAAAAATGGAATTACTGTTATTGATATTGCGACACCAAACAAAGAGGGTGTTTCTCATAATAAATATAACAAATTCAACGTCAGTAATAATGGAGTAGTGTTAAATAATTTAACAACAGATGGTTATTCTTTGCTATCAGGCAGATTAAAGTCCAATCAAAATTTAGATAAAAACCATGTAAGTATAATTATCAATGAAGTTGTTGGTGAACCTATTTCTGAATTAGCAGGAACACTTGAAGTTGCAGGTAAACCGGCGGCAATCATTATTGCTAACCCCAACGGTATTATCTGTAATGGGTGTAGTTTTCGGCAGGGAAAGTCCGTCAGTCTCACGACAGGGGTACCTTATTTTGATGTAAATGGGGCATTGTCATCATTACGGATAAATCAAGGAACGATCAGAATAGGTCCAAAAGGAATGGATGCCGGCAGCTTGAATTACACAGATCTTTTGAGTGTAAATACCGAACTTAGTGGTGTGATAAAAGCAACGAATCTCTCACTGACTCAGGGTACTAACAGTGTTGATTATTATACAGGGAGGATTAGTTCTGTATCTTCAGAAGCAAAAGAAGAATCGCCTGCGGTTAATACAAGTGGCGCTGGCGGAATAATTGCAGAGAATATCCGTATTGTTAGTACATCAGCGAATGGTAATGTAAAACTAAAAAATATTGAGTCTGTGAATAATAACATATTCATAGCTGTCAACGGTGATGTAATATTGACTGATAAAGTAAGATCAGGAGGGAGTATAAATGTAATTGCGAAGAACATCGCCATAGATAGCCCGGCGAAAATATATGCAAAAGATAATGTGACAATAACAACCTCCTCTCTTTTAAATAAGGGTAATATAGTATCAGAAAAAGATCTGCGTATTTTTTCCGGGACGGTAATAAATCAGGGTGATAAAGCATATATACAGAGTGGTGATAACCTATGGATTCAAAAAAATGCAACAGGGGATTTAAGCCAGAATGTAACTAATGAGTCAGCGGTATTAAAATCTGAACGTGGTGATCTAATTATAAAAACAAAGAAATTGGCTAATATTAGCAATTCAGATCCAACCACATCAATAAACATTAAGGCTAATTCCACAGATATGAATAGTGTGGGGAATAGTCTGCATTATTTACCTGAATGGCGACGACACGGCTTACTTGTCTCATACCCGAAATTAAAGGATTTCAAGTACGATCAATGGTTTGGTTCGCTGGATTTTTTGTTCAACGACAGTGTTAATGTTGAAAGGCAAGCTATCAGATATAAAGATGATTTCAAACCTGCATATATCAGTTCCGGAGGGAATTCCTATATTGTTGCAAATGAATTTGATAATAGTGATTCATTTTTGTTAACGAATGATAATATGATTATCACAGGGAGAAACGCGAAATTTAGAAATCATAGGAAGGGTATTCTCAATTTATGGGAGCGGTATGAACCTGAAGATAAAAATAATGCGAGGTCATATTTCGATGTTGAGCCTGACACTATTCCTCAGGGAGTAATAGTTAGTAATGTTGAGAAGGGATATTTACTAAGAGACCAATTTTATACATGGACTGATGTCGGTGGTGCTAATAACTCACTTATTTCAGCCAAAAATATAATTGTTAATTTTAAAGATAGTATAAATATCCAAAGCACGATGCCAGTAGTGGAAAGGCCAATTAATGAGATTCGTATTGATAGTTTCGATCATCATTTATCAGCAGAAAATATAATTATTAATTCAGATAGAGTAACTATTAATTCAAACATAAAATCAGAAAAAGATTTAAATATATTAGCATATAACCAACTGGATACAAATGAAAGTACACTTATTGCAGGTGAATCTATGTCACTGCTGGCAGATGATATTAATCTGAAGAGTACAAATATAAACACCGGAGAGTTGTCTCTGGTATCGAAAAAAGAAAATATATTATATTCATCAGGCGCACGACCGGTATTTACCATGGGTATTTCTTCATTGCCTCTTTTATATGCACCAAAGGGTGTTTACGGAAACTCTTCCGGGGATATTACATTTAATAATATAGCATTAACAAATACTGGCAGAGTTGATTTGTCAGCACAGGGTAACATAACAATTTGACTTGATGAAAAAAGCCTTCATGGTATTTCTATGCGCGGCTCTGATCATGAAATGAGTGAATTTTCAGGAAAGTTTCAACAATGGAACCTGAATGATTATCTTACCCTTAATGCAAGCAAAAAAATAATTATAAACGGTATCAGTTTTAATAGCAATGAAGATATTGGTTTGTATTCTGGCGATGATATTACTATTACATTCGACTCAATGTGGAAAGGTGAACCTAATATCTATGCAAGGTATTTAAGACCAAAGGTAAGAATAAATTCCGCTAAAAATATCATTATTAATTCAGGCGGAAATATTCAACTGATAAATGTCGGATTGGACTCTTCTGGTTCCTCTTGGTTGTTTTCTGGTGAAAATATAAAACTAACGGGAACTCCGTATTCAGCTATAAAATACCCTTCAGATCTCCATATAGATAATAGATATGTTATCTCATATATCTCGTCTAAAAACGATATAACAATAATAGCTGATAAGGATATCACGTTACAGAGCTCTCTAATTATGTCAGAAGGAGATGCCTATATTAATAATGGTGGCAATGTAAAGTTAACCGCAGAGAAAGTTCATTATCGCAAGCGAAATAATGAAAATCTGGAAGATGTATACCAGTATGTCAGTTCAGGAATTAATAGTAAGAAGTCACTGACATTATTATCAGGGGGCAGTATTTTATTTCAGGCCGCAGAGCTACTATCTGACGGAGTAATGAATATATCAGCAGCAGGAGGGTATCTATATGCGCAGGCAATGGAGGAAACAAGTCATTATGAAGATAAGAAAAAGAAATGCAATCGCTGGACATTGTGTTTAACAAAAAAAGAAATTACTAAAATAAAGCATGAAGTAAAAAATAAAGTGACAGAGTTTACGGCGGGTGATGATGTTAATTTAATGGCAAGGGATAATATTACATTAGAAGCCACAAAAATTTCAACAAACAAGAATGCCCGGCTTACCAGTCTGTCAGGACAGATTAAATTTAAAGCCGTTAATGATTTGCTATCAGAACAAATAGTGAGTTATTCAAAAGGTTTTTATATCACTCACCGCAATCAATATTATGACGATAGTCACTGGCGCTTACCATCAATTCATTATGGAGGAAAGTTATCTGTCGACGCGGCAGACGGAATTACAACGGACAGCAAACTTCTCAGTGGATCTGATCTTAAAAACTCAGTGGCATTGCTCAGTCAGCAACAGGGACTGAGCTGGCTTAAAGAACTGACAAATCGTGATGATGTGCAATGGAACCGTGTTGCTGATGCCTATAACCGCCGGGATATCAGGATCCGGCGTCTGAACCCCGTGGCATCAGCTGTTCTGGCTGTTGTGGTGGCGGCTGCGACATCCGGTTCGGGGTTAGCTGCATGGGCCGGTAACACCGTATCTTCAGGTGTCAGTGGCGCTGCAGGGGCTGTACTTTCCGGTGCAGCGCATTCCACAATGATAGCACTGACAACCCGGGCTGCTGTTACGTTAGCTGAAAATCAGGGGAATTTATCAGCGACATTTAAATCATTAGGGCGAAGCGACAGTGTTAAATCAATGATTGGTCAAATGACTGTTGCCGGATTACTTAATGGTCTTGATGTATCGGCTGGCTGGCAAAATGGTACCCCGGCACAATCTCAGCTGCCTTTGTTGAGCAATGGGGATTGGTATAAAGTCGCACAGCGTGTTGTGGCACAATCTGTCATCAGTTCAGTTACTGACTCGGTAGTTTCAGATACCGGTTTTAATGAAAATTTTAAAAATGCACTCCTGAATAATATTGGAAGTCAGATAAATGCTGAGGGTGCAAAATTAATTGGGGATCACGGGGAATTATTAACTGAGCCCGGAAAAGCCATCGCGCATTCAGCTGTTTCTGCCATTCGTTCAGAACTCACCAACAGAAGCGTCAGAGGTGCGGTAACAGGTGCTCTGGCGGCTTCACTTGCCGGTATTGTACTCAATGATAATTTGAATAAAACCGCACATGAACAGGAACAACAGGCACAAATAGCCAGGGTTATGGGGGCCGTTTCAGGATTAATTTCAACCGGTCACATTAATGGATTAACAACAGCGGCCGATACTGCAGAAATAGTTGAGCGTTATAACCGACAATTCCATTTGCAGGAACTAAATGCAATCGATGAACTTTCTGACGGTGATCGTTTTAAAAAAGAGCGGTTACTTGCCTCGGGGTGCCGGTTAATTAATTGTACGGCTCAGGAATCCCGAAACTCACCTGAATCACTGCGCTTTAACGCATTGATGGATAAATATCCGCAGACATATCTGGAAGATAATTTACTGACAAACTATTGGGTGACCAAAGGGAACGATATTGTTGGTCATTACCCGCGCTTTGATGAAAAAAATAAAATAAAACTATTTTCTTATACAGAAAACGATAAGTTAGCAGATAGTGATGATTTTATAAAAAATCAATTTTCTGAATATATAACTGAATTTACAGGATTATCAAAATCCACTGCGGATATCGTTGTTGATAGTATCTCAATGTCTTCCTCTATGACGAACGGCAGGGGAAAAGCGTTTAAGGTACAGCAGCGCAGCAATCATATCCGCTATGCTGATCTTAATCAGGTTTACTCAATTGATAAAAGCGGAAATAAAGTTCCCATGAAGTGGTTTCCGTCAGGTTCGGGTATCAACCAGCAGGGAATGCCATTCGAGCACTATATCGGAACGCAGCTACCTGCCGGTTCTAAATTACCTGACAATTTTAAGACATTTGACTTTTATGATCGTAAAAATAAAACAGCGATCAGTGTTAAAACAATAAACACACAAACGGATAGTAGACTCAGAAAACCGAATGCCATAAAATATACCATCAATGGACATGTTAATGAAATAATTAAGTTTAAAGAGTATAGGAAGGATAATGTACCAATAACATCAGATATAATAAATAAAAGAGAGCTGTACATTGGTCTTCCGGAGAAAACTTCAAAAGAACAATGGGAATCAATTAACAGTGCAATAAAAAACGCCAATGAAAAAAATATAGATATTAAAGTAACTATCATAAAAGGTGATTAATTTGAATAGTGCAGACAATAAGGAATTTAAAGTAGCCGTTGACTTTAATGGTGATTATTATTATTTCGTTACACTTTTTGACTATGGACTATGGCTTCCGGACTATACGTTAGATCCAATAATTCTAACTAAAGACGCCGAGGCTATAGATCTCGGTGCAAGTTTAAAGAAGGCTTTTTTCCGTAGTGAAACTACTGATACAAAAAGTTCTTATATTTTTGATCATCAGGAGAATAAGATTAATTATGAGAAAAACACAAAAAAAATAATGGCTTTAGGTGGATATAAAAATAAAAAAGCCTTTTTCAAAAATATGAAACATTGTGGTGTCAGGCAAGTGAATGACCTGATTACTATCAGACCGTCTAATCACGTTAAACTTGAAGCCTGGAGCGGGGAGTGTATATCAGAAACTGATTGTGTAACTATTCCTGCATCTGCTTCAGATGAAGAATTGGGTCATGCAATTATTGAAGGGTTTTCACGCTGCCGGGGACGACAGTTTTAAATGCTATCCCCGTCGGATACCGGGGATAGCAGAGAACAGAATCAGAGAATTTCCAGCACCTGCTCCGGTGGGCGACCCAGGCGGGCCTGTTTCCCGTTAACGACAATAGGGCGCTCAATGAGTTTTGGGTTGTCATGCATTGCCTGAATTAATGCATCCTGATCTGTGACGTCTGCCAGACCCAATTCACTGTAAACCGCTTCTTTGGTGCGCATCAGTTTGCGGGCATCATCAAATGCCAGTTTTTTGAGCAGTGTTTTGATTTCTGCCACCGACGGCGGGGTATCCAGATAGAGCATCACCGCCGCAGACACGCCGTTTTCTTCCAGCAGAGCCAGGGTTTCACGGCTCTTGGAGCAGCGCGGGTTATGCCAGATGGTGATTGTGTCTGTCATGGTTTTCCTCATTATTTAAATTGTTTGAATTGCATCTGTAGCTGGCGAATCTGGTCAATCCGCGCATCATAACGGGCCTGATCATAACTGCCGAGTTTCGTCTGGCGGCTGGCTTCGGTGAGGCTGCGAACCGAGCCGTCGAAATCACCCATTAAGTTCTGGTATTCCGCGCGGGCAGCGAGTTCATCAGCGCGATGTCCGGATTTACCGCCGGCTTCTGCCAGTAAATCCCAGCCGCTCGGGTCAGACGGGTAATCAAAGGTATAATTACGCAGGATTTTTGTTGCCTTATCATACTGTTTATTCTGAATATAGGCATTGCCGAGGTTAATCCGGTAAACCGGATTTCCAGGGTCCCGCTTTATGACATTTTCCAGCCGGGTCACGGCGGATTGTGTTTTATTCAGTCCGATATCGACATCCGTCATTACGTCAATAAACCAGACATTATTTGGCTCTGCCGCCAGAAGTTTTGTCAGAATTTGCGAGGCCGCATCATATTTATTGTCGCGGTACAGCAAAATTGCCCGTGCGTAATCTGCGGCCATCTGCTCTTTACTGTTGCCCTTGCTGTAATTTTCTATCATCTGATCGGTGGCATTACGCAGCGGCTGTCCGCCGTACATGCTCATTGCACGGGCGCGGGCGAGCAGAAAATCAAGCGACTGCGGCGGATTTTTACGGGTCATCTGGTTGGCACGGTTGCGCGCATCAGCAAGCCGGCTGTCCGGCAGGGGGTGCGTTAACAGCATTTCCGGTGGTTTGGAGCTGTAGCGGGACATGTCCACCATAATAGTCATGAAATCCGGCATGCCCTGCGGGTCAAACCCGGATCGGCTCAGTGTTCCCATACCTATACGGTCAGCTTCCTGCTCATTTGACTGAGTAAAACTGATCATATTTTGCTGAATTCCTGCCATCGTTGATGTCATCGCTGCCGCCCCGACGGGCGTTCCGGTCATCAGCAGCAAAATTGAGCCAAGTGTTGCCGCCCAGGCCAGCGGTGCTTTGTTTTTCTGATCTTCCATCATGCGGGCCAGGTGGCGCTGGGTTACGTGAGCAATTTCGTGCGCCATTACTGAGGCCAGTTCGCTTTCCGTCAGACTGTAGCGGAACAGTGAGGTGTGCAGCACCACATTTCCGCCGAAGAAGGCGAAGGCGTTGATATTCGGATTGGCTATCAGAAAGAAATTAAACGGGGTTTTTACCGCATCGGCGTTGGAGACTAATTTTTGCCCGAGAGTGTTAACATATTGCAGTAAAACAGGATCATAGACCATTGGCGAGCTACTGCGTATCATCCGCAGATAGAAATCACCCATCAGGTTTTCCTGCCCGATGCTGAGCGTGCCTCCGGCAGTTGTGCCGATTTCCGGTAATGCATCCTCAATGGCGGCATGCGCAACAGGCAGCGCCGGTAACGTCAGGATGACAGCCAATAAGGCTGCTAACGGTTTTTTCAGAAACGAATTCATAGGATGACGTCTTCCCCGTTAATTATCACTGGTAATAATTCGTGTATCATAGCAAACACTCAAGTAAAATCCTCACACAGACTGCCCGGGTGGCAGGAATTGTCAGATTTACGCCACTAAGCCAAGGAGCAGTAAAGTGCTGGATTTAATCATACAATGGTACCGACGGCGGTTTGCCGATCCCCAGGCAGTAGCTTTGACCGTCATTTTGTTGGCAGGTTTCGGAATTATTTATTTTTTCAGCGGTATCTTAGCACCATTGCTGATAGCCATTGTGCTTGCTTATCTGCTGGAGTGGCCGATTCATCAGCTGGAAAAACGGGGATGCCCGCGCAAAGTGGGGATTGGCCTGATCCTGAGCCTGTTTATCGGGATCAGTGTGCTGGTGATCTTTATTCTTGCGCCAACCGTCTGGAGCCAGGGACGTAACCTGCTGCTGGATATGCCGAATATGTTCAGCCGGTTCAACGAATTTGCCCGCGGATTACCGGATCGCTTCCCGGCATTAATGGATGTGGGTCTGATGGATATGATCCTCGACAATGCACGCAGTAAACTGCTCTCGGTCGGGGATTCAGTGGTAAAAATGTCGCTGGCGTCGCTGGTGGGATTACTTGCACTGACAATTTATCTGATTTTAGTGCCGCTGATGATCTTCTTTTTACTGAAAGACAAAGAGCAGATGCTGCGCGGGTTCCAGCGTATTCTGCCGCGTAACCGCTCCCTTGCCGGTCAGGTCTGGCAGGAGATGAACCAGCAGATTTCTAATTATATCCGCGGTAAAGTGACAGAGATGATAATTGTTGGTGTCTGTACTTACATCGTGTTTGCGGTGGTCGGGCTGGATTATGCTTTACTGCTGGCGGTATTGGTCGGAGTGTCTGTGCTTATCCCGTATGTGGGCGCGGTCATTGTCACGGTTCCGGTGGTTCTGGTCGGGTTATTTCAGTGGGGATTAACGCCTGATTTCTGGACGATGTTTATTGCCTACCTTGTGGTTCAGGGGCTGGACAGTAACATTCTGGTGCCTATTTTATTCTCAGAAGCGGTTAATCTGCACCCGCTGGTGATCATTCTCTCGATTATTATTTTTGGCGGTCTGTGGGGATTCTGGGGAATATTCTTTGCTATCCCGCTGGCAACACTGATTAAAGCGGTTATTCATGCCTGGCCGGAAGAAGTGATCCCCGATAATATAAAAAATGATATCGGGAAATAATTCGATTATATTCAAAAGGTGATGTTTTGGTTAAAACATCACCTTAAATTTAATCAGGTTTACATATCGAAATCATGAGTGGTAGCGGTAATGTGTTCATGATTCATACCGTTACCAAAAGTGCCAAGAATACCATGAACAGCTGAACCGGCTTTAACCGCTAATAGCTTATCATTATGGAGTGTAACGGAACCGCCATTTATGTTAACAAGGCCGGCTCCCATTATATGTTCGTTTTTAATATTAATGGTATCGTGACTCCCATTGATATTTAATGAACTAACATAGAAAGAAGATTTATTATCAATTTTGAGCGTGTTATCACGATAAACACCTTGGTACTCACTATTATTAAGATCAATCGGATTGTTAATGTTATTACTTGTCAGTGTCAGAGTACCGACACTGAATGTACTTTTACCGTCCGTAGCAGCGTTGTTGTACAAGGAAAAATCACCATTGTATTTTCCGGACAATTGTTTCGCAAACAATGTCTTTCCATTGGAAATACTACCATCTTTAGCATTTACATTAATTGTGCTTGCTTTTATATATCCATCATTCATAAATTCAGAGTGTAATAAATTTAAGTTTACTGTATTGCCGGTAATCGCCCCATCATTAGAAAAAGACGAATTTGTTGCATTAACAGTAAGACTACCTTTTATTTTTGTATCTTCACCAATTCCGGATACGGAATGGGTTTTTGCTTCATTAATCAGATATCCCCGGTCGAGTTTTTGTTTGGCAATTTGCGATGTTATATTTTTGGAAAAATCAATTTTTTCGGCACCGACATTAAGTGTCGTCATTGGTGCATTAATCTCGGAGTTTCTAATGTCAGCACTGACGGCTGTAATGGTTAAATTACTTTGAATTGCGTTATTTTTTACATTATTAACTAAAACATTACCTGATATATTTTTAAAACCGGTTAGTTTTCCGGTAGCCACATCAGGCGCCGTATTTCCGGCTAAAAGTGTCAGGTGACTGACATTGGATACACCACAATTGTTGCAGTTAATACCATTAGGGTTAGCGATGATCAGGCTGGCTTGTTTACCCATAACGGCCATTTTGCCGTCAAGTTGACTGATATTTGATCCGGTTACTTCGTTGATAATCACCCTGGCAGATGGCGCGTTATCAATGTTCAGCCCGCGCTTTCCTACATTAAACTCAGAAAAATAGTTATGCGAAATACCATTTGAATTTGGTGTGCTGATTGATTGTGTCGGTTTGTTATCTTTTATTTGAATACTGACCTCAGGCGAGGCTTGATCAACTGTGATTTTATAACCATTGCGGTAGGTAAAATCCTGTGTTGCAGCAGATAAATAAGCGGGTGCTAAAAATAATAATGCAGTGGCAATTTTGGTTAACTTCATTAAATATCCCTTTTAACATAATGACATCATTGTCAGCAGGGAGACAATACCATATTATTTTTTTCACAAAACATTCATGTTATACGTAAGTTCATTTATTACAAATAAAGAGCTTAAATATAAAAAACACTACCCGGGGATAGTGTTTTTATAATTTTGATGAATAAATTAACTGTGTGATTTCAGGTAATCGAGCACAACCTGTTCGTGATCACTGGTTTTAAATTTATCAAATACATGTTCTATTTTCCCGTCAGTACCAATTAAGAAGCTGATACGATGGATACCGTCATAGGTTTTACCCATAAATTGCTTCTCGCCCCAGACGCCGAACGCTTGTGCGACTTCGTGATCCTCATCTGACAGCAAAGTGAAATTCAGCAGCTCTTTTTCAGCAAACCGGGACAATTTCTCAGGTTTGTCTGTACTGATCCCCAATACTTCAACGTTGAACTGTTTCAGGTTATCCATGTTATCGCGCAGACCACACGCCTGGACGGTACAGCCCGGTGTCATGGCTTTCGGATAAAAATAAACCAGTACACGCTGACCGTGATAATCAGCAAGACTGATTGACTCACCATCTTGGTCAGGAAGGCTGAATTGTGGCGCCTTATCACCGGCGTTCAATGGGTTCATTACACACTCTCCGTAAACGTAATCATAAATATAAGAATTAATGACTTATCAGGGTAACATTGCCTTCGGCCTGTAACTCAGCACAAAGACAGGTAAATTGGTGTTGCAATATATCTGTGTTTTCACCCGTAGGGTGATGGGCAGTAATCTGGATTTCCAGCAGGGCGGACGTGCTGTTATCATCCGGCCGGGTTTTTGACACCAGTTCGGCCAGGGTGTAATCCAGTTTCATAAATAAATTGGTAAACCGTTCGACCAGCCCTGCCGCATCCGCCACTGTTATCCGGGCGCTGACGCCGGTGGTTGCTGCCGGCTGGTGTCCGCGCTGAGTCCGCTTCATTACTGTCAGCAGATCTAACTCTGCTGCCAGCACCGGAAGGGTGGACTCCAGCATGGCTACGGCGTTCCAGCTGCCTGACAGCATCATGATAAAGGTAAATTCCTCACCAAAAATCGCCAGGCGGCTGTCTTCGATATTACAGTCACACTGTCCGGCATGGCGGGTAATTGCATTAACAATCCCCGCGCGATCCCGTCCCAGAGCTGTGATAACCAGATATTGCTGATCGTGTTGCGGCAAACCCACATTCCTCTTCTGACATCATGAATGTGTTAAACATAAAGAAAGATAAGGCTGATGGCAATAACCTGTTTGGTGCTCTGTGGTAATAATCAAATGATTGCGTCATATCAAGCATACCGGATACAGACACGCTATCATGTGTTCCGCTGATTTACCGGCTAAAAAAGCGGACATTATTACTTCTTTTTAAGGTCTGGCGCCGGGTATTAACAAAATTCATTAAAAACGTACAGTTAGGGAGTTTTTTTCTGTGCAACTAAGAAGTACCATTAAATTGATGTCAACTATTTATCCGATTGATGAGGGTTTCGTACATGTCACACGTAAATGAAGTTTTAAAAGGCAGTATTGTTGCGATGGTTACACCACTGGATACACAGGGTCGTGTTGACAAGGCGGGTCTCAGAAAGTTAGTGGATTATCATGTTGCAGCAGGAACCTCTGCGATTGTGGCAGTCGGAACCACCGGCGAGTCCGCCACGCTGTCCCATCAGGAGCACGTTGATGTGGTGTTGGCGACGCTTGAGTTTGCGGCAGGGCGCATTCCGGTGATTGCCGGAACAGGGGCAAATGCCACAAATGAAGCCGTCTGGTTTACGGAACAATTTGAAAATACGGGAATTGCTGCTTGTCTGACGGTCACACCTTATTATAATAGACCCTCTCAGGAAGGGCTGTACCAGCACTTTAAAATGATTGCGGAGAATACCGCATTACCGCAAATTCTGTATAATGTGCCAACGCGTACCGGCTGTGATATGTTACCTGCAACTGTTGCCCGCCTGGCAAAACTGGACAATATTGTTGCAATTAAAGAAGCAACCGGGAACTTAAGCCGTGTCAGTGAAATCAAAACCCTGGTGAATGATGATAATTTCATTCTGCTTAGTGGTGATGATGCCTCTGCGCTGGATTTCACGTTACTGGGCGGAAGAGGTGTGATTTCTGTGACAGCCAATGTGGCGGCAGCAGAAATGGCAAAAATGTTTGATCTCGCTCTGCGCGGTGAATTCAGCCAGGCGCGTGTGATTAACAATCAACTGATGGACCTGCATCACAATTTATTCTGTGAACCAAGCCCGTCACCGGTGAAATGGGCCTGTCATCAGCTGGGTCTGATCGCGGAGCAGACATTGCGTCTGCCGCTGTTACCTCTCACGGAAGCGGGGCAGAAGACGATCGGACAAGCCATGAAGACGGCTGGCATACGATAATACTTTAGGGAATCTGAATGGCAACACTACTGCAAAAATCAAAGGTTATGAAGGTCGCTGGCCTCTCCGTGGTTTTTTTACTGGCAGCCTGCTCCGGCGATCAGCGCTATAAGCGCCAGGTCAGCGGTGATACCTCTTATCTGGATGCGCCGCAGTTGCAGACGCTGAATGTCCCTCAGGGGATGATCCTGCCGTTACAAAGCGGGCAGTATGATATTCCTCAGGTTAAGCATGAAGGTGCGACCGGTCTGGCGCTGGATATTCGTCCGCCGGTACAGACCGTCAGCCTGTTAGCAGGTTCCCGTACTGAAACCGCAGCAGATTCCAGCCGTCTTTTACTGGAAAATTCTGCGGAAAACAAAACATTGTGGACGCAGATTAACCGCGTTCTGGCAGATCGCTCCGTTCCGGTCAGCCAGCGCAATGAAGCCACCGGTGAAATTGTGACCGACTGGATTGTCTGGCAGCGCGCAGATGAAGATCTGCCGTTGCAGTCCCGCCAGCGCATCAAAATCGAACCGGCAGGCTCACAGGTTACGGTTGTTGTGACCAGTGAAGGCCTGAAACAGGGTGAAAATGCGGTAACGGATAAAGTAGAAATTGCCCGTTATAACAATCTGACACTCAATGAAGTGGTCGATGGTCTGGATCGCCTGCGTAATGCTGCCCGTCAGGACAGCAATGCCGGTCAGTTTGCTGTTCTGGAAGTTCAGAGCGGCAGCGATAAAACAGGTCTGCCACAGATTGTTGTGCGCGCACCGTTTGATGTGGTCTGGTCACGCCTTCCGGGCGCACTGGAAAGTGTCGGGATGAAAGTGGGTGACCGTACCCGCTCCACCGGTAAAGTTGAAGTCACTTATAAAGGACTCAGCTCTGCGGAATGGAGCAGCATGGGAATGGACGATCCTTCTGTTGCAGAAGGGGATTACACCCTGCAGGTTGGTGACCTGAATAACCGCAGTAGTCTGCAATTCATCAGTGCCAAAGGGAAACCTCTGACACAGAAAGAAAATGATGAAATGGTCAGAGCACTGGAAGCGGCATTCAGTAAAGCGGCAATGAAATAATATTATCGCTGGTTTATATCGCGTGAATATATCGCGTGAATATAATTAACAATACCGGTCATTATAATTAATGACCGGTATTTTTTTGTGCACAAATTATATTGTAACAAACAGCAACAGCAATTGACGCCTTTGTCGTGTGATATTCCGGTTTATCATAATTTTATGGCATTATTAGCTACGTTTATAAATAGCGCAGCCGTTATAGTAATAAATCACAAATTATTTATGATTATTTTATGGCTATTTAAGCTGAGTCAGTTTCAGCCTGAATCCGGAATTGACGGGACTGATATGCATTTATCTGTGGATCTATCACAACCCTTACTGAGCATTGTTGCCGCCGTTTATAACGGGGAAAAATTTCTCCCACAGTTTTTTGATTGCCTGCAAAAACAGCGCTTGCCTGCCTGGGAGTTGATTCTGGTTGATGACGGCTCCAAAGATAACACTACCGCCGTGCTGGACGAATGGAAGGAAAAATTTCCGGCTGTCACGGTTATCCGTCAGGAAAATCAGGGTGTTTCTGTTGCCCGCAATACCGGATTTGCTGCCGCGAAAGGGGTTTATGTTACGTTTCCGGATATTGATGATGTGATCCATCCGTCGATGTACGGGCGGTTACTGGATATTTCATTGCAGGGTCAGCTTGATGTGGCGACCTGTAACGGTACTTATGTGTATGAAGACGGACGGGAGCCGAATGCTATTTTTCCGTCGGATCGTCTGCGTTCAACAGGGGTAATATCCGGTCCGCAATGGCTGAAGCGGGCGCTGGATTCCCGTAAATTTTTGCATGTCACCTGGCTTAACCTGTATCGCAGTGCATTTTTACGCGGGCATAACTACCGTTTTGAACCCGGATTACATCATCAGGACATTCCGTGGACTACGGAGCTTCTGCTGACGGCTGAGCGGGTTGAATATATTGATGAATGTTATTACGATTATTTGATCCATTCTGAATCTGTCTCTCATACACCGCAGGATGACAGGATCCGGGTGCGGACCATTCATAATTATATGAAAATCCTTGAAATGCTGGATGTGATTAATCAGCGTCATGCCGATATTGTAAAACAGGTGCCGGCGTGTCACTGGCAGATATCCAAAGAAGGTCTGGGGATACTGCATACCATCAGTGACATTGAATCACCGGCGATACAACAGGCAATGATACAGGAACTGTTCGACCGCGGGATCTGGGCACTGATTTGGGATAATGCTAATGACTTACGCCTGCGCTGGCGGCTTGCCCGGCGCTATCCGCGCCTGAAAGCGATACTGAAAGCCGCCATTGAAGAAGATACCACGACACCGGTCTGATATAACCGGTGTATGAAATTCTCTCACCGCATACTGACTTTGCGCGACAGCAGTGCCACCACCAGTAATAAACCGACGACCACCATCAGTGCGGCAGGCAGTGTAAAACGGTATGCGATAAGCCCGACAGACGCGGGGCCAGCCAGAATACCCAGGTAACCGAGAGTCGTGACCGCAGGAACTGCAACCGCCTGTGGCATACTGGTCTGCCGCCCGATCGCCGAAAACATCACCGGCACCACATTGGCACAGCCCAGCCCGATAAGCCCGTAACCGGTGAGCGCAATCAGCCAGTTATCAGTCAGAACACTCAGCAGCAGACCGCCTGCCGCAAGCAGTGCACCCCACAGCACAACCCGGGGACGCCCGAGAGCTGCAACAATTTTATCACCGGTCAGACGCCCGAGAGACATCAGCACGGCAAAACAGGCAAAGCCCAGCCCGCCAAGGCTGTCCGGCACATTGTGATACTCCGTCAGAAATACCGCACTCCAGTCCAGTACACTCCCTTCTGCCAGAAAAGTGGCAAAGCAGACAATCCCGATAAGCAGCACAGCACCACGCGGCACAGCAAAGGCCGGTCCTTCAGCGGGGTACGCGTAATCCAGAATCCCTTTATAACCGGCAGTCAGCAGCAGCAGGCAGATTATCATCACGACAGATGCCGCCGGAACCGCACCCATACCTGCCAGCATAAAACCACTCATTGCCCCGGCACCGGCTATTCCGCCGACACTGTAAAACCCGTGAAAGCCCGACATCATTGGTTTTGGTGCGGCTTTCTCGACAATAATCGCCTGAATATTCATGGCGCAATCAGTAATTCCGATCCCCATACCAAAAATAACCAGCGCCAGCGCCAGTAACCCGGTATGGTTAATCATCGCGAGTAACGGCAGGGTCAGACTGAGCAGGATAACGGAGGCTGTCATCACCCGGCGGCAGCCGAAGCGGGTTGTCAGAATGCCGGTGAGCGGCATTGCGACCAGTGCACCGCCACCCAGACATAATAATAACAGCCCGAGCACACCATCATTGACCCCGGTATTCAGTTTGGCAAACGGCACCAGTGCAGCCCAGGCGGCAGAGGCAAAGCCGGCCACAAAAAAGAGTGCGCGGGTTGCCATTTGTTCCCGCCGTGCCGGAGCCGGGGCAGGGATAACAGAAAGAATATCACTCATAACTCAAAACCTTATCAGTACAAATTATATATACCCAACGCCATTCAGGATGCAGTCAACGAGTCTGTAGTTTAAATGAATAAGGGTATAAATCAGATCATCATATTAAGGCTAATCATTACCATTCAGAATAGCAAGAGCCTGCTGATGAAGACGGGGACAACCACTGGCAAGAATAGCGCCACCTTTTTCAGGACGTCCGCCGTCAAGGGTAGTCACACAGCCGCCCGCCTGTTCTATTATCGGGATAAATGCGGCTATATCATAAGGCTGCAATGCATAATCAAAGCATAAATCAATACGTCCGGCGGCAACCATCGCCATTGCGTAGCACTCTCCGCCGAAACGGGTCATCAGAACCCTGTCCATCAGTGCAGTCAGTTTTATCGAAGGGAAGCGGGGTATCGGCTCCGGTGAATTGGTATGCAGGATAGTATTTTCCAACGTGATGTTTTTGCGGGTTTCCATCAGGAATGTGCCGTGAGGGCTGCTGTGCCAGCTGTGCTCACCATCAGCCCAGAACCGTTCACCGGTATAAGGCTGGCTCATCATGCCCATAATAGCCCGTTCACGGTAAGTTAACCCCATAAGCGTACCCCAGACCGGTAAACCGAGCAGGAAAGGGCGGGTTCCGTCGACCGGATCGAGGATCCACTGATAATCACTTTCATCCTTTTTACCACTTTCATCACTAAGACCAAACTCCTCGCCCAGCACACTGTGAGAGGGATACACCGCGTTTATCAGCTGCCGCATAGCGATTTCAGCCTGACGATCGGCGTCTGTCACCGGGTCAAAGCTGACCCCCTCTTTGACCTTGGTATCAACACTAAGATGGTGTGAAGGCAAAAAACGGGGCAATGTTTCCTGTGCCGCACGGTTAGCCAGTTGGTGAAAAAATGCAATATCAGGATGGAGTGTGTTCATCAGTTACCTCTTGAATAACGTCGGGTATAAAGGGTTAGTTGACATTTTAAGGTGCTCGGTTATGATTCTTTGTGCAACCTAAAGGAGATTAACTTGCTCGATTATGCAGCTTTTCCGGAACAACGGCAATCCCTGATCAGACAATTATTACAGACAGAGGGACGGGTTCAGTGTAGTGCGCTGGTCACGCAACTGGGTGTGTCAGAGCACACAATACGGCGTGATTTGCAGGTTTTGGCGGAAGAGGGACTCTGTAAACGGGTCTATGGTGGCGCGGTCAGCGTACTTGGTGAAGTGGCAGATTTTCGGCAACGGATCGGGCATAATAGTGCAGAAAAAGAAAATATCGCGCTCGGTTGTGCAGGATTAATTAAAAATAATACAACGGTTTTTCTGGATTCCGGCAGCCTGAATTTACTACTGGCACAGCATATGCCCGCTGATTTCTCACTGACGGTTGTGACGCATACACCGCTTATCGCCGCAGAACTCACTAAATATCCGCAGTTTGAACTGATTGTACTGGGCGGAAAACTGCATCAGCCGTCAGGTGCCTGTCTGGGTATTGAGGCACTGCAACAGTTGTCAAACCTGTATATTGATCTTTGTTTTCTCGGCGGCTGCGCGATGGATTCGGATGGCGGGGTCACCGTTGCCGGGTTCGAGGAGGCAGCATTTAAACGTGCGCTGGTGCAGCAGAGTAACCAGGTTGTCACCGGGATAACTGCCGGTAAGCTGGGACGGATCTCCCGTCACCGTGTGGCGGAGTGTCAGGATTTGAGCCATATCGTGCTCGGCAAGAGTATTCCGCAATCAGCCCGTGACCTGCTTATACAGCAGGGATTGTCCCTTGTTATGGTATAAACTGAGCCGGGTTGGCGGTGCTCCGTATCTGCCGCACTCACTTTTCTCCGCTGTTGTTTTTTCTCACGCAAACGATTGCTTCCCGGTGCATTCTGAGGGAGAATAAACGCATCAGGCGATATGCCTATTATTAATCCTGTCTGGAGAGTGCAAGATGCAAAAGAAAGCTGAACTGTATCGTGGTAAAGCCAAAACCGTCTATACCACGGATAATCCTGATTTGCTGATTCTGGAATTTCGCAACGATACATCAGCACTGGATGGTGAGCGCATCGAGCAATTTGACCGTAAAGGTATGGTTAATAACAAATTTAATCATTTTATCATGAGTAAGCTGGAAGCGGCGGGGATCCCGACCCAGATGGAGCAACTGCTGTCTGATACCGATGTTCTGGTGAAAAAACTGGATATGGTGCCGGTCGAGTGTGTGATCCGCAACCGCGCTGCCGGCTCCCTGGTTAAACGCCTCGGTACAGAAGAGGGGCTGGTGCTGAATCCGCCAATTTTTGACCTTTTCCTGAAAAATGACGAGAAACACGACCCGATGATCAACGAGTCTTACTGTGAAACGTTTGGCTGGGTCAGTCAGGAAAACCTCGCTGAAATGAAGCGTCTGAGCTATCTCGCCAATGATGTGTTATCCCGCCTGTTTGATGATGCCGGTCTTATCCTGGTGGATTTCAAACTGGAATTCGGTCTGTATAAAGGACAGGTTGTGCTGGGGGATGAGTTTTCGCCGGACGGCAGCCGTTTATGGGATAAAGAAACCCTCAATAAAATGGATAAAGACCGTTTCCGTCAGAGTCTGGGCGGCCTTATTGAAGCCTACGAAGAAGTGGCTCGCCGTCTGGGTGTTGAGTTGGATTAATGATTATGTATATGCCCGACGAACCTGTAGTTTGAATGAATAAGGGTATAAAGCAGCTCCGGCTGCTTTTTAACAGCACACTGAAAGAAAGAAGCGTTTTTCCTCACCTGGTTTTCTCTGTACTATATACTTAATACTTCTCCTATACCCAACGGCATTCAGGATGCGGGCAGGCTTCCCTGCGCTAACGAACCTGCGGTTTGAATGAATAAGGGTATATCATCGGAACAGAGAGCTATCATGCGTTGGCAAGGGCGTCGTCAGAGCGACAATATAGAAGATCGCCGGGGTTCCGGCAGCAGAATGCCGGGTGGATCATCCGGCGGACCACGTATTCCCCTGCCGCGCGGTAAAGCCGGTCTGGTGGTGATCGTGATCGTTGTTGTTGCCGGGTTTTACGGTATTGACCTGACGGGTTTTATTTCCGGCGACCCGATGGGTGCCGGGCAAACTTCCGCGCAACAGCGTCCGGTGCAAAACAGTGCACAGGAACAGAAACAGGCTGAATTTACCGGTGTGATGCTGGCGGAAACAGAAGCGGTCTGGGCACAGAAGTTTTCACAGATGAACCGTCAGTACCGCGAGCCGAAGCTGGTGCTGTACCGTGGTGCCACGCCTACGGGATGTGGCGCGGGGCAGGCAGTAATGGGTCCGTTTTATTGTCCGGCTGACCAGAAAGTGTATATCGATCTCTCTTTTTATGATGATATGCGCACCAAACTGGCGGCGGGCGGGGATTTTGCTCAGGGCTATGTGGTTGCTCATGAAGTGGGGCACCATGTTCAGCACCTGCTGGGCATTGACAGCCAGGTACGTGAGCGTCAGCAGCGCAGCAGTCAGAAAGAAGCAAACCGGTTATCTGTTAAAATGGAATTACAGGCGGACTGCTTTGCCGGTATCTGGGGGCATGAAATGAAGAATGCCGGGATACTCGAACAGGGGGATTTACAGAACGCACTGGATGCGGCGCAGGCTATCGGTGATGACCGCCTGCAAAAACAGAGTCAGGGACGGGTTATCCCGGACAGCTTTACACACGGTACATCCGCACAGCGCCATGAATGGTTTAAACGCGGTTTTGACACCGGCGATATTGCGCAATGTGATACATTTTCCGCATTAAAATAACAATATCTGCCCGGTTTATTCCTGTACCGGCCGGGCAGGTTTGATTATCCGTCTGCAAGCGCATACTATCTGTGGTTTTCATTCCCCCTGATGCAGGATCTCACATGAGCAATATTGACCCGACCCTGATTATTCTGTTGGTTTTAGCCGGACTCGGGCTTATCAGTAACAATATGACGGTAACTCTTGCCCTTCTTTTTTTGCTGGCAGTGCGTATTACGCCACTGAACGGCTATTTTCCGTTTGTTGAAAAATACGGACTGAAATTCGGGATACTTATCCTGACTATCGGGGTGATGGCGCCTATTGCCAGCGGGAAAATCAGTGCCGGTGATGTGCTGAGTTCCTTTCTGAACTGGAAATCCCTGCTGGCGATAGCTATCGGAATAATGGTTTCATGGCTCGGCAGTCGCGGGGTCACACTGATGAGTAACCAGCCATCGACGGTTGCCGGCTTGCTGGTCGGGACCATTATCGGCGTGGCTATGTTTAAAGGTGTGCCGGTCGGACCGCTGATTGCAGCGGGGATACTCTCAATGCTGATCGGCAAAGCGTAGCGGATACCGATGCTGCCTGCGACACTCCCTCTTTGCACAGAACAACTCAGCGTACAAGGCGTACGCCGGTTGTGGGTATTAAGCGGAAGTGATAGCTGGTGTGAGGAAACACTGCGCGATATTATGGCGGCAGTGCCCGGCGACTGGCCGGTGATTTCTTCACAGTTGCAGGGAGCGGTTGCCCCCCCGCAGGCGCGGTTATTGCTGGGACGGGAATTTTTTCACGGCGTATTTGACGCCCGCCGGGGGCTTCACACTGAAGCGATGGCAATGCTGACCGGCACTTTACAGGCAGGCAGCTGGCTGATTTTGTTATTGCCCTCTGAACCGGAGTGGCAGACACGTCCCGACGAAGACAGCCTGCGCTGGAATGATCGCGGGCAATTAATCCCCACCCCCCGTTTTATGCGCCATCTGGCACAGACTCTGGATCATGAGGCGGTTGTCCGCTGGAATGAAGGACAACCCTGCCAATTATCTCTTTTGCCACAGCGGGCACGCTGGCTGCCGCCGGATGGCTCTCCCACACCTGATCAGCAATCGGTATTGTCACAACTGCGTCAGGCGGAAAAGGGTATTTTTGGTCTTCCTGCTGCCCGCGGACGGGGGAAATCGGCTCTCGCCGGTCTGTTTCTGGCACAGACACCGGGTCATCATCTGTTATGCGCGCCGGCAAAAGTATCGGTTTCTGTTATTCAGCGTTATCTCAGTCAGTCTGATAATGTGGAATTTATTCCGCCGGACAATCTGCTTGTTTTAAGTGAAACCGCCGATCTCAGCGGATACTGCTGGCTGGTTATCGATGAAGCCGCAATGATCCCGTTACCACAGCTTTCGCGGATTGTGGCAGCATTCCCCCGCGTTCTGCTGCTATCCACTGTTCAGGGCTATGAAGGCACCGGGCGCGGTTTTTTACTCAAATTCTGTTATACCTTGCCGGATTTCAGGCTGCTTTCGCTGACCCGTCCGGTTCGTTGGGCGGACAATGATCCGCTGGAAAACTGGCTGAATAACGCACTGTTACTGGAAGAACCGGCAGAAATACCTGTGTCACCGGGGACGGGTGAGTATCAGTCGTTATCGCAACAGGCACTGTGTGATGACCCGGAATTGCTTGCCGGGTTTTACGGCTTGCTCACTGCCGCGCATTACCGGACATCCCCGCTTGATTTACGGCGGCTGACTGATGCCGGCGGACAGCATTTTTCGCTGTTTCGTCAGCGCGGACATGTCGCTGCGGCTCTCTGGATGGTTGATGAGGGCGGATTGTCCGCAGCGCTGTCACAGGCTGTCTGGGCAGGGTTCCGGCGGCCTCCCGGTAATCTGCTGGCACAGTCACTGGCGGCACACAGTTATTTCCCGCAGGCGGCACAGCTTGTTTCTCGACGCATCAGCCGGATAGCCGTTCACGGTGCATACCGGCGCAACGCACTGGGGCGGGAACTGTTACGGCGGGCGGCGGAAGATGCAAAAGCCTGCGGACTGGATTATTTATCTGTCAGCTTTGGTTATACACCTGAACTGGCAGCATTCTGGACAGCTTGCGGATTTCATTTTGCCAGGATGGGCACACATCTTGAAGCAGGCAGTGGTTGCTATACAGCCATGCTGCTGTTGCCGCTTTCACCAGCAGGTGAAACACTGGCTGAAGCCGCACGACAGCAGTTTGCCCGTGATTGCAGTGTGCTTTCCCGCACATGGGGATTTTCACCGGCAACCCCGGTCAGGGCAACGGCACTGAATGATACTGAGTGGATGATGCTCGCCGGTTTTGCGTTTGCCGCCAAACCGCAGGCAGCAGCAGATCCTGCACTGACATTATTACTGATATGCTATCCGGAACAGACGGCGCGGCTATCCGCTCTGTTATCAGGAAATACAACAAATGACAGCACACTGAAACAGCAGCAGATAAACGGGAAGAAAGCATTACTTAGTGCATTACGGCAGGAAACAGCGGAGGTACTGCACTCGCTGCGCCCGGAATGGGCACAGCAGACGGCATCAATAATTACGGCTTTTTAGATGAATTATCCGGGCGGTCGTCATCTTCATCATCCCATTGGGCATTATTATCACGATGTGGTGGCAACTCACGGCGGTTCAGCAGGTATTTTTTGTGATCCACCCGCTTTAAATCCTTAATTGCATTCAGAATAATACCAAAAAACAGCACCAGGATGATCCACCAGTAGTCTGCTAACCATTGTTGCATGTGATTACCTTTTCTTTATCTATATCTGTCCGATACAATTTGATCGTGTCGCAAAGACAGATTACCACATTTGAGATGTTGCTGAGCATCTGTTTACCGGTGGCACTAAAAACCGATACCTGTACCGATCCCGACAGATGCACCATCGGAGCCGCCGGACGCGCCGACACCCACCCCTGCACAGCCGGACAACATAATAACGGCAATAAAAGTGATTATCTTCAGCATATATACCCCTATTCATTCAAACTGCAGGTTCGTTGGCTGTCTTTCCTTGCCGCCTTCCTGAATGACGTTGGGGTATAACCCCTTGCAATTGAAGAGACCGGGTTGTACAGATACAGAAAAGAGTATACCGAAATTAAAAAAAAAGCTCTCTGCATCCGCGGAGAGCTTAAAAAAAAGAAAATAACCAATTGGTACCACGCGGAAAACAATAACAGCACTGAGTTAAACAGTGATGTAACGAATTAACCGACAGACAGTGTTTTATCGCTTTTTTCACTCTGAATAAGACTCTGCAGGTGTATTTTGCTGACCTTTTTTGAGTAAGATATGTGGTCTTACCTCTATCATTTTGCTTTATATCATAAATAAATGTTATTCGTTTTTTCATTCTTAAATGTTCAGGCTATTTCCGGCGTTCCGGTTATTTGATCTTTATTTTATCCTGTAATACATTCAGGAATATCCGGTTTTTCTCATATCAGTTATTTTATTTTTTATCAGTTTGTTCTTGTTTTTCAATGAAAAATCCTCAGGAATATAAATTAACATTTGTTTGTTTTAATTATCCGGCAAATAACCTACTGACTTTTATAGCGTAATAATGATGATTATACGGGAGCATCAGGATGGACAAAACAATCCGGCAAGTGACATTTGAATTGCTGCGACAACTGAATATAACCACGGTATTTGGTAACCCGGGGTCGACGGAAGAAACGTTTCTGAAAAATTTTCCGGCAGATTTCCGTTATATCCAGACATTACATGAATCCTCCGCTGTGGCAGCGGCAGATGGCTATGCGCAATCCACACGCAATGTGGCTCTGGTAAATGTGCATACATCTGCCGGGCTGAGCAATGCGATGAGTAATATTCTGACCGCATTTATGAACCGCACGCCGCTGATTATTACTGCAGGTAACCAGACCCGCGACATGCTGCTGATGGAGCCGTGGCTGACTAACATTGAACCGGAAACACTGCCGAAACCCTGGGTGAAATGGAGTTATCAGCCGGTCAGGGCAGAAGATGTTCCGGCGGCATTTATGCGCGCGTATGCGATGGCGCTGCAACCGCCGGCAGGCCCGGTCTTTTTATCCATTCCGCTGGATGACTGGGATCAACCGGCGGGTGCGGCACCCGCGGTTGTCCGCTCGGTGACTCAGCGTATAGGGCCGGACCCGGTGCGGATCAGGGAATTTGCGCAGGCACTGTCTGCGGCGAAAAACCCGGTGCTTATTTATGGCTCTGCGATTGCGCGGGGAGAGGGCTGGGATGCAGGGATCCGGCTGGCAGAAAAACTGAATATCCCGGTACATGCAGCACCTGCCTCAGAACGCCCGCCATTTCCGGAATCGCACCCGCTGTATGCCGGTGGTCTGCCGTTTGCGATAAAACCGCTGTCAGACAAGCTCGCCGGGCATGATGTGGCTATAGTGATCGGTGCGCCGGTATTCCGTTATTATCCGTATGTTGCCGGTGAATATATCCCGCAGGGATTGCGTCTGCTGCATGTAACAGACGATCCGTCTGAAGCGGGTCGCGCGCCGGTGGGTGACAGTCTGCTGTGTGATGCGGTATTGGCGGTCGAGCAGTTAACCGAACTGGTTGCCGCGCGTCCGGCACGGGCTGCTGCCATCAGTAAGCAGCCGCATGGCATGGCTGCGCACCCTGCGGCACCGGAGCCTGCTGCAGGCAGTGTATTAAGTGCAGCGCAACTATTCCGCGCGGTAAGACGGGTGGTGCCTGAAAATGCCATTCTGGTGGAAGAATCGCCGTCCAACCTCGGTGAACTGCATACCGCCTGGCCTATTGATAAACCGGATTCCTTCTATACCTTTGCCAGCGGATCGCTGGGCTGGAACCTGCCGGCAAGTGCCGGGATAGCGCTCGGTGAACGGGACAGCGGGCGAAACCGCCCTGTAGTGGCGATAATCGGTGACGGCTCTATGCAGTATTCGGTTCAGGGATTATGGACGGCGGCACAGCATCAGTTACCGGTGCTGTTTATTATTCCGGAAAACCGCCAGTACGGCATTCTGAAATCGTTTGCCATACTGGAAGAGACGCCGGGTGTGCCGGGGCTGGACATTCCGGGACTGGATATTGTCGCACTGGCAACGGGTTACGGCTGTACAGCGGTCAGGGCAGAGACGGAAGATGAAGTAAAGGATGCCTGTAAAGCGGCGCTGGCGCGTAAAGGACCGACTGTACTGGTTGTGCCGATTCAGCCGTCAATACCGCCGCTGATATAAAGACAGTGATTAAGATTAAGTTATCAATCATTTGATTTTAAAGTTTATTTCCTGATTTCAATAGTCTGAGTCGTGTCCCGGTTAAAACGGGGCGCGGCTTTGTTGTTTGATCTCAGAAGCCGGTTGAATATGCTATTACATAACGATAACATCGTGCAGACATATCATCGCCGGAGAGAGATAAAAAGGATGTCATTTACACGCTTGCTGCTGTTGTTATCCGGCTGGATTGCCGTTGTACTGGCAACACTGGGGGTTGTTTTGCCTCTGTTGCCGACAACGCCGTTTCTGCTGTTGGCGGCATGGTGCTTCTCCCGTTCATCCCCGCGTTTTCATCACTGGCTGCTGTACCGTTCCTGGTTCGGCGGCTATATCCGTCACTGGCAGGAACACAAAGGTCTGCCGCGCAAAGCGAAGCGCCGTGCGGTGATCGTCATTTTAATGACCTTTGCTGTTTCTCTCTGGCTGGTGAAACTGATTTATATCCGGTTGCTGTTACTGGTGATTTTAGCCTGCCTGCTGATTTTCATGCTGCGTTTGCCGGAGACTGAAGAGATGCCGCTGCAACCCCCGGCGGCATCAGAGAAAAAGCCGGGAAAACCGGAAGATTAGTTACTTTTCGGCAGACGGACCCGGCAGACGGACATAGTGCTGATAAATACTATCCAGGTTTGCCAGAAGCCAGGTTTTCCCGGCAATTTCCTGCGTGTTCAGCACTTGTTCCAGTGTATCCACAGTGTAAAGCTGCTCCGCTTCATATGAGAGCGGCCAATAGCTGATATGCCAGGGCTCATACGCCACGCCACCTGTTTTTTTCTGTGTGAACGGCAGATAAAAATCAAACTGCGCCATATTTTCTGTCAGCCAGGCAGACAGCGCCGCAAAATAACCGCCTTCTTCGTATTCCCAAGGCTCAAGTTGCAGCGATGTGTCAGCAGGCAGGCGGAACGGATCGTAATAATCCACCTCCGTTCCCCAGTGATGACGGCTGGCACCCGGCAGGGCAGACCAGCGCAGAATTGCCTGACAACGTTGCGCTTCTGACAGCACAGATACATCCAGCGGGCGGTTATCCGCATCATTTACAGTGCGGGTTCCGGCAAATTTCTCATTCCAGATACTCTGCTGGCGCGCAAAATCACGGAACGAACTGGCAGGCATCAGTTTAAATCCTGCCCCGGCAGCAGCTTTCTGCATTGCCAGAAACGCTTTGGTGGCATTGAATTGCAGGTGATGATTACCGGCAAAATTAATCACATGGTCACGCGTCTGCCCGGTCAGCATCTCAAAGGTCATCATAGTAAAATCTGCTCCATAATGCGCTGATAGATACGGCTGAGTTGCTGCAAATCAGCGGCACTTACACATTCATCTACTTTATGGATTGTGGCATTTAGCGGACCCAGTTCAACAACCTGTGTGCCCATCTGTGCGATAAAGCGTCCGTCTGATGTTCCGCCGCTGGTTGATAATTCCGGCGTCAGGTGGCAATACTGCCCGACAGCGTGGCAAACCACCTCTGTCAGTGGCCCTTCAGGCGTCAGGAACGGATGCCCGGAGAGTGACCAGCTGATACTGTGCGGTAACTGATGCATCTCCAGCAGAGCAGCAACACGGGCTTCCAGCTGCGTACTGGTTGATTCACTGCTGAAGCGGAAATTAAACTGCACGAACAAATCACCCGGGATAATATTATTGCTGCCCGTTCCGGCGTGAATATTAGCTATCTGCATACTGGTCGGCGGGAAGAATTCGTTGCCGCTGTCCCAGTGTGTGCTGATAAGCTCCTGTATAAAAGGTATAGCCCGGTGAACCGGATTATCCGCCAGATGCGGATACGCAACGTGCCCCTGAATACCGTGAATGGTCAGATTAGCTGTAATTGAGCCGCGGCGGCCATTTTTGATGGTATCCCCCAGTTGTGTCTGGCTTGATGGCTCGCCGACCAGGCAATATTCCACCTTTTCATTGCGCTTTATCAGCGCTTCCACAACTTTCACTGTGCCGTCGGTCGCGGCAGCCTCTTCATCGGAGGTAATCAGAAATGCCAGGCGACCCGGATATTGCGGATAACGCGAGACAAAGCGCTCTGCGGCAACAATCATGGCAGCGAGAGAGCCTTTCATATCCGCAGCACCACGCCCGTACAGCATGCCGTCTATCAGGGAGGGTTCAAAAGGCGGGGTGCGCCAGCGGGTGGTATCTCCCGGCGGTACTACGTCCGTATGTCCGGCAAAGGCGAGGGTTTTTCCGTTGCCGCCCCGGTGCGCCCAGAAATTTTGTGTGTCGCCGGAAGGCATTTGTTCAACGGTAAAGCCGATTGCCGCCAGGCGTTCAGTCATCAGTACCTGGCAGCCGTTATCGTCCGGGCTGACAGATTCGCGGCTGATGAGTTGTTTTGCCAGTTCAATTACAGGACAATGCATTGTGCTTCCTTACTTAATTTATATACCCAACGTCATTCAAGATGCAGGCAGGCGGCATGGGAAGATAGACGGGGAGCATACATCAGTATGTGACCCGGCTAGCTGAGTACCGCCAACGAACCTGCAGTTTGAATGAATAAGGGTATAGCGATATTCAGCGGCAGAACTGCTGATAGTCATCAGCTTTAAAACCAAGGTGGTAGCGACCGTCCGGGGAAACCAGCACCGGGCGTTTAATTAAGGCCGGTTTTTCCGTCATCAGGCGGATCGCAGCAACGGTATCCGTAGCGGCATCCTGTTCTGTTTTATCCAGTTGACGCCAGGTGGTACCGCGTTTATTGAGCAGTTGTGTCAGGTCAATATGACGGATAAATTCTGTCAGCAGCGTGGCATCAATGCCGTCCTGCCGGTAGTCGTGAAATTCATATGCGATCCCGTTTGTATCCAGCCACGCGCGGGCTTTTTTCATCGTGTCGCAATTTTTGATACCGAAAATCCGGTAGACTGAGGGTGTATTTTTCATCTTTAATCCTTTGTCGTGAACACGAAAAATAGCATAATGCGGTAATTTGGCGTAGTTATCCAGAGCGTTACGCGCAGAGAATATTCGATAAATGGAAAAAAGTGAGTTAGCATTACACCAAAACCGGATAAATACATCCGGAAGATGTTGAGACGGGATAGATGAGAGAGTTCTTAGCCATAAGCACGCTGTTGTTTGCCGGGTTTACCTTTGCGGGACAAACAGATTTTTATCTGACTGAGCTCCAGCACAAGTTTGTGGAAAACAGTGAATTGTGCCTTGATGAGCACAAATGGCCGCAACTGAGTTCAAGCCAGTCCGAACCCTGGATGATTTCGCGCCTCAATGCCCTGGCAACGGTGGGGTTAATCACCGCAACCATTAAACCTGAAGGTGTGGAGTACACACTGACAGAAAAAGGGCGTGATGCCTGGCAGGCTCGTGAAGATTTCTGTTACGGAGCCCTGCGTATCAGCAAAGTCACTGCCATTGAATTTCAGGAAAACGGTATTAATACCGTTTATTTTTACTATGGTGTGACAGATATGCCGGACTGGGCGCGGGATAAAAGTATCCGTTACGCGTACAGTGAGGTGGATACCGTTATCCGCGGAATGAATAAAGAAGTTATCCAGGTGGATGTCCGAGAAAATCCGGACGGTACACTGGAGCTGCTTAATTATCCGACACCTGCCAGTATTGACAGTGAAAACGAATAATCCCCAAGACGTGCCCGGGGATATCCGCTCAGCGGGGGAGCCGGTGTTTGAGATACAACAGGCTGGCTGCCAGCCGCGTGGAGACATTCAGTTTTTTCAGGATATTACGGATGTGTACTTTTACCGTTTCTTCTGAAATATACAGCGCTCTTGCTATCTCTTTATTTTTCATCCCGCAGGCCAGTTCTTTCAGAACATCTGACTCCCGCCGGGTCAGATAGGTTATCGGGTCATGAAAATGCTCCCGCTCCTGTAATATTTTACAGATAGATTCACTAAATATTTTTTTCCCCTGAAATGCATTCTTTATCTGATCTGCCAAATAATCAATATCACAACTTTTCAATATATAACCATCAGCTCCTGCATCAATAGCTGCGTATATATCATTACGTTCCTGTGACTGTGAAAATACCAGAATATAACTGGGTACTCTTTTATGACGGAGTTTCTTAATGAAATCAATTCCGGAAAAAGCGTGAATATTAATGTCTAATATAATCATGCGGGGAATATGTTGATGGATATAGGTAAAAAGCCCGGCGTTATCCGTTGGCTCAGGCATGATGGTCAGCGCGTAATCCGGCTGTAAAAGCATTTGAAAACCATAGCGTAACAACGGGTGGTCATCAATAACCATAATAGTGTGATGAGGCATAGAGTTCTCCCTTGCCGGGTGTACGGTATGAAGCCATATTAATTATGGCGATTTAATTGATATGTTTATTATTAAAAACATAAAAATATCATTATCGCTGCTGACAATTGATTTTTACGCAAAACGGTTATATGTGCAAATAACAAACCATTTAAAAATAATAACGACTCTAATAACTTAAAGTATATTGTGCGGATAAAATAACCGGTTTCTGATACGGGGAAACAATACGCGGAATAACTGTATTTGGTCAGATATATCAGGCAGGCACATAATGAAATGTCGTTTTTTTCAACACTCTGTAAACATTAAACACATGAATATTACAGTCTTTTCACTATTCTGTTATTTATTAGTATACTGTTATTGTATCTTTAAATAATCTGCCGGCGGCATACTGATGCTGTGGCTGACCGGTTCTGACTCTGTCATCTTGCCCTGTAAAGGATGTGTTATGGACGAACAATTAAAACAAAGCGCCCTTGATTTTCATCAGTTTCCGTCACCCGGCAAAATTACCGTTACGCCAACAAAGCCGCTTGCCACACAGCGTGATCTTGCACTGGCGTATTCACCGGGTGTTGCTGCTCCGTGCCTGGAAATCGCAAAAAATCCGCTGGCGGCCTATAAATATACTGCGAAGGGGAACCTCGTGGCGGTTATCTCTAACGGCAGCGCGGTTCTTGGTTTGGGGAACATCGGCGCATTAGCCGGAAAACCGGTGATGGAAGGTAAAGGCGTTCTGTTTAAAAAATTCTCCGGCGTGGATGTTTTTGATATTGAAGTCGATGAATCTGATCCGGATAAATTAGTCGATATCATTGCGTCGCTGGAGCCGACATTCGGCGGCATTAACCTGGAAGATATCAAAGCGCCGGAGTGTTTTTATATCGAGCAGAAACTGCGTGAGCGCATGAATATCCCGGTATTCCATGATGATCAGCACGGTACCGCGATTATCAGTACTGCAGCTGTATTGAACGGGCTGCGTATTGTGGATAAAAACATCAGCGATGTACGTCTGGTGGTCTCCGGTGCGGGTGCGGCGTCTATCGCCTGTATGAACCTGCTGGTGCAACTGGGGTTAAAACGGGAAAATATCACTGTTTGTGACTCGAAAGGTGTAATTTATAAAGGTCGTGAAGCCAATATGGCGCAGACCAAAGCCGCCTATGCGATTGATGACAACGGCATGCGGTCACTGGCAGATGCTATGCCCGGTGCTGATATCTTCCTCGGCTGCTCAGGACCCGGCGTGCTGACACAGGCAATGGTTAAAGATATGGCGCGGGACCCTTTGATCCTCGCATTGGCAAATCCGGAGCCGGAAATTCTGCCGCCGCTGGCGCTGGAAGTGCGTCCGGATGCCATTATCTGTACCGGGCGCTCGGATTATCCGAATCAGGTTAACAATGTGCTTTGCTTCCCGTTTATTTTCCGTGGTGCGCTTGATGTTGGCGCTACCGCCATTAATGAAGAGATGAAACTGGCGTGTGTAAAAGCCATTGCTGATTTGGCGCTGGCAGAGCAGAGCGAGCAGGTTGCGTCAGCATACGGCGGGCAGGAACTCTCTTTCGGGCGTGAATATATTATTCCGAAACCATTTGATCCGCGCCTTATCCTGAAAATTGCACCGGCAGTGGCAAAAGCGGCGATGGAAACGGGCGTTGCCACCCGTCCGATTGCAGATTTCAGTGCGTATCTTGAGCATCTGAATGAATTTGTTTATAAAACCACGCTGTTTATGAAGCCGATTTTTTCTATGGCGCGTAAGGATCGCAAACGGATTGTGCTGGCAGAGGGCGAAGAGCCGCGCATGTTGCATGCGACACAGGAGCTGGTCAGCATGGGGCTGGCATTCCCTGTCCTGATTGGTCGCCCGGATGTGATTGAGATGCGGATCAAAAAACTGGGACTACAGATTGTCCCGGGGACTGATTTTGAAATCGTCAATAATGAAAGTGATCCGCGTTTTGCCGAATACTGGCAGGAATATTATCAGCTGATGAAACGCAAAGGCGTGACACAGGAGCAGGCACGCCGCGCCATTATTACTAATCCGACCAGCATTGGCGCAATAATGGTTCATCGTGGTGAGGCTGACGGTATGATCTGCGGAATCGTCGGGGATTATCATGAGCATTACAATATTGTGGAAAATGTGTTTGGTTTCCATGAGGGCGTCCACACTGCCGGGGCGATGAATGCGCTGATCCTGCCGACAGGAAATACCTTTATTACCGACACCTATGTGCATGATGACCCGACAGCGGAGCAACTGGCGGAGATCACGCTGATGGCGGCAAATGCCGTACGCCGTTTCGGGATTGAGCCAAAAGTAGCGCTGTTATCCCGTTCCAGTTTCGGTTCCTGTCAGTCGCCGTCCGCCGATAAAATGCGCGACACCCTGGCGCTGGTCCGTGCACAGGATCCGTCTCTGGAAATTGACGGCGAAATGCACGGTGATGCAGCGCTGGTGGAAGCCATCCGTCGTGATCTGATGCCGGACAGCCCGCTGAAAGGCGCGGCGAACCTGCTGATCATGCCGAACGGCGAAGCTGCCCGTATCAGTTATAACCTGCTGCGCGTCACCAGCTCAGAAGGGGTGACAGTAGGTCCGGTACTGATGGGGATTAATAAACCGGTACACATTCTGACATCGATTTCCTCGGTACGGCGTATTGTGAACATGGTCGCGCTGGCTGCGGTGGAAGCACAGACTCAGCCACTGTAATCGGACGCCCCGGAAACGGGGCGTTATAAAGGAATAGTATGCTGAAGATTGAGAAAATTGATCATATTGCAGTGATTGCATCAGACAAAGCGGCGAGCCAGGCATTTTATTGTGATGTACTTGGTTTTACGGTGATCAGTGAGCATTATCGTGATGCGCGGAATTCGTGGAAAATCGATCTGGCGCTGAACGGGGAGTATTTACTTGAGCTGTTTACTTTCCCGGCAAGTCCGGCGCGCCTCAGTCAGCCGGAAGCCTGCGGTTTGCGCCATCTGGCTTTTGCTGTAAATGACCTGGCGGCGTGGAAAGCCTTTCTGGATGCACAGGCAATTCACTGTGACGGTATAAGGACGGATGAATTCACCGGAAAACAGTTTTTATTCTGTTTTGACCCGGATAATCTTCCGGTGGAGTTGTATGAGCGCTGACAGTAAATGTGGGATAAAAAAAAGCCAGCGCGAAGGCTGGCTGAGAAACTTCTAAATTACTGGAAGCAATGTGAGCAATGTCGTTTGCCAATACCTTAGTAATTTACTCAGGTACCGACAACGAGAATGATAATTTTTCCCATTTAAAAAGTAAAGCGTTTTTTACTAAAAAGCGGTGATTATTTCTGCAACCGGATATTGCGCACAAAGCAGTAAAAAAAGAGTCCTTATTAACACTATACCCAACGTCATTCAGGATGCAGGCAGGCGGGCAGAGTGAAGCCAACGAACCTGCGGTTTGAATGAATAAGGGTATAAGTGTAAAGTTGTTTAATAATTAACACTATCAGATAAAAAAGCCTTGAAATTTAGCAGAATGACGCCATTTTTAAGACAACTGACGGACAATATATTTAAAGGATCCTACTGATATGATGCGAATTGCATTGTTTTTACTCACAAACCTGGCCGTAATGGCTGTGTTCGGCATTATTCTGAGTCTGACCGGTGTTCAGGGGCAGAGTGTGACCGGGCTTATGATCATGGCGGGGCTGTTTGGTTTCGGTGGTGCATTTATTTCATTGCTGATGTCAAAATGGATGGCGCTGCGTTCTGTGGGCGGACAGGTGATCACCAATCCGTCAAACCAGACAGAGCGCTGGCTGCTTGATACCGTGAGCCGCCAGGCACAACAAGCGGGCATTGGTATGCCGCAGGTGGCTGTTTATCATGCACCGGACATTAATGCTTTTGCAACCGGCGCACGTCGTGATGCGTCGCTGGTGGCGGTCAGTACCGGTTTGCTGGAAAGTATGAGCCGTGATGAAGCAGAAGCGGTTATCGCTCATGAAATCAGTCATATCGCGAACGGTGATATGGTAACGATGACGTTGCTTCAGGGCGTGGTGAATACGTTTGTTATCTTTATTTCCCGTATCCTGGCGCAGTTAGCCGCGGGCTTTATGTCTAATAACAGCAATGACAGTAATTCCGGAAGTCAGGGTAACCCGATGATTTACTTTGCGGTATCTATGGTTCTGGAGATTGTATTCGGTATTCTTGCCAGCATCATTACCATGTGGTTCTCCCGTCACCGTGAGTTTCATGCGGATGCGGGATCAGCAAAACTGGTGGGACGTGAGAAGATGATTGCCGCACTGCAACGTCTGAAAACCAGTTACGAGCCACAGGAAGCGGGCAGTATGATGGCGCTTTGCATCAACGGGCGTAATAAAGCATTCAGTGAGCTGTTTTTATCACATCCGCCGCTGGATAAGCGGATTGCCGCATTGCGCAGCGGTGAGTATCTGAAGTAATTATTCTGACCGACTGATATATAAAAGAAAACCGGCTCATTTGTGAGCCGGTTTTTTTACATCTGCTGATTTACATCTGCTGAGTGCGCAAAGAATTATCCCTGCTGCAAATCATCATCTTTATCATTGTTGAACACGGTCTTGTCAGTCAGCCCCAGCACCTGGCTGGTGACGGTTCCGGCGGTCATTGAACCGCTGACATTCAGTGCGGTACGTCCCATGTCAATTAATGGCTCAACAGAGATAAGCAGCGCAACTAAGGTTACCGGTAAGCCCATTGCCGGCAGCACAATCAGTGCGGCAAAGGTCGCACCGCCGCCCACACCGGCAACACCGGCAGAACTGATGGTCACGATACCTATCAGTGTGGCAATCCACAGCGGATCCAGCGGGTTAATCCCGACTGTCGGCGCAACCATGACGGCGAGCATAGCAGGGTAAATACCCGCACAACCGTTCTGACCGATAGTGGTACCAAAGGAGGCGGCGAACCCGGCGATAGAGTCCGGAATACCAAGGCGGCGGGTTTGAGCTTCCACACTCAGCGGAATACTGGCCGCACTTGAACGGCTGGTAAACGCAAACGTCAGTACCGGGGCAATTTTACGGAAGAAGCGCAGCGGATTAATTCCGGCAACCCCGACAATCAACCCGTGAACGACAAACATCAGCAGAATGGCAATATAAGAGGCAACAACAAACGTGCCTAATTTAATGATGTCCTGAATATTTGAACCGGCAACCACTTTGGTCATCAATGCAAATACACCATAAGGTGTAAAACGCATCACCAGACGAACCAGTTTCATCACCCATGCCTGAAGAATATCAATAGCGCTCAGCACTTTCGCGCCGCGCTCTTCATTATCTTTAATCAGCTGGAGGGCAGCGACACCCATAAAAGCTGCAAAAATCACCACACTGATAATAGAGGTCGGGTTCGCGCCGGTCAGGTCAGCAAACGGATTTTTAGGGATGAAGGAGAGGATCAGCTGCGGCAGCGTCAGGTCAGACACTTTGCCCGCGTACTGTGACTCCAGCTGCGCGATGCGTGCTGTTTCTTTGACACCCTGAACCAGCCCGTCGGCGGTTAAACCGAAGGCGAGTGTGACCAGGATAGCAATTAAGGCAGCGATTGCGGTGGTAATCAACAGTGTGCCGATTGTCAGCACACTGATTTTTCCTAAAGAAGACGCCTGATGCAGGCGGGCAACCGCACTGAGGATAGAGGCGAAGACCAGAGGCATAATGACCATCTGTAGCAGTTTCACATAGCCGTTACCGACAATATCAAACCACGGCAATGCCTGCTGTATCGGTGCGGTACCCGCACCATAGAATGCATTCAGCCCGAGGCCGAACAGCACACCGATAACCAGACCGGTAAGTACTTTTTTGGAGAGACTCCAGTCCTTATTGCTGCACAGCTTCATAAGCACCAGCAGAAGGACAACGAATATGACAAGATTGCTGATTAGTGGAAAATTCATCCCGGACTCCGATACCTGAGGGTATTGTTGTTATAGTTTGTTAGCTGAATCGAATACAGTTATACAAATGCTAAAACTGTAAATGACGCGTTATAGATTAACAGGAGTTTTTCAGTTGTACTTATAACTAATCTGAATTATTTATATCTATATTGTAGATCAAAGGGATTGATTTAGTTGAAACAGTCACTTAACGGATTATTTTTATATTAAAATTTTATATTAATTGATTGTCTTATAACTACACCGGCAATTGAGTAAGGATAAGGTCCCGCAACTGTCCCCACCAGCTCTCCCAGTGAGCCGGAAGATAAAACGCTGCCAGCAATACAAAAAAGGCGACACTGCGTTCAGCCCGCTTGTTGCCTTTACTGCCCAGAACCGGAATACAAAAACGCCAGCGGATGGGCCATAACAGCGGAATACCTGCGGTTGTCAGCATGTCCGCCACCAGGTGGCTGAGATAACCGACAATCACAGCCTGGTAAAAATCGGCAGGAATCGCCCAGCCGGCAGGTAGCCGGGTGTGGAATAAAAAAATGCCGGTCAGGATAGCCAGCAGACTGTGTGTAAAACCACGGTGACCGCATAAGCGGGACACCGGAACTGAAATAAACCGCACCCATTGACCGAGCATTGATTTCGGGTGGTCAATATCCGGCAGTAGTGCGCCGGCAAGCGCGCCGGGAATCAGATGCAGCCAATCCCCCTGAGTAATTTCAGGCGAAATCTGGAGCTGATGAACCATCACTATAGAGGCGACAGAAAAAAACAGGTGACCTTCAGCCGTCATGACGCAATCAATACCGGGTAAATACTCAGGTGTTTATTTATACAGTGGCGCAGTATAAAGTTTTTTGATGCGTTCGACCAGAGGGTAAAAAAGAAAATGCTTATTTATTAATGGATAACTATGGAATATTCGACTATACCCTTATTCATTCAAACTGCAGGTTCGTTGGCTGGGTATCAATGAGTGCGGCAGGGGGATCCCTGCCGCCGGGAGTTTTAACGGATCATGTCCGCTGTCAGCTCATTCAGGGAGGCCAGCTTATAATCTGCCAGTGACCAGCGCGGATCGGCTGCATTTTCTTTTGCCGGTATGACTACAGAGCGCATACGCGCGGCTTTGCAGGAAATCATGCCATTGACGGAATCTTCCAGAGAAACACATTGTACCGGTTTCACACCGAGTGCCTGCGCGGCATTCAGATAAACCTGCGGGTGTGGCTTGCTGTAAGGTAAATCACCGGCAGAGACGACTGCATCAAAATAGTCACGGATGTTAAACATATTCAGGACAGATTCCAGCATATAGAGCGGGGAGGCAGACGCCAGCGCGATTTTCAGACCGGCAGACCGGCACAGTGTCAGTGCGTGCTCCACACCCGGCAGCAACGGGCGCTCTTTTTCCACCATCGCAATCGTGGTATCAATAATTCGCTGTGTGACTTCCTGTTTGTCCGGACCCTGCCACGGGGACGCGTGATACCATAATTCAACGACCTGATCGATACGCAGCCCCAGTAAGTCAGGCAGTTTATCCCGCAGGGACATATCCAGACCCAGACTGCTGAAAACCTGTTCCTCTCCTTGTAACCAAAAGGGTTCAGAATCAATCAGTAAGCCATCCATATCAAAAATAGCGGCCTGAATAGGTAATGTGTAGGACATAGCGTATGCTCCTGATAATTATCAATGAATTGAGACATCACATGATTGTAACAAGGGGATCAGCAGAATTCATTAAATGAGTTAATAATTTACTCTATACCCAACGTCATTCAGGATGCAGGCTTCCCTGCGCCAACGAACCTGCAGTTTGAATGAATAAGGGTATATTATAAAAGGTCGGAATATTGCTAATGATTTTCACCCGTTTTCTGCGTTATCATTAGCGTTAAAAGATAAAATGAGGAAAACGAATGACGTTGCAACAGGCTCGCTGGCTCGCTGTGTTTAAACGTGTGGCAGGGTGGGTGGTGTTTATTCCTGCGCTGATTTCAACCATCGTCTCTTTACTGAAACTGGCGCATCAGCAAAGCACGGCCAGTGACAAGATTAATGCCGTTATCGGGGACTTTATTAACGTTGTCACGGAAATGATCCGGGTGAATACGCCGTTCCTGAATGTATTCTGGCGCAACTCACCTACGCCGGACAAATTACTGGGAACTGAGAGTTATAATTTAAGCTTTTTACTGATCTATATTCTGATGTTTGTTGGTCTGGCGCTGAGTGCATCCGGGATACGCATGTCAAGACAGGTGAAGTTTATCCGGGAAAATATTGAAGATCAGAGCATTATTGAAAATGCCAGAGAGAGCGGAAAAACACTTGAGGACTTAAAAGCTAAAATTCGTATTCCGAACCACACTATTTTCCGTCAGATTTTTGTGTTGTATGTGCTCCCTGTGTTTATAGGCGTGATTGCGTGGTTTTTAATTAAGTTTCTTAACTGGTAATTCCGGCGGGTTATCATCATAAAATCAAAAAACGCCCCGGCATTAACATGTCCGGGGCGTTTTGTAATATCCGTAATGTAACGGGTGGACAATATTTTCAGCGGGCCAGAATATCATCAATAATATTCTGTGCGCTCTGATAATAACGGTCGCCGAATAAATGGCTGCGGTGAAGCTGATAATAGAGCTGATAAAGAGGCTGCCGGTCTAAAAAACCACTGTCGAGAGGCCACACCTGCTGATACCCGTCGAGGATTTGCATGGGCAGTTCAGGGAAAAAAGTGAGCATTGCCAAATCACATTCACGATCACCCCAGTAACAGGCAGGGTCAAACGCAACGGTTCTTCCGTCAGTGACGGCGGCACAGTTTGCCGGCCATAAATCGCCGTGAAGCAGGGAGGGTTGCGGCTGGTGGTTATTCAGGCGCTCTTGTATCCGGTCGACAATCGTATCAATATCGCCATACACAATGCCTTTTTCTTTGGCGAGCTGTAATTGCCAGCCGATACGCTTTTCAGCAAAGAAAGAGGCCCATTTTTTATCCCAGGCATTCGGCTGCGGGTTAGTCCCGAGCAGATTGTCTTCATCAAAACCGTATCGGGGTTGTTCATGCCACTGATGCAGACGCGCCAGTTGTTGTCCGAAGACATAAGCGGTGTGTGAATCAAAAGGTTTCAGCGGCAGGTATTCCATAATCAGGAAACTGTGCTCTTTTGTCGAACCGACACCATAAACGGCAGGTGTGGTCAGCGTGCTGCTGCGACTCAGCGCATCCAGTTGCTCCGCTTCTGTTTTAAAGACCTCTAGCATGTCGCGCCGGTTGTATTTGATAAAAACCGGGTGATCACCATAACAGGCATACCACGAACGATGGATTTCGCCACCATCAAGTTGCTTTTTATCAGAGAACGAATGTTCACCGAAGTGTTCACTGAGTATACGTCCCACTGCTTGCCACATGAGCCACCTCACTAAGCCGTTAATCAGTTCGTTTATTCTACAGCCGGAATATAAAAGAAAAAAGCGGATGTCTCACACAAATTGCACACTAATGGCAGGGAAGTAGCGAAAAAGAGGTTTTATACCCTTATTCATTCAAACTGCAGGGTCGTTGGCTGCGTGAAGCCAGCCTGCATCCTGAATGACGTTGGGTATATGCAGAGTATTTCAGTATACCTTCACCTGAAACGCAGTGGTTATTCCATCCGTGGAACAGCCACTGTACAGGGTTATCAGGCTATCTGTCTGTGGCGTTTGAGTGCGGATAACCGGAGCTGGTTGTAAATCAGGGCAATAACAAAATAGAGCGCCTGAACCAGAACGATACAGGCACCGGTTGCACCATCGATATGAAAGCTGACAACTGTCCCGATATAGCTTGAGCTGACTGATACGGCAATGGCGACCATGATCATTTTGCCGAAACTGCGGCACAACAGGAAAGCAATGATACCGGGCGAGATAAGCATAGCGATCACAAGGATTATCCCGACTGCCTGAAGTGATGCAACAATGGTTAGTGCCAGCAATGACAGCAGCCCGTAGTGCAGCATGCGGACAGGTAAGCCGATAACACGCGCCTGGTTCGGATCGAAACAGTAGAGCATGAAATCTTTGTATTTTATCATCAGCACAACCATGGTCAGCCCGGCAATTATCATTGTCTGGTACAGCTCTGCCTGTGTGATCCCGAGAATATTACCGAACAGAATGTGCGTCAGATGCTGATCGGTATCTATCCGGGTAAACAGTACCAGGCCGAGAGCAAACATGCCGGAGAACACGATCCCCATAACCGTATCTTCTTTGATCCGGCTGTGTTCTTTCAGGTATCCGGTGGCAAAGGCACAGAATAACCCGGAAATAAAGGCGCCGATAATAATCGGGATGCCCATTACAAAGGCGAGAATAATACCCGGTAACACGGCATGAGAGATGGCATCCCCCATCAGCGACCAGCCTTTAAGCACCAGAAAGCAGGAGAGTACGGCACAGACAGCACCGGTCAGGATCGCCGCAAACATGGCCCGCTGCATAAACGGAAATGCAAAAGGGTCAATAAACAGTGAGGTCAGAAAGTCACTCATAATTTTGCCTCCTGCCGTAACTGTGCTGATTCACGGCGGGCGCGGCGGCGGGTTGATAACATGCCGTGTTTTGGTGCGAAGAAAAAGGCAAACAGGAATACAACAGTTTGTAAGGTAACTATCATGCCACCGGTGGCACCGTTGAGAAAATAACTGAGGTAAGCACCAACGCTGCTGGTGACCGCACCTAAAGTGACCGCGGTTATCAGTAATTTTTTAAACTGATCGGTTAACAGATATGCGGTTGCACCCGGCGTAATAACCATGGCAATAACCAGAATTGCACCGACAGTTTGCAGTGCGGCAACGGTACAGGCACTGAGCAGGGTAAAAAAGATGATTTTTAGTGCCTGCGGATTCAGTCCGATAGAGCGGGCGTGGGTTTCATCAAAAAACACCACCAGTAAATCTTTCCAGATAAATATCAGTACCAGGAATGAAACTGCAATAATAATTTCCACCTGCAGCATATCTGTATCGGCGATCCCGAGGATATTCCCCATAATAATCGTCTGCACATTTACGGAGGTCGGGTTCAGCGAGACAATCAGAAGACCGGCGGCAAAGAAGGTGGAAAAAATAAACCCGATCACCGCATCTTCCCGCAGCCGGGTCAGGTGGCGGACAAATGTCATGGAAAGAGCCGCCAGCATACCGGTAAAAAACGCACCGACGGAATAAGGAAAGCCGAGTGCATAAGCCCCCGCAACACCGGGAACTACGGAGTGAGAGAGAGCATCCCCCATCAGTGACCAGCCTTTCAGCATCAGATAAGCAGAGAGAAAAGCACAGACGGCTCCCACAATTCCGCTAACCCAGATAGCTTTCACCATATAGTTGTATTCAAACGGCTGAAGTAACAGCTCAATCATGGCAGCTCTTCCTTAGTGCCGGTCTGCACAGTCAGATTATCCTGATGGCCGTAGAAGACGGCGGCCCGTTCATCATCAGTGATAACAGTGAGTGAACGCGGGTCATCATCGTCATGAAGGTCTGATCCTGAAAGATTGATATGGCGCAGAACGCCGCCAAAGGTTTTTTCCAGGTTCTTTTGTGTAAAGGTGGTGGCGGTAGGACCACTGTCCAGCACTGTGCGGTTAATCAGGATCACATGATCGCAAAATTCCGGCACACTCCCGAGGTTATGGGTGGATACCAGCACCAGATGCCCCTCTTCACGCAGTGCGCGCAGCAGGTCAACAATGGCATTTTCAGTTTTTACATCCACCCCGGTAAAGGGTTCATCCAGCAGGAGAACTTTTCCCTCCTGCGCAAGTGCGCGGGCGAGGAATACCCGTTTTTTCTGTCCGCCGGAAAGCTCACCAATCTGGCGATGACTTAAACCGGTTAAACCAACGCGTTCAAGTGCATCGGTAACCGCTTTTTTATCAGCTTTGCCGGGAATCCGCAGAAAACCCATTTTGCCGTAACGCCCCATCATGACCACATCAGAGACCAGCACCGGAAAATTCCAGTCCACTTCTTCTGTCTGCGGAACGTAGGCGATAATATTTTTTTTCAGAGCGGCGCGTACCGGCTCATCATTGAGTGTTACCCGTCCTTGTGTCGGCGTAACCAGGCCCATGATAGTTTTGAACAGAGTTGATTTACCACTGCCGTTGATGCCGACAAGGGCGCAGATAGAGCCACCGTCGATAGTAAAACTGGCATCATAAATAGCGGTGTGACCATTGTTGTAAGTGACGGTTGCATTATCGACAACCAATCGTGGTTTACCGGCAAGTTCACTCATTGGTTAAATCCTTTGGCGATGGTATCTACGGTCACATTAAGTAAATCGATATAAGTCGGGACGGGGCCCTCTGCGGTTGACAATGAATCCACATAGAGTACGCCGCCGTATTTTGCACCCGTCTCTTTGGCAACCTGTTTTGCCGGTTTGTCAGAAATAGTACTTTCGCTAAAAACAACCGGAATTGAATATTTTCTTATAGTATCAATCATATGGCGAACTTGTTGTGGCGTACCTTGTTCTTCGGCATTAATCGGCCACAAATATACTTCCTGAAATCCGTAATCATTGACGAGGTAACTGAAGGCACCTTCGCTGGTTGCCAGCCAACGCTGATTTTCAGGGATGTTTACCAGCCGGGCGCGCAGAGGCGTATCCATTGCTTTGATTTTTTCTGAATATGCAGCAGCATTTTTATTATAGGTATCTGCATTTGCAGGATCGTGTTTCACCAGGGCTGCCCGGATATTATCAACATAAATAAGGGCGTTAGCAGGGGACATCCAGGCATGCGGGTTCGGGTTACCGTTATAGGTGCCGCCGCGAATCGAATTAGGTTTGATACCGTCAGTGACCACCACAGCCGGAACATCCTGTAAATTCTCAAAAAAACGCTCGAACCAGCGCTCCAGGTTTAACCCGTTCCACAGAATTAAATCCGCATCCTGTGCGCGCATAATATCTTTCGGGGTTGGCTGATAGTCATGGATCTCCGCACCCACCTTTGTGATGGACTCCACGATGGCAGCATCACCGGCAACATTCTGCGCCATATCCTGAATAATCGTAAAGGTGGTGACGACTTTAAACTTTTTATCAGCCGCGGTGGCATACCAACTGACGGCACTTAGCGTGAGCAGCAGGACGGAATGGCGCAAGATGCGCGACAGGGAAGCGGGAAAGAGGGTCTTTTGTTTTTTGTACATGGTATCAGCCTGCCTGGTTAAAGTGTGACAAAAACTAAGGATATCCTTATTGATAATGATTATCAATATCATTTGATGCTGTCAGGCACTTTTGTAATATCTTTATAACATTCAAGGGAATTGGTTCACACTATGCTATGAATCACAGGGAAAGTAAAAGTTAAGTAAACTTCTTTTTGTTTCTGTGCATTTTCAGTATTCTTAGCCCAGAAGAACGCCGGATAAAGGGTAGCACAGTGAAAAAAACCGTTAGTGTGATTGCAATAGCATTATTGATAGCGGGTTGCTCAGGAAGTAATAAACAGACCCGTACCGGCGGCTGGATAAATAAGACACCATCTGCCGGTTATGATGCTTCGTTGTTTCCTGCTCAGGGAGACGGAAGTGGTGTTTATCCGGCGACGCCTTTTGATCAGTTTATCCGCCAGGCATCCAATAGTTATGAAATCGATGAAACACTGATTCGCGCTATTATTGAAGTGGAATCCTCTTACCGGCCTGATGTTATCAGTAAATCGAATGCTGTCGGGCTGATGCAAATTAAAGCCTCCACTGCCGGGCGTGATGCTTACCGCATGAAAGGGCGTAACGGCGAGCCATCTACCCGTGACCTGCTGGATCCGCAAACCAACATTGATATCGGCACAACGTATATCCGTATTATCCGTGATCAGCACCTTGCCGGTATTACCAACCCGCAAACACTCAATTACGCCACAATTGTCTCCTATGTGAACGGAGCAGGTGCATTATTGCGCACGTTTGATAATAACCGCGCACTGGCGATTACAAAAATCAATGCATTGTCTCCGGATGAGTTTTATGAGCATGTCCGGAGCAAACATCCGGCACCGCAGGCTCCGCGCTATCTGTGGAAAGTCAAAAATGCATACAGTGCTCTGGCAATGTCAGACTGACAGTCAGTAATGACATATAGAGCGTAGCGGAAAATATAAAAAAAAGCCCTGATTCAGGATCAGGGCAAGAAAAATACCAAAAGTTCACTTATCTCTACTACGGGCTGAATAATAGCGGAAAGCGTTTTACAGGTGGTGAATGAATAATGATAAATTGTATCAATTCTTAACGTAATAATTCAGTTATACTCCAATGGGATGCAGGGATGTGATGAGGAACATTTCATTACCGGCTGCGAAAGCTGTCGTATCCTGTTATCAGTCCCGCTATAATACTGACCTCATTTTTAGTTACGAACATGAATTATTTCAAATGACAATAAAAAGCACGCTAAAAAGCTTGATTGCAACGGCCGGGTTATTTCTCTTTTTGTCTCTTCTTCATCTGTGCTTCGGCTATGAATATAAATTTATTTATATTTTGAGTGCGGCTGCATTATTTGTCTTTTGTTTATCCTTAAGTAAAACATTATACATAGTGCTGATTGTCATTTATTGGCTGGCCGGGCTTATCTACGGGGCGGTAGGTCTTAACTACGGCTATCCGGATGTGAATGCCATCGGTTCACTGATGTATACGGATAATAATGAATCCCTTGAATATATTGCCGGGCTTCCGGTAAAAACCTATTTATATCTGGCGGTAATGACAGTTTCTGCGGTTGTGGCGTGCTTGCTGAGTACCCCGAAAAAACGCAGTTGGCGTCTGGCACTGTTCATTGTCTTTTTTATCAGTGCATTCTGGTCTTCATCAAAAGATTATATTCAGGGAAAATCAGAAGGTATTACCTCTGTTTTTAAATCAGGTCTGCCGGAAATTCGTTTTTTTCGTGACAGCTATAATAGCTATGCTCAAATCCGTAAAGATAATCTGCGCTACGCCAAGGTGATTGAAACCAGTGACCACTGGGATCCGGTTGTGCATGATACCGGCTATGACACCTATATTCTGGTGATTGGTGAAAGTGTCCGTAAAGATTTCATGCAGGCATTTGGTTTTACTCATCACCCTAATACCCCGTGGATGAGCAGCCGGAACGGGGTATTTTTTGATAATTATATTTCGGCTTCCGGCTCTACAACGCTGTCACTGACAAATGCGCTGGCAGTCCGTGAGGGGAAAGTGATTAACCTGAATGATAATTTAGTGGCGCTGGCAAATAAAGCCGGCTTTCATACTTACTGGATTTCGAATCAGCATCTGAAAGGTATCTATGATTCTCCTGTGGGGATCATGGGTAAAAAAGCGGGATTTGTGCACTTTGTTGCACCGAATCGTTCTGATAAAGGCGGCCCTGATGAGATGCTGCTGCCGTTTGTCCGTGATGCACTGGCAGAAAATACCGGAAAACAGCTGATAGTTGTGCATCTGAATGGATCGCACCCGCAGCCGTGTGGCCGTCTGACGGAGAATTTTGATAAATTTATCGGCTCACGCAATATTTCGTGTTATGTGAAAAGCATTGAAAATACAGATAAATTACTCTCAGATATTGCACAAATGGCGGGCAAGGACAACCGCCGCTGGACGATGGCGTACTTTTCTGACCACGGACTGATGTTTGTGGATAAAGGAACAGAAAACACCAATGTGACACATGGTGACAGTGTAAAACCTAATTTTCAGGTACCGTTTTTTATCACAGCGTATGATGCTCAGTCACAGACCCGTATAAGCCATTTCCGCAGCGGATTATCTATGCTGCCGTTACTGAGTCAGTGGCTGGGTATTGACGATAAAAAGCTGGATAAAACCTGTGACTGGCTGAAAGATACGCAATGTGCGGGGCAGGATAAAGTCGTCAATTTTAAAAATGAACTGAAAAATTTCAGTGAATTGCCGGATGACGACCTGGTTCTTCCTGCCACAAAATAACCGGTTTCCTGTGTGCCTGTATAAATGAAAACCCGCTCCGGCGGGTTTTGTCGTTATATAACATCACTAAAATATAAAGAGCCGCTGTCGCAGGGACCGGATTGTCATGATAAAAATCACTATTTTCTTATGAGGTAATCAGCAGACTATTGATTGTTTCATGGTCTGCCGGTTGTTTCGCCATGAAATGTTCACAAATGCAGCTCAGTTTGTGACGCCATCCACCTTTTCAGTGACATAGCCAGATAAATCTATTAATCCGTAATTGCTGTGATAGTATCAATATTGAGTTCCGGCAAGGGCGCCCGGTAAATGGATATTTACCGATGTGACCCAGCTTGCAATGTACGCAAGAAATTTCCGGTAACGTACTGAAAGTTAAATCAAATAAATGAGATTTCTATATGTGATCTTACGTATGGGTCACCACTGTAGATAAGGATTTAAAATGCCTGTAATTACTCTTCCTGACGGCAGTCAGCGCCAATTTAATCACTCTGTTTCTGTCCTTGATGTTGCTAACGATATCGGTGCCGGTCTGGCGAAAGCCTGTATCGCGGGTCGTGTTAACGGCACACTGGTTGATGCCTGTGACCTGATTGAACACGATGCCAGTTTAGCCATTATTACCGCCAAAGACGATGACGGTCTGGACATTATCCGACATTCCTGCGCGCACCTGTTAGGTCACGCCATCAAACAATTGTGGCCGGATACCCGGATGGCAATTGGTCCGGTAATCGACAACGGTTTCTATTATGACGTTGATCTCGAACACTCCCTGACTCAGGAAGATTTAGAGAAACTCGAACAACGGATGGCGGAGCTCGCCAAAAAAGAGTATGACGTGGTCAAAAAACGCGTCAGCTGGCGTGAAGCCCGCGATATATTTGTTTCCCGCGGCGAAGATTACAAAGTTGAAATCCTGGATGAAAATATTCCTCAGGATCAGCAACCTGCATTATATCATCATGAAGAATATATCGATATGTGCCGTGGTCCGCACGTACCGAATATGCGCTTTTGCCATCACTTCAAATTACAGAAAGTGGCGGGTGCTTACTGGCGCGGCAACAGTGACAATAAAATGCTGCAACGTATTTACGGGACAGCATGGGGCGATAAAAAACAGTTAGCGGCCTATTTGCAACGCCTGGAAGAAGCAGCAAAACGCGATCACCGCAAAATCGGTAAACAGCTTGACCTGTATCATATGCAGGAAGAAGCGCCGGGTATGGCGTTCTGGCATAACGATGGCTGGACAATTTTCCGTGAGCTGGAAGTGTTTGTCCGTGTGAAACTCAAAGAATATGATTACCAGGAAGTTAAAGGTCCGTTTATGATGGATCGCGTTCTGTGGGAAAAAACAGGACACTGGGAAAACTATAAAGAGCACATGTTCACTACTTCTTCTGAAAACCGTGAATATTGCATCAAGCCGATGAACTGCCCGGGTCATATCCAGATCTTTAATCAGGGTCTGCGTTCATACCGTGATCTGCCGCTGCGTATGGCTGAGTTCGGCAGCTGTCACCGTAATGAATCATCCGGTGCGTTACATGGTCTGATGCGTGTCCGCGGCTTTACGCAGGATGATGCACATATCTTCTGTACCGAAGAGCAGGTAATGGATGAAGTCCGCTCCTGTATCCGTATGGTGTATGACATATACTCCACTTTCGGTTTCAAAAAGATTGTGGTGAAATTGTCCACCCGTCCTGAAAAACGTATCGGTACAGATGTTCAGTGGGATAAAGCTGAAGCTGATCTGGCCAGCGCGCTGGAGAAAAATGGTATTGAATTTGAATACCTGCCGGGCGAAGGTGCGTTTTACGGTCCGAAAATTGAATTTACTTTGTATGATTGTTTGGATCGTGCATGGCAATGTGGTACAGTGCAGCTCGATTTTTCACTACCGGCTCGTTTAGGTGCAACGTATGTTGCTGAAAACAATGAACGCCTTACCCCGGTAATGATTCACCGCGCAATTTTAGGTTCAATGGAACGTTTCATTGGTATCCTGACTGAAGAAACAGCGGGTTTCTTCCCGACATGGTTAGCGCCGAATCAGGTTGTAGTGATGAATATCACTGATTCACAAGCGGATTATGTTCAAAAATTAGTCAAAGAGTTGCAAGATGCCGGTATCCGTGCAAAAGCAGACTTGAGAAATGAGAAGATTGGCTTTAAAATTCGTGAACACACATTACGTCGTGTTCCTTACATGCTGGTCTGCGGTGATAAAGAAGTTGAATCAGGCAAAGTGTCTGTTCGTACGCGCCGCGGTAACGACCTTGGCAGCTTCGATGTAAAAGAATTTAAAGAAAAACTGCTTGAAGAAATTCGCAGTCGCAGTCTTGATCAACTGGAGGAATAAAGTATTAAAGGCGGAAAAAGAATCCAAACGGCACGTCCGAACCGTATCAATTCGGAGATTCGTGTCACTGAATTACGTTTGACTGGCTTGGAAGGCGAACAACTTGGTATTGTCAGCCTTAAAGAAGCTCTTGAGAAAGCCGAGGAAGCAGGGGTTGATTTAGTTGAAATCAGTCCTAATGCCGAGCCGCCGGTTTGTCGGATTATGGATTACGGCAAATTCCTCTACGAAAAGAGCAAATCGACAAAAGAACAGAAAAAGAAACAAAAGGTTATTCAGGTCAAGGAAATTAAATTCCGTCCTGGTACAGATGAAGGCGACTATCAGGTCAAACTACGCAACCTGATTCGTTTTCTTGAAGATGGTGACAAAGCCAAAATCACACTGCGGTTCCGTGGTCGTGAAATGGCGCACCAGCAGATCGGTCTTGAAGTACTTAACCGTGTTAAAGACGATCTGAGTGAAATCGCGTCCGTCGAATCGTTTCCATCACGAATCGAAGGTCGTCAGATGATCATGGTGCTTGCGCCTAAGAAGAAATAGTCGGGCAATAACAAGTAATAAGCGCCGGGGGCAACCCCGGTACTTATTCGCCAGGCTAATTCGTTTTTTAACAATGCGAAGTGGATATTAAAATGCCAAAGATTAAAACTGTACGTGGTGCAGCGAAGCGCTTCAAAAAAACCGCCAAAGGTGGTTTTAAGCGTAAGCATGCTAACCTCCGTCATATTCTGACTAAGAAATCAACTAAGCGTAAACGCCATTTGCGTGCAAAAGGTATGGTCTCCAAAGGGGATCTGGGTTTAGTTATTGCTTGCCTGCCATACGCATAAGCAAGTTTTTAGAATAGTTTAAGACTTAGGAGATTAGTATGGCTCGCGTAAAACGTGGTGTTGTTGCCCGCGCACGGCACAAAAAAATTCTGAAACAAGCGAAAGGTTACTACGGTGCCCGTTCGCGCGTTTATCGTGTTGCATTCCAGGCTGTAATCAAAGCCGGACAGTATGCTTACCGTGACCGTCGTCAGCGTAAGCGTCAGTTCCGTCAGCTGTGGATCGCACGTATTAACGCAGCAGCTCGTCAGAATGGTCTGTCTTACAGCCGTTTCATTAACGGTCTGAAAAAGGCATCCATCGAAATCGATCGTAAGATTTTAGCCGATATCGCTGTATTCGATAAAGTGGCATTCGCTGCACTGGTCGAAAAAGCAAAAGGCGCTCTGGCGTAATTGTTCAGACAAAAGAGGGAGCTTGCTCCCTCTTTTGCTGTCTGGCAAAAAATCTTCAAAATGAATAATTTGTCGTTGTATCTCTGCTGAATTTTCGCGTAGTATTACAGGATATAACTCATTAACCAAAAATGGTTGAAAAAATGAACACACTCGTTTCTTTCCGCTTCTTTTTTTACTTTAGCGCCTGAATTCAGGGGGTTTTACGCGTAAAAAAGAAACGAAAAGTAACGCCGTAAGCCTCCAAATTGGAGGCTTTTTTGTTTTATGGTCCTGCCAATGTGAAATGTTATAAAAAATACCGGCAGCGACTATCGTCACAATTGAAGACCACAGGGTCAGAGGAATAGGAAAACATGCCACATCTCGCTGAACTGGTTGCTCAGGCAAAAGCAGCCGTCGAAGAGGCAAAAGATGTTGCAGCGCTGGAATCGGTGCGTGTTGAATACCTGGGTAAGAAAGGGCATTTAACACTACAGATGCAATCGCTGCGGGATCTGCCGCCGGAAGATCGTCCTGCTGCGGGCGCGGTGATTAACGAGGCTAAACTGGAAGTCCAGACAGCCTTGAACACCCGTAAAGATTCACTGGAATCAGCTGCACTGAATGCACGTCTTTCTGCTGAACGGATTGATGTCTCTTTGCCGGGACGTCGTATGGAAAACGGCGGATTACATCCGGTAACCCGTACCATCGAACGTATTGAAGCATTTTTCGGCGAACTGGGCTTTTCTGTGGAGTCCGGTCCTGAAATTGAAGACGACTATCATAACTTTGATGCCCTGAATATTCCGGCGCACCATCCGGCGCGTGCTGATCACGATACCTTCTGGTTTGATGCCAAACGTCTGTTACGCACCCAGACCTCCGGTGTGCAAATCCGTACCATGAAAGATAAACAACCGCCAATCCGCATTATTGCGCCGGGCCGTGTTTACCGTAATGACTACGATCAGACTCATACCCCGATGTTCCATCAGACCGAAGGCCTGATTATTGATACCAATATCAGCTTCACTAATCTGAAAGGCACACTGCATGATTTTCTGAATCATTTCTTTGAAGAAGAAATGCAGGTTCGTTTCCGTCCGTCTTACTTCCCGTTCACCGAGCCATCGGCGGAAGTGGATGTTATGGGTAAAAACGGCAAATGGCTGGAAGTACTGGGCTGCGGGATGGTGCATCCTAACGTTTTACGCAATGTCGGTATTGATCCTGATATTTACTCCGGTTTCGCCTTTGGTATGGGAATGGAGCGCTTAACCATGCTGCGCTACGGCGTGAGTGATTTACGTGCGTTCTTCGAAAATGACCTTCGTTTCCTCAAGCAATTCAAATAAGGCGGGACTTTCTCATGAAATTCAGTGAACTCTGGTTACGCGAATGGGTAAATCCGGCGATCAGCAGTGATGCATTATCCGATCAGATTACCATGGCAGGCCTGGAAGTTGACGGTGTTGAAACCGTTGCCGGTCAGTTTCACGGCGTTGTCGTCGGTGAAGTGGTTGAATGTGGTCAGCATCCGAATGCAGACAAACTGCGTGTCACCAAAGTGAATACCGGGGGCGACCGCCTGCTGGATATCGTTTGTGGTGCGCCAAATTGCCGCAAAGGACTGCGTGTGGCGGTAGCAACCGTCGGTGCGGTGTTACCGGGTGACTTTAAAATTAAAGCCGCCAAATTGCGCGGTGAGCCGTCAGAAGGCATGCTCTGCTCGTTTTCTGAGCTGGGGATTAGTACTGATCACGACGGCATTATTGAATTACCGGCAGATGCTCCTGTGGGAACAGATCTGCGCGCGTACATGAAACTTGATGATACGGCGATTGACATCAGCATCACGCCAAACCGCGCAGATTGCCTGAGTATCCGTGGTGTGGCACGCGATGTCGCGGTCATTAATAAAATGGATTATAAGGCACCGGAAATGACTCCGGTTGCGGCTGTCCATAAAGATTCTTTCCCGATCCGTGTTGATGCGCCTGAGGCGTGCCCGCGTTTTCTGGGTCGTGTCATCAAAAATGTGGATGTAACGGCAAAAACGCCGCTGTGGATGGCGGAAAAATTACGCCGTGGCGGCGTACGCTCTATTGATCCGGTCGTGGATATCACCAACTATGTTCTGCTGGAGCTCGGTCAGCCGCAACATGCGTACGACCTGGACACGCTGGATGGCGAAATGATCGTCCGTATGGCAGAGCAGGGTGAGAAACTGACCCTGCTGGACAGCAACGAAATTACACTGACAGATAATGTCCTGGTCATTGCGGACAACCGCGGTGCATTAGGCATGGCGGGTATTTTCGGCGGTGAGCACTCAGGTGTGTCCGCACAAACAAAAAATATTCTGCTGGAAACGGCATTTTTTAATCCGTTAGCGATAACCGGCCGGGCCCGTCAGTATGGTCTGCACACGGATGCTTCACACCGCTTTGAACGCGGCGTTGACCCGCAATTGCAGCATATGGCGGCAGAGCGTGCCACGCGTCTGATCCTTGAGATTTGCGGTGGTGAGCCCGGTGAAATCATTGAAGTGGTATCAAAAGCGGATTTACCGGAAGCGGCGACTATTATACTGACCCGTCATAAACTGGATCAGCTTATTGGTCATCATGTGGATGATGCACAGGTCACAGACATTCTGACGCGCTTAGGGTGTGATGTGAACGCCGGACAGGATCAGTGGCAGGTGGTTGCACCGGGCTGGCGTTTCGATATGGAAATCGAAGAAGATCTGGTTGAAGAAATTGCCCGTATTTACGGTTATAACAATATTCCGGATGTTCCGTTACGTGCAGATCTCATCATGACATCACGTCATGAAGCACATCTTCCGCTGAAACGGGTAAAAACATTGTTAGTTGACCGGGGTTTTCAGGAAGCGATTACGTATAGTTTCGTGGATCCTAAAATCCAGGCACTGCTGCACCCGGGTCAGGACGCCATTATTCTGCCTAATCCGATTTCTGTGGATATGTCAGCGATGCGCCTGTCATTATTACCGGGTCTTCTGAGCACCGTCGTCTACAACCAGAACCGTCAGCAAAATCGTGTACGCCTTTTCGAATCAGGGTTGCGCTTCGTTCCTGATGCGCAGGCAGACCTCGGGATCCGTCAGGAAACCATGCTGGGCGGGGTTGTTGCGGGTAACCGGAATGATGAACACTGGTCATTGGAAAAACAGGTCGTTGATTTTTATGATTTAAAAGGTGATCTGGAAACCATTTTAGAATTGACTGGCAAATTAGATCGTGTATCGTTTAAAGCAACGACGAATCCGGCCCTCCATCCGGGACAAGGTGCTGAGATTTATCTGGAAGGTGAGCATATCGGCTACATCGGTGTGGTTCATCCTGAACTGGAGAAAAAACTGGATCTCAACGGCCGTACGGTTGTCTTTGAAATCCGCTGGGACGCACTGTCAGACCGTATTATTCCAGAGGCTGAAGCAATTTCACGCTTCCCTGCAAACCGCCGGGATATCGCCATCGTTGTGCCGGAAAGTGTCGCCGCAGAAGACATTCTGAATGAATGTAAAAAAGTTGGCGTAAATCAGTTAGTTGGCATAAACTTATTTGACGTGTACTACGGTAAGGGCGTTGCCGAAGGCTACAAGAGCCTGGCGATAAGCCTGACGTTACAGGATACTGAACGTACACTTGAAGAAGATGAAATTGCAGCAACCGTAAACAAATGTGTTGCCGCGTTGCAACAGCGATTTAAAGCATCCTTGAGGGACTAAACCTATGGCGCTTACTAAAGCTGAAATGTCAGAAAATTTGTCGGAAACGCTGGATCTCAGCAAACGCGATGCGAAGGATCTGGTAGAACTGTTTTTTGAAGAAGTACGTCGTTCTCTTGAGAATGGCGAGCAGGTTAAATTATCCGGTTTCGGAAACTTTGATCTGCGGGACAAAAATCAGCGTCCGGGCCGCAACCCTAAGACGGGTGAAGATATTCCTATCACGGCGCGCAGAGTTGTCACTTTCCGTCCGGGGCAGAAATTGAAGGCCAAGGTCGAGAAATCGACACCGAAAGAGTAAGACCTGAAACGACCTCTTATGAGGTCGTTTTCTTTTCTGTGGTTTGTCAGACAGTAACGTTACATCAGTACAGGTATACTGTTTCCCGTCTTACATAATGACAGGGATCTCATGAGTACTCACAACCCCATCACACAGTTAGTGCAATCCGGGCAAAAGCGGGATATGCACCGTATTATTTTCCTCTCTGTTGCATTACTCATCATAACTGCCGTTTCATTATGCGCAGGTGAAATGTGGATCCTGCCGGACGAGTGGCTGACTGAAACCGCTAAGTTGTTTGTCTGGGAACTGCGTTTTCCCCGGGTGCTGGCTGTGATTGCGGTGGGCGCAAGCCTGGCGATGGCGGGTGCCGTTATGCAGGCGATTTTTGAAAATCCGCTGGCGGAGCCGGGTCTGCTGGGAGTCAGTAATGGTGCCGGGGTTTTTGTTGTTTTTATCGTGTTGTTTTTCAAAGGAATGCCACCGTTGTGGGTACTGGGTACCGGCGCGGTAATCGGTGCAACATTATTGACACTGATTTTATTGTATTTCGCCCATTTCCGGCGACTGAGTAACAGTCAGTTGCTGCTGGTGGGGGTAGCGCTCGGCGTTATCTGCGGAGCATTTATGACCTGGATGGTGTATTTCAGTACCAGCCTGGACTTACGCCAACTGATGTACTGGATGATGGGCAGCTTTTCCGGGGCTGACTGGCGGCTCAGCCCGTTGCTGGCAGCGCTTGCGGTTGTGGCGCTCTGGTTGCTGTGGCAGGCACCGGTTCTGAACTATCTGGCACTCGGCGAGGTCAGCGCACTTCAACTCGGCGTGTCAGCCCATCGCTGGCGCAATGTGTTTATTATTGCGGTCGGGTTATTAATCGGGCTGAGTGTGGCGATAGCCGGCGCGATAAGCTTTATCGGGCTGATTATTCCGCATATGCTGCGTCTGACGGGCATTACTGATCACCGGACACTGCTTCCGGCCTGCGGGCTGTTTGGTGCGCTCAGTATGCTGCTGGCTGATTTGTGCTCGCGCCTGATTTTAGCTAACGCGGAAATTCCTATCGGAGTGGTGACCGCTACTATCGGCGCACCTGCCTTTATTTATCTGCTTACGCGGCATCACGGAGGGAGACGCTGATGGATGCACCTTTGTTATCAGTCAGTCAGCTGCGGATGGGGCAGCGCCTTTCTTGTGATCATCTGGAATTTTTTGCCGGGCAGCAGGTGCATCTGCTGGGACCGAACGGCTCCGGAAAAAGTACCTTATTGGCGGCACTTGCCGGTATCGCGCGCTATCAGGGTGAGGTGTGTTATTACGGTAAAAATTTACAGACAATCCCAAGGCGGCGGCAGGCTGACTTTCGCGGGTATCTGACTCAGCTCACAGACAGCATCCCGGTAATGACGGTATTTCAGTATTTACAGCTTTATATGCCACTGCAGCAGGAAAGTACCGCGATTATTTATCCGCTTTGTGATGATTTTCAGTTAGCGCCATTATTGTCCCGTGTATTAACCCGGTTATCCGGTGGTGAATGGCAGCGGGTTAAAATTGCCGCTTCATTTCTGCAATTATGGAGCGGTGATAATCTGAGCGGTAAATATCTGTTATTGGATGAACCCCGCAATCACCTGGATATTACCCAGCAGGCGATACTGGATAAATGGGTAGCCCGGTTTTGTCAGCAACAGGGTACTATAATTACCAGCGGTCATGATTTAAACCACAGTTATATCAATGCGGATGCGGTTGTATTACTGAAAGCGGGTCAGTTACTGGCGGCAGGTGAAACTAAAAAGGTGATGACTGAAGATATTTTGAGCGACCTTTTTCAATCTGACATAAAAAGTATCAGACCTACACAAGAAACCCATTGGCAAATAACGGATTGGCATCAACATTAGCGCAATTTTTTGTTATGCTGTCCGCCTTATTTGCTATTCTTAATTTGCCATAAAGATTAAGGATTGTTTAAACACAGAGTTGATGTTGGACGTCAATTGAATCAATTCAGGATATAATCACCAATTCTGTTTCTTATTAGGGCGCACTTATGCTTGAATTTCTTCCGTTTTCCCGGCCCGCTATCGGGGAGTCAGAAATAGCTGCTGTTGAAAAGGTGCTGCGCTCCGGCTGGATAACCACCGGCCCGCAAAATCATCAGCTGGAAACCGATTTTTGTCAGCGTTTTGGGTGTAAACACGCCATTGCACTGGCGTCGGCAACGGCGGGTATGCATGTTGCACTGATGGCGCTTGGTGTGGGTTCGGGTGATGAAGTGATTACGCCTTCACAGACCTGGGTGTCCACTCTCAACATGATTGAGTTGTTGGGTGCGGTGCCGGTCATGATTGATGTCGACCGTGACACACTGATGATTCAGCCTGATGCCGTCCGTGCTGCAATCACGCCGAAAACCAAAGTAATTATTCCTGTCCATTACGCCGGTGCCCCGTGTGACCTGGACGCGCTGCGCGCAATAGCCTCAGAACACAATATCTTCCTGCTGGAAGATGCGGCACACGCTGTCGGCACCCGTTATAAAGACGAGTGGATTGGTGAGAAAGGCACGGCTGTTTTTTCCTTTCACGCTATCAAAAACGTCACTTGTGCAGAGGGCGGATTAATTGCTACAGATAACGATGAACTTGCACAGCGTATCCGTTGTCTTAAATTCCACGGCTTAGGTGTGGATGCTTTTGACCGTCAGATGCAGGGGCGTAAACCGCAGGCGGAAGTTGTTGAGCCGGGGTTCAAATATAATCTGTCCGATATTCATGCAGCCATTGCGGTGGTGCAGCTGAGCCGGATGGATGAACTGAACGCGCGCCGTGCACAGTTAGCGAAACTGTACCATGAAGCCCTGAAAGGGCTGCCGGTGGAATTGCTGGCTGTACCGGATTACCCGCATCTGCATGCGAATCATCTTCTGATGATCCGTGTGGATAAAGCGGTATGCGGCATCGACCGTGATACTTTCATGGAGCAGTTAAAGGCGGTCAATATAGGGACTGGGCTTCATTTTCGTGCCGCTCATACCCAGAAATATTACCGGGAACGGTATCCGTCATTATCGTTGCCCCATTCGGAGTGGAATACAGCGACATTATGTTCGCTGCCGTTCTTCCCGGATATGCAGGACAGTGATGTTATCCGTGTGACAGACGCAATCAGAGATATTCTTGCGGAGCAGAAATAAGTGTCTTTTAACGAAATTAAAAAAGTGTCAGTGGTCATTCCGGTTTATAACGAGGAAGAAAGCCTTCCTCAGTTACTGGAGCGCACTATCAAAGCGTGTCAGTCACTGACTCAGCAGTATGAAATCGTGCTGGTGGATGACGGCAGCCGTGACCGTTCAGCTGAAATGCTGACACAGGCGGCTGAAATCCCTGAAAACCATGTGGTTGCTGTGTTGCTGAACCGAAATTACGGGCAGCACTCCGCGATTATGGCGGGGTTTAATCAGGCAGATGGTGATCTGGTGATCACTATGGATGCGGATTTACAGAACCCGCCGGAAGAGATCCCGCGCCTGGTCGAAAAGGCGGAAGAGGGTTATGACGTGGTCGGTACGCGTCGTGCTAACCGTCAGGACTCCTGGTTTCGCAAAACAGCATCCAAAATGATCAATAAAATGATTATTTCTGCGACCGGCAGCTCTATGGGCGACTACGGCTGTATGCTGCGTGCATACCGCCGCCATATTATTGATGCTATGTTGCAATGCCACGAACGCAGCACCTTTATCCCTATTCTTGCAAACACCTTTGCCCGCAAAACGATTGAAATTGATGTCACCCACGCCGAGCGCGAATTTGGTGATTCAAAATACAGTTTTCTGAAACTGATCAATCTGATGTACGACCTGCTGACCTGTCTGACCACCGCACCGCTGCGCTTATTAAGTATTGCGGGCAGTATTATTGCTGCCTCCGGCTTTCTGCTGGCGCTGTTATTGATTATCCTGCGGGTAGCTTTCGGCTCATTGTGGGCGGCAGAAGGGGTCTTTACCCTGTTTGCTATCTTATTTATGTTTATCGGCGCGCAATTTGTCGCGATGGGAATGCTCGGTGAATACATCGGGCGGATCTATAACGATGTGCGTGCACGTCCCCGGTATTTTATTCAAAAAGTGGTCGGCGCTGCGGCGAAAGAGACCCGTGAAACTGAAACTCAGGAAAAAAACTAATGAAAGCAATCGTATTTGCCTACCATGATATTGGTTGTGCCGGATTGAAAGCCCTGAAAAAAGCAGGCTATGATATTCAGGCTGTCTTCACTCATACCGACGATCCGGGTGAAAACCATTTCTTTTCATCGGTTGCCCGCGTCAGCGCAGACATGGAATTGCCGGTTTATGCCCCTGAAAATGTTAATCACCCGCTGTGGGTTGAGCGTATCCGCGAACTGAAACCGGATGTGATTTTCTCTTTCTATTACCGTGACATGCTGAGCGAAGATATTCTGGATCTGGCACCAAAAGGCGCATTTAACCTGCATGGTTCACTGTTACCGAAATATCGTGGTCGCGCGCCTATCAACTGGGCGGTACTGAACGGCGAAACCGAAACAGGCGTGACACTGCACAAAATGGTCACAAAAGCCGATGCCGGTGATATCGTGGCGCAGGAAAAAGTGACTATCGGTGAAAACGATACGTCTCTGATTGTTCACGGCAAAGTCCGTGAAGCCGCTGAAATTCTGCTGAATAAAACATTACCGCTGATTGAAGCCGGTTCTTATAAAGCAACGGCTCAGGATGAATCTCAGGCAAGCTATTTCGGACGGCGTTGTGCGGACGATGGTCTGATTGAATGGGAAAAACCAGCTGCACAAATCCACAACCTGGTCCGCGCCGTTACTGAGCCGTACCCGGGTGCCTTCACCTTCCTGGGTGAGCGCAAAATGGTCATCTGGCGCAGCCGTGTGCTGACTGACAACAAAGGCAAACGTCCGGGGACGGTTATTGCGACCGAACCACTGACTATCGCCTGTGGCGAAGGCGCACTGGAGATTGTCAGCGGACAGGGCGAGTCAGGTCTGTATGTTCAGGGCTCCCGTCTGGCGCTTGAAATGGGTATTGTGACTGATGTCCGCGTCGGTCCGAAAGCCACTGCACAGGTTTCCCGCCGTAAACGTGTCCTGATCCTGGGTGTTAACGGATTTATCGGTAACCACCTGACTGAGCGTCTGCTGGAAGACGGTAACTATGATATCTATGGTATGGATATCAGCGCCTCCGCCATTGACCGCTTTATCGGGGATCCGCGTTTCCACTTTATTGAAGGTGATGTCAGTATCCACACCGAGTGGATTGAGTATCACATCAAAAAATGTGACGTGATCCTGCCGCTGGTGGCGATTGCCACACCAATCGAATATACCCGCAATCCGCTGCGTGTATTCGAACTGGATTTCGAAGAAAACCTGAAAGTTGTCCGTTACTGTGCGAAATACAACAAACGGATTATTTTCCCGTCCACGTCTGAAGTGTACGGCATGTGTGACGACAAAGAGTTTGATGAAGATAACTCCCGTCTGATCGTCGGCCCTATCAACAAACAGCGCTGGATTTATTCTGTTTCCAAACAGTTACTTGACCGTGTTATCTGGGCATACGGCGCAAAAGAAGGACTGAAATTTACTCTGTTCCGTCCGTTTAACTGGATGGGGCCGCGTCTTGACAGCCTGAACTCTGCGCGTATCGGCAGCTCGCGTGCTATTACCCAGCTTATCCTGAACCTGGTTGAGGGTTCGCCGATCAAACTGGTTGACGGTGGTGAGCAGAAACGTTGCTTTACCGATATCCATGACGGTATCGAAGCACTGTTCCGTATTATCGAAAACCGTGACGGCAAGTGTGATGGTCAGATTATCAATATCGGTAACCCGGTTAATGAAGCGAGCATCCGTGAATTAGCAGAAATGCTGCTGGATTGCTTTGAAAAACATCCGCTGCGCGGCAACTTCCCGCCGTTTGCCGGCTTCAAAAAAATCGAGAGCAGCACTTACTACGGTAAAGGCTATCAGGATGTTGAGCACCGTAAACCAAGCATTAAAAATGCAGAACGTTTACTGAACTGGACACCGACTATCGATACCCGTCAGACCGTGGAAGAGACACTTGACTTCTTCCTGCGCGGTGCATTTGAAGAACTGGAGAACGACGAGTAATGAAGAACACCGGCCTGCGGGTTGATGTTGATACTTACCGCGGCACACTGGAAGGCGTGCCGCAGTTACTGAAAGTATTTGCACAACACGATATTAAAGCCAGTTTTTTCTTCAGCGTCGGGCCGGATAACATGGGGCGCCACTTGTGGCGCCTTTTGCGTCCCAAATTTCTGTGGAAAATGCTGCGCTCCAATGCCGCTTCACTTTACGGTCTTGATATTTTACTGGCAGGCACAGCGTGGCCGGGTAAAAAAATCGCCCGTGATCTCGGCTATCTGATGAAACAAACGCTGGACGCCGGACATGAAGTCGGGCTGCACGCCTGGGATCATCAGGGCTGGCAGGCTAAAATCGGTCGTTGGTCACCGGAGCAGATAACAGAGCAAATCCGCCTCGGAACCGATGCACTGTCGCAGGCGACCGGGCAACCGGTACTGTGCTCGGCAGTGGCGGGCTGGCGTGCAGATGAGCGGGTTATTGAAGCCAAACAAGCGTTCGGATTTGCGTATAACAGTGATTGCCGCGGAACACATCCGTTTCGTCCGCTTCTCGCAGACGGGACTACCGGAACAGTGCAAATTCCTGTTACACTGCCCACCTATGATGAAGTCGTCGGCACGCAGGTTGCAGATGCTGATTTTAATGACTTTATTCTTAATGCTATCAGACAGGATCAGGGCGTTCCGGTTTATACCATCCACACAGAAGTGGAAGGTATGTCCAAAGCCGCGCAGTTTGAAGCGCTGCTGACACGGATAACAGCGGAAAATATCCGGTTTTGTCCGCTGAGCGAACTACTACCGTCTGATTTATCAACATTACCGACAGGTAAAGTGGTGCGGGGCAATTTCCCCGGCCGCGAAGGCTGGCTGGGCTGCCAACAAGAGGGATAGCATGACATGCTGAATAACCGGGCGAGTAAAATCGGAGCCTTTTTACTGGCTCTTTTTTTTGTGTTGACCTACCTTCTGCCGATCAATGATCGCTTGCTCTGGCATCCGGATGAAACCCGCTATGCAGAAATCAGCCGTGAAATGCTGGTTCAGGGTGACTGGGTCGTCCCTAATTTACTCGATCTGCGTTATTTTGAAAAACCGGTGGCGGGTTACTGGGTGAACAACATCAGCCAGATGATTTTTGGTCATACTAATTTTGCTGTCCGTGCCGGTTCCGTATTCAGTATTCTTATCAGCACCCTGCTGGTGTATCTGATGACCCTGCGGATGTGGCGTAACCGCCATACTGCATTTGTTGCCTCGCTTGTTTTTATCTCCATGTTCCTTGTTTTCAGTGTCGGCACATACAGTGTGCTGGACCCGATGTTTGCCATGTGGGTAATAGCCTCGATGGCGTTCAGTTTCCGTGCGCTGAAAGCCGAAAATCTGAGGATGCAGATAACCTCCTGGCTTCTGGTGGGTGTGGCCTGTGGCATGGGTTTCATGACCAAAGGCTTTCTTGCGCTGGCGATACCTGTGGTTGCCATGTTGCCGGTGATGTTATATCAGCGGCGCTTTCTTGAATTACTGAAATTCGGACCACTGGCGATTATTGCGGCGGTGCTGATAAGCCTTCCCTGGGCATTAGCGATTCATCAGCAGGAGCCGGATTACTGGCGCTATTTTATTGTTGTTGAGCATTTCCAACGCTTCTCCGGGGAAGATGCCCAGCACGCATCGCCTGTCTGGTACTATCTGCCGGTGATCCTTGCCGGTTGCCTGCCGTGGCTGGCTCTGCTGCCCGGTGCATTATCCAAGGGCTGGAAAGAGCGGCGTAATAATCCGCCGATGTTTTTCCTGTTCTGCTGGTTTGTTGCGCCATTTCTGTTATTCAGCATTGCAAAAGGTAAATTGCCGACGTACATGCTGCCACTGATGGCTCCGCTGGCGGTCATGATCGCAAAATACGGGGTGGACTGCGTACGCAAACACCGGATGAAAGCCTTACAGGCAAACGGATTACTGAACATTGCCTTTGGTGCGGTCGCTGTTATCGGGCTGATAGTGGCTAGTTATCTGGTAAAAAAACCAATTTATCAGCCGGATGAATGGTCAAAAGTGGTTCTCGGCATTGTGGCGTTCACTATCTGGGGCATTATCGGCTATCTCTGCTATCTGCTCAAAGCAAAACACTGGCTGTGGGCGGCATCCTGCTCTCTGGTTATCAGCCTGACGTTCGGCAGCGCAATTCCGAATCATTCAGTAGAATCAAAATTGCCACAATCCTTTATCCGGCAGCACATGACAGAACTGGAACAAAGTCCGTTTATTGTGAGTAACAGTGTCGGGATTGGGGCTGGTCTTGCCTGGGAACTGAAACGGGGTGATATTTACCTGCTGAATAACTCAGGTGAACTGACCTATGGTCTGCAATACCCGGACAGTCAGTATCGCCTGCTGAACGCGGATACCTTTGCGCAATGGCTTGCAGAAACACGCAAAAAAGGGCAGGTCGCACTGCTGGTGACGGATAAAAATAATACCTATGATGCCAAACTGCCGCCTGCCGACAAGCGGGTGGAGAACAGTCGTCTGACACTCTATATTTATGATAAACAGAAATAAGGTGTGACAGTGACCGGGCAAATCATCTTGTTAATCATTGTCAGTTTCCTTACCTGCGGCGGTCAGATTTGCCAGAAGCAGGCTGTGGATGTCTGGCAGTCTGCGCAGGAAAATGCAAAGCGTAAAGGTCTGTACTGGCTGATATTTGCTGTTTTCCTGCTCGGGCTGGGTATGTTGCTGTGGCTGAAACTGTTACAGGTGATGCCGCTGAATATTGCCTATCCGATGCTGAGTATTAACTTTGTGGTGGTCACACTGGTTGCACAATTTTTGTATGGTGAGCGCGTTACCCGTAAGCACTGGTGCGGTGTGGCAGCGATTGTCACCGGCGTTATTCTGATGGGAGCGGGGCACTGATGCGGGGCTATCTCTGGGTTATCGGCAGTGTGCTGTTTGTCACGGCGGCGCAACTGCTGCTCAAACTGGGTGTGATGCAACTGCCTGATATTGCGCTGAGTGCGCAGTGGCTGGAGTTCCGCTGGCTGTTATCCCAATGGCAGCCGTTTGCCATCGTATTTGCCGGGCTTACGGGGTACGTACTCTCAATGGCCTGCTGGCTGTTTGCCCTGCGGGATCTGCCCCTGAATAAAGCCTATCCGCTCATCAGCCTGAGTTATGTTTTTGTTTATCTTCTGGCGGCATTTCTTCCCTGGTTCAATGAAGGTATTTCCCTGATAAAAAGTACCGGGATTATTTTTATCCTTTCCGGCGTCTGGCTCATCCATAGCAAAGATAAAACAGCAAAAGATAAGCCTCTGTAATAAAAACACGTTATTACAATTCTCCCGCATCCTTTATGTTAACCGGCCGACCACGGCTTTATTAAGATATCATTATCGTTAAGTCAGAATTAATTTTCCTCCGGTTTTTTTCCTTTATAACAAAAATACTTTACGACACTGTGAATTATTATTCGCGGTGCAGGTCTTATTTGTGCGTTACCGGAACGTTATGCATGTGTAACGCCATTAACCAGTTTGTCTGCCGGAGGTTGTTGTGGATGTGAATTACCGTAAATCAGTGCCGTCAGTCGGTTATCCTTCAGCCGTAATGTGGACTGGCTTATTTTTATTATTTGTTATTATTACCTATTTCCTGCCTTTGGAATTCAGGTTTTTATGGCAGCCTGATGAAACCCGTTATGCGGAAATCAGCCGGGAAATGCTGAGCAGCGGTAACTGGATTGTACCGCATTTGCTGGATGTCCGTTATTTTGAAAAACCGGTTGCCGGTTATTGGGTTAATAATCTCAGTCAGATGTTGTTTGGCCATACTCAGTTTGCTGTGCGTTTCGGTGTCCTGTTTTCAACTATGGTCAGCACACTGCTGGTTTACCGGCTGGCTGTAAAAATGTGGAGCGATAAAGCTATCGCCCGCACCGGTGCACTGCTCTATGTCAGTATGCTGCTGGTATTTTCGCTGGGAACATACAGTACGCTGGATCCTATCCTGACGATGTGGGTAACGCTGGTTATCTACCTGAGTTACGGTCTGATTGTTGCACAATCACGCAGGTCGCTGTCAGGATACTGGATAACATTCGGACTGGCATGTGGTATGGCGCTGATGACCAAAGGGTTCCTTGCGCTTGTTCTGCCGGTAATTGCACTGATCCCTATTCATATTTTTTACCGGCGCTTCAAAACAATGCTCTGTTATTGCTGGATGGGTATTGTAGCTGCCGGACTTATTGTATTGCCGTGGGCGCTGGCAGTGTACCGGGCTGAGCCGGATTTTTGGCGCTACTTTGTCGTTGTTGAGCATATTCAGCGTTTTATGAGTGAGAATGCACAAAATCTGTCACCGTTCTGGTTTTTTGTGCCGATTTTATTTGCCGGGGTTTTACCCTGGGGTGGATTTTTATTCGGGGCATTAAAGCAGGGCTGGCAGCAACGCCATGAAAATAAACCCCTGTTTTTCCTGCTTTGCTGGACAGTATTGCCGTTTTTATTTTTCAGTATCGCGAAAGGAAAGTTACTGACCTATATTTTGCCGGTGATAGCCCCCCTGACATTACTGATGGCGGCCTATATTCATACACTGATAAAAAAACAGTCGGTAGCCGTATTTAAAATTAATGCGTGGGTGAATATTATTTTCGGCTGCTGCGCCATTACCAGTTTACTGGTGATCAATAACCTGGAAAATACCCTGGTCTATTCTGCGGACGAACGCGGAAAATTTATTATCGCGATTAGTGTTTTTATTTTCTGGATAGCTGTTTCTGTTCTGACACTGATCAACGGATGCCGTTACTGGATGTTGGCGGCATTTTGTACCCTTGCCATCAGTTTATGTGCGGGTTCAATATTACCAAACCGGACAGAGCGGGCGAATCTGCCACAAATATTTATTCAGAATAATATAGATATACTGAAATCGTCCCGTTATATCCTGGTTAACAGCGTTGGTGTCGGAACCGCCGTGGCCTGGGAATTACAACGTAGCGATATTTATCAGTTTGACCGGACCGGCGAACTGAAATACGGGTTAAGTGACCGCTATCCGGATGCAAAAACAAAATTTATTTCTCATAATGATTTTGAGTCCTGGCTGGCCGACGCCCGTAAAACAGGTGATGTGTCGCTGATATTACGCGATCGTCACGGAATCGATGAAAATGATGTTGTGCCCGCAGATAAAGTCATTACGGACGATAACCTGATGTTACTGTATTACCGGAAAATACCTTAATTACCTGTATACCCTTATTCATTCAAACTGCAGACAACGAACCTGCATCCTGAATGACGTTGGGTATAAAATATATGAAAGATTGACTTTCACCCGCTGATATCAATAAAGTAATGCGGGTTGAAAGTCAGTTTACATATGGGAATGAGAATATGAAAATGTTGTGCCGTGGTCTGCTTTTTATCTGTGTATTAGTGGTCGTCGGCTGCTCATCATCCCCGCGTAAATATCACGCACCGCCTGTTAAAACTGAATTATCTGACCCGATAATGGTTATTGCCCAATTACGTGAGCAATTATCACAATGGCATGGCACACCTTATCATTATGGCGGAATGGATTTAAACGGTGTCGATTGCTCGGGTTTTGTTTACCGGACCTTCTTTGATCGCTTCGCTATTTCATTGCCCCGGACAACGAAAGCACAGACAACATACGGTACCCGTATTGATGTTGATGATCTTCAGCCCGGCGACCTGGTTTTCTTTAAAACCGGTAGTGGTGAAAATGGACTGCATGTGGGTATTTACGATTCAGACCGCGCATTTATTCATGCATCCACCAGTAAAGGTGTTATGCGTTCGAGCCTTGATAATGTTTACTGGCAAAAAGTATTCTGGCAGGCGCGCAGGTTGTAATTTATCTCACTTCATACTCCACGTAATGCCAAAATCACCGGGGTAAATATGCTATCGTAATGACAGCTTATTTTTCCGGGAGACAACATGACGTCACTTCGTCTTTTTATTTCTGATTCTTATGATCCGTGGTTTAACCTTGCTGTTGAAGAGTGTATTTTCCGGCAAATGCCTGCGGATCAGCGTGTTCTTTTTCTATGGCGCAATAATGACACCGTGGTTATCGGACGGGCGCAAAATCCGTGGAAAGAGTGCAATACCCGTAAAATGGATGCTGATAACATTAAATTAGCCCGGCGCAGCAGTGGCGGTGGTGCTGTATTTCATGATCTAGGTAATACCAATTTTACCTTTATGGCGGGAAAACCGGAATATGATAAAACGGTTTCCACCAATATTATTCTGGACGGATTATCCCGGCTGGGTATTTCAGTCTCTGCATCCGGGCGTAACGATTTAGTGGTTGAAACTGCTGACGGGGAACGGAAAATTTCCGGTTCAGCGTATCGCGAGACAAAAGATCGTGGTTTTCATCATGGCACGGTATTAATTAATGCCGATCTGAGCAGACTGGCTGATTATCTGAATCCGGATCCGAAAAAATTACAGGCAAAAGGTATTACATCAGTTCGTTCGCGTGTGACCAATCTGGCTGAAATATTACCCGGTATCGACCATGACCAGGTATGCGATGCCATTAAAGCGGCATTTTTTGGTTATTACGGTGAAAAAGCGGAGGCCGAACTAATTTCCCCGCAGTCACTGCCGGACTTACCCGGTTTCGCGGAAACATTTGCGAAACAAAGCAGTTGGGAATGGAATTTCGGTAATGCCCCGGCGTTCAGTCACTTACTGGATACCCGCTTTAAGTGGGGCGGAATTGAGCTGCATTTTGATGTGGAACGCGGCATCATTACCCGTGCTCAGCTTTTTACGGACAGTCTTGACCCCGCACCGTTAGAGGAATTCGCGGCATTACTGACCGCTGTGCGGTACAGCTCAGATGCTGTCAGTGACATTCTGCCGGGATTATCGGCTCGTTATCCGCATATGACGGATGAATTACAGCAGTTAAATGATTGGCTGAAAACAGAACTGCAATAAAAATATCCCCGTTTGTCGCTCAGTAGTGGACGGGGATATTTTCAGTCTTTCAGAATGCGCTGCAATCCATAAAACGTTTCGTTTCCGGCAACTGACCATTATCCCGGAATTTTGCCGGCGTAGTATTGAAATGCTTTTTAAAGATCCGGGTAAATGTTGCCTGTGAGCTGAAACCATACTGTAATGCGATATCCAGAATTGACATATTGTTGTCACGCAGGGACTTCGCTGCTTCCAGCAAGCGGCGTTTTCGGACGTACTCGCCTAACGTGCATCCTTTAATATCTTTAAAAATACGCTGAAGATGCCATTTTGAATAACCACTTTTATCCGCAATAGTATCGATTTTAATCCCTTCATTACGCTGTAACTGGGTTTCCAGCCATTTGATGATGTCGTTCACTACGCTCTCTGACATGTTTGCCTCCCAAAGCGGGCTTACAAAATAAATTTTGGTTATCGATATATCTTATTTAATCCTATTTTATGAATTTTCCAAGAAATGTGTAGGCAAATCGTGCCTTTCATGACTGATTCTCATTATCAGAACAATAGGCAAAACCAATCGCTGAATTCCTAGCAGATAGCACCAAATGTTACCAAAATAAATTCTTAAATCGATAGAATCTGCCAATTACAAATAAAATTCAGGATAGTTATGTCACAACAATTTCGTTTCCTTTTTAGCGCGATGGGGCGCTTTTTTTTATTGGCACTGATCATGGCAGCCAGTACCAGTTTACTTTTTATCGATATCCTTGTTCTGAAGAACGATTTAGGGGAAGACTCAGTGACAGAGATAGTTGCTGAGATAATGTTATTGGTGGTTGTTGTCTTATTTGCCCGCAAAGGTATCCGTGAGCCGGAGTACCGCGCCGGTTTTTTCCTGGTGGCAGGATTATTTGCCTGCATGTTAATCAGAGAGTTGGATCAGTTATTTGATTATATTGCTCATGGTGCATGGTTCTGGTTTGCGGCACCGCTGGCTGCAGCAGCAGTATTGTATGCATTGCTGCATCCCCGCACAGCAACCGGCGGGTTGTACCAATTTGTTTCTCACCGCAGCTACGGCATGATGGTGACCGGTTTACTTATTGTTCTGGTCTTTTCCCGGTTGTTTGGCATGGGGATATTATGGCGCAGTATGATGGGTGATGATTTTAACCGGCTGGCAAAGAACCTGGCAGAAGAAGGCTGTGAACTGCTCGGGTATACTCTCTGCCTGCTTTCTGCCGTTATTTTTTACCGGCCGCCGGACGCTCCGGCAAAAAATACCGGTGCGGACTAAAATTTAAGGATTAAGGAATACTCCGGGCTTGCCGGTGACCGGATGTTTGTCCGTCACCAGTGCGGCTTTATAAACCGCTGTAAGCAACGGGGTGTTCAGTACTTCCTCCGGCTTACCCTGTGCGGCAATAGTGCCGTTATGCAGCAAAATAATACGGTCTGCATAGAGCGATGCCAGGTTCAGATCATGCAGAATGCAGCAGACAGCCAGCGGGCTGTTTGTTGTCTGCTGTTTCAGCATCCGCAGCAGCGATTGCTGGTGATAGAGATCCAGTGCGGCGGTGGGCTCATCCAGAAAAAGCAGACAGGCTCTGTGTGATGTATCACCTAATTGCATCAGTGCCCGCGCCAGATGGACCCGTTGTTGTTCACCACCGGAAAGCGTATGCCAGCGCCGGGCCAGTAAAGGCTCACAGGCAGTTAGTTTGATTACGTTCTTTAATACATGCGGTTTCTGCGATAAACATCCCAGGGTAATGATATCCTTTACCGGATACGGGACGGAAATCCGGGTATGCTGTGTCATGACGGCACGGATGTGTGCCAGCGCGCCAGCTGACCATGCCTGTAATGGTTTATTCCGGAGAGTAATCTGCCCGGTATCAGCGGTATGATAGCCGCTGAGTAACCGCAGCAGTGTCGATTTTCCGGCACCATTCGGCCCGATAATCGCGGTCATTTCTCCGCAGTTCAGTGTTAATGAAATATCCCGGATAAGATAGCGTTTCCCGCAGGTAAAACTGATATTACGTGCAGTGAGCAGCGGGGCAGAAAGGTCATCCGTATTTTCACACATATTATTCTTTCACCGAAAAAATCAGCCACAGAAAGTAAGGCGCACCCAGCAACCCTGTCAACAGCCCGACAGGGATTTCAGCCGGCATCACCAGTGTCCGCGCAAGTGTGTCTGACAACAGAAGCAGCAGCGCACCGCCAATCGCCGAGGTGAGCAGCAGCAGATAGTGATGATAACCAAACATCATCCGCATCAGGTGAGGGATAACCAGTCCGATAAAACCAATTACACCGCACAGGGCAACCGCAATACCTGCCAGGAAAGCACTGAGCAGCAATACCCGCCGTTGTGTCTGCCGGGTATTAATACCGGCATAATGCGCCTCTTCTTCACCAAGCTGGATAAGATCCAGTGAACGCGACAACCGCAGGGCGATATAAAAGACGGGTATTGACATTATTAATGCGGGCAACAGCAATGACCAACTGATATGTCCGGTGGCACCCGTCATCCAGAGAGAAAACTGGCGCAGTTGTTGATCATCACTTATGTAATTAAGCATCCCGACAAATGACATACCGATAGCATTGATGGCAATACCGCACAGCAGCAGCCTGAGCAGGGGCTGCCGCTGCCGGTTGAGCATAAAGATAAAGCCGGTAACACAGAGTGCGCCGGCGAAAGCCATAAAAACCGGCAGATACATAGCGGTATAACCGGACAGATGTGGTGCAATAAAAATAATACCGAGAGCCACCATTACTGCGGCACCACTGCTTATGCCTAACAAACCGGGGTCAGCCAGCGGATTACGGAACAGTCCTTGCAGCAGTACCCCGGCGGTTGCCAGTGCAGCACCGGTTAATATTGCCAGTACAACGCGTGGCAGGCGGACAGAAAGCCAGATTTGCCAGAGCTGCGGGGTTATCTCTCCCCGCAGAAAAGTATGTAATGAAACCGGTAACCCACCGGTATTCATGGCAGTAAAGGTCATGGACAGCAGCAAAAATAACAGAAAAGCGCCGCGCAGCCGGTAACGGGATTGCTGGTTCATCGTGAGGCTGTCACCTCCATCGCCCGGCGCAACTGCTGCAATGTAGCGGGTGTCTGTAATCCGAAACCAAGAAAGCCCATGTCATCAACGACCAGAACTCTTTTCTGCTGTCCGGCAGGTGTCTGAGCCAGCCCGGGAAGTTGCCACAATGCCTCTGTGTTGTCCGGTGAAAGCAGTCCGCTGCGGGTGACCACAATAAGATCCGGCTGTGCGGATATCATGCCTTCAGCAGACAGCGGACGGTAGCGCTGAAATGTGGTGACAGCATTTTGTCCACCGGCTGCGCGGATAATGCCGTCTGCGGCAGTGTTCTGACCCGCTGCCAATGGTGCGGTTCCGCTGTGATTGAGCAGGAACAGTACTTTTACCGGTAAGGGGGTTTGTTTAACGGCATCAAGTTGATTACGTATTTTTTCAATGAGAGGTTCGGCCTCGGTTTGCAATGCCAGTGCATCGGCAATCTGACTGATTTTTGTGGTGATCGCACTCAGACCTGGTGTGGCACTGATTGTTATCACGGATACGCCGGCAGCACTTACCTGCTTCAGGACCGCGGAGGGATAAGCCAGTTCGCTGGCGAGAACCAGTGATGGCTGTAATGAAAGCAGTCCCTCGGTATTCAGAAGGCGAAAATAACCGACATCCGGCAGTTGCTTCACTTCCGGCGGGTGTTCACTGGTCGTATCGCGGGCGATAACCCGGTCTCCGGCACCGAGTGCGAAAACAATCTCTGTCACATCACCGCCGAGAGTGATTATGCGGCGATGTTCGCTTAACGCGGAAGAACAGGTAAATAACAGAATAAGCAGAAGGAGAGATCTCATGCGGCGGCCTCATCATCCGGTGTGTCTGACAGTTCAGCCAACAGGACGTTTATCTGTGTCCGCCACACTTCCTGTTCCGGCTCACCTTCAGTACGTTGTCCGAACAACTGAGCAATCTGCTGACCCTCTGCATCAAACAGCTCCAGACTGGTGACAATGCCATCTTTTGTGGGTTTACGGGTTACCCATGATTCCGCAATGGCTGACTCGACCAGATGAAGGGTAAAGCCAGGATTGAAAATATTGAGCCAGCGCTGTTCGTTCTGCGGGCTTAGATAAGGTTCTGTACGGGCAACGGAACCGGTAAAAATCTGCACACAGCCCCGGTTGGCGACAAACACCATAATCTCATTCTGTTGTGCCGAACAAAGAGTCAGTATGCGGGATAGTGCATTATTATCCACGCGCTGAGCCAGTGTGTTGCCGGCATACCGGAATGCCTGTAACCGGCTGATATTGAATTTTTTCAGCAAAATAAAAAACTGATGAACATCCGTCATTTTCTGCCAGTCGCGGGTAAATTTTTCCTGTTGTTCAGGTGTCAGTGTCGGGTGAGCGGAAACCGGCAGTGGTTCCGGAGAGAGAGACGGGTTATCGGTGGTAAGGAATTGTTCAGTTACCTGGTGCCAGACGTTCATATTTGTGGCGGGTGTAGTATAAATTTTATGAACGGCGTCACCATGACTATCAAAAAACTGGATGCTGTGGCGCAGACCGTGTGCTGTTTTTTCTTCAAAAGCAAACACCGTTTTCCACTGCGACAGGAAAAACCGCAAATCCAGCCCGTAAGGTTTGAGCAGCAGGCAGGCATGCTCACCAAATCGGGCATTTTCATAGGTGCCGAGATGTTCATGAACGGCATAGTTGTTGCGCGTCAGCCCCTTTAATTCTCCGGCGGCGGCAAGTGCCGGGAAGATTGCCGGGATATCAGGTGTCAGCCGGTGTGTGTCAAAACCGGTGCGGCAATGTGCCAGTTCTGCTTCTGATATACCCATGAGTGTGGCAATGTCGCGGGCGTGGATAACGGTTCCCTGTTCTTTCAGGGCAAGATAACGGGTGAGCTGTTCACTGTGCATGGCAGATCCTTACTGTTTTTATATCAACATGGATTGATATATATGTTGTTTCGGAGTGAACATCATGGTGCGAAAAGCCGCAGCAGCAGATGCAAACTCTGTGTATGAGTGTCACACAATAAAGTCAGCTGGCTGCCCGGAAGGAGTGGGTGGCTTGCAGAGGTATTACTTTGTCAGGATCAGTTTTCCGTTTTTTGTCTGACGGAGATGATATTCCTCGTTCTGATGCTGAATAATAATGCGTTTTTGCGGACCCAGGAGTACCCGGCTGCTGATCACCGCAATGCTGTTTTTCCGTGTTGCCGGATGGTCGTGCCCCGTAACGCTTAATTTCTTAGCGTCAGAATTACTTTCTGCCATAATTATTTTATTTGATATCAATTATCATTCGCAAATAGTATTAACAGGGAAGAGGATGAGTTCAAGTGATTTTTATCTGTGGTGCGGACTTTGGTAAAAAAAGCGAGCGGGATCTCAACTTTATTACGGCTGAATGATAACTGCGGATGATGAATAAAAAACAGGATGCCCGGGGCATCCTGTTTTTTTTGTAGCAGCCCGGAACGGCTCAGGCAAAACGGGCATCAGCGGCATCCGCCAGGATATCCAGCAGTGTCACGGTATCAGCCCAGCTCAGGCATGGGTCCGTTATTGATTGTCCGTAAACCGGTGCCTTGTTGTTGACAAGCTTCTGTGTGCCTTCCTGAATAAAACTCTCTGCCATCACACCGGCAATCGCGCGGGAGCCATCTTTAATCTGCTGTGATACATCACGGGCGACATCTAACTGACGGCGGTGAATTTTCTGGCAGTTGCCATGGCTGAAATCAATGATCAGGTGTTCCGGCAAATCAAACTGGCGGAGCTGGTCACAGGCACAGGCGATATCGCCTGCGGCGTAGTTAGGCGTTTTACCCCCACGCATAATAATGTGACCGAACGGATTTCCCTGAGTCTGGTAAATCGTCATCTGCCCCTCTTTATCAGGGGATAAAAACATGTGTCCGGCCTGTGCGGCGCGGATAGCATCAATGGCAATTTTAATATTGCCGTCGGTGCCGTTTTTAAAGCCCACCGGGCAGGAGAGCGCGGAGGCCATTTCCCGGTGGATCTGGCTTTCTGTCGTGCGTGCGCCGATAGCGCCCCAGCTGATAAGGTCTGCGATATATTGCCCGGTGACCATATCGAGAAACTCGGTGGCGGTCGGAACATTCAGCGCATTAACATCAATAAGCAGTTTGCGTGCCAGGCGGATCCCGTCATTGACCCGGCAGGAGTTATCCAGGTGCGGATCAGAGATTAAGCCTTTCCAGCCGATAACAGTGCGGGGTTTTTCAAAGTAGGTGCGCATGACAATTTCCAGCCGGGACTGGTATTTTGGCAGCAATTCACTCAGGCGCTGTGCATAATCCAGCGCGGCGATGGTGTCATGAACGGAGCAGGGGCCGATAATAACCAGTAAACGCGGGTCATCACCGGTAAGAATGCGTTCAATTCGGGTACGTGACGTTGTCACATTTTTATTTATTGTGTCGGTGACCGGGAACTCTCCGGCCAGCGCTGACGGGGTGATCAGCTTATCTACCGCCCGTGTGCGCAATTCATCCGTTTTTTCCATAAGTAAATACTGTCTCTGAAATCGGTCTGTTGCTGTGTGTAACCACAGTGATACTGATCACAATAAACGAAATCAGGATGATTACAAGACGGAATTTCACAAAGTGGATCACGCTGAGTTGTGATCCACTTAACCGTTTCCGCCGGCCTGTTCTTCTGACCCGTTGCATCTGAAACCACGACATTAAAACATGCGGCGGTTTAAGCCTAATGAGTCAATAATTTTGGTGGAAATTTCCTCAACAGAGTAATTGGTGGTGTTGAGGTAGCTGATTTTATGTTTGCGGTACAGGGCTTCCACTTCGGCGAGTTCCATACGGCACTGGCGGATAGACGCATAGCGGCTGTTTTCGCGGCGCTCTTCACGGATAGCAGAAAGGCGTTCAGGATCGATAGTTAATCCGAATAATTTATGGTTATGCGGTTTGAGTGCTGCCGGTAACTGAAGGTTATCCATATCATCGGCGGTAAACGGATAGTTCGCCGCCTGAATACCAAACTGCATCGCGAGATAGAGGCTGGTCGGTGTTTTACCGCAGCGGGAAACGCCGAGCAAAATTACCTGCGCCTGATCCATATTGCGCAGAGACACGCCGTCATCATGCGCCAGCGCAAAATCAATCGCAGCGATGCGGGCATCGTACTGGCTCAGATTGCGTTTGGATAATCCGTGCGTCCGGTTAAAAATCGGCTGCGGGTCCATCTGAATCTCTTTTTGTATCGGCGCGACCAGTGTTTGCACTATATCCTGGCAACAGCCTTTACTGGCGGTGATCGCCTCGCGGACATCCTGACAAATTATGGAGTAGAACACCAGCGGGCGTAACCCGGTAGTGTCATAAATGGTATCAATTTTTTGTCTGATTTCCAATGCGCGGTCAACGGTTGCCACAAACGGCAACGTATACGCGATGATATCAATCGGGAACTGTGACAGCACGGCATGACCTAATACTTCCGCCGTAATGGCTGTTCCGTCAGAAATAAAGAAAACACTCCGTGTCTCTTTATTTTGTGTATCAGAAGATGAGCCGGTTGTGATAGACATGTTATTTATTTTCCTATGTTTTTTGCTGAATCGATAATCCGGAGCAACGGCACAAATAAATTCAAACCTGATTATAAAGGATAAAAAAATATTGTAATCGGGTTGATCGATTCACCTGTCTATATTCACCTGAACATTGTGATAATCTGTTTCTGATGCTCAACAGAGCGCTGTATTTCCGACTTTACCTTCTTTTGAATGTTAAAAGGATTGCTTGCAATGTCCAACAATGGTCAGACTCCGTGTAATGTACTTTGGTATAACCAGTTAGGTATGAATGACGTACCCCGTGTCGGTGGTAAAAATGCGTCTTTAGGGGAAATGATAACCAATCTTTCCGGGTTAGGTGTGTCTGTTCCCAATGGTTTTGCCACCACGGCACAGGCCTTTAATGACTTTCTCGAGCAAAGTGGTGTTAACCAGCGTATCTATGAATTGCTGGATAAAACGGATGTTGATGATGTGAATCAACTGGCGAAAGCGGGTGCTCAAATCCGCGGATGGGTGATTGATACCCCGTTCTCCGCCGCGTTTGAAGATGACATTCGTCAGGCTTATGAGCAACTGTCTGAAGGGGAAAAAGGGGCGACATTTGCGGTGCGTTCATCTGCCACCGCCGAAGATATGCCGGATGCCTCATTTGCCGGACAGCAGGAAACCTTTTTAAACGTGCAGGGTATGGATGCCATTATGGTGGCAATCAAGCACGTTTTTGCCTCACTGTTTAATGACCGCGCGATTTCATATCGTGTTCACCAGGGCTATGATCACCGCGGTGTTGCACTGTCTGCGGGTATTCAGCGTATGGTGCGTTCAGATCTTGCGTCATCGGGTGTGATGTTTACTATCGATACCGAATCCGGTTTTGATCAGGTTGTCTTTATTACCTCCGCTTACGGGCTGGGTGAAATGGTGGTTCAGGGTGCGGTTAACCCGGATGAGTTTTATGTCCATAAACCAACCCTGGAAAAAGGTCGTCCCGCTATTGTGCGCCGCACAATGGGATCGAAAAAGATTCAGATGGTGTATGCCGATGATAAAAGTCACGGCAAACAGGTCCGTATCGAAGATGTTGCGGCTGAGAAATGCAGGCGCTTCTCACTGACAGACAGTGAAACCGAAGAGCTGGCAAGACAAGCGGTGACGATCGAGAAGCACTACGGCCGTCCGATGGATATAGAATGGGCGAAAGACGGGAACAACGGTAAGTTATATATCGTTCAGGCGCGTCCGGAAACAGTACGTTCCAACCAACAGGTAATGGAACGTTATCAGCTGAACGGTCAGAGTGATGTGCTGGTGGAAGGCCGTGCTATCGGTCATCGTATCGGTGCCGGTAAGGTTAAAGTTATTCATGACCTCAGCCAGATGGACAGAATTCAGCCCGGTGATGTGTTAGTCACTGACATGACGGATCCTGACTGGGAACCTATCATGAAAAAAGCGGCGGCGATTGTGACCAATCGTGGCGGGCGCACCTGTCATGCGGCGATTATTGCCCGTGAACTGGGTATTCCGGCTGTTGTCGGTTGTGGTGATGCCACCGAACTGCTGAAAGAAGGTCAGGCCGTTACTGTCTCCTGTGCTGAAGGGGACACCGGTTATGTCTACAGCGGAGAACTGGATTTTGCTATCCACGCGTCTGAAATAGATAAAATGCCGGAAGTGGGCACAAAAATCATGATGAACGTCGGTAACCCTGACCGTGCATTTGATTTTGCCTGTCTGCCGAATGAAGGTGTGGGTCTTGCCCGCCTGGAGTTTATTATCAACCGTATGATTGGCGTGCATCCGCGTGCACTGCTGGAGTTTGATAAACAAACCCCTGAATTACAGGCAGAAATTCGCAGTATGATGGCGGGATATGATGATCCGGTTGAGTTTTATATCGGTCGTCTGACAGAAGGGATCGCGACACTTGCAGCGGCATTCTATCCGAAGAAAGTGATTGTGCGTCTGTCTGATTTTAAATCCAATGAATATGCAAACCTGGTTGGCGGGGATATCTACGAGCCGGATGAAGAGAACCCGATGCTGGGCTTCCGTGGTGCCGGTCGTTATGTTCATGACAGCTTCCGTGACTGTTTTGCGCTGGAGTGTGAAGCGGTAAAACGCGTGCGTAATGAGATGGATCTGACTAACGTGGAAGTGATGATCCCGTTTGTCCGTACTGTTGCTCAGGCAGAAGCGGTTGTGAAGGAACTGGAAGCACGTGGTCTGAAACGCGGCGAGAATGGTCTTCGCCTGATTATGATGTGTGAAATCCCGTCGAATGCTCTGCTGGCTGACCAGTTCCTTGAGTTCTTTGACGGCTTCTCTATCGGTTCAAACGACATGACGCAACTGACACTGGGGCTGGATCGCGATTCCGGTGTGGTGTCTGAACTCTTTGATGAACGTAATGATGCTGTGAAAGCACTGTTATCTATGGCTATCAGGGCGGCAAAATCACATAACAAATATGTGGGGATCTGTGGGCAGGGCCCGTCAGATCATCAGGATTTTGCGCAATGGTTGCTGGAAGAGGGGATCGACAGTGTATCGCTTAATCCGGATACTGTTGTGAAAACCTGGGTTGCATTAGCAGAAAATAATTAATAGCATCATTTAAAATGCTCAGAAGCCCGAATTAATTCGGGCTTTTTTTTATAATCAAATATTGCAACAGATGTGTTTTTTTACATGAATCAAACTGAAACCAAACTAAAACCAAATAAGAATACCGGAATTACAGGCAAAAAAAAGCCTATCATGGGCTGACAGGCAAAGACTACACACAGCAATATTTTGTATTCAGAAGATACCGTTTTAATGAATAACGGAACCTTTTAATTCGTTACTTGATGACGGATATATTAAAATAATTAAGATATTCCTGCATTAAGAATTGTCTCAATATATAATTTACTAATTGTAAGATAAGTGAAATATATTCACAACGTCTGTCTGTATTTAGAATAAGTACTGACCCTGTATCTCAATGTATATTAATATTTCAAATTATTAATGTTAGTTATGAAACTTAATTGAATAATTAATTAAATATAACAAAGGTGCATTTCTGCACCTTTGATTAAAAACTTATTTTTTTTCTGAGAGTTGTTCTTCCATATACGCTCTGACCTCGGTTAAATCATCGGACGGACGTGGCACATCATTCATCCAGGCCTTCAGTAAGGTATAGGAAACGGCCAGCACCACAGGGCCGATAAAGAGTCCGATCATCCCGAGGGATAACATCCCGCCGATAACACCGGTCAGGATCAGTACCATCGGCAGGTCGGCTCCCATTTTTATCAGGAACGGGCGCAGCACGCCGTCCATTGTGGCTACCGCACCGGCCCAGATAATCATAATAATTGCCCATGTGGTATCACCGGTCCAGAACAGGAAAATAATGGACGGAACCATGATAAGCAGCGGGCCGAGTTGCGCCACGCAACAGATAAAAATCAGCACCGTCAGGATAGCGGCAAAAGGCACGCCGGCAAGTCCCAGTCCGATACCGCCGATAATAGCCTGAGTCAGCGCGGTAACCACGACGCCGAGTGCGACAGCACGGACAGACATTGCCGCCAGCAGTACAGCCGCATCACCGCGCATCCCGGCAAGACGGATGGCAAAATGGCGGAACCCGCGCACTGTCTCTTCTCCCTGAAGATATAACAGACCGCTGAACATCAGCATAATCACCAGATGGAACAGAAACTTACCGGCACTCAGCAATTGTGTCAGGAACCAGGCTGCACCCTGACCAAGGTAAGGCTGCACTTTTGCCATCATGGCATTGCCGCCGCTGGCAACAAGAGAGGACCAGTTGGCAAACAGTTTAGGTCCGATAACCGGGACAGAATCCAGCCAGTACAGTTCCGGCAGGGTCAGTTGTCCCGGTGATTTTACCCAGCGCATCAGTGGCTCACTATTTTCAACAATGCTGTTAATCAGTAACGCCAGCGGGAAGACGAATAAAAGAATAATCAGGATAACCATAATGCAGGCGGCAATCCAGCGGCTGTTGCGGACGCGGCGCTGGATCCGCTTAAAGACCGGCCAGGTTGCAATGACAATCATACCTGCCCAGACGAAGCCTAAAATAAACGGGCTTAATACCCAGAAACTAATAATAATGAGAATTGATATCGCGCCAATGGCGAATATTAATTTAGGTAAGTCATAACCAGGCTGCGATTTTTCCACAGATAAGTTTCCCTTTGTAAATGAAAAAGCTGTATGTTCCTAATAAAGTAGCGCGAATATTGCGTTATTTCAGGGAGCGCACAAAATGAATACATTGTGTGTTAAGGTGAATATTCACGCCTGAATTATGCATCAGAATGGCGTGTTAACAACATAATTATACTGTCGAATTCGCAATGTGACCATTTATGATAAAGAGCCGCAGATAATGATCCCTCGATTAACGCAATCTCCGCAGGTAAGCCCGGAAACCGGACGGTATATCATCGCCCTGAACGAAAGCGGATTTACCGGTGATACCACAACCCGTTATGGTGAGCGTCTGACGCTCGCCACGGACAACAGTATTTATCAGCTTCTGCCGCAGGCGATTGTGTTTCCGCGCTCAGTGGCGGATGTGATTTTAATCATGCGTATTGCTTCGCAGGATGAATTCCGCTCGGTTCAGTTTACCCCGCGCGGCGGCGGAACCGGCACCAATGGTCAGTCACTGAACAGCGGTGTGGTGATCGATTTATCCCGTTATATGAACCGTATCCTTGAAATTAACCCGGAGCAGGGTTGGGTGCGCGTTGAAGCAGGGGTGATTAAAGATCAGCTGAATGCCTACCTGAAGCCGTATGGTTACTTTTTTGCCCCGGAACTTTCCACATCAAACCGTGCCACTCTGGGCGGCATGATTAATACTGATGCGTCCGGGCAGGGCTCGCTGGTGTACGGCAAAACGTCCAATCATGTGCTGGGGCTGCGTTCGGTACTGATCAACGGCGAATTGCTGGATACGCAACCGGTTCCGGTCAGTGTGGCGCGGGCGTATGCAGAAGAGGATAGTGTGACCGGGCAGTTGTATCGCACCACACTGGATAGTTGCAAAGCAAACCGGCAGTTAATTCTGGACAGCTTTCCGAAACTGAACCGCTTTCTTACCGGGTATGACCTGCGCCATGTCTTCAGTGATGATTTACAGACATTTGATTTAACCCGCATTCTGACCGGATCGGAAGGAACACTGGCGGTTATCGCAGAAGCAAAACTGAACATCACGCCATTGCCGGCTGTACGCCGTCTGGTGAATGTCAAATATGATGCCTTTGACTCCGCATTGCGCAATGCTCCGTTTATGGTGGCGGCGCAGGCACTTTCTGTGGAAACCGTGGACTCAAAAGTGCTGAACCTGGCGCGGGAAGATATTGTCTGGCATTCCGTCAGTGAACTGGTTACGGATGTTCCGGATAAAATCATGCTCGGGCTGAATATTGTTGAATTTTGCGGCGATGACGTTGCGCTTATTGACGGGCAGGTTGCCGCCCTTTGTGAGCGCCTTGGCGGATTGATGGCAAATAATGAAGCGGGGGTGATTGGCTATCAGGTCTGTCAGGATCTGACCGGCATTGAGCGTATTTATGCAATGCGTAAAAAAGCGGTGGGATTACTGGGTAACAGTAAAGGCGCGGCAAAACCGATCCCGTTTGCGGAAGATACCTGTGTACCGCCGGAGTATCTGGCCGACTATATTACCGAATTCCGCGCCTTGCTGGACAGCCATCACCTTGAATACGGCATGTTCGGGCATGTGGATGCCGGCGTGTTGCATGTCCGTCCGGCACTGGATATGTGCTCGCCGGAGCAGGAAGTGCTGATGAAACAGATTTCCGATGAGATTGTGGGACTGACGGCAAAATATGGCGGATTGCTGTGGGGCGAGCACGGCAGGGGCTTTCGCGCGCAATATGGCGAGGCATTTTTCGGTGACACACTTTATAGAGAGCTGCGCCGGATAAAAGGCGCATTTGACCCGGAAAACCGGCTCAATCCCGGCAAAATTTGTACGCCATCAGACAGTGATGCACCGTTGGTGCAGGTGGATGCGGTAAAACGCGGCACCTATGACCGAACTATACCAATAGATGTGCGAAATGCATTTGCCGGGGCAATAAATTGCAACGGTAACGGATTATGCTTTAATTTTGATGTGAAAAGCCCGATGTGTCCGTCCATGAAAGTGACACAATCCCGCTTTCATTCCCCGAAAGGGCGCGCCACTCTGGTGAGAGAGTGGCTGCGTCTGCTGACAGAGCAGGGAACCTGCCCGGCGCTGTTAACGGGATCTGTCCCGCAAAGCCGTCTCTCTCTGCGCGGGCTGATAGAGAAAACCCGGCATACATGGAGGGCGTCGCGGGGAGAATATGATTTCTCCCACGAAGTGAAAGAGTCCATGTCTGGTTGTCTGGCGTGTAAAGCCTGTTCAACACAATGCCCGATTAAAATAGATGTGCCGGAATTCCGCGCCCGTTTCCTGGCGCTGTATCACGGGCGCTATCTGCGTCCGCTGCGCGACCATCTGGTTGCCAATGTTGAAAGCGGTGCGCCGCTGATGGCAAAAGCACCCCGCGTATTTAACTTTTTCCTGAAACAAGCCTGGGTGCAGACGCTCAGTGAAAAAACAGTCGGCATGACAGACCTGCCGCTGCTGTCTGCGCCGTCACTGAAACAACAGCTTGCGGGCAGCAAAGCTACATCCGTCACTCTCGAAGTACTGGAAAGCATGAGTGAAGGTGAGCGGCAGGCGGGGCGTTATCTCTTTATCGTACAAGACCCTTTCACCAGTTATTTTGATGCCAAAGTGGTGGCTGACTTTGCCGCACTGGCAGAAAAATTTGGTTTTCATCCGGTATTGTTGCCGTTCAGCCCGAACGGCAAAGCGCAGCATATTAAAGGATTTCTCGCCCGTTTTGCCCGTACCGCAACCCGGACGGCTGATTTTCTCAATCGTGTGGCGCGCCTCGGCTGCCCGATGGTGGGCGTTGATCCTGCGCTGGTGCTGTGTTACCGCGATGAATATAAAACGGTATTGTCTCCGGAGAAGCAGTTATTCCGCGTGATGCTGGTGCATGAGTGGCTGACTGAATATGCAGATCAGCTCCCTGACGTCGCAGTGGCAACAGATAGCCGTCCCTGGTATTTATTCAGTCACTGTACTGAATCGACAGCATTGCCGGACAGCGTCAATGCCTGGAAGGTGATTTTCAGCCGTTTCGGCGCGTCGCTGCAACCGGTCAGTGTCGGCTGTTGCGGTATGGCGGGGACTTACGGACATGAAATGCCGAATCTGGAACGCTCAAAAGGGATTTATCAGCTCTCCTGGGCGCAGCCGTATCAGACACTGGTATCAGAGCGCTGCCTCACCACCGGGTACTCCTGCCGCAGTCAGGTAAAGCGGATGGAAGGAAAAGTGATGCTGCATCCGTTGCAGGCACTGCTGACACTGGTGTCCTGAAGCTGGTATCCTGAAACCGGACAAACACGATAACCGGGGAGAGTTCTATGATATGGAAACGCGCCACCACACTGGCAGAGCTGAATCACATTGCGCAGGGAAATATGCTCAGTCATCTGGGGATTGAATTTACCGCGCTGGAGCCGGAACAGTTGATCGGCACAATGCCGGTTGACGAACGGACAAAGCAGCCGCACGGATTATTGCACGGCGGTGCGTCTGTGGTGCTGGCAGAAAGTCTCGGCTCAGTGGCCGGTTATCTGTGCAGTGAAGGAGATGAAACCGTGGTGGGAGTGGAGATTAATGCCAACCATGTGCGGGCGGTTCGCGCAGGACTGGTTACCGGTCACTGCAAAGCGATACATCTCGGGCGTAACCAGCAGGTCTGGTCGATAGAAATCTATGATGAACAACAAAAGTTGTGTTGTATATCCCGTCTGACTACGGCTATTTTGCATGGGCTGAAAAAGTAACATACATTCAACATTCAGCCGGTATTTCTTATTTTTTTTTTCGGAAATGATGAAATACCGGTTCCCGTCTGTAAAGCTGCATTTATAATGATCCTTTTGTGCGATAGATACTGTACTCATTGGTACTATAAAATACACACACAATAAAAATATTTTTAATCTTTATAACAACAGCTTAATCCACTTCCCACACGAAAATGATACACGTATTCACGCTGTTTTGCCTATTATTTATACTGATATCGGAATGCCCTTTCAAAGCAAGTGGTTGAAGTGGGAAACATTATCGTTAACATAGTGTTTACGGAGAGCTACCGTCGGCGAAAGCCGTAAATTTTATGAGGTCAATGATGACAACAAATACTGCAAACCCGGTGGAAACATTTTCACTGAATGACAATGACTGGACAGGGGTCACGCTGACGGCGGCCGCCGCAAAACAGATTGTGACACTGATGAATAACACACCGGACAGCATCGGGCTTTGCCTGGGTGTCAAGCAATCCGGGTGTGCCGGGTTTGGTTATGTTTTTGACATGATTAATCAGGCGGATGCGGGAGATATGCTGTTTGAGCGCGATGGTGCCCGGCTGTATGTTCCGCGCAAAGCGATGCCGTTTATTGACGGCACAGAAGTGGATTTTGTCCGTGAAGGGCTGAATCAGATATTTAAATTTAATAATCCGAAAGCACAACATGCCTGCGGGTGTGGTGAGAGCTTCGGGGTTTAAGAGCGAAGCCATATTATGTCTCAGAGCAATCCGGAAATGGGTGAAGAAGTTCAGACCTGGCTGAATGACGGGCGTTATAAAGAGGGCTTCTTCACCAACGTCGCCACCGATGAATTGGCGAAAGGAATAAATGAAAACGTTATCCGTGCGATTTCTGCCAAGCGAAATGAACCGGAGTGGATGCTGAATTTCCGCCTGGAAGCCTTTGAGCACTGGCTGGGCATGGAAGAGCCGCACTGGCTGAAAGCCAATTATCCTGATCTTGATTATCAGGATTACAGTTATTACTCCGCGCCATCCTGCGGATCCTGTGATGATACCTGCGGCTCTCAGCCGGGAGCAACCCAAAGCCCGGCAGGTAGTTTCCTGACCAGTGAAGTCGAAGATGCATTTGAAAAACTGGGGGTTCCGGTTCGTGAGGGGCAAGCGGTTGCGGTAGATGCAATTTTTGATTCCGTTTCAGTATCAACAACCTATCGTGATGAACTGAAACAGCACGGGGTAATTTTCTGCTCATTCGGGGAAGCGATTCATGATTATCCGGAACTGGTGCAGAAATACCTCGGCAGTGTGGTATCAAGTCACGATAACTTTTTTGCCGCACTGAATGCCGCTGTTGCCTCTGACGGCACCTTTGTGTATATCCCGAAAGGCGTGCGCTGCCCGATGGAACTGTCCACCTATTTCCGCATTAACGCGGCGAAAACCGGTCAGTTTGAGCGGACTATTCTGATTGCCGATGAAGGCAGTTACGTCAGTTATATCGAAGGTTGTTCAGCACCGGTACGGGATACTTATCAGCTGCATGCGGCAGTTGTTGAAGTGATTATCCTCAAAGATGCGGAAGTGAAATATTCCACTGTACAGAACTGGTTTGCCGGTGGCGAGACACAGGGCGGGATCCTCAATTTTGTGACCAAACGGGCACTGTGTGAGGGTGACAACTCGCGGATGTCCTGGACACAATCAGAAACCGGCTCGGCGATCACCTGGAAATACCCGAGTGTTATTCTCAAAGGGGATAATTCTGTCGGTGAATTTTTCTCTGTTGCCCTGACCAATGGTTCACAGCAGGCCGATACCGGGACAAAAATGATCCATATCGGGCGAAATACCAAATCCACCATAATTTCAAAAGGGATTTCTGCCGGGAAAAGCCAGAACAGCTATCGCGGGTTGGTAAAAATATTGCCGGGTGCGGAAAACGCCCGTAACTTTACCCAGTGTGATTCCATGCTTATCGGCACAGAGTGCGGCGCTCATACCTTTCCGTATGTGGAAGTGATGAATAACAGTGCGCATCTGGAGCATGAAGCGACCACCTCGCGCATTGGTGAAGATCAGCTGTTTTATTGTTTACAGCGCGGGATCAGTGAAGATGATGCGATCTCTATGATCGTGAATGGTTTTTGTAAAGACGTGTTCTCTGAATTACCACTGGAATTTGCCGTGGAAGCACAGAAGCTGCTGGCGATAAGCCTTGAGCACAGTGTGGGTTAATTACATCAGAATCAGCGCCCGCAGGCTAACCGGCGGGACGGAGTAGTACATTATGTTAAGTGTAAAAGATTTGCATGTCAGCGTGGAAGGTAACGAGATCCTCAAAGGGTTATCCCTTGAGGTAAAACCGGGTGAAATTCACGCCATTATGGGACCGAACGGCTCCGGAAAAAGTACCTTATCCGCTACTCTGGCGGGACGGGAAGATTACGAAGTCGATGGCGGCACCGTCAGTTTTAAAGGTAAAGATCTGCTGGAGCTGGCACCGGAAGATCGCGCCGGTGAGGGAATTTTTCTGGCGTTTCAGTATCCGGTGGAAATTCCCGGCGTCAGTAATCAGTTTTTCCTGCAAACCGCAGTGAATGCGGTGCGCAAGTACCGCAGCAAACCGGAACTGGATCGGTTTGATTTTGCTGATTTTATTGAAGACAAAATTGAGCTGCTCAATATGCCGCAGGATTTGCTGACGCGCGCGGTGAATGTCGGATTCTCCGGCGGTGAGAAAAAGCGTAATGATATCCTGCAAATGGCAGCGCTTGAGCCGTCACTGTGCATCCTGGATGAAACAGATTCCGGACTGGATATTGATGCCCTGAAAACCGTGGCAAATGGTGTGAATCAGCTGCGCAGCCCGGAGCGTGCTTTTATTATTGTCACGCACTATCAGCGCATCCTCGATTATGTGAAACCGGATTTTGTTCATGTGCTGTATCAGGGCAAAATTATTAAATCCGGTGATTTCTCACTGGCTAAAAAACTGGAGGAGCAGGGATATGGCTGGCTTATTGACCAACAGTGAACGCGGGCTGAAACGCAGTCAGGTCAGTGAGCGCAATGCGGCAGCAATGGCACAGATTGACGTGCTGATTGCACAACGTCAACGCCCGCTCTCAGACAATGCCCTGCATCACTGGCAACTGGCACAGAAAACCGGCTTTCCGGCGTTTCGTCAGGAAGACTGGCATTATACGTCACTGGATAATCTGCTTGCGGCAGAGTATCAGCAACGGATGGGTACAATTGATGCACTGCCTGCGGGCGTGATAACGACACTCAATGCTTACCGTGTGGTGCTGGTGGACGGTGTGTTTGCGCCACAGTGGAGTGATACGGATTTTGGTGCTTATGAACTGAGCATTGCCGATGATAAACGTGCGTTTCCGGCGGCAGTGAACGGAGAAATTTTCCTGCATCTGACGGAAAGCCTCGCGCAAAATCCTCTGGTTATCTGCGTGAAACAGGGTGTGCAGGCAGATAAATCTTTATATATCGTGAATATTTCAACGGCACACAGTGACGGGCTGAATATGTGTCACAGCCGTTATCATCTTGAGATCGGGGCAAATGCAGCCGCCTCGGTGATAGAACATTTTATCAGTTCTGGCTCAGCATCCGCATCCGCACATTTTACTGGTGCACGGCTGAGTGCCAATATTGGTGAAAACAGTGATTTTCGCCATCTGAAACTGGGTTTTGAAAATGCGCAGGCTTATCATTTCGCTCACAATGATTTAGTGATTGATGCCAATGCACGGGTGGAAAGCACCAGTTTTCTGCTCGGCGGCAAACTGACCCGGCATCACACCAGCACACAACTCAATGGTGAAGGTGTGATGCTTTCCATGAACAGTCTGGTACTGCCTAAGAATGGTGAGGTTGCTGATACGCGGACATATCTGGAACATAACAAAGGTTATTGTGAAAGCCGTCAGCGCCATAAAGTTATCGTGATGGATAATAGCAAAGCGGTATTCAACGGCATGATTAAAGTGGCTCCGCACGCCCTGAAAACAGACGGGCAGATGACCAATAACAATCTGCTGCTGGGTAAAAAAGCGGAAGTGGACACCAAGCCACAGCTGGAAATCTATGCAGATGATGTGAAGTGCGGTCATGGCGCGACCATCGGGCGGATTGATGAAGAGCAGCTTTTTTATCTGCGCGCGCGCGGGATCTCAGAAAAAGAAGCGAAGCAGATGATTATCCTCGCGTTTGCCGCAGAACTGACAGACAGCATCAGTGACAGCGTCCTTAATGATGTGGTGATGACGCGCATTCGCGGAGCACTTGATCAAGGCGATAAGGAGCGGGCATGAGTTATCCGGTACAGCAGTTGCGGGCAGATTTTCCGGTTCTGTCCGCTATTGTGAATGATAAACCGCTGGTCTATCTCGACAGCGCCGCCAGCGCACAAAAACCGCAGCAGGTTATTGATGCGGTCAGTGATTTTACAGCCCACCACTATGCCGCGGTTCACCGCGGCATTCACACACTGAGTGCGCAGGCGACCGCTGCCACAGAGGCGGTGCGGCAAAAAGCGGCTGACTTTATTAATGCGCCGCAGACGGAAGAAATTATTTTTGTTAAAGGGACGACTGAGGCGATCAATCTGGTTGCAGACAGTTTCGGGCGGGCATTTTGTAACGATGGTGACAATATCATCATTACTGAAATGGAACATCATGCCAATATTGTGCCCTGGTATATGCTGGCAGACAGCGCCGGGATTGACATCCGCGTTATCCCTATGGCAGATGACGGCACCCTGATACTCAGCAAATTACCGGAACTTATTGATAACCGGACGCGGCTGCTGAGTTTTACGCATCTGTCTAATGTGCTCGGCACGGTGAATCCGGTGCGGGAGATTATCGCACAGGCGCGTGAGCTGAGCCGTAACGCGGGCGGAGAGCTTGCGGTGCTGGTAGACGGCGCACAGGGTGCAATGCACCTGCCGGTCGATGTACAGGCGCTGGATTGTGATTTTTACGTCTTTTCCGGTCATAAACTGTATGGCCCGACAGGGATCGGTGTGTTGTGGGGACGAAAATCCCTGCTGGACGACATGCCGCCGCGTGAAGGTGGTGGTGCGATGATCGCTGAAGTCAGTTTAACCAACGGCATTACTTATGCCGGAGTTCCCTGGCGTTTTGACGCAGGTACACCTAATATTCAGGGGATTATCGGGCTGGGTGCAGCGCTTGACTATCTGGGACGTATTGGCATGAACGCGATTGCTGAGCATGAGCACGCACTGATGCAATATGCGGTTGCGCGGATGAACGAAGTTCCGGGTATTATTCTGTACGGTAATTCACAGCGCGAAGGGGTGATAGCTTTTAACCTCGGTGTTCATCATGCGTTTGATACCGGTGCTTTTCTTGATCGCTACGGCGTGGCAATCCGTACAGGGCACCACTGCGCGCAGCCGCTGCTGGCTCACTATGGTGTCAGTGCTATGTGCCGCGCCTCATTTGCGCTCTACACCACAGAGGCGGACATTGATATACTGATAAGCGCACTGCAACGAACTGCAAAACTGCTGGGTTAAGTAAGGATGGACATGAAGATTAATCTGCCGGATCAGGCAAAATTATTGCGCAATTTTGCCCGCTGTCATGACTGGGAGGAGCGTTACCTGTATCTGATTGAGCTGGGTGAAAAATTACCGGCACTGACAGAAACACAACGGGTAGCGCAGCATAAAATATCGGGCTGTCAGAGTCAGGTCTGGATAGCCATGCAACAGGATGATGAAGGACGGATCTGGTTTGCCGGAGACAGTGATGCGGCTATCGTGAAAGGGCTGGTGGCGCTGGTTATCGCGTTATATCAGGGCAAATTTCCGGCAGAAATCCGGGCGCTGGATATTGCAGATATTTTTAATCAGCTGGCCCTGTCTGTTCATCTGACACCCTCCCGTACTCAGGGTTTGAATGCAATGGTCAGAACAATCTTACAAAACACGCAGCAAATGAGATAAAACATCGTTCCCTTTTTCTCACTCCGCCAATAATATATACCCAACGTCATTCAGGATGCAGGAAGGCGGCAAGCTCTGACCGCCGGGGAGCCAACGAGCCTGCATCCTGAATGAATAAGGGTATAATACTTGTCGTGGCGGCTGAAAAACCGCCACGTATTTTATAACATCAGCTGAGGATCTGGTATGAAACGAATGCTCTCGTTGATGGGCGGGCTTTTATTAACCATTACTGCGTTAACCGCTCAGGCAACAGAATATGAACTCCCTGCGAATAAGGGACGGGTCATCGGTGAGAACACAACCTATATCGTGCCGGATGACGGGCGTTCACTGGAAGCGATTGCTGCGGAGTATGGCATCGGGTTATTAGCGATGCTGGAAGCCAATCCGGGAACTGACCCATATCTGCCGCAAGCCGGCAGTAAACTTATTATCCCGTCACAGCTTATCCTGCCGGACACGCCGCATCAGGGAATTGTGATTAATCTGGCAGAGCTGCGTCTGTATTATTATCCGCCGGGAACAAATACAGTGAAGGTTTATCCGATAGGGATTGGTCAGTTAGGGCGTGATACGCCTGTTATGACCACATCCGTATCACAATTGATTAAAGATCCGACCTGGACACCGACGGTCAATATCCGCAAAGCCTATGCCGCACAGGGAATTACGTTGCCGGGTGTTGTTCCTGCCGGACCGGAAAACCCGATGGGGCTGTTTGCGCTGCGTCTGGCGCACGGACGGGGTGAATATCTTATCCACGGAACCAATGCGGATTTCGGGATAGGCATGCGGGTCAGCTCCGGCTGTATCCGTTTGCGTCCTGATGATATCAAAGCCCTGTTTAACTCGATACCGAAAGGCACCCGTGTGCAGATCCTCAATGAGCCGGTAAAATATGCTGTTGAACCGGACGGTAAGCGCTACGTGGAAGTTCACCAGCCGTTATCGAAGAATAAAAATGACGATCCGCAGACTATGCCGATTGCCCGTTCAGCCGGGCTGATAAGCTTTATGCAGTCACCGGATACCAACAGTGACATTGTTGAACAGGCGATTATCCGTCGTTCAGGAATGCCGGTGGATGTGAGCCGCGATGCGCAATATCAGCAGGAAGAGTCAACATCGGGCAGTAATACCAATTTTGCCCCGGTGGAAATGGATGAAGAAGCTGAAATTAAAGCCTTGAATCTGAAACCGGCAGATTTCGCTCCCGGGCGGTTAACTCAACCGGGTCCGATTATCAGTGAGGACAGCGTCGAAGAGTAATAACCTGAGCTGTTGAGATAATATAAAAGCCACATCAGTATTTACCGGATGTGGCTTTTTTGTCGCTATGATGACGGATTGCAGACATAAAAAATGGCGTAACATATTTCATGTTACGCCATTCATTCTCAAGCTCGTGGTTACGAATTATTTTTTGTAAGAACGAACCTGGTTATCTAAGCGCTGGTTAGCGCGTGCTGCTTCGTCTTTAGCCTGCTGAACATCAGAGCGGATTGCGTTAACGTCGTTGCTCAGCTGATCAACTTTGGCATTCAGCGTTTTAACGTCGTTGTCCAGTTGGTCAAATTTAGCGTTAGAAGAACAACCTGCTAATAAGGCAGAAGCTAAAATTACAGCACCTAAAACAATTTTAGAACGACTCATTTTTATACCCTCTAGATTAAAGTTAATCGCCAAGTAGCACTTATGATATTACACATTTCAATACAGAAAGAGAATAGAAATTCAGCGTTTACAACGATAATCTTACCAAAACCGCAAAGAAAATCAAAAAAAACCATAATCGGCACGATTTTCAATCAAATATCCCGGTAGTGAAACAAACAGGGCTATTTACGGACATCTCATATTCAGAAAGTGATAATTATCCTGTGCAGGTACAGATTTCTGTTACGTTCTCTTACCCTTATTCATTCAAACTGCAGGTTCGTTGGCTACACTCAGCCCGCCGGGTCACATACTTGTGTATGCTCCTGGGCGGTCTGAGCTTGCCGCCTTCCTGCATCCTGAATGACATTGGGTATAGTTTAGAATAAAAAACGCACCCGTAAAGAGGGTGCGCTGATTATTCAGATAATCCTGAAAAACTACAGTAACTGGACAGATGAGGTATTGGTGGTGCCGCTCGGAACTAATGCACCTGAAACCATAACCACTATTTCGCCGTTAACAGCCAGACCACTTTCTAATGCAGCGTCACGTCCGATGCGGTAGAAATCATCCGTTGATGAGATTTCACTAACCAGTTTTGTGGTCACACCTTTTACCAGCAGAAGCTGACGGGCAGTGGTCGGATTGGTGGTCAGCGCCAGAATAGGGGCTTTCGGGAAGTATTTACGAACAGATTTTGCAGACTTGCCGCCGACGGTCGCAACAACAATCAGTGGTGCATCCAGGTTTTCTGACATTTCAACTGCGCCACGGCAAACTGCTTCTGTTACACGCAGTTTATGACCGGTTTGTAATTCACCTAGGCGGCTGTGCATCACGCGATCAGTACGCTCACAGATGGTCGCCATAATCGTCACGGCTTCAACAGGGTATTTCCCTTTCGCACTTTCACCGGACAGCATAACGGCATCTGTACCGTCCAGGATGGCGTTCGCAACGTCACCGGCTTCTGCGCGGGTAGGGCGTGGATTTTTGATCATGGAATCAAGCATTTGTGTTGCCGTAATAACGACTTTGCGCGCGGTATTACATTTTTCGATCATCAGTTTTTGTGCAAAAATCACTTCTTCAACCGGAATTTCAACACCTAGGTCGCCACGGGCAACCATGATCCCGTCGGATGCTTCGAGGATTTCATCGAAGTTGTTCATCCCTTCCTGGTTTTCGATTTTAGAAATGATCTGGATATGCGAGCCGCCGTTGGCTTGCAGATGAGCGCGGATTTCATCAACGTCTGAACGTTTACGGATGAAAGAGGCTGCAACGAAATCAACATTCTGCTGACAACCGAAAATCAAATCCTGTTTGTCTTTCTCAGCCAGTGCTGGCAGGCCAATTGATACATTCGGCAGGTTTACACCTTTGTTTTCACCGAGGTCACCGCTGTTGAGCACATCACAAATGACTTCTGTTGCGGTGGTTTCTTTAACACGCATACCGATAAGACCATCATCAACCAGTACGATATTGCCCGGTTTCAGATCACGCGCAAAGCCCGGATAGGTGACAGCAACACGTTCGCTGTTACCGATGACGGATTTATCAGTGGTAAAGGTAAAGGTCTGACCCGCAACCAGGGCGAAATCATTACCGCCTTCCAGTTTAATGGTCCGGATTTCAGGGCCTTTGGTATCAAGTAAAATGGCTGCTTTCTTACCGGTACGTTCACAGACAGCACGCAGATTTTTGATGCGCTGGCCGTGTTCTTCATAATCGCCGTGGGAGAAGTTCAGTCGCATCACATTCATGCCGGCATCTAACAGTGCTTCCAGTTTCTCTTCTGATTCGGTTTTAGGTCCGATAGTACAAACAATTTTCGTCTTTTTCATGACAGCCCATCTACAGTTATGAGAGTAAATAGTGAACAACCACTGGTATCTGACATGAGCGTTAACAAACGCCTCACATCATATCTTTAAGGATAGGCGATTGTCAGGGTTCCCGGGTTATTAAAATAAGTCGTTTTTGTAAAAGAACAGATTCAGTATACAGAGATCCGCTAAGGTTCACTCTGTTTCATTGCCGATAAATCAACAAGCTGAATCCATTCAACAACTGCACGGGCATTATAGAGGGTTATTAGTGTGATTTGAATCATAAAATCAGAAATTTTATGATTTTGGGTTTTCTGGCTATCAGGTGTTGTCTGTCGTTTCATTTAAATAAAAGAGTACCCCGCTATATGACCCTGTTTGATTGCGATTGCCCTGATATAATTCCGCCTGCGGTCTCTGTGATTTTCCAGGTAATACGAATGAAAGGCTGGCATAAAATTACACAAAATCCTGTGTAACATAAAAAAAGATATCTTTAATCCTGATTAAATTTCACTTATGGTTGTCATTCCTACGTAATTGCAACTAATCAGGGAATGATGATATGTCAGAAATCAGACCGAACATTTTCGGTAAAGCAATGGCACTTCATGGTGACAAAACCAGTACAGGAGCAACCTGTCTCGCCATAACTCATACTATCACCTGCGGCGGAAAAATAAGCCTCAGGGTTGGTGATCTCACCTCTCCTTGCCCGGGTGCGGACAAACAGGAAAAGTGATTACCGGAGAAAGCAGGATTAGTAATCACGGCAAAGCACAGGCCGTAGATGGCTCAATCGTTCAGTGCGGCTGTCCTTTCGGCTCTAATGTGGTTATTGCCGCAACCCCGTACCGAAACGCAGAGCCATTTAATTTGACCACATCAGACCACCCGTCCGGGGACGAACAAGGTACTGGTCAGCCTGATAACACACCCTTCCGGCAATATGACTCTCCCGTTTACAGCGAAGACAGCAGGATCAGGATTGATGCGCAGCGTCTGATAGATTGAGCCGCCGACATCTGCGAAAAACACCTGTATTACCCTGAAGTCAAAGATGGTTTTAAGCAGGAAATTCAATCCTTTGCCTATGAAGTGGTGCAGCAGGTTGAATCCGGTCAGATAAGTTATGAGCAGGGCGCAGAAGAAATCCAAAAAGAAGAAAAAAGCCTGACCGAACAATCTTTTGATTGGTTTGTTAATGGTTTGTCCATTCTCGGTGGATTAGGGATAACTGTAGCAGGGATCGCATTATGCTCAACCGGTGGTGGTTGTCTGATAGGCGCTCCTCTTATTACCCACGGACTGAACGGTATGTATGAGGGGGGAATGGGCTTTTACGAAGGAAACAGTGATGTTCAGGGGCCAGTCAGAGAGGGATATAAAGCTGCTGCAAAAAATCTCGGATTTAATGAATCGGTCGGAAATCTGGTTTATGACCTTGTTGATGCCGGGATCTCAATCCGGGGTAAATTAAAACTGGTTCCAAAATTATCTAAAGTTTATGATGACAGAAAAATAAAGGCTCTTGTACTCTTTCGTTACGGAAGAAAAGATCTGGATTATGCATTCAGGCAAGCTAATAAATATTTATTTTCTGCTGAGATAGCAAGTGATATAATTAATTTTATTAAAATAAAAGATGATATAAAAAATTCCTTTATATTTGATAAGACAACAGGGAACATTATGTTGAGTCTTGCTGAACCCGAAAAAATAACAAACATTAAATATGTTAAGGAACATTGTAGCTTGATTATGACCATCACAGGAACGGATGACTACCCGCCGTTGTACTATATGTGCAAAGATAAAAATGGAAATCGCTATGATGTTACTCAGGATGGTAAAATAACAGGAGGTTAATTGTATGGATACAAAAATATATATTTTCTTTGCGTTATCAGCCATTAATTTTATTCTTTTTTTAAATATGAATAAAGGTAAGATAAAAACCATAAGATACAAATTATGTATTGTATATTTTTATGCAATGTTTTTTGTATGCGCTGATATGATTCAATCGATGAGAACAGGTGAACTTCCTCAGTATTTATCATTGGCTATATTTGTAATGGCTATGGTAGTTGCAAACATCATTTTTATAGGAATGAAAGAATAGATTTTCTTAATGGCTATGTAGATCAAAATGGAGGATCTAACCCTGATGATTTTAATGGAGCAGGCTAACGCCGTCCGGGCAATCTGTCTGTGTATTAACAAGATCGGTATTCGATAAGTAAGATTTAGGATAACAAACGGAAAGAATTTGTACGCAGGAAAAGGTAACCGGATACTGCGAGAAATGGTGCGTCCAAGTGGACTCGAACCACCGACCCCCACCATGTCAAGGTGGTGCTCTAACCAACTGAGCTATGGACGCACTGTTTGAACTGTTGCTTTGCTGTGTTGCTGTAAAAGTATAAATGGTGCGTCCAAGTGGACTCGAACCACCGACCCCCACCATGTCAAGGTGGTGCTCTAACCAACTGAGCTATGGACGCATTATTTATAATTTCGCTGACAACGGAGACGGATATTAACGATCAGAACCCACTCTTGCAAGGGGAAAAACACATTTTCGTGTCCGACTGCTCGTATTTAACGCTATCGGACTGAAATATGTGCTTTTCCCGGTATTGCCGGGTAGAAAAAAGGATTAACGCCCCGCGCGTTGCAGAATAAAACTGTCCGGCTGTTTCTGTAACCACAGGATCCGGCAGGCCATTCCGATAGCCGCAGACGTTAAACCGATGATAAAACCAACCCAGAAACCCTGAGGTCCCATCGCCGGTACTATCCAATCCGTTAATCCTAAGATATAGCCGATTGGCAGCCCCAGAACCCAGTAAGCAACAAAGGTAATAAAGAAGATGGCGCGGGTATCTTTATAACCACGCAATACACCTGCGCCAATCACCTGAACAGAATCAGACAGCTGATAGACACCCACCAGCAGCATCAGACCTGATGCCATCAGTACCACTTCCGGGTTATCGTTATACAGCAGGGCGATAGGCTCACGGAGCAGCACGGTAAAGAGTGCTGTCATTGCCGCGATCATCAGACCGACGCCAAGCCCGGTATAGGAGGATACCTTTGCTTTCTCCGGGGAATCTTTCCCGAGATTAAAGCCTATCCGGATAGTGGTGGCGATGCCGAGTGAAATCGGGAACATAAACATCATGGAGCTGAAATTCAGGGCTATCTGATGCCCGGCGACCGCCGTGACACCCAAAGGTGCGACCAGCAGGGCGACAACCGCAAACAGCGTGACTTCAAAGAACAAGGCTAACGCGATAGGCAGCCCCAGCAGGGTGATCCGTTTTATAATTGTCCAGTCAGGTGCGGCAAAACGCTGTTTAGGACGCACATCCCGCTGAGAGCGGGCGCGTTTGACATACCAGCGCATAAAAAAGAACATTGCCCAGAATACGGAGGCGGTTGCCACACCGCAACCCACACCACCGAGTGCAGGCATGCCGAATTTCCCGTAAATAAAGATATAGTTAATCGGGATATTTACCAGCAGCCCCAGGAAACCAATCACCATTCCGGGCTTGGTTTTGGACAATCCCTCACACTGACTGCGCAGTACCTGATAATAAAGGTAACCGGGCGCGCCCCACATAATGGCATGGGTGAATCCGACGGCTTTTTCAGCCAGCAGAGGGTCAATATGCGGCATATTTTCAATAACAAACCGGCTGTTATAGAGCACCGCAATGACCAGAACGGACAGAAAAGTTGCCAGCCACATTCCCTGCTGTATCTGATTTGCTATCAGGGGACGGCGGCCGGAGCCGTTCATTTGTGCCACAATCGGGGTCAGTGCCATTAACAGACCATGACCAAATAATATCGCGGGCAGCCAGATAGAGGTGCCGACGGCAACCGCGGACATATCTGTCGCACTGACTCTGCCGGCCATAATGGTGTCAACCACGCCCATCGCGGTCTGGGAAAACTGCGCGATAATAACGGGAATACCAAGAGCGAGCAAAGTACGCGCTTCTTTTAAATACTTCTGCACGTAAATACACCTTTTATACAGATAGAAAAATAAGGAAAGAGATTCCGGGATACATTGATAATTTATCGGAGTATGCGATCAGGTATTCTAACGATTAAGCCAACACAAACCAATACAATTAAATGTGCGGGATGACAGGAGAAGGGCTGTTTAATTCTGTATTGTAGGATAAACTCAATAAATCTACTTATTTACTGACTGGAGATCCGCATGTTTACCGGGATTGTACAAGGCAAAGGCCCCGTCGTCGCCATTGAAGAAAAAGAAAACTTTCGTGTTCACACTGTGAAATTTCCGCCGGAATTACTGGGCGGAATAGAAACGGGCGCCTCGGTTGCACACAACGGCTGCTGTCTGACAGTCACAAAAATAGACGGTGATTTAATCAGCTTTGATCTGGTTAAGGAAACGTTAAGACTGACAAACCTCGGCAGTCTGAAAACCGGTGACAATGTTAATCTGGAAAGAGCCGCCAAATATGGTGATGAAATCGGCGGACATATTATGTCAGGCCATATTGTGACCACGGCGGAAATTGCCAAAATTTTTGTATCAGAAAATAATTACCAGATTTGGCTGCGCATCGAAGATAAAATGCTGATGAAATATATCCTGCATAAAGGATTTGTCGGTATTGACGGTATCAGCCTGACTATCGGTGATGTGGTCAATAATCGCTTTTGTGTGCATCTGATCCCGGAAACCTGCACCCGCACGACGCTGGGCAAAAAGCGTCTGGGGGATAAAGTGAATATTGAGCTTGATCCGCAGACACAGGCGATAGTTGATACTGTTGAGCGCGTACTGATGCAGAAAACACAGCAGTCACAAGAGTCTAAGACACCGCCTGCGACAACAGAACCCGCATAGTCCTGACAGATTATATGTAAAAAAATCCGGCACTGGTTTGGCATCAGTCCGGATTTTTTTGTGTCTGAAACGTTCAGCGGGCAACGCGCAAACCACCTTCACAGCCCTGCGGGCTCCATAATATCTGCCATAACTGAATATCACGGGCACGAAAAGCCCCCGCGCAGGCATTCAGATAGTAGGTAAACATCCGTTTGAAGCGGGGAGTGTAATTCTGCTCCAGATCAGGCCATGCATCCAGAAAACGGGCATACCACGCCATCAGTGTCCGGTCATAATCCGCGCCGAAATTGTGCCAGTCTTCCATGACTAATTTATTTTCACTGCTGTCACCGATATTTTGTACAGAGGGCAGACAGCCATTCGGGAAAACATACTTATCAATCCACGCATCGACATTCACTTTATTCCGGTTTGAGCCGATAGTGTGTAATAAGAAGAGGCCATCCGGCTTCAGATTGCGTTTTACCACATCAAAATACGTCGCGTAATTTTTCGGTCCGACATGCTCAAACATCCCGACTGACACTATCCGGTCAAATTGTTCATTTAAATCGCGGTAATCTTCCAGGATAATATTGACATCAAGATCAGCACAGCGTGCCTGCGCGTATTTTTGCTGTTCGGCAGAAATAGTCACCCCGGTAACAGAGACCGCAAAGTGTTTTGCCGCATAAGCCGCCAGCCCGCCCCAGCCACAGCCGATATCCAGAAGCCGCATACCCGGTTTCAGCTGTAATTTTTCACAGATAAGATGCAGTTTTTGTTCCTGCGCCAGAGGCAGGTTTTCCGGGGTATGACTCAGGTCTTTCCAGTAGCCGCAGGAGTATTGCATATACGGGTCGAGCATGCGCTCAAACAGGTCATTACCCAGATCATAATGCTCTTCACCCACAATCCTTGCCCGTTTACGGGTTTGAAGATTACGCAGGCGCGCCATAGCAATTTTAACAACATCATTGATATTTTTCGGAAGTTTGTCTTCCAGCCCGGCACGCAGCACACGTTGGAAAAAGAGATCCAAACGCTCACAGTCCCACCAACCGTCCATGTAACTCTCACCCAGTCCCATCGATCCCTGCTGCAATATCCGTTTAAAAAAATGGTTATTGTGCACTTGTATATCAAAAGGGCGGGTGCCGTTAATTTCAATACCGGCTTCATTTAAAAGGTCGGAAGTAATCCGCAGCCAGGCATCAGACTGCGTTTTTTGATTTTCGATACAATCAGAACTCATGTTATCTCCAATTTTTATCAAAGCGGGATTTTGAGAACTTTATTAATATCAGTTATGTTGCGCAGAAATAACAGAACATGACATGTTGTCCCTTACCGGGTGACGGTTATCATATTAATGTTATCTTTAAGATAAAAATAAAGTTCAAAATCCGGATTTAAGACTAATTGTCTGAAAAGTATAGGAGCCTGAAAGTAAATTTCAATGATAAAAAAAGCCGTAACTGAGTACGGCTTACAATTAGGAATATTCTTAAATTAATTGCAATTTATTGATTTTGTTCCGCAATAGTTACAGCTGTCCGGGATGAGCGGTGCTGCATAATATAGCCGCCGGCAGCCAGGATCACCGTAGCTGCCATGACTGCGGTTGTTGAGAGCAGCGGATTATTCATCAGGGCAGAGACGAGGAAACTGATGGCAGAACATAATCCTAACTGAATTGCGTTTTGTAACGCCGCGGCCTTACCACTGTGTGCCGGATAAACGGCCAGGGCATTTGATACCACTATCGGATATGACGCGCCGTTCATTGCCGCCATAAAGCAGAACGGGATCAGGATCTCAACCAGTGACGGATTACCGAATTTGGCCATAGCATACAGGCTTATCATACTGATGGCATAACCGGCCAGCAGGAACGGCAGTAATGTTTTACCTTTCACATAAGATAACAGGGCACGGCAGCCGTACCCGCCAACCATAAAGGCGATAGTCTGAGGAATATAACTCAATCCGATATCATTCGGGTTATATCCCATATCGCGCAGGATAAACGGTGAGCCGGTCAGCCAGGCAAAGAACCCGGCACTGCACGCGGCATAAATCAGCACATTACCGCTGTATATCGGTGATTTCAGCAGGCGGAAGAACGAGATCGCCTGCTTTTCAGGTTTGATACTGTCAGGTGCGGCAAATGCGTGTTTTTCTTTCAAAAACAGCGTCGGGAGAAGGATCAGAACAGTAATACCGCCGAGTAACAGGAAGATCTCATGCCAGCCGCCATGATTGAGCAGCCAGGCACCGAGCAGAGGAGCAAGTGCCGGAGAGAGAGCTACCAGCGGCATAATCGCGGCGAAAACACGCTGCGCGCGGTGGCTGTCATAGCGGTCAATCACCAGCGCCTGCCAGGTAACAGCAGCAGAACAGACGCTGACAGCCTGCACAAAGCGCAGTAATAAAAGTTGTGCCGGGGTGGATACCCACACCATAGCCAGACAGCTCAGGGCAAACAACCCTAATCCCATCAGCAGGACCGGCTTGCGCCCGATTTTATCGGAAAGCGGACCCCATAACAGCTGACCGATAGCAAAACCGACCAGGAAAATACTCAGACTGGCACTGATGGCGCTGGCACTTGAGTTTAAAGATACCTGCATCATACCGAAAGCAGGGAGATACATATCAATCGCGAGATAACCCAGCATGCTGAGTCCGGCGAGATAAAAAAGGAAGCCGCGGGAAGGCGATTTTTGAACAGTCACAAATGAATACCTGAATGTTAAATAAATGTTGTGCGAAAGTGTAATTCGTAAGTTGTTATTTTAACCATTCGAAATTTTCTTTGTAAAACGTTATTATTTGCACATTGCTGTGAAAAAATTTGAAAGGAGGGATTATGTGGTCAGAATATACGCTGGATGTGGTTGATGCAGTAGCACGGACAGGCAGCTTCAGTGCGGCGGCAGAAGAACTTCACCGCGTGCCCTCTGCGATAAGCTACAGTGTCCGCCAACTGGAAGAGTGGCTGGCAGTACCGCTGTTTGAACGACGCCACAGAGATGTGGAACTGACCCCTGCGGGTGTGTTGTTCGTCAGAGAAGCCCGGACTGTTATCAAAAAAATGAAATCCACACGACATCAATGTCAGATGATAGCCAACGGCTGGCGTGGTGAATTCAGTATTGCGGTTGACTGTATCGTGAAACCGGCACGAATAACGCGACTTCTGTTGGATTTTTACCATCATTTTCCGGACATTGAGCTGTTTATTTATCCGGAAGTCTTTAACGGGGTATGGGATGCATTGGTGGACCGGCGGGTGGATGTGGCGATTGGCGCAACCAGGGCATCTCCCATCGGTGAGCGCTATAATTTCCGCGATATGGGATTTATGCCGTGGCGGGCTGTGGTCAGCAAAGCACACCCGCTGGCATCGGCGGATAGCCTTCTGACGAATGAAGAAATGGTGCTGTACCCGAGTTTGTGCCTGGAAGATACGTCCCGTTCGCTGCCCAAACGCGACACCTGGGCGCTGGATAACCAGCGCCGTCTGATAGTCCCGGACTGGGACAGCGGAGTTGCGTGTGTGGAGGCGGGGCTATGTGTGGCAATGATGCCGGCGCACCGCGCTGACCCGCTGATTGCGGCGGGCAGGCTGGCGGCACTGAAGATTGAACAACCGTTACCGGACAGCCCGTGCTGTATCACCTGGGTGGATAAAAATACCTCACCGGCTCTAAGCTGGCTGCTCGATTATCTCGGTGACAGCGAAACCCTCAATGCCGAGTGGTTGCGCTGATATCAGCGGCGGTAATCGATAAACGGACCATCTGCCACGGAACGGCGCTCAACCAGACGCGGATGCACTTCAATTGTCTGTGCATCTTCACGCTTATTGACGATACGATCGAGCAGCATGGTCAGTGCCATCTGTCCCAGGCGCTCTTTCGGCTGATGAACCGTTGTCAGTGCCGGGGTGAAGTAGCGGGCATTACGGATATTATCGTACCCGATCACCGAAATATCCTGCGGCACGCGCAGTCCCATTTCGTCAGCGGCACAAATCGCGCCCATCGCCATCGAATCACCGCCACAGAAAACAGCCGTCGGACGTTGTTTTCCGTTAAGAATTTGTGTCATCGCCTGATAACCGGAGTCCGGTTCAAAATCACCCTGGACAATCCATTCATCACGCACTGTGATCCCGGCTTCTTTCATTGCTTTCTGAAAGCCTTCCAGACGGTTACCGCCGGTATTGCGCTCCAGCGGACCCGGGATTACCGCGATATCGCGGTGCCCGCGCTCAATCAGATAGCGCCCGGCGAGATAGCCGCCGTGCAGGGCATTATCAATAATAGCATCGGTAAAATCACCACGGGATTTGCCCCAGTCCATAACCACCATCGGGATGTTGCGGTAGCCTTCCAGCATGGAAATCAGCTGATCGGGATACTCAGAACACATCACCAGCAGACCATCGACCCTTTTCTGTGCCAGCATCGCCAGATAGGCTTTCTGTTTATCAGGGTTATTATGCGAGTTACACAGCACTAAGGTGTATCCTTTGCTGTAACAGCTGTTTTCAACAGCTTCAATCACTTCGGCAAAATAGGGCGCCTCACTGGAGGTTGCCAGTAATCCGATAGATTTTGTGTTATTCACCTTCAGACTGCGCGCCACAGCGCTGGGTGAATAATGTAATTCTTTGATGGCAGCCCAGACAGCCGCTTTCGTTTCTTCTGCAACGAAACGGGTATTATTAATGACATGGGAGACGGTTGTGGTGGAGACGCCCGAGCGCTTAGCCACATCTTTAATCGTTGCCATGATGAAAACAACTCCTGACCTGCTGGTCTGTATTTTATTATTAGGTTAATCGATTGCTATTATAGTGCCATTATGCGGTAACAATAGAAAAATTTCTGTAAAAACAGTCTTTATTGTCTGATCCGGGTCAAAAGTAAAAGATATAACCTGTGTTATGGTTATTGATATGGTCAGTTATTTTTATTTTTTAGTCAGACCATCGGTTTTGTTTATTTTGATGATCACGGGTTTCTGATGGTCATCACTTCCTGATTAGCAGCTATTTTGGAGATAAGAATGGATACAGATCTGAAATATAGTTTGTCAATGACGTTTGCGGCACTGGCAATGATCGTCGCATTTGCTTTTATGCTTTTCTGATGCATCTTCCTGCTGTACGAAAGGGCGGAAAATCCGCCCTTTTTTAATATAATACATCTGTTATCTGAGTAACTTACGCCAGATTTTCTTCCGCAAATTTCCAGTTCACTAATGCCCAGAAATTTTCCAGGTATTTAGGACGTGCATTACGGTAATCAATGTAATACGCGTGCTCCCAGATATCGACGGTTAACAGTGGTTTGTCATTACCACTGATTGGTGTGCCCGCATTTGAAGTATTGACGATAGCCAGGCTGCCGTCTGCTTTTTTCACCAGCCACGTCCAGCCGGCGCCGAAGTTTTTGATAGCGGAATCAGTAAACTGCTGTTTGAACTCAGCAAATGAACCGAATGCTTTAGTGATTGCTTCAGCAATTTTCCCGGTTGGTTCACCGCCTGCGTTTGGTGCCAGACAGTGCCAGTAAAACGTGTGGTTCCAGACCTGAGCGGCATTATTAAAGATTCCGGCGTCAGAGGTTTTGATTATCTCTTCCAGCGATTTTCCTTCAAAAGCAGTGCCTTTAATCAGGTTGTTCAGATTAACCACATAGGTGTTATGGTGCTTACCATAGTGGTATTCCAGTGTTTCTTCAGAAATATATGGCGCTAATGCATTTTTTGCATAAGGCAGTGCAGGTAATTCAAACGACATTGCATTCTCCTTTTTTAAGGTTAAATCAGTAACCTCATCACGGATGGGTTACTGTTATTATTCTGCGAATTATCTTAACAAGTTTTGCCGCAAAAAACAGCGGGAGATGAGGAAAGGAGAGTGGTATCAGCATATTTCTGCAACAGAAGAATTTTGCGGTTTGTAAACATATGACAGACCCTTTATTATTGCGACACCTCTTAACATCATATATACGTAACCATGCTGGCCTATTACCTTCATTCTGCCCTGAACAGCAGTGCACAGTGCATTATGATTTCTGATAATAACTGCCATGACCCTTTATCAGAGGTTATCACCCGCATAAGAACATGGCAGTTTTGTGATGGTGTCGTTCTGATGTGCACAGGGGAAATAGAAACCGCCGTTTATGACGGTGACAGTCAGTGTCCGGAACAATGGATAGTATGGGAAGTGGTTGAATTTAATAATAAAAACATATCACCGCAACGAAAAGAATTTTTCAGTGTCTGTCAGCAAAATTACTGGCTGAAAATGCAGGCGGGATGTGAATGATTATTACCGCTTTGTAACGGAAAGTGGTATTCTGCATGAAAGTTAACACCGGTACTGACCGGGCAGATGTAAAGGATATTTTAAATGACGACTATTGAAAAAATTGAACGCCAGATCAAAGAAAACCCGATTCTGCTGTATATGAAAGGTTCTCCGAAATTGCCGAGCTGTGGTTTTTCAGCGCAGGCTGTTCAGGCACTGGCATCTTGTGAAGAGCGTTTTGCGTATGTTGATATCCTGCAAAACCCGGATATCCGTGCGGAATTACCAAAGTACGCAAACTGGCCGACATTTCCGCAACTGTGGATTGGCGGGGAATTAGTCGGTGGTTGTGACATTATTATGGAAATGATGCGCAGCGGCGAATTACAGACACTGATTAAAGAAACAGCAGCTAAAAATCCGACTGAAAACGAAGAATAATTATACAGTCAGAATGAACAAAAAAGCCCTGCCGGTGTTCCCGGCGGGGCTTTTGTCTTTCTGATGGTGATGAAATGAAAGTTGTTATGCGTGTTATTTTTTAAAGTGTCTGCGTCACTTACACAAAAGGAAAAAAAGATGCAGATAAATACTGCCGGCCAGAATACAATTTTAACGGGGTATGCTTCATCTCATGTAAAGGTTACCGGCATTGGGGAGTTTACGGATGATACGTCACTGCCATGTCACGGATTATCAGCGAAACTCAGTGAAATTAAAAACAGTGTTACCCATTTTTTTGTATCAGTGAAAGATAAGGTTGATAATGCGTTTCACCAGTTGAGCGGACGGATAAATACGCTTTCTGTCAGACAGGATCAATCTGAAACAATGCAGCTTCTGCTCGCGCAGGAAACACTCGGTTCTGCACATAATTGTCTGTCGAAACATGTAAACCTGTTAAGGGAAATACTGAGCAAAGGAGAATCTTTGACGGCGAATTCACTGGTCAGTTTATCATCAGGATCGCTGAGAAGTACCATTACCCAGCTTAGTGCAATACAGCATAAAATAGCAGGCCCGGGCACCCGGGATATCCGCCTGAAAGCGGCAGAATTGCTTTCTGCGCCAGTCGGTTTCGGTGAAAAAGCATTCGGTAATGTTACACAACTGGGGTCGATCAGTTCAGTAGATCAGGCAAAACCATATCTGGCACAAAAAGATTTTGATGTATGCTTTAAAGCCGGGATTGAACAACTGATTAAAGAAACAGAACAAACAATCCTGCCGAAACTGATGAAGCTTCAGTCTGCGGATATTATCAGTCCGTCTGTAATGGCAGGAGCCGGAACCGGGAATTGGCAGTATTTATCAGATAAACAATAATATAAAAACGCCACCATAAAGGTGGCGTTTGTTCAGGCGTCTGCGGGCAGCGGCCAGCCGCCCAGTTTCTTCCAGCGGTTGACTATTTCACAGAACAGCAGGGATGTGCGGTCTGTATCATATGCCGCGCCGTGGGCTTTTTTGCTATCGAATGGAATACCGGCGGTAATGCAGGCTTTTGCCAGGATGGTCTGCCCGAGAGCCAGTCCGCTTAATGCCGCGGTATCAAAGGTGGCAAACGGATGAAACGGATTACGTTTCAGACCGCAGCGCTCTGCGGCTGTCGTCACAAAATTGTGATCAAAGTTCGCATTGTGTGCCACGATAATCGCGCGCTTGCAGTCAGCATTTTTCATGCCTTTGCGCACCATTTTAAAAATTTCATGTAAGGCATCATACTCGCGGACCGCTTTGCGTTCGGGGTCGGCAGGGTTTATCCCGGTAAAGGCCAGCGCAGCAGGATCAAGATTAGCACCCTCGAAAGGCTGTACATTGAACTCAAGCCGCTGATCCGGCATCAGCCAGCCATTATCATCCATTTTAACGGTGATGGCAGCAATTTCCAGCATAGCATCAGTTTTGGCATTAAATCCGCCTGTTTCAACATCAATAACAACAGGATAGTATCCGCGGAAACGTGCGCTCAGGGTATTGTGATTTTGATTATCAGACATGGGACTCTTTGGTTGTAACGAACAAAACGCATCATTCTAGCGCGGCGAGCCTGCGGGCGAAAGGACAGATTGCCTCAGACACTAAAAAGAAGGATCGTTCTGATCCTCCTTCACATACCGGTTAGTTGCCCAGGGCAGCACCGGCACTTTTATTTTCAATTAATTCAATCTTATAACCATCAGGGTCTTCAACAAAGGCAATAACAGTGGAACCACCTTTTACAGGACCGGCTTCACGGCTGATTTTTCCGCCGGCCTGCCGGATAGACTCACAGGTAGCGGCAACATCATCGACACCCAGTGCAATATGCCCGAAAGCACTGCCCTGATCATAAGAATCAACACCCCAGTTGTAGGTTAATTCAATGACTGAGCCTTCGCTCTCATCAGTGTAACCCACGAAGGCCAGTGAATATTTATATTCCGGATTTTCGCTGGTACGCAGTAAGCGCATACCAAGTACTTTAGTGTAAAAATCGACGGAACGTTGCATATCACCTACGCGGAGCATGGTATGGAGTACACGCATAAAGTAATCTCCCTGATTGGCTTTCATTATTTATACCCTTATTCATTCAAACTGCAGGTTCGTTGGCTTCACACCGCCCGCCGGGTCACATAGATTATCTATGCTCCCGGGCAGTCGGAGCTTGCCGCCTGCCTGCATCTTGAATAACGTTGGGTATAGCAGCAATAACTCACACTATAACGTGAGAATTGACTACAATTCAAATTATCAGGATGCTGATGGTTACAGGATAACAGGAAGCTGCCCGCAGAGGCATCAGACGAAAGGACATTATCAGATGGCAGAACAACTTCACCTTTTCGATATCCCTTCGCCTTGCGTGGGGATTTGTGAGCTAAGTGAGAAAGGTTACTGCAAAGGTTGCTACCGGAGCCGTGATGAGCGGTTTCAGTGGTTATCCCTGAATAATACCCAAAAAGAGAATGTACTGCGTTTATGTCGTCAGCGTCGTTACAGGGCGCAGAAAGGCGACATATTGCCGGATGAACCTTCATCTCAGATAGATTTATTTTAAATTAATAGTTCATATTCTATATGTTAGCAATGAATTAATTAACAAGTGTTATTTAGTTCGGCTTATTTATATATTATATAAATAATCTAATTTAGTGTATTTGTGTTTATTATTAGGAAGGTAATCATATAAATGCAATGTAATAAATATCACTATTTGTAAACAGGCATAATTAAACCTATCCAATTGTAATTAAACAATTTTTAATATATTAAATTATTTTTTTGTTAAAAATAAGAACATAGTTATGTAAAAAAATATAGATCCCATTCGTGATGATCGCTATTCTTACTGCGAAACAACTTCACTCGCTTAATCAATTAAATTTGTATAAAAAGCTAACTATTTCACTGCTATCTAAATGGCAGGGTGTGAGATAAATGTGAACTGTTTTTTATTACGCCGCAATATTGCGTCTGATATTAATGAACACAATAGCGCAGCGTTTCTTTTTATTGGGTGATTGAAAGACATTATGGCGTTCACATGCGTCTGTACAGTATTCACATAAGGAGAAATTTGTGGAGTTAACTTTGGGATCAGATTTAGCGAGGTTAGTACGGATATGGCGGTCACTTATCGACCATCGGCTCAAGCCGTTAAAATTAACGCAGACACACTGGATAACACTCTACAACATCAGTTTGTTACCCCCGGACCAATCCCAGATTCAGTTAGCAAAAGCGATTGGTATTGAACAACCTTCACTGGTTCGTACGCTGGATCAGCTGGAAGAGAAAAAGTTAATTACGCGCCATATCTGTATTAACGACCGCAGAGCAAAACGGATAAAGCTCACGGAAGAATCTGAACCTTTTATCCGTGAGGTGGATGCCGTAATTGAAAAGACACGTCAGGAGATTCTGGGGGGGATAACACAGGACGAGTTATACGCGCTGGCTGATATTGTCCGCAAGCTGGAAAACAATATTGTTCAGTTACACAGCCGAAACTAACCCGGACAAACAAAAAAGGCGAAACAGAGTTGTTTCGCCTTTTGCCGGATAAAACTGCTGTCAGGAACGCGGAGATACGGTATACGTTGAGCCTGATTTTGCGATACGGACGCGCTGACCTACAGAGAAAGGTGTTTTACCTTGTTTCTGTACAACAACAATGATCTCGCCATTGTCTTGTTTGAGTTCCAGTTCAACACCGGATGTGTTGTTCATTGCACCCTGTACGTTCTGACCTGCAACACCACCGGCGATAGCACCTGCCGCGGTTGCAAGAGTCTGGCCTGTCCCGCCACCGATAGTGCTGCCTAAGATACCACCCAGAACAGCACCACCCACAGCGCCGAGAACATTTTCCTTACCTCCGGCCTGGATTGTGACAGGACGGGCACTCATAATAGTAGCATAAGTGACTGTCTGAACACTTTTCGCCTGTTCTGCACTATAAGTGTCACCACTCAGTGTATCCATATTCACACAGCCGGATAATGCGACAACGGCGAATGCACCGGCGAGAAAACGCTTATACATACTTAACTCCTGATTATTATGTTCACAGACGGGGAATGGGTTCATTATCTGTGGTGTCGTGTTGTATCTTACCCATTATCGCAGAATAATTTTGCATTAAAAATGTTTTATTTCCGTGAGGATTAGGAACAGCTTAAAGTGAAATGGTTATCAGGCAAGGTAAATCCTCTTATTTCACAATTGTGAGGCACGCATCAGATTCAGGATTAAGTGATGTCACGCGACAGAAAGGGATGGATCTGCTGTTGAGCCTAATTATAGTAGTTACATCTGAATATACCCTTATTCATTCAAACAGCAGGTTCGTTGGCTGCACTCAGCTAGCCAGGTCACATAGTTTACCTATGCTCCCCGCCTATCTTCCCTTGCCGCCTGCCTGCATTTTGGATGATGTTGGGTATATACTATTTTTATCAAACGGTTATTGATTAAAAGGAATTGGCTATGCGCCCGGGACGTTATATCGGAGTGATGTCAGGAACCAGTATGGATGGCGTTGATGTCGTTCTGGCTGCGATTAATGATGCAGTGGTAGCGCAACAGGTGAGTTATTCGCATCCGTTTCCCCATGCACTGAAAACCCGCATACTGGCAGTATGTCAGGGGCAACAGACGACATTGTCGGAAATCGGCAGGCTGGATTATGACCTGGGCACATTATTTGCGCAGGCGGTAAACGGGCTGCTGGAGAAAGCCCGGCTGACACCGCAGGACATTACCGGCATCGGCTGCCACGGGCAGACTGTCTGGCATGAACCGGACAGCGAAACGCCTTTCACTATGCAACTCGGGGACAACAACCGGGTCGCCGCGCTGACTAATATCACGACAGCCGGGGATTTCCGCCGCCGCGATATGGCGTATGGCGGGCAGGGCGCGCCACTGGTGCCGGCATTTCATGAGGCTGTTCTCGGCGTACCGGGTGAGAAACGCATTATTCTGAACATCGGCGGAATAGCGAATATCACCACCCTTATTCCGGCCGCGCCGGTCAGAGGATATGATACCGGGCCGGGCAATATGCTGATGGACAGCTGGACATGGCGCCACCGGGCACAGCCTTATGATAAAGACGGCGCCTGGGCAAAAAGCGGACATGTACATGGAAAACTGCTGGCTCAGATGCTTCGTGATCCGTATTTCAGCCGTTCAGCACCGAAAAGTACCGGCCGTGAATATTTTAATATGCAGTGGCTGACCACGCACCTGACGGCATTCCCTGATGTATTACCGGAGGATGTACAGGCCACACTGCTGGAATTGACAACGGTCAGTATCAGTGACCAGGTGGCACTCTGTGGCGGGTGTGAACGGCTTCTGGTGTGCGGTGGCGGGGCGCAGAATTCGCAGATAATGTCCCGTTTGTCTGCGTTGTTGCCGGGCACAGAAGTCAGCCCGACTGACACCTTTGGTCTGAGCGGGGACGACCTGGAAGCACTGGCGTTTGCCTGGCTGGCGGCACGCACTCTGGCAGGCGAGTCCGGTAATCTGCCGTCTGTTACCGGCGCAGACAGAGAAACCGTATTGGGCGCGGTTTATCCGGTTATCCGCCATGAATAAATATAGGCACAAATACACAGCAAGTAATTGTGATTAAAAGAAAAATCAAGAGGAAAAAAGCATGTCAGATGAGTCTCCGGATGTTGCTTCACTGCGGCGTGAATATACCAAAGGCGGATTACGCCGCCATGATCTCAGTGATGAGCCGCTGGAAATGTTTGAGCGCTGGCTGAAACAGGCGTGTGAAGCTAAATTGTCAGATCCGACCGCCATGAGTGTGGCGACGGTGGATGAAACTGGTCAGCCGTATCAGCGTATTGTGTTACTCAAGCATTTCGATAAAAACGGACTGATTTTTTATACTAATACAGGCAGCCGTAAGGCACAGCATCTGGCAAAAAACCCAAAAATAAGCCTCCATTTTCCGTGGCATACGCTCGACAGGCAGGTCTGTTTTCTGGGCGAGGTTGAGCGTTTATCCACTCTTGACGTGGTGAAGTACTTTAACAGCCGCCCTAAAGACAGTCAGATTGCCGCATGGGCATCACAGCAATCTTCCCGTATCTCGGCAAGAGGGATTCTGGAAGGTAAGTTTCTTGAACTGAAACAAAAATTTAAGCAGGGTGAAGTTCCGCTGCCAAGCTTCTGGGGCGGATATCGCGTGAAATTTAACTCAGTGGAGTTCTGGCAGGGGGGTGAACACCGCCTGCACGACCGCTTCCTTTATACGCGCACCGCTGATGGCTGGGAGATTGACCGCCTCGCACCATAAGCTGACAGAAAACGAATTTCTGCACTAAAACGACTTTATTGCTGGCACTTCACGGAGTGCCGCTTTATGCTGTAACCTCATTTTATCATCCGCAATTTTTGCATAGACAAAACAGAACTGATGGAGTCATTGATGTCTGGTACGAACCTGATTAAACAACTGCAAGAGCGGGGCCTTATTGCCCAGGTAACGGACGAAAAAGCGTTAGCAGAGAGACTGGCGCAAGGCCCGGTTTCCCTCTATTGTGGTTTCGATCCGACCGCCGACAGCTTGCATTTGGGCCATCTGGTTCCGTTGCTGTGCTTAAAGCGTTTCCAGTTAGCCGGGCATCGTCCGGTTGCGCTGGTTGGTGGTGCAACGGGGCTGATTGGCGACCCGAGCTTTAAAGCGACGGAGCGCAAACTCAATACACAGGACACGGTTCATGACTGGGTGGAAAAAATCCGTCAGCAGGCATCGCCGTTCCTCGATTTTGACTGCGGTGACAACAGTGCAGTCGCTGCAAACAACTATGACTGGTTCGGCTCTATGGATGTGCTGACCTTTCTGCGCGACATCGGCAAACACTTCTCTGTTAATCAGATGATCAACAAAGAAGCCGTAAAACAGCGCCTGAACCGGGATGATGTCGGTATTTCATTTACTGAATTCTCTTATAACCTGTTACAGGGCTATGACTTTGTCCGTCTGAATAAAGATTACGGTGTGGAGCTGCAAATCGGTGGATCTGACCAGTGGGGCAATATTACCTCCGGTATTGATTTAACCCGCCGCATGAACCAGCAGCAGGTCTGGGGCATGACTGTACCGCTTATCACCAAATCTGACGGCACTAAATTCGGGAAAACCGAAGGCGGCGCAGTATGGCTGGATCCGAAGAAAACCAGCCCGTACAAATTCTATCAGTTCTGGATTAATACAGCCGATGCTGATGTCTACCGCTTCCTGAAATTCTTCACCTTTATGAGCCTTGATGAGATTGACGCGCTTGAAGCTGAAGACAAAGCCAGCGGTAAAGCACCGCTCGCGCAGTATGTTCTGGCAGAGCTGGTCACAAAACTGGTTCACGGCGAAGCGGGTCTGATTGCCGCACAGCGTATTACTGACAGCCTGTTTAACGGCGATATCAGCAACCTGACGGAAGATGATTTTGCACAGTTAGCGCAGGATGGTATGCCGCACATTGAGCCGGAAAGCGATGCTGATTTACAGCAGGCGCTGGTACTGGCTGAACTGGTGCCGTCACGCGGTCAGGCGCGTACCATGATTGGCTCCAACGCTGTTTCACTTAATGGTGAAAAACAGTCTGATGCAGAATACCGCTTTACTGACAGTGATAAATTATTTGGTCGCTACACATTACTGCGTCGCGGGAAAAAACATTACTGCCTGATCTGCTGGAAATAAAAGTTTACGCTGAATAAGGGCAACGAAAGTTGCCCTTTTTGATCTGCCAGCAAGATCTTTTTCGTTTCACAGAATATGATATGTCCAACGTCATTCAGGATGCAGCCAACGCACCTGCAGTTTGAATGAATAACGGTATATGCGCGGTAATAATAAAAATCAGGTTGTATCAATGAAAAATATTCTCTCTATCCAGTCACATGTTGTCTATGGTCACGCCGGTAACAGCGCGGCCGAATTTCCGATGCGCCGCATGGGAGTCAACGTCTGGCCACTGAACACGGTTCAGTTTTCGAATCACACACAGTATGCACAAGGCTGGACCGGCTGCGTGATGAGCGCAGAGCACATCACTGACATCGTGGACGGCATCGATAAGATTGATCAACTGACCCGCTGCGATGCGGTGCTCAGCGGTTATCTCGGCTCGGCAGAGCAGGGACAGCGAATTGTGGATGTGGTGAAGAAGGTCAAAGCCCGTAATCCGCAGGCGTGGTATTTCTGTGATCCGGTAATGGGTCATCCGGAGAAAGGTTGTATTGTTGCACCCGGTGTGGCGGATTTCCTGTGCCGGGAAGCCCTGGCGGTCAGTGATATGGTCGCACCAAATCTTCTGGAGCTGGAAACTCTCAGCGGACAAACTATTCACAATGTGGATGAAGCGGTTGCCGCTGCCCGCAGTCTGTGCAAAAAAGGTCCGCGCCTGGTGCTGGTTAAGCATCTTTCCCGTGCCGGTTACCGTGCTGATCGCTTTGAAATGATTTTGGTTACCGCAGAGCACGCCTGGCATATCAGCCGTCCGCTGGTGGATTTTGGTGAGCGCCAACCGGTGGGTGTGGGTGATTTAACCAGTGGTCTGATGCTGGTTAATCTGCTCAAAGGTGAAGAATTACCGAAAGCACTGGAGCACGTTGCGGCTGCTGTGTATGAAGTGATGCTGAAAACTAAAACCATGAATGAGTATGAATTACAGTTGGTGGCAGCACAGGATGAAATGGTTGTCCCGACACATAAATTCTGCGCGGAGCAGATAGACTGATTGCAGCATATTATCTGCAATACAAAACGCCGGTAAATACCGGCGTTTTTACTTTTTATACCCAATGTCATTCAGGTTACAGCCAACGAACCTGCAGTTTGAATGAATAAGGGAAAGCTTAAATAAGACCTTCCGCTTCCATTGCATCCTGCACATGCGGGCGGTGAGCAATTTTCGCCAGATAAGCCTGCAAATGCGGATAAGGCTCCAGTGAGAGATTCAGGTGTGGCACCCAGCCGGAGACAGTAAACAGATAGGCATCCGCCACTGTAAAACTGTTACCGGTGATATAAGGGCTTTTTGCCAGCACACTGTCAACATACGCAAATTTGCTCATCAGATTGCGGACAGCAATCGGGCGGTAATCCTCCGGCGTCTCTGTTGAAAAGAGCGGGCTGAAACTTTTGTGTACTTCGCTGGCGATATAATTGAGCCACTCAATCTGATGGTAGCGCTCCAGCGTCCCCGCAGGGGCAATAAGTTTGCGATCCGGTTTCTGATCGGCAAGGTATTGTACAATCGCCACGCCTTCCGTTAACAGTTGGTTATCACTGATACACAGTGCGGGCACCTGTCCTTTCGGGTTGATTTTCAGATAATCATCACCATTTTCTGTTTTTTTAGCTTTCAGATCGACACGGACCAGTGAAAAATCCAGCCCTGTTTCGCGCAAAATAATATGCGGAGATAACGCACAACTTCCCGGGGTATAAAATAATTGCATTGATTGCTCCTCAGTCAAAATGAAAGAACGGATATGGCGGTATGTAAGAAGTATAGACTGGTATTCACGGGGCATATGGATTTAGCAGGCGAATTTCTTACCGGTCAGAGCTATCTTTCCATATAATCACTACAGATTCAATATCCGGTAATACTTTATAATTCATTGTTACAAAACGATAAAAGGTGAAAAGTACATGAAAAAAATCCGTATCGGGATAGCCGGTTTGGGTGGCATAGCACAAAAAGCATATTTGCCGGTATTAGCCAAAACGGATGATTGGGTGCTGTCCGGCAGTTTTTCGCCAAATCAGGAAAAAGCCCGCCCGGTGTGTGATGCTTACCGGTTTACCTTGTTTCCTACACTGCATGCACTGGCAGAACAATGTGATGCGGTCTTTGTTCACAGCAGCACCGCAAGTCACTTTGCCGTCGTCAGTGAGTTACTCAATGCAGGTTGTCATGTGTATGTTGATAAACCACTTGCCGAAACCTGTGAGCAGTCAGAAGCCCTGGTCAGTCTGGCCGCAAAAAAACAACGGGCGCTGATGGTGGGATTTAACCGGCGATTTTCGCCTTTTTACCTGCAACTCAGAGAGTGTATTGCCGGAAAGGCTGCCTCTGTCCGTATGGATAAGCACCGCAGCAACAGTGTCGGTCCGCATGATGTCAATTTTACGATGACAGATGATTATCTGCATATTGCGGATACTTTACTCTGGTTGGGGCGCGACGGACAGGCCCGCCTGAAAAGCGGAAGCATACAGGTTAATGAACAAAATCAGTTGCTGTATGCGGAACATCATTTGCAGACCGCAGAAGGTGCCTGGCTGACAGCATCAATGCACAGGTGCGCTGCAAGTCAGCGGGAGCAGGTGAGTGTAACCGGACGTGATGGCTGCTATCAGGTGACAGACATGAACCACTTTCGCAGTGAAACTGCGGCAGGAATTCAGGAGCAGTACCCGGCGGCATGGGAGCCGGTACTGGTTCAGCGCGGTTTTGATGGAGCTGTGCGCCATTTTATTGATTCAGTTGCCAATCAGACAATGCCGTCAGTGTGTGGCGAAGAAGCGCTTTATGCTCAGCGGCTGACAGAGAAGTTACTGGCAGAATCGAACTCTGAAGGCTGAAACTCAGTGATTTTTAAGACAGATGATACCGATATCAGCAGGCGTCAGCGGGAAGCAGGCAAATAAACGAAAAGCATGCGCGTCATGGATGACGCGTATGAGCGTACACGGATGTATTTACAGCGTCTTTTCGTTTTGCCTGTGACCGCTGCGGCACGGAACGCTCAGAAAACACAGCCTCTGCATTGCAGAGGCTGGTTGTTTTATTTCAGTTCCAGCTCATTCATTGCCGCGATACTGAAACCGCCGTCAACGTGCAGAACTTCACCGGTGATCCCGCCCGCCAGATCAGAACACAGGAATGCCGCGGCATTACCCACATCTTCAGTGGTCACAGTGCGGCGCAGTGGTGTCACAGCTTCGCAATGGGACAGCATTTTGCGGAAATCTTTGATGCCGGATGCTGCGAGAGTACGGATAGGACCGGCAGATACGGCGTTAACACGGATGGTTTCTTTACCCATCGCATTTGCCATATAACGGACGTTAGCTTCCAGAGACGCTTTTGCCAGACCCATAGTATTGTAGTTAGGGATTGCGCGCTCAGCTCCCAGGTAAGAGAGGGTCAGCAGAGCAGAATGCGGGTTCAGCATACTGCGGCAGGCTTTTGCCATTGCCACAAAGCTGTAGGCGCTGATGTCGTGCGCAATACGGAAACCTTCACGGGTGACCGCATCTACATAGTCGCCGTCTAACTGGTCAGCAGGGGCGAAACCAATAGAGTGCACAAAACCATCAAATTTCGGCCAGACTTTAGCTAACTCAGTGAACAGGCTGTCAATGCTTTCATCTTCAGCAACATCACAAGGCAGGATGATGGAGGAATCCAGGGATTGAGCGAACTCTTCAACACGGGTTTTCAGCTTGTCATTCTGGTAGGTGAACGCAAGCTCTGCGCCCTGGTCGTGCATCGCTTTGGCAATACCGTAAGCAATTGATAATTTGCTCGCAACACCTGTGATCAGGATGCGTTTACCGGTCATAAAACCCATAGCAGTTTCCTTGTTTTTTTCATGTCATCCGCTGTCTCCGGAAACCGGGCAGGTGATGAGGTTGTTAAAAATCCGGGTGATTCTATCACGTAACCGGAAATTGTGGTGTATTTTGCCTGACTCATCAGAGAGTGGTTATTACTCCACATCCTGACGCCAGGCTTCGGCGGACAGCGCCTCACCGAAATGGCTGGTAATCAGTTTACGGGTCACATCATGCAGCGGAGAGGCAAGTACTTCAGCGGTATTGCCGCGCTCAACCACTTCCCCGTTATGCATTACCATGATCTGGTCGCTGATGTGTTTTGCCATGCCCAGATGTTGTGTCACATAAATATAGGCAATTTTTTGTGTTTCCTGAAGTTCCAGGATCAGATTGATTATCTGCGAACGCAGCGACATATCCAGAGAGGCCAGCGCTTCATCGGCAACAATCACCTCCGGTTGCAGGATAAGCGCACGGGCGAGAGCCACGCGCTGTTTTTGCCCGGATGCCAGCATATGCGGATAATAATCCGCATGATCAGGCAACAGACCTACCTGGCGCAGTGTGGAGTGAATACGCAGACGGCGCTGAGCGGCATCAAGATCAGTATTGAGGATCAGCGGCAGTTCCAGTATCTTCCCGATACGCTGACGGGGGTTCAGTGACGTAGCCGGGTCCTGAAAAATCATACGGATACGCTGGCTCCGGTAGCTGTAATCACCGTAAGTCAGTTTGTGTTTGTCTATCAGGATCTCCCCGCCACTCGGTTCTATCATGCCGGATAACATCCGCGCGAGTGTTGATTTTCCCGAACCATTCGCACCAGTGATGGCGAGTGTCTGACCGGGTTGCAGGGTAAAACTGACAGGTTTGACCGCCTGCCGGTAATGACGGCGGAAAAGTCCGTCGCGGTAATGAAAGGTTTTACTCAGATTTTTGACTTCCAGCAGAGGACCCGGCATTACACATCCTCCATATTCAGCGGGAAGTGGCAGGCAAAGCTGCGATTTTTTATGGTGCGCAGACGCGGCGCTTCAATGCACACTTTTTGTGCATACGGGCAGCGCGGTCCCAGACGGCAGCCGACCGGCAGGTGTTCCAGTGACGGGATCGCACCCGGTAATGTATTCAGCCGGCACTTGTGCGCAAGGGCTTTTTCAAAATCAGGTATTGCCCGCATCAGTGCCTGGGTGTAGGGATGGTGCGGCTTGAGCAGCAGATCTTCCGGCTCGGCGCTTTCCACGGTTTGTCCGCAATAGAGCACATGAATGCGATCCACCAGTTGGCTCATCATCTGCAAATCATGGCTGATAAGCAAAATGGTCATATTATTATTCTGATTCAGACGGGTGAGCAGGCGGAAAATCTGCGCCTGGGTATCCGGCTCCATGGCGTTGGTCGGCTCATCGGCGATCAGCAGGCGTGGCTGATTTGCCAGCGCGATGGCAATCATCACCTTCTGACATTCACCTTCCGTCAGTTCATAGGGATAATTGCCCATCACATCTTTATGATCTTTGATACCGACGCGGTGCAGCAGCTCAATAGCACGGCGCTTACGCCAGTTAAAACGCTGCCACCAGCGGCCTTTGTAAGTCCAGCCCGGAATTGCCTGAATCAGCTGTTTGCCGATATTTTCCGACGGATCAAGACAGGACTGCGGCTCCTGAAAAATCATCGACACATTGTGCCCGATCACCTTGCGGCGTTGGCGGGGTGTTAATTTCAGCAGGTCAATATCATTAAAACGGAAACGGTCTGCCGTGACGCGCAGGTTATCCTTGGTAACACCTGAAATTGCTTTGGCAATCAGGCTTTTACCAGAGCCTGACTCACCCGCCAGCCCGCGGAATTCGCCCTCGGTCAGGGATAATGTCACGCGATCCACTGCCTTTACCGGACCGGCGGCAGTCATAAATTCGATGGTTAAATTGCGGATATCCAGTAACGGCATTATTCCACCCCCGCATTAATCGCGCGCTGTAACCCGGTGCCGAGCAGATTGACCAGCAGCACACTGATGAGGATTGCCGTCCCGGGCAGAATCACCGACCAGGGCGCAACATAGATAAGCTCCAGAGAATCCCCGAGCATGGCTCCCCATTCCGGCGACGGCAGTTGTGCACCTAACTCCAGAAAGCCGAGTGCGGCAATATCCAGGATAGCAATAGAGAGGGCGCGCGTCAGTTCTGTTACTGTGACCGCGCTGATATTCGGCAGGACAGTACGGATAAAAATATTCAGGCTGGATGCGCCATCCAGGCGTGCGGCAATCACATACTCTTTATCCAGTTCATCATGCACCGCGATATAAATCATGCGCACAATACGCGGCAGCAGCGCCAGCGCCACCGCAATCATGGCGTTACTCAGGCTGGCACCGAAAAAGGCAACAACAATAATCGCCAGCAGCAGCGACGGGAGGGCGAGCAGAGTATCAAACATGTGATTAAATACAGCGGAGCGCAGGCCGTGTGTCATACCTGCCAGGCAGCCGATAACAATGCCGGATACCGCGACCGTCACTGTCACAAGCAGTGCGCCACCGAAAGTGGATTGTGTCCCGATCAGTATGCGGCTTAAAATATCGCGCCCGAGGTCATCCGTTCCCAGGAAAAAAGCGACATTACCATAATGTGACCAGGACGGCGGCAGTAACTGATAGCCGACAAACTGCTGGTCGAGCGCATACGGCGCAATATAGGGTCCGCTGATGGTCAGCACCAGCAGAAACAGTACACCATAAAACCCGATCATGGCCGGAATATCCGCCGTAAAATTTTGCCAGATAACCCGTCCCGGCGACGGCATCTGATCTTCGCGGTAGAGTTTATCTGAATGCATACCATTCCTTATGTTTCAGCGGGTTGGATATGGCACCCAGAATATCCGATACGATATTGACAATAATCACCATTGATCCCACCAGTATCACTCCGGCTGAAATCGCGGAAAAATCCTGCTGGCGGATAGCGGTTATCAGCCAGCGCCCGATACCCGGCCAGTTAAATACCACTTCTGTCACCATCGCCAGTGTCAGCATGGTGGAAAATTGCAGTCCGAGTTTAGGGATAACCGGGGGCAGCGCATTGTGCAACAGATGGCGGCGGATAATGGTCAGGCGGGATAATCCGCGGATAGCGGCGGCTTTAATATAGTTTTCATTGATAACATCTTCGGTACTGGTGCGCATCAGGCGGATAACTTCGGTCATCGGCGCAATAGAAAGCGTGAGCACCGGCAGCACCATGTGAGATAAAACATTGACAATCATCTCCCGGCGGTAAGGCGAATCAGACAGCCAGGCATCAACAATAGCGAAACCGGTAACCGGTGTTAAATCATACAATAAATCAATCCGTCCGGAGACCGGCAGCCAGTCCAGCCGCAGAGAGAACAGCAATGTGAGCAGCAGAGCCAGTCCGAATACAGGGATTGAAAACCCGACCAGTGCAAATGTACTGATGATGACATCAGCCGCTTTATTGCGCCAGACACCGGCAATAATACCGGCAGGAATGCCGATAACCAGCGCGAACAGAAAAGCCAGACCGCATAATTCAAGGGTCGGCGGCAGGGCGGACCATAACTGCTGACTGACCGGCTCGCCGTTAATCACCGAACTGCCGAAATCCCAGGACAGTAATCCGTTGTAATAAAACACAAGTGCATCTGTCAGTGTGGCACCGCTCAGGGGCGCATTCGCCGGAAAATAGCTCAGACTGAAACTGAGCAGTGACAGAAAGAAAAGGGTGATAAGCATCAGCAACAGGCGGCGCAGAATAAAGATGATCATGGCTTTTTCTCCGGCGTCACAGGTTTGTTTTCAATCACCGGCTTTTCAGCCTCTTCCCGGTAGACACCCGCAAACGAGGTATTACCGAAAGTACTGAGCACCAGCCCTTTGATATCATAACGGAATGCCTGTAAGCGCAGTGAATACGCCAGCGGCAGCACCGGCAGATCCTGCGCGAGTATCTGCTGCGCCTGATGATAATACTCAATCCGGCTGCCTAATTGTTGAGCCAGCAGCGCCTGATGAATAACATCATCAAATTCAGGTGAGCACCAGTGACTCAGATTGGTTTGAGAGCCAATCGCGGCACAACTGAGTAAAGGACGGAAAAAACTGTCCGGGTCATTACTGTCGGTCGACCAGCCGGCAAGCGTAATATCATGGCTGCGATCCATCAGGGTATTCTCCTGAAAACGCCCCTCGACCGGGCGGATATTCATTGTAATGCCGACCTGCGCCAGATCCGCCTGAATAAGCTCCGCCATTTTCAGCGGGCTGGGGTTATAAGACTGCGAGGCGGTCGGTACCCACAAATTCAGTGTAATACCACTCAGTCCGAGCTGTTCCAGCATGGCTTTTGATTTTTCCGGATTGTACTCCGTTACCCGCGCCTGATTATCATAAGCCCAGGAAACACGGGGCAGAATAGACGCTGCTGTTTCTGCCGTGCCGTAATAAATGGATTTCATCAGCCGTTCATTATTAATGGCATAGGCAATTGCCTGGCGTGCTTCCAGCTTATTAAACGGCGGTTTGCTGGTATTAAACGCCAGATAGGCGATATTCATACCCGGGCGCAGCATCAGACGCAGGCGCGGATCATCACGCAGCACCTGCAACTGGCTGGCAGCGGGATACGCCAGCACATCACACTCGCCGGTGATAAGCTTCGACATCCGTCCGGCACCACCTGCGCCGACATCCACCACCACTTCCTGCATCCGCGGTTTACCTTTCCAGTAGTTTTCATGGCGCTGCATCCGGACAAATTGTCCGCTCTGATAATCATCCAGATAGTATGGCCCGGAGCCGACCGGTTTCCAGTCAATCTGTTCCTGGCGCCGCGCTTTTTGCAGATTATCAGCGTACTCTTTTGAAAGCACCGGGGCGTAATGGGTGGCTAAATGCCACAAGAAAGAGGCATCCGGCGTGTTAAGTTTGATTTCCACCGTATGATTATTAATTTTGCGGATGGATTTCACATTGGAGGCGAACCGGAGACTATCAAAATAGGGATAACGCCCGCCGTTAACATAATGATACGGATTTTGCTTATCCACGATGCGGGAAAAACTGAACACCACATCATCGGCGGTTAATTTGCGTGTCGGGGTAAACCAGTCTGTGGTCTGAAATTCCACATCACGACGCAGATAAAAGCGGTAAGTCGCGCCGTTATCCAGCACAGTCCAGCGGGCGGCGAGTTCGGGGATCAGCCGGTAAGTATAAGGGTCAACATCCAGCAGGCGGTCATACAACTGTGCTGCGAGCGGTTCGACAATCAGCCCGCTGCTGACCAGCTGCGGGTTAAACGTACTGATGTTGCCATTGACACAATAGACAAAGCCGGTATCCCGGACTGGTGTCAGTGGTGCGGCCTGCACCACTGCCGGTTCAGGCGGGCGGGGTGTCTGTTGCGCAGGTGCGGCGGCAAAACCTGTTACGGGCAACAGCACCGTGCATGCCCTGATAATCCAATGGCGCATAAATAAATTACCGTTAATAATGAACGCCGTATTATATCGCAATTTGTGCGACTAACCAAAAACGGAAGCATTTAATCGGGCAAAAGGGCGTTTTCATTGCGATCAGACCCGGTTAATGCGTGTTTTTTCAGCAATCCGCGGAACTGATGATAAGTCAGATCCAACAGCCGGGCAGCCTCCCGCTGATTAAACTGAGTTTGATGCAGTGCGGCATTCAGCGCATCAGACTCCTGTGTATGTTGCCACTGTTTCAGGGAAAACGGCAGCGGTGGCAGGGGGTTTTCTGCGCCGGACTGCCCGCTTTGTGCAGTAACAGCGGTGACAAACGGATTGATAATAAGTGCTGCCAGCGGTACCGTGGTATCGCCCTGACGATAAAGTGAGCGCTCCACCACATTTTTCAGCTCGCGGATATTGCCCGGCCATGCATAATCCTGCATCTGCTTTATCGCGTGCGGTGAAAACCCGGCAAAAAACGACGTACCCATTTCCTGACACATTTGTACGGCAAAATGGTTTGCCAGTTCGGACAAATCACGCGGACGGCAGCGCAGTGGCGGAATAGTCACCACATCAAACGCCAGCCGGTCGAGCAAGTCCGCGCGAAAGTGTCCCTCTGCCGCGAGTGCCGGTAAATCGGCATTGGTCGCGCAGACTATCCGCACATCCGCTTTCAGTGTCTGCTGCCCGCCGACCCGCTCATACTCGCCATACTCAATGACGCGCAGTAATTTTTCCTGCACATTCAATGGCGCGGTACCCAGCTCATCGAGAAACAGTGTGCCGCCGTCCGCGCGCTCAAAACGCCCCTGATGGCGGCGCTGAGCACCGGTAAACGCGCCGGACTCGTGCCCGAACAGCTCGGAGTCGAGCAGATTATCGTTCAGTGCCGCACAATTGAGGGTAATAAATGGCTCATCCCAGCGGGGAGAGAGATAATGCAGACGATGTGCGAACAACTCTTTGCCGGTGCCGCGCTCGCCGCAAATCAGCACCGGGCGGGCAATTTTTGCCAGCCGCGAGATGTTCTCCAGTGCATCCATAAAGGTATTATCAATACCAATCAGCGTATCAGGGGTCTCATTCATCGTATTTTTTCATGGTTAATATGACCATTTAATGGTAAATAAGACCACTCTATCGCAAGTCGTGACAAAAGTGAAATTAATAAAATCAAGTAAAAACAGCAGATTAAAAAAATTCTCAGGGTTGGCACGCATCTTGTAATACTTAGTTTGTCAATTCATCATGACAACAACATTCAGCCCTGCGGGGCGGCCATTACAGATAAAAAAGGATACACATTATGGGAATTTTTTCACGTTTTGCCGATATCATTAATGCTAATGTCGCGTCACTGTTGGATAAAGCAGAAGATCCGCAGAAAATGATCCGCCTGATGATTCAGGAAATGGAAGACATGCTGGTGGAAATCCGCTCAACGTCTGCCCGTACTTTGGCGGAGCGCAAAAATCTGTCGCGTCAGATAGAAAACGGTGATCGTCAGGTTAATGAGTGGCAGGAAAAAGCAGAGCTGGCGATAACCAAAGGCAAAGAAGATTTGGCACGTGCTGCACTTCTGGAAAAACAGCGCGTTGCAGGGCATGTGGATACATTACGTCACGAATTGATTATTCTTGATGAAACAATTGCACGACTGAAAACTGAAATTAACGAGCTGGAGCAGAAACTGACTGAAACCCGCGCCAAACAGCAATCTATGGTGGTACGCCACGATGCGGCGAAATCGTCCCGTGCGGTACGCCGGCAACTGGACAGCGGCAAGATGGATCAGGCAATGGCGCGTTTTGATCAATTTGAAGCCCGTATCGACCATATGGAAGGCGAAGCGGCAAGTTATGGTCTGGGAAAAGAAAAGTCCCTGGAGCAGCAGTTTGCCGAGCTGAAAGCGGAAGATGAAATAAGCGCGCAAATAGCCGCTATCAAAGCACGACTTGAAAAAGACGAAAAGGGCGAATAAGGTCAGTAAAAGGCTTTCCTGAATTAATACCATTAAGGACAACAACATGGCATTTGTATTTTTAGGTATACCACTGACTATCTTTGTATTGTTTGTGCTGCCGATCTGGTTATGGCTGCACTACAACAGTCAGCGGGGAAGCCGGCCCGACGCATTTGACACCCGGCGTCTTACGGCGCTGGCGGAGAATTCACAACAAATGGAAGCGCGGATCAAAACACTGGAAGCGATTCTGGATGCGGAAAATCCGGGCTGGAGGCAATCATAATGGAATTTCAGTCTCGTAAACTGTACCGGTATCCGGATGAGGGCATGTTTCGGGGAGTCTGTGCCGGTATTGCTAACTATTTTGATGTACCGGTCTGGCTTATCCGTGTTATCGCGGTTGTCGCCACCTTTACCGGGTTTTTCTGGCTGACAATCACTATGTATCTCCTGTTCGGCATGATATTACCGGTTGTTCCGCAGGGTAATCACCGCGATGCGGGCGGACAAAGTGCCGCAGAACTACTTGAACAGGTGGAGAGCAGCCAGGCGCGGACAGAAAAGCGGATCCGTGATATTGAGCGTTATGTAACATCTGAGCAATTCACGCTCAACCGCCGGTTTCGTGATCTTTAATTATACCCTTATTCATTCAAACTGCAGGTTCGTTGGCTGCACTCAGCCAGCCGGGTCACATACTTATGTATGCTCCCCGTCTATCTTCCCTTGCCGCCTTCCTGCATCCTGAATGACGTCGGGTATATACTCGTTATACTTCAGGATGCCCGGGTGTTGAGTGTGTCGTCGCCTACATTTGGAATTATTCAGGGTATATATCAAAGTGATAATGCTATGAAATTAAAGAATAAACAGATTTTATTGCGTTTTGGTAAAACCGGGCTGCGTTTATTCACGTCTGCGGCACTGATGGCGGCACCTGCCGGTATTGCGGGGGCGGTGTTAAAATCAGTGACCCGTCAGCCGTTGCGCGGGCTTGTATTACTGGCTCTTGAGCCGGTACTGCGCGCCGGAATGGAAAAATTGACCCGTCATTTGCCGTGGGAGAAACATGAAACGACTGCAAAATGAGCTGAATGCCCTGGTAAACCGGGGGCTGGATCGTCATCTGCGTCTGGCGGTTACCGGGCTGAGCCGTAGCGGAAAAACCGCATTTATTACCTCGTTTGTTAATCAGTTACTCAATGTTCAGAGCGGTGCGCGGCTACCGCTGTTTTCTGCCGCCCGTGACGGACGTATTCACGGTGTGAAGCGTATCCCGCAGCGGGATTTGGGTGTGCCGCGTTTTGCCTATGATGAAGGGCTGGCGTCACTGTATGGCTCACCGCCTGACTGGCCGGTGCCGACGCGCGGGGTCAGTGAGATCCGGCTGAAACTGCGTTATCGCACGCAAGACAGCCTGCTGCGCCATTTTAAAGAAACCTCCACGCTCTATCTGGAGATAGTGGATTACCCGGGTGAATGGTTGCTGGATTTACCTATGCTGGAGCAGGATTATCTGACCTGGTCTGCACAGATGCAAACACTGCTCAAAGGGGAGCGGGGGCAGTGGGCAGAAACCTGGCTGGCGCTGTGCCGTCAGTTGGATCCTTATGCACCGGCAGATGAACAGGCGCTTGCCGCGATAGCGCAGGCGTACACGGATTATCTGCACCGCTGCAAAGCGGCGGGGTTTCATTTTATCCAGCCCGGCCGCTTTGTGCTGCCCGGTGATATGGCGGGTGCGCCCGGTTTACAGTTTTTTCCGTTTATCACAGATCAGATGCCGGATCAGACCCGGCTGAATAAAGCGGCGAAAAACAGCGTGCTCGGCATGCTGCGTGATCGTTATCAGTACTATTGTGACCATGTGGTCAAAGGATTTTATAAGCACTATTTTCAGCATTTTGACCGCCAGATAGTGCTGGTGGATTGCCTGACCCCGCTGAACAGCGGGCCGCAGGCGTTTAATGATATGCGCCTTGCGCTGACACAACTGATGCAGAGCTTTCACTATGGCAAGCGCACGCTGTTGCGCCGCCTGTTTTCGCCCTGTATCGACAAATTACTGTTTGCGGCAAGTAAAGCCGACCATATCACGGCAGATCAACATGCCAATCTGGTTGCCCTGCTACAGCAACTGACGCAATCGGCATGGCAGCAGGCAGCATTTGAAGGGATCAAAATGGATTGTATCGGGCTGGCGTCTGTTCAGGCGACAGAAAACGGCATGGTAATGCATCAGGGGGAAAAAATACCTGCCCTGAAAGGCATGCGCCTGGCGGATAACACGCCGCTGACATTCTATCCGGGAGAAGTACCAAAACGCCTGCCAGATGCACAGTTCTGGCAGCAGCAGGGATTTCAGTTTGAATCGTTCCGCCCGCTGCCGATGCGGATGGACACACCATTGCCGCATATCCGTATGGACAGTGCGATGGAATTTTTACTGGGAGATAAATTATCATGAATGAGCCGGTAAAATCACGGATAGACTTTGACGAAACGCCGCTGTCACCTGCACCACAGGAAGAACTCAAGCCTGCCCGTCAGTTTACGGATGCCGCAGATGTTGTATTTGAGCAATCAACTGCTATGCAGTCAGAACAGGACGCAGAAGGGGATGCGGAAGCCTTGCTGAACCAGGTTCTGAAACCGCGCCGCAGCCTCTGGCGTAAACTGATTTTTGTGGCAGGCGGATTGCTGGGGATCAGTGCGGTCGCACAACTTATTCAGTGGGTGAATGATGCATGGGCAGGCAATGACTGGACCGCCCTCGGCGGTATAGCGGCGACATTTTTGATCCTGATTGCGGGAGTTGGTTCGGTGCTGACAGAATGGCGGCGCCTGTACCGTTTGCGTCAGCGCGCCACCGAGCGGGAAGCAGCTTCCGCGTTGTTGCAAAGCCACCGCATCGGAGACGGGCGCGCATTTTGTGAAAAGCTGGCTGAGCAGGCAAATATTCCGTCGCATCATCCTGCATTACAGAGGTGGCAGAGTCTGTTACAGAGCAGTCATAACGATCGTGAAGTAGTGACATTGTACAGTCAGATTGTCCAGCCGGTGTTGGATGAACAGGCACGGCGGGCAATCAGCCGTTTTGCGGCAGAATCTGCGCTGATGATCGCAGTCAGTCCGCTGGCGCTGGTGGATATGGCGTTTATTGCCTGGCGCAATATCCGCCTGATAAACCGGGTCGCGGCGATTTACGGCATCGAACTGGGCTATTACAGCCGCTTACGTTTGTTTAAACTGGTGTTACTGAATATTGCCTTTGCCGGTGCTTCAGAGCTTATCCGCGAAGTGGGCATGGACTGGCTCTCCCAGGATATCACTGCACGACTCTCTGCCCGCGCGGCACAGGGCATGGGTGCCGGGTTACTGACTGCGCGCCTGGGTATCAAAGCGATGGAGTTGTGCCGTCCGCTTCCCTGGATTGAAAATGACAAACCCAAACTGATGGATTTTCGTAAGCAGTTGTTACAACAGCTTAAAAATGCCATTCCTAAAGGTAAAGCGCAGGAAAAAGCTATCTGACAGCCGGTTTACAGACCGGATGTGCATTTTGTGATGCCATCCGGTCTTATTATGCAGAAATCCGTGTTCAGTCACTGTTTTTTTTACTATGATCCCGTTATGCTCCTGAACGGGTGCGTTATCACCCTTCCCGGGCGATTTGTCGTCTGCACTGCATTACATCTCCTGAGATATCCTCTTTCTGGCTTATACGCATACGGAACCGCGATCACAGGGCGCATTAATTGTGTCAACTAATCGTGACAGTTTTCATTTTATACCGTAAAATCGGTTTCAATTAGCCGGAAAATAATAACTTAAGTGTAAATAGGATCGTAATGATGCGATTGGAAGTAATTTGCCAGGACCGAATCGGACTGACGCGGGAGTTATTGGATCTGCTGGTATTGCAAAATATCGACCTGAAAGGCATTGAAATTGCCCCGAACGGTCGGATTTACCTTAATTTCATGCAGATTGATTTTTCTGTATTTCAGTCCCTTATGGCTGAGATCCGCCGTATTCAGGGCGTGGTGGATGTCAGAACCGTTCATTTTATGCCTTCAGAGCGCGAACAACGGGCGATGTGGGTATTACTCGAGTCCCTGGAAGACCCGATTTTATCGCTGGATCTGCGCGGTAATATCGAGCTTGCCAACAGCGCGGCGTTGTCTCTGTTTGCCACCACAGAAGAGCGCATTCAGCAGCGGAATATCACCTATTATTTCAGCCAGTTTAATTTCAGCCGCTGGATTGAGCAGGATACCCCGTCTGTGCATAAAGAAACCCTGACACTCAAAGGGCACACTTACAGCCTGAATGTCACACCAATCAGCTTTGATGATAAAGACGATGCCTCTGCGGCTATCGGCGCGGTTGTTTTGTTGCGCGCGGAAAATAACACCGTAGCCGGACAAAAACGTCGTATGCAGGTAACTCACTCAGGCAGTTTTGATGATTTGGTGGCAAAAAGCGCCAAAATGCGCCATGTGGTTGAACAGGCACAGCGCATGGCAAAAATGGACTCCCCGCTGTTACTGGTCGGTGAAACCGGTACCGGGAAAGATGTGTTTGCCAAAGCCTGCCACCTCTACAGTGTGCGCGGCAGCCAGCCGTTCCTGGGACTCAACTGCGCCTCTATGCCGGATGATGTGGTGGAAACTGAACTGTTTGGTTACGCCGCAGGCGCTTACGCCAACAGCACCGAACCGAAAAAAGGCTTCTTTGAGCAAGCCAACGGCGGCACCGTTCTTCTGGATGAAATTGCAGAAATGTCATCACAGATGCAGATAAAACTGCTGCGTTTTCTCAATGACGGCACGTTCCGCCGTGTCGGGGAAGAGCATGAAGTAAAAGTGGATGTGCGGGTTATCTGTGCGACACAAAAAAATCTGCTGGAGCTGGTAAAAGAGGGGAAATTCCGCGAAGACCTTTATTACCGCCTCAATGTGCTGACGCTGACCATTCCGCCGCTGCGTGATCATCAGGAAGATATTCTTCCGCTGACCCGCGATTTGGTTAAGCGTTTTTCTGACGAGCAGGAGTGTGAAGAGCCGCGCCTTGCGCCGGAGCTGGGACCGTTTTTATGTGCCTATCACTGGCCGGGTAATGTCCGTCAGTTACGCAACGTGATTTATCAGGCACTTTCCTCACTGGAAGGTGCGCTGTTGCGCCCGCAGGATATTGTTTTACCGGAGCTGGAAGCAGAAATCGGTTTCAGTGAGGACATTCTCAGCGGCTCGCTGGATGATATCACCAAGCGTTTTGAGTGCTCGGTACTGACCCGTTTGTACCGCCACTATCCGAGTACACGTAAGCTGGCGAAACGGCTTAATGTCTCCCATACCGCGATCGCAAATAAGTTACGCGAATACGGGCTGAGCCGGGCGCGCGGCAGTGCAAAGAACAATGACAGTGATGAAGACGAAGAAGCCTGAGTTATCTGTGGTGTAAAAAGAACCCCGCACCATTTCCGGTAGCGGGGTTACCCTTATTCATTCAAACTGCAGGTTCGTTGGCTACGGCTCAGCCAGCCGGGTCACATACTGATGTATGCTCCCCGTCTATCTTCCCTTGCCGCCTTCCTGCATTCTGAATAACGTTGGGTATACATTATATATAATTATTTCAGTGCATTCAGCGCGCTGTCATAATCCGGCTCTTCGGTAATTTCGCCGACGAGCTGGCTGTAAATCACATTATCTTTCTCATCCAGCACCACAACCGCACGGGCGCACAGACCGGCTAACGGGCCGCTGCCAATTCCGACACCGTAATTTTCACGGAACTCAGGATCACGCAGAGTGGAGAGCATCACGACATTTTCAATGCCTTCCGCACCGCAGAAACGAGCCTGAGCGAAAGGCAGATCAGCGGAGATACATAAAACAACGGCATTACTGAGTTTTGCTGCTGTTTCATTAAATTTACGCACAGAGGTCGCGCACACACCGGTATCCACACTCGGGAAAATGTTGAGGATTTTACGTTTTCCGGCATACGTGGCGAGGGTGGCATCGGACAGCTCACCGGTCACTAAGCTGAATGGTGCGGCTTTTGCACCAACTTGCGGGAAAGAACCATAAACCCGTACATCATTACCCTGAAGTTTTACAGTATTAGTCATATTTTTTATCCTTTTAATGAAGCCCATAATTGTTTATTTAAAAATAGCAGACAGGTGTTTTTACATCGAATACCGTCCATTAAAATGTAATATTCGATTGTTGTGTTTCGGTAATCATCGGATAATCTATCGGTTTACTATTTTTAATACAAGGCGTCCGTTATGCTCATGCCGGCAAATTTATCACGTACCGCATTTCTTGCTGGTGCGGTGTTCACCTTTTCTTCTCTGTTCTGTGCCATGGCGGCGGTGATCCCCGCCGGAACAGAGCTGGCAAAAGAGCAATCTGTTTATCGTCATCTGAAAGACGAACCTGCATCACTTGATCCGGTAAAGGCGGTCGGGCTGACAGAAGCACAGCTCCTGCGTGACTTATTTGAAGGGCTGACCAGTCAGGATGCAGGAGGAAACCCTGTTCCCGGAGTGGCTTTCTCCTGGGAAACAAATAACAATCTGGTCTGGACATTTCATCTGCGCAAAGATGCGCAGTGGTCAGACGGCACACCTGTCACCGCACAGGACTTTGTTTACAGCTGGCAGCGTTTGGTTGACCCGAAAAGTCTTTCAACATTCGCCTGGTTCGCGCCTCTTGCCGGTATTAATAATGCGCAGGCGATTATCGACGGCAAAATGGCACCCGCCACACTCGGTGCGGAAGCTATTGATCCGCACACATTGCGCATTACGCTGGACAGACCCGTACCTTATTTCCCGAATTTAGCGGCAAACTTCAGCCTTTTCCCGGTAAATCGTGCGACAATAGAGAAATATGGTGATAACTGGGTCCGCGCCGGGCATCTGGTCGGAAACGGTGCATTTGTCCTGCACGAGCGGGTGGTGAATGAAAAAATTGTTCTGACACCGAACCCGCATTACTGGGATAGCAAACACACAGTACTGACATCCGTTACCTTTGTGCCGATTAATCATGAATCTCAGGCAACAAAGCGCTATCTTGCCGGTGATTTGGATATCACTGAATCTTTCCCGAAAAATCAGTATCAGAAGCTGAAAAAATCGATACCGGATCAGATTTATATCCCGGATCAGCTCGGTACCTATTATTACGCCTTTAATACACAGCGCGCGCCGACCAATGATCCGCGTGTGCGTCAGGCGCTTTCCATGACTATCGACCGCGCGGTGATTGCTGAAAAAGTCCTTGGCACAGGCGAAAAACCGGCATGGCGTTTTACACCGGACGTCACTGCCGGGTTTACCCCGGAACCGGGCCGTTATCAGAAATTCAGCCAGAGCGAACTGGACAGCCAGGCAAAAACGCTGATGGCGGCTGCCGGTTATGGTCCGCATAATCCGATGAAACTTTCCTTACTGTATAACAGCTCAGAAAATCATCAGAAAATTGCCATTGCGGTCGGATCGATGTGGAAGAAAAAGCTGGGCGTGGAAGTCAGGCTGGTGAACCAGGAGTGGAAAACTTACATTGACAGCCGTAATACCGGGGATTTTGATGTGATCCGCGCATCCTGGGTTGGCGATTATAATGAGCCGTCGACCTTCCTGTCGCTGCTGAGCAGTATTCACACCGGCAATATTTCACGGTATCACAGCAAAAAATATGATGAATTACTGAAAACCGCGACGCTGGAAACCGATGATGAAGCCCGCAATGCAGATTATAACGAAGCTGAAAAACTGCTGGCGGAAGATACCCCGATAGCACCCATCTATCAGTACACCAATGGCCGCCTGATCAAACCGTGGTTGAAAGGGTATCCGGTTAATAATCCGGAAGATGTGGCGTACAGCCATAATCTCTATATTATTAAGCATTAAGCCTGCCTCCTGTCATTTCCCCGCAGGGAGCGGGGGAATGCGGCAGAACATCGGAGGAGAAACATATGGGTGCATTGTACGGATCTGCTTTTCAGGGAACCGATCCTATTTACAGGATTCAGCTTGACGGAGAAGGGGGCTGTATTCCTGTTGATGTCAATGCGGTTGCCGGACAAAAGCAGCCGATGTGGGCGCATCTGGACTATCTTATTGCCAATAATCAGCGCTGGCTGCGCGAAACTGACCTGCTGCCGGTGCTGGCGCAGGAAGGACTGACCAATGATGTAATCCGCCCGCGGATTGTCAGAATCGGAGAGGCAGCGCTTATCACGCTGCAAACCATTAATAATAACGAGGGTGACAGACCGGATCAGCTCGTGGCGTTCCGTATCTGGATAAGCAGCAATTATATTATTTCGACCCGCCACCGGAAAGTACACTCTATCCAGACGATTCAGGATGATTTGCTGAAAGGAGAAGGCGCGAAAAATACCGGCGAATGGCTGGCGGAAGCGGCATTCTGTATTACAGATGAAGTCGCGGATTTTATTGAAGATCTGCATGATAAGCTGATCGACATGGAAGATGCGATACTCGAACCTCGTATTCCGGCACGGGGAGAGCTGGCACTGCTGCGCAAGCAATTAATTGTCCTGCGCCGTTATATGGCACCGCAGCGGGATGTGTTTGCCAGGTTGGCATCAGAGCGCTACGTCTGGCTCTCAGATGAGGATCGTCATCAACTGACAGACGTCAGCGACCGGCTCGGACGGATTATTGATGATATTGATTCCTGTATTGCGCGCACCTCGGTTATTTCAGATGAAATAACTAACATGATGGCCGATGCCATGAACCGGCGCACTTATACTATGTCATTGCTGGCAATGGTTTTTTTGCCGACAACGTTTCTGACCGGCTTGTTTGGTGTTAATCTCGGCGGAATTCCGGGCGGAGATTTTCCGTTTGCATTCAGTTTGTTCTGTGTAGGACTGGCGGGTGTGATAGGCTTTGTTGCCTGGTGGTTACGCAAGAGTAACTGGTTGTAAAAACGCGTAATTTTATATGATTTAACGTACCGGACTTGAGCTATATCAAGAAACAGCGGCGTCAGTTAGGGCACTATTAGTCCCGCAGGTGAATACAACGTTGAGCGATGAACGTTGTGCTCCATAATTGTAGTTTTTCTCATATTGAATTCTTATACAGAATATTGACCATTATCATGCCGGTGTATTTATACATCGGTTTTTTTTTGCCTGAATTTTGCATCCGTTCTGACCGGCAAAAAACGCTCACAGGGAGCGCTTTTTCAGGATTGACCGTACAGGCTTATTTCACTTCCACCACATCCAGACGGTGTTCTGTAAAGTCTGAGCTTTCATCGTCATCAACCATCCAAACGGGTTGCGATGGCAGTGTTTCCCTGTCAAACGCCAAATCGCCGCCATCCACCACATCACTGCCCTGATGAATTGATTTGAAATCAAATAATTCTGTATCACATAAATGTGATGGTACAACATTCTGTGTGGCTGTGAACATGGTTTCAATGCGGCCCGGATACCTTTTGTCCCAGTCACGCAGCAGATCTTTAATTATCTGGCGCTGTAAATTCGGCTGTGAACCGCATAAATTACACGGAATAATCGGGAATCCTTTTGCTTCGGAGAAATGTTCAATATCTTTTTCGCGGCAATACGCCAGCGGGCGGATAACAATGTGTTTGCCGTTATCACTCATCAGTTTCGGTGGCATACCTTTGAGTTTGCCGCCAAAAAACATATTCAGGAACAGTGTCTGTAAAATATCATCCCTGTGATGTCCGAGGGCAATTTTTGTCGCGCCAAGCTCGGTAGCGGTGCGGTATAAAATACCACGGCGCAGGCGTGAACAGAGGGAACAGGTCGTTTTACCTTCAGGGATTTTCTCTTTCACAATCCCGTACGTGTTCTCTTCCACGATTTTATATTCAACACCGAGGTTTTCCAGATATTCCGGCAGAATATGACCGGGAAAGCCCGGTTGTTTCTGATCCAGGTTTACCGCGATCAGTGAAAAACTGATGGGTGCGCTCTGTTGCAGACTCTGTAAAACAGAAAGCAGGGTATAGCTGTCTTTGCCGCCGGAGAGACAAACCATAATGCGGTCGCCATCTTCAATCATATTAAAATCGGCGATGGCTTTACCGGTATGGCTGCGTAAGCGTTTCTGCAATTTATTAATATTGTGCTGATCTTTTGGTGTATTCATGTCTTACTGTTTCTTTACTGTTTTGTGTTGTTTTGCAGACTGACAGATAAAAATGACAGGCTATCTGCGGCAAAGAGTCTGAGAGAAAGATGCAATGATAGCAGATAGGCGGGGTCTTCTGATACGCGCCGGTAAAAAAGACTCATTTTACCGGCTGTCGGTGTGCGCAAAAATCCGGAGGCACGCTGTATTGCAATAAGGGATTTTCCCTGCGGTGTTCATTTCTTTCTGTTTTCATTATTAACTAATTGAAAGCAGGCTAATATAATCAATCTCCCCCGGGCACAGAGAGGGTGGTTATTAATATTACAAAATTCTAACGGAACATAATACCTTCAAGTGGAATAACACAGCATGATTTTGCACTAATAAATAAGGTGAACCCTCTGCCCCCGCTTGGATGCATACTTGTTATAGTAATATTTGCAGTACCTGTCTCATCGGTTATAACTTTCTCAGCAGATAATATCATTGGGGGTTGTGCTATGAATACTATTTCTTGTCCGGCTACGGGAAGATCGTTGTCAGGGCGGGTTAACGTAATACTGAATTTATTTTTATCTATACCGTTAGCAATGGCATTATTGGTTACCAGTGAATATGTTGGATTCAGTAAAATAAATTCTATACGTGTGTCCGCACTATTTCCGTTGGGAAGTGTTGCTACTATGATATTTGCCAGTATTGACTTGGATACAATCGTTGTTTTTGCTTTACCATTAATATCGGTGGTGACATCCGGGGTAATAACCTGACTAAATGAGCTTCGTGCTTTGAAATTAACGTTAATACCTTCAATAGGTAATCCGCTATTATCGGTTACCGTTGCTTCCACTTCATCAGTATCTATGCCGTCTTTAATCGCATTATCTCTGGTCGTTTTCATGCTTACCCGTGCCCGGCTGATATCTGATACAAATGTGACATTAACCGATTTACTTGTTCCGCCGGAAAGGGATGCAATGACCTGAGTACTTCCTGCGGTCATGTTTGTTAATGTGGCGACAGCCAGACCATCGCTCCCGGTTGTTCCGGTGACTGTTGTCACCCGCGCACCATTATTTGCGCTGAATATGACTTTCTGTCCGGCGAGGGTATTTCCATTGCGGTCGGTTACTTTTGCGACGACTTCATTCACTGAATAACCATCAGCGGTAGCGCCATCTGTGGTTACCTGTAAATCACCATCTGCAATAGTGGCATTCCTGTCATCAGCAATTATCTGCACGACTTCCTGCAAATTACCTATTTTCACTGTATTTAAATAGGGTATTACCGTATATGAACCAGGTAATGTTCCTTTAAACGTGGCACTATAAATTCCTGCGGAATTTTCAGTAATACGGCTGAGACTGACTTTACCTGAATTTAGTTCATTACCCAGACTATCCTTAATAATAAAAGTAAGCTGACTGCTCAACTGACTAATGGCATTTCCATTAGTATCTTTGGCAGCAAAAATCAATATACTATTTTCGATATTATCAGCTCTTATTATTAAGGGGCTGGCTGTAAATGTTGAGTTATTTTCTGACGGAGTGGCTTCTTTGATAAATACGCGGGCAGATATCAGGGATATATGTTGTGCAACCGGGGTAACCGTAATCGTTTCTGCCTGAGTACCCGCTGTAACGACAGCCGTATAATGACCGGCGCTTTGCCTGATAAAATCAGAAACAGTGGCCACATTCCGGTAACCGGATAATTGGTGATTTACCTTAGCCATGATGTCAGATGCCGGAATATCAACAGGCTGGCCTTGCTTATCTCTGATTATTAATGTCAGCGGTTGTGTACTTTTGCCGTCAGCTGACAAATGACTCTCTTCTGGTGTCAGGGTGCTTTGGGTAATACTGACCGTATTTTGAATAACACTAATTCGTGTCTGAGTTTGATTGGAGCGGTTTCCTTCTGTATCAACAGCAACGGCATTTACAGTATAATAATTTTTTTCAGTGTTGGTGAAATTATAAACAGGCAATACTACACTATAATGAGTGGTATCCTCTTTGATTATATGTCCGCCGGCAGCTAATAAGCCGGGTCCTGAAATCTCAATGTATTTTACAGGTCGGGTGCTGGTTACGGAGAGCTGTAATGACTTCTTTTCATTCGTATATCCGTTTATTCTATCCGTCGCCTGCAACCGTATCGTATCGTTTCTCTTGTATTCAAGAATAATATTATTATTGCGGTCAACTAATTTATAGCGACTTCCGTTTAATGTTCTTAATTGTGCAACGGCATCCGGATTAATTTGTTGTATCCATAAAACGCCGGGCTGATAATTTATTTCAAAGCCGAACCGGGTATCATTCTCCCGGTTTTTACCTTGCCGGTGTTCTGTACTTACAGTAAATAAAGGAACCGGCGTATAATTTACACCAGCGGTAATCGCATCAGGATTTCGCTGACGGTTATCTTTACCAAATAAGCCAACTTCCTGACCATAAAACTGCTCATAGACCAGCTTTCCGCCAAGATGAGGATATAAGGGGAGATACCCTTCAGCACGGATATCCCAACCATTTGCCGGGCGTTCACGATAATTCGCTACATCAGGAGAATCTTTCCACTGACTTATACGAAAATAACCATTTGTACTTAATGTCAGATAATCCTTGCCATATTCTGTGCCGATACCGAACCGGGTATTATTATGGGACCAGTCGTAATCCCAGAATATATTTCCACCGGTCATGGATGTATCATTAAAGTGCCGCCAGCCCATCCCCAGGTTTGCCTGATTACGTTCATCTGTCCGGTGAATACTGTTCTGAACAAAGAATAAATTATCTTTCTTTTCCCATAACGGGAAAAGAAAATCAATTTTTGAGTTTTTCAACGAAAAATAACGGTCAATATTTAACTGAACCCGCGCATAGCCGATTGCATTCAGCCGGGACTCAATATCTGCATTAATTTGGCGGGTAACCAGTGAATTAGCATATTCACCTGCCGCTCCGGCTGAATCGGGTTGCTGCATAAATTGCCCTGCCCGGCGGGCATAATCAGCCCATTCATTATCCGGATTTTTATCCGGAAAATTATAGGCAAATGCAACGGTTTCTGATGCAGTTTTATGGGTGGGTAATAGCCATTTTTTATCAGATAAAGGTGTCACAGTATCAGTATTATTATTAATTAAATTAATGGTTCCTGATCGGCGGGTATCCGGGTTAAAAGGTGGCGCCAAAGAATCACTTTGAGGGGATTGGTTGTAATCATTTGATATATCTGTTGCTTTAGTCGGCTCTCTGATAGCGGAAGTATTATTTGATTCAGCAATTGCAGATGTAATACAGGTTAAAAAAACAAAAAATAACTGAACAATTAAGTTTAACGATGTGGTGTGTTTAACAGTATTTATAATGGATGCTCTTTTCATATGAAGTGGTTTCACGATAAGTAACAAGCACACGCTCATTTTGGACGAATTTCTATATGTAAGGAAGTGAATTACAATATTTATAAATTTTTAAGCGGTTTTTATAACTTATAATGAGTATTAATACTACTTTAAATAAAATGAGCTATGTCAAAAAATGAAATTTATTCCTGTTGGGAATACTCTTAAAATTTTGTTTTTAAACAAGTAACATGTGTTTTTTAATGCAAATTAAGACTAATCCTAAATCCATTTGTCGCTTGTTTGTTATCGGGCATCAGGGGGGTACCCACAGATATTTCGTTTTGTTCATCTGTTAACTCCGGTTGAGTTACCGGGGGATCGGATTGATGAGGGAAAAGGCTTTCGGGCGGGGGACACTGATAAAATAATTAGTAATACATTGCATCCATCATAACCACCCGCGGAGCGGGTGGTTATAGTCCGAAAAATGAAATGGGTGGTTGGCAACTGTGCTTATTGTGTTTTTTGTCCGTCAGCTGTGCTTTTGCATGATGGTACTGAACGTTTTAATGACTAAAAGATTACCGTTTTTGAGTGCAGTATAGTTTTCTTTTTGTTCTGTTCCGGCATATTTGCGAATCTCTGTATCCAGGTATGCGATGAGGTCTGCTTTGCAATCTTTATTTGTTTTATCTAAAGCAACCAGACTGGTAGTATGGTCTTTGTTATCGTCGATAAATCGTTGAATAAGTGATTTATCTGTTGCCCAGTCAAAATACTGATTAATCGTAATGGTCCGTTTTAATCCACTTAATTTCATGACCATCAGGGTCAGTTTAGAACATGCGGAATACACGGATTTATTGCTGACAGACATAATTACCTCGTTACCAAAATCAGACTCATTTATGCAGAGAAGAAGATTTACAGCATTTAATCTTTTTTTGCAGGCGGAACATTCTGAATATTGCACAAAATGAATTAAATATACGAGTCAGGCAGGTATTACTACATACAACAGTGTGTTTATTCATCATTGGCTTACAAAATTCCGGCACTTTATGTCGGAACTTTTTGCCCGCTTTACACTCTGAATCGGGTACGGTCTGTTTATAAGGGAAAGCAAATGCATATACCCTTATTCATTCAAACTACAGGTTCGTTGGCTGCGGTCAGCCAGCCGAGTCACATACTTGTGTATGCTCCCCGTCTGGCTTCCCTTGCCGCCTTCCTGTATCTTGAATGACGTTGGGTATAGAATAATATTAAGTATTCTGGTGCCGGTGGTAATCGCAGGATGTTCAGCATCAGAACACACAGACAGTGATGCCGGAAGTAAAAAAAATGATCCTTATGAAAACAGTACAGTAAATACAATCAGAGAAAACCAGGCTGTTTATAAAGAACAACAGAGAATGAAAGGTATTTATTAATGTTTTTGAAATTGATAAATGATAATGATTGCCGGGTGTTACAACCGGATCCTGTTTCAGGAGACGACTGATGGCAGAGCCGGAAAATAACGGTGAATACTTTGATACCTGTTTTGACAAACAGGAATTGAGTTATCAACATTATTCAGATGTGGTGTTTGAATGTTGCAAATTCATTAATTGTGATTTTACATCAGCGGTTTTCTCACAATGCAAATTTTTGAATTGTCAGTTTGATGCATGTAATTTAAGTCTGACTAATGTTCCCGGTAGCCGGTTTTCGGTGGTTGAATTTACGGAATGTAAACTTGTCGGAATTGACTGGACAAAAGGCTATTGGCCTGCGTTTGACTTTTATTCCCAACTGAGCTTTAAAGAGTGTATTTTAGACAGCTGCAACTTCTTTGACTTAAAATTACATGAATCTCATTTTGAAACATGCAGAATACATGATGCGGACTTCAGAAATGCAGAACTCTGTAAATCTTTTATACAAGATTGTGACTTATCAAACAGTTTGTTTATGCATACAAACCTGGAAAATACAGATTTGACCGGCAGCCATTCATTTAATATTGATATCCGGCAAAATAAAGTTACAAACGCAACATTTTCAAGAATTGAAGCATTAGAACTACTGAGAGGATTGGATATTCAGCTGGTTGACTAAATATTCATCACAGACATTTCTATGATGTTCATCCGGTTTACAGACCTGTATATTAGTATGAGTACGGCACAGTGACTTCATTAAATCTGATTTTACTCAGAAGTCAGTTGCCGGGCTTCAGGTCTCTTACCGGTCTTTGGTATGATCCGTATTAAGTGGCTCAATGTACATTAGGGTGAGGTATGCGAAAGTTTATTATATCAGGAATTATGGCTGTATTACTGTCCGGCTGTGCAGGCTCAGGAAGCAATACACCGGATGCACCTTACGGATTTAAATGGGGTCAGACACCGGAAGAATTAAGTGAACTGAATCTTAATGAGCTGGATTGTACCCGGACCAGTGACGGCGGGAAATTATGCAGCTCACTGGAATCGCCGGATATTAAAAAACAATTTTTTATGACGGTTTTTTCACCGGAAGGGAACGGACTCAGCGGAATATCCCGTTTCGGACTCTGGAGCCGTGATCAGGCGGTGCTTCTCAGTGAATATGATAAAATTAATGCTGAGATGGAAGCGCAATATGGTCAGCCGGACGGTATCAATGAAGAATATGACCGGAATACGCCTTTCCTTGAAAAAATAGCCAAAGGAAAAATAGGGCAATTTAAGCGCAAATATGAAAAAGATGGCGTGGAGATCGTTGTTGGTGTGGTCAGTAATGCCAATCTGGTGCGGATCACTGATGAAAACGATCTGACATACACCGTGCTGACAATGTATACCCTGAAATAATCCGGTTACAGATAAACAGGATACAAAATGCAGTACTGTTTTATTTCAGCATCCTGTTTTCTGCCGGAATGATGGCTGATTTGTCGGCTTATTATTAATTATCAGAATACGGTGGCAGGTAAAAAGAGTGTGATCCATTTCGCTTAATGTTATTCGTTGCTGATTTTTGATACAGCAAAAAATGACCCTGTGTTATCCCTTTTATCAGTATTTTTTTAAAAAAAGGGGTTTCCTATGAAATTGATTAACCGTTATACCCTGATTGCACTGGCAGTCGGCGCATTGACACTGAATATTGCCACTGTAAATGCGCAAACTATTCCACTGAATACATCAGCAGCACCGCAGGTTGTTACAAAATCACAGACATTACAGCAGGGACAATGGGACAGTGCTAATAAACAGCGCCTGGATGCGATGCTGGCAAAAGCGGGGAAATCGCCTGCTCATACGTATTATGCCGTATTTGATTTTGATAATACGACAGCATTTCTGGATATTGAAGAAGCGGCAATGATTTTTCAGCTTGAAAATCTATTATTTGCTATGACACCACAAGAGCTGAAAACCGTTATTTTTAAAGATATTCCTGCGACAGATTTTGAGGCTGAATTTAACAATAAAGAAGGGAGGCCGGTTAATATTAAAAAAGTGGGAGCTGATATTCTCGAAAGCTACCAGTGGCTGTATGAGAATGCTGATACACTCAATGGAAATAAACCGCTTTCTGAAATAAAAAAATCCCCGCATTATCAAAACTTCATTACCAAAATGCGCTATTTATATGCGGCTATCGGCGGAACATTTCAGCATGAAGTCTCTTATCCGTGGGTAACCTATTTATTTAAGAATATGACGCCTGAACAGGTCGCTGACATAACAGAAAAAACCATTGCATGGCAACAAACTCAGCCGGTAGAAAGCGTCACGTGGCAAAGCCCTGAATCGTTACAGGGTTTGGCTGGTGTGGTCGATATTTCCTGGCATAACGGCTTTCGTTTAGTACCTGAAATGCAAGATCTCTATCAGGTATTACAAAAATCCGGCATTGATGTTTATGTTATTTCAGCCTCAAACCTTGAGGTGGTTAAATCTGTTGTGACACAGACGCCGTATCTTGTTCCTGACTCTCAGGTTTTCGCGATGCATTTATTACGTACAAAAGAGAATAAATTGACCGCGGATTTAGACCCTGTCTATCCGCAGACTCAGGGAAAAGGAAAAACAGAGACTATTCGCCAGTTTATTCAGGCTAAATATGCAGGAAAAGGGCCTCTGTTAGTTGCCGGAGACAGTGAAGGTGATCAAAATATGATGTCTGATTTTCCGGATACCGAGGTTGTGCTGATTATTAATCGTCTGCGTTCACCTGATTCCATTATCGGAAAATTGTCACAACAGGCAGTCAGTGAATACGGAAAAAAAGAGGCAAAAGTATTATTGCAGGGGCGTAATGATAATACAGGTGTATTTGTGCCGTCACAGCTACATACGCCATTAGGTGAAAAAGAAGGTCGGGCAGTAAAATAATGATAGTTCTGTAATAACAGGGCTGTAAATTAAGGAAACACTGATAACCGGGACCCTGAATAAACATTAATATGGATTTTTATTGATAAAATCAGGGATTGAAAAGGATATGGATAAGTATATTGTGTGTTATGAAGGTCTTGGTCTGACAGGATCGGTTTTATTGCGTAGCCAGATTGCAATCAATGCGGATATTAATAATACAGATACAGAAAAATTTCTGACAATGTTTAATACTGCTGCAATTAATGATGCAACAGCCAATGATGTCAATATTGCCCGTTTTGTTATTGTGAATATCTGCAAGTTATAAATTAAGTGGTAAATAACGATATACGGCAGCAGTGCCGCCGTATATCGCCGTATCTGTTATAATACCAGGGTATGAGTTACAGCACAGTTTTCTACAAACGCATCATCATGACTGACTAATAATAATGCGCCCTTGTAACTGCGTAATACACCTTCAAGCAGTAGCTTTGAATCCAGATCCAGATGGTTATCAGGTTCATCCAGCAATAAAATATCCGGCAGTGGCGCAGAGAGCGTTAATGCCAGCAATGTGACTTTCAGTTGTTCACCTCCGCTCAGTTGTGAGAGAGGAATCAGCCCCTTATCCCCCCGTATGCGTAATGCGCCCAGATGTGTGCGCCAGGTTTGTGCTGTAATGATCGCGTCAAATTCGCATAATGCATCAACGACCGACAGCGATTTATTCAGCAGCGCCAGGTGTTGATCAAGATAGCGCCAGTGACCATGCAGAGAATGCTGACCGGATGCGGCGGCTGACTGATGAGTCAGTACTTTCAGCAAGGTAGACTTCCCGCAGCCGTTACGCCCTGCAATATGCCAGCGCTCTCCGCCGGAAATCGTCAGTGAAACCGGCTGTTGTGAGCCGAACGGCAGAACCAGGTTATGTGCATTCACCCGGATCCGCTTTTGATAATCCTGATAGTTAAATGCCAGCATTTGCGGCGTTATCCGTTGTATTTGGTCATTTACGGCGCGCCGCTGGTCATCCAGTTGCCCCATCACCCTTTCATGGCGCTGTGTGATAGCTGACTGTTGTTTTTCCGCCTTATTTTTTTTCATATCCAGTAAAAGTGCGGAAGATGAACCGGATGAACGCACTTGTTCTCCCTGGCGGCGGCGTTGTGCTTTTTTCTCCAGCGTGCGCTGTAGCTCGTCTTTTTCTTTACGTGCCTTGGTTTGCAACTGCTTTTCTTCACTTTGTAACGCATTAAGCTGAAAGGCTTTTTGTTCAGCAAAGTGATTGTAATTGCCGCCATATTCATCCAGTGACGACGGGGTCAGTTCAAAAATACGGTGCATATCATTAAGTAACCGCCGGTCATGGCTGATAACTAATGCCCCGGCCGGATGCTGAAGAAGCTGCTCACTCAGCCAGCGGCGACCGGCGCTGTCCAGATGGTTTCCCGGTTCATCGAGCAATAAAAACGTATCTGGTTGCAAAAAAGCACAGCAGAGCGCCAGCCGGGTTTGCTCACCGCCGCTGAGTTGTGCTGATGGCATATCGGACGAAAACTGACCCAGTTGTGCGCTTTCCAGCAATGATTGAAGACGGTGAGGGAAATCCCATTTATCGGACAGAAGATCATAATCATCAGCGGTGGCGGTGCCGTTTTCGGCACGCCGGAAAGCCGCCTGAATATGGCTGTTCCCTAACGCATCAGCCAGTGTCACACCGGGCAGCCGTGTCAGTTGCGGAACATAATGGAAAGGTGTCTGCCAGCTGACCGTACCGGTTGTCGGTGGACGAAGTTGTGCGAGCAGGGACATCAGCACGGATTTCCCCCGGCCGTTGTTGCCGGTCAGTCCCTGAACCTGATGTGTTAATGTACCGCTGATATTCTCAAACAGCGGGGTGTCGTTAAAAACGACAGATAAGTGTGAAAAATGGCAATGAACAGGCATAAGTAAGCTCCTGAAATATTCAGGGCAGGCGATTATGCGAAATTCAGATAAGATAAAAAATAATGAGGATAGCTGCCTGCCCAATATCAACAAATCGCATCAGTAAGATACGGACGATATTGTGGTTACGTACAGGCATTAAATCATGTCAGCTGACATCCTCGGGGGAAATAGAATCGCAGTTATAATGTCAAAGAAATAACGGGATGTATATCCTTATTCACTCAAACTGCAGGTTCGTTGGTTACGCTCAGATAGCCGCCTTCCTGCATTCCGAATGACGTTGGGTATAAACTTGCGGGCAAAATTGCGCCACAGGATATTTTTATCCTTTTTTCTGCAACGCCATTATACTGCGGATCTGATTTAATCATAAATACAGAATGACAGGTTTTTCTATGAATGGTTTTTTATGGCTGATTCTGGCTGTGGGCTCAGAAGTGATCGCAACCTCCATGCTGCGGGCAGCGGACGGATTCACCCGGCTTATTCCGTCAGTAATAGTGGTAATTGGCTATTGTGTGTCATTTTTTGCGCTCTCTCAGGTGGTCCGTGTAATGCCGCTGGGGATCGCTTATGCAATATGGTCAGGGTTGGGGATTGTTATTGTCTCCGTGGCCGCTTACTTTATTTATCAGCAGAAACTGGATTTACCTGCAATTACCGGGATGGCTCTCATTATTGCGGGTGTGTTAGTGATAAATTTATTCTCCAAAAGCAGCGGTCATTAGCACCGGTGATGGGATGTGGGGCAAAACAGAATGAAATCAGCAGATTTTTATCACGCCGGTCGGTGGGTCCTGCGCGCAATGTTTATCGGCGCAATAGGATTACTGGCGGCATGCAGTCAGTCAACGGAAACGGTGCAGCAAAAGCAGGTTCTGCGTTATCAGCAACCACTGACAGATTTAACGGAAGATGCCCGTGCATCATGCAGTTATGCAGGCGGAACACCGTCGCTTATTCATGAACTGAACGGCGCGCAGTCATCGGTTTGTCAGTTTGCCAACGGAAAGCGCTGTAATGAACGGGCGCTGCTTTCCGGCAGTTGCGGTTCTGTACTGTGATATCTGATGTATTACGGGCTAAATACCCGGGAGTCGTCGCCTGGCCGTTTGGTGATTCACCGGAGCTGGCGGATGAACTGGCAGCACTGGTTATTTACGGACAAAAAAGAGCAACCTGTTCTTCCCTGAATAGTTTTATACAGGAAGGGGTTAAACCGGAGATTGGCGGATACAGTATTATTCTTAATGGCGCAAATGTGCCGGTTTGTGTTATCCGCACTATATCAATGCAGCTTGTCCGCTTTTGTGATGTTACACCCGCTATAGCAGCAGCCGAGGGAGAGGGAGATTTAAGTCTTTCTTTCTGGCAGAGAGAACATCAGGCATATTTTACGCGGGAAGGGTTTTTCTCGCCGGAGATGGAATTGATTTTCGAGGAATTCACGCTGATTGACGTGCTGTGATCGCGCGTGTTCTGCAAAAAATATCCGCGTCCTGCATGGCGCGGATATTTTTTTGAATGACGTATATATACCCGTTATCCGAACAGGTTGCGGCGTTTTTTCTTATGGATAAACTGAGATAACAACACCAGCGCGCTGATAATCAGATACACCGCAAAAATCCCGATCAGCCATTGCGGCATGTCCAGTTTCAGAAATACCCATTGCTGAATTGAACAATCACCCGACGCTTCGAAAACCGCCGGCAGCCACTCATTGAGCGGGAGCCATTCCGGGAAATTCACAAAGAAATCACAGGTATTGAAAGGTGACGGATAGAGCTGGATCATGGTGTGTTCCCATGCCAGTTGTAACCCGACTATCCCGCTGTAAATCCATAACGCGACAGCAATCCAGCGGATGAGCGCGGTACGCGGTGCCACCCAGCCGAGGAAGCCGGCAAACGCAATACCCAGCACGGCAATACGTTCATAAATACACATCACACACGGTTGTAATCCCATCCCGTGTTGAAAGAACAGGGCGATACCGTCGAGTGCCAGCGCGGAGATCATCAGTAAAAACCAGGCACTGCGACCCCGGGAACACTCATAAAGGTAAGTCAGCATAATATTATCCGTATTATCCGGTAAATGAATGAATAGACTAACGTTACGAATGAATGTACGACAAAAAGTACAGCGACGCATCTCTTTTCCGCATCAGCCCGGTGTGGAAATGAAAAAACCGGAATAACAGCGTTATTCCGGTTAGTTTAGTGTAATGCATCTGTTACGGCAGCGTAATTATACCCTGACCCGCCATCCATTCTGAAACCGGCACCAGCCACAGCTCGATACCAAAGAAACCGACAAGGGTCATCACAATGGTATAAGGCAGCGCCATCATCACCATTTTCCCGTAGGAAAGGCGGATAAGCGGCGCCAGTGCTGAGGTCAGCAGGAACAGGAATGCAGCCTGACCATTCGGGGTTGCCACTGACGGCAGATTTGTCCCGGTATTGATAGCAACGGCGAGGTATTCATACTGTGTATAGGAAACCAGTCCTTCCTTCATAGCGGTCATTGCTTCATTAATATAGACGGTTCCGACAAAGACATTATCGGAAACGGCTGAGAGCAGTCCGTTGAACAGGTAAAAGAGCGAAAGCTGTGAGGAGGGGTCAGAACTGAGAACAAACTGAATAAACGGCGTAAACAGTTTCTGATCAACAATCACCGCGACAACAGAGAAAAAGACAGTCAGCAGCGCGGTAAACGGCAGCGCTTCCTCAAAGGCTTCACCCAGAGCATGCTCTTCCGTGATCCCGCAAAAAGCCGTTGTCAGGATGATAACAGACAACCCGATAAGCCCGACTTCGGCGAGATGAAATGCCAGTGCGAAAATCAGCCAGAGGCCGATAATGCCCTGAACAATCAGCTGCATTTTTTCCTGTTTGCTCCGGTGTGCGGCAGATTTTTGTGCATTATCTTCAAGTACGGCTCTGACCCGTTCCGGTAACTCTGCACCATAACCAAACAATCTGAAACGTTCGACCAGATAACAGACCAGTAAACCGCAAAAAAAGACCGGGATCGTCACCGGTGCCATGCGCAGGAAGAAACTAACAAAATCCCATCCGGCATGTTTGGCAATAATCAGGTTCTGCGGTTCACCCACCATGGTCATCACACCGCCCAGTGCCGTACCGATACCGGCATGCATCATCAGGCTGCGTAAAAACGCGCGGAACTGTTCCAGTGTCTGTTTTTTCTCTGCGCTGTCGATAAAATGATCATCACTGAGGGGTAACATCTCTTTTTGTGAAGAGGCATACTGATGAAAAATCGCATAAAACCCGACAGAAACGCTGATAACAACAGCGATCACTGTCAGTGCATCGAGAAAGGCAGATAAAAAGGCACTGGCAAGACAGAACGCCAGGGAAAGTGCCCGTTTTGAGCGGATAGTTAACAACATTTTCGTGAACAGAAACAGCAGCAGCTGCTTCATAAAGTAGATACCGGCGACCATAAAAATCAGCAATAAAATAACTTCAAGGTTATTCATTATTTCATGGCTGATTTGATCGGGAGACGTCATCCCGATGATAACCGCTTCTATCGCCAGTAAACCACCCGGTTGCAGAGGGTAGCACTTGAGCGCCATCGCGAGCGTAAAGATAAACTCAATAACTAATAACCAGCCCGCTGTAAACGGGTCGATAAGAAAGTAAACAATCGGATTTATTATTAAAAACGAAATAATAGCAAGCTTGTACCAGTCAGGTGAATGACCCATAAAGTTTTTCAGGAAGGCTTGCCGCATTGACATTTCCATTATTGCTGTGTGTCCTCCATAGGGATTGCAGGGAAAAGCAGCATGAAGATATGCAGTATTTTATACTACGCCGGTATTCTGAATTTATTAAGGATTTAAATCAACTGATCTGCGTGTGAACACACACTGTTGTTATTTATGACCTGATTCACTCTTTCGCATGGTCATTGCTATATCGCGGCACTACATTCTGTTATCATCCCCGCCATTGGAAAATTAATTATTTGCGTCGGATGAAGTCAGCTATGGTAATCAAAGCGCAGAGCCCTGCGGGGTTTGCAGAAGAGTATATTATTGAAAGCATCTGGAATAATCGTTTTCCGCCCGGTTCCATTTTACCTGCAGAACGTGAGTTATCAGAACTTATCGGTGTGACCCGTACCACCTTGCGTGAAGTATTACAGCGCCTTGCCAGAGATGGCTGGTTGACTATTCAGCACGGAAAACCCACTAAAATTAACAATTTTTGGGAAACCTCCGGTCTTAATATTCTGGAAACCATCGCCCGTCTGGATCATGAAAGTGCGCCGGAACTGATTGAAAACCTGCTGGCAGCCCGGACAAATATTGCCTCTATTTTTATCCGCACTGCGTTTCGCCATAATCCTGAGAAATCACTGGAAGTCCTCGGACAGGATTCTGTACCGGAGGATAACCCGGCCGCATTCAGTCAGTATGATTATGATGTATTCCGCGGTCTGGCATTTGCCTCCGGAAACCCTATTTACGGTTTGATTTTCAACGGATTGAAAGGGCTGTACACCAGAGTCGGACGGTTTTATTTTGCCAGCCCGCAAGCACGTAAACTGGCACTGAATTTTTATCAGCAGCTCATTACGTTATGCAGTGAAAAAGCCTATGACAGTGTGCTTGACTGTGTCCGCCATTACGGCAAAGAGAGCGGGCTTATCTGGCAGACCATGCAGAGCGAAATCGCACAGGATCTGAATCCGCAGACACGCTGATTACCTGCATATATAATCTGAAAAATCGGCTCAGGCCGGTTTTTTGCCGTCAGTGTCTGAAATCCCTTTCGCGTTACATGACAACCGGAAAATTCTGTGTATCTCTCTTACTCCACGGTAAAAAACATCTCCTGTTTCACTCTCTGTTATTCCACACCCAGCGATCTCCCGCATTGAGTGGCTCATATCGGTAAGGTGGGTGGGTAATAACATATTGTTTTTTAATAAAATAAAACCATTTCCGGATAAGAAAATAAATTAATTAATAATTGCATTGATGAAAAAACACGCTGTTTTGTGACTGACTGCAAAGAAACCAATATATTCCGCGCTGAGTGGATGCGGCTATGTTGGCAAAATGTTTCTGAAATATTATGCTGGTGATAACGTCAATTTAACAAAAGGCGGCAATATGAACATTGTCATCCTGGGAAGTGGTGTTATCGGTGTCACAACAGCCTGGTATCTCTCGCAGAAAGGCCACAATGTGACCGTGATTGACCGGCAGTCTGCCGCAGCCGAAGAGACCAGCTTTGGCAATGCCGGACAAATTTCACCCGGCTACGCAACACCATGGGGCGCGCCCGGCATTCCTCTGAAAGCGGTAAAATGGATGTTTGAAAAGCATGCGCCGCTGGCAATTCGTCCGGATGGTTCCTTATTTCAGTTACGCTGGATGTGGCAGATGCTGCGCAATTGCGGTGCTGATTATTACGTGATGAACAAAAGCCGCATGGTTCGTATTGCCGAATACAGCCGGGACTGTCTGCAAACCCTGCGGGCAGAAACCGGTATTCAGTATGAGGGGCGGTCTGGCGGCACATTGCAACTGTTCCGTACACAGAAACAGCTGGATAATGCCGCCAATGACATCGCCGTCCTGACGCAGGAAGGTGTGCCTTACCGGTTACTGAGTGCCGGTGAAATTCACGAGGCAGAGCCTGCGCTGGCGCATGTGGAGCACAAGCTCAGCGGCGGTTTACAATTACCGAATGATGAAACAGGCGATTGTAATTTATTCACTAAACGCCTGGCGGAAATGGCGCGGCAGGCGGGGGTGAAATTTCGTTTCGGCGTGAATATTCACCGGCTTCAGTACAGCGGTGATCGCGTCAGCGGTGTTATTTGTGATGAAGAAGTGATCACCGGCGACCAGTATGTGGTTGCACTCGGCTCTTACTCAACTCAGTTGTTACGCGGTCACATTTCAGTGCCGGTTTATCCGCTCAAGGGCTATTCACTGACCATGCCGATAGCCGATGTCAGCCGTGCGCCTGTCTCTACCGTGCTGGACGAAACATACAAAATTGCCGTGACGCGCTTTGATGAACGTATCCGTGTCGGAGGCATGGCGGAAGTCACCGGGTTTAATCTGGATATTGTGAAACGGCGCTGTGAAACACTGAAAATGGTGGTGCAGGATCTTTACGGCGGCGGCGGGGATATTGCAAAAGCGACATTCTGGACAGGATTGCGCCCGATGACACCGGACGGCACACCGATTGTTGGTCCGACGGCATATAAAAATCTGTTCCTTAATACCGGACACGGCACACTCGGCTGGACGATGGCCTGCGGCAGCGGGCAACTTCTGGCGGATATTATGACCGGACACCAGACCGCTATCCGCGCAGATGACCTGGCGGTTTCCCGCTACCTGAACGGGTTTAAAACAAAGCTGGTTATTCCGCAGCAGTTGCATACTGCATAACATAATATACCCGACGTCATTCAAGATGCAGCCAACGAACCTGCAGTTTGAATGAATAAGGTTATTAACAGAACAGGAGCCCGCTATCTTATGCCGCGTCCGATACAGGCAGTTATTCATAATGATGCCATCCGCCATAACCTGGCGCAGGTAAGCCGTATTGTCAGCCCGTCCCGGGTGTGGGCGGTGGTCAAAGCGGATGCCTATGGTCATGGTATTGAACGGATCCTCCCTGCACTGGCTGAGGCGGACGGTATTGCGCTGCTGGATTTTGCAGACGCGGTCACGCTGCGGGAGCGGGGCTGGCAGAAACCCATTCTGTTGCTGGAAGGTTTTTTTCAGCCACAGGATCTGGTGCTGATTGACCATTATCAGTTATCAACATCGGTACACAGTGACTGGCAGTTAAAGGCAATTGAAGATACTTCACTTATTCATCCGTTGAATGTTTATCTCAAGTTGAACAGTGGCATGAACCGGCTGGGTTTTTCTCCCGCATCTTATCTGAATGCACTCCAGCGTCTGAAAATAGTGCCGCAGGTGCATAATATTACACTGATGAGCCATTTTTCTGATGCCGATCTGACCGCCGGTATTCATCAGCAGATGTCACGCATTGCATTATTCAGTTCACTGAATCTGCCACATTGTCTGGCTAATTCAGCGGCTGCACTGTGGGAGCCGGATACGCGGGGTGATGAAGTCCGCTGCGGAATTATTCTTTACGGGGCATCGCCCTCCGGAAATTATGCGGATATTGCAGAGTTTGCACTGAAGCCGGCGATGACACTGCGAAGTAAAATTATTGCCGTTCATCATATTGCTGCCGGAGATACAGTCGGTTACGGCAGCCGGTTTACCGCGGATAAACCCATGCGCATTGCCACTATTGCCTGCGGCTATGCAGATGGTTATCCCCGCCATGCGCCGGACGGCACACCGGTATGGATTGAAGGGCAGCGCTGCCCGCTGGCAGGGCGTATTTCCATGGATATGCTGACGGTTGATATCTCTGAGTGCCCGTCTGCGGATATCGGCACGCCGGCGGAGCTGTGGGGGAGATATCTGCCGGTGGATGAAGTTGCCATGCACGCGGAAACCATCGGCTATGAATTACTGACGGCGCTGGCACGGCGGGTACCGGTCGTAGCAACTGACTGATTTCAGGCATACCTGCAGTTTGAATAAATAAGGGTATAAATTCCGCTTTTTTCTGATCTGGCTAAATAACCCGTACATCTGACCGCAGTACACTATGTCGGTTGAAATCAGTGTGTCGGTTGAAATCAGTCTGGAGTGTTTTATGATTGCGGGTGTGGCAATACGGGTTAAAGGTAAAGTTCAGGGAGTCGGGTTTCGTCCGGCTGTCTGGCAGATAGCGCATCAGATGGCGCTGTGTGGTGATGTCAGTAATGACAGCGAAGGGGTGCTTGTTCACCTGTTAAAAAGTGCCGATGTTGCCGGGTTTATTGACCGGTTGCAGGCACAGTGCCCGCCACTGGCGCGGATAGATAGTATTGAGCAGCACGATTATACTTTTGCACAGCATCCGGCAGCCTTTGTTATCTGTGCCAGCGGGCGTGGTGAGATGGACACAGAAGTCATTCCGGATGCCGCCACCTGTGACGCCTGCCGTGCAGAATTATTTGACCCGCAAAACCGCCGCTACCGTTATCCGTTTATAAATTGCACCCATTGCGGACCGCGTTTCACTATTATCCGCAGCATGCCGTACGACCGCCCCAATACCGCGATGTCTGTTTTCCCGTTTTGTCCGGTATGTCAGAAAGAGTATGAAAACCCCGGCGACCGGCGCTTTCATGCGCAACCTAATGCCTGCCCTGACTGCGGACCACAAATCTGGCTGACGGATGCACATCAGCAGGTACTGATGCGTTATGATGATGCAATCACTGAGAGTATCAGACAACTGCATAACGGCAATATTCTGGCTATGCAGGGGCTTGGCGGTTTTCATCTTGCTGTTGATGCACAAAACAATGATGCGGTCGCGAAATTGCGGGCGCGCAAACACCGCCCGGCGAAACCGTTTGCCGTGATGATCCCCTCAGTCGACTGGCTGACAGCCTGTCTGGGACACGAGCCTGATGCGGCGCTGGTAACATTATTAAAAAGCCCGGCAGCACCGATTGTGTTGATTGAGGAACCACGGCTGTTCGCTGCATTATCACCGCTGATAGCACCGAATTTGTGTGAAATCGGCATTATGTTACCGTCTAATCCGTTGCAGCATCTGCTGCTGCATGACAGTCAGCGCCCGTTGGTGATGACATCCGGAAATGCATCCGGTCATACGCCGGCACTTGATAGCACCACAGCGTTTGAACAACTTGATACGATTGCTGATGTTTTTCTGCTGCATAACCGCGAAATCATTCAGCGTGCAGATGACTCCCTTGTTCGTTATCAGAAAGACGGCAACCAGATGCTGCGCCGGGCTCGGGGCTATGTGCCGGATACGATCGATATCAGTGCAGTGACCGGCAGAGAAACGCCGTCAATACTGGCGTTGGGGGGGGATCTGAAAAATGCGTTTTGTTTTCTGCATCATCACCAGCTGATTACCGGCCCCCATCTTGGTGATCTTGATGACCTTTCCGTGCAGGCGCAACAGGAGGCATCACTGGCACTGTTTCAGCAGATTTATCAGGTGCGCCCTCAGGCAGTCGCTGTGGATGCGCATCCCGGGTATGTCAGCCATAAAACCGGAATGGCGCTTGCCGCAGCCTGGCAGGTACCGTTTATACCTGTGTATCATCATCATGCCCATATTGCTGCCTGTCTGGCAGAGCACGGCTGGCGGCAGGAGGATGGCGTGGTTGTCGGTATTGCACTGGATGGTCTCGGGTTTGGTGCAGACAATCAGCTGTGGGGCGGCGAAGTTCTGGCAGGGGATTACCGCAACATGATCCGCACCGGCGGTCTGCCCGCCGTGAGCTTACCGGGCGGAGACAGAGCGGCGACACAACCGTGGCGTAATTTGCTGGCGCACCTGCATTATGGCGGGTTATCTGCGGACTCACCGTTGTCCGCCTGTTTGCCTGAACAGGGGTGTGAATTGCTGATAAAAGCCATTGAACAGGGAATTAATTCACCCCGCGTATCATCCTGCGGACGGTTGTTCGATGCGGTTGCCTGTGCGCTGGGGCTGACTTCCGGCTCGGTAAGCTGGGAAGGTGAAGCCGCCTGTGCATTAGAAACACATGCGTTACAGTGTCACAAATTTAGTAAGGTGGAGACAATGGGATCGTTGCCGGTCGATCCGGATAATACTATCAATTTGCTTCCTCTCTGGCTGATGCTCGCGGATGATTCGCTGACCTCTGCGGAAAAAGCCTTCAGTTTTCATGTCATGCTGGCCAATACCTTTGCAAAACTGGCAGATAAAGCCGCAGAACAGTATCAGACTAAGACAGTCGTTCTTTCCGGCGGGGTATTTAATAACCGGTTATTACGTAGCTTTATTAAAGCAGGATTAACTCACCGGCACGTTCTTGAACCCCGCCAGCTTCCGTGCGGGGATGGCGGAATAGCGGCAGGACAGGCGGTCATTGCGGCACTAAGCGGTTTTCAGCCATGTTAACGGCACGTTTTGATACAGTAAATATTTGTAATTTTAATCATTACTGAATTATCATTCACGGTAAAATATATCACTGTGCGAATACGTATCACTGTAATTTGCAGACGAATTTAACTCAGGAAATAATAATGCATAAAAAAATAACCGGTCTGCTGACAACAGCAGTACTGGCGACGTTGTCAGCTTCTGCACTGGCAGATGACGGTAAGTGGTCTGTCGGGGCCTCTGTTTTATACCAGGAGCAGGCCTATCGCGGGACAAAAATGTCAGATAAATTTATGCCGGTTCCGATGGTTAACTATGATGGTAAAAACTTTTATTTTCATACGTTAGCGACGGGTTACTATCTGTGGAATGATAAAAAAGATCAGCTTTCTGTCGATCTTTATTATTACCCGCAGGCTTACCGCGCTAAAGATAATAAAGATTCCCGCATGCGTAAGCTCGATAACCGCCGTGATACGGCGATGGCGGGCATGAGCTATCGTCATCATGAAGAGTGGGGAACACTGCGCGCGAATTTCTCCGGGGATATCCTCGGGAAAAGTGACGGCATGCGCTTTGATGGCGCTTACCTCTACAACGTTAAAGGTGACAGCTGGTCACTTCAGCCGGGTGTCGGGGTTGTCTGGAAGAATGAACGTCAGAACCGCTATGAATATGGCATAACAGATACAGAATCCCGCCGCAGTGGTCTGGATGAATACCGTCCGGGCAGCAGTTGGATGCCGTATATTGAAGTGACAGGAAATTATAAGTTTGATGATAATTGGTCAGCGTTCGCCATGGGGCGTATTGACCTGTTACCGGATGAAGCCAAAGATAGCCCGATGGTGGATAAAAAAACCGCCTCAATTCTGTGGACCGGCGTCACCTATAGCTTCTGATAAGACAGACAGACTACTGAGCTGCACCTGACAGGTTGTCCGGTGCAGTTTTTTATGGCATTTCACAGGAGACGATGCATGATAATATCAGTGCGCAACCTGTTATTACTCTTGTGCTTTTTCACCGCATCCGTATTTGCCCTGCAACCGCAACAGGGCGATATCATTTTCCACACCTCGCGTTCATCCCAAAGTGCCGCTATTCAGAAAGCCACGCATTCACCCTACAGTCATATGGGCATTATTCTGCTGCGTGACGGGAAACCTTATGTATATGAAGCGGCAGATGTTGTGAAATTTACGCCGCTGAAACAGTGGGTTGCACGGGGCGTTTCCGGCCATTATGTGCTGAAACGGTTGAAGATACCCCTGACGGAATCACAGAAAAAGGCACTATATCAGGAGGCGCTCCGTTATCAGTCGCGGCCTTATGACCTGATATTTTCATGGGATGATGAGCGGATCTACTGCTCTGAACTGGTCTGGAAGATATATAAAAATGCATCCGGCACAGAAGTCGGGAAATTACAGACATTGCGTGAATTTGACCTGTCGTCACCGGCGGTCAGAGCTAAAATGAAAGAGCGCTACGGCAACCGTATTCCGCTGAATGAAACGGTGATCTCCCCCAAATCAATATTTGACTCACCGTTATTACTGACCGTATATGAAAGCCGGTAATCCTTTACCGGCTATTTGCGGCTGTAACCGCTGTCAGGCGATTTTAGGACTAAGGCTGACCCGTACGGAGAGATGAGAGGGTTTGTCGCCCTGAGGTGTCATAGGGTGATTAATCCGGGCGCTTTCGACACACACCATGGTTTTATAGCCATCATCCGTCATATCTTTCATGTCAGCGGATAATGCCGCTCCCGGGTTCCAGCACACCACATCGCTGTGATGAAAATGCACGACTTCAATCGTCCGCTTCAGTTTCTTATCGCGGATATAACTGCATTGCTCCGGCTCTGTGTAGATGCGGTCTGTACGTCCCTGAAAAACCAGTCTGTCATCATCGGTATACACTTCGCGCTGGGCCAGTTTATCCACCACATGCTGTCCCAGACCGGTAACACTAATCTGTGCAATATCCCCGACGGTAAAATAGCTGTGCAGCGCGGCGGTTGCCTGATATTGCCCGTAAGCCTCAAGTTCAACCTCGCAGGTTTCCCCCAGGCGGATGCGGGCAATCAATGTGAATTCATGTGGCCAGATTTTGCGGGTCTCTGCGCTGTCACGCAGAGTGAATGTAAGAAAAACACCGTCTTCATTTTCATTGTGTGCGGTAAAATCCCACTGCATTGTACGGGCAAATCCGTGAGCCGGAGCCTGTACCGGACCGAACCACGGCCAGCAGATTGGGATACCGCCGCGTACCGGCACACCCGGGGTAAACGCGCTGTTTTCACTGAGCCATAATCCGGGATGCTCAGCCTCTGCCGGTTGCCACGCCAGTACATGTGCACCCTGAAAACTGACCGCAGCACGGACTTTCGGATGGTCGATCACAATAACGGGTAGTTCACCCATTTGACGCTGTGACAGAGAGGGAGTGATCGGACTGACGACAGGTAATGCAAGAAGGCGCTCAATCATAATTTACCCTTTTGAAATGAAAAAAATAAAGTTCTCTTTACTTTACGTCTGTTCACTGAAAAACAAAAGAGCCGCATAAGCGGCTCTTCAGGGCAGAAAATGAATGCAGACTTATTTGGAGATGTGTGCAATCAGATCCAGTACTTTATGAGAATAGCCGGTTTCGTTGTCATACCATGAAACCAGTTTCACAAAGTTGTCGTTCAGCGCGATACCGGCTTTTGCATCAAATACAGATGTCAGCACTTCGCCGTTAAAGTCAGTGGAAACCACATCATCTTCAGTGTAACCCAGAACACCTTTCAGCTCGCCTGCGGCAGCCGCTTTGATGGTGTCGCAGATCTGCGCATAGGTTGCTGATTTTTCCAGACGGACAGTCAGGTCAACAACAGAGACGTTAGGGGTAGGAACACGGAAAGACATCCCGGTCAGTTTCCCGTTCAGAGCAGGGATAACTTTACCCACGGCTTTAGCAGCCCCGGTAGAAGAAGGGATGATGTTCTGAGATGCACCGCGGCCGCCGCGCCAGTCTTTATGTGACGGGCCATCAACCGTTTTCTGGGTTGCTGTGGTTGCATGAACAGTGGTCATCAGACCTTCAACGATACCGAAGTTGTCGTTGATAACTTTAGCCAGCGGCGCCAGGCAGTTAGTGGTGCATGATGCGTTGGAGACGATTTCCTGACCTTTGTATTCTTTATGGTTAACACCCATAACAAACATCGGAGTTTCGTCTTTGGAAGGCCCGGTCAGGACAACTTTCTTCGCGCCTGCCTGAATGTGTTTACGTGCAGTTTCGTCAGTCAGGAACAGACCGGTTGCTTCAGCAACAACATCAACGCCGGCTTCATTCCACTTCAGATTAGCAGGATCACGCTCAGCCGTTACGCGGATAGTTTTACCATTAACAACCAGATGGCCATCTTTCACTTCAACAGTACCGTTAAAACGGCCGTGAGTTGAGTCGTACTTCAGCATGTATGCCATGTAATCTGCATCGAGCAGGTCGTTGATTGCAACGATTTCGATATCAGAACGCTCTTGTGCAGCACGGAATACGATACGGCCGATACGACCAAAACCATTAATACCTACTTTGATAGTCATAGTATTACCACCAGCTATTTATTAGTGAATTAAAGTTGCTACTAAAGTTACCAAAACCTTGCCAGCCGTCAAGCGGAATCGTGTCAAGTAATGTCATCAGACAGAAAAAATACTCAATTTCGCGTAACAAATCGCCACTTTCAGTAAATTTGTCGCCGCTATTATCGGGAGTTAGCGCAAGAAAGACAGCGGGCATGGCACATAAATGTGAATCACATCACAAATAAGCAGTGTCAATGCTGGCAGGACGCGTTTAGAATAACATTCGGCTACAGGTTGTTAATTTTTTGTTACCCTTATACTTTGGTTTTCTTTATACCCTTATTCATTCAGGATGCAGGCAACGAGCCTGCGGTTTGAATGAATAAGGGTATACAAAATAATGATAAGGATTCAGCAATGCCCGGGACTGAAAAAAAACCTGCGCTGACAGATATTCAGCGCTATGTCACACAGGAGGCAGGAACAGAACATCCGTTTACCGGCCGCCTGCTATATAATGAAGATCAGGGTGTATATCGTTGTATTTGCTGCGATTTTCCTGTTTTTTATTCTGATACTAAATTTGATGCGGGCTGCGGCTGGCCAAGTTTTTATGAACCGGTCAGCAAAAGTGCGATCCGGTATATTGACGACAGCTCTCATGGCATGCATCGTATTGAGACCCGTTGTGGCCATTGTGATGCGCATCTCGGGCACGTTTTTCCTGACGGACCCGCGCCGACAGGGCAGCGGTATTGTATTAACTCTGCATCACTGAGCTTTGAAGATGAAAAAACAAAAGAAATAACAAAAGGTTAGTCTGTTAAATTTTCAATTTAACATTTAATCAACTAAAGAAAAAACGATTCAGCTTTTTGATGTAATCAAAACGTAAAATCAGCCGTATTCGGGGAAGGAGTAAGAATGGAAATTGATGATTTGCTGTCCGCCATGACACCGGAAGTATACCGGCGCCTGGTGACCGCCGTCGAGTTAGGCAAATGGGCCGATGGCGTGCCGCTGACAGAATCACAAAAGAGCAGCAGCCTGCAACTGGTGATGATATGGCAGTCCCGTCATAACGAGGACCCGGAGCATATGACCATTGGTGTGAACGGGGAGATCAGCCTGAAATCCAAACAGGCGCTGAAAGCCCTGTTCAGTGATACACACCTGGCGACCATCCGGCCGCAGGACTGAGCACCAACCGGGACTACGCAGAAATGCCGCTGTCCCGCGTCTGTTTTATCTGAAGTCAGATTTCTGTGCCGCAAAATTGCGCGCAGGTCTGTAACACCGCACCCCGTTTTTCCATTTCTGCCAGGGCACTGCGGCTGTCATGTTCCTGTAAATTGACACCCCGGCAGCCATCCGTTATCACCGTTACCGCAAAACCTTCCGCCAGCGCATCAAGCACCGTAAATTTCACACAGTAATCTGTGGCGATCCCGAGGATAACCAGCCGGGTAATATTCTGTGCGGCAAGCCACGGGAGAAGGGCTGTCGGGCGCTGGTGGTCGTTATCATAAAACGCACTGTAACTGTCAATCTGTGGATTTTCACCTTTGAAAATAATGTGCCCGATACCCTGTTTGTTCAGGTCGGGATGAAAATTTGCGCCTTGTGTGTGCTGCACACAATGAACCGGCCACCACACCTGTGGCTGCCCGTTAAGCTCGCCGCATTCACCAACAACCGTTCCTGAGTTGACCGCAAAGCTCAGGTGATTTGCCGGATGCCAATCCTGACTGGCTGCCACAGGTATTGCCTGCTGCTGACAATATTTTATCATCAGGTTGGCGGTGCGGATCACGCTGTCACTGTCCGGGACTGCGAGTGAACCGCCCCGGCAGAAATCATTTTGTATATCCACAAGAAGAAGGGCTGTTTTCACCAGTTTGTATCCTCAGTTGTCGTTATAACTGAGTTCACCGCGCAGATCCTGTTGCATCAGAATGCGGATCTCATCACTGGTGTAATCCTGGCTGAGCAGATAATGCAGCTTGGTCAGTGCGGCTTCAAACGTCATATCAAACCCGCTGAGCACACCGGCATCCGCGAGAGCGTGTCCGGTGGCATAGCCGTCCATATTGACGCGTCCGGAGATGCATTGTGTCAGGTTTATCACGATGATGCCGCGTTCAGTGGCGTCGCGCAGCGCACTGAGTAATTTAGGCTGCTGCGGTGCATTACCGACGCCGTAAGAGCGGATAATCAGTGCTTTGACCGGCTGTTGCAGAATGTTGTTCACCACATCGACAGAAAGGCCGGGATACACAGTGACAACGCCAATCGGCTGCGGAGTAATATTATGCAGCGTGAAGGGCGCATCATTTTGCGGCAGCGGGTTGGTATTCAGGTTGCGGATATTAATACCGGCTTCCATCAGCGGCGGATAGTTTGGCGAGGTAAACGCCGCAAAGCCGTCTGCGTGAGCTTTTACTGTCCGGTTACCACGGTACAGGCGATTATTGAAAAACAATCCGACTTCATTGACCGGGTAATGAGCGGCCAGATAGAGCGCGTTGAGCAGGTTTATCTGACCATCTGACCGCAGGGCTTCCAGCGGAATTTGTGACCCTGTCACGATCACCGGTTTGGTCAGGTTTTCAAACATAAAAGAGAGTGCGGAGGCGGTAAACGCCATGGTATCTGTGCCATGCAGAATAACAAATCCGTCATAATGGTCATACTGAGCGTTGATATCATCGGCGATGCACTGCCAGTCATCGGGTGTCATATCGGATGAATCAATCAGCGGCTGATGCTCTGTGATAGTGAAATCCGGCATTTCGGGACGGAAAAACTCCGGCATCATCGCGACCTGGCGTTGCAGGTGTCCGGAAACAGGAACATAGCCCTGCGCCGAGTGCTGCATCCCGATAGTACCGCCGGTATAGACCACATAAATGGATTTCTTTTGCATGTTGCTGCTCTTAACGATGAGTGACAAGGAAAGTTGCAGGAATTATAGGGTGTTCAGAAATAAAAAAAAGCCTGTTCGTCACGAACAGGCTTCAGGTTATGAGTTTTGGCTGAAGAATAAACTTATTGAATATCAGTACAGTTTAAGCAGAACGCGTAACGATATTGCGGATCGGTCAGCATTTTGGAGAACGTAGCCTGTTGCGTCAGTGTCGCACCGACAGGTGCCGGGATCAGCCCCTGCAACGTTGAAGGCAGGGTGATACTCACATTCCCGACCGCTTCTGACAGCAGTTTATCCACGAAGGTCATCTCCGGCTGCATCCAGTTCAGTACCGGTTTTTCAATATTTGCCAGTTCAGCGGCTTTCGCAACGGCATCATCAAAATCACCCAGTTTATCAACCAGCCCGTTGGCTTTGGCATCAAGCCCTATCCAGACACGCCCCTGTGCAATCTTATCCACTTCTTCCGTGGTTTTGTGCCGTGACTGCGCAACAATAGTCAGGAACGAGCGGTAGCCGTTTTCGATATACATCTGCATCAGCTCTGAAAACTCCGGTGTCAGCGCTTTGGTGGCGGTTGCATCAGCGAGCGGTGAGGTGGATACGCCGTCAGTGTGAACACCGATTTGGCTGAGGGTATCTTCAAAGGTGGTGATCACGCCGAAAATCCCGATAGAGCCGGTGATGGTACCCGGTGAGGCAACAATGTAGTCAGCCGGAGTCGAAATCCAGTAACCGCCTGATGCCGCAACACCGCCCATCGAAACCACAACCGGTTTTCCGGCCTGTTTCAGCGCGGCGACTTCGGCGCGGATCTGGTCAGAGGCAGTTACACTGCCGCCCGGACTGTTTACCCGCAGAACCAGCGCTTTCACATCCGGGTTCAGACGCGCTTCGCGGATAAGTGCAGAAACGGCGTCACCGCCTGCCATGCCCGGTGCATCCGGTCCGTCAACAATTGCACCCTGCACAACGACAACGGCAATATTCTGCGTTTCTTTTTCCGGCGGGGTACCTACTCCCCTGAGTTTGGCATAGTCGTTAAACTGAACAGCGTTAAAGGTTTTATTTTGTTTATCCCAACCAAACACTTTCACCATTTCGGCTTCAAAAACATTTGATGGCATGATTTCATCCACCAGTTTTTGTTGCATTGCATAGCGGGCATTATCACCTTGTGCCAGTTTCATCAGGGTGAGCATTTTTGTTGCACCCGGGAAAACGGTATCTTTATCTGTTTTGCGGTTGGCAGCAAGGGTGGTGAGGTAGTTATCCCACAGAATATCGACAAACCGTTGTGTTGATTCGCGGGCTTCCGGTGACATATCATTACGCATCATCGGCTCGACAGCGGATTTATAGGTACCGACGCGGAAGATGTGCGCTTTGACTTTCAGCATCTCCAGTAACTCGTTATAATACAAGGTATTCGTCGCGAACCCGTAGATACCGACGCCACCTTGTGCCGGCATCACGATTTTGTCAGCGTAAGAGGCCAGATAATACTGTGACTGACTGTAGCTGCCACTGACCGCATAAACGTGTTTGCCCTGTTTGCGGAACTCACTGATCGCTTTTCCGATATAGTTGAGTGATGGCTGATCCGCTCCGGCAAAATCATCCAGTTTGAGAACCATCCCGGTAATATCCGGATCACCGGCTGCGGTACGGATAGTGTCAACCACGTCAAAAAGTGAGTTTTCCTGCAACTGACCGGCAGACGCACCGAGTAGCTGGCGGCTGAGACCTTCAAGCGGACTGTTACGGGAAATCTGATCGACGACAACACCGGAGAGATTTACATATAATGCTCCGGGCTCTCTGCTGACCTGAGTATCAGATTCACTGAGGGTGACATACACGCCGGCCACAATCAGCAGTAAGACCAGAAAAAGAATGTTGGCGACAAGGTGACGCACAAAATTCAGTATTCGCCAGCTCCATTTAAATAATCCGGTGATGATAGTCCATAAAATACGCATGACGGCTCCAAATACAAAGATGTCCTGCTATCGTAAAGAGGATGAACGGATTTGTCAGCCTGAAAACGACGGATTGCCTGAAATATAGGCATTTAAACAATCTATCCTTAAAAGTAGTGAAAAAAGTGGTAGCTTATCAGCGACTAAAAAAAGGGGATAACTGATGGATGCACTGACTTTATTACTTAATCGCCGCTCAGCGTCACGTTTGACAACACCTGCACCGTCGGGTGACGCCTTAAATAGTATTCTGAATGCCGGGATGCGTGCGCCGGATCATGGCGCGTTACAGCCCTGGCATTTTATTGTGATGCAAAATGAAGGCATTACAAAATTCAGTCAATTGCTCGAAAAAGCAGCGAAGGAAGCCGGTCTCGGACCTGAGGTTGAGGAGAAAGCCCGCCATGCACCTTTACGTGCGCCGTTAATTATCACGGTTATCGCAAAGGTAAAAGCCGCGCACAAGGTTCCTGAGTGGGAACAGGTGGTTGCTGCGGGCTGTGCTGTACAGGCCATGCAGATGGCAGCAGTAGCTCAGGGCTTCGGTGGGATCTGGCGTACGGGTTCATGGACAAAAGATCCGGTGGTACGGGATGGTCTGGGATGTGAAGAGCATGATAAAATTGTCGGCTTTCTTTATCTCGGCACCCCGGCACTGAAAGCGCCTGCTACTGTGGCGCCTGTGGATCTCACCCCTTTTGTCAGCTGGTTCTGAGCAGATTGACGCTAACAAGGAGATTATCATGTCAGAAGCAGTGCGTTTAACGCAATACAGTCACGGCGCGGGCTGTGGTTGTAAAATTTCCCCTAAAGTACTCGAAACCATCCTGCACAGTGAGCAGGCTAAATTTATTGATCCTAATTTACTGGTCGGTAATGAATCCCGTGATGATGCAGCAGTGTATGACATCGGTAACGGCATTGGCATCATCAGTACCACGGATTTTTTCATGCCGATTGTGGATGATCCGTTTGATTTCGGGCGCATTGCCGCCACCAATGCGATCAGTGATATTTACGCTATGGGCGGCAAGCCGATTATGGCGATTGCTATCCTTGGCTGGCCGATTGCCAAACTGGCACCGGAAATTGCGCAGCAGGTTATTGAAGGTGGTCGCGCGGTCTGCCGTGAAGCCGGAATTTCGCTGGCGGGTGGTCACTCGATTGATGCCCCTGAGCCGATTTTTGGTCTGGCGGTGACCGGTATTGTGCCGACAGACAAAATCAAACAGAACAACCTCGCACAGGCCGGTTGCCAGCTGTTGCTGACTAAACCACTGGGTATCGGTGTGCTGACTACCGCTGAGAAAGAGAGCAAACTGCGTCCTGAACATAAAAATCTGGCGCGTGACACCATGTGTCAGCTCAACAAACCGGGTGCGGATTTCTCAGAAATCAGTGGTGTGAAAGCTATGACGGATGTGACTGGTTTCGGGCTGCTCGGGCACCTGAGCGAAATTTGCCGTGGCTCCGGTTTACAGGCAATTATTCACACTGATTCTATTCCGGTTTTACCGGGTGTTTATGATTATATCGCACTGGGCTGCACGCCGGGCGGTACACAGCGTAACTTTGACAGTTACGGGCATCTTGTCGGCGAAATGACCGACGTTCAGCGCAAATTGCTGTGTGATCCGCAAACATCAGGCGGTTTGTTACTGGCAGTAGATCCTGAGGCGCGTGATGAAGTGGAAGCGGTTGCACGTAAATATGGTCTGACCCTCAGCCCGGTAGGCGAATTGGTTGCGCCGGATGCAGATCGTGCGCTGATAGAAGTTACTGCATAAACATGCGTTTGTTTATTGCTGAAAAGCCCAGCCTCGCCCGTGCGATTGCGGACGTATTACCCAAACCGCACCAGCGGGGGGACGGCTTTATCCGTTGCGGTGAAAATGATTGTGTCACCTGGTGTATCGGGCATCTGCTCGAACAGGCAGAGCCGGATGCATACGATCCCCGCTATGCCCGCTGGAACCTTGCTGATCTCCCTATTATCCCTGAAAAATGGATACTCAAACCGCGTGATTCGGTTGCGAAACAGTTGCGTATTATCGGCTCACTGCTCCGTTCCGCCACTGAAGTTATCCACGCCGGTGACCCCGATCGCGAAGGGCAGTTATTAGTGGATGAAGTGCTGGACTTTCTCGAGCTTGACCCGGCGCTCCGTCAGCAGGCGCTGCGCTGTCTGGTGAATGACCTTAACCCGCAGGCAGTGACGCGGGCGGTCGGGAAGATGCGCTCTAACCGGGAATTTATTCCGTTGTGTGTTTCGGCGCTGGCGCGATCGCGTGCGGATTGGCTCTACGGCATCAATATGACCCGCGCCTATACGATCCTCGGGCGTAATGCCGGTTATAACGGCGTGTTGTCTGTCGGGCGCGTACAGACCCCGGTGCTCGGGCTGGTGGTGCGTCGCGATGAAGATATTGAAAATTTTGTGCCGCGTGATTTCTTTGAAGTGCGGGCACATATTGTTACACCTGCAGATGAACGCTTTACTGCGCTGTGGCAGCCGAGTGAGGCGTGTCAGGATCATCAGGATGAAGACGGACGCCTGATCAACCGCACACTGGCAGAACATGTTGTCAGCCGTATCAGCGGGCAGCCTGCGCTGGTCACGGATTTTCAGGACAAAACAGAAAACGAAGTGGCACCATTACCGTTTTCGTTGTCCGCATTACAGATTGAGGCCGCCAAACGCTACGGACTGAGTGCCCAGATAGTGCTGGATACCTGTCAGCGTTTGTATGAAACCCATAAATTAATTACCTATCCGCGTTCGGACAGCCGTTATCTGCCGGAAGAGCATTTTGCCGGGCGGCACACGGTACTGAACGCGATTTCTGTGCATACGCCGGATCTGCTGCCACAGGATAATATGGATGATTCCCTGCGAAACCGTTGCTGGGATGATAAAAAAGTCGATGCGCACCACGCTATTATTCCGACGGCAAAATCCTCCCGCGTGTCGCTCAGTGAAAATGAAGCGAATGTTTATGAGCTGGTTGCCCGTCAGTATCTGATGCAGTTTATGCCGGATGCACAATACCGTAAGTGTGTGATTGAGCTGGATATTGCCAACGGAAAATTTGTTGCGAAAGCCCGGTTTCTCTCACAGGCAGGCTGGCGCACACTGTTGGGTGCCAAAGAGCGGGATGAAGAGAACGAAGGCACTCCGCTGCCGGTTCTGACCAAAGGTGATGAATTGCTGTGTGAGCACGGGGAAGTGGTGGAGCGCCAGACTCAGCCGCCACGCCCGTTTACGGATGCCACACTGCTTTCCGCCATGACCGGGATTGCCCGGTTTGTGAAAGATAAATCCCTGAAAAAAGTGCTGCGTGAAACCGATGGTTTAGGCACAGAAGCGACCCGTGCGGGGATTATTGAATTGCTGTTCCGCCGTGAATTTTTGTACAAAAAAGGACGGAATATTCACTCATCACCTGCGGGACGCGCACTTATTCATGTCTTGCCGGAAATGGCAACACTGCCGGATATGACGGCGCACTGGGAATCAACCCTGACGCAAATCAGTGAGAAACAGTACCGTTATCAGGATTTCATGGTGCCGCTGTCTGAAACATTGATGGGCCTGATAGGTCAGGCAAAGCAGAACCGTAATGTGCGGGCATTCCGTGATTTACCGCCGCCGCCACAGTCAAAAAAGAAGGCCGCAAAGCCGAAAAAAACAAAAAAAGCCCCGTAAGCCGGGGCAAGAATAACACGATACCCAACATCGTTCAGGATGCAGCCAACGAACCTGCAGTTTGAATGACGTCCGGTACCGTGTGTTTGACAGGATTATTATAGAAAAAGTGCTCTGTTACCTGCATGACGGGATCAGGTTACTCCGGTAAGGGACGGCGGACTCGTTTGTTGAGAGATGAAAAACAGACGTCGCGGGAGTGTGTGGGGTACCAGCGCAGTGAGTTCTGAATGCTGCGATGAGAGCACAGGACAAAGCCCTCCTGCTCCAGAAGGAGCAAAAACCGTCGGGTAGTATAAATAGATTCATCGCAAATATCGGCAATTTCCCGGGTTTTCGGCCACTGAGCTGCATCGGGTATGCTATCAATATTCGCAGGGCTGACTGCATACAATGCGGTCATTATCCTCTGCCTCGTGTCGCCATGTATGGATTTTTTATTCATTATCAAAATCTTATGTTTTCGGTGCGCGTTATGTCTGTTTCTTTATGAAATAATGAAAGTAACGTCATAATGTGTCAGTGTCAGGCATAAGGTGTTGATCAATTTGTGCTGTTAGCTAGTTTAATATCACCATAGGGAAAACTAAACAAAATTAATAAAAAAGTAAGCGGCTGTGCTGGCATTCCGATTCCGGGCAGAACCGTAATCCAGGTGGTTTTCGTTAAGAGATATAAAACGATGTTCCCGCTTAGTCATTTAAGCGCTGATAATAGAGCTTATCGACGAGCAAGAAAAAAACGTCAATTGATACTTGTAACACTAATGTTATGCGATAACAAATTTCAACTGTAATGCCCGATAATCCGGTCTCATAGCGGGAGATTTGTTGTTGGCTCAAACCAATCGCGGACCCCAGTTGCTTTCCGGTCATGCACTGATTACTCCGCAGTATATAAATGGCGTTGCCGACGCATTTATTTAATAAGTCCATATTTTGATGTTTCATGTCTTTGATCTGCCTCCAAGGCTTTGGGTTTATGAACGCCATGTTAACTAACATGACGATCTGTGCTGTTCTGTCATCCTCTCAGCGAAAACATCTGCCAGCGTCCTCCGGTGTCGTCGTCGCGTCAGGGAATGTCGGTGGTACTGAACACCAACGTCACGCGGTCGCGGAAATTACCGCTGGTGAGTCCACTTTTTGGGGTATCAAAGTGGGCATTCAGCCGCAATGGATAATCAAATTCACGACCATACAGAGGGATAACCGCCGGAGCCTGAACATGCCCGTTATCGATTAACAGATGAAGTTTGTAATCCCCTGCGAGGGCAGACACGGATAGGGTATACGGAATTTCTTCAGCGCCTTTCATCAGCTTGCCGCCAGTAGCGGAGCGCGGCTCAATACGCAGGTTGCGTCCCAGAGTACCCTGGGCGCTGATTTGTACTGCTCCTTCACCCACCAGGCGGTTATTGCCCGTATCCCGCACCACCATCTCCATGGTGGACGGCATATTGACTTCCGCCATCGAGGGTTCGACGACGACCCGAAGATTGACATGCCAGAGAACCGTTTTTGTTATTTGCGGTTCATGATGGCTGGTTAACTGAAATGTTCTGATTGGGAAGGTGTAAGTGCCTGCCGGCACCTTCTGTGTTCTTAGCCAGATAGCTCCACCGTTATTTTCAAAATACTCAAAATTAAGTACCGATGTTAGAAATAACTTTCTATTTTTATATACAAAAGAAGGAGCATCGGTAATCATACCAATCCGACTACTACACATCGTGGGAAAAGACTTTCCATTGGTATTGATTCTCAAAATCATACTATCCATGTTACTGATAAAAGAAGATCCTCCATCGCAATTTCCATAGTTAATATTGGTATATGCAGAGCCTCCCGGCTGTGTTTCCATAAATGACACCCTGAACGGTATGGTAATTTGAGTCCCGGACGCGAGAGCTCCGGCAGTTCCAATCACGGTGTACCCTATGGGATTTACTGTTAAATAGGTTTCTCGGGGATAAGAAGAAGGAACCGGAGTTATAATGGTGGAGTCCCTGAGCTCAGTTGGCATTTGTGCCGCATTGACTGTCAGTGCCTTGCCGCTCGCATCAAAGGTGCCTATGTCACTCCACGCCTCAACCCGACCGTCACTTTTCACTGTAAAGGTGACATTCTGAGTCACATCCGCTTTTGCCACAGGCATCACTAATAGCAGCATGGCGATTAGCCCGATACCGCATCTCAGAATACCTGTGAGGATTTCTCTCAATATACTCATCGGACTATCTCCGGCCGGGCTTTTTGACGGTAGCTTTTATCGTGGTTCAACACCTCCACCGTCATGTCTGCTCCACGCAGCCACTGTGGTACCTCGTATTCCTTGGTTCTCCCCGCTATTGTCATAAAAGTGGTGGTGCAACTTTGTTTCGGATCAATTTTTTCACCCGGCTTACAGCGGTCTAACTCCACCAACATCACGGTGTTCCCTTTGTTCACTAACGTCAGCTTGCCCGTGGTGGGTTGGTAGCGCAGGGTATAATCCATTTTGGCGGTGGTAGCGGGCACAATGTAATAGGTCTGAAACCCTATCTGCATGTCCATCAGGTTGCCTTCTTCTGTTTTTTTCGCCGCCTGAGGAATAAAACTGACGGCATACACTTCATCCGCCTCACGGGAGGCCGGTGTGGTGATAGGACTCAGTGACACCTGCCGGGACTCGCCGGGGTCAAGAATAAACAGGGCCGGGTTCACCGTGATGGTCCACTTCATCAGGTTTTCACGTAAGAAGGGTTCTTCGGTGACTTGGTTTTCTTTCACATGCAGGCGGGTAACCTGAGTGCGTACAAACACCGTGGAATGGTCATTACCCGTGAGCGTAAATTGGTCACCCGTTGGATTTTGACCACTAATCAGCACCATATTGTCAATGGCAAGGGCGCTGACGGGTGGGGTGTACAGTGTCATCGCCCATAACACGGGAATAGCGGACCACGCCAACCCCCGGCAGTGTGTGATTTTTTTCATTGTCATCATTAAAAGGTTCATTATGATATTACCCGTTACGAAAAAGTCGGGAGGTCGCGCATGCCTCCCGTATGGTTATCGGATCAGCGTTCAGGCTGCAATAAAGGTGTTTCAGGTCTGCTGATGCGTGTCAGTTCCCCGTCATGGTCAGGACGCGTCGTGAGCTCAAACTGAGACTCATTTTTCGTTATTGCCTGACACCGCACTCCCGGAAGTCTCGTCAAACGGGTCGACGTATCCGGCAGTTGCTCGTTCAGGCACAAGGTATCCCCGGACAACAGACGAAATCCCTCCCGACCGCTAAGTCTTACCTTAAATAGCCCTTCATCCAGCTTATCCACTTGCAGGCAGCTCTCTCCTTCACAGCGTAAACTGTCGGCTGGTGTACCGGACGGCAGATAAAATGCCCCAATCAGCTGATACTCTTTTTCAAGTTGTGGTTCGATGGCAACCATTGTTCCCGGGAACGAGAACCCGCGGATTTCCTTATCCCCCGCGTTATAAAACTCAGTATTGGCGGTATGCAGTTTCACATTCCACCCCCGGTAGCGCTCTAACGGAGTCAGGGTGGCGCCCGACTCAGGGCGGTAACTCTGCGCCGAGCTGAACTTGCTGTTGCTGTTTCTTAATGTCAGTTGTCCCGCGACCTGCGGCGTGCCCGCATCGGTTTGTGTCGTTGGCATCTCCGTGCGGTTACGCACCAACAGGAAACTCTCACTGTCTGACGCGGTAAGGAAAACCCCTTGCCGTGAAATCACTTGTGAGCCCCCCAGAGAGGCAAACAACACATTGCCTTTTTTGGTGTTCAACGTGCCACTCCCACCGGCAGTAAACTGCTCACCATTGTGGTTGACGGAGCCCGTGATGGTGGCTTCCGGCAGTCCGTCACCACTGCGCCAGCGTCCCCCGGCTTCGAGGCTGCTGGTCAAACTGTCGCTGTGGGTAAATTGCTGACGTACCGTACTGGTGAGCATGGTGTCATTTTTGCTGTATTGCAGGTTGTTCATGACCTGGCGTTTTTCATCGAGTGGTACAGACCAGTTCAATGACACGGAGTAATCGTCACGATCGCTGACGGATGAGTTATTCGCGAGCATTTGATTGCGTCCGGCACTTACGCTCAGCCCTACAGTGCTTCCCATAATGAACGGGGTGGTGAGTCCCGAGGTTAAGTTGAAACCCCGGAACGCGCCTTCTGTTTCACTGGTAGCACGATAGTTGTAATTGAGGCTGGTATACCCTGTGGCTTCTATAATCGGGTAGTTAAGCGTCAGGGTAACTACGTCATAATCATCACGCCCTAACATCACTTCAGAAAGGGGGGCTTTCCGGCCCGTGCGGGAGGACTGCCCCGGTGAGGTCACTGACGGAGATGTACCCGTATTTCCCGGACGGAATGATTGCCAGGTTAAATAGATACTTTGCCATGAAACGGTATTTTGCCAATAAAAAGACTGGTCAGAAAACCGCCCTAACGCCATGTCCATTTGGACATCGTCAGTGACTGTCCAACTGCCACCTAACGAATACATTTGCTCATCCTGTGCAGCACTGATCCCTGCCGCTAATACCAGCGCGCCTGATGGTCGGGCCGCCATGTTGATCTCCGCGACGGTCAGGCGTGTCGTGTCATTGCGCATGTCCGCCATCCCGAACGACCAGTCCGCTTTCCCGATAGGCAAGGTGACTGACGGGTTATTGACAATACTGACCTGTTGCTCGGTGAGGACGTTGTTGTCTGTTTTCATTTTCAGGGTAAGGCTGTACACCCCCGACGGTAATTGGTCGTAGGTCAGAAATTGTTGTCCCGCATCGGCTGGCTGACTGAACAGCATCTGAGTGCCGCGCCACACCTCCACCACCCCGCGTTGGGGCATATAAAAATAGGCGCGCTGATAGTTACTGCTCTGTCCGCGCATGAGATTGCGCGACGACATCAGGTACAGCCCTTCTTTTAACTGTGAACTGAAGTTCAACAGACTGGTGGCATTTTGGGTATTAAAATCCCGGCTGCGCCCTGCCATCAGACGCCAGCCTTTGATGTCCAGATTGTACTCAAGGCTGTCGACCGATGTGGAGCGGTCTCCGTTATTATCGTAAGCCGACAGTTCGGAGCGAATATGCCCCCAGGGCAGTCCGATCACTACACGATCATTTACCGTGGTTGTGCGGTCACCGTCCACATAACTGGTATACAGATTTGTTCGGTTAATTAAGGCGGTATTCTCATTGCGGGCATTAAAATACCCGACAGCCCCGGCGGTTTTCGCATACAGAGACGGTGCCGGAATAAGCCGCACTTTTTCACGTGGTGCATCGACCACTACACTCAACTGGTTGTCCGGGGTCACCTGGCAAAACTGCCGATCTCCGCGGCAACGGGTGTCGCTGCTCATGCCTGCGTCTAACAGCCCTAAGATTGTATCTGCCCCGTCAGGGCTCAGTCCATTTTCCAGCAAAAAATCCAGTATGGACGCTCTGTCACTGTCGGCATTCAGCGTGACCTGCGCATGACCCAAATTCGCCTCGGTGAGGAAGGTATTCTCATTCGGTAAAATAAATTCAGTGGGTTTTGACAGTAAAGTCAACAGGAGACGAAAATCATCCGGTGCCACCTTGCTGACCGTGTTGGCGTAAGTATCAGCGTCCTGTCCGTCTTTCGTTTCAGCGGCATAGGAGGTCACTGCGGCAAGGCACAATAATGCTAAAAGACTTTTTTGGGGTGCTGCCATAACGATTCCTTTACGACGTTCCGATTACACTGAAATGGATGAAAACATAAGTAAAGCCCCTCCGAGGCAGCTTGCGCCGCCATCGGCTTTTATCTGAGTCATGTCCGGGGGCGTAAACCGGATATATCCCCGCAGGTAAGGCAGTTCCCGCTGCGTGTCCGGATTATAATTTTGGGATTGAAAGAGGCTGCCCGGGATATCAACCGTACTGTTCACCCGTCGCCATTCATTGGGAAAACTGCTGCCCGGGATTTGGATGGTGGCCGTATAATGGGGGGTACCGGTATTCCGTGGGTCATCCCGGAGCCCCGCAAACGCATAACTGTCGGTACGGGTTTGGCAGCGCATATTGACATCCATCATACTGACCATCACCGTGGAACGGCTTAAACTGCTGCTGGTTGTCGCATCGAGCCAGACATCAAACTGAAAATAAAAGTCATTGAACCGCCTCAGGCTGTCATTCCACACCAAAGAAGTACTGCGCTGTGGCACTTCAATATACAAACCCGGCGCCACGGGCAGGGTAATATTGATGTTGGCGTTAATATCTATATCTTTTTGGATGGAGGGCTCGCGGTTATATGCCAACGCAGGCAGCACCATCAACCCGAAAAGCAAGGTGTAAACCCGCTGTCTGTCTTTCATGATGTTTCCATTCACTCTGCATAGGGCAATAAACCGGAATGGCGCACCACCCCGGGAAAGAAGCAAAAATCAGGTCACGTCAGCCGTGATCATCAGACTCGTGGTGAGGATAACTGCATCCCCGTCGTTATAGGTACCTGCGGCCAGTTGGCCATTTCCCGTCACGGTCAATGGAATAATGTCGGGCGCCCCCGGTGTTGCGCTTGTTGTGCCCACGGTTACAGAATTGGCTGCGCCCACAGTCAATGTGACACCATTAACCGACATCGTTGGTGCCGCAGGGGCGGTGGTTCCGGTGAGACCTATATAGGTTGGATCTGCAGCAAGAAAGGCCTTGATATCGGTACTGGCGGTAAAAATACCGCCGGTGGTTGTTTGCAGACCAATCTGCGTTGGGGTGGGTATCACACGTTTTGCGGCGCCACCGGAAATATTCAGGACGCCCATGGTGGCGACATAATCGGCACCCGTCACAGGGTTAACGTACTTCCACGCGCCCGTGGTGGATGGTGCTAACGGAATAACACCCTGCCATTGAAGCTGGATAGGTAAGGTACTCGGAACGGCAAAAGCGCCGGCGGAGAACAGTAACATCACGGCGGTGGTCGTCGTTTTTAAAGGTAATTTCATATGTGATCCTAATCTAATAAGTTTCGGGAGAATTGAAAAACCGATATTCAGCTGAATAATGTTCCTGAGGTATCAGTTAAGTATTTTAAATAGCTAATCAGCGGGAAAATGACCTTTATCAATAAAAACTATCTTTCATTAGATTTATAAGCTTATTAAACTACTTATTAAGTATATTGCGATCTTTTGATCTAGTTAATAGCAAATATCCAATACTTAAACCCATTAATAATCTAGATACCAGATGATTATATTGCGTGGTGAGTCAGGGCTAGGTCATTGACCTAAAAAATAACCAAAAGGCAATTGATTAGATCTTGTTATGTTAATTTTTCAGAAATATCCACTATTTAATTAATTAGCCAATTGTTTGATCCAGGTCAATGTAGTGCGACCCTTGGTTCGCATTCTATGTGCATCTCTTGCAGCAATGTGAATCGCTACGGCCGGAAAAATATCACCGTCACCACCACGGATGAATCCGGTGAGGAAATGCCTCTGCGCGAGGAGAGAAAAGCCGGCTTGCTGAGCTTCGGAGGGATTGGTTTGAGCATCGGCAAACAGTCCCTGAAACAAACTACCGACAGCGGAAGTCAACTGTATAAAGGCAGCACGATGGGCGGACAGTTATTAGTGGATGATGTGTCCGGTTTTCCGGAGCGTGAGCCGGCGGGGGGTGTCAGGCTCATAAGGCAGCCTGCGCTGGTCAAGGGTTTTCAGGATAAAACAGAAAAGAAGTTGCCGGATATGACAGCGCCGCTGTCTGAAACATTGATGGGCCTGATAAGTCAGATAACGCAGAACCGTAATGTGCGGGCATTCCGTGATTTACCGCCACAGTCAAAAAAAGCCCCGTAAGCCGGGGCAAAAAATAACACCACAATCACAAGGAAATAATAAAACTCAACAGGGTACGGAATTAAGACATTAACTCTGTCTGCGGTGCTGCTCTGCGAGCAACTGATGCGGACCGGAGCGCCCGTTATTCATCATATCGCGGGAAACGGCGGCTCTTTCCTGCTGACTCATCTGTGAAAAGGGTGTCGACGTGCTGTTATTTGCGGTGGTATTTGCATTATCACCGGCAAGCTGGTTATGTTTATTACTGATAACCTGATGTTGTCCGGTACGTCCGTTATTCATCATGTCATGCGCGACAGCAGCCTGCTCATGTTCATTCATCTGTGAAAAACCGGTAATAGTATTTTCAGCCGTTTTTTGTTCAGCCGGTACTTTATTCTTGTGGTCACTGCTCATTACCTGGTGCGCACCGGAACGTCCGTTATTCATCATATCGTGCGCAACCACGGCTTTTTCATGCTCATTCATCTGACTGAAGCGGGTGGTATTTTGTGTGGCGGCAGTAGCTGCGCCGGAAAATACCATCATTAATGCAGCCGTGGTTATTACTTTTTTCATAATGCTTTTCATAATACATCTCCATGAAAGTTAGTTGGTATACTGTGTTCGATGGGATGATTATATAAAATAGGTTCTGTTGCAGGCGTGACGGAATAATGACATGTTTGTCAGACTATACCTTTATTCATTCAAACTGCGGGTTCGTTGGCGGAACGATACCCGGCGGGTCACATAGTTTACCTATGCTCCCCGGTGGTCGGAGCTTGCCGCCTTCCTGCATCTCGAATGACGTTGGGTATATACTCTTGTTTATTCAAACTACAGGTTCGTTGGCTGCACTCAGTCAGTAATAACAGGGAATGAAATAATAAACCGGGTGGAATCTTTATCAGATTCAGCCTGTATTTTACCGTGATGTGCGGTAACAATGGATTTGACAATCGCCAGCCCGATGCCGCTGCCTTCACCATTGCGCCGCCTTGCAGGGTCTACCCGGTACAACCGGTCAAACAGACGGGGGAGATGCTCCGCTGCAATCGGCGTTCCGGGATTTTTTACCATCAGCGTAATAAGATTATCTTCTTTTTTTATCGCTATAGTAATAGTGCCTTCCGGCGGAGTATAGCGGACAGCATTAGAGAGTAAATTATTAATAACACGGCGGATCATTACTGAATCACCATTAATATATGCCGGTTTCCCTGTCAGCATTAATGAAATGCCCTGCTCTTCGGCGACGATATCGTAATAATCAATCACCTTCATGGCTTCCGTGTTTAAATTCAGCCGTGATTGCTCCGGAATAAGCTGATTATTATCGGCCTGCGCCAGAAAAAGCATATCTGTCACCATTTTAGCCAGCCGGTGATATTCCTCCATACCAGAGTCAAGAATATCCTCCAGCTCTTTTGTGGTACGCGGCTGACTTAATGCAATTTCTGTCTGTGTCAGCAGATTGGTAATAGGCGTGCGTATTTCATGCGCAATATCCGCAGAGAAATTAGCCTGGCGGGTAAAGACATCTTCTATCCTGCCGAGCATATGATTAAACGAAATAACTAATTGTGCCAGTTCAATCGGCACATTTTCCGGATCTAACCGGACAGTTAAATCTTCAGAGGTAATATTTTTAATTTTATCGCTGACACTGCGCAGCGGCTGATGCCCGGTATAAACCGCAAATAATACAATGATGATAATCAGCAGACTGATGGCGGAAGCGGTCATCATTAAATTATGTTTCAGTTCATCAATGTAATGCAGATGGAAATTGATTGAGAGTGAAATTAATAAGGCATAGTGCGCACCCACCGGAGTGATGAGGATGCGGTAGGCGGTTGGGTCATTCTCTTTTTCCCAACGGAACACCCGGTCACCGTATGATTTCTGACTGAATGCCGGGGAAGCAATAATGGCATTAAAATCAGGACCTTTTTCTGAGCGGAACAGGATGTTATTGTTTTTATCAAGCAAGACCGCCGCAATATTCGGGTAATTATTCAGAACTGAACTCAGTGTACCGAGCCGCTGGGATTCTGATTCACTGTTGTCCTGAAGAATACTGTTGATAGTGGCACTGATTTGCCGCAGGTCACTGTCATCTTGTTGGGCAAAATGTTTCTCCACGGAATGAAGCATTATCCAGGTGAATGCGACAAAGGCGGTTACTGTTGCCAGGCTGATAAAAAAGGTCAGCCGGGTGGCAAGGGAAAAGGGACGGCAGGGCTTATTTTTTATCATCGGGGATCTCAAGGACATAACCGACACTGCGGATGGTATGAATCAGTTTCGGCTCAAAATCCTGATCAATTTTGGCGCGCAGACGTTTGACTGCCACATCAATCACATTGGTATCACTGTCAAAATTCATATCCCAGACCTGAGAGGCGATAAGGGCACGCGGCAGAACTTCCCCCTGATGGCGCAGAAAAAATTCCAGCAGTGAAAATTCTTTACTGGTCAGTGTGATACGCTCACCGCTGCGGGTTACTTTGCGTGACACGCGATCCATCATCAGGTCAGCGATCCGGAATTCACTTTCGGCAATAATCGCGGTTCCCCTGCGCAGCAGGGTTCTGACCCGTGCTAATAATTCAGCAAATGCAAAGGGTTTGACCAGATAGTCATCCGCACCCAGCTCAAGACCTTTGACGCGGTGCTCAATAGTGCCGAGTGCGGAGAGTAGTAACACCGGCATGCCTTTATTTGCGGCTCTGAGCATACGGATGATTTCCCAGCCGTTGACATCCGGCAGCATAATATCCAGCACAATCAGGTCATAATCAGCCGTCAGTGCCAGATGATACCCGGTCAGACCATTATCGGTCAGATCGACAATAAAACCGGCCTCTGACAATCCTTTTTTCAGGTATTCGCCAGTTTTGCTTTCATCTTCAATGATTAAAATTTTCACACTTGTTCCTGTTCAGTGAAGTATATCAGCCATTTTAATGCGCAAAATCATGAGATCAACGTCCGTTACCTAAAATGACAATTTCGTCATTTTTCTGTCACTCAGTAAACAGAATCACCCCGGTACACTGCGGCTATTATGTTAATAACCGGCGGACCGGACAGTATGCGGATTTTAAAATATATCTCACTGAGCACCTTTTTTGTTCTGACCGGCTGCGCTTCGTTTGCGCCGGATTATCAGCGTCCGGCGCTCCCTGTTCCTCAGCAATTTTCCCTTGCGCAGAACGGGCTGGTCAGCACCGGTGATTACAGCGTTCCGGGCTGGCGTCAGTTTTTTGCCAATCCTGCCGCCACGGCATTGATTGAACAGACACTGCGCACGAATGCCGATTTAAAAACAGCAATACTCAATGTCCGCGAAGCGCGCGAGAAATATGGTGTGACGAGGGCAGACCAATTACCGCAGGTAAACGGCAATCTCAGTGCCACGTCACAAGGCGGGTTTACAGGTGAAAAACGGACGGAAGACAGCTATGACACCGGATTTTCACTGAGCTTTGAGCCGGATTTCTGGGGACGGTTACAGAACCTGAGTGACGCTGATCAGCAAAACTTCCTTGCCACACAGGAAGCGCAGCGGACAGCGCAAATCCTGCTGATAAGCACAGCGATGCAGAGTTATTACCAGTATCACCTTGCCACAGAGCAGCTTGCTATCAGCCGTGAGAGCCTGAATTACTATAAGCAGTCTTACCGGTTTATTGAGCGCCGTCTGGTAACCGGGAACAGCAATGTGCTCGCGCTGGAGCAGGCACGGGGACAAACGGAAAGCGCACAGGCAGATATTGCCGCGCGTGAGGGAGAACTGAAACAGGCCGCCAATGCGTTGCAGCGGGTGTCCGGGGATTACCGCCCGTTATTACCGGCAAATCCGGCTGACGCACTGGTTTCCCCGGAAGTTAACTTACCGGTTAATCTCCGGTCAGATATTTTATTGCAACGCCCGGATATTACCGAAGCCGAACACCTTTTGCTGGCAGCGAATGCCAATATCGGCGCTGCCCGCGCGGCATTTTTCCCGTCTGTTTCGCTGACCGGCGAGATCTCCGGCAGCAGCAGTAACCTGGCTTCTGTACTCGACGCCGCTACCGGTATCTGGCGCTTCATCCCGAAAATCACTATTCCGGTATTTAACGGCGGGCGCAATAACGCCAATTTGGCGCTGGCGGAGATCCGACAGGAAAAAGCGGTGGTTATCTACGAGCAGCGCATTCAGAACGCCTTTAAAGAAGTCGCGGATGCACTGGTGCTGCGGGATAGTCTTGCACAACAGATAGCGGCACAGACTCGATACGCCGCATCACTGGACATCACATTGCAGCGCGCGCAGTTTCTTTTTGCCCGCGGGCAGAGCAGTTACCTCGATGTGCTGGATGCACAGCGGGCATTGCTGACCACGCGTCAAACCCTCGCCACACTGAAATATAACCAAAAAACAAATGAAATTACCCTGTTTGCCGCATTGGGCGGCGGATGGAAAGCCTGATCATCAACATTATACCCAACGTCATTCAAGATGCAGCCAATGAACCTGCGGTTTGAATGAATAAAAGTATATTAAAATAAGGATACTTATTATGCGTTTATCTCTCATCGTCACATTAGTAGCGGGCATGGCTGCATTCTCACTGCCTGCGTCTGCCAATGAATTACATCACAGTGCAGCTGCATCAGCATCTGCGGTATCGCCGCAGGTTACCAAAGCCGTCGGTACTGTCAGAGGCATTGATGCGGAGAATAAAAAAATCACGATAGATCATGATGCTATCGCATCACTCGGCTGGCCCGCGATGCGGATGCGCTTTACCTATACAGAAGCTGCACCTCAATTTACGGATCTGAAAGAGGGTGACAAAGTCAGCTTCACATTCATTCAGCAGGAAAATATTTCCCTTCTTCAGTCAATTTCAGTCCGGTAATTCACCGGCTATTTCCGGGGGACGGACATGGCATCTGCAACATTAAAATACAGCGCGGTGATAATCAGCAGCCTGATTATCGGCGGTGCAGTGGCAATCGGGATCTCACCGTATTTCACTTTTGCACAGAGTGATACCGCCGTTCAGGCACCGGAGCGGAACGTCCTCTTTTGGTATGATCCGATGAAACCGGATACTAAATTTGATAAACCGGGAAAATCCCCGTTTATGGATATGGATCTGGTGCCAAAATATGCGGATGAAGAGGGTGGCGGAACAGGCAACGGCGTGCGGATAGACCCGGTTCAGCAGCAGAATCTCGGGTTAAAAACGGCACAGGTTCGCCGCGGAACGCTGGATTACACCCGCACATTTCCGGCAAATGTGATGTTTAATGATTATCAGTTTGTCATTGTCCAGGCGCGTGCGGGGGGATTTATTGAAAAAGTGTATCCGCTGACCACCGGTGACCGCGTGCGCAAAGGCATGCCGCTGATTGAAATCACAGTGCCGGAATGGGTGGAGGCGCAGAGTGAATATCTGCTGCTCAAGGAAACCGGCGGCACCGCAGTACAATTACGCGGCGTGCTGGAGCGACTGCGCCTGGCAGGAATGCCGGAAAATCATATCCGGCAGTTGCAGCAAAAACGGGAAATTCAGACCCGGTTTACGATAACTGCGCCGATTGACGGTGTTCTGACCGCGTTTGATCTGAAAACCGGGATGAATATCGGCAAAGAAAATATCGTTGCCAAAATTCAGGGGATTGATCCCATCTGGCTGAGCGTCGCGGTGCCGGAATCTCTCGCGTATCTGCTGGATAAACAGGCAGATTTGCGCCTTTCGGTCCCGTCTCAGCCGGATAAAACCTTCAACATTACCCGGCGCGACCTGCTGGCGGGGGCGGACCCGGTCAGTCGCACACTTCAGTTGCGTTTACAGGTTGAAAATCCGGAGGAATTACTCAAGCCCGGCATGAATGCGTATCTCACATTAACGGCAAAGAGTGGCGATATGCTGCTTATTCCGTCGCGGGCGGTGATTGATACAGGAAGTGAACAACGGGTGATAACCCTGGATGAAAACGGGAAGTTTGTACCGAAAAAAATTACGGTTCTGCGTGATTCACAGGGTGACACCGGGATCGGCAATGAACTGAGTGAAGGGGAGAAAGTGGTGGTTAACGGACTGTTTCTGATTGATTCCGAAGCCAATATTAATGGTGCGCTGGAGCGGATGCGTGATACTGACCCGCACTCAGAACATCAGGGAGGCGGTCATGATTGAATGGATTATCCGGCGCTCAGTCGCCAACCGCTTTCTGGTGATGTTTGGTGTGCTGTTTCTGACCTTATGGGGCGTGTGGACGATCGCCAAAACCCCGGTTGATGCACTGCCTGATCTGTCTGATGTGCAGGTTATTATCAAAACTACGTATCCGGGACAAGCGCCGCAACTGGTTGAAAATCAGGTAACCTATCCGCTGACAACCACCATGCTGTCAGTTCCCGGGGCAAAAACAGTCCGCGGATTCTCACAGTTTGGCGCCTCTTATGTCTATGTCATTTTTGAAGACGGAACCGACCTTTATTGGGCGCGTTCCCGTGTGCTGGAATATCTTAATCAGATTCAGGGTAAACTGCCTGCCGGTGTCAGTGCGGAAATAGGACCGGATGCCACTGGTATCGGCTGGATTTTTGAATATGCGCTGGTTGACCGCAGCGGAAAACAAGATCTGGCTGATTTACGTGCATTGCAGGATTGGTTCCTGAAATATGAGTTGAAGACGATTCCGAACGTGGCGGAAGTCGCGTCTGTCGGCGGCGTGGTAAAACAGTACCAGATTGTGGTGGATCCGCAGAAACTGGCGCAGTACGGCATCAGCCTTGCAACGGTGAAGCAGCAGCTTTCCGCTTCAAACCAGGAAGCAGGGGGATCCTCACTTGAACTGGCAGAAGCGGAATATATGGTGCGGGCAACCGGTTATCTGCAATCTGTGGATGATTTTAATCAGATAGTCCTGAAGACGGACGCGAATGGTGTGCCGGTGTACCTGCGTGATGTGGCAACCGTGCAGATAGGGCCGGAAATGCGCCGTGGCATAGCCGAGCTTGATGGTGAAGGTGAAGTCGCGGGCGGGATAGTGATTTTGCGCTCCGGTGAAAACGCCCGCGACGTTATTTCAGCGGTCAAAGCCAGGCTTGAAGCACTGAAAAGCAGTCTGCCGGAAGGCGTTGAAATCGTCACGACTTATGATCGCAGCCAGTTGATTGACCGTGCCATTGAAAATCTGACCTTTAAACTGCTTGAAGAGTTTCTGGTGGTTGCCGTGGTGTGTGCATTGTTCTTGTGGCATCTGCGCTCTGCGCTGGTGGCAATTATTTCATTGCCGCTGGGGTTATTTATCGCGTTTATCGTCATGCATTTCCAGGGGCTTAATGCCAACATTATGTCGCTGGGAGGAATAGCCATTGCCGTCGGCGCGATGGTGGATGCAGCGATTGTTATGATAGAAAATGCGCACAAACGCCTGGAAGAGTGGGGACATCAGCATCCCGATAAATCTCTTGATAATAAAACGCGCTGGCAGGTAATCACGGAAGCCTCTGTTGAAGTGGGTCCTGCGTTATTTATCAGCCTGCTGATTATTACATTATCATTTATTCCTATCTTTACCCTGGAAGGTCAGGAAGGGCGGCTGTTCGGACCTCTGGCATTTACCAAAACCTATGCAATGGCAGGGGCTGCCGCGCTGGCGATTTTTGTTATCCCTATCCTGATGGGCTATTGGATACGCGGTAAAATTCCGGCTGAAAACAAGAATCCGCTGAACCGTTTTTTGATCCGCATTTATCATCCGTTATTACTGAAAGTGCTGCACCGTCCGAAACTGACACTGCTGGTGGCTGTGTTGACACTCTTTTCTGTGATCTGGCCGCTCAGCCGGATAGGCGGGGAGTTTTTACCGAAAATTAATGAGGGTGACCTGCTGTATATGCCGTCCACATTGCCGGGTGTCTCTCCTGCACAGGCAACTGCGCTGTTACAGACTACTGATAAATTGATCCGCACTGTGCCTGAAGTGGCAACGGTATTTGGCAAAGCAGGAAAAGCCGAAACCGCGACGGACTCTGCGCCGCTGGAAATGATAGAAACAACCATTCAGCTGAAACCGCAGGAAGAATGGCGAGAAGGCATGACGCTGGATAAAATTATTGAGGAGCTGGATGCAACCGTACGCCTGCCGGGATTAGCTAATCTGTGGGTTCCGCCTATTCGTAACCGCATTGATATGTTATCGACCGGGATAAAAAGCCCGATTGGTATTAAAGTCTCCGGTACGGTATTAGCGGACATTGATGCAACGGCGTCGGATATTGAAGTTGTTGCCAGAACGGTTCCCGGTGTTGTGTCGGCGCTTGCCGAGCGCCTTGAGGGCGGGCGTTATATTGATGTGGTGATAAATCGTGAAAAAGCAGCACGTTACGGTATGACCATCAGTGATGTTCAGTTGTTTGTATCATCCGCAACCGGCGGCGCGATGGTGGGGGAAACCGTGGAAGGTGTGGCGCGTTATCCGATAGGTCTGCGCTATCCGCAGGCGTTGCGCGACAGTCCGCAGGCGTTGCGTGAACTGCCTGTACTGACACCACAGAATCAGCAGATAACACTCGGCGATCTGGCGGATATACGCGTGGCGTCCGGTCCGTCTATGCTGAAAACAGAAAATGCACGTCCGGCAAGCTGGATCTATATCGATGCCCGCGGGCGGGATATGGTTTCTGTGGTGAATGATTTGCGTCAGGCTATTGAGAAGGACGTGAAACTCCGCCCGGGAACCAGTGTGTCATTCTCAGGTCAGTTTGAGCTGTTAGAGCGGGCAAATCAAAAACTAATGCTGATGGTGCCGATGACGCTGATGATTATTTTCATCCTGCTGTATCTCGCGTTCAGACGCTTTGATGAGGCACTGCTTATTTTGCTGAGTATGCCGTTTGCGTTGATCGGTGGTATCTGGTTCCTTTACTGGCAGGGGTTCCATCTGTCCGTTGCCACAGGTACCGGGTTTATCGCTCTGGCGGGCGTTGCGGCAGAGTTTGGCGTGGTGATGCTGATGTATCTGCGCCATGCCATAGAAGCGGACCCCAAACTGACTAACCCGGCGACATTTACCCGCGAAGGTCTGGATGATGCGCTCTACCACGGTGCGGTGCTGCGCGTCAGACCGAAAGCAATGACAGTGGCGGTGATTATTGCAGGCTTACTGCCGATATTGTGGGGAACGGGGTCAGGCTCTGAAGTGATGAGCCGGATAGCGGCACCGATGATTGGCGGCATGATAACCGCACCATTATTATCGATGTTTATTATTCCGGCCGCTTATAAACTGATCTGGCTGCATCGTCATAAAAACAAGTAACCAAATAAAAAATCATAACCAAAGAAAAATCCCCGGTATGACAGCCGGGGATTTACTATTTTGAATACCATAAAGCTAAAACGTTATTTTTTACTACGCTCACTGTTATCCTGCTCGACCTCAGCTTTCCATTCGCCGGTAATCGGTTTGGACTGTTGTTTGACTGAGACGGCTTTATTTACAGCTTCATAGGCTTTGTCGTAGCCTTTTTTATCCTGCATATAACCGGTGGCGTTAGAGCTTTTAATACCGATATTACCGGCTTCTGAAATAGCATCAATATTGGCACCCAGGAAAATAAAGTCCCATTTATCTTCTTTCTCCGCAGACTTAATCATCGCTTTAATTTTTGACTGGCTGTATTTCTGACTGCTGTTTTCTTCGCCATCAGTAATAATGACAAATAATACGTTGTTATTTTTCGTGATTTTGCGGGTTTCACGGGTTTTATCTATTGTCTGACCAACAGCATCCAATAATGCGGTATTACCGCCGACAGAATAATCCTCGGGTGTCAGGTTTTTAACTTTGCTGATAGGCTCGCGGTTATGTAATGTACTGCTCCCGTGATTAAATAACACTGTAGTGACATAAATATTTCCGCTTTTTTTCCGGTTTTCTGCCAGTACGGAGTTATAGCCGCCGATAGTATCCTGTTCAAATCCGGACATTGACCCACTTTTATCCAGAACAAAGACCAGGTCTAAATCTGCGGGCGCGGTTGTTTCAGATGGTGCCGGTTTGGTGTCAACTGCAGCGAATGTGGTGGCTGAAAATAAAAACAAAAGTGAGGCAAAAAGCGGACGGGTCAGTCTGAGCATAGGTATTCCTTATTCTGTTTTTTGGTGTGAGGCGAAGGTGGGAATACCCGTATTCTGGCGTGTACGAAAAATATTCAAAGCAGATTTATCTGATTAGACTCAACAGTTGCAGTGTACAGGAAAGAGGCTCTGTGGATTAACTCTGACGTGCAGGCTGTGCCATTGCTGATAATCATCAATTTTATCCTGTCACCAATACGTTTTCATGATATGGTTTTGCCTCAATTTTTCTGTTACCGGCGCTGCCGGTTGCACTCTTACCCTATTTCACAGTGAATGATTATGTCTTACCAATGCCCGCTTTGCCAACACCCGCTGGATCGCCGTTCAAACAGTTATTGTTGCGATAATAACCATCAGTTTGATCTCGCGAAAGAGGGATATATCAATCTGTTACCTGTTCAGTTTAAGCGCTCAAAAGAGCCGGGAGACAGTAAAGAGATGATGCAGGCACGCAGAGCGTTTCTGGATAATCATCATTATCGCCCGATGCGTGATCAGGTTATTGCGGCGTTTGAACAGTTTTTACCGGAACAGGTGCAAGCGGTTCTGGATATCGGCTGTGGCGAGGGGTATTACACCAGCGCGCTGACAGAAAGTCTTGCTGTGCGTGATGTCATGGTTTACGGGCTGGACGTGGCAAAAGTCGCGGTACGTTTTGGTGCAAAGCGGTATCCACAGGTAAATTTCAGTGTGGCGTCCAGTCAGCGGCTGCCGTTTGAAGATAACTCTCTGGAAGGTGTATTGCGTATTTATGCTCCCTGCAACCCGGATGAGTTAACACGCGTGGTGAAGCCGGGCGGGATTATTGTGACTGTCACACCGGGTCCGCGTCATTTATACCAGCTGAAATCCCTGATTTATACCGATGTGCATCTTCATCCTCTGAAAGAGGAATGTTTTCCGGGGTTCAGTCCGGTACAGGAATATCAGGTAGCGTATCCGATGGTATTGGAGGGTGCAGATGCAACCGCATTGCTCTCTATGACGCCGTTTGCCTGGAAAGCGGCAGAAACGGTGAAAAAACAACTGGCAGCAGAAACGGTATTTTCCTGTGAAACTGATTTTCTGATCCGGATTTACCGGCGTGATGTATAAATAAAATGACCCGCAACAGCGGGTCATCAGATTGCGTGCAAAGCAGAACGGATTAACCAATGTGCTCATACAAAATGGTGAATCCAATCAGGATCAGGACAACCCCGCCGGCAATCTCAGCACGTTTACCCAGCATAGGGCCGATATAGCGTCCCAAAATCATCCCGGTGGTGGCCATTATCATGGTCATCAGCCCGATAGCCATGGCGGTATGCACGATATTCACTTCAAGAAACGCCAGACCAACACCAATTGCCATGGCATCCAGGCTGGTGGCAACGGCAGTTGTGGCAAGGTGCATTGCGCTGTGACGCTGTGGTTTTTCGTGTTGGGCGCAGCAATCATCACCGGCAGTGATACTGTTGTAAATCATACGGGCGCCGAGAATAAATAACAGCGCAAACGCAATCCAGTGATCCCATTCGATAACATACTGACTGGCAAAAATACCGATTGTCCAGCCGATAAGTGGTGTGATGGCTTCAATGACACCAAAGATTAAACCGGTGCGCAGTGCTTCACGTAAGGGTGGTTTGTGCAAGGTAGCGCCTTTGCAAATAGCAACGGCGAAGGCATCCATAGAGAGGGCCAGGGCGAGGACGAGGGTGGCATAAAAACTCATAAACTCAGTCTCGGTCGGGTAGCTATCCATATACACACAATCCATCCCCGACCTCCGGTGAAATGTGTGTCTATGGTCTTGCCAACCGAAACGGCATCCGTACCACGCTGATATAATATCCAGCGAGCATGTTGACACGGATTTTCTGTTATTTACCTGAGAGGTGAATAATAGAACAGGCTACTCCCCAATGACGTGACCGGAAAGATATCACAGAAAATAAAAAAGGCAAGAATTGATATTCTGTTTTCAAAAGATGCTAATGAGAATGATTTTCATTCTTTTGCATTAAATAAGGAAATAATGACTAATGTTAATATTAGTCTTTATTTTTATAGGGGGATAAAAATAAAGGATAATTATTTATTATTAACCATGAAATTATAAATTTGTTGTAAATCATCAAGATGTGAAACCTTTATGTAGATCTTGCGATTTTCTAAACCCACAAGAAGAATACCGTCTTCAGATAAATTCATTGTTTTTATTCTGTCATATTTAATAAAGGCATTCGCATAAAAGAATCCGTCCTGCTTAAAATATAACTTGGGTGAACGAATAAAAGCCAGATAGATTGCAATGATAATACAGGCGGAAAGTAAATAGGTTGTTAATGCACTACCATGTCCGGTTATATTATTATAAATAACAATACCAATAAGAAAGATAAAAATAACGGCATCAGCACGGTGGTTACGCTTGAGTTTTACCCGTAACTGCGTTTTACCTTTCAGTGTATTGACGATAAATTCGTCATAGGCCGCAAACAGCAGCATCAGAATGATTACACACAGTAAAATGATATCGTTAATAGTCATGGTGGTTTCTTTTCCCCTGAAGTGGTAATAAAAAACGGGAGGTCGTCCTCCCGTTTAAACTAACATACTTTTTATACCCTTATTCATTCAAACTGCAGGTTCGTTGGCTGCGCTCAGCCCGCCGGGTCACATAGTTTACCTATGCTCCCCGGCGGTCGGAGCTTGCCGCCTGCCTGCACCCTGAATGACGTTGGGTATATCAGGGTATGATTTTTTTATCAATTACGGTGCCAGGAAACCGAAAACGTAACCCAGAATACCGAGCACAAAGAAACCGATAATAATCAGCAGCGCATTTACTTTGCGGCGCAGCAGCCACATACACCCGAAGGTAAGCAACAGTGGCATCAGACCCGGCATCAGCTGGTTAAGAATGGTCTGGACAGTGGTGACATCTATCTCGCCTGTGGTCGGGTTTTTAATCTCCGATACCACCAGCGGAATATTCACTTTTGTCCATTTGTTCACCAGCGCCCCCATGACAAAGAGGCCGAGAATAGAGGCACCTTCTGTCAGTTTCTGGAGGAAGCCGCCGCCCATATCCTGAACAATATCCAGTCCTTTTTTATAGCCGTACGTCACACCGTAATAACGGGTGGCAAGGCGGACGATATTGAACAGGAAGAAGAACAGCAGTGGCCCGAGCAGGCTGCCGGTCATGGCAATACCGGCACCGAGTGCGGCAAATACCGGACGCACGGTTCCCCAGAAAATAGGGTCACCCACACCGGCTAACGGTCCCATCAGACCGACTTTGATACCATTGATGGCACCATCGTCGATATCTGCACCATTGGCGCGCTGCTCTTCCATCGCACAGGTTACCCCGAGAATAGGGGCTGCCATATACGGATGCGTATTGAAGAATTCCATGTGGCGTTTGATAGCCTGACGGCGCTCGTCGTTATTTTCAGGATAAAGACGGCGGATAACCGGCACCATGGAGAAGGCGTAACCCATCGCCTGCATACGTTCAAAGTTCCACGACCCCTGAAACAGGTTTGAGCGGATGAACACACCACGGATATCGCTCTTTCTTAACTGTTTTTTTGCAGTTATGTTGCTTGTTGTATCAACCATGTTGTTCACCTTCTTAGTCTAACTCGTTATCGAGGTCGTTCTTGCCGGCAGCGACAACGACTTCCGATTTGTTGTATTTCGGACTGAGCTGGATATACAGCACAGCCATCACAGTCCCGATAACACCCAGGGCAACCAGGTTGAAGTCGGTGAATGCGGCAGTCACGAAGCCTAAGTAGAAGAATGGCATCAGGTAACCGGCACGCATCATGTTAATCACCATGGCGTAACCGACAACAACGATCATGCCTCCGGCGATATTCAGACCGTGAGTGACCCAGTCAGGAATTGAATCCAGCATTTCACGGACAACATCTGTCCCGACTGATACTGCAACGATAACCGCCGGAATAGCGATACGCATTGCCTGAAGCAACAGGGCGCCGACATGGATAAAGCCCAGCGCGGAGAGGTTCCCCTTATCTGCGGCACGGTCCCCCATGTGCTGGAAGGCGACAGTAATAGTACGGACGATAATCGTCAGAACCTGACCGGCGGCTGCCAGCGGAATAGCCAGTGCAATACCGGCACCGATATTTTGCCCGCCGGCAATAACCAGAATGGTGGAAATGATGGACGCCAGCGCCGCATCCGGTGCGACTGCCGCACCAATGTTCATCCAGCCCAGGGCGATCATTTCCAGCGTACCGCCGATCATTATCCCTGTTTTCATATCACCCAGTACAATCCCCATCAGCGTACAGGCGACCAGAGGGCGGTGAAACTGGAATTCATCGAGGATTGACCCCATACCTGCGACACAGGCAACGATGAAGACCAGGACGATTTGTACAACGGAAAGTTCCATTGTCTTTCTCCTTTAACCAATCATGTTGTGAAAAACAAATTTTGCATTGAGTAATGGGTCAAATTAACTTTCAGCTTTGCTGATTAAATCCATCATTTTTATTTTTGAATCGGTAGACACTTTGCGGGCTTCCAGCTCAATGTTCCGTTCATTTAAGGCCTTGAATGCAACGATATCGTCATTATCGATAGAAATTGCATTATTAACCTGTTTTTTACCTTCGTGGAATGCCATCCCGCCGATATTCACGGTCGTGATATTGACACCGCCTTCAACCAGACGCAGTACATCTGCCGGGTTAGTAAACAGCAGCATGCAACGCTCATTGGCGTATTTCGGGTTATTCCAGACACGGATCATTTTATCCACGTCAACGACGTGAGCAGTAACGCCCGGAGGTGCTACCTGCTTGAGTAATGTGGATCGGACAGTATCTTTTGCAACATCATCACTGACGACAATAATACGCTTCACATTCGTTTCTTTGGTCCAGCGTGTGGCAACCTGGCCGTGAATAAGACGGTCATCGATACGCGCGAGAGAAATAATCATGTGTCCGCCGGGACCGGCCGGTGCTGCAGGTTTTGCAACCGGTTTTGGCGCAGGTGCTGCTTTTGGTGCTTCCGCTTCCTGTGTTTTCAGGGCGCGAATACCTTCACGGCCGGTTTCGAGTGCGACAGCGACCAGTTCCTGCAATGACGGATTATCATCACGACACATAAAGGTCTCTACCAGCATCGGAACATTCACCCCTGTGACTATCTCATAATTACTGGTGCCGCCTGCCGCCTGATCCTGCTCAGTGACGATACGGTTTGCTGCGTTGAACGGGCTGCCGCCCCAGGTATCGACAAGGAATAATACCCCGTCAGTAGTTGATAAACCGGGCAGCTTTTCATTGTACTTGGCATACAGTGTGTCGGCATTTTCCCCCGGAACGAAGTCGATGAAGGAAACGTTCTCCTGTTCACCAATCAACATTTCAGTCGTGCGCAGTAATTGCTCCGCGGCTTTACCGTGGGTGCCAATCATAATGGCTATACTCACCTTTCTCCCCCTTAACATCAGCCAGGATGGTTTTTGTGTATTACACAGAATCTTTTATGGGTCAGGAAAAAACCGTAAGACTCCGGTGTAAAGATAGTCTCAGGCCCGTGATACCGCTAATTATTTACGTTTAAGCAGCGGTAATTAATTTCGGGGCGCTAATTAATTGTAAGACTACCATTTTATGATTATAAAAAAACTTGCTTTCCGTCAGAAAACAACAAAATCGAAACACGAAACATGTAAGTAAAGATGATAATTATGTTGAGTGAGTCATTTATCAGGTGAATGGCGGGATTATTTGGTATTTTATAGCGGGATGAGCTAGCGAAATTTACATACCATTAATATAATTACTTTAAATATTATAAATTTGAACGAAAAAACAGCAATGCTGATGCGCTTCAGGTAAAAAATATCCCTGCAATGTTGCAGGGATATTAATGTCTGAAAATTATGTTTTGCGGATCAGATCACAACATGGTCCGGTTCAGTCACACTGAACTTTAATCGCCAGGCCACCGCGCGATGTTTCGCGGTATTTGGCATTCATGTCTTTTCCGGTCTCATACATGGTTTCGATAACCTTATCGAGTGAGACACGCGGTGCACTCGTGCGGCGCAATGCCATCCGCGAGGCATTAATCGCTTTCACAGATGCAATCGCGTTACGCTCAATACACGGTACCTGAACTTGTCCGGCGACAGGGTCACAGGTTAATCCCAGGTTATGTTCCATGCCGATTTCAGCTGCGATACAGACCTGCTCCGGGCTGCCGCCGAGAATTTCAGTCAGTCCTGCGGCTGCCATTGAACAGGCGACACCGACTTCTCCCTGACAACCGACTTCTGCGCCTGAAATCGATGCATTCATTTTATACAGAATGCCGACTGCACCGCTGGCAAGGAAGTAACGGAGATAGATATCCGGGGTAACTTTTTCAATGCAACTGTCGTAGTAAGCCAGTACCGCAGGTACGATCCCGCAGGCGCCATTGGTCGGCGCTGTGACAACACGTCCGCCGGCGGCATTTTCTTCGTTGACCGCCAGTGCAAACATATTGACCAGGTCAATAACCTGCATCGGGTCATTTGACAGTTTACCGGTTGAATTAATCAGTCGGCTCAGTGCTGCCGCGCGGCGTGGTACACGCAACGGACCCGGCAGAATGCCTTCGGTTTCCAGACCATGCGCGATACAGTCGGTCATGGTTTTATAGATATCAGCAAAATACGCGTCAATGTCTGCTTTGGTGTGCAGATCCAGCTCATTTTTCATCATCAGAGAGGAGACAGACAGACCGGTTTCATGGCAGTGCTTCAGCAGCTCTTCAGCACTGGCGTACGGGTAGGATACCGGTGTTTCATTGGCGTTATCCTGACCAAAGTGTTCCGCATCGACGATAAAACCACCGCCGACGGAGTAATAGGTTTTGGTGTACAGTTCGTCGTTACCGGCAAATGCAGTAATGCTCATGCCGTTTTCATGCAGCGGCAGGTTACCGGTATGGAAATTCATTCCGCCTTCAAGCGGAAAATCAACGGTTTGCTGACCATTTGCCAGTGCCAGTTTTTCTGTTTCACTGACATTTGCGATAAAGCCCTGAATAGCATCAATATCCACGGTTGCCGGTAAGTTACCCGCCAGACCCATGATGATAGCGATATCAGTATGGTGACCTTTCCCTGTTAAGGAGAGTGAGCCGTAGACATCAACGGAAACGCGGGTTGCGCGTGAGATCAGTCCTTTTTCAACTAATTCATCAACAAACTGCTTCCCGGCTTTCATCGGCCCTACGGTGTGAGAGCTGGAAGGGCCAATGCCCACTTTAAACATGTCGAAAACGCTAATCACGTCAGACTCCTTAAAAAACAATGTAATAGTGATTTATTGTAAAGCGCGTTACTTTACTGTTTTTTGCTCACGCTAACGAAGCAGTTTATCGCATTTTTTACTGCGTAACAGCGTTTTCAGATAAAAAATAGGCATGGTTGATGAAAAAATACAGGGTAAAATAGTGTCAGAGTGTGAATTAGGTTACAAATTAATCATTTTTAACTTGCGTCGCCAGCCGATATAAAATACCCGCAGTCAGCCCCCAAATCATTCTTCCTTCATACAGACAAAAATACAGGCGGCGCTCCACAGTATTGCGTTTCATATCAATATAGCGGTAACGGCTTACATCAAGAGCGGCATCAAGCGGCAGCTCAAAGATATCAGCGACTTCCTGCGGGTTACTCCGCAAGACCAGTGAAGAGGGAACTATCCCGACTACCGGCGTCACACGAAAACCGGTCACACTGTCAACTGGTGCCATCTGCCCCAGCACCTGTACAGATTGCGGCGGGATGGCAATTTCTTCCTGAGCTTCGCGCAGGGCGGTGGCAACCGGGGAGGTATCACCGGGGTCAGCTGCGCCGCCGGGCAGGGAAATCTGGCCCGGATGGGATCGCAGCGAAGCGGCGCGCAGAGTCAGTAATATACCCGGCCGGGGTTTGTCCGTGATCGGCAGCAAAACAGCCGCATGACGATCACGCTGTCCTGTGATTTCCGCCTCTTCCGGGCGGATTAACTGAAAACGGGGAATAAACTGTGCCAGTGAATTCATGGGTTATTTCTCCGGCAGAACAGGTAAGATCCGCCCCAGTTTATCAAATGTTTCCTGATATTCATCCGCGGCACGACTGTCTGCCACAATACCGCCGCCGGCTTTGCAGTAAAGCCGGTTATCCTCGGCAATCAGGGTACGGATAGCAATATTGGTGTCCATTGTCCCGCAGAAACTAATATAGCCGATTGACCCGCAATAGGCATGACGGCGGTAAGGCTCCAGCTCTTCAATAATTTCCATCGCACGAATTTTGGGCGCACCGGTAATTGATCCACCCGGAAAGCAGGCGCGCAGCAAATCAGTCGCATGGCATTGCGGCGGTAATTCTGCGGTAATGGTACTGACCAGATGATACACAGCCGGAAATGCCTCCACGGCAAACAGCGACGGCACACTGACAGAGCCCGGTCGTGCAACCCGTCCGATATCATTGCGCATCAGGTCAACAATCATCAGGTTCTCGGCACGGTCTTTTTCAGACGCCGAAAGAGCCTGTTTTTCTTTCTCATCAGCCTGTGGATCTTCCGGGTGGCGCGGACGGGTGCCTTTAATAGGACGCGTTTGCACTGTGCCGTCTTTCAGCCACAGGAAGCGCTCCGGTGAAACAGAGATAACCGCCGCATCCGCCAGGCGCAGAAACGCAGAGAACGGCGCTTTATTTTCTGCATTCAGCAAAAGAAACGCCTGCCATTCATCCCCTTCATAAGGGGCGGTAAAACGTTGAGCCAGATTCACCTGATAGCAGTCCCCGGCCTGCAGATACTCATGGATACGGGCGATTTTTTCATGATATTCCGCTTCACTCATATCTGACTGCCAACCACCGGTCAGTGCAAACGGAACAGCCTGCGCGGGGGCTGCATCCCGTTGAGCCTGTAGCCATGCAAGACGCGCAGCGGGATCGTCATAAGTAATCAGCGTGGCACAGCGGCGATGGTTGTCCACAATGATCGCCCAGTCATACAAACCAACTGCCATATCCGGAATTTTCAGCTCATTGCGTGCCAGTGACGGCAGGGATTCTGTGCGGCGCCCGAGGTCATATCCCCACAACCCGAGTGCGCCTCCCATAAACGGATAATCATCCTGCGGGCAGGGAGAAAACCCGCACTGCGCCAGGGCATCGTCAAGTAATTGGAACGGATCACTTTTCTGACAGACACACTGACTCCGGTTATCTTCAGTAACGGTATCATCTCCCCGGGTGGTCAGGATCATTACAGGGTCGGCTGTCAGAATATCAAAACGGTTATGCTGATGCTGAGCATCACCCGAGTGCAGCAGCACAGCCTGTGGCAGATGAGCCAGCGGCGCGAACAGGGTGACGGCAAGTCCGGGATGGTAATCAAGCGGTGTCAGTACAGGTATTGAATGTTGTGTCATGGTTTGGTCTGTCAGTAAACGAATTCTCAGGAAAACATCGCACTATCTTAACTGAAAACGGGCAGATGCGTGCGGCGGTCTTTGTGAGTATAATGCGTTTTTTGCCGATATGTTACAGAAGGTAATTATGTCCAGTGGTATTCCCGTATTAAATCACGAAGAACAACAGGCAGCAGTTGAACGTATCCATGCGCTGATGCAGGACGGCATGAGCAGTGGCGAGGCTATTGCACTGGTTGCGGCAGAATTACGCGAACAGCATCAGGGCGGGGAACAGGTCAGTGTGCTGTTTGATGAAGATGATGCTGATGACTATGTCACAGATGATAATGCAACAGATGGTTATTCAACAGATAACTACGACGCAGAATCTGATGACTATGATGATGACAGCGACGACAACGGTCGGTAACAAATATCTAACAAATGTCACAATTTCCTGATAATAAATATGTTAATGTCACATGTATAAGATTTAAGTGAAATTTTATACCCAACGTCATTCAGGATGCAGCCAATGAACCTGTGGTTTGAATGAATAAGGGTATATAGGACAACATTTAATCTCAGACAGAGATAAAAACAGGAGGTTTTATGAACGTAATCAATCTGTGTACCCGCATCGGATTATCAGGTGCCGGTATACTGCTGGCGTTTACGGTAAGTGCGCAGACACCGGTAAAAATGGTTGTTGAAAATCAGCGCATGGTGACATTTCCGACGTGTGATTCACTGACAAAAGATCAGGTTGCAGCACAGGTTAAGTATGACTTTGTGCAAAACCGCTATACCCGCTGGCAGGATGATAAAGCACTGCTGGGCAGCAAACCGGTTGCGTGGGTGAATACCGCTGACGTGACTGAAAAAGACGGCAATTACAGTGTGCCACTGACAGTGCGTGGCTCGAAAAAACAGCTCAGTTATATTGTCGATATTAATTGTGCTGCACAAACAATGACATACGGCCTGCCAAAGTAGCAGGTAGCCCAAATAGCAAATATTAGTGCAGATATACTCTAAAAGAGTATATCCCCAACGTCATTCAGGATGCCGGAAGGCGACAAGGGAAGACAGACGGGGAGCATACATCAGTATGTGACCCGGCTGGCTGAGCGCAGCTAACGAACCTGCAGTTTGAATGAATAAGGTTATATCCCCAACGTCATTCAGAATGCAGGCAGGCGACAAGAGAAGATAGACGGGGAGCATACATCAGTATGTGACCCGGCTGGCTGAGTGCAGCCAACGAACCTGCAGTTTGAATGAATAAGGGTATCAGAGGGCGCGTTGAGGCGGGCCCTTATCGCTTACTATTCGGCTCATACGGCAGGCGGGAGAAATGCATACTCCGCGCACGGTAGAATACCAGGCGTTCAGCAAAATACGGACGCAGTATTTCAGGTTGCGTCTGTTGTACCTGTTCTGCAATCACCGGCATATTATAGCGCTCTTTAAATGCTACGCCGGATGCCGCCAGATCCACATTAATTTTGTCCATTTCTTCATGGCTGAGTGTTGCCAGATTATAACCCACAATGTGCTCCTGTTTTTGGTGAGTGTATGGTGAGGGTATAACGTTAATCGAGTTGCACCGGATCTGCAAGAGCGGACGTTTTTGCCGGAAAATATCCTGAAATAATACGGCGGCCGAACCGGCAGAAAGAGAATGCGATTTATTCTGATTATCTTTACAAAATCATTTTATTTTCAATATGTTGTGAATATATTAAATAGCGCTTTTCTTCCCTGTGGGAGTGTGCATAATGACCGCAGATGATGAAATAAACGACCGCACAGGAGTTTGCTATGTTAAAACCGGATATGATTAAACAACTGAATGCCCAGCTGAATCTGGAATTCTATTCTTCAAACTTATATTTACAGATGAGTGCATGGTGCGCGGATAAAGGCTACGAAGGCGCTGCGGCGTTCCTGAAAGCTCATGCTGCCGAAGAAATGGAGCATATGCACCGCCTGTTTAATTACCTCAGTGACACCGGCGCACTGCCGCTGCTGGGAACGGTTCAGGCGCCGCCGTCAGAATTCAAATCTGTCAGTGAAATTTTTGAGCAGACCCTGGAACATGAAAAATTAATCACACAGGAAATTAACAAACTGGCTCATGTTGCGCTGACGTCACAAGATTATTCCACCTTTAACTTCCTGCAATGGTATGTGTCTGAGCAGCATGAAGAAGAGAAATTATTCAAATCTGTTCTGGATAAATTCGCAATGGTGGGTGACAGCGGAAAATCACTGTTCCTGCTGGATAAAGATTTGGCACGTATGGCCGTTGAGCCGTCAGCCTGCTGATTTGTTTATCATTCAGGATGCAGCCAACGAACCTGCAGGTTGAATGAATAAGAGTATAACCACACAATTATCATAATTAACTGATAACTGTGTGGTTTTTATTTGTGGCACTGATCACAAAAAAAACGCTTTTTGTTTTGATGATTTCCGCAAGACTGCCGGTTACGCTAGTATGTTCCTCATAATTACATCACCTGCAAAAAAATGAGGCATACCATTATGTTAACCACCCTGACCGCGCAATGGCGCAAACTCTCTGCAATTGTTGTTCTGTTTGTCGGTTTATCCGGCCAACAGGCGCTGGCTCATGCACATATTAAAGCACTTGAACCGGCGGCGGATACATCAGTTGCGAAAGCACCTGAGCATATTGCACTGGATTTCTCCGAAGGAATCGAACTGAAATTCAGTAAAATCAGTGTAAAAGATGCGCAAAATAACGCCGTTGCCACCGGTAAGCTGGCTCTGAACGAACACAATGACACTCAGCTTATTCTGCCGTTGCCGGAAACCCTGCCTGCGGGTCTGTACCATGTTGACTGGAAAGTGGTTTCTGTTGATGGTCATAAAACCAACGGTAACTATCAGTTTACTGTGAAATAACAGCGCAATGACTCTGACACCTGAAGCGTTGCTGGTTATCTGCCGCTTCATTCATTTTGTCTCTCTTATGCTGTCAGCCGGATGCGGTCTTTTTTCGGTACTACCGGCATCTGATCGCGTTGCGGTGCTGTTGCGTGCGCGGTTACATAATACGGCCTGTGCGGCAGTGGTTTTCACTGCTCTGACAACCGTATTATGGCTGCTGCTTCAGGGCGCACTGATGGGGGATGGCTGGGCTGATATGCGGGATCCGGATATTATCCTTGCTGTGCTTTCTACGGCGTTCGGGGAGGTCTGGCGCTGGCAACTGGTGTTTGCTGCCATTCTGACAGCAGGATTGTTTTTACCGTCAGGACGAAAACAGAGTTTTCTGTTTCTGCTGTGTGCCGCCGTGATGTTGTCACTGCATGCCTTTACCGGGCACGGGGTACTCCACAGCGGCTGGGCAGGGCGGTTTCATCAGATAACACAGGTTATTCATCTGCTGAGCGCGGCATACTGGTTCGGCGGTTTGTGGCCGTTTCTGGTCTGCCTGCTGATACTTCTGCGCCGTGCTTCCCTTGCCGATGGTTTACCGAAAGAAGTGACTGCCACACTGATCCGGTTTTCAAATTGGGGGCATGTTGCGGTTTTTCTGGTGCTGGCGACCGGACTTATCAGTACGGTGTTGTTACTACCGGACTGGCCACATTTCAGCGGCAGTGATTATCAGGCACTGCTGTGGCTGAAAATCTCCCTGGTACTGATTATGGTGGTACTGGCAGTGATTAACCGCTATATCATTGTCCCGAAAATAGCACAATCAGGGCGCTTTCGCCTGTTGATGATTAACTGCTGGGTTGAGATAATTCTCGGCACACTTGCCATTTTAATGGTGGCAATTTTTGCAACCTACCAGCCTGCGTGATAAGCGGGCTGCATACCGGCAGACAGATGAGACATAATATAATGAAAGCACTGACGTTAATTCCCCTTTTACTTGTTGGTGCGGCGCAGGCCGCACCACTGAAGACCATCAGTAAATTTCAGTTTGGTGAAAACTGGCCCTTTACCCGGGAAGAAGTCATGATCAATTGCCGTGAAGGCCATGCGCTGTGGGTCATCAATCCGTCGACGCTGATGTCTTATCCGCTCAATGATGTGGCAGCCGAGCAGGCGAAGTCGCAAAAAATAAAGGTGACAGATCTCTCCGTTATTGTATTAAAGCGGCCGGATGATGCGGAAAAACAGATGGATATTACCCCTGTCATTGAAGCTGCTGAGGCACTGTGCGGTGAAAAATAACCGATATTATACCTTTATTCATTCAACCTGCAGGTTCGTTGGCGGCGTGAAGCCAGCCTGCATCCTGAATGACGTTGGGTATTAGTTATGAAATTTAACGATTAATATCAGGTTATTAATTAATCCACTGAAATATAAGCTATTTAAATTAGATACATGTTAATGATTTGATAAACAAATACATTGTATATGTAAATAAATCAGCTAATCTTAATTATGTAGGTTGTAAGATATTTTCAATGGCAATTTTAGCGCATGGCTCGCTGAGAGCCTTTTTCCCTGGACCGGATAGCGGACTTTATCCGGTCTCTTTTTTATACCCGTTATACTTCAGAATGCCCGGGTGTTGACTGTGCTCAGCCCGCCGGGTCATATAGTTTATCCGTATCCCCTGTCTGTCTTCTCTTGCGGTCTGCCTGCGTCCTGAATTATGTAGTGCATATAATGCACTTTTCCCGCTTTTTTCCTTAATTACGAAAGGATTTGTAATATTCCTATAGGGTCGCCCCGTAATTTGATATAAATTAACCATTATCTTAGCTGGTATATTAATCCGTAATATAGTGTGGTACATGAATAAAATTGCGTTTTATCAGGATTTGACCCGCCGTTTAACCTCGCTTATCAGCGATGAAAAAGATGTGATAGCGACACTGTCTAATGTCAGTGCCGTGCTTTTTGACGAGCTGGATAACGTAAACTGGGCGGGATTTTATCTTTTACAGGGTGAAACTCTGGTATTAGGTCCCTTTCAGGGAAAAGTGGCGTGTGTCCGTATTCCTGTCGGACGGGGAGTCTGCGGAACGGCGGTGTCCGAAGCCCGGGTAATCCGTGTACAGGATGTGCACGATTTTGCCGGCCATATCGCGTGTGATTCAGCCAGTAAATCAGAAATTGTGTTACCTCTGTGTGTAAATAATCTGATTATTGGTGTATTGGATATCGACAGCCCGATTTTTAATCGTTTTGATAATAATGATGAAATTGGCCTTAAAGCCTTGAATGACGCGCTCTGCGCACATCTGGCAACGTGCGTTATGCCAAAATATCGTGAAATGATCGCAAGTTAGGCTCACAGGAGCATAGCATTTGTCTGCAACACTATTATAATGTCGCCTGTTCATGCCTACTGGTTGGCAAAGCCCCGTTGTAATCAGGAAAATTCATGGAAAATCAACCCAAGTTGAATAGTAGTAAAGAAATTATTTCATTTTTGGCTCAGCGCTTCCCGAAATGCTTTATAGCAGAAGGGGAAGCCCGCCCGCTGAAAATCGGCATCTTCCGCGATATCGTTAGTCGTATCACCGAAGAAGACGGCATCAGTAAAACACAGTTACGTACCGCGCTGCGGATGTACACCTCCAGCTGGCGTTACCTTTATGGCGTCAAAGAGGGAGCAAAACGTGTTGATCTGGATGGTAACGATTGCGGTGAACTGGAAGCGGAACATGTTGAACATGCCCGTATTCAGTTAACGGAAGCCAAAGCGCGGGTTCAGGCTCAGCGTGCACAAAAACGTGAGCAGAACGGTGAGAAAAAACCGCGTACGGCTGATAAAGCCGCCGGTAGCGCCCGCCGTCATAACCCGGATCAGCCTAAAGCGCCGAATACCGGAACTGCTCAGCCGCCACAGACCCGGAGTGCGCCACGTAATAAACCACGCGTGCCCCGTGCAGAACCTCAGCCTGCACTGATTCCGATTACGGATATTCAGGCCCTGACTGTGGGGCAGCAACTGAAGGTGACGGTAGGATCCGGCGTTATGGATGCGCAGGTCCTCGAAATCACCAAAGATGGTGTACGTGTTCAGCTACCTTCAGGGTTGGCAATGATCGTACGTGCGGAACACTTAAAATTCTGATACGGAGTCAACCAAGGCATGAACAAATTTTTACCCCTGGCGTTGCTCATCGGAGTTAGTTTAACCGGCAACGCGATAGCCAAAACCGGCACAACGGCATTGCCGGATGTGAAACTGAGTCAGCTACCGAATACACAGCAAGCCCCGGAACACTCTTCGGTCAGTGAGCGTGTGACCTCACGGTTTCTGCATTCCCATTACCGTCAGTTTCAGTTGGATGCTGAGTTTTCAGCAAAAATTCTTGAACGTTACCTGAATTTACTGGATTACAGTCATAATGTATTTTTAGCCTCTGATGTGGCCGCATTCAGTAAAAATAAATCGCAGGTCGGCAGTTACCTTCAGAAAGGTGAGCTACAGCCATTATATGAGCTGTTTAACTTGTCGCAGAAGCGCCGCTTTGAGCGGTTTGAATATGCGCTGGCCCGTCTGAAGCAGCCGATGAATTTTGATGGTGACGATGTTATTGCTACGGACCGAAGCAAAGCGCCCTGGCCGCAGACAGAAGCTGAGCTGAATAATCTGTGGGATGCCAAAGTCAAATATGACTGGCTGAGCCTGAAATTATCCGGCAAAGATGATAAAGAAATTAAAGAAACACTCACAAAGCGCTATACCTATGCGCTTAAACGTCTGACTCAGACGAAAAGTGAAGATGTATTCCAGTTGATCATGACGGCGTTTGCACGTGAAATCGACCCGCATACCAGCTATCTTTCTCCGCGTAATACCGAGCAGTTTAACTCAGAAATGAGCCTTTCCCTTGAAGGGATCGGTGCTGTGTTGCGTATGGATGACGACTATACAGTGATCAACTCATTGGTCGCAGGTGGTCCTGCGCTCAAGAGTAAAGAGCTTTCCGTCGGGGATAAAATCCTCGCGGTAGGTCAGACCGGTAAAGCAATGGTGGATGTGGTCGGCTGGCGGCTGGACGATGTTGTTTCACAAATCAAAGGTGCGAAGGGCAGTAAAGTCCGCCTTGAAGTCCTGGGTGATACCAAAGGTGCGAAGCCACGTATTGTGACGCTGACCCGCGAACAGATCCGCCTGGAAGACCGCGCTGTTAAAATGACCATTAAACAGGTCGGTACTCAGAAAGTTGCGGTTCTCAATATTCCGGGCTTTTATGTCGGTCTGACCAATGACACCAAAACGCAGTTGCAGAAGCTGGCAAAAGAGAAAGTGGATGCGGTGATTATCGACCTGCGCGGTAACGGCGGTGGCGCACTGACAGAAGCGGTGGATTTATCCGGTCTCTTTATTACCAGTGGCCCGGTGGTTCAGGTACGTGATAACAATGGTCGTGTCCGTGAGGATGCGGATACCGATGATGTTATTTACTACAAAGGTCCGCTGGTGGTCATGGTTGACAGATTTAGTGCTTCGGCCTCTGAAATTTTTGCTGCAGCTATGCAGGATTACGGACGAGCCCTGATTGTTGGTGAACCGACCTTCGGTAAAGGTACTGTGCAGCAGCACCGGCCGATCAGCCGGATTTATGATCAGATGCTGCGTCCTGAGTGGCCTGATTTAGGCTCCGTTCAGTACACTATCCAGAAATTTTACCGTATCAATGGCGGTAGTACGCAGCGTAAAGGTGTGACACCGGATATTATTATGCCGACCGGCTATGATAATGATGATATCGGCGAAAGCTTTGAAGATAATGCGTTGCCGTGGGACAGTATTACACCTGCGGAGTACAAGTCTGCCGATGTGGTCAGCAAAGCCGTACCGGAGCTGGCACTGAAATATCAGGAACGGACGAAAACAGATCCTGAATTTGGTTATATCTATGAAGATCTGCAACGCTATAAAGCCAATAAAGCAACGCAGGATGTTATTTCGCTGAATTACGCTAAACGTGATAAAGAAGATAAAGAGCTGGAAGCGACCCGGCTGAAGCGGATTAACGAACGTTATGCGCGCGAAGGTAAAAAACCTATTCTGAATCTGGAGGCATTGCCGAAAGATTATGAAGGACCTGATGCTTATCTTGATGAAACCGTTAAAATTGCTGCAGATTTAGCAAAAATACCGGATATTACGAAGAGCGCACAATAATCTGTTTCCCATCTGATTATCAGATATAAAAAAATCGACAGCTTACAGGCTGTCGATTTTTTTTGTGCTGCATACACAGATACCATTGCGTATCAGGCAGCACCGGCAATCGTATCGCAGATTAAAAGAAGCGCGGTACAGAAATTGTCATAACAGCATTAGTAATACGATCGAAAGTTGTTTTTGTAGATTTGATTAATTTAGCCATAACAATTCCTCCATTATTTTAAAAAATAATGTTTAATATTCAGGTGAGTAATATTTATATTCACAATATATACCCAACGTCATTCAGGATGTAGCCAACGAACCTGTAGTTTGAATGAGTAAGGGTATAAGCTGATACAGTCAATGAGTCAGCGCTGTATCTCTGAGACGCACTTTACTCATTAGTGTGAGTTCAATCAAGTTTTTGCTCAAAAGAAGTTGAACACAATTAAATCAATTTTAACTCAAAAACTGTCCACTTTGTAAATAAAACAGTACAGCTACCAGCGTACACTGGTTAGCTTAGGGAGCCATGGTGATAATTCGTACAAAATTCAATACGCCATTGGGCAATATGTCTGCGGCTGCCACAGAGCACGGTATTTGTTTTCTGGAGTTTTTTGAGGACAACAGACGGGAAGATACGTTTTCGCTGGTGACGCGACGACTAAACCTGCCGGTATCGGAAGGAAGCCACCCGCATCTTACTTTACTCAATACCGAGTTGCAGAACTATTTTGCGGGTAAATTAGCCCGTTTCACTGTGCCGTTGGTGTTACCCGGTACATCCTTTCAGCAACAGGTCTGGGCACAATTACAATGTATCCCCTTCGGCAGTACGCAGACGTACAGCGGGCTGGCGGAAATATTATCCTGCCCGCAGGCTGTCAGGGCTGTGGGGCGGGCAAATGGAATGAACCCGGTATCAATACTGGTGCCGTGTCACCGTATCACCGGTAAAAATGGCGAACTGACCGGCTATGCGGGAGGAACGGCGCGTAAAGCCTGGTTGCTGGCACATGAAAAACAGTATAAAGGAGTTGCGTCATGATTTTCTGTAAACGGGTTTATGATGAGGTTACTGAGAGTGATGGTTACCGGGTTCTTGTTGACCGCCTGTGGCCGAGAGGGATAAAAAAAACAGACCTGCATTATGACGAATGGAATAAAGAGGTCGCACCTGAGACAGAACTGCGCCAGTGGTTTCATGCTAATACGGATAAATTCGCCGAATTTGAGCGACGTTACCGGCAAGCGTTGGAAGAGAGGCCTGAATTCTGGCGGCCGTTAGTGGTAAAAGCGGGGCAGGGTAATCTGACGTTACTGTTTGCTGCAAAAGATAAGGAACATAATCAGGCAAAGGTACTGAAGACATTTTTGGAAGAAAAATTATCATAGGACGCGCCACAGCCAAAAAAAATCCCGGCAAACCGGGATTTTTCAGTAAATACGATATTTTAAACAATCAGCTCAGGATCTTGTTCTCTGCGAGACTCAGGGCGAAATAACTGAAAATCAAATCAGCACCGGCGCGTTTAATTGACCCCAGCGTTTCCAGTACAACGCGTTCTTCATCAATAGCTCCGGCCTGTGCGGCCAGTTTGATCATGGCGTATTCGCCGCTCACCTGATAGGCCGACAACGGCAGATTTGAACGCTCACGCACATCACGCAGGATATCAAGATAAGCCCCCGCTGGTTTAACCATCAGCATATCCGCACCTTCCTGCTCATCGGTAAGTGATTCGCGGATAGCTTCGCGGCGGTTCATCGGGTCCATTTGATAGGTTTTTCGGTCGCCTTTCAGACAGGAACCGGCAGCATCCCGGAACGGGCCGTAAAGGGCAGAGGCAAATTTTGTCGAATAAGAAACAATGCCGGTATTATGGAAACCGGCGGCATCCAGCGCGAAGCGGATCGCACGGACTTGCCCGTCCTGCGCCGCAGATGGCGCAATAAAATCAGCTCCGGCCTGTGCGGCAATAACCGCCTGTAAGCCCAGGTTATGCAATGTTTCGTCATTATCGACAACACCGTCATGCACCACACCGCAGTGTCCGTGGCTGGTGTATTCACAGAAACAGGTATCAGACATCACCACCATTTCAGGGACGGTTTCTTTGCAGATGCGGGACATACGAGCGACGAGCCCGTTTTCCGACCAGGCATCGCTGCCGGTGGCATCAAGGTGATGTGACACACCAAACGTCATCACTGATTTGATCCCGGCTTTCGCTATCCGTTCTATTTCATACGCCAGGCGTTTTTCCGGAATGCGCATCACGCCCGGCATACTGGCGATAGCTTTATAGTCGTCGGCACCTTCTTCGACAAAAATCGGTAATGCCAGGTCATTGAGGCTTAGTGAGGTTTCCCGGAACAGATCACGCATCTGCGGGGTCTGGCGAATTCTTCTCAGACGTTGGATGTCATGTTGCATAACGACAATAGCTCCTTGTTCGCATTGTTCGCAAAAAATATGCAATCAGTATAAACCTTTCGGTACCGGATGGGGTGCGGAGAGAAAAAAATAAGGCTCCGCGACGGGAGCCTTAAATGTCATGTTGGTTTATCTTCAGAATATAATACGGGCGATTTTATTCAGCTCTGAGATAAAACGTCTGATATTTTTTATTGCAGGTAACATAATTGCGTTCTTATTATTGCGTTTTTACAATGCGATGCGGTTACTTTAACATTTGATTGATGTATGTCAATCTTCATTGCAAATAAAATTTAACATTTAAACGTAAATTTGATTTTAACCGGTCCGGTGTCTATGAATACAACTAAGAAGCTGACTCAGAGACGATTACGATAAAATGCGACCACACAGAAGGACGCAGTAACCTTGTCTAATTCTTTTAAGAAGCGGGCAAAAAATCGCATGGCAAATATCCTTGTGTTGTTGTGATCTATATCTAAAAATTGCCCGTTTTTGTGACTGCAGTCAACATTTAAAGTCCGTAAAAATGAATTTTGATTAAAATAAGTGTGAAACAGATGCCGGACTTTGTCCGATTGTGTTTTCACATCGGATTAACGGTGGATTGCAGGATTTTATTGCATTTGTTAAATAACGCATTGCTCAGCGGGATTTTCATCAGTAAAACAGGCAGAATGGTACTTAACTGAAATCAAATGTTATCTGCGCTGTGTACCGGCGGCTGACAAACAGGATAAATATGGATTCATTACTCTTCTGGGGTTTTGTATTGCTGGCCATCATTATCGTTACACCGTTTATGGCGTATACGGCATTACGACGCACAGCTGAACTGAAAGACAAAGTGGGTGACCTGACCGCAGAAACGGAAGAACTGCGCAGAGCACTTAAAGGCTACCTTTCCGGTGAGCCGGTGCCGGAAACAGACATTGAAACAGAAACCGTTGTTGTCCGGGCAGAACCTGCGCCTGCGCCGTATTCAATGCAGGCGGTGACAGTGAAAGCTCCGCCGGTTGCAATCCCTGCACCGATTGCCGCAATAAAAACAGCGGAACCGGTTAATCGTCCACCTGTTTATGACGGAAATACCGGTGATATTCAGGAGCGGAATAATCCCGCTGCAAATATTATACAGTGGTTGCTCAACGGCAATGTGCTGGCAAAAGTCGGCATTTTGCTGCTGTTTGTCGGACTCTCGTATCTGCTGAAATTCAGTATTGAAAACAATATGCTGACGCCGGAGTTCAGACTGATAGGTGCAGGAGCGCTGTCTGTGGTGCTGTTTATCGCCGCCTGGCGTGTACGCGATAAAAACAGACTCTACAGCCTGGTAGTTCAGGGCGGCAGTCTGGGCGCTTTCTATATTACTATTTTCGCAGCCTATAAACTGTATCAGTTCCTGCCGCCTGTTTTTGCGCTCTTACTGATGGTGATTATCTGCATGGCATCTGTCTTTTTTGCTGTGGTGCAGCGGGCAGTCAGTCTGGCGGTTCTTGCCGTGATCGGGGGTTACGCCGCACCGGTATTGCTTTCAACCGGCAGCGGAAACTATATAGCACTATTCTCTTATTATCTGATGCTTTCCGTATCCATTCTGGTGATGAACCACTGGCAGGGCTGGCGGTTGCTCAATATTATCGGTTTTGCATTTACCTTTGTTATCGGGGTTGCCTGGGGGGTAAACAGTTACCAGCCGGAATACTATCTGAGCTGCCAGATTTTTATTATTCTGAACCTGATCCTGTATGGTCTGATGACTCAGCAGTATGCCCGGCTCCATATGAAGACTGACGGGGATCGCAAACAACTGACGGTGGATTCCGTTTTACTGTTTGCGCCACCGATCCTGGCATTTTCGTTGCAATACGCGATTACACTGCCATTTTACCTCGGAACCGCTATTTCCTCGCTGAGCTTTGGTCTGATCTATATGGTGCTGACGGTTATCAGCCTGCGCCGTTTCCGGGAATCAGGGCATCGTCTCTCACTCGGTTTTTTACTGCTGAGCACCGGGTTTATTTCTCTTGCCGTTCCGCTGGCATTATCGGCACAGTGGACATCGGTTGTCTGGACCATTGAAGGGCTGGCTATCCTGTGGTTTGCCTGCCTGCAAAAACAACGGGTTTCTGTCCTGAGCGGAACAGGATTGGTCTTGTTTGGTTTTGCTTCCCTTTTGTACAGCATGGATTTCATATACTGGTCACAGCAAAGTATGTGGATGTACATCTTTCAGTGGGCAGGATTGCTGACAGCAGGGGCGCTGCATCATCATTACCGGTTACTTTCCGGCAGTAAGTCCGTTTCGGTTCTGTTACTTGTTCTGGCAATGATAGTCTGGGGATTGTGGTTATGGATGCTGCCGTGGCTGTCACCGGCGGGAAATTTCCTGTCGCCGCAGGAATACCTGCTTACCGGACTGGTCATTTCTGTCTGGAGCTGGTATTTCCTTGCCCGCAGAGTGCAGTGGACTCAATTGTATTACTGCATCGGCTTCCTGTGGTCACTCAGTCTTCTGACTATCATCGGTGACATTGGCATCGATAATCATCCAATGGGCTCTGTGCATGGCAGTTTTATCTGGTTGCTGATTATTGCGAGTATGGTGAACTTTATTCGTCTTCTGCCGGAAAATGTTCCGCAGATTGTCCGTAATCTGGTGCACGGTGCGACCCTCTGGACGCTGATCGGTCTGCTGCTGGCAGAAGTATTGTGGATAGATAACCGCCTGCCATGGGGCATGGATGAATGGATCTATTTTATTAATCTGCTGGCAATCTGCGGCATCATTTTTACGCTTTACATATTGCAGCACCTTCCGCTGCCGCCGATGGACAAACATGCCGCGCTTTACTGGCAGAGCCTGTATCCGCTGGTGGTCATACTTGTCATTATGCTTATCAGCGGGAATATTCAGGATGGTCAGTTATCTCTCTGGACTTACATTCCGCTGCTTAATCCGCTGGATGAGGCCGGGCTATTCGGTATCGCAGCGTTATGGAGTTTTCGCAATGCGCTTATCCGGACACGACCGAAAGTCCGTTACCGGGCCGATATTGTCCGGTGGCTGGGCTTTACCATTATTGCGCTGGGTATCTGGTGGGCTAACGGGATACTTATACGCGCGCTGGCATTTGTCGATGGTACGGCATGGACATCACAGGCGCTGATTCAGTCCCGGTTTATTCAGACCACACTGGCGATTATCTGGGCGCTGACCGCCGTGATCCTGATGATAAGTGCCACCCGTTACCATAAACGTTACTTGTGGCTGGCGGGTGCGATTACGCTGACGGTGGTGATAATTAAGCTTTTTGTCATTGATATGAATCAGAGCAGCGGGCTTGCCCGCGCAATTGCGTTTATTGGTGTTGCGCTGCTTATCCTGGTTGTGGGGTATTTCTCCCCGTTACCGCCGAAAGTGGCGACAGGCAACTATAACAACAAGGAACATAAAGGATGAATTCAGGGAATTATGCAAGAAATCATCGCAGATGGCGCGGCGGTATGATGATCCTGACTGCGTTTCTGGCATCAGTGACGTCATTGTCCCGGGCAGAAACACCGGCGAAGACATTGACCCTGAATGATTTCAATCAGGGTGCGGAACTGGTTTTGCAGGGTGGCAATGCACCATTCTACCGGCTGACCGTGCCGGAGAATGTTTATCTGAATAGTGCCCGGCCTGATCTGCGGGATATCCGTGTGTTTGATAACACCGGTCATTCTGTTCCGGTGGCACTGACGTCGGCAAAACAGACAACGGATGAAACAATCAGAGTCCGGTTTATTATTTACCCGCTCTCACAGACCCGCGCGCAGGGAAGTGATGACGATCGTAAAATTCGCCTGAAAGCGGATAACGGCACAGAACTGACTATTTACAATGACAATGCCGGGACTCTGCTGCGCCCGGCAACGGCGACGTATCTGCTGGTGCCGGACAATCATCAGCCGTTGGCACTGCCGCTGCGTGAGGTCAGTCTGACCTGGCCGGCGCAGACCGGAAATATGCAGGCAACAGCGACTCTCTACCGCAGTGATGATAAACAAAACTGGTCACCGGTGGCCCGTGATATCCCTCTGATGGATCTGACATCCGGCACAGATACCTTACTGGCTCAGCAAATAATGATCCCGTCATCGGTCAGTGCATCAGAAAGAAAAGCGCCGTACTGGCTGCTCTCCGTTACCGGGGATAACGGGCAGACACCGCCGGTTATTACGAAAGCAGAAGGTACCGGATTACAGACCGTTGAGCGCCGGGACGTGAATCGTTTTATGTTTGAACAGAGTGCCGCACCTGACGGGGCGGCGATTTACAGTTTGCCGAATAGTCAGTATCTGAACCGGCTGGATATTAATATTGCACAGCAAAATACCGTACTGCCGGTGCGGATTGAGTACCGGACAGAAACGGACGGCAAATGGCTGCCGCTGGCAAATCAGGTGCTGTTTTCGCTGGATGATAACGGCGCGGAAAGCCACAATGCCAATATCATGCTCAATGATCAGCTTGTCCGGCAGTTGCGTCTGACTGCAATTAACAGTAGCTGGCGTGATCAGCCTCCGAAGGTGACAGGTATAAAATATGCGCAGTATCTGACATTTAATGCACAGGGAACCGAGCCGTATCTTCTGGCGTGGGGCGCTTATAATGCGGAACCGGTATTTATGCCACTTTCACAGATGCTGCCGGAAAATACCCTGAAAAGCCAGGCGGAGTTGCCGTCTGCAACGGTATCAGACCAGCTCAGAACGCTGGGAGGGGAAGAAAAACTCCGTCCGGCTCCACCGGCGGCACCGCCGTTTGCCTGGAAAACCTGGCTATTATGGGGAGTGCTGGTCGCGGGTGTTGCCGTGCTCGGATTATTTGCTGTCCGGTTACTGAAAGAGATTAAACCCTCACAGATGTGACTGCTGACGCAGATCAGAAGATAAAAAAATCCGCACGTTGCATAACAGCGTGCGGAATAAATCAAAAAATAAAAGGAAGGGTATTTAGTACAGGAAATTTATAGTAACAAAAATACCTCTTCCTCTCTTTAGCGATTCGTTGCATTACGAATGAATCGCATTTATTGCCAGGCAGCAGAATTATTTCCGGTAGACCGTTTTAATCTGAGCGATAGTATTTTTAAACGTCTCAGATAAATGCTCATCATCAATCTCACTGATCTGACGTTCCATATTAACGATAATCCGGCCGGCATCAGCCTGACCTACCGCTTTCAGTAAATATGTTACCAGCGCTTTTAAACAGGTGACTTCCGCCGCTAATGTTTCAATTTCGTTTTCAGTTTTAAATGCGTTATTCATGGTTAACCTCAACCGTTTTATTTTATCTGTCCCGATATATCAGCGGCAAAGAATACCAGAAATGACCGTTACTACCCTACTTTCTTTTTGATTTACTCATTATGATGATGAATATACCCAACGTCATTCAAGATGCAGGCAGGCGGCAAGGGAAGTTAGACGGGGAGCATACATCAGTATGTGACCCGGCTAGCTGACAGCAGCCAACGAACCTGCAGTTTGAATGAATAAGGGTATATACAGAAATAATAATCCGTGTCCGGAGGTAAGGTTAATAATATGAACCACATTGATATCAATACGATAATCAGTCATTGCCCGGCGCTGAAAACACCGCGCGCCGCAGACAGTCATAAAGGTACATTTGGCACGCTGGCTATCACCGGTGGTGCGCAGGGCATGAGCGGTGCCATTATTCTTGCCGGATGTGCAGCACTGAAAAGTGGCTGTGGTAAAGTCATTCTTCGTTTTAATCAGCCGCAATTGCCGCAGGCGTTTATTGAAAATGCACCGGAGCTGATGCTGAGAACGGCAGGTGACCCGATGGATTCTCTGCCGGTCACCGCAATGGTGACCGGTCCCGGTCTGGGACTGAATGCACAAAGCTATCAACTGGCGCAGGACGCATTTTTGGTAACGGATAAACCACTGCTTCTGGATGCTGACGCGCTGACTATTCTGGCCGGGCTTCCCGGCACAACTCTGCATGGCAACTGTGTGATAACCCCGCACCCGCAGGAGGCTGCCCGCCTTTTACATACAACAGTGACTGATATTCAGTCAGACCGGGCGACAGCGGCACAGACACTCGCGTCACAATACCGCTGTTGGGTGGTTCTGAAAGGACACCGCAGCCTGGTGGCATCCCCGGATGGCGCATTATGGTGTAATTACAGCGGTAACAGCGGATTAGCCACAGCGGGCAGCGGGGATGTGTTGTCAGGGATTATCGGCAGCCTGCTGGCACAAAAATTACCTGTGCAGGAAGCTGTCTGCGGCGGTGTCTGGCTTCATGGCGCGGCTGCAGATGAATGTGTGGCAGCCGGAATGGGTCCGGTCGGATTAACGGCTCATGAAATAATTGATTATGTCAGGCTTATCCGTAACCGGCTGATTTTGCAGGCTGAGATAATCCCGGAAAAATAAGAGGTAACGGTATCAATCTCACAGATATTTTCAGTGAAATTTACTATAGTGGTGGTATATCGCATGACCCGCATCAGGAGGCAGTATGTATAATATAATTTTAGTTCCGGTTGATATCTCAGAAGAAGAATTAACCAGTAAAGCTGTCCGCCATGCACTTTATCTGGCAAAAGAAACAGGGGCAAAGCTTCATATTGTCCATGTCCTGCCTATTTCATCCGCGATTATTAATGCGTATGCGCTGGGTTATATGGAAATAAAAGATAAAGCGACAATTAAAGCGGAAGAAGATATACGTATGCTGATGGATTCAATTGATCTGCCGGCTGAGCGTCTGGCGTATACGATTACCTTCGGCTCTCCGCGGGATGAAATTATTCAGGCAGCTGAAGAGGTTAATGCCGATATTATTGTTATAGGCTCCCGCCGCCCGAATATCTCTACTCATTTATTAGGCTCAACCGCCGGTGGTGTGGTTCGTTACGCGCCGGTTTCTGTTATGGTTGTCCGCTGATATCACTATCTGCTGATATTGTTATCCGGTGATAAACATATTATCACCGGATATGTTTTCCCCTTCTGTTTAAGTACCACCCGCAAATAAGCACTGTTTATCAGAAATATGATAGCGGACACGGCTAATTGTCCGATGCCATCTATACTTAAATCAGATACACATTAATCAATAATGAGGGATGGTATGTATAAAATGATATTAGTTCCTATTGATGTGACAGAAGATGTATTGACCAGTAACGGGCTTAAACACGCGGTATATCTGGCAAAGATGTCGCAGGCAAAGCTGATGTTATTTCATTCTGTGCCTGATATTTCTAAATTTTCAATAAGTTATAATTATCACTATGAACTCCTGAGTTCATTTGCAGATAAAGCCGTTGAGCGTTCAAAAGAAGAATTAAAAGTAATTGCAGACAAAATTGATTTGCCTGCGGAGCAGGTGAGCTATTTTGTTGATTACGGCACACCACGGGATAAAGTCCTTGCGAAAGCAAAAGAGATAAATGCTGATCTTATTGTTATCGGTTCCCGCCACCCTAGCATTTCCACACATTTGCTTGGCTCTACCGCATCAGGAATTGTGGCGCATGCACCGATTTCGGTGTTGGTTGTGCGCTGACCGTATCTTAAATACAAAATAGAAAGAGGTCCGCTGCGGACCTCTTTCAATACAACAGAACAGGGATAATTACTGTTTATCTGCTGCGGCTTTGAATTCCTTTAATGCATCCAGCCCTTGCTGACATGCCATATCCTGTGTTTCCTGCGGGACAGATTGGATCTGTGTTTTGGCTGTTTCAAGCTGTTGTTTCATTGCATTCACCTGTGCGGTGGCATCAGCATTACCTTTCGCGTCCTGCTCTGCGAGTTTCACCATATCGTCTATATCGGTGAAGTATTCATCACACACGTTGCTTGCATTTGCCGCAAATGCGGTCAAAGAAAACAGACATCCCAGGGAAATTAACGTCAGTTTTTTCATTATAAGCCTTATATTGTAGGTAGGGTGGGCAAGTATGAATAATTAGTCACTATGCCCTGAATTATCCTGTCTTATATATAAGAATAATATGAATGTCAGCACAATTACGTAGATTTTAAGTAAAAACCACATAATTACGCAGTGGATGGAAAAGGAAGGTGTAACAGGAAAATCCGGATAATTCGTGCGAATGAAAGTGAAAATCATTCTTATTTGTTGACATGCTATCAATCGGTGAATACTGTACCCATAAATACAAAACAAGATTCGGAGTTTTTATGTCAGAGTTTACCTTTATTCACATGGATATCAGCGAATTCCCGGTAGTTACTATGCTTTCATTCCCGGAAAATATGGCACAAACAGAGCAGTGGGTTAAAGAGCTGGATGTGTTGCTGGAAAAACAGTCTGCTTTTTCACTGATTTATCCGCCGAAAGACGCACAGGAAAAACCGGAGACTCAGGAGGATATGGATGCCCGCAAATATGTCCGCCGCTGGTTAAAAACCGGAAAGGACAAAATGACAGAGTATTGCCGGGCAATGATCCTGACCGTTAACCCGGATGCACAGGATAAAGCGGCACTGGAACAATTTGCGCCGATGGCATCCGCTATTTATGGTGTGCCGGTTGTTGTTGCAGACGACCTGCGTACCGCACGCGAAAAAGCCGCTGAACTGAATGGTTGAACGCAGATACTGATTGTCACCGCTGCTTATTGGCAGGTCAGGCGGTGATGGATATAACAGGCTGTTATCTCAACGGATAACGGTAGCTGTTTTTCAATAAATCCGGCAGTGGGTTTTTCATGGCGCTGACTGAATACCGGCAGATAAAGATCTGCTTTCAGCATTTCCAGAAAACGCGCGGCGACAGCCTGTAATATCTCCTGAGATGCGTCTATCCCGGGGACAGCTTTCAGCCGGGCAGCTAATTGCTGTGATGTCCGCTGAGGTCCTGCCTGATAAAAGCGCTCACTGATTTGCGGAAAGCGCTGGGATTCCGCAAGAATCAACTGATACAGTCCGAGTGATTGCGGATGAACAATGCTGTTCAGATAACGTCTGCCACAGTCGTATAACAGTGCTTCCGGCTCCGGGGCAATATCCGGGGTATCATTCTCTTCTTCAAAAATCCCGCAGATAAGGTACTCGATCACCGCCAGAAACAGGGCTTCTTTTCCCCCGAACGAGGTATAAAGTGTGGAGCGCGATCCGCCTGACTGTTCAATAATCATATCCAGAGTCGTTCCCTCGTAGCCATGAAGAATAAAGACATCAGCAGCGGCGGTGAGGATAGCATGGCGGCGGCGCTGCCCTTTCGGGGTTAATGGTGACGGGGATGATGACATAACAGAAACAGGCTCCGGTGGTAATAATAAGCCCTGATTTAACCACGCCGGGGAGGATTGCTCAATAGCTGCCTTTGCTGCCATACTGACAATAATACAAAAGGTGATCGTTTATTGGTCAAATTATTGTTCAAACTCTTGATCAAACCCAGTGAGTTGTTAATACAAAGATTTAGAATAGCGGGAAAGTCAGACCATCAACGGCTAACGGTAAAACTATGGGGCAGGGGAAAGAGATTTCAGTCGATACACAGCGGACCATCACCCGGTTATGTATTGAGAGTGGGCTATTGCTGTTGCAGCACGGCGCGGAAAGTATGCTGGTGGAAGAGCTGGCGGTGCGCACAGGCAGAGCACTCGGGGCTGAGCAGGTAGATTGTGCAATTTCAGCGAATGCCATTGTATTAACGACGATTATTAACGGGCACTGCATGACCTCCACGCGCAAAGTGGTGGATCGCGGTATTAATATGCATGTGGTGACAGAGGTGCAGCATGTTGTGATCCTCGCCGAACACGGGCATCTGGATTGCAAAGGGGTACAGAAAAAACTCTCGCATATTAAGCCTCTGCGTTACCCGCGCTGGATAATGGTTTTGATGGTCGCACTCTCCTGTGCCTGTTTCTGTAAACTGAACAAAGGCGGATGGGACGGAGCCTGTGTTACGTTTGTTGCCAGTGGTTGTGCTATGTATGTTCGTCAGGTGCTGACGGCCAGGCACATGAATCCATTGATCAATTTCTGTTTTACTGCCTTTTCCGCCACAATGGTGGCAGGGCTTATGCTGAAGCTCCCGCTGTTTACGGCAACATCGGGCATTGCAATGGCGGCGAGTGTTTTGCTGCTGGTGCCGGGCTTTCCGCTGATTAATGCAGTTGCGGATATGTTTAAAGGGCATGTGAATACAGGGCTGGCGCGCTGGGCTATGGCGAGCCTGCTGACCCTGGCAACCTGTATCGGTATTTTTATGGCAATAACGCTCGGTAGTCTGAGGGACTGGATATGATGACCGTACTCTCTTTTTTTGCCGCGCTGATGCAGGACATGCTGTTGGCGGCGATCCCTGCGGTCGGTTTTGCGATGGTCTTTAATGTACCGAAACGTGCGCTGAAATATTGTGCTTATCTGGGGGCGATTGGTCATGGCAGCCGGTTTATCCTGATGACGGCTGATTTTGATATTGTTACTGCTACGTTCTGGGCATCGGTACTGGTCGGTATTATTGGTATTCAGTGGTCACGCTGGTGGCTGGCTCATCCGAAAGTATTTACGGTCGCGGCGATTATCCCGATGTTTCCGGGTATTAATGCTTATATGGCGATGCTGGCTGTTGTCAAACTATCACAGGCGGGTTATACGCCTGAATTGCTTGAGATGCTGGTGAATAATTTTCTGCGGGCGGCGTTTATTGTCGGGGCCTTGTCGATTGGTTTATCAGTACCGGGGTTGTGGCTTTACCGCAAGCGTCCGCGCGTCTAAGTGACAGGGTTCAGGTTCAGGATAATATCCATTACCGGTTTCTCTGCGATATTAACCTGAATCTGCACCCGGTTGTAACTCTCCTGTACACTAACATCGACTTCTTCTTCATTATGAGAACGGGCAGTTCCGACTATCTCAGCTATCATTTTATCTACCAACGGATGCATCGTGTATCTCCTTATTCCTGACATATACCCGTATTCATTCAAACGGAAGGTTCGTTGGCGGCGTGAAGCCAGCCTGTATCCTGAATAACGTTGGGTATAAAGGGCACAGAATATACAATTTTTGTCAGGGCAATACTGTAAAAAAACACCCTAAATACGCCATAAACAGCGGATTGAGATGTTATTCTCAAATCTGATGCGATTATCCGTGTCTGACATGGCATAATTGCCTCCCTCATTATTCTGTTGGTGTATGATTTATATGCGTATTTTAAAGTTATTTAGTTTGTCATTATTCACATTATTTCTGATGTTACCCGCGGCGTTTGCCGCTGCACCTGAACGGTTTGATGAGGCGAAAATTGTGTCCCGTGAGCAGGTGTATCATGATCAGAACCGTGACCCGCAGGGCGAAGGAACACTCTATTGCGGCTGTCAGTGGGAGTGGACAGGAAAATCAGGCGGCAGGGTAGATCTGAACAGTTGCGGTTATCAGGTGCGATCACAGCAATCCCGCGCAGAACGAATTGAGTGGGAACACATTGTACCTGCCTGGGTGTTCGGACATCAGCGCCAGTGCTGGCAGCAGGGCGGACGAAAAAACTGTATCAGCGAAGATCCGGTATTCCGCGCGATGGAAGCCGATCTCCATAATCTTGCGCCATCTATTGGTGAAGTGAATGGTGATCGCAGCAATTTCCGTTACAGCATGGCACGCGGCGCGGGGACTCAGAGCTACGGGCAATGTACCAGCCGGGTGGATTTTAAACAGCGGGTGTTTGAACCACGTGATGAGGTCAAAGGACAGGTTGCCCGGGTTTGGTTCTATATGCATGACCGCTATGACCTGGCGATGTCAGATCAGCAGCAGAAACTCCTGATAACCTGGGATGCAACTTATCCGCCATCAGCCTGGGAGCGTGAACGCGATCGCCGTATCAGTGCGGTGACCGGGCAATCAAACCCGTTTGTGACCGGTGAGCGCCGCTGGGAGCAGGGTCATATCAATACAGCGGACGGTATTTTCACCCGTCTGCCTGCGCCACCTGTGAAGGTAACACCGGTAAAAGTGACGTCATCTCCGGTGAAAAAACCGGAAAATAAAACGATCCGTGGTAATCGTAACAGCAAAATTTATCATCATCCGGATTGTCCGGGTTATAACCGGGTCAGTGCCAAAAACAGTGAATATTTCCCGGATGCGATTTCAGCAGAAGCGGCGGGGTACATTGCAGCCAAAAACTGTAAGGTGCGCTGAGGTCTGCGACACGCAGTTGTATTAAAAATGTTAATTTTCAGCGGTTTTTATTGATAAAAAGAAAACATTGTCATTATATTGTCACACAGTCAGTTTAGTGTTCGCTTTAGTTTGTCATCTGAGGATAACGAATGCGTAATACAGACGAACGACAGTGTCAGCCGGTGATAACCCCCCTATATACTCGTCATACTTCAGGATGCCCGGGTGTTGACTACGCTACGCCCGCCGGGTCACATACTGATGTATGCTCCCCGTCTACCTTCGCTTGTCGCCTACAGGCATCCCGAATTATTTAGAGTATGTCCGGTGGAATTTATCACCGGTTTTTTTATATCCGGATTTTCACTCATGGCCTGAGGAAGCCGCCGGTTGCCAACTCACTGTTTCAGTTACTCCGTCATCATAACTCAACAGGATTAAGATTATGGGCAGACAAAAAGCGGTAGTCAGAGTACGCAAAGAGGCAAAACGAATGACCCGGAAAGAGTCCCGCAGGGGGCGATTCAGTGATGATAATGTGGCGGTATTTATCCCGGCGGGCGGTGTGGAAGCCATCGGTATGGCGCGGGAAAAACGGGATCACAGCACTGTTTTACCCCGCAACGATGCGCAGGATAAATACATTCAGGCGATAGCCCGTAAACAGCTTATTATTGCCAACGGTGAGGCGGGGTGCGGCAAAACTTTTATCAGTACCGCGCTTGCGGCGGATGCCCTGATTAATAAAGAAATTGAGCGGATAATTGTGACCCGTCCGGTGTTACAGGCAGAAGAAGATCTGGGATTTCTGCCCGGTGACATGAGTGATAAATTTGCACCGTATTTCAGACCGGTATATGACATTCTGGTGAAACGGATGGGCGCATCATTTCTGCAATATTGCCTGCGTCCGGAGATAGGCAAGGTGGAGATTGCTCCGTTTGCTTACATGCGGGGGCGGACATTTGAAAATGCGGTGGTGATCCTCGATGAGGCACAGAATGTCACTGTCACACAAATGAAAATGTTCCTGACCCGGATGGGTGAAAATGTGACAGTCATTGTCAACGGGGATGTCAGCCAGTGTGATTTACCGGGCAATGTGCCGTCAGGGCTGGCAGATGTACTGCGCCGTTTCAGTGATGATGAAATGGTGTCAGTGGTGTCATTTACGCAGGATGACTGTGTGCGCTCATCACTGTGTCTGCGGGCATTACAGGCTTATAACTGATAAATTCACGACAAGAATATATACCCAACGTCATTCAGGATGCAGGCAGGCGGCAAGCTCCGACCGCCGGGGAACATACATCAGTATGTGACCCGGCGGGCTGAGTGCGGCCAACGAACCTGCAGTTTGAATGAATAAGGGTATAAAACAGCGGCCGTTGTGAGCCGCTGTTTTTTTGCGATTAATCGTTATTAATCGTCGGCATCCATCACATCATGGCGCTGATGATGATAACCCTCTTCATTATAACCAAAGCGCCAGTACGGGATCGCATACATCTGATTATGCTCACCGCCCAGCTCACGGCGGACATAGTGGCGCAGATCTTTCACCATGGAATCTTCTCCTGCAATCCAGAACGTGCAGTCAGTCACATCTGTTACCGCCCAGCTTTTAAACAGTGCGGTTATCTCATCTGTTTTTTCTGTGCCGCCGGTTACCCAGTGAACAGTCATTCCCGCAGGTTTATTCAGCGTTTGTTTATCGTCGTCATGATCAATACGGACTGCCACATTTCCCTGCGCATCAGCAGGCATTTTTTCCAGCAGTGCAGCAATCGCCGGCAGTGCCGTTAAATCACCCGCCATATAATAGTGTTTTGCCACCGGCAACAGCGGATCAGGTCCGCCCGGGTTGGTAATACCGATGTAATCGCCCGGTTTGGCGTTTTTAGCAAAATCTATCGCCGGACCGGCATCATCATGCAGGGCAAATTCAATCTCTATCTCTTTCAGTTCAGGACGGATGGCGCGCACAGTGTAAGTACGGGCTATCGGGCGCTCTTTACCTTCCGGCCAGACAGGGCCTTTATCTGATAAAACCGGCAGCAAAGGCGCATTCGGTGCATCTTTGGCAATAAACAGCTTCAGATGACCGCCTTCACAGCCTGACGGATAAGTATTCATCGTCTCAGATGTAAAGGTGATACGGCGCAGATTGGGCGTGACATCAGTATAAGATTTCACCTGAACCAGACGTGGTGGTGCAGGGCGGTAGATGTTTTTTTCTTTTTTATCCCGGCTCATGCGGATTCTCCGTTATGAATTATCTTATTTAGTTATATCTGTTTAGCGGAGTTTAGCAGGTATTTTAACGAATGCTAATCATTATCAACAAAGCCATTTAAAAAAGGCACACCACGAGGGGCGTGGTGTGCCGGGCAATGCGACTGAAAGACAGTGCATGAGGTACTGATGAGGTACTTACGGATGAAACATAACGACTACTTTACTTTCATTCCCGCCGCCGTCATTAACAAGCGGAAAACCGAAGAGACAGCAAACAGTGCCAGAACACTGCCCGCCCAGATGGCTATCATCCAACCGGCTTTTTTCCACCAGGGGGAATTGTTGCCCACCGCAGACTCAGTGGTAGCCTTGGTCATGAGTGATTTTTCCTCTGAAGACATAATAACTCCACCAGGTATACACCAGGATAACAGGGATAATGAACAGCGCGCCGACTAACATAAAGCTCAGACTTTCAGCGGGCGCTGCCGCCATTTCATAGTCAATCACCGGGGGGATAATCATCGGCCAGATACTGATACCAAGTCCGGTGAAACCAAGAAATACCAAAGCCAGTGCCGCGAAGAACGGTGTGTAATGTCCGTGACGGGAGGCACTGCGGAACAGCGCGATAACACAGACCAACACGAGCAGCGGAACCGGCAGGAAAAACAGAATATTCGGGAAACTGAACCAGCGGACAGCAATTGCCTCATGCGCCAGCGGTGTCCACAGACTGATGATCGCCAGGACAACCAGCATCACGCCGGTCAGTGGTTTCAGTACCTTATACATTTGCTGTTGCAGATGACCTTCTGTTTTCATCACCAGCCAGCCACAGCCGAGCAGCGCATAAGCGACTACCAACCCCAGTCCGCAAAAGAGGGCAAACGGTGTGAACCAGTCCAGTGCGCCACCGGCAAAAGCGCGGTTTTCCACCGGAAAGCCTTCAATCACACTGCCGACAACCACACCTTGTGCAAAGGTTGTGATGACAGAACCGGTCAGAAAGGCGCGATCCCAGAAATAGCGGTGATGTTCATCTGCTTTAAAGCGGAATTCGAATGCCACGCCACGGAAAATCAGGGCGATAAGCATCAGTGTCAGCGGGATAGAAAGCGCATCCAGGATAACCGCGTATGCCAGCGGAAAGGCACCAAACAGTGCCGCACCGCCCAGCACCAGCCAGGTTTCGTTGCCGTCCCAGACCGGTGCGACACTGTTCATCATCAGGTCGCGGTCAGCATTGCTTTTCACAAAGGGGTAGAGGATACCTATCCCTAAATCAAAGCCATCCATCACGATATACATCAGCGTGCTGAATATAATGATGACGAACCAAATCAGCGGTAAATCAATGCTCATGAGGAACCTCCGTCGCGATACCTTTGCGGATCAGTTTCATCATATAGATGTAGCCAATACCAAATACAGAGCCATAGACGATAAAGAAGAGCAGCAGACTGATGCTCATATGTACATCGCCATGCGCGGAGACCGCATCCTTTGTGCGCTGCAACCCGTAAACCACCCAGGGCTGCCGCCCGATCTCCGTGACAAACCAGCCTGCAAGAAGGGCAATCAGCCCGGACGGTGCCATCCAGAATATAAAGTGCTGGAACGGACGCGAGTCATACAGGCGCTTGCGATAGCGCAACCACAGACTCAGCACACCGGCTAAAATCATCAGCATTCCCAGCCCGACCATGACGCGAAATGACCAGAAGACCATAAAGACGTTCGCCGGGCGCTCATCGGGAGCAAACTCTTTCAGTGCAGGCACTTGTTTATCAAGGCTGTGTGTCAGGATAAGGCTCGCCAGACCCGGTATTTCCAGGGCAAACCGGGTCTCTTCCCGCTCGTTATCAGGAATACCAAACAGAATAAGCGGCGTGGCTTCACCGGGTTTGTTCTCCCAGTGACCTTCCATTGCCGCTACTTTTGCCGGCTGATATTTCAGGGTATTCAGCCCGTGAGCATCCCCGATCAGTGCCTGTAAGGGAGCGAGAACCAGGATAAGCCAGAGCGACATCGAAAACATTTTCTTTATCGCACCTGATTTATTGCCGCGAAGCAGATGCCAGGCCGCAGAAGCGCCGATAAAAAATGCAGCGGCCAGGAAGGCGGCAGTTGTCATGTGCAGCAGGCGGTACGGGAAGGACGGATTAAAAATTACCGCAAACCAATCAACCGGCACCACAACACCATTGATAACCTCATGCCCCTGCGGTGTCTGCATCCAACTGTTGGAGGCGAGTATCCAGAAGGTGGACATCAGTGTGCCGAGTGCAACCATACAGGTGGCAAAATAGTGCAGTTTTTCGCCGACACGGTTCCAGCCGAACAGCATAACCCCCAGAAAACCCGCTTCCAGGAAGAACGCCGTCAGTACTTCATAGGTGAGCAGCGGACCGGTAATAGATCCTGCAAACTCAGAAAAGAAACTCCAGTTGGTGCCGAACTGATACGCCATCACCAAACCGGAAACCACACCCATGCCGAAATTGACGGCAAAGATGGCTGACCAGAAATGAAAGAGCTTTTTGTAATCGTCATTGCGGGTTTTCAGCCACATTCCTTCAAGAACCGCCAGAAAAGAGGCAAGCCCGATGGTTATCGCAGGGAATATGATATGAAACGACACAGTGAAGGCGAACTGAATTCGCGCAAGCTCAAGGGCACTTAACCCAAACATTGTGACCTCTCGTTATTATAACTTTACCCTTATTCATTCAGACTGCAGGTTCGTTGGCGGCGCTCAGCCCACCGGGTCACATAGTTTATCTATGCTCCCCGTCGGTCGGAGCTTGCCGCCTGCCTGCATCCTGAATGACGTTGGGTATATGCAGATGAAAAGTGTGGCGTAGTACACCATGAGTTGCTAGACTATAATAGTTACAATTAATTAGTATATGTCTATAACAGTTTTCAGGGATCACGCTATGACACGCTACGAACAGTTAGCAGAACAGATAAAACAACAGATCGAAGATGATATCTGGCAGGTCGGTGACCGGCTGCCGTCATTGCGTGAAAGCGCCAGACAGTCGGGACTGAGTCTGATGACTGTCGTACAGTCCTATCAGTTACTGGAGAGTCAGGGTTGGGTTGTTGCCCGCCCGCAATCCGGCTATTTTGTCGCAAAACGCGCGCCTGCGTTTGCTCAGGCAAAAGGTGGGTTAGGTTTACATCTTACTGAAAACGTTGATATAAACGCCTCGCTTTTTGATGTTCTTCAGGCGTGCAAAGACCCGGCAATTGTACCGTTTGGCTCAGCGTTTCCTGATCCCACACTGCTGGTGCAGCCAAAACTGTCCAAAGCCCTGGGTGCGGTGGCGCGGCGTATTGCGCCACAAAGTGCAGTGGTTAACCTGCCGCCGGGCAATGAAAAATTGCGGCGTAATATTTCGCGGCGTTATGCATCACAGGGCATTCATGTGTCACCGGAAGAAATAGTGATCACAGCCGGTGCTATGGAATCCCTGTCTCTCAGCCTTCAGGCGGTGACCGAACCGGGTGACTGGGTTGTGATTGAATCTCCGGCATTTTACGGGGCATTACAGGCGATTGAACGCCTGCGCCTGAAAGCGGTGGCGATTAAAACTGACCCGCAAACGGGAATCGACCTTGATGCCCTGGAAGATGTTGCCGGGCGCTATGACATAAAAGCCTGCTGGTTGATGACTCACTTCCAGAATCCACTCGGCGGTACAATGCCTGCGGAAAATAAACACCGGCTGGTGGATATCCTGACGCGCCATAATATTGCGCTTATTGAGGATGATGTTTACAGCGAGTTGTATTTCGGCAATAACGCACCACAGCCTGCGAAAAGCCTGGATAAAGAAAACAATTTCTTTCATTGCTCCTCATTTTCCAAGTGTCTTGCGCCGGGATTTCGTGTCGGCTGGGTGGCTGCGGGTAAACATGCGCGGACAGTTCAGCAGTTGCAGATGATGAGTACCGTTTCCGCCAGCATGCCGACACAGCAGGCTATTGCGGAGTATCTGGGACAGGGTGGTTATGACGCGCACCTGAAAAAACTGCGCCAGCAGCTTGAACAGCGCCAGCACCGGATGCTCTATGCTATCAGCGAGCACTTTCCGTCGAATGTGAAGGTTAACTGTCCGCAGGGTGGTTATTTTCTCTGGCTGGAATTTGAACCGCCGTTTGATGCCACCAAGCTGTATCAGATGGCACTCAATGAGCAGATAAGTATCGCTCCGGGCAGCATGTTCTCCACCAGTGAGCAGTTTAATCACGCCTTCCGGCTGAATTGTTCTTTTGAATGGAATGAGCGCATGGATAACGCCATGAAAGTCCTGGGCAAGCTGTGTTATGTGCTGCAAAAGACGCAATAGAAATAAATAAAAACGGGAACCTTAAGTTCCCGTTTTTATTTGAATAATCAGTGAATTAACTAAATGCCAGGCTCATCGCAGCAGTGGCTAATAACCCACCGGCAACGCCTTCGCCGATACGGCGGCGTTTATCATTATATTCGCCTTTGCTCATCTGACCGAAAATCAGGGCGACCGCACTGTAGACTACTGCGCAGCTGGCAATATAGACGCCGGATAATAACAAGGATTGTACCGCGACACTTTCGCTGCCGGAAATAAAGTTAGGCAGAATGGCAAAATAGACCAGAAGACCTTTCGGGTTCAGGAAGCTGGTGAAAAAGCCTTTGGTGATAACAGCTTTGGCGGCAGGCTGCATCTGCGGCATGTCACTTTTATGCATTGATGACATCATCATTCGTACAGCCAGATAGGCAATATAGGCAACACCAAACCAGCGCATACCATTAAACAGAATCGGGGATGCCACTACAACAGCTGCCAGTCCGAAAGCGGCTAAGACGGAGTGCATGGCATAACCTAAAAGCACACCCATATTTGCTTTCAGCGCGGCTCTGGAACCACTTGCCAGGCCTTGTGATGAAACGAATAAAATATCGGGGCCGGGTGCAAATACAATGGGTAATACGGTTACACCAAAAACCATCAACGTATTTATGACCATATAACACCCCAAATTCAATAATATATTAATAATTCGCAATATATTGAATATTAATGAATTTATTCTTATTGCGACGGATTTTCTTGTTAACTGAATTATACTGAGCTTTGCGGGAAATTAGGTTGTTAAATTGGCGGGAAAAAACTATTCTTAGCAATATTATTGCGTGGAAATAGTCAGGTGGTGATTTAAATGTCAATTGAACTGGATAAGATGGATCGGCGGATACTCGACCAGCTGCAACGTAACGGAAAAATTCAGAATGTGGAGCTGGCGCGGGAAGTCGGGCTGTCGCCGTCGCCCTGCCTGCGGCGGGTACGCAGACTTGAGGAAAACGGCATTATAAAGCGCTATGCGGCGATTCTTGACGGTAGCAAGATAGGCGCCGGGCTGATGCTTTACGCCCGCATCTGGTTCAAAGGACAGGACGCACAGACTATCAATGATTTTGTTGCTGCTATCAATGAAATGCCCGAAATTGTTGAGTGTCATCTGATGGCGGGCGAGTGTGACGCGATGATACGGATTGTGACCAAAGACTTAACTTCATACCGACGGTTTCATGCTGATCATCTGACGCAAATACCAAGTATTCAAAGTGTTAAGACGGAAGTGCCAATGGAAACACTGAAGGTTACACATGCATTACCCCTGTAAAATGTGAGACTTGTCACGAAACGCAACAGAATTGTGCTCTGAGACAGGTTTTAAGCAACAGGATTGCGCGGTAGTTTTGTGACTCCGATCATATCGGTGCTCTGTCAAAGCATGATCTTTACCGGATAAAATGGCTGCTTTTATCAATGAATTCGCTATAACATGCTGAGGATGTGCCTGAAAAATTCAGGGTGGAAAATAAATCTGATAATAGTTATTATTCGCCTTTATTAAAGAGGCAAAAGGTGAAGTATTATGCACAGTGGTAAAATGAATGCATTGTTACCCGGTGCAGACTCTTTCTTTTATTGCGGAAAGATGACACCGGATGCCGGACAATGGGTCAGCGAGCCGTTATGGAAAGGACTGAAACTGGTTCTGATGATGAATGGTGAACTGGAATGTCAGCCGGACAATAAAAACAGTGTTTCACTTTCCGGCGCATCTTTGTGTGTTATTGCCAACAATGATGAACAGGAAAGCCGCCAGCGTTTTTTACAGTCAGAAGATATCCGTTTTGTTTCAGTCTGTTTATCTGACAGCCTGCTGGATGCATTTAATATTTCCCCGCCGCCTTTATTAACCGATGCTGTATCACGCGGACCGCAATTACTGTCCGGTAAAGCCGGTAATGTATTAACCGTGCTGGGAAACCAAATTCTGAATAATCCGCTTGGCGGTGCGCCCGGAGATATGTATCTGACAGGCAAAATTCTTGAGTTATGCGCTTATTCATTTGAGCATATTCAGCAAAATACCCGGACGCTTCATCACCCTAAACTGGCGACGCATGATATACACCGTTTGTATGAAATAAGAGACTGTATTTTAGCCGATTTAGCCAACCCGCCCGGGGTATATCAGCTCAGCCGGCAATCCGGGCTGAATATGCGCAAACTCAGCTTCGGCTTTAAGCAGTTATTTGGCTTGTCTGTTACGTCATTTATTCAGGAAGAGCGTTTACAATCAGCGCATCGCCTGCTTTGTGCCGGTGATATGCGGGTATCTGCCATTGCCTGGCAGGTCGGTTATTCACCAGCCGCATTTTCAACTGCTTTCCGCAGGCGGTTTGGGTTCTCACCTAAAGAATTATGCTAAATATACCCTTATTCATTCAAACTGCAGGTTCGTTGGCTGCGCTCAGATAGCCGGGTCACATAGTTTACTATGCTCCCCGCCTATCTTCCCTTGCCGCCTGCCTGCATCTTGAATGACTTTGGGTATATAATCAGGCGGATAGCTTTTCTGATAAACAAATAGTCATACCAGCGAAAGTCTCCGGCAGAAGATAAATACGTAAATGAGATACATTATCATTCTGATATTTATTCTCTCTGCGGGTTCGTATTTCAATGGAAAAATCTGTTCTTTATTATCCGGGTATCTCCGGTCGTGTATTATCTCCGGTGTGTATTGCCCTCTTACCGTTGCTTTTTTCTTCTGTTGCTGCGTCTGAAAGTCATTCTGACGACAAAAAAGATGAAATAATCGTTACAGCCAAACCGGCACAGTCGCCTGCCGGTAAAATTGACGGCTATATTGCAACCCGCAGTGTCAGTGCAACAAAGACAGATACACCGCTTATTGAAACGCCGCAGTCGGTCACTGTATTAACCCGTGATGAAATGACCGCCCGTAATGCACAGTCTGTCAGTGAAGCACTGCGTTATACCGCCGGTGTTTTACAAACAAATGATGCGGCATCTTCCCGTTTTGATAATTTAAGTATCCGTGGTTTTAATATTACCAGCACCGGGATGCTAAGGGACGGATTACGCAGTACAACCGCACAGGCATGGCCGAAAGCGGAACAATACGGACTTGAGCGCATTGATGTGATCCGCGGGCCTGCATCGGTATTATACGGGCAGAACTCTCCCGGCGGCATTATCAATCAGGTAACAAAGCGTCCGTTGTATAAACCCTTTCATGAAATTGAAGTGCAGGGCGGTAATGATAACCGTAAACAGATTCAGGGCGATTTGAGTGGTCCGGTGGGTGACAGTGACCATTATTTTTACCGGCTGACCGGGCTTGTCCGTAACAGTGATACGCAAATTGATCATGTTAAAGATGATAAAGTCTATATTGCCCCGGCGTTTACCTGGCTGCCGGATGACGATACGACACTGACTATTTTAGCGGATTACAGTCATGATAAATTTGGCGCACCGCGCCCGTTTTTACCTCTGGCAGGGACATTATTACCCAACCCGAACGGCAAAGTAGATCCGAATGTTTTCCTGGATGAACCGGGATTAAAAAATGACCGTACACAAGCCTCTCTGGGTTATCAGTTAGACCATACCTTTAATGATACTTTTTCCGGACACTCAGGTGCGCGGTTCAGTCATACTGATTTAAATACTAATATTGCGCAGGGATTATATTTATCGCCGGATATGCGCACACTTAACCGTGCGGCCTATCATTTCCGGATTAAAGGCGATGTGCTCAGCCTGGATAATAATATAAAAGCGGACTGGTGGCTGAAGGATACAGAAATGACATCCCTGGCAGGCGTCGATTACCGCCATACCCGCGAAGATTATTTACTGATGTCCGGGAAAGCCGCGCCGATTGATATTTTTAACCCAGTTTACGGCGGTCAGTACGGGCCGGTTAATAATATGATGGCAAATACTCTTCAGACCAGTGATCAGGCGGGTGTTTATTTACAGCAGCAGGCTAAATTTGATAACGGCATCATACTGGTATTAAGCGGCAGGGAAGACTGGTCTGACAGTAAAACCAAAAACAGGAAAACAAATGACAGTAGTGACCAGCGTGACAGTAAATTCACCTATCGCACAGCGGCAATGTATCTGACCGATTTCGGGGTAGCGCCGTATGTCAGTTATTCAACCTCCTTTAATCCTCAGTTGGGTGTTAATTTTTACGGGGAAACCTATAAACCTGTTACCGCTAAACAGACGGAAGCCGGTCTTAAATATCAGCCGGAAGGCGGCAATATTAATGCGACACTGACAGTCTTTGAACTGACACAGCAAAATATGCTGACAACAGATCCGGATAATAATTTAAACAATATTCAGACGGCGGAAGTCCGCTCCCGGGGTATTGAACTTCAGGGAACCTATATACCGGTCGACGGGCTGAATCTGACGGCGGCTTATACCTTTAATAAGCTGGAAAATACCAAAACCACTGACCCTGAAGAGAAAGGGCAGCGTCCGACCGGCTTACCGGAACATACTGCGTCAGTATGGGCAGATTATACTATTCAGGGCGGTCATTTACAGGGGTTAGGTCTTGCTGCGGGTGCGCGTTATACCGGGTCTTCACCGGTTAACAACGACGGCACTATTTCAAATCCGTCAAATACCTTATTCGATATGGCAGCACACTACGACCTGGGTGGCATAAATCCTGATTTTAAAAACTGGCGTGCCGGTATTAATGTTAATAATGTAACCGACAAGAAATATTACACAAGCTGTTCAACTGGTGGCTGTTCCGTTGGCTTTGACAGAACAATTATCGCATCACTGCGGTATAACTGGTAACCGGCATGGCTCAGTATATAACACGTAAAAACTGGTTGAGATTACATTTCTGGCCGGGGATTATTATCGGGTTCTTTATTTCACTGATCGGAATGTCCGGCGCGGTGTTATTACTGAAAAAACCGGTGCTGGAATGGGAAATCGGTAAGGTGGTGCTTTATGCTCCGCCGGTAACCGGAACTTCTGCTTTCTTGTCGCCGGATGTCTGGCGGCAGAATGCGCAGGCGGCTTATCCTGAACTTAGCCGCGTTATGGGAGAAGCGGCTCCGGGGAGCGGCTTTATTCCGGCAACGAACGCAATGGTTTTTGGCTCCGTTTCTCATTCTGATAAACTGGGGATCGCCTTTATTGATCCGGTAAGTGGCAAGCCGAAAGGGTTTATTGTTTTTGATGACCTGATTTTTTCACAGGTTGTTGCCCTGCACCGGACACTCTTATTACCGCCGGTTTCCGGCGGTTGGCTGGTCTCTGTATGTGGCATTGTTCTGACCCTCTCTGTTATCAGCGGAATTATTTTGTGGTGGCCTCGTAATGGATGGCGTCAGTTTATGTCTGCACTGTTCTTATTTCGTCCGGGATTGCAGGGTGCGGCAAAGTGGCGGCAGTGGCATTATTTTTTTGCCGTTTATTTTTCACTGCCGCTGTTGCTGATCGCGGTTACCGGCATTTTTCTGGCACGCCCTGATATTCTGTCAATAATACCGGAATATAAACCCCTTATTGCTCAGTTACATCAGGATATAGGTATCGGAATACCCGGGGTCATTATCGCCTTTTTGTGCGGCATATTATTACCACTGCTCTATGTCAGTGGCATTGTTATCTGGTGGAAAAAAAGAAAACATCAGCGTAATAACATCTCTTTTGTTAACGGAAATATAAAATGACAGTATTAGCAAAACTGAAAATAGTCTTATCTGCGGGGCTGTTAATGTGCCCGTTGTTTTCTCAGGCGGTTATGGTCACTGATATTACCGGTCGTCAGGTCGATGTACCGGATAATGTAAAACGGATTCTGCTGGGCGAGGGACGAATGATTTATCCGCTCTCCATACTGGAAAAGGATGCGCCGTTTAAGCGGATTGTGGGTTGGCAGGGCGATTTTCGTGACCTGGATGTTCAGGGCTACGCTGCGTTTAAAGCCGTATTTCCGCAGACAGATGCAATTCCTGTGGTGGGTGGTGGCTCGGAAGATACATTCAGTGTTGAAAAGGCATTAGCATTGCAACCTGATCTGGTTATTTTACCGATGACCGGCGGTCATGGTCCGGGTGCCGGCAGTGAAGCGGCGCGGTTATTAACATCAGCCGGTATTGCGGTTATTCATGTGGATTTCAGCCAGCATCCGGTAAAAAATACCCAATTAAGTATGCGTATTCTCGGGCAGGCTATCGGAAAAACAGCAGAGGCGGAACGGTTTAATCAGTATTATCAGCAAAAAATGGATGATGTGGTTGCCCGTATTCCGGCGGATATTCCGGCAGACAAGAAACCGGTTATTTTTGTGGATTATTTACCCGGTTTACAGGAGTGCTGCGGTTCACCCGGTAAAGGCAGTCTGACGGATATGATTAATCTTGCCGGCGGCACGGCAATTGGTGAAGCTATTATTCCGGGTGCTATCGGTAAATTAAATCCGGAATATATTTTAAGCCGTCATCCGGATGTCTATGTTGCCACCGGAGTATTTCCCGAAGGCAGTCGTGGCGTCACATTAGGGTATTCTGCAACGCCACAGGCAGCACAAAGCAGTCTGAAAGTCATATCTCAGCGTAATCCGATAGGTGAATTATCCGCCGTTGAAAAAGGCAGAGTTCATGGCTTATGGCATATTTTCTATGATTCGCCTGAGAATATTATCGCGCTTCAGGCATTAGCGAAATGGCTGCATCCGGAACTGTTTGCTGATTTAGATCCCGAAGCGACCCGCAAAGAATTATATGAGAAGTTTATGCCGATCCCGGCGACGGGGGTATTCTCAGTGACGCTGGAAAAATAAATAATATACCCTTATTCATTCAAACTGCAGGTGTGTTGGCTGCACTCAGCCAGCCGGGTCACATACTGATGTATGCTCCCCGGCTATCTTCCCTTGCCGCCTGCCTGCATCCCGAATGACGTTGGGTATATAGCCGTGTTCATTCAAACTGCAGGTTCGTTGGCTGTATCTTTAACGCGTAAGGGTATAGTGACTAAATATCCGCCGGAACCTGTCTGTTATTATACTTCTGACATTAATTGCCGGTAGCGCTGATCATCATGATATAACTGATGAAACACGCGGTATTTGGCATCATAAAATCGTTTAATGCTTTCCGCCTGTGGTGTCACGGTTTTACTGATGCGACTCATTGCCTGCATCGCTTCCGGAATAGAGGCATAAAATCCCGCCGCAACAGAGCCGAGCATCGCGGAGCCGAGTAATACCGCTTCACTCTCTTCCGGTAACAACATCGCGCAACCTGTGGCGTTAGCATGTTCCTGAATAAAAATCGGATTTTTGGTCCCGCCGCCGCAGCCCATAATAGTATCAATGGCATATCCGGCTTTATTCATCTCTTCAATAATATGACGTGTACCCAGGGCAATTGCCTGAATAGTTGCCAGATAAATCAGCGCAAGGTCGTCAGGTGTCTGAGTCATGCGAAGCCCGGTCACAACACCGCGCAGGTTCGGATTCGCTCTCGGTGAGCGGTTGCCGTGAAAGTAGGGCAGCACATGAATATGACGCGTCAGCAGGGCGATATCTTCTTTTGACCCGGCAAGCGCCAACAGTCGGTCGTTCAGGAACTGATAAACAGTCTGATGTTGCTGCTCTGCCAGTTTCTGCACATCCTGATACTGCGGGTGAGACGTGATCATGTGATCAATCAGCGCGCCGGTGGCAGATTGTCCGCCCTCATTGAGCCAGTAACCCGGGATCATGGCGCTGTAATACGCCCCCCAGATCCCGTCAATAAAGCGGGCATTTTTTGACACAGCCATGTGACAGGAGGATGTACCGCCAATCAGTGCCATCCGGGTATTGAAATCCGGTTTTGCACCGGTGGCATCAGCCGCGCCCAGTACGCCGATACCGCCCGCGTGCGCATCTATAATAGAAGTTGCAACCGGCGTGCCCGGGATAAGTCCCAGGTCGGCGGCGGCATTCGGTGTCAGCCCGTTACCGACCGGTTCACCCATCGGACGGATTTGACTCCCGATAATCTGCGCGTCATTTTCCAGCAGGTCTTCCAGACCAATCTGGCGGAAAAAATGACTGTCCCAACGATCTTCATGACCGAGATAGGTCCATTTACACACTGTCGAGCAGAGCGAGCGGCTGTTGGTATATGTCGCTTTCCAGGTCAGAAAATCAGGTAGATCAAAGAAATAACCCGCTTTTGTCCAGGTGGTCGGCATGTTCTGTTTGAGCCATAACAGTTTCGGTGTTTCCATCTCCGGAGAGATGCGGTTGCCGACATAGGCCAGCACAGGATGCTTTGTATCATTGATCCGCTGCGCCTGACTGATGGCGCGGTGATCCATCCACATAATAATATTCTGCTCGCTGCGCCCGGTCGGACTGACAGTCAGCGGCTGCCCCTGCTTATCCAGAACGACGAGAGAGCAGGTGGCATCAAACCCCAGACCTTTGACCTGAATAGGATCAATGCGCGCCTGGGCAACGGCATCTTTTACCGCCAGACACACACTTTGCCAGATATCATCAGACGATTGTTCAACAAAATCTGCCTGCGGTTTAAACTGGCGGATATCCCGCTTTGCTTCACCTTTTTTACGCCCTGCGGCATCAAAAACACCGGCCCGGGCGCTGCCGCTCCCGACATCCACACCAATAAAATAGACACTCATAATTCGCTTCCTTATGACCGGGCTTTCTGCAATGCAATAAATAAGATAAGAATACCGCCCCACAGCGCCATGATGAGATAACTGCTCACACCCAGCAGGTTCAGCCCGCTCTCCAGCATCTGTAAGACAAATAAGGCGAGTACGATCCCGATAATGCGCCCGAAACCGCCATCCGGATTGACGCCGCCGAGCACAGAGGCAAGAATGGCGATCAGCAGATAGGATTCCCCGTAACCGGCTTTGGCGGAGTTAAATTTTGCCATCATAATAATGGCGGCAACCCAGCACAGAACGGATGAAATGACATACACTGCGATAATGGTTTTCTGTGTATTCAGCCCGGAAAAACGGGTCGCTTTTTCATTCGAACCCATCAGGTAAACAGTGCGTCCCAGCGGGGTGTATTCAAGTAAGCCCCACAGCAGAAAAGCAAACAGCAGGAACAGAATAAGCGGCATCGGAATACCGGCAAGTGTGCCGTTACCCAGCCATAACAGTGACGGCGGAAAACCTGAAATTACCGTACCGCCGGAAACCAGCACATTCAGCCCGTTGATTAACGTCATCATACCGAGCGTGGCAAGGATAGGGGAAACGCCCACTTTGGCGATTAAGAACCCGTTAATCAGCCCGATCACAATGGCGGTTACTAACCCTGCCAGCAGAGCGGGCAATAACAGTGCACCATCACCGGGGCTGAGAGCCAGTACACTTGCCATTACCAGCCCGCTGGCGTTGGTGGTGGCAATAATGGACAGATTTATTCCGCCGGTCAGCATACAGACAGACATGGCCAGCGCCAGCATACCCAGCAGCGGCATCTGTGAGGTCATTGACTGGAAGTTGGACAGGGAGAAAAAAGGTCCGGCGTTAAAAATTCCCTGCAAAATCAGGATCCCCGCCATAATGACCAGCAGATAAATAATATTGCGGTCACTCCGCAGATTCAGCATTGACATCATGACAGATGACCTCCGTTAGCTGCCCGGCGTTTTTCGTTGTACGCGGTCAGGCTGATACTGATTACAATAATAAAACCGGTCAGAACCGTGTGCCAGTATGACGGAACGCCCGTCAGTGTCAGCCCGTTCTTCACGACCGCCAGCAGCGCAACCCCCAGAATCACACCGGTGAGTGAGCCTTTTCCGCCTGACATGCTCACCCCGCCCAGAACCACAGCGGCGAGTACGGTTAATTCAAACCCCATCAGGGCATTCGGTGCTACAGATTGGGTTATCTGTGTTTGTACCACAGAAGCAATACCCGCCAGCGCGCCCATGTAGCCATAGACAAACAGCATCACACCCAACAGGCTGATACCGACCCGCTTTGCCGCATCGGCATTACCGCCGACCGCGTAAATCTGACGTCCGATGCGGGTTTTGCTCATCAGAAAACCGGTACATATAATCACAGCAATCAGGGTCAGGATCGGCAGGGAAAGTCCGTAATCGTAACCATCAGTGCCGGTAAATGACATCACTTCCACGCCATCCATAAACCATTCCGGGAAGCCGTACAGCCACTCGCCGTTGGTCACATAAATCAGCAGACCGAAAAAGATATTCAGTGTGGAGATAGTAATAATGATGGACGGCACTTTCAGGCGATAAATAAGCAGGGCGTTAATCAGCCCGAGCAGCAGCCCCGTGACCGCGGCAATGGCAAAAGCGATAAAGAAATTGCCACCCTGAGACAAAACATACGTTGCCATTACATACTGAGAGATGGCTGCCGTTGCCGGAAATGAGATATCTATCCCGCCGGAAACCAGTACCACAAACAAACCACAGGCCATAATGGCAAGGATTGCCGTGCTGGTGGTCATATCAAAGACATTACCCAGCGTCATAAAATCTTCATTAGTGACGCCAAGGAACAGGCAGAGCAGCATAATTAATACGGCCAGCCAAAACTCGTGGTGCTGTAACAGCCCCCGCAGCGAATTAAGCATTGACAGCCTCCATTATTTCTTTATCTGTCGATGTTAACGGACTGAATTCATGGGTAAAACGACCTTCTTTCATCACAATAACCCGGTGACTGTTATAGAATACTTCCGGAATTTCATCACTGATCATCAAAATAGCCATACCTTCAGCAGCCAGCATCCTGATTATCTGATAAATACTCTCTTTGTTCGCGACATCCACCCCGACTGTCGGTGAATCGAGGATAAGAATCTCCGGTTTGGCGGCGATCCATTTGGCAATCGCTATTCGCTGGGCATTTCCGCCGGATAAACTGGTTACCGGCAATGCAGGATCGGACACTTTTATCTGTAGTGCCTCTATAAGTTCACTGACTAATTGATGTGCCCTGGTGTTGTCGAGTAATCCGCTTTTGCGGGTCAGACGCGGCAGCATCACGGATGTGGTGTTGTCATGAATAGATTGAGCCATTACCAGACCTGTGCTCATTCTGTCTTCTGACACATAACCGATACCGTGGTTAATAGCGTCGCGATTGGAACGCAACGTGACTGGTGAACCCTTTATCTGCACTGTGCCGCTATCCGGTTTTGTCATACCGAATAACGCAAGGCACAGCTCAGTGCGCCCGGAGCCGAGCAGTCCGGTAATACTGACGACTTCTCCGGCGCGCAGTTGCAGGTCGATATCATAAAATTGTTTTTGTTTTGTAAGCTTTTCGGTGGAGAGACATACGTTTCCCCTGGTGTTGTACGCGGGTAATGGTGTGAACTCGAAACGCTGTCCGGTCATAAGATAAGCCAGCTCATCACTGTTCATCTCATGGGCGTTATACGTCCCGATTAATTTTCCGTCGCGGATAACAGAAATCCGGTCTGAAATTTCCATTACTTCATCCAGCTTATGGCTGACAAACACAACAGTGACCCCGGCGGCTTTTAAATCAGCCACCACGCGGATCAATTGATTGACCTCACTGCGGGTCAGAGACGCGGTTGGTTCATCCATAATCACCAGCCGGGCATCATTTGCCATTGCGCGGCAGATAGCGACCAGCTGACATTCAGCAATAGAAAGTTGTTCAACACGCTTATTCAGGGGCAGGGAAAGACCAATACGGTCCGTAACAGCCTGTGCCTGTTTCAGCTGATGCCGGCGGTTTGCCAGTCCTTTGTACCATTTAACATGTTCCTGAATAATAATATTTTCAGCAACGGTCAAATTCGGAAACAGCGAGAGATCCTGATAAATTATCTGAATTCCCTGCGCGATAGATTGTTGTGGTGTTAATTTACTGTAGCTTCGTCCGTCAATAATAATCTCAGCACCATTTTCCGGTGAATGAACGCCGGAGATAACCTTGAATAAGGTACTTTTGCCGCAGCCATTTTTACCGGCAAGACAATGAACTTCGCCCCGGTTAAACGTCAGATTAATGCTGTCGAGAGCAATGACGGAGCCGAAGTGTTTTGAAACCTGTTTTAAGGTAATCAGTGCGTCTTTTGACATATACAAGCCCATAAGGGCAGCAGCAACGCTGCCCTTTTAACAAATAAACAAACGGAAATACGGAAATAACGGAATGACTAAAAGAATGAAAAATCAGAAACCGAGTGAAGTCGCATTATTGCTGTCAACTTCCAGGATTTTATTAAATTTAATCACCTGTTTTTTGGTATCAATTTCTGCTTTACCCAGACCTTTTACTTCAACGCCATCAGTCACTTTCTTGCCATCCAGCATATCTTTGGAGACAGAGACCAGAGCATAACCTGCATCAGCCGGGTTCCACAGGAAACCACGTTTGATTTCGCCGCCTTTCAGGTAAGGTGCGGCCTGTGCCGGCATCAGAATACCTACGGTACTGATTTTATTTTTAGCGCGTTTTTTCTTGATAGCTTCACCGGCACCAATCAGACCCAGTGAACCGTAAGAGACAATCCCTTTCATTTCAGGATGGGCTTTCATCAGGTCATTTGTCGCGGCAAAAGAGGCATCAATACTTTCTGCTACCGGCATACGGCTGGTGACTTCGAACATCTCCGGGTAGGTTTTTTTCTGGTATTCGATAGCCAGATCAGCCCAGTTATTATGCAGAGGAACGGTCAGTGAGCCGACATAAATCACATAGCCGCCTTTGCCGCCCATGTTTTTCGCCAGTTCATCCATAGTGGCTTTGGCGTAGGCATCGTTATCGATAGTTTCGATATCCCAGTCTGCGTTATGACCATCGGGTGCTTCATGAGTCAGGATCACAATACCCTGCGCGCGGGCTTTCTTAAAGACAGGCTCCAGCACGGTAACGTCATTAGGAACTACGGTGATGGCATCCACTTTTTTGGCGATCAGGTCTTCGATGATTTTAACCTGCTGAGCCGGATCCGGAGTGGAAGGACCAACCTGATAGGCATTCACGCCAAGATCTTTTGCTGCCTGCTGAACCCCTTTATCCATTTGGTTAAACCAGGGAATACCGGAGACTTTGACAACGTTGACGATTTCGTATTCTTTTGCAAACACGCTGGCAGAAAAGAGAGCAACAGATAATGCCGCGATTTTAAAATAGGCTTTCTTCATCGGTAATGACCCTTTTATATGGATACAGAGAGTGTTGTAGGGAGACCAAAATGAAACCTGACTATAGATGTGGGGCAGCGGGAAAAGGAAGGGAGAAGTTATAAATGTGATCTGGGCCCATAAATGATATTGGTATGTTAAATTAAAGATACTAAAATGTATATTTTATATTTATTTGTAATTTAATAACGCATTTTTTTATCATTTTAACTTTAAATTAACAAAATAAGCCACAATTAATAACATAAATGACGGTGTAATATTAATGTCGAAATAAACTAATTATTGACATTTTAAGTAATACTTAGATGATCCAATAAAAGCAGGCTGAACCGATTGTTTTTTATGTAACATAATTATTTATTTCATAATAATGCGATTTTAATCACGTTATGATGCGATTGAATCCTCGTCATTGATGTAATAAAAGAACATTAAATTATCATTTTTATATTACTATTTGATTATTAACGAATAATATTTTTATTCACACCGACTAAACCTGGCGCACAGTATCAGAGGATAAAACTAAATTCCTGCGGTTTCACAATTGCGCGGTAGTCTTCTGCATTCAATACGATGGTTTCGGTTAATGTTCCGGCATTAAAGGCAATCTCGGAATAGCGCTCAAATAATGCCGGGTCAATAACCAGCTCAAGATCCGGATTAAATGTAAAAGGCGCAAGTGCGCCGGGCACGCAATCCGTTAACTCTTTAACCTGATCGGCTGTTGCGAAGGACATTTTTTTGCCGCCGAAAAAACCAGTTAGTTTTTCACCATCTATTTTTTCATCACCCGGTAACACGGCAAGCACATTTTTCTTTACGCCATTGCCTTTTATTTTAAGAATCACGGCCTTGGAGCATTGACCCAGCTCTATATCCCGCATTTGCGCGACTTCACCGGAGGTAAACCCGAGTGCATCATGGCTCATTATTTCATAACGGGCGTTGTGTTTATTTAAAAGGGCAGTGATTTTATTCAGAGTGGTATCTGGTGCCGACATATTGTTTTTCCTGTTATATACCCGTCATACTTCAGGATGCCCGGGTGTTGACTGCGCTCAGCCCGCCGGGTCACATACTGATGTATGCTCCCCGGCGGTCTGAGCTTGTCGCCTACATGCATCCGGAATTATTTAGAGTATATGTTGTGATCACCGACTAAAAACGAGCAGTTATGCGCTGCTCATTTTTATTTATCGATTTATTCTGTGTAACTACGCGTTTTTATCCATCCAGACCTGTTTATAATCCGAACCGGATACCCGCCAGACTTCTCTGATATTTTCACCGGTATAATCCAGATAGGCATTTTCAGTATTGAAACCGGCAATCAGCGCGGTTTCACATTCTGTCGATACCTTGCGGGGCGCATCTGCCACAGAGGATTCTACTGCATTGGCATGTAATTGGTATTTTAGTTTTTTTAAACCATGCTGAGCATGGAATAAAAACAAATAATTATACACTATGCTCTTCCTCTGGTTTTTTATTGGCAATGCGGGTATAGATAATACCGATTGATACCGTTAACAATAAACCAATAACAACAATCAGTTTACCATTTCCGGTAACACCTGCCGGGCTTGATGCATAAGAAAAATTATGCGCAAATGCAGCCCCGATCAGCATACCGAGAACACTGACCGCCGCATCTGTATTACCCTGACCGGCATTAGCAAGCTGGCGCAGCGGACACCCGGTAATAAAGACACCGCATAAGCCGACAAGCATCATGGACAGAAAATTCCACAGACCATCAGTATGCGCAATCGGCTGATTTTCAAATCCGATATTAATTTTTCCTGTCAGGGCATTACCGGCAATAATAATGATGAGCAGGGCAATAACGCCGATAGCCATATTATAATTACGCGAGAGAAAAATATTTTTCGCCATACCAATAAAACAAAACCGGGTGCGCTGGATAATCACGCCGATAATAAGACCGGCAAAAATGGCCATCCAGACCGGCGCATGGCTTGCCCCCGGACCTTTTACACTGGATTTGAATATTGTACTGTCAACAATAAACATAATGAACAGAACAAGACAAATAGCCGGCAGGATCAGACCTTCTGCTGCGGATTGCTGATAATTACGCGGTAATGAAAACCCTTTTTTAAGGAACAGACTGCCGCCCCATATTCCGGCAACAAGACCAAATAACCCGACAACGGCATTTAAATCTCCGGCACCTATCCGCAGGATCATCCGCAGCGGACAGCCTAAAAAAACCAGGCAACCGGCCATCATCAGAAAACCTAAGGTAAAGCGGATAACGGGCGCAGATCCTGCTTTGGACTGAAATTCTTTAAAAATAACGGCGGCACCAAATGAGCCAAGAATAAAACCGAAAATTTCAGGACGAAGGTATTGAACGGTTTCTGCATTATGTAACCCCATACTACCGGCACTGTCACGGATAAAACAGGCAACACAAACCCCCATATTGGGCGGATTTCCGTATATTCCGAGAATTAATGCACAGGCACCGATAATAATACCGGCGATAATTAAGATGAGTTTTGTTGACATTATGTAACTCCGTTACGGAGATGTTATCTCCTGACTAATAGAACCTATTAAGTACGGAGTAAATATACAGCAGTGAATATTAATATCTTTTATACTCGTCATATTTCAGGATACCCGGGTGTTGAGCGTGCTTGTCGCCTACAGGTATCCCGAATTATTTAGAGTATATGCCTGCCATACTTCAGGTTAACAGGGCGGTAAACAGAATAAATATCATTACGGCCAGTTACGCCAGAAGCTGACAGAAAACAGCACCAGCAGGGTATAAATCTCCAGGCGGCCTAATAACATAGCAAAACAGAGCAGATATTTTGCTGCCGGTGATATTTCACCGAAACCCGGAGCCGTTAATCCAAACCCTAATCCCATATTATTAATACAGGCGGCCACACTGGCAAAGGATGTCATTAAATCGTATCCCATCAGATTGAGACACCAAATAAAAATACAGGTACAGATAATATAAAGAAAAAAGAAACTCAGAACGGAATTGATTAACCGGTTCTGAATAACCGTATCGCCGATTTTAATCCGCGTTTGTGCTTTCGGGTGGATAAGGGAATACACTTCCTGCCAGCTCTGTTTGGATAAAATCAAAAAACGGATAGCTTTAATACCACCACAGGTAGAACCGACACAGCCGCCAAAAAAACTGGCAAACAGCAGCAATACAATAATATGAGACGGCCACTGTGCATAATCAGCGGTGGCTAATCCGTTATCCGTCAGCATTGAACTGGTCAGGAAAAAAGCATGAACAAAGGATTCTTCCGCCGAGGAGTACATATTTGCCCGCCAGACTTCAAAAAATACCAATCCGATAATAAATGCAGCAACGGCAAAATAGAATCGCAACTCAGTACTGCTGAAAAGAGGTTTCAGACTTCGCTTTGCCAGTGCCATAAAATAGAGTGTAAAATTCACCGCAGATAATAAAGAAAAGATCCCCGCAACTAATTCAATGGATGAACTGTTAAAGTACCCGATACTTTCACTGTAGGTTGAAAACCCACCGAGAGAAACGGTTGATAATCCGTGACACAAGGCATCAAACCATGACATTCCGGCGAATCTGAAGGCGACAATACAGAGAAAACCCAGTAATAAATAGGTAAACCATAAATTGCGGGCAGAACTTGCCAGGCGTGGTGTTAAGCGTTCATCTTTAAAGGGACCGGCCATTTCAGACTGATATAACCGCATCCCGCCTATTCCGAGCAGGGGAAATATAGCGACGGCGAGGACAATAACACCCAATCCGCCGATAAAATTGAGCTGTGCGCGGTAATAAAGAACAGAGCGGGGCAAGTCCGTGACATTATGAAATACAGAGGCTCCCGTTGTGGTAATACCGGAAATCCCCTCAAATAACGCATCTTCAAATGCCATATTAAGGTGATCGTCCAGCCAGAACGGCATGGCACTGATAATTGAAAATAACAGCCAAAATACAGCAATGACCAGAAAGCCATCGCGGGTTTGTAATTGTAATTCAGTGGTTTTACTGCGATACCAGCAAACAATCCCTGCGGGAAAGAAAATCAGAAAACTGGTCGCAAACGCAAAAAAACTTTGCTCCCCGGCGACCAGCGCAACCAGCATCGGCAACAGCAGCGTCAGGCTGTATATCACAATCAGAAAACTGCTCAGATGGATGATTACTCGGGAGCGGGTTGATAGCACAGGGTGACCACCTGATTTTTCTTATTTAATAGCGAATTGTATCAGTAAAATAGTCGTTGATGGTGAACTAATTATGGTCGAATGTAAACGGTCCGGTGATTTTCGGAATGTGATTAACAGCCGATAATTTTATTAAAATCCGTTAATGATGTAGCTTTCTGTAAATTACGGCAGGGAGGGTGATAAGCAGAGTTTGGTTAGATGAGGGCTTTGGTGATATGTCCATGGTGCGGGATATTACAGTAAGTGGTTATCATTCTATAATTCGTGTACGTTAACAGTTTATCGTATTGCAGGGAGTGTTAGTCTTGAAAAAATCATTGTTACTATGTCTGATGTGTGGTGTTTCCTATAATGCTAATGCGCATTCAAGTGAAAAATCTGCTCCGGGGATATGATCTCCGCTAATGATTTTAATAATTTTATTTTTTCTCAAGAGCAACCATTTAATGACTCTCTGAGAGAAATAAAAGCAGCAGGCAAAGATTTCTGATTATGTTAGCCAAAAAAGGGATACGCAATGTCAGAGATTAATTCACACGATTCTGTACATATCTTCCCCCAAGATCGGGAAACGCTCTATCATTTGGTCTGGCGCGAGCCTGCGGAGCGTATAACTGCGCTGTATGGCATTAGTACTGAGTTACTGGTGAAACGATGCAGTGAAATGCGGATACCCAGGCCGCTTGCCGGTTACTGGAAAGCTCTGGCGAAAGGGATTGCGCCGGCAATCCCAGCGCTGCCTGCTCTGAAAAAGGATAAGGTGGTAAAGACTCTTAAGAATAACACCCCATCAGTGCAACCGCCCTGCATTGTGGTACCAAAACCAGCGCCTTTAGTAACCCGAAAGCAAGCTCTTGTTACAGGGAATGGCTATGGATTGATAAATGATCTCAAAACGTATCTGCCAGCCTCCCCGGTTACAGAAGATGGCTATTACAAGCCTACTAAAAAGAAATTACTGGATCTCAACGTTTCTGATACGGGATTTGATAGTGCAATAGAGTTCCTGAGTCGCTTCTTTGATGCCCTGGGGAAAAAGGGGTACCGTGTTACGCTGGATGTGCCGGTAGCAACGCTACATCGTGCGGATATTGATATTAAGGAAGACCCGAAAGGGGAAGGATATCGTTGGGACAATTTATGGCGGCCTTATACACCAAGTATTATTTATGTTGAGGATATGTACTTTGCGTTTAATCTTGCTGAAATGACGGAGTATGTTCCAGCGAAAAAAGTTAAAAACCGCTATGTACGTGACGAACAGATAGGACGGTGGACGCGGGGAAGAAATAGTGAGCTTTTTCGTCACGTATCGAAACATACTTTGCCTACCGGGCGATTTCTGTTGCAGCTTTACTCACCTTATTCTTCCGCAAAATGGTTACTTCAGTTCCGGCAGACAAAGCAGTGTGGATTGATTAGCCAGATCCCTAAGATGATTTCTGCTATGCAGGAGGCTGTTCCTCTAATTTCAAAGCAATTAGAAAAGGCCAGAATCGAAGCAGAGGAGTGGCGCATTCAGCGTGAGCAGGAACATGCTATATATCTGGAAAAGGAACGGATAGCTCGGGAAAAGGAAGCGTACAGCTCCAGTCGTACTGAGCTGAAGTCCATCATGGCTCAGTGGACTGAAGACAAACAGCTGGAACAGTTTTTTCACGAAGCAGAGTTAGACGCAGCAATGCTTGATGAGCAGCAGAAGATACAGGTCATGGAACGTCTACAACTTGCCCGTCAGTTCATGTCTGAGGATACGGCGGTTGAACGGTTGTTGAAGTGGGAAACGCCGAAAGAGAAGTTAAGCAAAGGATGAGCTAGTACAGTTGGAGTGAACATATCAAAAACAGGCAATTACACAATTTAAATTACAGGCTCCACTGATGGCGCGTATGCTAAATTCACACTTTTATAGCAGCCAATTGTCACGGTATGGAATAATCCAATAATTATATATTTTTTGGATTATTCTCATTGCCTTCATTGCCTTCATTGCCTTCATTGCATCTTGATTTTATTTGATTTTGCATCAAAATTAATAGTTCACGACATGTACTCACATCAAAAACGACCATTAAAGGGATTATTGTGAACAAGATATACATACCATTGGACAGCGGAGAGTCTGCGGTTCTTAAGGATCCAGATACCTTACTTCCTCGTAAAATTTACGAACAGCTCGCCCAGTTCATTGGAAAGGCTGTTAAGGCTGTTGATGACGTACCGAAAAACTCGGAATCGTTCAACGAAACACGAAGTCATAAGGCGATATCGATTGATGGTGAAAGGGGGACCGGTAAAACATCGGTACTTGTGAATTTAAGAGATTACTTGGCGAGTAATCATAAAGAGTTTGCGGGAGATATTCATATTCTTGATCCTATCGACCCGACTCTGCTCGAAGATGGTGAATCGCTGTTTTTGCATATTATTGTGGCAGCCGTTCTTCAGGATAAGGACATCAAAGCTGCACAGTGTATAGACATTAATAAATCCAGGGCATTTACCCAGAAGCTTGAAGAATTAGCCCACGGTCTGGAATCCGTTGATTTGCAGCAAAGTCAGCATGGGATGGATAAAATTCGCTCCCTATATGGCAGCAAGCATCTGGCAAATTGCGTTGAAGCATTTTTAAAATCTGCGCTAGATTTGATAGGAAAGAAATTATTAATATTACCGATCGATGATGTGGATACCTCGCTTAATAGGGCATTTGAAAACCTAGAAATATTGCGTCGTTATCTTACATCTCCATACGTATTGCCTATTGTGAGCGGCGATCGTCGCTTATATGATGAAGTCTGCTGGCGAGATTTTCATGGACGGTTGAATAAAGACTCATCTTATGAGCGTAAAAAGTCTTATGATATCGCCAAGGAATTGGCAATTGAGTATCAGCGTAAAATTTTACCACTGCCGCGTAGACTAAGTATGCCCTCTGTGAGTGATTACTGGCAGCAAGACGGTATTGATGTCACTCTGGACAAAGATGGTATCCCTCTGCGTAACTTTATGGTGTGGTTGAAGATATTTATCACCGGCCCGGTGAACGGTCTTGAGGGCAGCGATTTACCGTTACCCATCCCGTCCATACGTGCCCTAACACAGTTCATTAATCACTGTGGTGATTTAATACACGATTTTCCTGAGCCATTTAAAAAGAAAGTCAGCCCGCTAGCTATACGTCGGGTATGGCAAATGCCTGATGTTCCACTTGATGTCATTGAAAGTTTTGCTAAAAAATACCATGAGTTGAGTAAAGAAGCTAAGCGTGAGTATGGTGAGGCTTACAGGCTATTTTATGACGAACTGAAGATATCCAGTGCCCTTGATAGCAAAACATATCTTGCAGAGGATAAAAAATCCGCGTGGGTCGATAAGCTCTGTGAGTATTTTCGCTTTGAACCAGAGGCGGGGGCTGTGTTTTTAACGCTTCAGGCAAAAAAGTACTGGTTCTCCTGGAATAAAGGGGAAAATCGTAATCAATCTGTGCTTGCGACTCCGCTTTTTCAACCTTTACAGCATGAGCAGCGTGAGTATGAGATCTTTGAAAACAATGACGATCTCTCTGACTGGGAATCTCAGTTGAAAACAAAGTTGCCTGAGACCTGGTTGACTGCTATTAAAGGACAAAAAACGCTTTTACCTTATCCTGTGGCTGAAGTGGGTGTAAATACGAGTTTGAATTGGAAATACTGGGAAGATGTTCATGACTATTACCATGATAAAGATTTAGAAAATAAGGCCATTTTCCTTATTTCCGCGTTGACGCAACGAAATTTCTATACCAATTCAAAACAGTCCATAGTGTTAAATATTGGCCGAGTATTTGAGGTGATTATAACAAGCTTGGTTTCCGACATAGAATTAACCGATCTGCAACGGATAAGACAGCGTTCTCCATTTTATTCTGCAAGCGCGCTTGCTCCGACAAAAATGTTGTATTTGGATGAGTTTAACTCCAAAAAGAACACACGTATGAATAGTCGGTTCGAATCTGAACGAGAACTAACGGATGAACCGTTGGAGGAAATTCCTGATGAGAATGAATTGATGTTTAAAAATCTCTGTGATGAGATTAATCAATGGAGGAAGAATAACAACATTGCAAATATTGAAGTTTCACCGTGGCTAGTCTATAAAGTATTTAACAAGGTTTATAGTCAGGGTATTTCTGGTCTCACTGGTTTAGGTTATAGGGACTCTGCGATACATATCGCAGGTTGGGTTTTTTACTCAACATGGTCTGCATTTGGTAGCTTTGAAAAAGGTGAGCTATTTGGATTATCTGATGTTGTTTCGACAACCAATATTAATTCTACTAAAAACTTCTATAGTAATGATAATTTCCGTGTGAATGTGGGACCATTCACACCTGAACAAAATCAACTGTCTAACAGTGACCGCGAAGCATATCAGCACCGTAAAATTTATGGTGAAAAAACCAGAACTGTCAGCTATGTATTGGCTACTCATCCGCTGAAAAAATGGATTGATCAGGTATTAAGCGTTGATCTTAAACAAAAACAATACACAGATTCTCAGGCGGAAAAAAAAACACTAACTCAGACAGAAAAAATTATAAATATCAAGCCAGCTAAGGAATTTATTACAAGAAAACTGTCAATAAATCCACTAGCTCGCTTGATTAAAACTCGTATTAAAACACAGCTTGAGATGATTTATCCGGGTTACGATAAAGCTAAAAGCTTCATTGATGAAGTCATTAGCAATTTCCCCAAAACCGATCCCGCAGTTAAAACGCTTCTGGCCGCGTTTGAAGAGCTCTACTCTGAGGGTGAAAAATAATGTTAATTAGGTCGCTGAGTGAACATGCTGCAGGGTGTTTTTTCACCGACGAGCGCCTCTCACGGCGTTTTTGGGCGATCCTGTTATCACCGCCGACAGATTTTAAACAGTGGTTGTCATTGCAGGAAGAGTGCTACCAACTGCTAGTTGAGAGTATTGATAACCGTTACCCTCGCACTTACCGATTGACCGACGTGCGTCAGCTAATGGGGAACATCTGTGACAATGGCTTGTTGGCCAGTCCGGAACTGCCTTGGCTTGATGTCATTGCAGAACAGTTGCTGCTGCGTAATGGTGATTTGCTCTATTACCGTGAAAATAAGGTGCAGGACTATGTGCGGATTGCGGCAGAATTGGACCCGACGCTGCTTGCGGGCTGGCGTCTGGGGGACTGGCTACAGCAAAGTCCACCTCCGCGATTGTCGGACATCACCCGTGTCGTGATGGCACAGAATCCGTTTTTCGCGCCTCCTGCCAGCTCGGGTAAGCCTTTTGCGGAGGGTCATGTCCACCTTGGTGGGGTGACGGCGGGAGATACTATCTTGGATGGTTATCTTTTTGAAGAGATTGAATTGCCAAAGAGTAATAAAGCATCATTGTGGTCCTATGAAGAGCATAATGATTTAACGCCGTTGTTAGTGCGAGCAAAGTCGCTGCTTTCTCTGTTACTTTCCGATCAGTTTGAAACGGTTTCAAAGAAATATACGGCCTTAAGTGACCCGATGAAGAAAATTCAGAATCTTCCGGACTGGCTAATGCTCGCTAAAAAGAATCGCGGAGCTGAAAAAGTCAGTCTTGGTTGGCTATTAAGTCAGCTTGCACATGCCTCAGACCGTAAACACCCTTCACGCTGGTTGTGGCTGCAGCTTTACCTTTGCCACTCTTATCAGTTGAAAGACACGCATCCGCTTGAGCGCACGGCAATACTCTGTTTTTGGCTTACAGTTAATGCACTACGTCGTCGCATTATTATGGACGGGCAGGGGCTTACGCGTTTTACCGAACGCTATTTTGGTGGCGCGTTACGTTTGGGAAGGAAAAGTGACAGTAGCAATATGCGTTACCTGTTTGCTGGCAAAGATGATGTGGCCGAAGTGAAGGCAACCCCGAATGCTTTTAGCTATGAAATGGTGGCAGAATTTTCCTCAACACTACTCAACACCCTCGGTGTACCCCCCATATCTCCGCCGTATGTTTTTGGTGAACATGAGATTAAGCCAGACGAACGCACGCTGCGCTACATTGAAGCGCTCGAGCGCTGGCAGTTTTGTGGACACTTTTCGCGCTCTAAAAGCACAAGTCGGGGTAAGCGACCAACGGTTGACTTGCAGAATAACTGGGCACAAGCTGAGCAATTGCTGCAAAAGCTCTACAGCCATAATGGCTGGAATCACTCAGTTTTTCTAGGAGGAAAACGGAACCCGCACTTTCATTTTCAGCCGTCGAACTGGTTTCGGGGTCTGGATGTTGCTGGGGATGAAAATGCCCTGAAAATTGCGGGTTTTGCGCCGATGCTACGATGGCTGCGCAGCGGGCTATATCCGATGCCTGACGGGCTTCGCGCCTGTACGGGCTTTCATTTCAGTATCCATGCCGGGGAAGATTACTCGCATCCGGCGTCGGGGTTGCGTCATATCGATGAAACGGTGCGCTTCTGCGAGATGCGAGAGGGGGACCGGTTGGGCCATGCGCTCGCGTTGGGAATTGAACCTGCGCTTTGGGCGAAGCGGCATGGAGAGATGATACTTCCGCTGGATGAGCATTTAGATAATCTTGTCTGGCAGTGGCACTATGCCACGGTTTTGTCGGGTTTGTTGCCACTTGCTCAGGCGGTATTACCGCTGCTTGAGCGGCGCATTGCACGTTTTGTCGCGCGTTGTGATTGGTGTAAGGAGAGACTACCTCAAATAGATAATAGCGTGGCGGATACACGAGTTAGCGGTGATGAACCACCTCTAAAAAATATTACGCCTGATACGCTCTACCGTGCTTGGCTTTTCCGGCGTAATTGCTCTTATCGTCTCCAGCAACTCCATGGTGGAGCGCCGTTGACCTCGCAAGAGAAATGCGCGCTGCCAGATTGGCCAACGTTAAGTGATAAAGACAGTGTGGCGGCGCAGCTTTATCAGCAAAGACACTCCAGACTGCTTGACGATCTCCCTCCGCAACTGGTGGTTGTGCGGGTTGCGGACGAATGGAGCATGCAAGAGCTGATTGGTCTGGGTAACCCCGGCAAACTGCGTCAGCAGGCAAGCGGCGATAAAAATATCCTCCAGGATATTGATACACCAGTAGAGCTGGAGTTTATGCATGCATTGCAGGACTATTTGCTCGATCACTATGATCGTAAAGGGTTAATTATTGAAACAAACCCGACGTCCAACGTCTATATTGCGCGGTTCAAAAAGCACGTGGAACATCCTATTTTTCGCTGGAACCCGCCGGATGAAGAACTCTTAAAACCAGGCGCTGAATTTAATCGCCATGGTTTGCGCAGAGGGCCTGTAAGGGTTCTGGTCAACACTGATGATCCCGGAATTATGCCAACGACATTACGGACGGAGTTTTTACTGCTACGAGAGGCTGCGATTGAACGCGGCATAAGCCGAACGATGGCTGAATATTGGCTGGAAAGGCTGCGCCTGTACGGATTGGAGCAGTTTCAGCGTAATCATTTAAATGTATTTGAAGTTATTGACTAGGGGGTTTTATCTTGAGTAGTAGATTGCCTGACTTAAAATATACGGATGCCAATGGGTTACAAGCTAAGCTCAAAGAAGAGTTGAAAAATTTACAGGAAAAAGAGTGCAAGTCGTATTGGCCTCGCTTTCTAATTCGTAGAATTTCTCTTTATGCTATTCCGTTTCTCATGTTCTTTACTTTTTTCTTTTGTTTAAGTTTGACAAAGAAAGTGGGTGTGGAGAAAGCGAGTGCGATGATAGATGTCCTAACTTTACCCTCATGGAATAGCCTGTTCTGGGGAGTAGCTATCATTATTTTGGTATTGTTGTTGCAGTGGTTAATGTTTAATCGTAAATTTGGCTCGCAGACTACTAATAACGTAATAAAAAGATCCAGAGCAAGTTATAAAAATTGTGCACACGTTATCTTGTTCATAGGTTTTATACTGTTATTTTTGTCTATCTATGGGATTGAACATAAATTATATTATGGTTTTCTCACATTTCTTGCTCTAACACTTTGCCCTTTACTTATTGACCGCACTTTAGGATTAACTCGGCAAAATGAGCGTTTCAAACTCTACACCAGAAGGTTAGAACGTCTCAATGAATTGAATATTTTTCGTGAGAAAACAAATATAAAATTCGAAGAGCCTCATTTTATCGAGTATATGAAGCTTGTTGATGAAGCCGATCACAGTAAGAACCAGGATACGGTTAGCGATACATCTTATTTTATGACGTTGATTGAAAATAAGCTAAAAGCGTAATCAGTTTTAAATTCATGCTATATAAAAAATCCACGCAATTGCGTGGATTTTTGTCAGGACAGGGTAATTTTACCCTAAAGCAGAAGTTAGACATTAAACAAAAAGTTCAGCACATCACCGTCCTGGACAATATACTCTTTGCCTTCTGCGCGCATTTTACCGGCTTCTTTTGCGCCTTGTTCACCTTTATACTGAATAAAATCGTTATAGGCGATGGTCTGGGCGCGGATAAAACCTTTTTCAAAATCGGTATGGATTTTACCGGCGGCCTGCGGGGCGGTGGCACCTACAGGGATGGTCCATGCGCGGACTTCTTTTACACCGGCAGTGAAGTAAGTCTGCAATTCAAGCAGGGCATAACCGGCGCGGATCACACGGTTCAGACCCGGTTCTTCAATGCCGAGATCGGCCATAAACTCTTCGCGGTCGCCATCTTCCAGCTCAGCGATATCAGATTCAATTGCCGCACATACAGGCACAACCACGGAACCTTCTTTTTCTGCAATCTCACGCACTTGTTCAAGATACGGATTGTTTTCGAAACCATCTTCACTGACATTGGCAATGTACATAGTTGGTTTCAGTGTCAGGAAGCTCAGATAACGGATAGCACCGGCTTCTTCTTTATTCAGGGTCAGGCTGCGCAGCATCTGTGCGTTTTCCAGCAGCGGCAGGCATTTCTCCAGCACTTCCAGCTCGAGTTTTGCATCTTTATCGCCGCCTTTGGCGCGCTTCTGAACACGGTGAATGGCACGCTCGCAGGTATCGAGATCGGCCAGTGCCAGTTCGGTATTGATGGTATCAATATCATCTGCCGGATTTACACAACCAGCGACATGGATAATATTGTCGTTGTCAAAACAGCGGACAACGTGACCGATAGCTTCCGTTTCGCGGATATTAGTCAGGAACTGGTTACCCAGACCTTCACCTTTGGATGCGCCTTTCACAAGTCCTGCGATATCGACGAATTCCATGGTGGTCGGCAGAATACGCTGTGGTTTAACGATTTCCGCGAGGGCATCTAACCGGGCATCCGGCATCGGAACAACACCGGTGTTCGGTTCGATTGTACAGAACGGAAAGTTCGCCGCTTCAATACCTGCTTTGGTCAGCGCGTTAAACAGCGTTGATTTACCAACGTTCGGCAGGCCGACGATACCACATTTGAAACCCATAAATTCTTCACCTTAAAAATGACAGCAGACCGGCACGGCCTGCAAGCACGTTAAATAATTGCCGCTGATTATACACGGTTGCGGCAAAACAGACGACATTTCCCGACTCAGCGCTCTGCTTTAAACGTATGTAAACGGGAGATGGCTTTTGCCATGCCGTCTTTCATCAGTACATCCGTGCAGCGCACGGCTTCGTCGATAGTGTCATCGATTAATTGCTGTTCGCTGGCCGGTGGTTTACCCAGCACAAAACCAACAACCTGGCTTTTATCACCCGGATGCCCGATACCAATACGCAGACGATAAAAATTCGGGTTGTTACCGAGTTTGCTCTGAATATCTTTCAGACCATTATGCCCGCCGTTACCGCCGCCGAGCTTCATTTTTGCCACGCCGGGCGGGAGATCCAGCTCATCATGAGCAACCAGAATTTCATCCGGGGCAATCTGATAAAAACCGGCGATGGCGCTGACGGCTTTACCGCTCAGGTTCATAAAGGTGACCGGCACTAACAGACGGACATCATTTCCCTGAATATTCAGGCGTGCGGTATAGCCGTAAAACTTACTTTCTGATTTTAATGACTGGTTATGGCGACGGGCAAGCTCATCAACAAACCAGGCTCCGGCATTGTGGCGCGTTTGGGCGTATTCCGCACCGGGGTTTGCCAGCCCCACAATTAATTTAATCTGACTCACACTGTTTTCACTTGTTGTTCAGGCTGGGTTTTAATGCAAAGAGAGATATTCTACCTGTCTGCTGCGCGGAGTACAAAAATAAACGCCGGGGCAGGGAGCAAGTGTGACTATTTGTGCACTAGTTTAGGGGGGAACTATTAAATTTTTTTGTTTGGCACGATTAGCCAAATAAAAAAGGTTATTTTTGGTCTATGTGATCTCATACGCAACACATTCGTAAAAATACGGGCTATAATCCGTACTAAGAAGGAATTCCTGCTTTCGTACTTTTGGTTGTTTTGAGACAAATGAGTGACGGAGGTTTCTATGAAACGTAAACTAACCTTATTAGTAGGGAATCTGCTGATGATTGTCGGTATGTTACTGATGGTCGGCAGTATGGCCCTTACTTTCAGCATTCTTATCTTTGCACTTCCTGTGCCTGATGTTTATTCTGAGGCTTCCCTTATGGGGATCTTTATCGGTGCATTAGTCTGGTTAGCCGGAGCCGGTATGAGCGGGCGCCGTGAATGTATCGCAGACAAATATTACTGGCTGCGTAACTTCCACAGCCGCTATCGTCGCCGGATGCCGTAACGCTGTAACAAATACCGGTCATTTTGTTCTGCATACAAAAAACCCGTTGTAATCAGCAACGGGTTTGACACGCAATATGTGCGCCTGATTCAGATGAATCAGTGCTCGAACATCGCGGAGATAGACTCTTCATTACTGATACGGCGGATGGCTTCAGCCAGCATCCCGGATAATGTCAGTGAGCGGACATTACTCAGTGCTTTGATCTCAGCCGATAACGGAATGGTGTCACAGACAATCACTTCATCAATCACTGAATCACGGATGTTGTTCACTGCGTTGCCGGAGAAGATAGGGTGAGTTGCGTAAGCAAATACACGTTTCGCACCACGTTCTTTCAGTGCTTCCGCAGCTTTGCACAGCGTGCCCCCTGTATCAATCATATCGTCAACCAGTACACAGTCACGACCCGCCACATCACCGATAATATGCATCACCTGAGAAACGTTCGCGCGCGGGCGGCGTTTATCGATGATAGCCATATCAGTGTCGTTGAGCAGTTTGGCAATGGCGCGCGCACGTACCACACCACCGATATCCGGAGAAACCACAATCGGGTTATCCAGATCTTTCTGTAACATATCTTCCAGAAGGATCGGGCTGCCGAAGACGTTATCAACCGGGACATCAAAGAAACCCTGAATCTGTTCAGCGTGAAGATCAACAGTCAGCACACGGTCAACACCCACACTTGAGAGGAAGTCAGCAACCACTTTTGCGGTGATTGGCACACGCGTTGAGCGGACACGACGATCCTGACGGGCATAACCGAAGTACGGAATTACCGCGGTGATACGACCCGCAGAAGCACGGCGCAGCGCGTCGACCATCACAACCAGTTCCATCAGATTATCATTGGTCGGTGCACAGGTAGACTGGATGATGAATACATCACCACCGCGCACGTTTTCATTGATTTGAACACTGACTTCACCGTCGCTGAAACGACCAATCGCAGCATCTCCGAGGTTAGTGTACAGGCGGTTGGCAACACGTTGTGCCAGTTCCGGGATGGCGTTACCAGCAAAAAGCTTCATATCAGGCACGGGAAAAACCTCAGGCATGCGTCCAGAGAGAGTGAATTGTATACCTGAAAACGTCAGGGGGACGAAATCAGGGGCAATTACGGTTTAATGCCGGCGCGGAACTGATGAAGCGGCGATATGTTGACACCTTGTGCCACAAAGCCCTTCACCCACGCCGGCGCGTTACTTAACACCTGTCGGGCGGTTGCCTGGTTTTCGAACTCACCGAACACACATGCACCCGTACCGGTCAGGCGTGACGTTGTATATTGTAGCAGCCAGGAAAGAAGGCAATCAACCTCACGGAAACGTTTTCTTGCGGTCGGTTCACAGTCATTTGCGAACGGAGCCTTTAATAATGCGGGCAGAGAGCGGATTGGGGTGTCGCGAATTAATTGTGGATCTGTGAAGATTAACGGTGTCGGAACCGAAATTCCCGGGTGTGCGACCAGATACCAGCGCTCCGGTGGTGACGCCGGGGTCAGAATTTCACCAATTCCTTCGGCAAATGCAGCATGCCCCCGGACAAATACCGGGACATCGGCACCCAGGGTAATACCCAACTGCGCGAGTATTTCATCCGGTAATTGTAACTTCCAGTGATAATTTAGCGCAATGAGTACTGTGGCGGCATTGGATGATCCGCCGCCGATCCCGCCACCCATGGGCAGAATTTTATCAACAGAAATATCCGCGCCATGGAGGGTATCAGTCAGGTGTTGGTCGCGGGCATATTGCTGCAACAACCGGGCGGCACGGACAACCAGGTTCTGCTCATCCGGCACACCGGCCAGCGGTGTCAGAAGCCGGATATTATCATCTGTGCGGGGTGTGATTGTGACACTGTCACCATAATCGAGAAACTGAAACAGCGTCTGCAACAGATGATAGCCATCCTCTCTGCGGCCTGTGATATATAAAAACAGGTTCAGTTTGGCAGGGGACGGCCAGGTCAGAGACGTTAATTGAGTGTCCATGAATCCATTTTCAGCTTAATGCGGTTGCTGCCTTGTTCGATATCAAGGCGGTTCGGTAGTTGCGGTGAGGTTTTATCGTCATAAGACTGATAACTGACTTTCCATTTCTCCATGCCTTGTGACCAGGTCAGGGCTTTGAGGTGGTATTCATTGCTGATGGCATAGGATTGGGCATCTCCCGGCAATCCGGTTATCCACTGACGCAGGTTTTCCATCGGGATAGTCATACCAGTCAGCTGATAAATCATATTGTCCGGGTCATCGCTGTAATGTTTTTGCCCTTTATTATCCGTAAGCTGTGTCTGACCATCCCGGACAATCAGTTCCAGCTCTGTACTGCCGACCGGGTTGGTCAGCAGCAGCTTATAGCTGTCAGCCGAATATTGTTGCCAGAAAAAGCGGGCATAGGTTTTCTGGTTTTCGCCGATGTAGGCGAACGAACCCCGGGTCTGGTAGCCGGTGAGATTATTCACTTTCTCCACATGGTTCTTCCAGCCGGCAGATGTCGCGGAGACATCTCCTTTTTCTGCCGTATCTGGCAGGGTACAGGCAGCCAGGATCAGGCTGCATAACGGTAATAACCGGATAACGCGTGGTAATTGTATAAGAGCCACGTTGTAATTTCCTTTAACAACTTAAAACGCAATCAATGGGAATATTGTGCCTGTTCCGGGCATTATTTCCTACCTCTCTTACGCTGATTTACGCAAATATCAGGCTCATTAATAACGGACGGGCCGCACTGAGCTGTACTACACTAACTGCTTATTATCACGGATTCGGGTTTAGCGCTTTAATTGCGGTGAGCCGACTGCTAAAATGCCTGCAGTTATCCTTAGTAAGGGTGTTGATTTCCGGTATACTCTGCCGGTGTTTCACACACTTACCTGATTCGCATTGCAGATATGACTCTATTAGCACTCGGCATTAACCACAAAACCGCGCCTGTTGCGTTACGTGAGAAAGTCACGTTTTCACCGGACAGCATGGAAGCGGCGTTAGCTAATCTGCTCGAACAGCCGTCTGTGAGCGGCGGCGTTGTGCTGTCTACGTGTAACCGGACCGAGATTTATCTCAGTGTGAATGAGCAGGGTGATCAGCGCGACCAACTGATTAACTGGCTGTGCCGTTATCACAATATCAATCCGCAGGAACTGATGTCCAGCCTGTACTGGCATCAGGGCAATGAGGCTGTCAGTCACCTGATGCGGGTGGCGAGTGGTCTGGACTCGCTGGTGCTCGGCGAGCCGCAGATCCTGGGGCAGGTCAAAAAAGCCTTTGCACAATCTCAGACACATCAGTCACTCTCCCGCGAGCTGGAACGCCTGTTTCAGAAATCATTCTCTGTCGCCAAACGTGTGCGGACAGAAACGGACATTGGCGCAAATGCGGTTTCTGTGGCGTTTGCCGCCTGTACGCTGGCGCGTCAGATTTTTGAATCCTTAGCCAAACTGAATATTCTGCTGGTCGGTGCCGGGGAAACCATTGAATTGGTTGCCCGTCATCTGAACGAGCACGGCGTGAAACACATGATGATCGCCAACCGGACACGTGAGCGCGCCCGTATTCTGGCACAGGAAGTCAATGCGGAAGTGATCACGCTGCCGGAAATCGACAGCCGGCTGGCGGAGGCGGATATTGTTATCAGCTCCACAGCCAGCCCGCTGCCGATTATCGGTAAAGGGATGGTGGAGCGTGCGCTGAAAGCCCGGCGAAACCGTCCGATGCTGCTGGTGGATATTGCCGTACCGCGTGATATCGAAGCGGATGTTGAAAAGCTCAGTAACGTCTATCTTTATACGGTGGACGATCTCGAGGCTATTATTGAGCATAATCTGGCGCAGCGTCAGGTTGCCGCACAGCAGGCAGAATCAATAGTCGCCCAGGAAAGCGGTCACTTTATGGAGTGGCTGCGCAGTCAGGGCGCGGTGAACACTATCCGCGAATACCGCGAACAGGCTGAAGAGATCCGCGCCGCGATGGCAGAACGGGCTGTCAGTCTGATTCAGCAGGGACATGATCCCGCTGACGTTATCAACCAGATGACACAGCAACTGACCAACCGCCTTATCCACGCACCGACCAAATCACTCCGGGAAGCTGCCGGTGACGGTGACACTGAGCGTCTGACGCTGTTACGCGACAGCCTCGGGCTGGAGCACCATTAATTTCCTCTATTATTATCTTAAGGTAGCAGACTACGAATGAAGCCTTCTATTGTCGCAAAGCTGGAAGCATTAAAAGAACGTTTCGAAGAAATTCAGGCGCATCTTGCGGATGCCGATGTTATCGCTGATCAAAATAAATTCCGTGCCTTATCAAAAGAATACGCGCAATTATCCGATGTTGCGAAGTGTTTTGAAACCTGGCAGGCTATTCAGGATGATATCGAAACCGCGCAATTGCTTCTTGATGATCCTGAAATGAAGGAGATGGCGCAAGAAGAGCTGAAAGACGCAAAACTGCGCAATGAAACCTCAGAGCAGGAATTGCAGGTTTTATTGCTGCCGAAAGACCCGGATGACGAACGCAACTGCTTCCTGGAAGTCCGTGCCGGTACAGGCGGAGATGAAGCAGCCTTATTTGCCGGTGATTTATTCCGGATGTACAGCCGTTATGCCGAAGCCCGCCGCTGGAAAATTGAAATCATGAACAGTAACGACGGCGAACACGGTGGCTATAAAGAGATTGTTTTCAAAGTAGTCGGTGATAATGCTTACGGAACAATGAAATTTGAATCCGGCGGTCACCGCGTGCAGCGCGTACCGGAAACCGAATCACAGGGGCGCATTCATACCTCCGCCTGTACTATCGCGGTACTGGCTGAAGTGCCGGAAGCTGAATTAACTGATATCAGCCCGGCGGATCTGCGCATTGATACCTTCCGGTCATCCGGTGCCGGTGGTCAGCACGTTAATACCACCGACTCCGCTATCCGTATTACCCATATTCCGTCCGGGATTGTCGTTGAGTGCCAGGACGAACGTTCACAGCACAAAAATAAAGCCAAAGCCATGTCTGTGCTGGCCGCGCGTATCAAAGCGGCGGAAGAGGCAAAACGTCATGAAGCGGAAGCCTCTGAGCGGCGTAATCTGCTCGGCTCCGGTGATCGTTCTGACCGCATCCGTACCTATAATTTCCCTCAGGGGCGCGTAACGGACCACCGCATCAACCTGACTCTTTACCGTCTGGATGAAGTGATGGAAGGCAAGCTGGATGCGCTTATCCAGCCACTGATTAATGAATATCAGGCAGATCAGCTCGCGGCGCTGTCTGATCAGGACTGATGATTTTCCGTACCTGGCTGGCGGCTGCAATCACACGTCTTTGCCACAGTGACAGCCCGAAACGCGATGCGGAGATTTTGCTCGGGCATGTTACCGGGCGCACCCGCAGCTATATTTTTGCGTTTGATGAAACCGCACTGAGTGATGATGAACAGCAGCGCCTTGAGTCGCTGCTGATAAGGCGTGAACAGGGTGAGCCGGTAGCATATATCACCGGCACCCGTGAATTCTGGTCGCTCCCGGTACAGGTATCACCGGCAACACTTATTCCGCGTCCGGATACCGAATGTCTGGTGGAAACCGCACTTGAACTGCTACCCGCAGGTGCCTGCGATATTCTTGATCTCGGCACCGGTACCGGAGCTATCGCGTTGGCGCTGGCATCAGAACGCCCGGATTGTACCGTCACCGGGGTGGATATTCAGCCCGGTGCGGTGGCGCTGGCACGTCTCAATGCCACACAGTTGGCACTTAATAATGTGTCCTTTAAAGAAAGTTGCTGGTTTGCTTCACTGGCGATCCATCAATTTGCTATGATAGTGAGTAACCCGCCTTATATTGATGAGAATGATGAACATCTGGCGCAGGGTGATGTCCGCTTCGAGCCGCGCAGCGCACTGGTTGCGGGACAGAACGGGCTTGCCGATTTAGCTGATATCGCACAGGCGTCATCAGATTATCTGCAATCCGGCGGGTGGTTAATAGTGGAGCATGGCTGGCGGCAGGGTGATGCCGTCCGTGAACTGTTCCGGAAAAACGGATTTTGCCGGGTGGAAACCCGCCGCGATTATGGTGGAAATGAGCGGGTTACTTTAGGCCAACGGGAAGAGAAATGAAAAGCATTGCCGATTTTGAGTTCAATGGGGCGTCGTTACTGAACGGTATTCTGTTAGTGTTAAAAACTGTCCGCCCTGATTTTGATCAGCCGCAGGCTGAACTGCACATCAATGAACTTATCCGTCAGGCCCGTAAACGCCTTCCGCCGGGAGCGGATGACCGCACCTGTTTACAAACGCTCATCACACTCTTTTACCAGAAATGGCAGTTTGGCGGTGCCAGCGGTGTGTATTCCCTGTCTGACACACTCTGGCTGGACACCGTTTTGCGCACACAGCGCGGCTCACCGGTTTCACTCGGGATACTGTTTATCCATCTTGCTCAGTCCGTCGGGTTGCCGGTTGCGCCGGTTGTTTTCCCGACGCAACTGATCCTGCGCGCGGACCTGGAAGAAGAAACGCTGTTTATTAACCCGATTAACGGCGAAATACTGGATCAGCACACGCTGGATGTCTGGATAAAGGGCACACTCAGTCCGGCGCAGCATCTGACCGGCGGGGATCTGGACGAGGCCGAAAACAGTCATGTGGTGCGCAAGTATCTTGAGAGTATTAAAGTTTCCCTGATGGAAGAGAAAAAAATGGAGCAGGCGCTGAGAGTCAGCGAAACCATTTTACTGTTTGACCCGGATGACCCTTATGAAATCCGCGATCGCGGCCTGATATATGCACAGTTGGATTGCAGCCATATCGCGATTTCAGACCTGAATTATTTTGTTGAGCAGTGCCCGAAAGACCCGGTCTCTGAGATGATAAAAATGCAGATCCACACTTATGAGCAACAGCACATTGTTCTGCACTAAATGGTTCTGCACTAAATAGCGGGCGCTGTTTTTACCATTTCCATAAACGCAATATAATTGCCTCTGTCAAAAGGTTATAGCATGCAACAGAAAATCGTAAATATCGGGGATATCCGTGTCGGCAATCAGTTGCCGTTTGTCCTGTTCGGTGGAATGAATGTACTCGAATCCCGCGATTTGGCGATGAAAATCTGCGAACATTACGTTACCGTCACGCAGAAGCTTAATATTCCTTATGTGTTCAAAGCCTCTTTTGATAAGGCTAACCGCTCTTCTATCAATTCATACCGCGGTCCGGGTCTTGAGGAAGGAATGCGGATTTTTGAAGAAATCAAAGCCACATTTGGTGTGAAAACGATCACTGATGTTCATGAAGCAAGCCAGGCACAGGCTGTGTCTGAAGTTGTTGATGTTATCCAGTTACCGGCATTCTTAGCCCGTCAGACTGATCTGGTGGAAGCGATGGCTAAAACAGGTGCGGTCATTAATATCAAGAAGCCTCAGTTTATCAGCCCGGGGCAGGTTGGTAATATTGCGGATAAATTCCGTGAAGGTGGCAATGACCAGATTATTTTATGTGATCGCGGTGCAAACTTCGGTTATGACAATCTGGTTGTCGATATGCTGGGCTTTAAAGTGATGGAAAAAGCCTCAGGTGGCTGTCCGGTTATCTTTGATGTGACGCATTCACTGCAATGCCGTGACCCGTTTGGCGCTGCATCAGGCGGTCGTCGTGGTCAGGTTGCGGAACTGGCGCGTGCCGGAATGGCCGTGGGTCTTGCCGGTCTTTTCCTGGAATCGCATCCGGACCCGGATAATGCGCGTTGTGATGGTCCGTCTGCACTGCCGCTGGCAAAACTGGAGCCGTTCCTGCAACAGATAAAAGCGATTGATGATTTGGTAAAAAGCTTCCCTGTACTGGATACTGAAAAATAAGAACAGATGCAGCTTCATGATGTTGTAAACATGTTCGGCGCTGACCTTCAGCGCCGTTATGGCGAAAAGATCCATAAAATTACCCTTCACGGTGGTTTCAGTTGCCCTAATCGCGACGGCACCCTCGGGCGCGGCGGCTGCACGTTCTGCAATGTTGCCTCATTTGCTGATGAAAACACACAGTATGATTCTATTGAGGATCAGCTTAATCAGCAGTCCGGAAAAATCACCCGAGCAAAACGCTATCTTGCTTACTTTCAGGCCTATACCAGCACATACGCAGAAGTTGAACTGTTGCGTCAGATGTATGAATCTGCACTGACTCAGGCAGATGTGGTGGGACTGTGTGTCGGTACCCGTCCGGATTGTGTACCGGAAGCGGTATTGGATCTGTTACAGCATTATCAGCAACAGGGTTATGAAGTGTGGCTGGAGCTGGGATTGCAAACCGCGCATGATAAAACCCTCCGACGCATTAATCGCGGACATGATTTTGCCTGCTACCAGGCAACAACCCGTGCCGCGCGCGCGCGCGGATTGAATGTCTGCTGCCATCTGATTGTCGGGTTGCCCGGCGAAACCGCGCAGGACAATATGATAACCCTTGAACGCGTGCTGGAAACCGGCACTGAAGGTATCAAGCTGCATCCGCTGCATATTGTGGAGGGCAGTATCATGGCAAAAGCCTGGCGTGCAGGGCGTTTGCCCACTATTTCACTGGAAGACTATATTCATATTGCCGGTGAGATTATCCGCCGTACGCCGCGTGAGGTGGTTTATCACCGCATTTGTGCCAGCGCGCGGTATCCGACACTGCTGGCACCTGACTGGTGCAGCAATCACTGGAGCGGGATGAACGGGTTATGGCAGTATCTGTCAGAACACGGCGGTCAGGGCAGTGCGTGTGATGCTAAAGCCATCGGCGGGTCTGCTGACAATACTGTGTCCATTGTTTTTTAAAGCGTCCGGCAAGAAATTGTTCCTCCTGCGGGATGCTGAATAAATCGGTTATCAGCCAGAAAATCAGCCCGGCAACCAGAAAATAAAACGAATGTGTTAATAACGCAAACCCGATGCAGGCGGTTGTCAGCGCCAGATACACCGGGTTGCGTGACAGCCGGAAGGGTCCGCCGGTGATAAGGCTGGTCGCTTCCCCGAGCGGGTTCACCGTGGTGTTGTGGCGGCGGAAATACACCAGCGCTGCACCAATCCAACCGAGACTTTCGAGCCCGGTAAGAAGGGCAAGAATGCCTGTCCAGCCACTGAACTGAAATATCAGCCCACCTTTAAGATACAGCCAGCCCGCTGCAAGTCCATTGAGGATAAGCCAGTTAAGAAACGGTAATCTGAATATCGCCATATCACTTTTCCTCATTCCTGCATTTTCATAGCATAGCGGCGGTGCTTTTTGCCTGCCGCTGGCTATGTTTCGCATCCTGTTTACCGTGCAGTTCTGCTATCAGGGTTCAGAAATCACACCGTCCATCAGATCAAGGTCAATCAGCGCTTTTGTCACCGTCGGGAAGAAACTGATTTTATTATCTACAGGGACAATCCGCGCCCGCGCCAGGGTTTTCAGTGGCTGGAACGGAATATCACATACCACGATATGAGTATCGACACCGGCTTCATCGATAAAGCGGCGGAAGGCTTTCAGTCCGCCGGCATCAAGTACGGGAACTGCATCCCATTGCATGACAATAGTATGATAACCGGAACTTTTTACTTTCAGATCATCAAAAATACGTTCAGCCGCAGCAAAAAACAACGGGCCGTTGACGCGGACAACCAATAACCCTTTGTCGTTATTGGTGAACGGTGATTCACTCAGGCGGGTCATATTTGCGATACGGCGCATAAACAGCAGAGAGGCGAGTACAATGCCGACACTGATGGCGATCACCATATCAAACAGCACCGTGAGGCTCATGCACAGCAACAGTACGATAATATCGTCTTTCGGCGCGCGGCGGATTAACTCAATCACTTTAGCGGCTTCACTCATGTTCCATGCAACCATCAGCAGCAGCGCAGACATAGCGGCGAGCGGCAGATAAGAGAGCACAGGAGCCAGCACCAGCAGCGTCAGCAGAACCAGCAGGGAGTGAACAATGGCGGAAACCGGTGAGGTCGCCCCGGCGCGTACGTTAGCCGCAGAGCGGGCAATGGCGGCAGTCGCGGTGATCCCGCCAAAGAACGGTGCGGCGATATTTCCCAGTCCCTGACCGAGCAGTTCTCCGTTGGAGTTATGTTTTTTCCCTGTCATACCGTCCAGCACGACGGCACAGAGCAGGGATTCAATCGCGCCCAGCATGGCCATTGAAAAAGCAGCGGGCATCAGGGCGGCAATGGTTGACCAACTCAAATCAAAAGGGGCACCGTTTGGTGCGGGTAAATTCCACGGCAGAATAAATTGCGGCAGAATCGCCGGTATCCCCGCGCCCTGTGTGCCGTCCGGCAGGGTATAACTAAAGCGTGAGCCGATGGTGGCTACATCCTGATCAAAGAATGACAGGATAACCATGACCAGCATCCCGGCGATAATCGCAGGAAGGTGTCCCGGCAGGCGGACTTTGAGTTTAGGCCAGTAAATCAGCACCAGCAGTGTGGTCAGACCGATTAAGGTATCCGCAAGATGGATAGTCGGCATGGCACCTGAGAGCGCGGCGACTTTATCCACATAGTTTTCAGGCACATGCTCAAGTGTCAGCCCGAAAAAATCCTTTACCTGCATAGTGGCAATGGTAATGGCAATCCCCGAGGTAAAGCCGAGCACCACAGAGATGGGGATATATTCGATAAGCTTCCCGAAACGTGCCAGTCCCATTGCGAGCAGGATAAACCCTGACATCAGTGTGGCAATAAGCAGACCGGCCAGACCAAATTGCTGGGAAACGGGATAAAGGATAACCACGAAGGCGGCCGTGGGGCCTGAGACACTGAAACGCGAGCCGCCGGTTACGGCAATTACAATACCGGCGACAGCAGCCGTATACAGGCCGTACTGAGGAGCAACACCACTGCCGATAGCCAGCGCCATAGCGAGCGGGATAGCAATGATCCCGACGGTAATACCGGCAATGGTATCTTTGAGTAAGCGGGTTGCGGAATAAGGCTGATTCCGGCATGAGTCGATTAGTGCAGAAAAAAGAGGTAATCCTTTAAACGTTGATATTTTCATTTCGGGACAATTGTCACCTTTAGCTATATGAATGAGAGAAGAAACAGACGCCAAAGTACAATAGTGTACGCAAAATAAAGAGAAATTACGCTGAGATACATCAAATGAGGCAAGATAGGATAGCGGATATTAAGATTAAATCAAAAGCAGTCTATAAGCAGGCGGCTGATTGAGTGCAGCTAACGAACCTGCAGTTTGAATGAATACAAGAGTATAAAACGAAAAACGCCTGCTGATTTCTCAGCAGGCGTTTTTCTTAATGTGGCGGTGAGAGAGGGGTTCGAACCCTCGATACGATTTCTCGTATACACACTTTCCAGGCGTGCTCCTTCAGCCACTCGGACATCTCACCGGTGTATTTCCGCTGCGTTGATATCTCGCTGCAACGGGGCGTAACTATAGGGGAAGCGACGTAAAGCGTCAATACAACACATGAAAAAAAACGTATTTTTTCGTGCGTTTAACTAAAAAATCAGCACATTGGCGATTTACACAGCGAAAGCTGCCGGGGGTGATGACATGTTGTATGAAAAACAATCATAAAAATATTTTCACCGGATGACCGGATACCCGGAAATTATGCAGGTCAGTTAACAATAACAACATTTTAACAGCGTGAAAATCAGTCCGGGCTTGAATTATGTAAGGATTGCTATCAGGCTGGTAAAAAACAGAGGAGCGCTGCATGAATATCATTTTCTACCATCCTTTCTTTAATTCAGACCTGTGGATAAGCGGCATGAAAAAATATCTGCCGCAGGCGACTATCCGCAAATGGCAGCCGGGTGATAATCAGCCGGCTGATTATGCTCTGGTCTGGCTGCCGCCTCATGAATGTCTGGCGAACAGAACGTCCATGAAAGGTATTTTTGCGCTGGGTGCCGGTGTGGATGCCATTCTGAAGCAGGAGCAGGCGAACCCGGGCACATTACCCGCCGGTGTGCCGGTGGTGCGGCTGGAAGATACCGGGATGGGCGCACAGATGCAGGAGTATGCTGCGGTCAAGGCTCTCTGGTACTTTCGCAAAATGGATATCTATAAACGTCAGCAGGAGCAGCGGATCTGGAAAGCACAACCGGCGTTTACCGTTGATGAATTTGAAATCGGTGTTCTGGGCACGGGCGTGCTGGGCCGCGCTGTGGCGGAAAAACTTGTTGAATTCGGTTTTAAAGTGCATGGCTGGAGCCGGACGGCCAAAAACATCCCGGGTGTTACCAGTTTTCATGGTGATGACCAGTTGGATGAATTCCTCAGCCACAGCCGTCTGCTGATTAACCTTCTGCCGGATACGCCGCAAACCCGCGGGATACTCAATCAGTCACTGTTCAGCAAACTGCCTCAGAGTTCCTACCTTATTAACCTGGCGCGCGGATCGCACCTTGTTGAGAACGATTTACTGGAAGCGATTGATGACGGGCAGATTGCCGGTGCCAGCCTGGATGTGTTTGCCACCGAGCCGTTACCGGAAATGCACCCGTTCTGGACGCACCCGCGTGTGGATGTTACGCCGCATATTGCTGCCTTTACTATTCCGGCGGAAGCCATGAAAGCGATTGCCGCCAATATTGAACGGATCGAGCGGGGTGAAGCGCCGCAAGGCGTGGTGAATATGGAATTAGGCTATTAATTCTTTACAGGGATAACAGCAATCCGGACAATAGCGGCAAATTATGTAATAAGGATTTGATGTATGAATGAATTTTCACTGGTTTGCCGCCTGCTCGGAACCCTGTTTAACCGCCCGCCGTCAGATCCTGTGCTGTTACCGGTACTGAATATGATTAAACAGGGACAGCTTAAAGCGCACTGGCCGCTGGAGCAGGATGCATTGCTGACGCGCCTGGCAGAGCAGTGTGACAGCGCGGTGCTCATGGCAGACTATCAGCAGTTGTTTACTGATGGCGCGGTTGCCGTACATCGTTCTGACTACACCGGTGAACCGGAAAATGATGTCCGCCAGTTTTTAAGTGAGCGCGGTATGACGGTTCCTGAAGCCGCCGCAGACAGTTTCGGTGCACTGTTGCTGGCAGCCTCCTGGCTGGAAGATCAGTCGCAGGAAGATGAAGTCAGCGCGCAGACAGCTCTGTTTGCTGATTATCTGTTGCCATGGAGTGACAGTTTCCTGGGTAAGGTTGAGGCGCATGCCCACTCCGGGTTTTACCGCACATTAGCTGTTCTGACCCGCGAAGCCCTTGCCGGGTTGTGGGAAGAGCTGGCGGAAAGTCAGGAAGATGCCGGTGATACTGAAGAGTGTGAAAGTGAAGAGAATGATGGCGGCGAAGATAATAATTAATTCGTGACGTTGTCACATTTATAGTGAAAACCCGGCTTAATCACCGGGTTCTTTTTTTATTTTCAGAACAAACCCAGCAACCAACCTGCGGCCAGGGTGATTAAACTGAACAGCCAGATCCAGAGGAAGGAGTAGCGCAGATGGCGGCCCATATCCACTCCGGCGATACCCACAGCCAGCCAGACCGCCGGTGAGAACGGGCTGACGAATGTCCCCGCGTTATTACCGATAGCCATCGCATACACCACATCAGCCGGCGGAATACCCGCAGACGCCACAATATCCCGTACAATCGGCAGCAGGGCAAAATAATACGCATCTGTGCTGGTGAAAATATCCAGCGGAACACCTATCAGCCCGATAATAATATGAAACTGCGCGACCAGATTTTCCGGAATAATAAGTAGCAGATCCCGCGCCACAGACTCCAGCATTCCGCCTTTATCCATAACCCCGAGAAATACCCCGGCGGCAAGAATAATGGCGGCCATAGATAACGCCTGTGGCGCATGGTGGTTTATCACCGCAACCTGATCTTTTGGTTTCGGATAATTCAGCACGAGGGCTGCGGAAAGGGCGAGCATAAAGATATACGGCGCAGATAACCAACCCATTGCAAGGCAGATAATCGCCAGCAATATCAGACTGATGTTGAGGAGAAAACGTTGTGGTTTTTCCGTGCCGGTATCGTGGTCATCTTCATCAAACAGCTTCAGCAGAGAGTCCTGCTCATAAGGCGTGGTACCGAACTGCGCAGCACGCGCAATACGGCGCTTCTCGCGCAGCCCGAACAGACCGGCAACCAGAACGGATGCCACAATCCCGATGATTTGCACCGGTATCAGCGGCTGCCACAATTCGGCGGCTGAAATTCCGGTAACAGCGGATGCCCGTCCCAGCGGTCCGCCCCACGGCACCATATTCATCACTCCCATACTCAGACACATCAGCAGCAGCATCAGATACGGGCTCATGCCCAGCCGCCGGTAAAGGGGAAGGAACGCCGGAATGATAATCAGAAATGTTGCCGCACCTGAGCCATCCAGATGCACAACTGCCGCAACAAGTGCGGTGACCATGGCAACAATCACAACATTTCCGCGAGTCAGGCTGACCATCAGTCGGATAAAAGGATTAAAAATATGTAAGTCTTTCATGATGCTGAAAAACAGAATGGCAAACAGGAACATGGTGGCGACATTCGCCACTTTTTTTATTCCGTAGTCAAAAAACGCAGAAATTTCAGTCAGAGAGTAGCCCGCTAACAGTGCGCCAAGCAGCGGAACTACCGACATTGCTATAACAGGGCTGGTTTTGCCGGTCATCAGCAGGGTGACGATGGCAATAATGATCAGTAATCCAATCAGCGTCAGCATCAGACAATCCTTATCACAAATAGATTTATTTTCTGATGTTACTGAACAGATGAAGATGTGTATGAATTTTGTTTATAAATTGTGAGTTAACGCATTAAAAATAGTGATGAAGAATGCGGGCAATCCTATTGCTAACCAGAAATTAATTTTATGCAGCGCAGGGAGGAATGATTAAAAATTGTATTGATAGCAGCGAAAATGTCATAAACAAAAAGAGAGTGCTACAGGCGTATTTCTTTATCAGCCTGAAGTTGATGCCGTTTCCATTACAATAGTTAAGTTACGGCATCATAATTCAGCGGTTTAATTATTTCGTCGCACAATTAAAAATTTTTATGGAATATCACTCAGTTAACGGAATAACTATTCGACCGGGCTTGATTTCAATTCCTTTGGCGAATTTTTTGGCGGCGGCTTCGGCGGTATTCCCGCTGTTCAGCACATAGACCGGGGTGATATCAAAAAAGGTGCTCAGTGTGCTGTTAAGATAGGGGATCAGGGCAGAAATTAGTGTGTCCCATTTGTCCGGGTTCAGGCTGTAATTTGTGATTTCAATATCACGCATATAAATCGATCCGCTGGCGGCATCAAAATAGGGTGCGGCACTGAGTGTCATCGAAATGGTAAAATCACGGGAACCGAACAGAGAGACCAGCTTCAGTGAGCCGATACCATTTAATTTTACTTTTCCGGGCTCTTCCCTGCCAATTTCAACCAGCAATTTTTCCAGTGTGAAATCCGCATCTGCCACGCCGTCCACGCCAATGCGTTTTGTCAGATGAATTTTATCAGCAATGGCACTGTTTATGGTCTCTTCGCTGATACTGATTTCGGTTAATTTATCGCAACCTGTTAAAACTGTTGCCGACACTAATGCGGCAACACAGAGGAACATTCTCATCGCATCTCCTGTTAAATATGTCTCCAATACTAACTTACCCTTATTCATTCAAACCGCAGGTTCGTTAGCTGCACTCAGCCAGCCGGGTCACATACTGATGTATGCTCCCCGTCTGCCTTCCCTTGCCGCCTTCCTGCATCCTGAATGACGTCGGGTATAAACGCTATGATAAATCCCACAATACCGGGTTAATTTTCCGGTAATACCGCTGGACTGACCTTTTTCGGGTTAAATTGGCGGTAGAGTGTGAACAGCGTAATAAGACCGATTGTACCGAGTAAAAACCAGGGAAGTTCCGGTAATTGCATTTCTTTACCAAGATCGTAAAGCCAGCCGCCGCCGGTATAGCCGATAGCGCCGCCGAATGCCAGCCCCAGACGGCTGAAACCCATGTAACTGCCGCGTGCGCGCGGATCTGCCAGCGAAGCGCTGAGAGTCTCACGCGCAGGCTCGGCAATAATCGAGCCCAGGTAAAACAAACCTATAATCACAAACAATAGATGCAGTGAATGAGTCAGGGCGACCGGGAACATACTCAGGCTCATCAGAAACAGCCCGGCCATCAGGCGTGTTTCCAGCCGGAAATGTTTTTCACTCCAGCGTGCCAGCGGATAAAGCAGTGTCAGCGACAGGGCGGCTTCAATCGCGTACATCCATTTGACCGCCGCCGGTGTGCCCGCCAGTTCATTGACAATAATCGGGAACATCAGCATCACCTGAACCGACAGAATAAAATAGCCGGTCAGTGTCAGTACATAACGGGAAAAGCGTTTATCATTCAGTACCCTGGACATGCCTTCTTTAATCGGTGTACGGGTGGTTGAGATGCGGTACGCGGGCAGCAGCCAGGCATTACACAGCGCGGTTATCACAAAAATGCCCGCGCCGACCCAGCAGACCAGATGGAAATCATACATCAGCAACCAACTGCCTAGCAGCGCACCAATCACCGCACCGGCGCTGTCCTGCATCAGCAGCAGAGAATAAAAACGGCCGCGTTCATACGGGCGGGTTAGTTTTATCACCAGCGCGGTACGCGGCGGATCAAACAGGGTACCGCCGAGAGCGGACAGCACGCAGGAGAGCCAGAGTATCCAGGGCTCATCCGCCATTGCCATCAGTGCGAATCCACCGGCGCGCAGGAACATGCCGATAACAATCATCGGCTTGGCGCCGAATCTGTCAGCAATGGCACCGCCGAAAATTCCCAGTCCCTGCTGGACAAACTGGCGCAGCCCCAGAGCAAACCCCACAACAATCCCGGACCAGCCCAGTTGTTCAACGAAACGGATGGATATCAGCGGAAAGACCACAAAGAACCCGAGAACAACCAGCAAATTATCCGCGAGCAACCAATATTTACCCAGCGTCCGGGCTTGTCTGACGAGTGACATTAAACACCACATTAAACGTTGAAAGGGAAAGGAAAAAGGGAGATGATAATCCTCTTTATTTTCCACTGAATGCGGTCATTAAGATAGCGGATTCAGGATGATATTTTTTTATCGACGAACCACTGTTAAGCCTGCTTTAACCGGGTTCTCTGAGTGAGGGATTATGCTGTTCGGCTATCGCGCTAACACTCCGCTGGTTCGTTTTGCGACAGACAGACTGGTTGTCCGCCTGGCACATGAACGGGATACGCACCGTATCAGTGAATATTATTGTGAAAATGAAGCGTATCTTAAACCCTGGGAGCCTATCCGCGACCGCAGCCATTATCATCCTTCCGGCTGGTCTTCCCGCCTGCAACTGATGACCGGCATGCACAGTCAGGGAAGCGCATTTCATTTTCTGCTGCTGGACGCGGAAGAAAACGAAGTCATGGGTGTGGCAAATTACAGTAATGTTATCCGTGGTGTCTTTTTTGCCTGTTATCTGGGTTACTCACTTGGTGAAAAATGGCAGGGAAAACATTATATGCAGGAAGCGCTGGAGCCTACCATCCGTTTTATGCAGCGCCAGCAGGGTATGCACCGCATCATGGCAAATTATATGCCGCATAATCAGCGCAGCGGGCAACTTCTTACGCGCCTCGGGTTTGAAAAAGAGGGCTATGCGAAGGATTATCTGATGATCAACGGGCAGTGGCGTGACCATGTTCTGACCGTACTGACCACCCGGGATTGGGTAAGGCCACGTTAACGGCGGGTTTTTCTGTCCCGCCCGCATTAACGTGATACTATTTCCGCCCTTGTTATCTGACCAGCACACTCAGCATGAATTTATTGAAATCTCTCGCCGCAGTCAGCTCGATGACGATGTTTTCGCGTGTACTCGGCTTTATCCGCGATGCAATTATTGCCCGGATTTTCGGGGCGTCCATGGCAGCCGATGCCTTCTTTGTCGCCTTTAAACTGCCTAATCTGTTACGTCGTATCTTTGCTGAGGGGGCATTCTCCCAGGCATTTGTACCGATTTTATCGGAATACAAAACGCAGGAGGGCGAAGAGGCGACACAAACCTTTATCGCCTATGTTTCCGGGATGCTGACACTGATCCTGGCGATAGTCACCGTTATCGGTATATTCACTGCCCCGTGGATTATTTATATCACCGCCCCCGGTTTTGTTGGTGATCAGGATAAATTCATTCTGACGACGGATCTGCTGCGGGTGACTTTCCCTTATATTCTGCTTATTTCTATTGCATCACTGGCGGGCGGGATCCTTAACACCTGGAACCGGTTTTCTGTTCCGGCATTTGCGCCGACGCTGCTTAACGTCAGTATGATAGGTTTTGCCCTGTTTGCCGCGCCATACTTTAACCCGCCGATTATGGCGATGGCGTGGGCGGTACTGGTCGGCGGCGTATTACAGATTGCCTATCAGCTCCCGCACCTGAAAAAAATCGGCATGCTGGTATTGCCGCGGATCTCATTTCGCAACAGCGGTGTCTGGCGGGTGATGAGACTGATGGGACCTGCGATTCTCGGGGTATCTGTCAGTCAGATTTCCCTGATAATCAACACGATTTTTGCCTCATTCCTGGTCTCCGGCTCAGTTTCCTGGATGTATTACGCCGATCGCCTGATGGAGCTGCCGTCCGGTGTATTGGGTGTTGCGCTGGGTACAATTTTACTGCCGTCACTGGCGAAAAGTTTCACAAAAGGGGATAGTACAGAGTACCGCAAGCTGATGGATTGGGGGCTGCGCCTGTGTTTCCTGCTGGCTCTGCCGTGTGCGGTGGCGCTGGCAATTCTGGCAGAGGCTCTGACTGTCAGCCTGTTCCAGTACAAAAATTTCACCAGTTTTGATGCATTGATGACGCAGCAGGCGCTGATGGCATATTGTGTCGGGCTGATGGGGATGATTGTCATTAAAGTGCTGGCGCCGGGGTTCTATTCCCGCCAGAACATTAAAACACCGGTAAAAATTGCCATTGCAACACTGATCCTGACCCAGTTAATGAACCTGGTGTTTATCGGGCCATTTAAACATGCCGGTCTGGCACTTTCTATTGGTATCGGGGCCTGCTTTAATGCCTCTTTACTGTATTGGCAACTGCGTAAACAGAATATCTTCACACCATTGCCCGGCTGGGGAAAATTCTTCCTGAAACTGGTTATTGCGATGCTGTTTATGGTTGCGGTGCTGCTGGGGATGCTGTATGTGCTGCCGGAATGGTCACAGGACGGAATGACACTGCGTATGCTGCGCCTGATCGGTGTGGTGATAGCGGGTGCAGTCACGTATTTCGCGGCACTCTATGTACTGGGCTTTCGCCTGCGGGACTTTGCACAACGCGGCTTATAAGCCTGATTAACACATATTAGTCAAACCGGAAACCGGCACCTGATAACAGGAGCCGGTTTTTTTGATCCGTCGACATAAACATTAATATATTAATGTTATTAATTAGGTTGTTTTAGATTATTCTCATTTATCATATTGATTTAAAAAAATTAAATAAAGTTTTTTTTTAAGGTTTATCGATTCAGCTAAAAAGTTAAAATTGTTGCACTAAAATATCAGTAAAAGCATCATCAAAAGCAATTCTGACAGAGAATCGTCATACTCTTTTGTCGTCTCAATCTTTATAATAAGTACATTTATAAATAGCATGGCTTCCTCTCTGTGAACGGATATCTATTACCACCTGCCAGCGGATTGTCCGCCATCAACATGCAGGATTTCACCCGTGATATACGGAGAATCCTCTAAAAAGATAATTGCATTTACAATATCTTCAATTTCACCCATCCGGCCGATTGGGTGTAACGCATTGAGAAAGTCGTGAGTTTCCTGCGGATGCATTGGCGTTCTGATAATTCCGGGGGAAACGGCATTAACACGAATACCGGTATCAGCATACTCAATAGCTAAAGACCGGGTTGCTGAATTTAATCCACCCTTGGTCAGAGACGCTAATACACTGGGAACCCCTTTAATTGGCTGATCCACCAGGCTGGTCGTTATCTGTATAACATGACCGCAGTGTTGCTGTTTCATTTGATCAATTGCCCGCTGAGTAATGTAAAAAAAACCTCCGAGATTTGTTGATATATTTTTATTCCAGTCATCGCTGTTAAACTCCGTAAATGGTTTTGTCAAAAATACACCAGCATTGTTAACTAAAGTGTCAATTCGTCGAAATTTCTGTAATGTGGCATCAATTACCCGGTCAACGGTTTCTGCGGAAGAAATATCGCCCGGGATAGCGATTAAATTGTCACTGTCATGTGGCTCAATACTTCTGGATGTCGCCACGACGGAATACCCTTTATTGAGATATGCGGTGACTATCGATTTGCCTATACCCTGAGATGCGCCTGTTACAATAGCAACTTTGTTTCCGTGCATTTTTTTCTCCAATCGTTATATAAAATGTGTTGTGACTGAGCCGTGTTACTGCGGCTGGAATGAGCTAAGTATATTTGGTACATTGGGTAAGAAAAATAGCACTTATGTAACATTAATGATTACACGGTGTAATAAATGAAAAGACATTTTAATGATATGCAGATAGGCAGCATCGAGCTGTTCTGTCTGGCTGCTGAGCATAAAAGTTTTACAATTGCTGCGGCTGAAGCAGGTGTAACGCCAACAGCCGTGAGCCGTTCAATCGGACGACTGGAGAGCAGGATGGGGGTAAAACTGTTTTCACGCACTACCCGGCGTGTAAACCTGACCGATGCCGGGCAACAGTATTTTGAACAGTGCAGTCAAGCCCTCGCTCAATTAATTGATGCCGAACAGTGCGTAATGGGAAGGCAAAATAAGCCCGCCGGATTAATACGTATCAGTCTGCCTGTTACTTATGGTCATATCAGGATATTTCCGTTACTTACCGAATTTAAGACTTTATATCCGGATGTTTTATTTGACGTAAACATGAGCAATCGTAATGTTGATTTTATTGGCGAAGGTTACGATATAAGTATCAGAGTACGACAGCAACCAGACTCATCATTAATTGCGAGGCATTTTGAGGATCTGGACTTAATTATTATCGCTTCCCCCAAGTATTTATCTTCCCGCCCGATCCCTCGGGTATTAGAAGATCTTGCATATCATGATTGTATTCAATTTAAATTACCAAGTACCGGAATAAACATACCCTGGATTTTCAATACCGCTGACGGTCTGTGCGAGGTCAATACTAAAGGGAGTTTCCGATGCAGTGAAGACTTGGTGGCAGGAGTCACATTGGCTGTTAACGGAGCAGGGCTGTTTCAATCCTACCGCTTATTTGCAGAAGAGGACATCAAAGCAGGCCGCCTGGTGGAAGTATTAAAGGATTACAGTGGCGCGACCAGACCTTATACGATTCTGTATCCGGGTAACAAACTTATGCCTTTACATCTCAGAGTTTTTATTGATTTTTTAATAAGCAAGCGTGATGGTAATCTCCCCGAAAAATAACGGCACTTATAAATGTAAGTTAAGTGGCATTTTTCCGTAACCCGAATCGGGGAATTCCAATAAAAAATCCTATTTACCGACAGTCAGATTATTGTGACCTGTAGTACGCTGATGGATATTCTTCTTTCAGATTTGTATCAGAATGACTGACGGCAGTATTGTATTAAACCGGAAAATCGCCCGGGATAAACTAACGCATGTTACCGTCAGTTTCCCGATGACTCATACCCTGTGTCCGGTCAGGATACTGCCGGAATAAGCGGAGGCTCCCTATACTCACTGTAGCCATCTTTAATGCGATTAATCAGGATAGGCATGGAGATAAATCCCGGATCTGACGTATTGCCGTAATGTTGTAATAAATGCAACTGAGTATCAGGGTCGGGATCTCTCATTGTCACTGACATGCTATCACCGGGGGGCGCGAGATACATTACCGCCTCGTCATGAACAAAGGGTAAAAAGCGACTGCCGACATCACCGGTGACGATAATATAATTATCGGTGTGTAATTGCCGTGCAACCGGCGAATATTCAGTACAGTGCTTAAATGTCAGATGAATATCATCAGTACGCGGCTGATTATAAATAACCCGGTTAGAAAAATAACGCAGTTGGAATAAACTGGTTAACAGCGTGCTGGTATCAGCATTATTATCACCGGTCAAACCATAGACTGATTTATCCGCTGCCGTGGTCAGCTCAATGTCTCCGCTCATTTTTACATCAGAAAAATATATTTTATCGTCACTCATAAGCTCTCCTGTTATTTAACTGGCGGAGGATAACACCGGCTGTCTGAGGGGAGGGATATCAAAATAAAATAGCCGCGCAACAATAGTGTTACCATGACGCAGAAAACTAATCTGTACCTGCTGACGCCGGAGAGCTTCCCTGATGCTGCACCAACATACTACTTCTGATGCTGAACTGAACCTTGATAATGGCGGGCATCTGTCAATTGATGCCTTTATCACACCGCCTTATACCTTGCAGGCGCTCAGTGCGTATAACAATCAGCTCAGTGAATTTCCGGCAGAGGTGTGTCTGAATCATCATCTGCGGGTGCTGAACCTTTCCTGTAATCAGATAACGAAGATACCGGCACAGATTGCGCAGCTTACCCGCTGTGAAATGCTGGATTTTGGGCATAACCTGATAGTAGATGTTGCACCTGAAATTGGTGCGCTGAATGAATTGCAGTTTTTGTATCTTAGTGAGAATGGTTTCTCTGCATTACCGGCTGATTTTTCCGGTCTGCATAAACTGACCTATTTTAACGCGACCGACAACAAACTGACGGCGCTGCCGGCATGGTTTTCGGCAATGTCAGAATTGATTGAGATCCGGCTATACAACAATGAAATAAAAGAATTGTCTGCGTCAGTCTGTGGGCTGAAAAAGGCGCGTGAAATTTATCTGATGAATAATGCGGTGACATCAATACCGGATGATATCGCAGCGCTGTCTGCGCTGGAAATACTCGATCTGAACAATAATAAAATCAGTTACATTACGTCATTAATTAGTGCGTTAAATAATTTAACGACACTCAATCTGCGCTTCAATGAATTAACGGCGTTACCGGCAGATCTCAGCGGGTTATCATCACTGACTCACCTGGATTTACGGGCTAATCAATTGAGTTCACTACCGGACAGCCTGGCGGACTTACCAAACCTGCGAAAACTGGATCTGCGCTGGAATGCATTTTCAAACGAGCCTCCGGTCGCTGAGAAACTGCGGCAGTCGGGCTGTATTGTATTGTTGTAAGTGCATTGTGTTGCTGCAAGTGTGTGCAGTGGCAACGGAGCAGTAAAAACAGAAAAGGGACCGTTATGGTCCCTTTTTCAGTATGGTTGATATTACATCTTTTCGACAGTACCGATTCCCAGTGTATCCAGCCCGGCTTTCAGGGTTTTCTGGGTCAGCAGTGCCAGTTTCAGGCGGCTCTGACGCAGTTCTTCTGTTTCCGCCGCCAGAATAGGGCAATGCTCGTAGAAGCCGGAGAACAGACACGCCAGTTCGTAAAGGTAGCTGCACATCATGTGTGGCATACCTTCACGCGCAACTGAGGTAATGGTTTCCTCAAATTGCAGCAGGCGGGCAGCAAGCTGGCGCTCGCGGTCATCACTGAGGATTATCGGCAGTGTCAGTGAGGCACTGTCAATACCGGCACGTTTAAAGACGGATGCCACGCGGGTATATGCATATTGCATATAGGGCGCGGTGTTACCTTCAAAAGCCAGCATATTATCCCAGTCGAAAATGTAGTCAGTAGTCCGGCTTTTTGACAGGTCAGCGTATTTTACCGCACCAATACCGACGACTTCCGCAAGCTGCTTCAGTTCATCTTCTGCCATATCACTGTTCTTCTCGCGGATCAGTTTTCCGGCTCGTTCAACCGCTTCATCCAGCAGATCAGACAGACGGATAGTCCCGCCTGCACGGGTTTTGAACGGCTTGCCGTCTTTGCCGAGCATCATCCCGAACATGTGGTGTTCCAGCGTCATGCTCTGCGGGATATAACCGGCTTTACGGACAATCGTCCATGCCTGCATCAGGTGCTGGTGCTGGCGGGAGTCGATATAATAGAGAACGCGATCTGCGTGCAGCACATCGTGGCGGTATTTTGCGCAGGCAATATCGGTGGTGGTGTAGAGGTATCCGCCGTCTTTCTTGCGGATAATAACCCCCATCGGGTCGCCTTCTTTATTTTTAAATTCATCCAGATAAACGACAATCGCACCTTCACTTTCCTGCGCGATTTTGCGTGCCATCAGGTCACTGACGATGCCCGGCAGCATATCGTTATAGAGGCTTTCACCCATCACATCATCTTCTGTCAGAGTGACATTCAGACGGTTGTAGGTTTCCTGGTTCTGCTGCATGGTGATATCCACCAGCTTGCGCCACATAGTGCGGCAGTATTCATCACCGCCCTGTAATTTCACCACATAACCACGGGCGCGGACGGCAAAGTCTTCATCTTCGTCGTAATATTTTTTTGCTTCGCGGTAAAAAACTTCGAGATCAGCCAGCGCCATATCCGCGGCATCTTCATTCTGCATTTTTTCCAGGTAAGCGATGAGCATACCAAACTGCGTACCCCAGTCTCCGACGTGGTTACAGCGGATCACATTATGACCCAGGTATTCCTGGGTGCGCGCAGCAGCGTCACCGATAATGGTGGAGCGCAGGTGACCGACATGCATTTGCTTGGCAACATTCGGGGCAGAGTAGTCGATAGCAATGGTCATCGGCTCAACCGGGGTCAGTCCCAGTTTTTCATCTGCCAGTGCAACCTCAAGCTGTGATGAGAGCCAGGCAGGAGAGAGAAAAATATTGATAAACCCGGGTCCGGCAATCTCTGTTTTGTCGGCAATTCCGTTCAGATCCAGCAGTTCAACCACTTTTTCAGCAAGTTGGCGGGGCTGCATGCCCATTTTTTTCGCCGCAGCCATGACACCATTGGCCTGGTAGTCACCAAACTGCACTTTGGCAGACTGCTTAACGATGGCATCACAATCAAGTGGTGCGCCCGCGCTGATAAGAGCCTGTTGGATCTTATCGGAAAGAATTGCCTGAATATTCACCGGTTTACCTTAATATAGAAAACAACATGACACACCGGATACAGCGGAGGATGAACACGCTCGTCCGGGCGGGATGTTGTCGGGAAATTTGGGAGGTTTTATACCATAAAAAGGGGGTCTCATGCTACCATCAGCGCCTTTCCGGGGTGGTAAATTCTCACAGGGGATCATGATGAAAAGCCCAGAACAAATTGCGGCACTTGCCGGGCTGGTGGCGGAATTGCCGGTTTTTGCCGGAAAATTACAGCAGTTTGCTGATGATTTGCAGCTAGATCTGCGCGCGTATGAGGCAGACCATATCTCACTGCGCACACATGATACTGAACTGGCAGAGCTCTGGGTGGCAGGGTTGCGTCAGTGTGCGACGGTATTATCGGATAATAATATCAACGGACGCCCGGTGTACCTGTTTTTGCTTCATCAGCCTCTGGCGCTGCTGCACTGGCAGATCCCGGTCATTGAACTGCCATTTCCGAAAGGCAAACAGTATGCGCATCAGGGGTGGGAGCATGTGGAACTGGTGCTGCCGGGAGAGGCTGCCACAGTGACTGAACGCGCGGCAGCATTACTGCCGTCTCCGCTGCCGTCCGGGGTTATCATCAAAGAGAGTCATCCGCGGGGGGAGAATGAGCGGTTACCGAACCCGACTCTGGCGGTCTGCAGGGATAATATAACAATTAAATTTCATCCGTTTACGTTGCAGGAAATTGTCGAAAGTGAGCGCTGACCAGCAATTATGACAATTGCGGGTGATTATCTTCCGGATATTTTGCATCTTGTGATATTTAACAATTCATTAATCTATATTGCGTGTAATAGTGTACCGCAAGATAACTGAATCGTTTTAAATCGATATTTACCTGCGTAACTATGTAATGAGGCTAATCAATGGCGGAACTGGAAATTTGTTGCTACAGCGTGGAATGTGCCCTCACTGCGGAAAAGGCCGGTGCTGACCGGATTGAATTATGTGCAGCGCCGTCAGAGGGCGGACTGACACCCAGCTGGGGAATGTTAAAACAAACTATTGATCGCCTGCGTATACCGGTTCACCCGATTGTCCGCCCGCGCAGCGGGGATTTTTGCTATACCACATCAGAATTTGCCGTGATGAAAAATGATATTATCAAAGTCCGTGAATTAGGTTTTCCCGGCGTGGTGACAGGGCTGCTGGATGAAGACGGGCATGTGGATCTGCCGCGGATGAAGATGCTGTGTAAATTGGCGGGAGGTATGGCAGTCACTTTCCACAGGGCCTTTGATATGTGTGCTAATCCGTTACTGGCGCTGCAACAGCTTACCGATCTCGGGGTCAGCCGGATACTGACATCCGGACAGCAACTGAGCGCCGAACTGGGCTTGCCCCTGCTGAAAGAGTTACAAAAAGCCAGTCAGGGACCGCTGATTATGGCGGGTGCCGGTGTGAGACTGGCGAATGTGCAGAAATTTCTGGATATTGGTTTGCAGGAAGTTCACAGCTCCGCATCTAAAATAAAACCGTCCACCATGCGTTACCGCAAAGTCGGGGTGGCGATGGGCAGTGACAGTGAAACGGATGAGTTTTCACACACCTGCGTGGACGGGGATACAGTAGAAGCTATGAAGGGCGTGCTGGATTTGCACAGTGTGGTGATGCACTGATATAGCGGCGGCAAAATGACCTCAGTATCACCTTATATACCCAACGTCATTCAGGATGCGGGCTTTGCGTAGCCAACGAACCTGCAGTTTGAATTAATAAGGGTATAGTGAGGTCATTTTCAGCCGGATACAGTATGTTTACGCAAAAACAGATAAATCAAAATAATGTATTGATATTTCGTCCATCCGGTAATATTGCGTTAACAGAATGTGGCGGATAACCAAGCAGAACATCTGCGGCAAAGTTAACGGTGATGGTTGTTCCGTCACTGAATTGCGTTTGTTGTACCCATCCTGCGTTATCCAGCCAGCGGAAGTCTGTCAGTGCTTTGTTCCAGAGATGCTCATGCAGCGGGCGAAATGTGCTGTCAGACTTAATCAGAGCCGGGAGGCGCGCCTTCACTGTATTACGGCTGAGATTATAGAGGGGAGCCGTGTTATAGAGCTGGCTGAGCAGTTCCCTGGTTATTCTCACCTCAGGGAATTTTAAATTATCATACGTCCAGTGATGTGTGCTGATAATCGCATCATGAAACACCGCCTGATATAACGGCAGTCTCCAGCGGGGATCAAACTCCGTTGTCAGATACGGTTGTTTAAGTTTTGCAGGCTGAAAAAATGTTGCCGGTTCGCTTTCAGGCCACCATGCGCCCAGATAATAAGGCGACTGTTTGTTCCGGTGAATGTCTTTATCACCCCAGCCGAATCCCCAGGTTTCCATTCCGTGAGCAAACATCAGGTACTTAGCGGTGACTGCGTTGCCATCTTCAGAGCCTGCCGGGATCTGCATTGTCTGTGTCACCCAACGGAGCCGGTTATTTCTGGCACCCGCCATTTCTTCCGCACTCATTCGTGCCGACGGATTATAATCATCAGACACCATTCCGGTTCCGTCGACATCCAGAAATAAGCTGTTTATCCCGGATAAGCGGACTAATTCCCGGATGCGCTGCTCTGAATAGTGCTGCATACAGCCCGGATTCAGGTAATAACCCTCTCCGCCAAATCCCGGCAGTTTTTCTGCTTTTCCGGTGACGATCGCACATTTTTCCCGTAATGAAGAGGGGACTTGTGCAGTAAGCCATTCGCTGTTTTTTCCGGCGGGGATCCCGGTATCATAAGAATCATAACTGCCGATAAGATAATCCAGCTCTTTCGCCCGGTTAACGGCCTGTGGCTGATAATAGGTCACTGTCCAGTTATCCACACCCAGCCAGAGTTTATTCAGTCCGGCGGCAGACAGCGCGTTAAGCAGAGGCAGAGAAAGACCTTGTCCCCATTCTGATTCAGGTTGTAACCAGCGCCCGGTATTTTGTTTTACCCACTGTTTTATGTCCTGCGCCTGGTTCCGTTGTGCGCTCATAAAATCAGTATCATCCGGAATGGCGTGCAACGGTATTATCTTTTTCAGTGCCTGATTCAGTGATTCTGTCAGATAAGGCTGCTGCCATTTCTCCGGTGTTTTTCCGCTCAGTTTCTGAAAGGCTTTTTGACTGTCGCGGTCAAGTGCCTGCCATAAAATCTGTCCTTCCGGTGATTGAAGATACTGGTTCAGACCTGTCCAGTCTTTAATATCCTGCTGATCAATAACGCCTTTTCCCCATAAATAAATATGGGTGGCGCCGATCAGTTTCTGTCCGTCCGGTATAAGTGCAAATTTTTCCTGCAACGGGAGGAATTGCTGTGTTTCCTGTAACCAGCGGCGGTAACGTAACGCACCATCCAGAGGGGTATCTCCGGTATGCAATATGACAGAAAAAGGTTGCTGCTGATTAAAGGAACTGAACTGATGTTCCCCGGTCATTTTCAGCGTGTTTTTATCTTCAGAAAAGCGGATCCGGTTATTAAAAGGTGTCAATAAAATCCAGCTGAATACCCGATCCTGCTGTTGGCTCCAGAGCGGTAATTTAAGATCCCAGTTGGTATCAATACTGTTTTGTTCAGTGACGAGATACCTGCGCCACTGTGTATTATTAAGGGGGATCCGGCTGCCTTCGCCCAGAGGCATATACAGTTGGGATACACCTGAGTCAGGAAGGGTAAACCACTGAAGACTCTGTGCTTTGTCTGTCCGGAATGTCAGGGTCAGCTCTGCATTGATAAATTCGGCAGATACCTGCATCTGTTTATCCGGCCAGACCCAGGTAGCGTGTGAATTATTTTCTGTCAATTTATCAACAGGTTGCTTTTCTGTTCCCTGGTTAACTGTGGTACCTGCGACTGTTATCCGCAGTGTTTCGGGATCAATAAAAAGTTCTGTTTTGTTGTCGCTGAGCAGGGTGGCGGATGCATATGGCGCAAAGAATAAGATACTCAGCAGCAGCGGGAGTTTTTTTTTCTTCATCATTATTCATTTTTGCTTTTATTGATTATTATATGAATATGAAGAGTAGCGAAATAAGCGGCGGGGTGATACTTTTTTGACAGATATAAGATACCCTGCAAAGCAGGGTATCTCAGAATAAAATGGCGGTACCGGTAGATTATTCCGGTTTTTGTGCGATCAGAACCGCCCTGCGGGGAGCCGGATAACCTTCAACGGTCAGCAATTTATTATCAGGGTCAAGATAGTCCGCCAGTGATTCATTGATCATCCATTCTGTCCGGCGCTGTTCATCTGTGCCGGTGATCGATTCATCAACAATCCGCACATTCACAAAACCGCATTTCTCCAGCCAGACGGCGAGCATTTTCGCGGACGGAATAAAATACACATTACTCATCTGCGCGTAGCGGTCACCCGGGATAAGGCACCGGTGTTCATCACCTTCAATGACAATGCTTTCCAGCACCAGTTCACCGCCGCTGACTAACTGGTCTTTTAACTGCCAGAGGTGATCGAGCGGGGAACGGCGGTGGTACAGAACACCCATGGAGAAGACGGTATCAAAGGCTTTCAGGGCAGGGAGTTCCTGAATGCCCAGCGGTAGCAGATGTGCGCGCTGATCATTGCCGAGCAGCTTGCGAACCGCTTCAAACTGACAGAGAAAAAGCTGTGTCGGGTCGACACCGACCACCAGTTCAGCACCTTCACCGACCATGCGCCACATGTGGTAACCGCTGCCGCAGCCGACATCCAGTACAGTGCGTCCTGCCAGCGGTGAGAGGTGCGGCAGCACACGCTCCCACTTCCAGTCTGAGCGCCATTCTGTATCAATTTCGACGCCATAGAGAGAGAACGGGCCTTTGCGCCACGGCATCAGGTTACGCAGGATATTCGTTATCCGCCGGGTTTCGCCCTCATTCAGCACAGGGTCGCGTATTACGGTGACGCTGTTTTTGAGATCAAGCGTGTGGGGAGTCATATCCGGCAGGTTCTCAATAGATTTAACCCAGCCCGGATAGTAACCGTGCAGTGAGTCCCGCTGCCATTGTGCTAACTGCGCCGGGAGGGTTTCCAGCCAGTTGCTCAGACGTTCATTTTTTGCAATTAACTGATAAAAATCACTGAAATCAATCATGTTATTTCTCTTTTACTGCCAGCAGCGACCCGAAATTAAAGCACTGGAACCAGACTTCACAATGTTCAAATCCGGCCTGTTTCAGCCGTGTTTTGTGGGTTTCCACACTGTCTGTCAGCATGACATCTTCCAGCATGGTGCGCTTCTGGCTGATTTCCAGCTCACTGTAGCCGTTGGCCCGTTTAAAATCATGGTGCATGCTGAACAGCAATCCGCCAATCTGTGTATCTTCAAAGCTGAATTTCTCTGACAGTACGAGTACACCACCGGGCAATAATCCCTGATAAATTTTATGCAGCAGTGTTTCGCGATCAGCCGGGGCAAGAAATTGCAGGGTAAAATTGAGTACCACCATTGAGGCATTTTCAATGGCAATATCACGGATATCCCCCTCAATCACCTCAACAGGGACAGGGGATTTATAGCCGTCGATATGGCGGCGGGCGTGTTCAACCATCGGCGCTGAATTATCCACAGCGATGATACGACAGCCGGTTTTATCTGTGATGTTACGGCGGATGGACAGCGTCGCGGCAGCCCGCGAGCAGCCGAGATCGTAAACCTGAGAGCCGGGCGTGACAAAACGATCAGCAAGCATACCGATCATTGCAATAATATTGGAATACCCGGGAATCGAGCGTTTGATCATGTCGGGGAACACATCCGCAACTTTTTCATCAAACGTCCAGTCACCAAGCCGGGCAATGGGGGCCGCAAATAACATATCCTGCGGTAAATCCGGAATTTCTTTGGACATAATACAGATCTACAGTACAAAAAGATGCACGTATTCTAACAGAGCCGCCCCGGTGCAGAAAGTGTTATGTCCGGGCAGGCAGCTCACATGTAGGGTGAAAAAATTTGCTGCCAGGGCAGATACCAGATATTTGCCAGAACCATCAGTATCATTGAGGTAAAGGTGGCGACCATTCCGGAGCGCCGCCAGCGGTATTCGCGGTGCTTTAATCCGTATGAATGAAAAATACGTCCGAGGATCAAAATGATACCGCAAACATGTACCATCCAGACCTGTGCGCCGTTTTGTTCCATCACCAGTAACAAAAGCAGCGCAACAGGGATGTATTCAATCGCATTGCCCTGTACGCGAATCGCGGTCTGTAATTCATAAAATCCGCCGTCGCCGTAGGCAACGCGGTAAAGTGTCCGCAACTTTATGACATCGAGTGACAGCTTAATAATTAACAGCGCACCCAGTATAATATAAAGAGAACTAACCATTTTTCCCCTCATGGTCAATTGAAACAGCAAAACAATGATAAACCTCAAAGCAGATAAGGTCACAATAAATAATATTAATCTGTACCCTTATTCATTCAAACTGCAGGTTCGTTGGCTGCGTTCAGCTAACCGGGTCACATACTGATGTATGCTCCCCGTTTATCTTCACTTGCCGCCTGCCTGCAATCTGAATGATGTTGGGTATATACCTTATTCATTCAAGCTGCAGGTTCGTTGGCTGCGTTCAGCTAACCGGGTCACATACTGATGTATGCTCCCCGTTTATCTTCACTTGCCGCCTGCCTGCATCTTGAATGACGTTGGGTATATACTAAATTATTTGAAAATTATCAATTAGTGAGAGAATTCTCTGCGGCAGATGTGCGGTTTGCTCTTATCTCATCAGGAGTTTTCCACTATAATGATGACCTTTTTGACATTTCTTCATAAAAGAACCATGCCAAAATTTTGCAGAAACGCACAATAGCGGACAAAAGGATATCGTATGCGTACTAATTATTGCGGGCAGCTCAACAGTGCTCACATCGGTCAAAAAGTAACCCTTAGTGGTTGGGTAAACCGTCGTCGTGATCTCGGGGGTTTGATTTTTATCGATATGCGTGACCGCGAAGGCATCGTTCAGGTTTTTTTCGATCCTGAGCAAAAAGACGCATTTGCCGCGGCATCAGAATTACGTAATGAATTCTGTATTCAGATTACCGGCATTGTCCGCGCGCGACCTGAAAATCAAATTAATAAAGAGATGGCGACCGGCAGTGTGGAAGTGCATGCAGATGGACTGACCATCTTTAATAAGTCAGAGCCGTTACCGCTTGACAGCAATCAGACCAATACTGAAGAGATGCGTCTGAAGTACCGTTATCTGGATCTGCGCCGCACTGAAATGGCAACCCGCCTGAAAACCCGTGCGCGGGTAACTGGTTTTGTCCGCCGGTTTATGGATGGCGAAGGGTTCCTCGATATCGAAACCCCGATGCTGACCAAAGCCACACCGGAAGGTGCGCGTGACTATCTGGTGCCGAGCCGTGTGCATAAAGGCAAATTCTATGCGTTGCCGCAGTCTCCGCAGCTTTTTAAGCAATTACTGATGATGTCCGGTTTTGACCGTTATTATCAGATTGTAAAATGTTTCCGCGATGAAGATTTACGTGCTGATCGCCAGCCTGAATTTACCCAGATCGATGTCGAAACCTCCTTTATGAGCGCAGACCAGGTCCGTGCGGTCATGGAAAGAATGATCCGCGAATTGTGGAACGACATTATTAATGTCGATCTCGGTGATTTCCCGGTCATGACGTTCGGGGAAGCGATGCGTCGTTTCGGTTCAGATAAGCCGGATTTACGTAACCCGTTAGAGTTAACTGATATTGCGGATCTGGTAAAAGAGTCTGAATTCTCTGTTTTTGCCGATGCGGCTAACAATCCGAAAGGTCGCGTTGTGGCACTGTGTGTCACCGGCGGGGCAGAAATGACCCGCAAACAGATTGATGAATACGGCAAATTTGTCGGTATTTATGGCGCGAAAGGCTTGGCGTGGATGAAAGTCAACGATCGCTCTCTGGGTCTTGAAGGCGTTCAGTCTCCGGTTGCCAAGTTCCTGACCGCGGATATTGCTGAAGCAATTCTGGATCGCACTGATGCGCAGTCCGGCGATATTATTTTCTTCGGTGCCGGTGCCAAATCGATGGTGACGGATGCAATGGGTGCGCTGCGCCTGAAAACAGGACGTGACCTTGGTATCACTGACCTGAACAGCTGGCGTCCGCTGTGGGTGATTGACTTCCCTATGTTTGAAGAAACGAGTGAAGGTAGTCTGACCGCGATGCACCATCCGTTTACGTCCCCGCGTGATATGTCAGCGCAAGAGCTGAAAGATGCACCGGAAGAGGCAATCGCCAATGCATACGACATGGTCATTAACGGCTATGAAGTGGGCGGTGGTTCAGTGCGTATTCACCGCAATGAAATGCAGCAGGTTGTATTCGGCATTCTGGGGATCACTCAGGACGAGCAGCGCCAGAAGTTCGGTTTCCTGCTGGATGCACTGCAATACGGCACACCTCCGCATGCAGGTCTGGCCTTTGGTCTTGACCGCCTGGTGATGCTGCTGACCGGAACTGAAAATATCCGTGATGTTATCGCATTCCCTAAAACCACGGCAGCAGCCTGTCTGATGACAGATGCTCCGAGCTTTGCCGCGGCAGATTCGCTGAAAGAACTGGCGATTACTGTTACGCAGAAAGAAAGCGACTGAATCTGATGGCTTATAAACGCCCTGAATCCGTGCTGGTGGTTATTTATGAGCAGGAAACGGGGCGTGTTCTGATGTTACAACGCCGTGATTACCCTGCTTTCTGGCAGTCCGTCACCGGCAGTCTGGAAGCGGAAGAAACTCCCCGGGAGGCCGCAGTCCGGGAAGTAAAAGAAGAAACCGGCATTGATATCATTGCAGAGCAGTTGCTGCTGACGGATTGTCAGCGCACTGTCTGCTATACCATTTTTCCGCATTTTCGCCATCGCTATGCACCTGCGGTGACTCACAATACGGAACATTGGTTTATGTTACGCTTACCCGCGCCGAGAGCGGTTCCTTTAACGGAACATCTGGCGTATGAATGGTTACCGGCGGAAGATGCCGCCGGGAAAACCATTTCACCCAGTAACGGGAATGCAATTGAAGAATTCGTTTGTCAGTCAGGGACGGGCGGGGTACACACAGTGTAACCTCCCGCAATGGCAGCGGATCAATATGAATGAACGTCGTAAAGACTTAATTTGGAGATTAGAGAATGGCAGGTCATAGTAAATGGGCCAACACCAAACACCGCAAAGCAGCTCAGGATTCTAAGCGCGGTAAAATTTTCACGAAAATCATTCGTGAATTAGTCACGGCGTCCCGCATTGGTGGTCCTGATCCTGCATCTAACCCACGTCTGCGCGCGGCAGTGGATAAAGCGTTATCAAATAATATGACCCGCGATACCCTGAACCGTGCGATTGCACGCGGGGCGGGTAACGATGAAAACGATAACATGGAATCCATTGTGTACGAAGGTTACGGCCCGGGTGGCACAGCGGTAATGGTGGAATGTCTGACTGACAACCGCAAACGTACTGTTTCTGATGTGCGCCACGCGTTCACCAAAACCGGCGGTAACTTAGGTACTGACGGCTCTGTGGCTTATCTCTTCACCCGTAAAGGTGTAATTTCTTATGCACCGGGTCTGGATGAAGACGCTGTGATGGAAGCTGCTCTGGAATCAGGTGCCGAAGATGTTGAAGCCTTTGATGACGGTGCTATCGATGTGTATACCGCATGGGAATCTCTTGGTGATGTGAAGGATGCGATGGATGCCGCCGGGTTTACCGCGGAATCAGCTGAAGTGTCCATGATCCCGTCCACCAAAGCAGATCTTGATGAAGAAACGGCACCAAAACTGATGCGCCTGATTGATATGCTGGAAGACTCTGATGATGTGCAGGAAGTCTACCACAACGGCGAAATCTCTGACGAAATCGCAGCGCTGCTGTAATCGTCTTCCCTTTACAGAGGGATGCACATGGTGTATCTCTCTGTACTCTCTCTGCAAATACGCGGTTCTCCTATGTCCATTATTCTGGGTATTGACCCCGGCTCCCGGGTGACCGGTTATGGTGTTATCCGCCAGCAGGGCCGCCGGTTGCTGTATATCGGCAGCGGCTGTATCCGCACACAGGTCGCAGACCTTCCGTCCCGGCTCGGAAAAATTTACGCCGGTGTCAGCGAAATCATCACACAGTATCAGCCGGACAATTTTGCCATCGAGCAGGTCTTTATGGCTAAAAATGCCGATTCTGCCCTGAAACTCGGGCAGGCGCGTGGTGTGGCTATTCTCGCCGCAGTTAATAATAGTATCCCGGTATTTGAATATGCCGCCCGCCAGGTCAAACAGTCAGTTACCGGTACGGGTGCCGCAGAGAAAGCGCAGGTGCAGCACATGGTGCGCTCTATCCTTAAACTCTCGGCAGCGCCGCAGGCCGATGCCGCCGATGCGCTGGCGATTGCCATTACTCACTGTCATTTCAATCAGAATTTAATACAGATGGGGCAACCACGCCTGGTGATGGCGCGCGGACGGCTGAAAGAGTAACCGCCCGGTATCCGTGCGTGGTAAACTGAATTTTCCGACAGCTGGATATACGTCCAGCTTTTTTTATGTTATAAACGGGCACTGCCGGTAATTATAAAGGAAACGCGCGTGATCGGACGACTTAGAGGTATTGTGCTGGAAAAACAGCCACCTATCGTATTATTAGAAACGAATGGTGTGGGCTATGAAGTTCACATGCCGATGACCTGCTTTTATGAATTGCCTGACGTGGGACAGGAAGCTATCCTGTTTACCCAGTTTATTGTGCGCGAAGATGCACAGTTGCTGTACGGGTTTAATGATAAACAGGAACGCGCGCTGTTCCGCGAATTAATCAAAGTCAACGGCGTCGGACCCAAACTGGCGCTGGCTATCCTCTCGGGAATGTCTGCTCAGCAATTTGTTGCGGCGATTGAGCAGGGCGCGGTGGCACAGCTTGTTAAATTACCGGGTGTCGGTAAAAAAATTGCCGAGCGCCTGGTTGTTGAAATGAAAGACCGTTTTAAAGGGCTTAACGGCGACCTGTTCCGTGATGCGGAAATGTCACTGCCGGCAAGTCAGCAGGCGGGTAATACGCAGGCAGATGCGGAATCTGAAGCTGTTGAAGCACTGATTTCCCTGGGGTATAAACCACAGGAAGCCAGCCGGATGATTGCGAAAGTAACCAAACCGGGTGCTGACAGTGAAACACTGATCCGCGAAGCACTGCGCGCTGCGCTGTAAATATAACGAAAAGATGATGACGGCAGAACGGGGTGACAGGTCATGATTGAAGCAGACAGACTGATTACGGCAGAAACATTACCGGATGATGAAGTGGTGGATCGCGCAATCCGTCCGAAATTCCTGGCGGAATATGTGGGTCAGCCGCAGGTCTGTTCACAGATGGAAATTTTTATCGAAGCGGCACGTCAGCGCGGAGACGCTCTCGATCATCTGCTGATTTTTGGTCCGCCCGGGCTCGGGAAAACTACGCTGGCAAACATTGTTGCCAATGAAATGGGTGTTAATCTGCGCACAACATCCGGTCCGGTACTGGAAAAAGCCGGTGATCTGGCGGCAATGCTGACTAACCTCGAGCCTCATGATGTCTTATTTATCGATGAAATTCACCGCTTATCACCGGTGGTCGAAGAAATTTTGTATCCGGCAATGGAAGATTATCAGCTGGATATTATGATCGGCGAAGGTCCGGCTGCCCGCTCGATTAAAATTGATTTGCCGCCGTTTACCCTGATTGGTGCGACAACCAGGGCGGGTTCTCTGACCTCTCCGCTGCGTGACCGTTTTGGTATTGTCCAGCGACTTGAGTTTTATAATGTGGATGATTTACAGCATATTGTCAGCCGCAGCGCCCATTTTATGGGCGTGGATATGTCTGCTGAAGGTGCCCGTCAGATAGCCATGCGCTCACGCGGGACACCGCGTATTACCAACCGTCTGTTACGGCGGGTGCGGGATTTTGCCCAGGTGAAAGGTGACGGGTCGATAGACGAATCTACCGCCGGGCTGGCGCTGGATATGCTGAGTGTGGATGCCGCCGGATTTGATTATCTCGACCGTAAGTTATTAGTCACTATTATTGATAAATTTATGGGTGGCCCCGTCGGTCTGGATAACCTGGCTGCGGCCATTGGAGAAGAGCGGGAAACCATCGAAGATGTAATTGAGCCGTTCTTAATTCAGCAGGGCTTTATCCAGCGGACCCCTCGCGGACGACTGGCGACGATACACGCTTATCGTCATTTCGGGATTGAACATCACGGAAACCAATAAGCAGGATAATAAAACCAGATTGGTTAATAATTAATCAATTAAACATTATATGCTTATCTTTTTATATTCATGATAATTAAATGATTTTTCCGGGGATTATTCCGGGAGTAATCCGCTGTAATTGGTGATTATTCGATATTTTAAAATTGGCATGCGCAGTCGTAACCCTGTACTGTAGAAAGGATAATTTCTATATAGTGAAAGGGAACTGACTATGCGCGTTCATTTTATCATTCATGACTATTTTGAAGCGCCGGGCGCTTACGAATATTGGGCACGGAAGAACAAATTCAACGTCACATTCACCCGTCTTTATGAAGGTGATAAGCTGCCTGACAGTGTCAGCGGTATTGATTTTCTGATTGTGATGGGCGGCCCGCAAAGCCCGGCAACAACAACAGCTGAATGCTCTTATTTTGATTCGAAAAAAGAGCAGGCATTTATTGCCAACGCCATTGCGGCAAATAAAGCCGTCATTGGTGTCTGCCTCGGCGCACAGCTTATCGGTGAAGCACTAGGGGCACCGTATGAACAAAGCCCTGACAAAGAGATAGGTAAGTTTACGATGCATATCACCAATGCGGGAAAACGCAGCCAGCTTTTCTCGAATTTCGGGGATTCTCTGGGTGTGGGTCACTGGCACAATGATATGCCGGGACTTACTGAAAATGCGCAGATTATTGCCTTCAGTGCCGGATGTCCGCGACAGATTGTTGCCTACAGCAACCGGGTATTTGGTTTCCAGTGTCACATGGAATTTACCCGCGATGTGGTTGAATATCTGATCCTCAATAGTGAAGATGACCTGAAATCCGCGTCAACTTTCCGCTTTGTTGATACGCCGAGCGCTATCCGCCGTCACAGCTACAGTGAAATGAATGAGAAGCTTATTGAATTCCTCGATAAGTTAGCTCTGGGCTACACTGTCAGCCGAAGTGGTAAAACAGAGAAAACAGAAGAAAAGAAACTTCACCGCCCGATGGCGAAGACGAAAAAACGCCGATCTATCCATCCGGTGACCGGCCTGTAATCATCCCGATGGTCGTTAACAAAAACCCCCGCTGTGCATACCGGCGGGGGTTTTTATTTATATACCCAATATTATTCAAGCCGCCAACGAACCTGCAATTTGAATGAATAAGGGTATACCGGATCTTAGTTCTTAGGTTTAACCAGCAGACTCAGAATAAAACAGCATGCTGCAGACAGTACAACTGACGGACCTGCCGGGGTGTCATAAACGGCAGAAAGTGCTAACCCGCCGGTAATGGCAATTATACCGATAATTACCGCTCCGGCTGCCATCTGTTCCGGTGTCCGCGCAAAACGACGGGCAGCGGCGGCAGGGATTATCAGTAATGATGTGATAATCAGTGCTCCGACAAATTTCATTGCGAGTCCGATAGTCAGTGCCGTGACTAACATCAGCATCATCCGCAGGCGACCGGGCTGTATACCGTCAACAAACGCCAGTTCAGGACTTATCGTTACTGACAGTAAATTCCGCCATTGCCATAACAGCAAACCGGTGACAATTACCACACCGACGGCTATCGGCAGCAGATCTTCATAAGTGACTGACAGCAGATCACCGAACAGATAAGCCATCAAATCGACACGGACGTCAGACATCAGACTGACCACCACCAGACCGAGTGACAGCGCACTGTGCGCCATAATGCCCAGCAGGGTATCAACCGCCAGTTGCGGGCGGCGCTCCAGCCAGGCGAGCAGCAGCGCCAGGATCAGCGTGACCGCGATCACCGCATAAAACGGACTGACATTGAGCAATAAACCAAAAGCGACGCCCAGCAGTGACGCATGTGCCAGAGTATCCCCGAAGTAGGACATCCGTCGCCAGACCACAAAGGAGCCGAGCGGACCGGCTGCAATAGCCAGCAACATACCGGCGAGCCAGCCGGGTAACAGTAACTCAATCATGACGGCACTCCGCGGCACTATCCGGTGATCCGCTTACAGGTGAATGGTTGCCGCAGCAGGGCGCTGAAGGGGATGCAACCGCTCCGGCATTCTCATGACTGTGGTTATGATGATGACGGTAAACCCCGATTTGTGTGGCGGCACGGGTGCCGAACATCGCCGTAAATTCCGGATGTGCCGCAACAATATCCGGTTCACCGGAGCAGCAGATATGGCGGTTAATACAGAGTACGGTATCTGTTTTTGCCATCACCAGATGCAGGTCGTGGGAAACCATCAATACGGCACAGTTTAGTTCATCACGCAGTTGTGTGATTAAATCATACAATACCACCTGACCATTCACATCCACGCCCTGAGTCGGTTCATCCAGTACCAGCAACTGAGGGCGGGCTAACAGTGCCCGTGCCAGCAGTACACGCTGCATTTCACCGCCCGAGAGGCGCTGCATCGGTTTGTCCGTCAGATGAGCGGCGTTTACCCGCCCGAGTGCTGTCAGGCAATCTGCTTTGCTGACACCGCGTTTGAGATGCAGAAAGCGGGCAACGGTCAGGGGCATGGTCGGGTCAAGATACAGTTTTTGCGGAACATAGCCGACGGTTAACCCGGGTGTACGTGTTACTGACCCTGATGACGGTGCGATAAGCCCGAGAACGACACGGACGATCGTGGATTTTCCTGCGCCGTTGGGCCCGAGAAGGGTGATGATTTTACCCGGTGTTAATGCAAATGAAATGTCTTCCAGCACGGTATTGCTGCCGAAAGTAACGGATACATCATTTACCGCGATAAGTGTTGACATGGGAAATTGTTATCTTGCAGAATGAGTGAAACGTTATAATATAACATTACTAAAATCATGTCACGGAGTTTAAATTATGTTACATCAGTCACGGCGCGGTATAAAAACGGTGTTTATCGCCACTTTTTTGAGTTTAAGCGCACAAACCGCCAGTGCGGATGTGTTAACATCATTACGTCCTGTCGGATTAATCGCAGCCGCTATCGCTGATGGCGTAACGGACACACAGATTTTACTGCCCGATGGCGCATCGCCCCATGATTATGCACTGAAACCCTCTGATCTGAAAAAAATCCGGTCGGCGGATTTGGTTATATGGGTCGGGCCGGAGTTGGAAACCTTTTTGCAAAAGCCGTTAGCGGTTGTTCCGGCGCAAAAACAGATTGTTATCAGTGAGCTTGAGCAAGTCAGGCCGTTTTTGCTGAAAAACAATGAAGATGATGACCACGACGACGACGGACATCATCACCACGGAGTATATAATATGCACCTGTGGTTATCGCCTGATATTGCACGGCAAACAGCTCAGGTTGTCTATAATAAACTCCTTGAGAGTTATCCGGATAAAAAACCTGCGCTGGACGTAAACCTGCGTAAATTCAATGGACAACTTACTGAAACTGAGAAGAATATCAGTCAGCAGCTGGCACCGGTAAAAAATAAGGGATATTTTGTTTTTCATGATGCTTACGGTTATTTTGAAAAACGCTTCGATCTGTCGCCTTCAGGGCATTTTACGATCAATCCTGAAATTTCGCCGGGAGCTCAGACACTCAGCAACATCAAATTAAAGCTGGCTGAGCAAGACACATTATGTGTATTTGCTGAGCCACAATTCAGGCCGGCAGTCATTACAGCGGTAGCCAAAGGTACGAACGCGAAGATGGGCGTACTTGACCCGCTGGGCAGCGGAATTGCAGTGGGCAGGGACGGTTATACCGAGTTCCTGTCCCGGTTATCGACGCAGTACGCATCCTGCCTGGAGCAATAAATAAGGAACAGAACGCGTGCAATTGCAGCAAATGGCAAAATCCGCCGTTCTGGTATACAACCAGTTACCGAAAGCGCATCGCATGATGCTGGGAATGTTAACTGCCGCAACTCTGGGTGTCGCTGTCTGGCACCCGTTTGCTGTATATCACGAACGGACATCCGATAACGAACAGTATATTGAATCAGATTTTGCGCCGCCTGCGGATCTCAGCACTATTCAGGTGGATGCGGATACCGATGATATCATTACTGACAGCAGCGACCAGTTACCGGATGAAGGTCTGGCAAAAGAGTCTGATGATGTTGATGAATCATCACCAACCGATACTGTCATTCCGACATCACTGGAATATACCGTTGCAAATGGCGACAGTTTATCTGCCATTCTGACACAATACGGTATCGATTCGTCTGATGTTGCATTATTATCAAATAAATACAAAGGGTTGCGCAATCTTCAGATCGGACAGACCCTTGCCTGGGAACTGAACGAAGACGGGGAACTGAAATCCCTGAGCTGGACGGTTAACCGCCGTGAAACCCGGACATATGTCCGCAGCGGCAACGGATTTAAAGAAACCAAAGAAACCCGTGAAGGTGAATGGCAGACAAAACGCATCAGCGGAAAAGTCAGCGGCAGCCTGAATGCCAGTGTCAGTAAAGCCGGTTTAAGCCGCAGTGAAGTGCGGGATATCGCAAAAGCATTACAATGGCAGGTGGATGTCCGCCGGGTGAAAAACGGCGACAGCTTTACGGTGTTAACCTCCCGCGAAATGCTGGACGGCAAACAGGAGCAGAGCCAGATGATGGCTATCCGTCTGCATACTAACGGACGTGACTATTATGCATTCCGTGCAGAAGACGGCCGTTTTTATGATGCTAAAGGTGATGGCCTGGAGCGCGGTTTTCTGCGTTTCCCGACAGGTAAACAGTTCCGTGTTTCTTCTCACTTTAATCCGCGTCGCGTAAACCCGGTAACCGGGCGTATTGCGCCGCATAAAGGCGTCGATTTTGCGATGCCGGTCGGTACACCAGTGCTGGCAGTCGGTGACGGGGAAGTGGTTGTGGCGAAATTCAGCGGTGCTGCCGGAAATTTTGTGGCAATCCGCCACGGACGCCAGTTTACGACCCGCTACATGCATATGCGTAAATTATTAGTCAAGCCCGGTCAGAAAGTGAAGCGGGGTGACAAGGTCGGATTATCCGGAAATACCGGGCGTTCAACCGGTCCACATCTGCATTTTGAAGTCTGGAACGGTGAGCAGGCGGTGAACCCGTTAACGGCTAAATTACCACGCTCCGGCGGATTGTCCGGCAAAGATCGTGCGAATTACCTGTCTGTGGTTAAACAGCAGCGCCCGCAACTGACCTTCAATTAATATCTTCTTCTGCGAACGCGGGTACTCAGGTATCCGCGTTCTGTTCATCCGTTGTAGCGAATTTTAATTGTACCCAATGACATTCGAGATGCAGGCAGGCGGCAAGGAAAGACAGACGGGGAGCATACATCAGTATGTGACCCGGGTGGCTGAGTGCAGCTAACGAACCTGCAGTTTGAATAAACAAGGGTATACATCTGATCATAAATAATTAATAATGATACGTTAAAATAGTTATAACACTATGATATATATATTTAATTCAATATTGGTGTCCATCTGTGAATAAAGAAACCGATACAGACAGCAAAGCGGGATATATCCCGACATTTCACCGCCACTATCTGCACCCGAAATACTGGGGAATGTGGGCGGCGGCAGGGGCTCTGGCCGGGCTGACGTTTTTGCCGGTTAAATTACGTGATCCTATGCTGGCGGGTATTGGTAAAATAGCCGGACGCTTAGCCAAAAGTGCTCGTCGCAGAGCACTGATTAATCTTTATTACTGCTTCCCTGATATGCCTGCGGCAGAGCGGGAGGTACTGGCGGATAATATGTTTGCCAGTGCTCCTCATGCGTTTGTGATGCTGGCAGAGCTTTGTCTGCGTAATCCTCAGCGGGTTATTTCCCGCACACAGGTTCACGGGCAGGACATTATTGATGGCTTACAGGCGCAGGGGCGCAATATTATCTTTATGGTGCCGCACGGCTGGGCGATAGATTTACCGGCAATGTTGTTTGCTGCGCAGGGAAATAAAGTCGCGGGCATGTTCCATCATCAGAAAAACCCGGTCGCGGACTATTTATGGAACAAAGCGCGGGTGCATTTCGGCGGGCGTCTGCATTCACGTGAAGCCGGAATTAAGCCATTTATTGCCAGTGTCCGTAATGGCTACAGTGGTTATTATCTGCCGGATCAGGATCATGGTGCAGAGCACAGTGAGTTTGTGCCGTTCTTCAGCACTTACAAAGCAACACTGCCGGCTATCGGGCGGCTGATGAAAGTCTGCAAAGCCGCGATTGTTCCGCTGTTTCCGGTGTACGATCACAAAAATCATCAGTTTCATATTCATGTGCGTCCGCCGATGGATGATATTGACGGGCAGGATGATCCGTATATCGCAAGGCGCATGAATGAAGAAGTGGAAGCGCTTGTACGCCCGAATATTGAGCAGTACACCTGGATTCTGAAACTGCTGAAAACCCGTCGTGACGGTGAGGAAGAGCCGTATCAGCGGTTCAAGAGAAAAGAATTGCCCTGACGGGGCCGTTCATTACATCATAACAAAACCGCCGGTCAGATGACCGGCGGTTTTGTTTGTAATCTCAGGTAATTATTTCACTTCAAGAATACGGCTGGTATTAGTGCTGCCGACCAGACCCATCTGATCCCCCTGAGTGACCATCACAAGATCCCCGGGGAAGAGATAGCCTTTTTCACGCAAACGACTGACCGCTTCAGTTACTGCGGCAAGACCGTCAGTGTGTGTGCTGCAAAATACCGGGGTTACACCACGGTAAAGCGCTGTCTGGTTCAGGGTTTTTTCATGACGCGACATAGCAAAGATTGGCAGACCGGAACTGATGCGGGACATCATACGGGCGGTACGACCGGATTCTGTCATGGCGATAATAGCTTTCACACCATTGAGATGGTTCGCTGCATACATAGTTGACATTGCAATCGCTTCTTCCGGATTGTCGAATGTCTTGTCCATGCGATGTTTGGAGATATTTACGTTAGGCATTTTCTCCGCACCCAGACAGACACGCGCCATCGCTTCAACCGTTTCAGCCGGATACTGACCCGCCGCCGTTTCAGCAGAAAGCATCACAGCATCCGTACCATCAAGAACGGCATTTGCCACATCCATGACTTCTGCGCGGGTCGGCATCGGGTTCGTTATCATTGATTCCATCATCTGAGTCGCGGTGATAACGACACGATTCAGTTGACGGCTGCGGCGAATCAGTTTTTTCTGGACACCGACAAGCTCCGGATCGCCGATTTCCACGCCGAGATCACCACGGGCAACCATCACCACATCAGAGGCGAGGATAATCTCATCCATTACCTGATCAGTGGCAACGGCTTCTGCGCGCTCCACTTTGGAGACAATCTGGGCTTCACAACCGGCATCACGGGCGAGGCGGCGTGCAAGATGTAAATCTTCCGCGCAGCGCGGGAAGGAGACAGCAAGGTAATCAACATTAATTCTGGCGGCTGTTTTGATGTCTTCTTTGTCTTTTTCAGTCAGTGCATCAGCAGACAGCCCGCCGCCCTGTTTATTAATCCCTTTATTATTAGAAAGTAAACCACCAACAGTCACTTCCGTCATAATTTTTGCGCCTTTTACATCCAGCACTTTCAGCTGAACGCGGCCATCATCAAGTAACAGAATATCGCCGGGAACCACATCTTCCGGCAATTTTTTGTAATCAATACCGACGTGCTCATTGGTACCTTCACCTTTACCCAGCTCAGCATCAAGGATGAATTTATCACCGACGCTCAGCAAGATTTTATTATCTTTAAAGGTGGATACGCGGATTTTCGGGCCCTGAAGGTCACCTAAAATCGCTACCTGAACACCGAGGCGTGCGGCAATTTCACGGACTTTTACCGCACGTTCAACGTGATCTTCCGGGCTGCCGTGAGAGAAGTTCATGCGGACAACGTTTGCTCCCGCCTGAATGATTTTTTCGAGATTATTATCACGATCCGTAGCCGGACCCAGGGTCGTCACAATTTTTGTTCTTCTGAGACGTGTTGACATACATTTCTCCGTTGACCTGAATAAGGTAAAACTGGTGTTAATAAAAACACTCTTCCGTCCGGCGGATCATTTACCGGATAGTGAGTGTAAAATCGATTCACTCCTGTTTGATTATCGCGTAATTAAAATAAAAATCGAGTCAGCAAATGTAAAACAGTGAGTCAGGTATATCGTATCATTCACCATGTTACTAATTCGTGACATTAATTGCAGTCAGCGGCAGTAAATGTGTCAAAACGACACAAATGATTAAAAACTAACAGAGTTTGTCAATGCGGGAGTCTTTCAGTGCGTCTTTGACACGTTTCAGGTTATCACGGAATTTCGGACCACGGCGCAGGGTAAAACCGGTGGCGAGGACATCAATAATGGTCAGTTGTGCCAGACGTGACACCATCGGCATATAAATATCAGTGTCCTCCGGGACATTTAGTATGATAGTGACAGAGGCTTCGGCAGCAAGCGGTGAATTTTCTGATGTGATTGCCAGCACGGTGGCATCATTTTCACGGGCAATGCGGGCTATTTCAACCAGGTTTTTGGTGCGTCCGGTATGGGAAATCAGCACGACGACATCACCTTCTGTACTATTGATGCAACTCATGCGTTGTATAACAACATCATCAGAATAAATAACGGGGATGTTAAAGCGGAAAAATTTATTCATGGCGTCATGGGCAACGGCAGCAGATGCCCCCAGGCCAAAAAATGCTATTTTCCGTGCCTGGGTCAGGCAATCCACGGCGCGGTTGATGGTCAGCATATCGAGTGTGCTTCTGACCGCATCCAACCCTGCCATGGCGGATTCAAATATCTTACTGGTATAGGCATCAACAGAGTCATTTTCATCGACATTGCGGCTGACATAGGGAGTGCCGTTAGCCAGGCTTTGTGCCAGCAGCAGTTTGAAATCCGGGAATCCTTTGGTATCCAGACGGCGGCAGAAACGATTAACCGTCGGTTCACTGACATCCGCCATTTTGGCAAGAGTGGCAATGCTGGAATGGATGGCTATCTGCGGCGCACCCAGGATTGTCTCCGCCACTTTTTTTTCAGATTTACTCAGATAATCCAGACTGTTACGCAGCCGGTCTAAAATATTCATACCACTTTGCCTTTTATATTGATCTGTGTGACACGACAGGCTGTCATTATTTTCTGAAAATATACTACGTAAACCGGGGCAGAACAGGGGATAACCGGCGGAGAATAAGGCTTTTTTTTGAAAGTTTGAGCTGTGTCTGACTTTCATTCCGGTAAATTTGCATCAAAAAAGTAATTTTATTACATATTACTGAAAATCACATTGTGATGTGGCCACAGACCCGTACTTGCCGGGAAGGCAGCAAAAATGTGCTGTAACCCGCATTTATGTTTACTGACCGGGCGCAAACGAGTACATTATTCGTTATCTCTGTAACAAAATTACAATTCCACTGCCACGAGGAGAGGTTTTTTATGGCGTTGACAGCAACGGCTCCCGCTTGTGATTTAGTCATTTTTGGCACCAAAGGCGATCTCGCACGCCGCAAGTTACTTCCATCCTTATATCAGCTTGAAAAAGCAGGCAATATTCACCCTGAAACCCGTATTATCGGCGCAGGTCGTGCAGAATGGTCCCGTGAGGAATATCAGCAGTTTGTGGAAGAGGCGTTTAATACCTTCCTGAATGAGCCGCTGGATCCGGAGCTGTGGGCGCGTTTCAGTGCCCGCCTGGGATTCTGCAATCTTGATGTGAATGATTTATCCCATTTTAAAAGTCTGGCAAATATTATTGCGGAAAATAAAAATACCTCCGTTTATTATTTTGCTATGCCGCCAAGCACATTCAGTGCCATGTGCAGAGGGCTGGGCGAAGCGCATCTGAATAAAGAACCAAGCCGTGTGGTGATGGAAAAACCGCTGGGTAATGATCTTGAGTCTTCTCAGGCTATCAATACCGAAGTGGCAAAATACTTTAAAGAGAGCCAGATTTATCGTATCGACCATTATCTCGGAAAAGAAACGGTACTGAATCTGCTGGCGCTGCGCTTTGCCAACTCGCTGTTTGTGAATAACTGGGATAACCGGACAATCGATCATGTCCAGATAACAGTGGCAGAAGAAGTGGGTATTGAAGGGCGCTGGGGCTATTTTGATAAAGCCGGCCAGATGCGCGATATGGTGCAGAGCCATTTGCTGCAAATTCTGACCATGATTGCGATGTCGCCGCCGGATGACCTGAGCAGTGACCGCATCCGTGATGAGAAAGTGAAAGTTCTGCGCTCGCTGCGAACCATTGATATCAGTAATGTCCGGGAGAAAACCGTTCGCGGGCAATATACGGGCGGGTTTGTCCATGGCACAAAAGTGCCGGGCTATCTGGATGAAGAGGGTGCGAATACCGTCAGTCAGACAGAAACCTTTGTGGCGATCCGCGCGGATATCGATGACTGGCGCTGGTCCGGTGTACCGTTCTACCTGCGTACCGGCAAGCGTATGCCGTCAAAATGCTCTGAAGTGGTGGTGTATTTCAAACAGCCGTCCCTGAATATCTTTAATGAGACATACCAGCATCTGCCGCCGAATAAACTGACTATTCGTTTACAGCCGGATGAAGGTATCGATATTGAAGTGCTGAACAAAGCGCCGGGGCTGGATCACAAGCATCGTCTGCAAACGACCAAGCTGGATCTGAGCTTCTCGGAAACCTTTAACCAGACTCATATTGCCGATGCCTATGAACGTCTGCTGCTCGAAGCTATGCGCGGCATTCAGGCTCTGTTTGTCCGTCGTGACGAAGTGGAGGAAGCCTGGAAGTGGGTGGATTCCATTATGCATGCGTGGTCACTGGACAATGAACCACCTAAGCCATATCAGGCGGGAAGCTGGGGACCAATCGCCTCTATTGCTATGATGGCACGTGACGGGCACTCCTGGAACGAACTGGAATAATTATACAGCTGGTCGCATAAAAACCCGTGAACGGCGGGTTTGAGCCTGCTTAAATATGGTCATCTTCTGAATAAGAAGCTGGCCATTTTTGTAACTACCTAAAAAATAAAATTATTTACTAAAAAATAATGAGCGACGGCATTGCTGAACGCAGTTAGTTGTGATAAAAATGATGTTAATATTAATAACCGGAGGATTCTTTCATTGTTGTGACCCGACCGGGTACAAACAAAAGAATAAGACATCATGCAAAGCGACAGTAGTAGCAGGATTAAAATCCGACGTTCTACCCACGTACTTTTCCTTTCCGCTATCGTATCAAGCGAGCACTATTGGTACAGCGAATTATAGCTATTTCTCTTTCCGTCTGACGAGCCAAACGCCGCTGCGCTTTTGGTTGCACTGTTATATTTAACATTTTCGTTTAGCGTTAAACGCGACCGGTCACGCACCTTCTTTATGGTGTGTCGTAAACCTGTATGCGTTGTACATCAGGAAAAATAACTATGATTTACTGGATGTTTTTAGGCTTGGCCATTGTGACTGAGGTCATAGGAACATTGTCGATGAAATACGCAAGTGTTTCAGGCGACACCGCAGGAATGGTTGTGATGTATATCATGATCGCTGCATCTTATATTTTACTGTCCATGGCGGTTAAAAAAGTGGCTCTCGGCGTGGCATACGCGCTGTGGGAAGGAATTGGGATCCTCATCATTACCACATTCAGTGTGATGTGGTTCCAGGAATCACTTTCGCCAATGAAACTGGGCGGTCTGGCGCTGTTAATTGCAGGGATCACCCTGATTAAATACGGTACCAAAAAAGCAGTACAGAAAAAACAGCCTGTTGCAAAACCGTCTTATGCGCCACTGAACGAGATGATGAAAGGGGCGTAATATGTTGTCGACATTTGAATGGTGGCACGGGGCATTTTTACTGCTGGCTGTGGTGTTGGAGATTATGGCCAATATCCTGCTGAAGATGTCAAACGGCTTTAAACGCGTATGGCTGGGGATATTATCACTGCTGGCAGTATTAGGTGCATTCAGTTGCCTGGCACTGGCGGTCCGCGGTATTGAGTTATCTGTGGCGTATGCACTCTGGGGTGCATTCGGGATTGTGGCAACCGTCGCTGCGGGCTGGATCTTGTTTAATCAGCGCCTCAATTACAAAGGCTGGGGCGGTATTGTTCTGCTTCTGCTGGGTATGGTGATGATTAAATTCGCGTAATTACACTGATACTGAAACCGCAGACACCTTTCCGTCGTCTGCGGTTTTTTTATGTCCAAAATTAAAATAAACTGACAGACAGATACCATAAGCGCAATTTCCGGGTAGCAAAAATGAAAATATTACTGATTGAAGATCATGAAAAAACCGGTAGCTGGGTTAAAAAAGGACTGGAAGAAACCGGGTTTATTGTTGATATCACCACAGACGGCAGGGATGGTCTTTATCTCGTGCTTGAAAATGACTACCGGCTGATTATTTTAGATATTATGCTGCCGGGGATGGATGGCTGGGAAGTCCTGAAAACACTGCGTACATCTAAAACGGTACCTGTTATTTGCCTGACAGCCCGGGACGCGGTAGCGGACAGAGTGAAAGGGCTGGAGCTGGGCGCTAATGATTATTTAGTTAAGCCATTTTCATTTTCTGAGCTGCTGGCAAGAGTAAAAAATCAATTACGTGTCCATCAACCGGTATCGGCAGTAATTGATATTGCTGATCTCAAGATTGACCTTACCCGTCATGAAGTACAGCGGGGTGGAATAAAAATAACACTGACACGCCAGGAATATTCATTGTTGCTCTTTTTTGCCCTTCATGCGGGAGATATTTTACCGAGAACCCTGATTGCCGGTGAAGTATGGGGAATTGATTTTGAAAGTGATACCAATATTGTTGATGTGGCTATCCGGCGTCTGAGAAAAAAAATAGACCATGACTATGATGTCAAATTAATCGAAACTGTCCGTGGAATGGGATATCGTTTAAACAGGCCGGAAATATGAAAATACAGTCATTACGGTTTAAAATCATGTCATTATTTATCCTGCTGATGGTCATTAATGCAGGGTTTGTAACACTGATACTCTATCACTCATTAAAAAATGAATTAGTATCCCGGGATGATAATTTATTGGTTAACCGGGCCGATCAACTGGCAAAATTAATTATCAGCGGTATTGATATAAAATCACTGCCAATCTATTTTCAGCGCATGATGGATGTACGCCAGGATGTTATTAAAATAACAGATGCAGAAAATACCGTTATTGTTGATACCAATCCGGAATTAACGCTGGACAATCAATATCCCCCTGTCAGCCCGGAAAATCTGAGTTTACAATCAATTTCACATCAGAATACAGCTGACGGAATACCTCTTTCTTCAGTTAATTTTGAAATACAATCAGCAACCGGAAAATTACACGTCACTATCGCAAAGCTATCAGTTGATCGTAATAGTGTTCTGACCGGATATCTGCAAAAAAGTATAGCTGTTTCTGCTATCGCCATTATATTTATGGTTATTCTGAGTCTCTGGCTGATAAGACGGGGATTGCAGGATATTACACGGCTGAGTCAGATCACAGCGAAAACAGGTGTTCATTCCCTTGGTAAGCTTGTGGATATAAGCACATTACCGGATGAACTAAAAAGCCTCGGGGATTCCTTAAATATAATGCGCTCGAGACTGAAAAACGATTTTACCAGACTGACACAATTAGCGGATGATTTAGCGCATGAGTTAAGAACACCCATTCATGCGATTAAAGTACAGAATGAAATCACATTACAAAAATCACGGACTGCCGATGAATATAAATCTATTATTGTCAGTAATACAGAAGAGCTGGATAAATTGGCACAAATAATCCAGAGTGTTCTTTTTATTGCCAGAGCCGAAAATAAAAATATTAATTTGAATCAGGAACGTGTATCTGTTACTGAACTAATGGATGATGTTTATGAGTTGTTATCGCCTTATGCAGAAGAGAACGGGTCAACATTAGTCAATGAAATATCATGTGTCAGCGTCAGTGCCGACCGGATGCTATTAATGCGGGCACTGATAAATATTGTATCAAATGCTGTCAAGTACTCGCATGTTAATACCACAATAATTTCCCGTGCGGTTATCAGCGATAATAAAATTTTGATTTCTGTTATAAATGAAGGAGATGTAATAGAAAACAGTGATGATGTATTTACACGGTTCTGGCGTGGCGATAATGCCCGTACTTCAGAAGGAAGCGGGCTGGGGTTATCCATAGTTCAGGCAATTATGGAATTACATGCCGGTGAAGTCAGATTTGAACGTATTGAGTCCCGTAATGTTGTTACTTTAGTGTTGCCGGGGAAAATCGCATAAACATGACAAAATTGTCATCATCTTGTCAGCTTTAAATTCAGAGCCTGCGGTATAACGGATTAAACAGAAACGCTCTGCTGATTTTCTGAATAAAGGGACATACTATGAAAAAAATAATACGACCATCTGATATTACACCGGAATCTGTTTTTATGATGAAGCGCAGAAACCTGCTCCGGTTATTAGGTGCGGGTGCAGCCGGAATGATGGTCAGCCCCGGCGTAAATGCCGGAATTCTTTCATGGTTTTCTGCTGATGAGAAACCGGCGGTGCCGGATGCAATATTAAAAGAATTGAATTTCACCCGGCCTGTTGCATATCAGTCTGATTTGGTATTAACACCGGAAAATAAAGTGACCGGATATAACAATTTTTATGAGTTTGGTTTAAATAAATCTGATCCCGCTGAAAATGCACATACGATGAAAACGGATGAATGGACACTGGCAATTGAAGGGGAAGTGAACCGGCCGCTGATATTAAATGCCGATGATATCCGTAATAAATTTACAGCAGAAGAGCGTATTTACCGGATGCGCTGTGTTGAAGCATGGTCAATGGTTATTCCCTGGGTCGGTTTTCCGCTGGCTGCGTTATTAGCAGCCGCAGAGCCGAACGGCCGGGCGAAATATGTGGCGTTTGAAACATTATATGCACCGGAACAAATGCCCGGACAACAAAGTCGTTTTACCGGCGGCGGGCTTTCGTATCCGTATATTGAAGGATTACGTCTGGATGAAGCATTACATCCCCTGACATTTATGGCGACCGGTGTTTACGGAAAAGAACTGCCAAAACAAAATGGGGCGCCTGTCAGGTTGGTTGTTCCGTGGAAATATGGCTTTAAGGGTATTAAATCGATAGTTAAAATTCGTTTAACTGAATCTGTTCCCCCAACAACGTGGAATCTTTCAGCTCCCGGTGAATATGGTTTTTATGCCAATGTAAACCCGCAGGTAGATCACCCGCGCTGGTCGCAGGCGACAGAGCGTTTTATCGGCTCAGAGGGATTAGGACGGACAACACGGCAGCCGACGTTGTTATTTAATGGTTACGCTGATGAGGTTACTGATTTATATAAGGGGATGGATCTGCGGAGATATTTCTGATGATCAGATTACGCCACTATCCGGTTATTAATATATTTTTTCATCTGATGGCATTACTGCCATTGGTATGGCTGGTTTACGCACTTAACGTTGATAAGTTAAGTGCAGATCCTGCAAAAGATATTCAGCATTTTACGGGAATAACAGCACTGCGTTTGTTAATCCTGATTGCTGTAATACCCGCAGCCGCGCATTACCTAAAATGGAATAGTTTATATCAGACCAGGAAGTTACTCGGATTATGGTGTTTTGTCTGGGCAACATTACATCTGGCAAGCTATCTGTTTTTTGAAATTGGTGTCAATAACATTGCTCTTTTTTTCAGTGAAATTATATCGCGTTTTTATCTGATGTTGGGCGCCGCTGGTTGGATTATTTTATTCCTGATGGCGGTCAGTTCATTTAACCCGGTTCGCATCCGGCTGGGTGATTGGTGGAAACGTATTCACAGTTTACTTTATCCGTTGCTGCTGATTGTTATCCTGCATTATATTCTGTCAGTGAAAACGAACACACCGGAGCCGGTTCTTTATCTGATACTGATTATTTCGGCATACGTTCATCGCTTCCGGCAACAGCGAAAAATTCGCAGAACCGGTATTTAATTAAAATCAGATAACCGGGTTACGGATAATAACGGATAGTTTTATTAACAATCACAGATGATTCTGTTTTCAGCCCGGATGCGCCACCGTAAATATTCTGCGACGTAACATGTTCTTTAATACAGTTACCATGACTGTCATGGGTCAGACATTGCGTAAAATAACGGCTGCCGGCAATTTCACCATCGAATATTTCTTCCTGTGTCGCAGGGTAACCTTCCTGAGTATAGGTATAAGTCTGCGTCATTGGTGCCTGACTGTCTGATTTCACCGAAGTCAGGCGGTCTTTGTCATCATAACCGAATGAGAAATGCTGATCCGTTTTCAGATGCGGCCAGTGAGTGAGGATATCTGATACCCGGGCATTATCAAATTGTACCTGAACATCACCGGGCATCACGGTGTCGTTATTCTCAACATACATTTTTCCTGAACCGCCGGTTATCTGTTGGCGGGTATCTTTGGTAAATACAGTGTCGATAACCATCGGATACCGGTCTTTTTTACCCGGACGGTGTCTGTAGTTCCTGAGTGTATAAAGCGCATTGTCCGTGGTTTCTGATGCGGTCAGTATCCGGGTTATCTGCATTTTATTCCGGATTTCACTGCGCATAAATTTAAACTGTGTTATTTGTCCGCAAGGATCGAAATCAATATCTGTTGTGGTGCTGAACTGCCGGAAATCTTCCGGATCAGGCGGTGATACTGCTCTGAGCGATTTTACTGCTCCGGTGAGCAGCGGGGCGCCGAGGATAATCCGGTTATTTTGCAGTACTGATGCATCAGTGGTTTTACAGGTTTCTGCTGCATAAAGAGGAACAGTGCAGGTCGCGGTTAACAGTGTAATCACCGTGCACAACGTAAACGGCCTCATTACTTGTCACCGTAATAATCATAAGTGGTATGAAAAACCGTCTGCCCCTGAACATCTGTCATGCCGGGCTGGCTGTTACTGTTTGTTTTTGTCCAGATCCCCGATGTACAGTTTTGCCGTGCATCCCACTGAGTGCATTCAATGTGGTTGGTGACAGTGATACCGGCGATATCCGTTTTGTCTGAGCCGGTGACAAGCCCGCCTTTATCATTATATGTAAAGGCGTATTCGATCATGGGCGACGTATCTGTGTAAATCCGCGTGACATCGCCATTATCATTGTAGTCATATTTCATGGTGTAGGTTTGTGCGAACAATTCGCTGTTAATCACAATATTATCAACATCGCCACTGCGGTAATTCAGTTCCCCTTTTTCGGACAGAATCGTACTGTTTCCTTTAATAAAATTCTCTGTCCGGTAACCGGTGACGACTTGCTGCGCGTCTTTTGTCAGTGTTATGCGGGAAACCATCGGACGTGGTTTTTTCTGTGTTATATAACCGGTTGAGTAAGTGTATTCCAGATTAATAGCAGCATCATCTTCAGCGCCGGTGACAGTTGTGGTTGTCAGCGTGCCGTATTCCTGATTTTTGCGCATAAAATCATAACTGATGATGTGTCCGCAGGGGCTCAGGTGTATCCGGTTGAATGAGGAGAGCCGGATATCACTTTGCGGGTTTCTTTCGGTCGTCATCGAGACAGATTTAACCGGGCCGCGCAGGTAGGGTATTCCCATCAGGCGGTAATGGTTAAGCTGTGTTTGGGCGGACATGGGTTTACAGTCATCAGCGGCATAAGCCGGTGCAATTGAGACCGACAATAACAGCAATGAACCACAGAAGTGTATTTTTTTCACGCGTACCCCGGCTGATAACAGCACTTAAGTAGTATATATACCCGATGCCATTCAGGATACAGCCAGGGAACCTGCAGTTTGAATGAATAAGGGTATAAAATGAATGAATCAGATAGTAGGTGGTTTGCCGCGTCAGGACAATAAAAAACCTGCCGCAGCAGGTTTTTCAGAATATCGCCTGAATTTACTTGATTTCAGGCATTAACCCGATAAACGCAGTTTTTTTACGCGGGCCGGTCATCAGGGCTTCCAGTTTTTCAACACACTGCAAATAGTGCTGTGTTTTCTTATGTGCGGCAACGGCGGCATCATCCGTATAGGCTTCATAGATATAAAAACGGGTCTGAATATCCGGGTCCTGCAACACATCAAAACGCAGGTTGCCGGGCTCTTTTACCGAACCCAGATGATTTTCACGGAATACCGCAATAAATTCATCCACCTTGTCCGCTTTTACATTAATTTCGACTAATGTTACGTTCAAAATTTACCCCTTATTCTTTTCGCTCAGGAACAATGCATAAGCCTGTTTTGCGCTCTCGCCACCATGGACAACGGCATGAACGGCTTTCATCATGGCAACCGGGTCTTCGGACTGGAAGATATTGCGTCCCATATCCACACCGGAGGCGCCCTGGTCTATGGCACGGAAACACATATCGAGTGCTTCATCTTCCGGCAATTTTTTCCCGCCTGCGATAACAATCGGCACCGGACATCCGGCAGTAATGCGTTCAAAACCTTCTTCAACAAAATAGGTTTTGATGATCTGTGCGCCCATTTCGGCGGCAATACGGCTGGCGAGAGAGAAATAACGCTGGTCACGCGCCATATCTTTACCGACACCTGTTACCGCCATCACCGGCATACCCACACGCATCCCCGCATCCACCATACTGATGATATTTTTGATGGATTGATGTTCATGCTCTGTCCCGATATACACCTGTGCCGCAACCGCCGACACATTCAGGCGTACGGCATCATCCATTGCCACCGCGACGGCTTCATTGGAAAGCTCGGTCAGAATTGAGTTGGCACCGGATGCACGCAGGACAACCGGTTTGTTGGTGGCGACCGGCACTTGTGAGCGCAGGATCCCGCGGGTACACATCAGAACATCGGTGTGTTCAAAGAGCGGAGCGATATTAATATCAATACGCTCAAGACCGGTGGTCGGCCCCTGGAAATAGCCGTGGTCAAAGGCCAGCATCACGGTTCTGTTATCTTGCGGGTTAAAAATACGGGCAAGGCGCGACTGCATTCCCCAGTCCAGCGAACCACAGCCTTTAAGAGTATAAAGGGTGTTTTTCTGCGGGGTATTCAGCCCGAAATCTTTACCGTCACGGATATCATCTAAATCAGCCATGGAGTTCTCCCTGGAAATTGTGGTTATCAGAAATTGTAGTTGTTAATGTTCTTTTTGGTGAAAATTACGCGCTCAGGCAGCACAACAACACCGTTGCCTTTTGCTTCGTAGTCATACCCCTGGATACTGTTCGGGGAAACCTCGACTTCACCCACGCCGTCGACCATAATTTTATCGCCGACATTCAATTCACCTTTTTTCATCAGTGCATCTGCCACAGCAACTGATATTTCACCCTGTTTCACCACATCCCATAAGGCGAACTGGTTAACTGTGCCGCGCTCCACATACGGGCGCATAACATTCGGGGTGCTGAAACCGACGACCGCAACATCATTACGTTTCAGATTTTCTTTCGCCTGAGCCGCTGCCGGTAAAGCATTGGCATCCGGTGCAATAATCACATCCAGGTCGCTCCAGGCATTCATGATACCTTCGGCTGTCTGTAATGATTTTGTCGCATCGTTATATCCATACTGTGTGGTAACCACTTCCCAGCCCGGATGTTCGGCGGCGATTTTTGCTTTCGCCTCTTTCACCCATTGGTTCTGGTCGGTCACGGTCGGGCTGGAATAGAAGAACGCGACTTTTGCTTTCTCTTTTTTCACCTGATCCGCGGCCATATCCACAAGTATTCCGCCGAGTTGTTTCGGCGTGCCCTGGTCGATATAAATGGAGCGGCATTCCGGGTTGGTATCCGAGTCCCATGTCAGCACTTTCACACCGCGCTGCATGGCGCGTTTAAGAGCAGGGCATAAACCGTCCGGTGATACGGCTGAGACAATAACCGCGTCATAACCACGGTTGACAAAGTTATTGATAAGCTGAACCTGACCGGAAACACTCGGCTCAGTCGGTCCGTCATACGTGACATCGATACCGAGTTTTTTCCCCGCTTCAACTGCACCCTGACCGCCGCTGGTAAAGAATCCGACACCGACAAGTTTAGGAATAAAGGCGACTTTTTGTGCTGCATTCGCCCAGGAAACACATGCGAGACTTAATGCAGTGGCGAGCGCCAGTTTTTTCATGATGGGTTTCATGGTTTTCTCCATTTCGTCAAATCTGTGATAAAAGACGTGTTTTACTCTGATACGAATTGCCTGTTGCGTTTACGCGCCCACCATCCGAGGATGTGATGTCGGTGTAAAGAAACGGAACGTCCAACAACGGCAACAATAAGCAGCGCACCCGAGAGTGCACTGGAGATCTGATTGGGTACACCAATCATTTGCAGCCCCTGCTGTAAGAAACCAACCAGCAGTACAGCGAGAGCCGTTCCTAAAACAGAGCCGGACCCGCCGTAAATATTTGCGCCGCCTAATACAACCGCCGTGATTGCCGGCATCAGGAATGACGCACCGAGATCGGCACGGGCAGAGCCGAAATAGGAGACTAAAATAATGGCAGCGAGAGCGGCAGATACACCGACCATCGAATAAAGCAGACAAATCGTGCGCGTCACCGGAAAGGCACTGTAACGCGCGACACGGGCATTTTGTCCGATCAGAAAGACATTACGCCCGGGATGTGTGCGGTGCAGATAAAACCAGAACACAATCACACAGAGGGCAAAAATAATCAGCGGAAGCGGAATACCGTACAGATCCAGATTGGCAAAATCGGTAAAGGCCATCGGGAAGCCGCCGATCCCCTCAAAGCCGCTGGCACCGGAAAGCCCGGAGAGCAGCAGGGCGCAGCCGCCGAACAGATACATAGTACCGAGGGTAATAACCAGCGGGTTTATACCGGTAAATAAGATAAGCAGGGCATTAATCAGTCCGCACAGAGCACCGGTCAGCAATGTCAGCGGAATGGCGGCAATCATCGGCACACCCGCCTGGTTAAGAATACCGAGCACAATAGAGGACAACCCGATAGTGGCGCCGAATGAGATATCCATTCCGCCGCTGACTATCACCAGGGTGAGCGGCAGCGCCACCAGCCCGATACAGATAAAGTCACTGGTACTGAACAGCAGCACATTGGCATCCAGCATGCGCGGGTTACCCATCCCGAATAACAGGATCTCTGCCACCAGCAGCAGTAACAGTGAAATTTCCCAGCCGTAACGTTTGATACCAGTCATTTTTTTGTCTCCTGCTGCGGGGACGGATTGAGGAACCGTGCGTAACGCTGGGCGCGGAGGTTTTTCTCCAGTGCCACGCGCAGACGACCATCAAAGACTAAGACGGCGAGCAAGACAAAACCGGCGATAAAATCATTCCACCAGGCCGGCAGTTTCAGCAGCACCAGCACGCTGTCAATCTGAGTCATAAAGTAAGCGCCAAGAATTGCCCCGGCAATAGTTCCGGTGCCGCCCAGCAGACTTATTCCGCCCAGTACGCAGGCTGCGATAGCTTTCATTTCCAGCCCGTTACCGGTCTGATTCGGGATAAAGCCGATTTGTGAGGCAAAGACGATACCGGCAAGTGCTGCCATCATGCCATTGACTGAAAAAGCAATAATTCGTGTTCTGTCTACCGGAACACCTAACTGGCGTGCGCCCTGTAAGTTATCGCCGGTGGCATAAAAACCGCGTCCGGCAGTCGTGCGGGACAGAAACAGTGTCATCAGAATAATCAGCAGGATAATGAACCAGCCAATCGGCGATAATCCCAGGAAAACCGGCTGCGACAGGGCTTTCAGTTCTGCCGGTAAACCTTCAATCCATTTACCGCCGGTCAGTAATAACATAATGCCGCGATACAGTCCGAGCGTGCCGAGGGTGGCAACAATCGCCGGTATTTTGAACCAGGTTACCAGAATGCCATTAAACAGCCCGGCGAGCAGGCCGGTGGCAACGGTCAGCAGAATGGCGACTGTCAGGGGCAGCCCGGCATTCAGTGAAATGCCGATAATCACCGCACACAGCCCGGTGGTGGAGCCGACCGAGACATCAATATTGCGCGTCAGCATCACCAGGGTGGCACCAATCGCCAGCAGCATCTGGATTTGAGCACTGCCGAAAATCATGGTGGCGGTCTGAAAACTGAAATAGCGGGTTTCCATTCCACCCAGTAATATAAACAGGCAGAGGATCGCGAGCAGCGCGGTCACTTCTCGGTTATTTTGTATATATTTCAGCATGATGCCGCCTCCTGTGATGTTCTGCTTTCTGTTTCGGACCTTTTTGTGTCAGTGCAGCGGCGCTGCTCACCAAATGCCATGTGCATAATGGTATCGACATTCATTTCATTGTGTTGCAGTTCACCGACAAATTCGCCCTGATGCATGACCAGTACGCGGTCAGCCAGTGCCACAACTTCATCCAGATCTGATGAAATCAGTAAAATCGCCACATTTTGCTGTGCAATACTTTGTATAAGCTGATAAATATCATTTCGTGCCCCGACATCCACGCCACGCGTCGGCTCATCAATAATCAGCAGGGACGGATTGGCTTCCAGGCATTTTGCTATCAGGATTTTTTGCTGATTTCCGCCGGAAAGTGTGCGCACCAGTTGCTGACCGTCATTGAATTTGATATTCAGTGCGCGGCGGTAGCGCTCCAGCACCGCATCATCATAAGCGCGACGAACCAGCAGCCCCCGGTGGTTATGCACCAGTGCGCCGATATTCCAGGTCAGCGGCGCATCAAGGAAAAGCCCGGATGCCTGGCGATCTTCCGGTAAACAGACCAGCCCGCGGGTAAGGCGTTTTTCTGTACTGACTCCGCGTAAATTCTCACCGTTGAGGTGAATGTCACCGGCGATCAGCGGGCGCAGACCATATAATGTCTCCGCGAGTTCAGTCCGGCCGGCGCCAACGACGCCGGCCAGCCCGACCACTTCCCCCGGGTTGACAACAAAACTGATATGACGGAATCCTTCGCCACAGGCATTACGGACATCCAGCACCGGTTCACCGGATTGCGGATTATTGCGGGCAGAGGCGAGATCCAGCCATAATTTTTGGGTGTCAGATAACGGTTTTTTCTTGGCTTCCGGCGTGATCGCCTGAATGATTTCATCGGTTGAAAACTGTTTTGCCGGTCCGGTCAGGGCAATATTGCCGTCACGCATCACACTCAGATAATCAGCAATGGCATGAATTTCCGGAATTTTATGGGAGATAAAGACAATCCCGACCCCTTTTTGCTGTAATTCCCTGATCCGCTCAAACAGGCGGCTTGTTTCAGCCGGTGTCAGGGAGGCGGTGGGTTCATCCAGAATAAGAATGCGTGAGTCCCGCATCAGCCCCCGCATTATCTCAACTAACTGCTGGTCAGCCACATTCAGGCTGCCCGCGCGGGCGCTCAGGTCAAAATTGCAGCGCAGCGCGCTGAGCATCTGTTGTAATTTTGCTTTACCCGCCTGATGTTTCGGCAGACGAAAGAGAATGTTTTCCTGCACGGTCAGATTAGGGAACAGCAGCGGCTCCTGCGGAACCAGATACAGCCCGAGTTGATGTGCTTTTGCCGGTGTCAGGTGCGAAATGTCCTGACCTTCAAGTGTAAGTGTACCGCTATCCGGCTGCTCAATCCCTGCAATGATTTTCATCAGAGTGGATTTACCCGCGCCGTTTCCGCCGAGCAGGGCATGAACCTGTCCCGGTAACAGTGTGAAGTCGATGTGTTTCAGCACCACCACGCCGGAAAATTGTTTGGCTATTCCGCGGGCAGTCAGCAGTGGCTGAACAGGGTGTTGCTTTCCGGACATAACGGCACCTCTGATGTTATGGGTATTGTGCTCGGATGTTATGTGATGAAGAAAACATCAAAAATGAACATTTATAATTTATAAACACATTTGTTCATAAATGTAATCCATAAAAATGAAATATGACAATAATTTCACCACATTTTGTGAAAAAATTAGATCTGCGTTAGAATCTGTTCAAAATTTTGGCTTGCACCTCTGGCGAAATCCGCAAAAAGGTGCTTATCTGTAAAAATGGAAAACAAAAGTTCACATGTCGACAGTCTCTAAAAATACAAAAGCAGCCCCGGTAAGCCCCGTTTCTTCGATGGACTATGACGCCTCAGGACTGAGTATGAATGAAGAAGAGTTATTGGCCCGTATTGCCTGGTTTTATTACCATGATGGCCTCACACAGGGAGACATCGGGGATCTGCTCGGCCTGACACGACTTAAAGTGTCGCGTTTACTCGAAAAAGGACGTCAGTCCGGTGTTATCCGGGTGCAGATAAATTCCCGGTTTGAAGGATGTCTGGAGCTTGAAGATCTTCTGAAGAAAAGATTTTCATTAAAACAAATTCGCATCCTGCCCTCACTGAACGGACCTGAACTTCACAGCCGGCTTGGTGTTGCCGGCGCACATCTTCTGATGTCTCAGCTTACACCCGGACAATTGCTGGCGGTCGGCTTTGGTGAAGCAGCGATGGCAACATTGCAGCACCTGAGCGGATTTGTGTCTTCACAGCAGATCCGGCTGGTAACACTGTCCGGCGGGGTCGGGCAATACATGACCGGTATCGGGCAGCTCGATGCCAATTGCCCGGTCAGTATCATTCCTGCGCCGCTGCGGGCATCCAATGCCACGGTTGCCGCGACATTCCGCCGCGAGCGCAGTGTGCAGGATGTCCTTATGGCAGCCTGTGCGGCAGATATTGCGGTGGTCGGGCTGGGCGCGGTTAATCAGAAACAGGATGCGACCATTATGCGCTCCGGTTACATCAGCAGCGGTGAGCAACTGATGCTGGGACGGCGCGGCGCAGTCGGTGACATTCTCGGCTATTTTATCGGTCGCGAAGGTGAAATGACCGATGATGTGGAAATGCACCGCGAACTTATCGGTATCACCCCGGCGGAGCTGAAAAACATTCCGACTGTTGTGGGTGTGGCGGGCGGTGAAGAGAAAGCTGAAGTGATAGTGGCGGCGCTGCTGGGCGGGTATATCAATGCGCTGGTCACGGATGAACAAACGGCACGGGTGATGCTGACATTATTAACCTGATGCGCTGACTGTCTGTGCTCTGTGGCTGACAGCCGCCGCTGAAAATACGCTGTATTTCATGATGTACCGGTATCAATCCAATTAATTTTGTGAGGATGGCGACATGGATCAGAGCACAGGCAGCCAGTCATCAAAGTACCTGATGGCACTGGATGCGGGAACAGGCAGTATCAGAGCCGTAATTTTTGATCTTCACGGCAACCAGATTGCCGCCGGACAGGCGGAGTGGCGTCATAATGAACTGCCGGACGTTCCGGGCTCGATGGAATTTGACCTGCACACCAACTGGCAGCTGGCATGTCACTGCATTAAGCTGGCACTGAAAAACGCCGGATTACCGGCTTCCTCGATTGCAGGTGTGTCTGCCTGCTCCATGCGTGAGGGGATTGTTCTCTATGATCGCAGCGGGGAGCCTATCTGGGCATGTGCCAATGTGGATGCCCGTTCAAGCCGCGAAGTCAGCGAATTAAAAGAGCTGTACAACAATACCTTTGAATATGATGTTTATCAGTGTTCCGGGCAGACCTTAGCGCTGGGTGCAATGCCGCGTCTGTTATGGCTGGCACATCACCGTCCGGATATTTACCGGCAGGCGGGAACACTGACAATGATAAGCGACTGGCTTGCCTGCAAACTGAGCGGCGAACTGGCAGTCGATCCCTCCAATGCCGGAACTACCGGTATGCTTGATTTAGTCACCCGCAACTGGCGTCCCGGTTTGCTGGAAATGGCAGGGTTGCGCGCGGATATTCTCTCGCCGGTAAAAGAAACCGGTACGGTATTGGGATATATTACGGCGAAAGCTGCTGAAGAATCCGGTCTGGTAGAAGGCACGCCGGTTGTTATGGGCGGCGGGGATGTTCAGCTTGGCTGCCTGGGCCTCGGCGTTGTCAAACCGGGACAAACAGCGGTACTCGGCGGAACTTTCTGGCAGCAGGTGGTTAACCTGCCGCAGCCGGTCACTGATCCTGACATGAATACCCGTATTAACCCGCATGTTATCCCGGGCATGGTTCAGGCGGAATCGATCAGTTTCTTTACCGGACTTACCATGCGCTGGTTCCGTGATGCGTTCTGCGCGGAAGAAAAATTGGTCGCCGAACGGCTTGGTGTGGATGCGTATTCATTACTGGAAGATATGGCAGCCCGCGTTCCGGCAGGCTCTCACGGTATCATGCCGATTTTTTCTGATGTGATGCGTTTTAAATCCTGGTATCACGCGGCACCCTCTTTTATTAATTTGTCGATTGATGCAGAAAAGAGTAACAAAGCCTCTCTGTTCCGCGCACTGGAAGAGAACGCCGCGATTGTTTCCTCACTGAATCTGGATTTAATTGCCCAATTCAGCGGCGTGAAAGCGGATTCTCTGGTGTTTGCCGGCGGAGGCTCAAAAGGCAAACTCTGGAGCCAGATTCTGGCCGATGTCACCGGTGTGCCGGTTCGTGTGCCGGTCGTGAAAGAAGCGACCGCTCTGGGCTGTGCAATTGCCGCCGGTGCCGGTGTCGGGTTATATGATGATATGGCGTCTGCCGGTGAGCGTCTGGTCCAATGGCAGCAGGAATACCAGCCAAATCCGGAACACCGCGACGTCTATGACAAAGCGAAACAAAACTGGCAAAAAGTCTATGCAGATCAACTGACGCTGGTGGATTCCGGTCTGACCACATCAATGTGGAAGGCGCCGGGTCTGAAATAATCCCTGTATCAATAAAAAGCAGAGATACCGGATGTCCGGGTAAACCTGCGATGACGGGCAGGGAAACGAAAAGCATGCGCGTCATGGATGACGCGCCTGAGCGCACACGGATGTGTTTACAGCGATTTTTCGGTTTTGCCCGTCATCAGCAGAGGCACTATATATTCACAGAAAACACTGTTTTTCAGCAAACCTCTGCTTTCCTCAAAACCTACACCGCAGCAATAATCTTGATTTCAACTTTATAACCAGGATTCATCAGTGCTGCTTCAACAGTACAGCGCACCGGCGCACTGCCGTGAGCAACCCAGGCATCCCATGCCGCATTCATTCCGGCAAAATTCGCTTTATCCGCCAGGAAAATCGTGGCATCCAGTATTTTGGTTTTATCTGAACCGGCGCGGGCAAGTATTTTATCAATCGCGTGCAGCGCACTGGCTGTCTGCGCGGTAATATCTCCGCTCAGGTCTTCCGGGACACTGGTGTAATAAATAGTGTTATTGTGCACAACGGCTTCAGACCAGCGGTCTTCCGGGTCAATTCGCTGAATTGTCATTCTCTCTCCTGTAAATATATCCAGTTTCTTACACAGCAAGGTGGTGCTATCGCTCAACCCTTGGCATAATTGCGGTCTATTTTGTCAGAAGAGAACGCGCGTGTCAGACGATTTTGCAAAAAATGGCCGGTTAGCTCAGGTGATCCCCGGTTTTCAGCCGCGGGAAGCACAGGTGACCATGTCCGCCGCCATCAGCCGGGCGATTGAAACACAAGGTCAGTTGGTGGCAGAAGCCGGCACCGGGACCGGGAAAACTTACGCCTATCTGGTGCCCGCGTTGCGCGCCGGAAAGAAAACAATTATCTCCACCGGTTCGAAAGCGTTGCAGGATCAGCTGTATAACCGTGATCTTCCGACTATTATTCAGGCACTGGACTATGACGGCAAAGTCGCGCTGCTGAAAGGGCGCTCGAATTACCTTTGCCTTGAGAGACTGGATCAGCAGGCGCTCGGTGATGTTAATATGGATCATGAAACGCTGAGCCGGATAGTCGCAGCGCGGCGCTGGGCAAGCGTGACTGAACTGGGTGATATCAGCACCTGCCATGATATTCCGGAAGACAGCCCGGTCTGGCCGCTGATTACCAGCACCAATGATAATTGCCTCGGCAGTGACTGCCCGCAATATAAAGACTGTTTTGTTCTGAAAGCCAGGCGTAAGGCACTGGACGCGGACGTGGTGGTGGTCAACCATCATCTGTTTATGGCTGATCGGGTGGTGAAAGATACCGGTTTCGGGGAATTAATCCCGGAGGCGGAAGTGATTATTTTCGATGAAGCGCATCAGATCCCTGATATCGCCAGCCAGTATTTCGGTCAGCAACTCAGCAGCCGCCAGTTATTTGATCTCACGCGCGATATCATTATGGCTTACCGGACAGAGCTGCGCGATCAGGCTCAGTTACAAAAATGCGCTGATCGCCTGACCATGTGCACACAGGATTTCCGTCTGGCGCTGGGGGATACCGGCTATCGCGGTAATCTGCGCGAATTACTGGCAAAGCCTCATATTCAGCAGGCGATAACACGCCTCGATGATACCCTGGAGCTTTGCTATGACGTGATGAAACTGTCTCTCGGGCGATCCACAATGCTGGATGCGGCTTTCGAGCGGGCAACGGTTTACCGTAACCGGTTGAAACGCCTGAAAGACGTTTCCATTCCGGGCTACAGTTACTGGTTTGAAAGTTACGGACGTCACTTTCTGCTGGCACTGACACCGCTCACGGTGGAAGATAAATTCCGTGAAATGATGAGCAGTGCGAATATTGCCTGGGTGTTTACGTCCGCGACACTGTCCGTCAATGACGATCTTCATCATTTTACCCGTCGTCTGGGGCTGGACAGCGCGGAAACACTTATTCTGCCGAGTCCGTTTAATTTTCAGGAACAAACTTTACTGTGTGTCCCGCGTTTTCTGCCGGTGCCGAATCAGTACGGCGCGGCAAAACAACTGGCGGAACAACTCAGACCGCTGATCAACCAGAATCGTGGGCGTTGCTTCTTTTTATGTACCTCACATCAGATGATGCGTGACCTTGCATCAGAATTTCGTCAGTCACTGACTCTGCCGGTGCTGGTTCAGGGCGAAACCAGTAAGAGTCAGTTACTCAGTGATTTTGTCTCATCCGGAAATGCATTGTTGGTTGCAACCAGCAGTTTTTGGGAAGGTGTGGATGTGCGCGGTGATGCACTGACCTGTGTCATTATCGACAAACTGCCGTTTACGGCCCCGGACGATCCGTTGCTGAAAGCCCGGATGGAGGATTGCGCAGTGCGGGGTGGTGATCCGTTCCGTGATGTACAAATCCCGGATGCTGTCATAAGCCTTAAACAGGGTGTCGGGCGGCTGATACGTGATACAGAAGATTACGGCGTGATTGTCATCTGTGACAGCCGGATTGTTATGCGCCCTTATGGTGAAATCTTCCTGAAAAGCCTGCCACCTTCACCCCGCACGCGGTCACTGGCGAAAGCTGCTGAATTTCTGGCAGCACGGCACGCTCAGCGCAGGCAATCAACTGACTGATAACCGCAAGAATGATCACTTATCAGGGTAAATATTCTGTCATGATGATTTTTTTGCTACCATAAACCTTACTTTTCTTTGCCGGAGTTATGGCATGTCCACCCGAATTTTAGCTTTAGATACCGCAACCGAAGCCTGTTCTGTTGCGCTTTATAATAACGGCGAAATCACTGCCGATTTTGCTGAGACTCCCCGTGAGCACACGCAGCGTATTCTGCCGATGGTACAGGCCGTGCTGGCGCAGCAGAATATCAGGTTACAGGATCTCGATGCACTGGCGTTTGGTCAGGGACCGGGGAGTTTTACCGGCGTGCGTATTGGTGTCGGCACCGCTCAGGGACTGGCGCTTGGCGCAGAGCTGCCGATGATCGGTATTTCATCGCTGAAAACCATGGCTGAAGGGGTTTTCCGCACCACCGGGCTTATCCGGGCGCTGATTGCTATTGATGCCCGTATGGATGAAATTTACTGCGCTGCCTATACGCGTGATGAGCAGGGCGTATTTCATGCACAATCAGCAGAAGCTGTGCTGAAACCAGCAGATTTTATTGCCCGCTGCGCCGGACTTTCCGGAGAATGGGGACTTGCCGGTACCGGTTGGGCGGCGTATCCGGATATGCAGGGTGCCATCCGCGCATCAACACAAATGACGGACATTACACTGCCTCATGCACAGGATATGTTGCCGCTGGCAGTCATTGCTCTGCAGCAGGGCGAAACCGTTCCGGCAGAAGCCGCGGAGCCGGTTTATCTGCGCAATGAAGTGACCTGGAAGAAATTGCCGGGCAGGGAATAGTGCGAAAATATAGACGGCGTCAATTGTTGAATCGCCGGACATAAGCCACAATAAGAGTATCGGGTCTGTCACAAGAGGTCACTGTTATGATGAATCGCTTACATAGTCGCCTGAAGAGTAGCCTGAAATATTGCGTTGTGATTACCACGCTGGCGCTGACGGGCTGCGCTACGGTGCCGGACGCCATCAAAGGTACCGGTCCGTCTCTGGTTACGGATTTTTCTGCGGCGCAAAAAGCTCCGCAGGCATATAAAGGAATGGAAGCGCGTTTCGGCGGGCGTGTTCTGAATGTACTGAATCAGCCGGACGCCACTCAGTTAGAGATTGCGGTTATGCCGCTTAACAGCTCCGGTGCGCCTTTCCTCGGGTCAGTCACAACCGGCAGAATGTACGCCCGGATTAACGGTTTTCTCGAGCCAAGCAATTTCCTTGACCAGTATGTTACGGTTATCGGCACATTGAACGGCACAAAACAGGGGCATATCGGGGAAGTGGCATACACCTTCCCGGTGATTGATGTCACCGGTTATCAGCGCTGGCATAAATCACAGCAGGTAATGATGCCGCCGCCGGTTTACGGACCTGATCCATGGCGCTGGCAAAATGGCTATTACGGTGGCGGCTATTATGGCGGCGGCTGGTATTATCCGCCGGGACCTGCCGTGGTACAGGATTACCTGGTACCATAATCAGGGTGATTTACGGATGGTAACACCTTAAAATTCAGCATAAATGCTGATTTGGGTGTACAATCACATACGTTTTTATAAGCAGACGTTATCATTATTATCTGTTTAATATGAATAAATTAAGAGGCGGCATTTGCCGCCTCAATTATTATCTGTATTTGTAAAATAAATTAGTGATGTGTCTCTCAACCTGAAACAGATTAATTGTCTGAAACCGCCGGTTATGTAAATACTTTGTTAATACTGGCAGGGTCTGAGATAAGCAGCAATCATTAGGAGTAAAATCTTGGAAAGAGTCTGGCTTAAACACTATCCGGAAGACGTCCCGGCGGATATCAATCCTGACACCTACGCCTCTATGGCAGAGATGCTGGAAAATGCGGTATCCCGCTTTGCGGACCAGCCAGCGTTCATTAATATGGGCGAGGTAATGACGTACCGGAAACTGGAAGAGCGCAGCCGTGCTTTTGCCGCCTATCTGCAAAACGGACTGGGGCTGAAAAAAGGGGACAGGGTCGCCCTGATGATGCCAAACTTACTGCAATACCCTATCGCGATGTTCGGGGTTTTGCGGGCAGGGATGATTGTTGTCAATGTGAATCCGCTCTATACACCAAGAGAGTTAGAACATCAGTTAAATGACAGCGGCTGCGCCGCGATAGTCATTGTATCCAATTTTGCACACACGCTTGAAAAAATTGTATTTAACACACAAATTCGCCACGTTATCTTAACCCGCATGGGGGATCAGCTCTCCCGTCCCAAAGCGACGCTGGTGGATTTTGTCGTCAAATATATTAAACGGCTGGTACCGAAATATAACCTGCCGGATGCCATCTCTTTTCGCCGGGCTATCTATCAGGGCTACCGCATGCAGTATGTCAAACCGGACATTCACCGGGAAGACCTTGCTTTTTTACAATACACCGGCGGAACAACCGGCGTTGCCAAAGGGGCGATGCTGACGCACCGTAATATGCTGGCGAATCTGGAACAGGCGCGTGCCGCCTACATTCCTGAACTGAGTGTCGGAAAAGAACTGATTGTGACGGCGTTGCCGCTGTATCACGTTTTTGCCCTGACTGTAAATTGTCTGCTATTTCTTGAAACAGGCGGACGCAACCTGTTAATTACGAACCCGCGTGACGTCAGCGGCACCATAAAAGAACTGGGTAAATACCCGTTTACGGCGATAACCGGGGTAAATACATTATTCAATGTATGGGTCAATGATCCTGAGTTCCGCAAACTGGATTTCTCCACACTGAACCTTTCTGTCGGCGGGGGCATGCCGGTGCAGAAAGCTGTGGCTGAGCGCTGGGAAGCCCTGACCGGCAAGCACCTGCTGGAAGGTTACGGACTGACAGAGTGCTCACCGCTGGTTGCCGGTAATCCGCATAATCTGAAAAGTTACAGCGGCAGTATTGGTTTTCCTGTTCCGTCCACGGATATCCGTCTGGTTGATGATGACGGTAATGATATGCCGGAAGGCCAGCCGGGTGAACTGTGGGTCAGTGGTCCGCAGGTTATGAAAGGGTATTGGAATCGTCCGGATGCCACTGCTGAAGTGTTAAAAGATGGCTGGGTGGCAACCGGGGATATCGCACAGTTTGATGAAAACGGTTTTCTGCATATTGTTGATCGCAAAAAAGATATGATACTGGTGTCCGGGTTTAATGTTTACCCGAATGAAGTTGAAGAGGCGGTTGTATTGCATCCGGGGGTACTGGAGTGTGCAGCCATTGGTGTGGAGAGCGAAAGCTCCGGCGAAACCGTCAAAGTGTTTATTGTCCGCAAAGATCCCTCACTGACAGAAGATGAGCTGCGTTCACATTGCCGTCGTTATCTGACTGGTTATAAAGTACCGAAAATCATTGAATTTCGTGATGAATTACCAAAATCCAATGTCGGTAAAATTTTACGCCGCGAATTACGTAACGAAGAAAAACAAAAAACACAGGCTCAGCCGGTTGCATGACACCCCGTCCGGTTGCAAAATAATAACGTCGGTAGTTACCGGCGTTATTGCTGTATATTGAATTAGTATAATTTGTTGAGTTATCTTGTTTCTATACTCTGAATAATTCAGTATGCATGTAGGCGACAAGTTCAGTCCGCCGGGGAGCATAGGTAAACTATGTGACCCGGCGGGCTGAGCGTAGTCAACGACCAGGCATCCTGAAGTATGACGAGTATAATCATTTATTAATCACGTCGTTTAAGACTAAGAGAAGTTGTTTTGAATCATCAGTTGATTACCAGCGATACGCAGCTTGCTGCATTCTGTGAACAGGTTGCAGGCAAGCCATTTCTTGCTCTGGATACCGAATTTATCCGTATCCGGACATACTACCCGCATCTTGGTCTGGTTCAGCTTTATGACGGGGAACACCTTGCACTTGTCGATCCGCTGGGCATCACGGACTGGGCGCCATTGCAGCAACTGCTTACCGCACCGGATATGGTGAAATATCTGCATGCCGGCAGCGAAGATATTGAGGTTTTCCTCAACAGCCTGAACTGTGTACCGCACCCTATGGTGGATACACAAATTCTGGCGGCGTTTGTCGGTCATCCGCTGTCCTGCGGATTTGCATCACTGGTGGAAACCTATCTGGGTACCGCACTGGATAAAAGTGAGTCCCGCACGGACTGGCTGGCACGTCCGCTGACAGCAAGACAGTGTGAATACGCTGCGGCAGATGTGTATTATCTGCTGCCGCTGGCAGAAATACTGACAGAAAAGGTACAGGAAGCGGGCTGTACGCAGGCAGCACAGGAAGAGTGCGCCCTGATGGTACAACGGCGGATTAAACAGGCAGATCCGTCTGAGGTCTATAAAGAGTTCAGCGGGGCAGGATTATTGCGTCCGCAACAGTTAGCCTGTTTACAGAAACTGGCTAAGTGGCGGCTTGAGCAGGCTCGTGAGCGGGATATGGCTGTCAATTTTGTTGTCAGGGAAGAGCACCTGTGGAAAGTGGCGCGTTATATGCCGGCATCACTGAGTGAACTGGACGGGTTAGATTTTACCGGGCAGGAGATCCGCTGCCACGGCAAACGGGTGCTGGCAATTGTGGATGAGTGCCGTGATTTGGATGACAGCGAATGTCCGCCACCGGTGGAAAATGTGTCCGATCATCCGTTATACCGTAAAACATTCAAGGCGATTAAAGCCCGCGTTACAACGCTGAGTGAAACGGAACAATTTAGTCCGGAGTTACTGGCATCGCGCCGTCAGATTAATCAATACCTGAATAAAGTATGGGATTGTAAAGCACAGCAGGGCAAACCGGAGCTGCTCAGCGGCTGGCGTAAACCACTGCTTGAAACACTACTGGCAGAAACGGTTGATGAAATTCAGTCATTATCAGGCCGCGCACCGGATGCATAAAACAGAAAAGGCACAGTGAGTTACCCCACTGTGCCGTCACTTAGTATCACGCCGTTGTAATGACGGCAGTGCTACTCTTTTTTAGTTATTTCGTCGCCTTCAGGCAGGGTAACATTCAGCTCAAGAACTGAAATATCATCACCTTTCTGCTCAAACTGCACTGATAACATCTCCGGGTCCACCTGAACATATTTACAGATAACAGCCAGTAAATCGCGTTTCAGTTCCGGAAGATAATTCGGTTCAGAGTCACCGCGGCGACGCTCTGCAACAATGATTTGCAAGCGTTCTTTTGCAATATTTGCTGTCGGTTTTTTTCGCGACAGGAAGAAGTCTAACAGCGCCATGGTTTACCCCCCGAATAAGCGTTTTAAGAAACTTTTTTTCTCTTCCTCAATAAATCGGAATGGACGATCTTCACCCAAAATCCGGGCAACTGCATCGTCATAAGCTTTCCCCGCATCTGATTCCTGATCCAGAATAACCGGCTCACCCTGGTTGGATGCACGCAGAACAGACTGATCTTCCGGAATAACCCCGATAAGCGGGATACACAGGATTTCCAGTACGTCTTCCATACTCAGCATATCACCACGATTGACCCGTCCCGGATTGTAGCGGGTCAGCAGCAGATGTTCTTTAATCGGATCCTGACCTCTTTCCGCACGACGGGATTTAGAGGATAAAATCCCGAGAATACGGTCAGAGTCGCGGACAGATGAAACTTCAGGGTTGGTGGTAATAATGGCTTCATCAGCGAAATAAAGCGCCATCAGTGCGCCGCTTTCAATCCCTGCCGGTGAGTCGCAGATAATAAAATCAAAGTCCATCTCACCTAATTCGTTCAGTACTTTCTCGACCCCTTCGCGGGTCAGTGCATCTTTGTCACGGGTTTGTGACGCGGGCAGAATAAATAAATTATCTGTCCGTTTATCTTTAATCAGTGCCTGGTTCAGTGTGGCATCGCCCTGAATAACGTTCACGAAGTCATACACAACGCGACGCTCGCAGCCCATGATTAAATCAAGGTTACGTAAACCGATGTCAAAATCGATAACAACGGTTTTATTTCCTTTCTGGGCAAGGCCGGTCGCTATGGCCGCGCTGGAAGTGGTTTTGCCTACGCCACCTTTACCTGAAGTAACAACTAAAATGCGTGCCATGGAATTATTCCTTGTTAAAGGTCTATATTAGATTGTTGATAGTGAGTTCATTATTAACCAGACTTAATTTGACGGCTTTCCCGGTAAACTCCGCCGGGATTTGATCGCTCAGCCAATATTGTCCGGCAATAGAAATCAGTTCCGCATGCAGGTGAGAACAGAAAATCCGGCACTCTGTATCACCAGCAGCGCCTGCCAGCACACGTCCGCGCATCAGGCCATAAATATGAATATTGCCGTCTGCGATAAGCTCCGCACCTGCGCTGACATTAGCGGTCACAATCAGGTCACTGTTAGGCGCATAAATTCGTTGTCCGGAACGGACAGGAACGGTGATCAGTTTAGATTTTTGCGTATCCGGTGAAGGGACCGGTGCGGTTGCCTGCTCTGACACATCCGGCTCAGCCGTAACGGGTCGGGCACTTTTCCCTTCACTGAGAAGCGGAATGCCGCTGCGGATAGCCGCTTTGCGCATTTTTTCATTCTGACAGCCGCTGATCCCGACAACAGACAGACCGGCCTCAGCCACTGCCCGGCAGATGATTTTCAGGTTTGCACCGGATGAAATCTGACTGACATTCAGGACAACAGGCGCATTTTGGAAAAAAGCGGGCGCCTGCCCGACTTTCTCGCGGACTGCCTGTTCAATAATCTGAGGATCCTCATTATTTAAATGAAGAACCGAAAGCGTAAAGTTACTGCCTTTTAACTCAATTGGCGATGATGACATCTGTCCGACTCAATGTAATTAAACGGCCCGGTATTCAGCCATACACAAATGACACGGCTGAGACACAATGCCGGGTGACGATATTATCAAAAACAATAGCATGTTATAGTTACTGCCATTTTCAAGCAAGTCACGATTTGATTTATACGGGATAATTCCAATGTTGTGTGCAATTTACAGAAGTCCTAACCGCGATCATACCTATCTTTATATTGAAAAAAGAGACGACTTTTCACGCGTACCTGACGAATTGCTGAAAAGATTCGGCACACCGGCATTCAGCATGCTGATTAACCTGGCAAATCGCGACAAACTGGCAAATGCAGATATTGAGAAAGTAAAACAGGCATTAACCGAATCCGGTTATTATCTTCAATTCCCGCCACCGGCGGAAAATTTATTAAAGGAATACCGGGATTTATTTGATATCCAGGATAAATCTGAATAATTATGTCTGCCAAACAGAAAGAAAGGATATCGTTATGCGCCTGACATTATTGTCTTCCGTTATTATTGCTGTATCTCTTACTGCATGCAGCGCATCTCAGCCACCGGTATCGCAGTCCAAAGGATTGATTGCACCAGCACCGGCAGTAAAATCTGTCGCGCCGCGCCTGTCTGTCAGCGATTTGCAGCGTGATTTTCCTGTGGATTCCCGGACTGCGGAGCAATTTCCTGCTTATGCGGAACAATTAAAAGAGATAGCGCGTCAGGAAGGCATTAAAGAAGCGACATTGACCCGTGCTTTTGAGAATTTTCATTTTATCGAACGTGTTATAACGTCTGATAAAAACCAGCCTGAGAAGAAAGTCACACTCGATGATTACCTGAACCGCCGGGTTACCAGCGGTGCCATCAGTACCGCAGTGAAACAATATGATGCGAATACCGCCATTCTTGACCGTATCAGTCAGAATTATGGTGTACCGCAGGAATATATTGTTGCGTTATGGGGGCTGGAAAGTGGCTTCGGGCGTTATCAGGGCAAGGAGGATGTGATTTCTGCGCTGGCGACACTGGCTTATGAAGGCCGCCGTGAAGAGATGTTTGTAAAACAATTTATCGCGGCATTGCAGATTATTGATAACGGGCATATTCCGGCTGATCAGCAACTGAAAGGCTCCTGGGCGGGGGCAATGGGACAGAATCAGTTTATGCCGACCAGCTACCTGACTTATGCGGTTGATGGTGATGGCGACGGCATTGTTGATATCTGGAAAAATAAAGCCGATGTTTTTGCCTCCACTGCGAATTATCTGGCGACAGAAGGCTGGGTAAAAGGGCTGCCGTGGGGTTATGAAATTACATTACCGGCAGAGTTTGACCGCTCAATTGAAGGCACGAAGACAGCACAGAGTAAAACATTGGCACAGTGGAAAGCACTGGGTGTGATTCTTCCGGCTCAGGCAAACCTTCCTGATAACATTCCGTTGTGGCTGGTTGTGCCGGACGATAATCAGGGGCGTGTATATCTGGTTACACAGAACTTTATCACTATCATGCACTGGAACCGCTCGTATTTCTTTGCGCTCAGTGTTTCGCTGATGGCGGATAATATCGGAGCACGGATCCGGTAAAATAATCAGTATAAAAAATTAAGGGGTAAAACTATGTATCAGCATCGTGACTGGCAGGGCGCTCTCCTGGACTTTCCTGCAGGTAAAGTGGTCTGTGTGGGGCTTAATTATGCGAAACATGTCGCAGAGATGAAATCTCAGACAGCAGCAGAACCCCTTCTTTTTATTAAACCGGAAACGGCTCTGTGTGATTTACGCCAGCCCGTCGCTATCCCGAAAGAGTTTGGTGAAGTGCATCATGAAACTGAATTGGCAGTGCTGATTGGTGCACCGCTGAAACAGGCAAATGAAGATCGCTGCGCCCGTGCAATTGCCGGGTTTGGTATCGCGCTTGATTTAACCCTGCGGGATGTTCAGAGCAAACTGAAAGCAGCCGGACAGCCGTGGGAAAAGAGCAAAGCTTTTGATGGCTCAGCGCCGGTATCCGGTTTTATTCCGGTTAATGAATTTCCTGACCCGCAAAATGTCACGCTGAGCCTCACCGTCAATGGTGAATTACGCCAGCAGGGCAATACCCGAGATATGCTGACGCCAATTGTGCCGCTGATAAGCTATATGTCCCGTTATTTCACCCTGCGTCCCGGTGATATTATTCTGACGGGAACCCCTGAAGGTGTCGGGCCGCTGGTGTCCGGCGATATGCTGAAAATGGCAGTTAATGATTATATGCTGACAACCTGGGTAATCTGATGGTTGTCACGGTAAAAGATAAAAAATAAAAAGATATAAGAAGGAAATATAAAATGTCTCAACCATTCTGGACGGTGAAAACCCTCGATGAAATGAGTGATGAAGAGTGGGAATCATTGTGTGATGGCTGCGGACAGTGTTGTTTGCAGAAACTGATGGACGCGGACACAGATGAAATCTATTTCACTGATGTTGCCTGTAACCAGCTGGATATTAAAAGTTGCAAGTGCCGCCATTATGAAGACCGGTTCCGTTATGAGCCGGATTGCATAAAACTGACGCGGGAAAACCTGCTGACATTTGACGCCTGGCTGCCGTTAACCTGCGCCTATCGCCGGATTTCGGAAGGGAATTCATTATTACCCTGGCATCCGTTAATCAGCGGATCAAAATCCCTGATGCACCAAAACGGTATTACTGCGCGCCATATTGCGGTGCCGGAAAGTGTGGTTCAGAACTGGGAAGATCATATTTTGAATAAGCCCGAGAGTGGGTTGTAATAAATAAAAATAAATCACATCCGGAGTCTCTCACTATATTACTGTGAGACTTTTGGTGTGGCCATTTTTTTTAGTTATCATCATTACCTTTACTTTTAAATTTATTATAATAATCTATTGCATAATATATGAAATAACCAGTAGCGAGAGGGGTGGCAACTATCATGATAATTACCAGGTAAATAGAGCCATGGTCGGTTATCCTTCCCTCATTAATGATTTTGAATGTCTTCTCTGAAAAATAATGGCGGATTAAATCATCACTCGTTTTTTTTGTAAATGGAAATAAAAGCATAGATATAGCTATGTAAATAATGAGCGTCAGATTACTTGTTTCTTTACTAACTGAGTAAATAATCATACCGAATATAATGATGCTGAGTATCGATTTAGCTAAAAAATCACGGCTCCGGATAAATATCCGCACAGGATGTGATTTTTTTCTTTTAAGAATCAGTTGTTTTCGTCGGTTTTCCTTTGTATACCGGCTGCCATTTCTGCTCATTAAACATCCTGTTAACCGCTATCGATTGTTTTTTCATCAAATAGGGATAAATTAGTCAATAGCCTGAATACTCACATATTATTCTTAATAATTATTCAGCATTAAAATAAATTTCTCTGTATCCCATTCTTTAATATCAGAAACCTGACCATCACCAATTTCAATCAGGCGCAGTTTACCCGCTGTATTTTCTGCAATATCAACAGAGAAAAAAGGTGTGTTTATTTTATCTGCAATGTCATACACAATGTGCGGGATATGACTATCCGCTGAATATACCTTTTTGTTAAGAACAAAATACCGTCGCTCAGTATTTTCAATAAAATATTCAATATGACGCAGACAGATGCCGCCTTCAATTTCTCCGCGATAATGAGTAATTAGTTTAATTATTTCCCGTATCTCATCTGCATTTTCGGCGATCGACCCCCGGCTTGTTGTCAGTGATTTTACATAATCTTTAACAAAATATGCGGGCCATTGAAGGTCGCAGATTAATTCATCAAAATTTGCATTGGCTGATGTGATAACGGTTTCAGGTGTGAATTTCCTGCAACACTCATACCAGCCGGTAATATGATGATTACTGATGTAATTATCAGCGGAACTCAGCATTGTGCCGCCGTGCAATGCAATCACCCGGTGTAATTGCTGATACTCTTCAGTATTCAGCATCCATCCGCGCCAGATAACAGGGATATCAGATTTGAATGCACCGGAAAATTGATATTTTCCCGTTACTGCACTTTCCGGATGAAGTAACAGGCAGGGGATTTTTTTCTTTTGAGCGAAATAATATTCCTCTTCAAACATTTCATCCGGAAGTGTAGCGTTTGAATAGTTACCAGGGTATATGATTTGCATTTTAGCCAATATAGTTAATGGTGAAAAAGAATAGTTACGTTATATCTGGAGCATGTTTAATGAAGAGTAAACAAATATTGAAAATAATGTTTATACCCTTATTCATTCAAACTGCAGGTTCGTTGGCGGAACGAGGATAGCCGGGTCACATACTTATGTATGCTCCCCGTCTAACTTCCCTTGCCGCTTTCCTGCATCTTGAATGACGTTGGGTATATTATTATGGATAACAAATACATCAAACGTTAATTATTCGATGTATTTATTATTTTTTGATATTAATTTACAACCCGATATTTCACAAACTTACTTTGTACTGACCACCGCAATATACCGCAGACGATCGCGGTTCTGCCGGAAATGGCGGAACATCTGCAAAAACTGCAGTCGATTTTCTTTTTTCAGCGCATTGCGGATTATTTTCAGTGTACCGACAACACCTTCATCGTGCAGCATGCCTTTCGGGGTCATCAGTGTCATCGCGCCTTCAGAGCGGATCACATCACAGAACCCGGTATTGCGGAACAGTGCAAGCCAGTCATCACTGAGCATCGGCTGTGCTTTTACATGGATTGCCGCCTGCATTTCCTGTGTGACACACTCTTCCTCACGCGGGGTGGTCAGGGCGATATCATGTGTCAGCAGACGTCCGCCCGGTTTCAGTACCCGCAGATATTCCTGTAACAGACGCGCTTTGGCTTTATCGGCATACATGGTCAGCATCGCTTCATTAATGACCACATCAAAATGGTTGTCCGGAAACGGCAGTTTTGAGGCATCGGCTTCCTGCACAGTGACCAGATGGGATAATCCATTTTGCAGAATATTTTTCCGCGCATTGGCAAGTGCCTGTTTATCCATATCAATACCGGTGATATGACACTGAAAACGCTGTGCAATTTCAATGGCTGTTGTGCCCATATTGCAGGCAATTTCCAGTACACGGCTGTCTGATTGCAGCCCGCTGTGTGACAGCAGCCATTCGGTGGCAATTCGCCCGCCGGGACGCAGGCGCTTTTTACCTAACCGCGCGAGGAATTTGTGTCCGGCTTCATGGCCTGTGTGTGAGCTTTCCATCAGTTTATCCTATTTGGTTTCCGGTTCACGTAACATCACCAGCAGCATTTTTGCCTGCTCCGGCGCATCTACGGCATGAGGAATATTGGCAGGCATGCGGATGATTTCACCCGGTCTGGCTGTCACCGGAACACCCGCGATAGTCAGGGTAAGGCTGCCTTCCGCCACCATAACAATGGCGTCAAACGGCGCACTGTGTTCAGACAGGGCCTGACCTTTATCAAAGGCAAACAGGGTGATGTTTCCACCGCCGTTTTTTGCCAGCACGCGGCTGGAAATGCCTTGTTCAGTATAGTTCACGAGATCGGCGATAATCAGGGCTTGTGCCGGGGTGATAGTGTTGTCGCTCATAATAAGTGTCCTTATATACCCTTATTCATTCAAACTGCAGGTTCGTTGGCTACGCTCAGCCCGCCGGGTCACATACTGATGTATGCTCCCCGGCAGTCGGAGCTTGCCGCCTTCCTGCATTCTGAATGACGTTGGGCATAGTTAAATGTTGTTGTTACTGTTAGCGGAACAGCGGGATAACCCCGCAGGTCTGCCGGTTCTGAGATGCCACCTGCGTGACTGCCACAGGAATTTGGTACATTTTTTCAAGGTTTTCAGCGGTAAGCATACTGTTGCTGTCGCCGAACTGCGCCTGTGTGCCGCTGAATAAAAGTAATGAATAATCCGCAATATGCAGGGCATGCTGCGGGTAATGGCTGGTGAATAAAATCGTTTTTCCGCGCTCTGCCGCCAGCATTTTCAGCACGGACAGCACGGTATCCTGATTGGCTAAATCGAGAGCAGAGGTTGGTTCGTCGAGGATCAGTATCTCCGGCTCTCCTGCCAGCGCGCGGGCGATCATCACCATCTGTTTTTCGCCGCCGCTGAGCAGGCTGAACGGTTTATCTGCAAGCCGGGTTAATCCGAGGTCGGCGAGCGCCTGATCAGTAATGTCATGGTCGTGGCGGGAAGGTGAGGCATACCAGGGCAGGTGTCGCACACGTCCCAGGCTGACCATGGTGCGGACGGAGTAATTAAACAGCGCACCACTGAGTTGCGGTACATAAGCTGCCGGCGCATTCAGTTTTACTTTGCCGGTTGCCCCTTTTTGCAGTGACAGCAGCAAACGCAGCAGTGTGGTTTTTCCGCGCCCGTTCGGGCCGAGAATAGCGGCGACAGAGCCCTGCGGCTGACTAAATGTTAATTTATCAAACAGCGGGCGCTGCCCGGTGTGATAGCTGAGCTGACTAACGCGGATCATAAATCAGCTACCTTTTTATTCATGGAGTGAATGAGCAGAGCAAAAATAGGTGCGCCGATCAGAGCGGTTATCACACTCAGCGGGATTTCAGCGCTGGTCATGCTGCGGGCGAGGGTATCGACGGCGATCAGATAAATAGCACCGGTCAGTGCACTGGCAGGCAGAAGCACGCGATGATCGTGCCCGCTTATCAGGCGTGCAATGTGCGGGATAATCAGACCGACCCAGCCGATAGTGCCGGAAACGGCGACAGTGGCGCTGGTAATTAATGTCACGCAAATCAGCACTGTCCAGCGGGTTGCGGTGACCGGCAATCCCAGCGCCTGTGCGTTTTCTTCACCGAGCGAGAGCACGTTGATACGAAAACGCAGGGCAAAAATAATTCCTCCCGCGATAACAACAACAGGAAATAATACGCTGACTTTCAGATACGTGGCGGTCGCAAAACTGCCCATCAACCAGAAGACAATGGTTTGCAGGGTATTATTCGGATCAGCAAAATAGGTGATCAGTGAAATAAGTGCGGCAAAAAAAGCATTGATAATGACACCGGCGAGGATCAGCATCAGCAGGCTGCTGCCGTGGCGGTTTAATCCCAGCAAAAACACCAGCACAATAGCGAGAAGTCCGCCGAGAAAGGCAAAACCGATCGTAATAAAGAGGGATGAAAAGAGCAGCAGAGCCAGTGCTCCGCCGAGTGCCGCCCCGGAGGATACCCCGATGATCTGCGGGCCGACCAGCGGGTTACGGAAGATCCCCTGCAATGCAGCTCCGGCGACAGCCAGCCCGGCACCGGCAAGTCCGGCGATCAGGATGCGCGGCAGGCGGACATACAGCACCACATTTTCGGCAGTACGGCTGTAATCACTGCTGGTATTACGTCCGATCAGAGTGTCGGACACGATCTGCACTACTGTGGTGAAAGAGACATAATAGCGCCCGGCACAGAGGGCGGTAAGTACCGTGGCAAGCAACAGGATGGTGAGCAGGATCCAATGATTACGCATCAGATTTCCCCATCAGTGTCAGGTAATCGCGTCCGGATCGGTTAAGATCAAATTGCAGAATGCGGTCGATCTCTTGTTCACTAAGTGTGTAATGATAAATCTGCTGATAGCGCAGGCGGATCTCATCACGTAACGGGAATGTGGCAGATTCGGGGTGAAATATCTGCGCCAGCCACTGCCAGTAAAGCGGTGTTTCCTGATTGGGGGCGTCCCAGATAAAGCCGCCGATCGGCAGTTTGTAGACACGTTTATTTTTGACCGCAGTGACATCACTGAGCATCGGGTTGTTATAAATATCAGATGGCGCAAGTCCGGCTTCAAAGTTACCCAGCAGAATAATGTCCGGGTTCCATACCAGGATCTGCTCAATATTCAGGGTGCGTGGACCGGTCAGGTCGCGGTTTAGACTGATGCCCCCGGCAAGGGCAAAATCCGCATTATTATGCGATGCCGCGCCAAAGGTCTGAATACTTTGTTTAAAGTGAGAGAGATAGAGTACGCGGGGTTGTTCTGATTCCGGGATGGCAGCGACACTGTTTTCCAGTTGTGCAATAACCTCATTACGCCAGGCAATAAGCCCGGCGACTTTATCATTTCTGCCGAGGGTTTTACCCATCAGCGTCAGCCATTCCTGTGTATAGGCTTCTTTGCCGTAATCCAGCGTTGCAACGGTCAGACCGGCGTTACGCATCGGCGCAATAATATCGTCACCCCGGTGTCCCCATTGCCAGACTAAATCCGGCTGAACAGAGAGCAGGGCTTCAACATTAGGCGCGAAATCATTACCAACCATATCACTGCGCACAGATAATACATCCGGAAACATCACACCGAGCATGCCCTCGCGGGCGGCAACACCGGCAAACGGATGCATACCGACCAGTTTGCGGCTGCTTTCATCAATCCCCGCCAACATGGAAGCGGCGGGAATAGGGATCACGACAATGCGCTCTGCCGGTGCGGTTAACTGAATGGGTTGCTGTGACATATCTGTAAAGCTTACCGCGCCGTCAGATGCGGCATACGCGGCGGTGCAGATGAACAGCAGAGCAGGTGTCAGCTTAAAAACATTAATGATCATAAGGTTATCCTGGAGTTATTTTTAATAATTAAATTGATAATGCGATTTATTATCATTTATAATCGTATCCATTCTAGGCGGCACTGAGAGGAAAGCCCTATGACATTTGTCAAAAATACCGTTTACCCTGCGCGGCAAATGGCGATCCTCCGATCATGCCCGCTGTTTCAGGCAGTGCCGGATGAATCTCTGCCGTTGGTGCTGGCAAACAGTAGCTATCTTGCGTTTACGTCAGGAGAATTGATTAACCGCGAGGGTGAGTTGGTAAAAGCATGCCCGCTTATTATTTCCGGACAAATAGATGTGTTCCGCCATACCTGGTCTGGTGAAGAGAAAGTATTCGGCATGTTTACGGCGGGGGAGCTGGTGGCGATTGCGGCGATATTTATGCCGCACAACCGGTATCCGATGAGTCTGCGGGCGCGGACAGACGGGGAGGCGCTGTTACTGGATAAATCCGCAATTTTACAACTGTGCCATGCAAGTCCTGCAATCATGGCGCAGTTGCTCTCCCGTTTCAGCCTTAAATTGTATGAAAATATCAATCATATTGACTGGCTGACGTCGAGTTCGGCAGAGCAGAGGCTGGCAGCGTATCTGCTGGATCTGAAACGGTGTCAGCAATCTGACTGTGTTATTTTGCCGTTATCACGCGGGCAGTTGGCGACAAAGCTGGGTGTGCGTTATGAAACTCTGAGCCGGTTATTTTCCGGCTGGCGGCAGAAAGCCTTTATCGGGATAGATAAAGATGCGGTGCAGATAACAAATGAATCCTATCTGACAGAGCTGGCAACGCCATCACAGCGCCCGTTCTGATATTTTCTGACAGAAGTGCGGATAATCAAAAGCTATATACTCTAAATAATTCGGGATGCCTGTAGGCGACAAACGAAGACAGACGGGGAGCATACATTAGTATGTGACCCGTCTGGCTGAGTGCAGTCAACACCCGTGCATGCTGAAGTATGACGAGTATAAATCAGAAATTATAGGTAACCCCACCATTAACACTAAACCCCATACCCGGGAAAAGCGTGCTGTCTTTGGCGGTAACAGAGCGGTTTGCCACAGATGTCGTCGCGTAATGCTCATTGGTCAGGTTATCCAGGGACATATAGAGTGACCAACTGTCCGCAGGCTGATAGCTGCCTCTCAGACCCAGTACGGCATAATGTTTGCGTTTCTGAATATCAAGATGGTTTTCGTGATCGACGGCCATGTCAGTCGGCGCCCAGTGAATATTCGGACCAAAACGCCAGTTACCTGTGCGGTACATCACTTCGGCTGAAACCATATTACGCGGGATCCCCGCAATATAGTTGCCGTTGTATTCGCCACCCATAAAGCGGAAATCATTCCATGTCCAGGCGAGTTTATATTCCACATCACCGGGTCCTGCCGGAATAGCACCGTTCAGTCCGGCTTCCAGCCCCTGATGACGGGTTTTGGCAGCATAGTTAAAGACGCCGGTGATATTGCCTTCGGTATCATACGTGGTGATGTACTCATCTTTGATGATGCTGCGGTACAGCGCCACATTCCATTTCAGTTGTTCCGTGAAGTCACCGTCACCGCCGATTTCAAATGTAATGCCTTTCTGCGGATCGAGTTTTGTCAGTTTGCCGTCTGATGAATTGATTATCTCATGGAAGGTGGCGGGCTCCTGACTGGCGCTGATGTTGGCAAACCAGCGTTGGTTATCAGCCGGATGCCAGATAACCCCGGCTTTTGGTGTCCAGAATGTCCAGCTCTGATCCAGCGTATCGGTACCGCTGCGTTTTTCAACATCACGGCGGGCGTGAGTGGCTTTTATATCCAGGTTCAGTGTCAGTTCCGGGGTCAGGTGAATACCGGTACCGGCGGAAGCATAGATATTATCTGCACGGCCATCAAATTTTCCGATAAGGGTTTTATCCATCGACGTACCGCGCCGATTCTGCATCAGGTTGGTATCCAGCCCCATATGATCTGCCGCCAGTGCTGCGCGCCAGGTGGCCGGGTCTGTTTCCATCTGCCAGGTCAGTTGCGCACCTTCACTGTGGCTCTGACTGAAGCGGTAGTAAGCCGGGGTGGTAAAATTATCATGTGTGCGGATATACCAGATCCCGCCACTGATGTGCTGATTATCCATCTGCCAGTCTGTGCGGTTGGCAACCCGGAGTTGTTCAACATTGCGGTGCGGGTCGCGCAGCCAGACCATTGGATAGACTTCAGTCGGATCACTGTCCAGCACGGCTTCAGAAACCGGGCCCGCCACATCAAAGCGCAGATCAGTCCAGCTCAGCCAGGTCCGGTTTTCAACATCATCCCCGACATAACCGAAATTAGTGCGCACGGTTTTGCGCTGTGAAGATGAATGTTTGCGGTAGCCGTCAAAATGGTCGTAAGTGAAATTGATGCGTCCGTCGAATTTGCCGTCATCAGAGACACCACCAAAGGCAGTTTGCAGACCCTCGCGTCCGTAAGAGCCGTATTCATAGCGCAGCCGTCCCTGTTCGTCGCGTCCGGTATAGGAGATAAGATCCAGCTCGCCGCCCAGAGTGTTACTTTGCGGATTAAGGCTGTTTGCGCCGCGCCGGACACTGATCATCCGGGCATCCCGCATTTCCAGGGTGCTGATATGGAAACTGCCGTCCGCATCTGTCACCGGCAGTCCGTCCTGCATCAGTAAAATGCCACGTGCCAGCGGGGCGCTCTGCACACCGGAGCCACGGATATTCAGGCGGGGCTGATCAATACCGCCGAAAAAATTTTGCACCAGCACGCCGGGCTGATAATCAAGCGCATCATGCAGCGTGGCAAGGCGCGTATCTTTTTCAACGACCACCAGATTTGTGCCGCCGGCGACACTCTCCAGTTTCTCTTTTTCCTGTTGTACACCGGGTGCCGTCGTGTTCTGGCGCGCAGCGGTGACGATAAGAGTATCCGCCGGGGTATTATCTGTGACGGCAGCATGAACAACAGCTGCCGGTGCGGCGGTACTGAGTGTAAGCGCAAGACAGTGTGTCAGCCTGCGGCGGTTTTTTATTATCTGCATTATCCCTGACCTCGTTATGGAAATGATTCTCATTTTTATTTGAGGGCATAACATAGTGCAGGGAAGGCGTGTCATCCTATGACATTTGTCAAAAATGGCGGATATACCCTTATTCATTCAAACTGCAGGTTCGTTGGCCACGCTCAGCCAGCCGGGTCACATACTGATGTATGCTCCCCGGCAGTCGGAGCTTGCCGCCTGCCTGCATTCTGAATGACGTTGGGTATAAGGGTTATTTCAGCCCCAGGCGGCGTGCCAGCCGGTGCAGATTTCCGGCATCAATTCCCAGCGCGCGGGCGGTTGCCGCCCAGCTGTTATCACAGCGGGTAAGTGTGTCGCGGATAAGCGCGGTCTGAAAAGTATCAGTTGCACTGCGCAGATCCTGGTTTGTCATGTCAGGCGTTGTCTCAGGCTCCGGCGTTTGTGGTGCATTTCCCGATTCAAAATGATGAGGTAACAGAAGGATTTCATCACTGCCGCCGGTTGCACGGGCGAGGACAATCGCGCGGTGAATGGCATGCTCCAGTTCCCGCACATTGCCCGGCCAGTGGTAATGCAGCAATGCGGAACGCAGCGCCGGGCTTATCACGACCTGCGGCAGATTAAATGTCAGGCGGTAGCGCTCACAGAAATAGCCGGTCAGCAACAGAACATCCTCTTCCCGGTCACGCAGCGGCGGCACCTGAAGCGGGAAAATGCTCAGCCGGTGAAACAGATCCGCGCGAAAATTTCCGGCGGCAACTTCTGCCCGTAAATCGCGGTTGGTTGCCGCCAGCACGCGTACATTCACCCGCAGCGGGCGATCATCACCCACGCGCTGAATATCACCGTACTGCAATACCCGCAGTAATTTTGCCTGTAATGCAGGGGAAAGCTCGCCGATTTCATCCAGAAACAGGGTGCCGTTATCCGCCATTTCAAATTTTCCGCTGCGGTTACTGATAGCGCCGGTAAATGCGCCTTTTACATGACCGAACAGTTCACTTTCCGCGACCGTTTCGGGCAATGCGGCACAGTTGAGATAAACCAGCGGGTTTTCCCGGCGGGCAGATAACTCATGGATGGATTGCACCACCAGCTCTTTCCCGGTTCCGGTTTCGCCGCTGATCAGAACATTCATCTCAGCGCCCGCGACAATGGCAATTTCTTTCTTTAACTGCAACATGCAGGCAGAAAGCCCGATAATATCGGTTTTTCCGGCCTGTGTTCCTGTGGCGATACCGGCGGACGGGCTGAATGCCAGTTGCTGGCTCTCCAGCTGACCAATCAGTAGCGCATTATTTAATGCCCCGGCGGTAAGGGCGGCGATCAGGCGCAATTCTTCGTCACTGAAATCATCAAACTGATCCGGCAACAGACCATCAAGGGTCAGTGCGCCGATAAGATTTTGCCCGGCAAACAGCGGCAGCCCGACACAGGCATGGACTTTCAGATGAATATGATCAGGGATCAGCCCGTCGTAAGGGTCGGGTAAATGGCTGTCCGCCGGGAAACGGACAATATCCCCGGCGCGGGCAATGGCTTCCAGACGGGGATGTGCATCCAGGGCAAAGCGGCGACCCAAAACATCCTGAGACAGCCCGTCTATCGCCAGCGGGATAAACTGATGCGGCTCATAGCGCAACAGGGCGGCAGCATCACATTTCAGCACGTGGCGCAGGGTGGCGATCAACCGCTGAAAGCGATCCCTGTGACCAATATCCCGCTGCAGTGCAATAGCAATACCGGTTAGTACCTCAACTGAAAATCCCATGCTTTCCTCCGCTGTCAATATGACAACACAATGTCATATTGACAATGAAATAGACAGTCATTTTGACAGCGATTTCTTATATAAAATTTAAAATATGTTTAAAATCAATGTAATAAAAGTTGGCACGCAAATTGATTATCTCTGTACAACGAAGCATAAAAACAGAAGGTAAAAATCAAATGGCTATTCATGTAAAAAACAATGTTCACTGGGTCGGACAACGTGACTGGGAAGTGCGTGATTTTCACGGGACAGAATATAAAACATTGCTGGGCAGCAGCTATAACAGTTATCTCATCCGTGAAGAAAAAAATGTGCTGATTGATACGGTCGATCATAAATTCAGCCGGGAGTTTGTGCAGCATCTGCAAACACAAATCAACCTCAATGACATTGATTACATTGTGATTAACCATGCGGAAGAAGATCACGCCGGTGCGCTGACTGAGCTGATGAGCCACATTCCGGACACGCCGATTTACTGTACTGAAAATGCGATTGATTCCATTAACGGGCATCACCACCACCCTGAATGGAATTTCAATGTGGTAAAAACCGGAGACACACTGGATATCGGCAACGGTAAGCAACTGATTTTTGTGGAAACTCCGATGCTGCACTGGCCGGACAGTATGATGTCTTATCTGACCGGTGACGCGATTTTATTCAGTAATGATGCCTTTGGTCAGCACTATTGTGATGAGCGACTGTTTAATGATGAAGTGGATCAGACTGAGCTGTTTGAGCAGTGTCAGCGCTATTATGCCAATATCCTGACGCCGTTCAGCCGTCTGGTTACGCCGAAAATCACTGAAATTCTGGGATTTAATCTGCCGGTGGATATGATTGCCACGTCACACGGCGTGGTATGGCGTGATAATCCGACACAAATTGTGGAGCTGTATCTGAAATGGGCGGCAGATTATCAGGAAGACCGCGTCACTATTTTTTACGACACTATGTCTAATAATACCCGGATGATGGCAGATGCTATCGCACAGGGTATTAATGAAACTGACCCGAATGTGATGGTGAAAATCTTTAATGTCGCCCGCAGTGATAAAAACGACATTATTACCAATGTGTTCCGTTCAAAAGGTGTGCTGGCGGGTTCATCCACCATGAATAATGTGATGATGCCGAAAGTGGCAGCGATACTTGAAGAACTGACCGGGCTGCGCTTTCGTAACAAAAAAGCGGCGGCATTCGGCAGTTACGGCTGGAACGGCGGTGCGGTTGACCGCGTACAGACCCGTCTGATGGATGCCGGGTTTGAAACCTCCATTGCACTGAAAGCCAAATGGCGTCCGGATATGGATACGCTGGAAGTTTGTCGTCAGTACGGGCGTGACGTGGCACGGCAGTGGGCTACTGATACATTACCTGCGGTGACAAGACCGGCAGTACCAAAACCGGCACCGGTTGCGGCAACATCACCGGTTGTACCGGCGGGAAATGACACCGCCAATGATACAGACAATAAAATTACAAGTGACACCGTCACTAACTCTGTCACTAAACCGGCGGAGCAAAATTTGGGTCCGTGCATGCAGTGTAGTGTCTGCCAGTGGATATACGATCCGCTGAAAGGTGAGCCGCTACAGGGTGTTGAACCGGGTACACCATGGTCTTGTGTGCCGGACGATTTCCTGTGCCCTGAATGTTCTCTCGGTAAAGATGTTTTTGATGTTCTGGCATCGGAGGCGGCATGAGTGCAGGCATTGTGATTATTGGCGGGGGTTTTGCTGCCCGCCAACTGGTGAAAAATATCCGCAAATCTGACAGTCAGGTACCGGTTAGCGTTATTTCAGCGGACAGTATTGATGAATATAACAAACCTGATCTGAGCCATGTAATAAGTCAGAACCAGAGCGCGGAAGATCTCACACGGCAGTCAGCAGATGAATTTGCGCAGCAATTTAATGTGCAGCTGTTTCCGCATACCCGGATCAGTGGAATTGATGCGCAGCAGCATAGTGTCAGCAGCCATAATCAGCAATGGAATTATGACAAACTGGTGCTGGCGACCGGAGCAACACCTTACCGCCCTCAGGTTGACGGTTCCTCTCTGATGTTGACACTGAACAGCCGTGAAGAGTATCAGGCGCATGAGGCGCAGATCCGGCAGGCACAGCGGGTGTTGATTTTGGGCAGCGGGCTCATCGGCACTGAACTGGCAATGGATTTCTGCCGTGCCGGTAAAATAGTCACCCTGGCGGATATGGCGGGCAGCATTTTATCATCCCTGATGCCGGCAGAACTCAGCAGCCGTTTGCAGCATTCACTGGCGCAGGCCGGGGTCCGGGTACTGAACCGGGCACAATTACAATCACTGACATCAGAAGCAGACGGAATTTGCGCCGTATTTGACCATGACTGTGTGACCCGTGCAGATGTGGTGATCGCCGCCACCGGTCTGCAACCGAATATCAGTCTGGCAAACATGGCGGGACTGGACACCCGGCGCGGTATTGTGGTTGACCGGACATTGCGGACTTCTCATCCGGATATTTACGCGCTGGGGGATTGTGCCGAAATCGACGGGCAGGTACTGCAATTTCTGCAACCCATTATGCTCAGCGCCGTCAGGCTGGCAAAGAATCTGACCGGTGAACAGGGAACACTGGTTCTGCCGCCGATGCTTATCCGGATAAAAACCCCTGATATGCCGGTTCAGCTGGCAGGGAATTTACATCATCCTGATCTGCAATGGACGATTGATATCAGCAGCACAGGAATGACAGCAAAAGGGCATGATTCCACCGGAAACCTGCATGCATTTGCGGTAACAGAGTCCCGGCTGAGCGATGCGTTTACCTTACTGCGCCAGTTACCGCAGCATTGATATACCCTTATTCACTCAAACTGCAGGTTCGTTGGCGGCGTGAAGCCAGCCGGGTCATATGCTCCCCGGCTATCTTCCCTTGCCGCCTGCCTGCATCTTGAATGACGTTGGGTATAACTGCCTTATTTATATAAAACAAACATATAAAACAAACTGAATTTCGGGGCAAAAAATGACATTACGTGAAAAAACATTAGGCGAACTCGCACTCTCAATTAATGGCGCATCAGCCGTTTTCCGCCGTTATGACCTGGATTTTTGCTGCGGGGGTAAACGGACACTGGAAAAATCCGCAGAAAAGAAAGCATTAAATATTGATGAAATAGAGCAGGCTCTGCTTGCCCTGAAAGATGACGCACTGGTTCAGGATTGGCGGACTGCACCGCTGAGCGACATTATTGCGTTTATCGTCAGTCGTTATCATGATCGCCACCGCGCACAACTGCCGGAGCTGATTTTACAGGCGGAGAAAGTAGAGCGGGTGCATGCCGCGAAAGCCAGTGTACCAAAAGGGCTGACCCGGCAACTGACCGCACTGCATAACGAGCTGACCGGTCACATGATGAAAGAGGAGCAGGTTTTGTTTCCGCTGATTTGTAATGGCATGGGACAGCAGGCGGCCGGGCCCATTCAGGTGATGGAAGCAGAGCATGATGATGCAGGTGATATTGTGGAAGTGATTAAATTTATCACTAAAAATGTCACGCCACCGGAAGATGCCTGCACGACCTGGCGGGTACTGTATAACGGAATCAATACGTTTATCGATGATTTAATGGAACATATCAGCCTGGAGAATAATTTATTATTCCCGCGTGCACTGGCAGGCAAATAATAAATCACTTTATTTCCCGGCAGAGAAAATGGTCTCTGGCGGGATTTTTTTTATAAAAAAAATCAGCGCAATATACTCTCAGTCAGATACCGTGTCATGGCGGAACAGGGCAATATAGCGCCCGCCTTGTTGCTCAGTTTGCTGTTTATCATCCTCATTCCAGCCATAATTTATGGCATGGCTGACCGCGCCGGATTCACAGGTTGTAATAATCAGTGCAGCAGCAGGTTTTGCGGAGACAACTGACAGGACATGTGCCAATTCTGTTAATTCATCGCGGGTAAATAGCACAGGCGAAAAGCCGGCATCCATCTTCTCTGCGGCGGTTTGTAACCGCTGTAACAGTGTCGTCGGGGTATCTGTCATTATCGGTATAATCCTTTAGTGTAAGCATCCTGTTTTCATTAATGTTGTTGCATATAGTTAAGTATATTTAATCATGTATACCCTTATTCATTCAAACCGCAGGTTTGTTGGCGGAACGACGCCAGCAGGAGCTTGCCGCCTTCCTGCAACTTGAATGACGTTGGGTATATGACGGTATCATTTTGCCGGCGGTCAGACCACCAGGTGAAATCTGACTGTCTGTTGTTATCTTCTGATATAGCGGATATTGCATTACGGTAACCAATTTAATACCCGGGAAACAGAAACATCATACAGCAAAAAAAAAGACACCCTAGGGTGTCTGATAGTATTTGTATTAATTTATTTATTATTAGCGTGGAACGGGCGTAATCATATATGAAAATAAAACTGCCATATTATTATTGTATTTGCTGTTGTGTATATCTTTGCCTGTATTAACGATAGCTTAGTGTGACGATGTACTTATCCGGATCTGTCGGCAGCGGCATTACCTTAGTTTCACCAATGTGGTCAGGAAGTAATGTGCCTTTGAAATTATTCCCGGCCTGCATTTTACCATTATAGGGTTCTGTCTGACCTGAGCGGTGACACTCGGTGTTAATATTGCCACCTGAAATATTATAAGAACAAGGTGATTCAACCAGCGCGCCCCGGAATGATATGGTACCACCTTGCTGGTCTTGTGTTTCGCTGTGTGCAACAAAAGACAGTGCAATGCCTGCCACTAAAACTAAACGGGTTAACTTAGACATATTTTTTACTCTCTATTATTCGATACTAACCGAAGGTTCTCTTTTTAGTTAATGAGATACTCTTCGTTTAATAACATCACGAATGGTATTTAAAGTTAATTGCGGTATCTGGTTGCTGCGTCTTACTTCATGGCGAAGATAATACATCAATAAATATAAACGAAAACATAACAAATAAAGAGATGCGACAGAAAAAACAATCTACTATTTGTTACTGTTTTATTTAGGATTGGTTTATTAAGTGTGATTTATAATGTAGTCATAAAAGCAAAAAATACATTACTCAATATCTATATCCTGCCTGCCCCGTTTCGGGACTTTTTTTTATATAAAATAAATCCACCGTCATATTGACGGATTAAACAGAGATTAACGTGATCATTGCAATACAGATGCTTTGGTTATCGTCACAGAGTATATGCAGAAACTCAGCGGATGACTGAACAAATATTAGCACCAAAAATGAGTACGGGCAAAATTAAGATAAAACCTATGTAGTTAAGCTAAGTTTATGTTTATTAATTTACTTTATAAGTAAAGACCCGGAGGCAGAGATGAAAACTCCGGGATAATTTGTAACAAACTACATAATGATCACTGATTATGTAACACAAGATTGCAGGATGTTTCATTGCTATGCAGCTGAGTAATATTGTTCAGCGTAGTTTCACTTATGCTCAGCAGCGCTTCTTCTGTCAGAAATGCCTGATGACCGGTAAACAGCACATTGTGGCAGGAGGAGAGGCGGCGGAAAACATCATCCTGAATGACATCATTTGACTTATCTTCAAAGAATAAATCACGCTCATTCTCATAGACATCCATACCCAGCGCCCCGATTTTCTGTTGCTTGAGTGCATCAATTGCTGCTGCTGAGTCAATTAACGCACCACGGCTGGTATTGATTATCATCACGCCGTCTTTCATCTTATTAAAGACCTGCTTATCCAGCAGGTGATGATTTTCCGGGGTCAGCGGGCAGTGGAGTGAGATAACATCAGCGTTAGCAAATAACGTATCCAGATCCACATACTCCGCGCCCAAATCCAGCGCTGCCTGGTTAGGATAAGGATCTGACACCAGCAGCCGCATCCCGAATCCTTTTAAAATCCGCAGCAGCGCAAGACCAATCTTACCTGTACCTATAACGCCGGCTGTGCGGTTATGCATATTAAAGCCGGTCAGACCTTCGAGTGAAAAGTTAGCATCCCGGGTGCGCTGGTAAGCGCGGTGAATGCGGCGGTTCAGGCTCAGCATCATACCAACGGCATGTTCGGCAACCGCTTCCGGTGAATAGGCGGGTACACGGACAACCTGTATACCCAGTTCCTGTGCGGCGGCAAGGTCAACATTATTAAACCCGGCACAGCGCAGCGCCAGGATACGGATATCGAGGTCAGCCAGTTCCTGCAATACGTCACGGTTAGCGTCATCATTAACAAAAATACAGACCGCATCAGCACCCACGGCGTTCTTGGCAGTTTGTTGTGTCAGCGGAAAATCAAAATATTCGATATCATACTGAAAACGCGGATCCTGATTCACCAAATCCATGTGTTTGCGGTCGTAATGTTTGGTACTGTAACTGACAATTTTCATCCGGGACTCCTCCGCTAAAATAAATCGCTACACTAAACCGGATAGCCCTGACAAAATAGGGCAGTTCCTTAGTTCAGAAATAATTGAATCTGTTGCGGTACAGTATAACGCTAACTTCACGTAACTGTACGCAGCCAATGCGGTTTTCCGGTTAACTCCGTGGAAAACCGCATAATTAACCCGGTAAGGCGCATGAAAAAATTACTGAAAGTGCTGGTGGTATTATCCGTCTTGTTGTTGATGATAATACCGGTTATCTGGCTGACATTACCCCGCTGGCTCCCCGTGGTCGTAAAATCGTATCTGCCGGATGGCGTGACGTTGTCACTCTCTCAGCCTGAACTTCGCGGACGCGGGATCTACATTACAGACTGGGCACTAAAGGGAACCCACTGCACACTGGCAGGCGGACATAACCTTTCTGTCCGCTACAGCCGCACCGGGCAATGGCAGATTGATGCCGCCGGACTGACCAGTGACACTGAATGCATGCAGACACTGCCGGCGTCTCCCGGACAGCCGGAAGGTGAGCCCGTCAATATTGCTGTACTGCTGTCACAACTGCCTTCCGCCACACTGACAATAGATGATGTGCTGATTACATCTGTGCCGGATTATCAGGGCAGCCTGAGCCTGACCACGTCAGGGGCTTCGGGGCAGTATGTGTCGTATCAGGGAAAAAATATTCAGACAGAGCTTACCATTAACCCTGATCAGAGCGTGACGGTGTCACAATTTAATATTGCTGCCGGTGAGGATAAATTGTCTCTCACCGGCAGTCTGACATTGCCGGGCAATACAGCAACACTGCCTGAACAAGGGCAATTGCAGGCGGGTATTGTCAGCCCGTCCCGGACACTACCGCTGGTACTGACATTTGACTGGCAGGGAAAACAGGGAACACTGACTCTGCGCGAAACAGACAGCGAAACACTGTTGCTGAGCCTTCCCTGGGCGGCAACGGGGGAAACCGTCACTATCACGGATGGCGAATGGCGCTGGGATAAAGCAGAGCAACCTTTGCGGGGAACACTGAATGCGACTCTGAGCAACTGGCAGAAAACGATAACGGATATGCGCCTTACTGCGCGGATTTCTGTGGTCACTCAGGGAAAGCGTGGCAAAGGCACCGTTGTGCTGCAACTACCGGAGACCGGGCTGTCACTGACCGGGTTTGAGATCCCGTTTGAACTTGCCGGCCAGGTAAACAGTCAGGATATGTGGGCAGCGGGACGGCTTCCGGCAGTACTGACCGGTACGCTGTCCGATCCGGTGGTACGCATCAGCTCGGGTGCCATGATCCGCGCCCGCGGGCAACTCAGCCCGACATTGCAGGTGGAAGAACTGCGCCTGCCGCTGGCGGGAACGCGGCTCTCACAGTCGGGGATTTCCGGTCCGCTGGATGCAATTGTGACGATTAATAATCCTGAACTGGGCCGCTATCGTTTTCAGATGAAAGGTCAGGCGCGGGAGTTTTTACCCGACAGCGGACACTGGTACTGGCAGGTCTGGGGCAAAGGCAATGTCAAACCACTGAATGCGGACTGGACATTTTCCGGTGCCGGGTCCTGGATAGAGAATGAAATCCGGATCAGGCGGCTGGATACGGGGTTTAAGGGGGTCCGTTACGGCATGATGTCGATGGAATCCCCCGCGGTGACACTGTTGTCTCCGGTTGTCTGGCAGCGGGACGCAGAGAACCCCGTACTGAGCGGGCAATTTCAGCTGACGACAAAAAAAATCAAAATCGACCAGAGCTATCTGCCATCCGCCACCTTTGTGATGCGGGTGACCGGGCGTGATCCGCATGATTTTTCAGTCAAAGGCACATTATCTGCCGGAAAAAATGTCGGGCCGATACAGTACTGGACCCGCTGGGACGGTACCCGTTTGCGGGGGGAAGCGCGCTGGCCTGAGCAGGATCTGCGCGCCTTTCAGACTCTCATTCCGTCTGATTCAGGGATAACACTGCGCAACGGGGAGTTTTATGCGCAGGCGGCATTCTCTGCCGCGCCGGATCAGGGATTTGTCGCTGGTGGCCACTGGGTGGTAAAACAAGGCAGTATGTGGCTGAAAGATGGTGAAGTTGAGGGTGTGGATTTTGTGCTGCCGTGGCGTTTGTCTGACAGTCGCTGGCAGCTCGGCAGCAAAGCACCGGTCACACTGCGTATTGCGCGGGTAAATAATTTATTTGAAGTCACCGATATTAAAGCAGATTTACAGGGCTATTATCCGTACAGTGATCGTTATCCGCTGGTATTGTCAGGTATCAGTCTGGATTTGCTGGGCGGGCAGGTAACGATGGCATCATTATCTGTTCCTCAGAAAGGGGCGGCAGTGATCCGGCTGGATAAACTGGCCACCGGACCGCTGATTAATACTCTCAAGGTGACACAGTTTGGTCTGGAAGGCAGTATCAGCGGCGAACTGCCGTTTTATATTGATAACCCGCAGTGGATTGTCCGTAACGGCTGGGTTGAAAATGATGACCCGCTGACACTGAATCTGGATAATCAGTTTGTCTCGTCAGTCAGTGAGAACAATCTCTCAGCAGGAACAGCAATCAGCTGGCTGGATTATCTGGTGATGAAACGGGTGCGTACCGATATTAACCTGACAAATTTAGGGGTATTGACCATGCGTTCGGTTATCTCCGGCTACAATCCGGTGCTGGATGCCCGGCGTGTGGTGAATCTTAATTACAATCATGAAGAAAATGTGTTTCAGTTATGGCGCAGCCTGAGTTTTGGCAGCAATCTGGAAGCCTGGCTGGAAAAAACAATTTCACAGCAGCAAGAGTCAAATCCGACGGAGTCAGAATGAAAAAGTGGATGGCAGGGGCGGTATTGCCGTTAATGATTATATCACTGGGCGGATGTTTGCGGGTCGAAGTTGCAACCCCGGATAAACCTATTGATATCAATATGAATGTCAAAATAGAGCATGAAATTAATGTCAAAATTGACCGTCAGGTAGAAGATCTGCTGAAGAGCAATTCAGCTATTTTTTGAGGTGAATAATGAGCACATTATTTAAAGCAGGGAAATTCCGCACTGGCGCGGCAGCACTGACACTGATGGTCAGCAGCTCAGCATTTGCGCTGACGCTGGATGAAGCAAAGCAACAGGGACTGGCGGGTGAAACTTTCAGCGGCTATATTGCACAGGTTGAAAGTGCGGCCTCACGGAATGATGTCAAAAACCTGGTAAAAGAGATTAATGCCGCCCGATCACAAAAATACAGTGAACTGGCACAGGGCAACCGGATGAAAGCCGATGAAGTGGCAAAAATTGCCGGACAAAAACTGGTTACCCGGGCACCAAAAGGGGAGTATGTCCTCGGCATTAACGGGCAGTGGCTGAAGAAAGAATAGATAATATACAGCAGCAAAACCTGTAAACAGTTCGCTGCTGTATTGGTTCTTATATTAATCAGTTATCAGGCGGATAACTGCTCAACACAAAGGCGTGCATCACACTGCGCTTTATCCGCAGACTCTTCACCCATTGCCACACCTTCGGCAAAAATGAATTCAATTTCATTGATCCCGATAAAACCCAGGAACTGTTTCATAAACGGCACAATCAGGTCAGATGTCTGATCACGGTGGAAACCGCCGCGTGCAGTCAGTACAATAGCGCGCTTACCCAGCACTAAACCTTCGGCACCGTTTTCGGTATAACGGAACGTTTTACCGGCAGAGGCGATAAAATCCAGCCAGGTTTTCAGTTGAGTGGGTATAGTGAAATTATACATTGGCGCAGTGAATACAATGACATTATGAGCAAAGAGCTCATCAATCAGTTCTGTCTGTAATGCATTGGCAGATACCTGACGCGCGGTTAAGGTTCCGTCCGCCGGAACATTCATGCCGGAAATGATTTCATTATCCAGCACCGGAACCGGGTTTTCGCTGAGATCACGGATAGTAATCGCATCATCTGCATGATTTTTCCGCCATTGTCCGATAAAATAATCCGCCATTTTGTTGGTATGAGAGTGACCCGCAAGAATGCTGGATTTGAGCACGAGAATTTTTTGCATAGTAAACCTTGTTATATGTGATTCAGCTTATGTAATAAAAACATGACAATGAAGGGATCCATCCGCCATAAAACATGAGTTTACTGAAAATCATGCGGCATGTGTTACACCGAAAACGGGATAATAACGATACGGTAAGAATCCGTCGCACAAAAAGCTACGCCGGACAGGCGACAACAGGCTACAGACCATCTATCAGAAGGACAGCAAGGTGAATTCCCTTCTCAATGAATTAAAACAACTGATCCCCCATTTATCGCTGCGGGATCAATGGCAATTCCGCAAGCGGCTTTCCGGTGTTGCGAAAATACATAACCCGGAATCACAGAGAAAAGTGCTCAGCGCATTGCAGGATGAAATACTGCACGGCATTACCCGGACAGAGCAGCGGATAGCAAGCCGCCCGGAAATAACCTATCCGGGTAATCTGCCGGTATCGCAGATGCGCGATGTTATTTATAACGCGATCCGCGACCATCAGGTGGTGATCATTGCCGGGGAAACCGGATCCGGGAAAACCACGCAGATCCCGAAAATCTGTCTTGAGCTGGGACGCGGTATTACCGGGTTTATCGGCCATACACAACCCCGGCGTCTGGCGGCGCGTACCGTCGGCTCCCGTATTGCGGAAGAGCTGAAAGTACCGCTTGGTGCGGCAGTCGGATATAAAGTCCGCTTCAGTGATCAGGTTGGTGATAATTCGCTGATTAAGCTGATGACAGACGGGATACTGCTGGCTGAATTACAACAGGATAAACTCCTGCTGCAATATGACACGATCATTATTGATGAAGCACACGAACGCAGCCTGAATATTGACTTCATTCTGGGCTATCTGCGTCAGCTTCTGCCGAAGCGTCCTGATCTGAAAGTGATCATCACATCTGCAACGATCGACCCGGAACGGTTTTCACGTCATTTCAGTAATGCGCCGATCATTGAAGTCTCCGGGCGCACTTACCCGGTAGAGGTGCGTTACCGCCCGGTGATGGGGGATGACAATGACGCGGATCGTGACCTGACTCAGGGCATTCTGGACGCGGTCCATGAACTCGGACGTGAAAGTGCCGGTGATATCCTTATCTTTATGAGCGGGGAGCGGGAGATCCGCGAAACCGCCGATGCACTCAATAAAGCAGATCTGCGATTTACAGAAGTTCTGCCTTTATTTGCGCGGCTCTCCAATAGTGAACAGAACCGGATCTTTCAACCACATACCGGCCGGCGGATTGTTCTGGCGACGAACGTAGCAGAAACCTCCCTGACGGTGCCGGGCATCAAATATGTCATTGATACCGGTTTTGCCCGTATCAGCCGCTACAGTTACCGGACAAAAGTCCAGCGTCTGCCGGTCGAGCCGATTTCACAGGCTTCTGCCAATCAGCGTAAAGGGCGCTGCGGGCGTGTTTCAGACGGGATTTGTATTCGTCTCTATTCAGAAGATGATTTTCTGACCCGTCCGGAATTTACCGATCCGGAAATTCTGCGCACTAATCTGGCCTCCGTTATTTTACAGATGACGGCTATCGGGCTGGGTGATATCGGCGCGTTTCCGTTTGTTGAAGCGCCGGATAAGCGCAATATCCAGGATGGTGTAAAACTGCTGGAAGAACTCGGGGCGATTGATACCAATGCCTCGCAGGAAAACCACTATCAACTGACACAGACCGGTCGCCAACTGGCAAAACTACCGATTGACCCGCGCCTGGCGAGAATGGTACTCGAAGCCCGTAATCACGGAGCTGTCCGTGAAACAATGATCATTGCTGCGGCATTATCGATTCAGGACCCGCGTGAACGTCCGATGGAAAAACAGCAGGCATCTGATGAAAAACACCGGCGCTTTGTTGATAAAGAATCTGATTTTGTTTCATTTGTGAATCTGTGGAACTATCTGAAAGAGCAACAAAAAGTTTTATCCAATTCACAACTGCGTAAACAATGTCGCCAGGAATTTCTCAACTATCTGCGGATCCGCGAATGGCAGGATGTCTATACTCAGCTGCGCCAGGTAGTGAAAGAACAGGGCATCCCGGTGAACAGCGAACCGGCGGATCACCGGAGTATTCATCTGTCACTGCTGAGCGGGCTGCTTTCTCATATCGGGCAGAAAGATGTTGAGAAGCAGGAGTTTACCGGTGCGCGTAATGCGCGTTTCTCAATATTTCCCGGCTCCGGACTGTTTAAAAAGCCGCCAAAATGGGCGATGGTGGCGGAGCTGGTGGAAACCAGCCGCTTATGGGGACGCATTGCTGCGAAGATAGAGCCTGACTGGATAGAGCCACTAGCGCAGCATCTGGTTAAGTATCATTACAGCGAGCCGCACTGGGAGAAATCACAGGGTGCGGTGATGGCGACAGAAAAAGTCACTCTTTATGGTCTGCCGGTTGTGGCGGCGCGTCCGGTCAATTACGGCAATATTGACCCTGCGCTGTGCCGTGAGTTGTTTATCCGTAATGCACTGGTCGAAGGCGACTGGCTGACGCGGCATACATTTTTCCGGGACAATCAGACGTTGCGTAATGAAGTGGAAGAGCTGGAACACAAATCGCGACGCCGCGATATTCTGGTTGATGACGAAACCCTGTTCAGTTTCTATGATACACGTCTGCCGCCGGAGATCGTTTCATCGCAACACTTTGATAACTGGTGGAAACGGGAGCGGCTGCAAAAACCGGATTTTCTCAGTTATGAGAAAAATATGCTTATCCGCTCTGATGCGGATCAGGTAACAGCGCAGGATTACCCGAATTACTGGTATCAGGGGGATTTAAAATTCCGTCTGAGTTATCAGTTTGAACCCGGAACTGAAGCCGATGGCGTGACCGTGCATATTCCGCTGCCGGTTCTCAACCAGGTCAGCCCGGACGGATTTGACTGGCAAATTCCGGGATTGCGGGAAGAGCTCATTATGGCATGGATAAAATCACTGCCGAAACCGGTGCGGCGTAATTTTGTGCCTGCACCTAACTATGCCGGGGCTTTCATGCAGCGGGTTCCTGAGCCGCAGGGCGGGCTGCTGGATGCGCTGGAGCGCGAACTGCGCCGCATGACGGGTGTGACTATTGACCGCGAATCCTGGCAGCCGGAGCAGGTGCCGTCTCACCTGAAAATGACTTTCCGTGTTGTGGGCGATAAACAGAAAAAACTGGCGGAAGGATATGACCTGGATGCTCTGAAGATCAGCCTGAAAGCGGAAGTTCAGCAGACACTGTCGGATGTGGTGGATGATGGTATCGAACAAAGCGGCGCGCACATCTGGCGTTTCGGCGATATTCCTGATTGTTATGAGCAAAAGCGGGGCGGATATGCCGTAAAAGCCTATCCTGCGCTGGTTGATGAAAAGCAGAGTGTCGGGATTAAGGTGTTCGAAACCGAATTTGAACAACAACTGGCGATGCTGGCGGGAACGCGGCGTCTGTTGCTGCTCAATATCCCGTCTCCGGTTAAATATCTCCATGAAAAACTACCGAATAAAGCCAAGCTCGGTCTGTATTTTAACCCGTACGGTAAGGTGCTGGAGCTGATTGATGACTGTATCGCCTGCGGTATCGATAAACTGGTTGCTCAGTTTGGCGGCGTTGTCCGGCAGGAAGAAAAATTCGCGCAACTACAGGAATTTGTCCGCGCGGAACTGAATGAAACCGTGGTCGGCATTGCCCGGCTGGTGGAGCAGATCCTGACAACCACATTTGCCATTAACAAGCGTCTGAAAGGGCGGATTGATATGCAATTGGCGTTTGCGCTCTCTGACATCAAAGCGCAGATGTCCGGTCTGGTTTTCCCGGGCTTTGTGACATCACATGGCTGGCAGCGCCTGCCGGATGTTCTGCGTTATTTGCAGGGAATAGAGCGGCGTATTGAAAAACTGATGGCGGACGTGAACCGCGACAGAGCCAATATGAATAAAATTGAGCATATTCAAAACCTTTGGAAGCAATGGCAAGGTAAATTGTCACCTGTGGATAAACGTAAACCGGAAGCCGAAGCAGTGCGCTGGATGATTGAAGAGCTGAGGATCAGCCTGTTTGCCCAACAATTAGGCACGCCATATCCGGTGTCAGATAAGCGGATCATTCAGGCAATGGCACAAATCAGTGGGTAAAGTGCCGTTTTTACGGGGCACTGTGTTTTTGTACAGTTATTGATTTTTTACCCATCAGCGGGCACAGAAGTGCCCGTTTTTTTTGTGTGAAATAACGTGAAATTTAAAATTTGTGGTGTGATAAATAAAAAATAAACGTTGTTTAATTCATTGTATTCTGACGTTTTTTATACTGATGGATGCTTAGTAAAGCTCATGATTCGAGTGTAGGGTTAGTCATCGCTGTGTATAAAGCCGGCATATTGCTAATTTTATAAAAGGACACAATCATGAGTGGTGGTGATGGAAATGGTTACAACAGTGGTGCCCATGATACAGGGGGCAATATCAACGGCGGACCGACAGGAATTGGCGGTAACGGAGGTTCATCAAGTGGTGGTTCCGGCAGTGGTAGTGGATGGGGGACAAGTAATACGCCCTACGGAGATATCCATCACTATGACCCGGATAAATTCGGAGGCTCCCGCAGAGGTAATAGCGAATCTGCCAATGGACGTGTAAATATAAACTCACATCCTGAATCAGTAACTTCAATCGATTTGGGTGTTATAGGCGTCACGGCATTATCAGTCGCTAATAAGCAAGGTGTTTTCGGTGCAACCTTAGTCGAAACTGCGTTTACTGAATCTGTTTATGCAGCGGTTGTTGAGTTGGGTGAATATTTCTCAGGCATTCTGAGCAAATATGGTCCGTGGGGTGTTCGTGTAATGGGGGTTTTTGGTTTGCTATATCCGGCAACCATAGCAACAGAACCAAAAATGCACTTTAATATCAGGGATGTGGATTTCAATAAGCAAAAAGTCTACGGTATTACGACACTGCCGGCTAATCTTGTAACATCTGTGCCCGTGAACGAAATTCACAAATATGATGCAGTTCCGGCTGGTGTCATTGCTCAGGTGGTGATTGATGACCTGACTAACTCACGGCGAGTCGCCATAACACCTGTTACCTTGACACCCGTTTCAGTTGTAAAAGCCCAAAAGACAAATAAACCGAATGTCTATACAGCGGCTGTCGTTCCCGGCATGACGCCGATGCGCATTGAGATCTATAAAAATAAGCGACGAAGATCAAAATTGGCAAAGCCAAATACAGCGCCTGCCATGCATCAATATATTCCTTCTATAGAAACCGATCGTTCATATCACGCCATGATTGATTTTGGTGGCGATCATGTACCGATTTATATTTCTGTTACAGAAAAGCCAAAACCGGAAGAAGAGAAAAAAATAATTGAGCAGGCGAAAAAAGACTGGGTGGCGCGGCATCCGGTAGAGGCGGCACAAGAGCAATTTGATATTGAGAATAAAAATTTTACGAAAGCGGATGTAAATCTGAAAACGGCGCAGATAAATTATGATGCGGTAAAACATATTGATTTAGACAAACTAAAAGAAGAACTGGCAAGAGCCCATAAGGCGTTTGCGTTTTTTGAAGTTCGTAATGCCAGACAGGAGGCTGAGAGTTACAAAGAGCGGATGAACAGTATTCGAACTATCATCCACCAATATACTCAGGCGAAAGATGCACTGGCGGTTGCGATAGAAAGCCGCAAACAGGCAGAAAGTAAGAAAAAATCCGCTGAAGATAAACTAAATAAAGAGAAAAAACGCAATCAACCGGGAGTCGCCACAGGCAAAGGTAAAACGGTTGGTGATAAATGGCTGGAGGATGCAGGAAAAGAAGCCGGAGCACAGATCCCTGATCGTATTGCTGATAAATTACGGGGCAAGAAATTTAGCAGCTTTGATGATTTCAGGAAGCAATTTTGGATAGAGGTTTCTAAGGATACTGAGTTATCAAAGCAGTTTATCAAGGGAAACCGGGATCGTATGCAGGTTGGTAAGGCTCCTAAAACGCCGAAAAATGGGGTTGTAGGGAAACGAAGTTCATTTGAAATCCATCACGATAAACTTATTAGCCGGGGCGGGGAAGTTTATGATATGGGTAATCTCCGTGTTACTACACCAAAACGTCATATTGATATTCACAGAGGTAACTGAGTAATGAAATTAAAAAATAGCATAAATGATTATACTGAAAGTGAATTTTTGGATCTGATGAAGGAAATTTATAAGGAAAATGTAGCGGAGACAGATGATCAATTAGATATCTTACTCAGTCATTTTGAAAAAATCACAGAGCATCCTGATGGTACTGATTTAATTTACTTCGCTCAGTCAGATGCAGATAGCACACCTGAGGCGATAACTAAAATAATTAAAGAATGGCGGGCTAAGCAGGGCAAACCAGGGTTTAAAAAAGGCTGAATTAAGTGATGAGCTGCCGGAATACGGTGATACCTGAGATATTCCGGCAACTCATTGGAAATTTGGCTATTGGCTTACAGACGATGTGTTTAAATATGAAAATGAAAAATAGTATCAGTGATTACACCGAAGCGGAGTTTTTGAAGTTGTTACAGGTGATTTGTAATGTAGAGACTTCCAGTGAGGAAGAGCACAAATCATGGGTTAGACATTTCGTTATATTATCGGAGCATCCTCGTGGAAATGGCCTGATCTATTATCCTAATGATGGGGAAGATTATTCTCCGGCGGGTATTTTGAAAACAGTGAAAGAATGGCGAGCCAGTCAGGGTAAGCAGGGATTTAAAAAAGGTTGAATGAATCTCTTATACCCGCCGAACTCAGTGTTGATTACAGTCGTGAAAAATATATAGCACACATTTTTACTGAGATACCTGTTTAGTTACAACATACAATATGTCTCTTTTTAAAAGCAGAAAAGGGAAACTATCGCGATGCTATTTGCTTAACAGGAATAAAAGGGCTGCGTGTGTATTTACAGACATAGCCGAGCGGGTCAATCGACCCGTTCAGCTCAGATAACTATCGGATTAAATACCAGAGCGCTGGAACCGCGCCTGCCAGCAGAAGGGCTATAATGGTCCACTCAACAAAGTGCAGGGTGGTTTTTATTTCACGATTTTTCAGTGCGTACAGAAATACCAGAATTCCCGGTGCGTAAAGCACCACGGAAAGCAGCAGATTAAGCAAGCCGGAGGCATAAATCAGCCATAATCCGTACAGTGCCGCAACCATTCCCACGCCCAGCAGTGCCGGTTTTTTCAATCTCAGAGCGGTTTTTACCAGGAAAGCACCGACAAGGAAATAGGGCACCAGAATCATTTCAGACGCAATCGTCAGCAACGTATTATAATTGCTGCCACTCAGCCAGATCAGCACCAGTGCAAGCTGCACAGCACAGTTTGTCATCCATAATGATGTCGATGGCGTATTGTTCGCATTCTGTTTTTTGAACGGAGACGGAAAAGATCCATGAAGTGCGGCAATAAACGGGACTTCTGCTGCCATAATTGTCCAGCTCAGATACGCGCCACATACAGAGACTATCAAACCGGCTGCAATAATAATTTCGCCGCTGCCGCCAATCAGATTAACCATCAGTGTGGCCATCGACGGGTTGCGCATTTCAGCTAGTTCCGGGCGGGCAACAACCCCCATAGAGAGCAGCGTTACACAGATATAGATACTTAATGCCGATACCACGGCAAACATGGTTGCCAACCCGACATCTTTACGCCGCCGTGCACGGGCAGAGACGACAACCGCACCCTCAATACCGATAAAAACCCACAATGTGATAAGCATAGTATCTTTCACCTGTTGCCAGACCGGGACACCCAGCTCAACACCGGTAAAATCCAGGTGGAACGTATCCCATCGGAAGGCTATCACGGCAAGCACAATAAACAGGCCGAGAGGCACCAGCTTGGCAAATGTGGCAAGTTTATTAATACCGGCAGCAGTCTGAACACCACGCAGGACCAGACAATGAACAATCCACAACAGAACAGATTCACCAATCAGTGATTGCCAGGTATTACCATCACCAAAAACAATATGGTCGGGTGTATCGGTAAAAAAACTGAATGCAGCGAACACGATAACCAGATACGACACATTGGCAATCACGGCGCACAGCCAATATCCCCACGCAGAGCAAAAACCTATCAGCTCGCCGAATCCATCTTTGGCATACGTAAAAATACCGCCATCGAGATCAGGGCGCAGACGGGAAAGAAGCAGTAATGCAAAAGCGAGAAAGAGAATACCGACGCCGGTAATTGACCAACCGATAATCAGCGCCGCGGGGCTGGCGACTTCCGCCATATTTTGCGGCAGGCTGAAAACACCGGCGCCGACCATTGAACTGAGCACTAATGCCGTAAGCGCGGTTAAACTGAGTTTTTTATCCAAAGTACCATCCCGGTAAGTTTGCAACGGTAATATATGTACAGGGTATTCATGCAATCAATTTGACTGAATACGCAAAAATTGGCGCTGATTGTACGGAGAGTCAGGGGGATATGCAATGTTTAATCATGCATTAATTGCATTATATTATGCATATTCGCTGTTACTTAATCCATTAGCAGCAGATTGTGAGGATAAGGTTAACGTACTAAATTAAAGGTATAAAAAAAGCGTATCAGACGATACGCTTTTTTTGCTGACCGGCATGGATTTATTTGTATAAATCCGCGCTGATAGTCACGTTACCACCACTGGCCTGCCATTGGCGGGTAATGTGGTAAAACTTAGCACCTTTGGCTGCTGCGCGTTTGGCCACCTGATAAGATACTTCCGGAGAGGTCGTGTAATAACCGGTGAAAGTTACGCTGTCAAACGGTGCCATGACGGCCGCAGAGGCTTTATTCAGCTCTTCTACTTTAGTGCCGTCCGGCAGGGTAACAGTATAACGCCCACCGCGTGATGCCTGGGTTTCAAAGAAACGGCCTACGCTGTTACCGGCAGTATCTGTTGAAGAGGCAACGCCCGGGATTTCTACCTGTTTAGCTGCTTCACCACCGGCTGCCAGTGCGGCACGGCCGGCATCTGAATCAGCAGGGATCAGTGCTTCATCTGTCTGAAGAATACGTTTAGGTGCATCGGCTTTATAAACATACGCCGTTGCCAGCTGATTACCGCCGTCATTGGTAAAGATATTACGGACGATAAAGAAAGAGGCTGCGCCTTTTTTGATGGCTTCTTTGGCAATAGCATCATTCAGATCAGGACTGTTGGCGAAATACCCGTTTACCGTCACTGTGTCGAAAGGCTGGAGACCAACGGCATCTTTTTCCGGTAATTCATTAATACCGCGGAATGACCGGTAGTTTTTCTTTTCAGCGGGTGCCGCATCTTTGTGGTAAACATCAGCAACTACACGCATATTTCCGTTGCTGTTAAGATCATCGAGGCTCTGGATATAGAAAGCATCGGCACCCATTTTGTCTGCTTTACGGGAAACGGCGGCAGCAGCTTCGTAAATTGCATTGAAACGGCCTGTAACGGCAATGCGCTCAAAAGGTTGGTATTGAGCCGCTTGCTCCGGCGTTAATTCCTGTGCTGCGTGAACCGGCAGCAGACTCGTAAATGAAAAAAACATCGCAGATGCGATGACCGTTGTTTTCAGCTTCATACAAAATCCTTCCGCCTTGCGCAATTAATATTCATAACGTGCTGAACCTGTAATTTTATATCCTGGCCGCCCGATTATGACATGTATTTGTGCTTGTTGTCGCTTTAATTTGTCGTGCGAATTTAAGACTGTTAATCATACAGCTATTTTTACCACAAATTTATGCAATCATAGTCATTTATCGGCAAAATAATTTTCTGTCCGGGGAAATACTGTTTAGTATGAATTTACGAATAAATTAGATGGATCGATATCACATTTTTCAGTAGGTTATTAGGACATTTCAGATAAAAGGGTGTGTTTGATCTGATTTCGTGCAGATGGCTGTTTTTTTATGCACAAGTCTGACCAGCATGCCCGTAAAACACTTGAGCTTATGTAAGGGAACATTATGCGTATTGGTGTACCAAAAGAGCGACAGTCCAGTGAAACCCGGGTAGCCGCCACGCCGGCTACCATTGTACAACTGAAAAAACTCGGGTTTGATGTGGTTGTTGAAACAGGAGCCGGTCATCTTGCCAGTTTTGATGACAACGCTTACCGTGAAGCCGGTGCAGATATCGCCGGCACGCAGGATGTCTGGCAATCTGACATTATTTTTAAAGTGAACGCACCGCTGGACAGTGAAATTCCGCTGATGAAAGCAGGCAGTTCTCTGGTCAGCTTTATCTGGCCTGCCCAGAACCCGCAGCTGCTTGAAAAGTTGTCGGCGCAGGGCGTTAACGTGTTTGCAATGGACTCGGTTCCGCGTATTTCCCGTGCTCAGTCACTGGATGCGCTCAGTTCAATGGCCAATATCGCCGGTTACCGCGCAATTGTTGAAGCCGCCAATGCATTCGGTCGTTTTTTCACCGGTCAAATCACCGCTGCCGGTAAAATCCCGCCGGCGAAAGTGCTGGTTATCGGAGCTGGTGTTGCCGGTCTTGCCGCCATTGGTGCCGCAGGTAGCCTGGGCGCAATTGTCCGTGCGTTCGATACCCGTCCTGAAGTAAAAGAGCAGGTCAACAGTATGGGCGCTGATTTCCTCGAGCTGCATTTCGAGGAAGCCGCAGGCAGTGGTGACGGTTACGCAAAAGTAATGTCAGAGGCCTTTATTAAGGCAGAAATGGCGCTGTTTGCTGAACAGGCAAAAGACGTTGATATCATTGTAACCACCGCACTGATCCCGGGACGTCCGGCACCAAAACTCATCACAAAAGACATGGTTGAGTCGATGAAAGCGGGCAGTGTGATCGTTGATTTAGCCGCACAAAACGGCGGTAACTGTGAACTGACAGTGCCGGGTGAGATCCATACCACCGGAAACGGGGTGAAAATCATCGGTTATACCGATCTCGCCGCGCGTCTGGCAACTCAATCCTCTCAGCTTTACGGCACCAACCTGGTGAACCTGATGAAGCTGATGTGCAAAGAGAAAAATGGCGAAATCACTATTGATTTTGATGATGTCGTTATTCGTGGTCTGACCGTGGTAAAAGCTGGTGAAATCACCTGGCCGGCACCGCCGATTCAGGTTTCCGCTCAACCGCAGGCAAAACCTGCTGCGGTGAAAGCTGAGAAAAAACCGGCAAAACCAATGTCTCCGTGGCTGAAATACGGACTGATGGCACTGGCGTTTGTTCTGTTTGCCTGGCTCGCAAATGTCGCTCCGGCGGAGTTTTTATCCCACTTTACTGTTTTTGCGCTCTCCTGTGTGGTTGGTTACTACGTGGTCTGGAATGTCAGCCATGCACTACACACGCCATTAATGGCGGTAACCAATGCAATTTCGGGCATTATTGTTGTCGGCGCACTTCTGCAAATAGGCAGCGGAGGTTGGGTAACATTTTTCTCCTTTATTGCGGTGCTGATTGCCAGTATCAATATCTTCGGCGGTTTCACCGTCACTCAGCGTATGCTTAAAATGTTTCGTAAGGGGTAATGAATATGTCTGGCGGAGTCGTTACAGCGGCATATATTGTTGCCGCAATCTTATTTATTTTCAGTCTTGCAGGGTTATCCCGCCACGAAACCTCTCAGCGGGGTAATCTGCTGGGTGTGATCGGGATGGCTATCGCGCTGGCTGCCACCATTTTCGGACCGTATTCATCCAATATCGGCTGGATCATTGTGGCGATGGTGATTGGTGCTGTGATTGGTATTCGTCTGGCGCGTAAAGTCGAAATGACTGAAATGCCGGAGCTGGTTGCTATTTTACACAGCTTTGTGGGTCTGGCCGCTGTTCTGGTCGGTTTCAACAGTTATATGGATCACAACCAGGCGCTGACGTCATCGGTGATGAATAATATTCACCTGACTGAAGTATTTCTTGGCATATTTATCGGCGCGATAACATTCACCGGCTCAATTGTTGCGTACGGAAAATTATGCGGTAAATTATCCTCAAAACCGCTGATGCTGCCTAACCGCCACAAACTAAACCTGGCGGCACTGGTTATCACTTTCCTGTTGTTATGGACCTTTGTCAAAACTGACAGCGCAGGGTTACAGGTTCTCACATTAATCGTGATGGCAGTGATTGCCCTGGCATTCGGCTGGCACCTTGTCGCCTCTATCGGCGGTGCGGATATGCCGGTCGTGGTGTCTATGCTCAATTCCTATTCAGGATGGGCAGCAGCAGCAGCCGGTTTCATGCTGAGTAATGACTTATTGATTGTCACAGGTGCGCTGGTTGGTTCGTCCGGTGCGATTCTGTCTTATATTATGTGTAAGGCAATGAACCGCTCCTTCTTCAGTGTCATTGCAGGCGGCTTCGGAACAGACGGAACCGCAAGCTCCGGTGATGAAGAAGTCGGCGAGCACCGTGAAGTTAACGCAGAAGAAGTGGCGGATATGCTGAAAAATGCCACATCCGTTATCATCACCCCGGGCTATGGTATGGCGGTTGCCCAGGCACAGTACCCTGTGCATGATATTACGCAGAAGCTGCGTGATAAAGGCATCAAGGTACGTTTTGGTATCCATCCGGTGGCAGGGCGTCTGCCCGGTCACATGAATGTGTTGCTGGCTGAAGCAAAAGTGCCGTATGACATCGTGCTGGAAATGGATGAAATCAATGATGATTTCAAAGATACCGATGTGGTTCTGGTTATCGGCGCGAATGATACGGTTAACCCGGCGGCGCTGGATGACCCGAACAGTCCGATTGCAGGAATGCCTGTTCTGGAAGTATGGAAAGCGCAGAACGTAATTGTATTCAAACGTTCGATGAATACCGGTTATGCCGGGGTTCAGAATCCGCTTTTCTTTAAAGAAAATACCCAGATGTTATTTGGCGATGCCAAAGCCAGTTGTGAAGCTATTTTACGTTCACTGTAAAACCGGCGGTTAACATTAGTTGTTAAAGCAAAAAGCGGGTGATTAATAATAATCACCCGCTTTTTTTATGCGGCTTTTATATAGCCGAAAACTAATCAATCAGTGATTAATCATCATCGTCAGTATCAATCGGGCACACAAAACCATCCGGTTTTACTGCCAGAAGGTCGCACTTGAGATGATCAACGACATGCTCCGCGGTGTTACCGAGGAACGCCGCTGAAATCCCGGTCCGCCCGATAATACCTAGTACAACTACCCCGGCATGCAGTTGTGCAGTGACTTCAGGAATGACTTTCTCCGGTAATCCCTCGTAAACATGCGTGTATTCCTCACCGATAGCGAATTTCTGCCGCAGCTCTTTCATCGCGATAAGATGTTGCCCGCGCAGGGCATTGTTATAGGTGTTCGGGTCAAAATCCGGCAATTCGATTGCGATATTAATAGGGGCAACCGGATACGCACTGACCAGATGAATAGCGGGGTCTTTGACTATCCGTTTGGCAAGCTCCTGTGTGATAGCCACCAGCTTCAGATTCAGTGCATCGTGATAAGACTCTTCATTTGACAGATTCACGCCGACCACAACAGAACCTTGTTCCGGCCAGACTTTATCTTTCACCATCCAGACCGGACACGGACATTTGCGCAGCAGATGCCAGTCAAGCGGGGTGAATATCAGTGACTCAAACTTATCATTCTGATGTGCCATTTTCAGCATCAGGTCATGCCCGCCGCTGATCACTTCTTTGATAATGGCTTCATAAGGGCGGTTATGCCACACGACTTTTACTTCAATATCGATGCCGGCTTCCAGATAATAACGCGCCTGCTGTTTAATCCATGCACTGCGCTGAGCGATCACGCCTTTGCGCATCGCATCCCGCTCTTCCGGAGAGAGCAGGGTTGTCATGTCATAAGAGAGGTCATAGATAGGTAAGAAAGCTTTGATTCGTCCGCCATTGCGTTGCACGATATATACCGCACGCCGTAATGCCGGCTGATCATCCTGATTGGGGTCTATTGCAACTAAGAGGTTCTGATAGTCAGACATTCATCTCTCCTCGCGGAACGGGATTCGTATCTGTAAAGATAAACCAAACCGGAGCAGGAATGTAGGAAATATTAGCACCAAACCGAAATAATTCGGTCTGGTGCTGATTATAGTGCAGAGAAATGCAATCCCGGGGGGGCTTTATTAATCAGTCCTGCGGCATAGCAGGTACTTTGCCGGCGAGAGCCGCCAGCTGATCCATATCTTCAATGGTAATGTACTTGCCTTTTACTGCCAGCATGCCGCTTTTCTGGAAACGCCCCAGTAAACGACTGATCGTTTCGACAGTCAGGCCGAGATAGTTACCGATATCACCACGGGTCATGGTCAGGCGGAACTCACGCGGAGAAAAACCACGCTGCGCAAAACGACGTGATAAATTATAAATAAATGCCGCTAAGCGTTCTTCTGCATTCTTTTTAGACAACAGCAGGATCATTTCCTGGTCGCCTTTAATTTCGCCGCTCATCAGGCGCATCATCTGCTGGCGTAAATTCGGCATTTTTCCTGAGAGGTCATCTAAGGTTTCATACGGAATTTCGCAGACCATGGATGTTTCCAGTGCCTGTGCGAAGCTCGGGTGTTCAGTATTGATAATGGCATCAAAACCCACCAGGTCACCGGCCAGATGGAAACCGGTGATTTGCTCATCACCTTCTTCTGTGATGGTATAACTCTTGATGGTTCCGGAGCGGATAGCATACAGAGATTTCAGTTCGTCTCCGGCTTTAAACAGTGCCTGACCTTTCTGGATAGGTTTCTTGCGCTCAATGATATTATCAAGCTGATCCAGCTCATGCTCATTAAGCGTAAAAGGGATACACAGCTGGCTGATGCTGCAATCCTGACAATGGATCGCACAGCCGCCTGATTGAATTCTACGTACTACACGTTTTTCCGGGATCATAGGCTTGCTCTTGAAATAATATTGATTTGAATCAATTTTATCACAGACTACCAAAAGTGGTAAGTGGTCTGAGTTTAAATATAATTATACCCGGCTAAAAACAGGCGCATAATATTGACATAATATGCTTTTTTCGTGATGTCGTAATGTAATTTTTTTGATTAAAGTCTCATTAATCCGACCGGAAACAACGGATAAGTCAATTTCAGGTCAATTTATTACAGATCAACATGTTAATAATATATACAAATGTAAATAAGACGTTCATCATTAGTTGTAAAATAGCGTGATACATTAAATTAAATCACATATTTGCAACGAAACTTTGCAATGAAATGACGTTTAGCGGGAGCGTAAAAATATCCCTTATTTTGTCATGGAAATATAAAAGAAGATATTACCGGTATTACATTTTCGCCATCTAGCTATGCTATCTTTTATAAGTGGCGGTATGATGACACCGCTATAAATTTATCTGAAGCCTAAAAGTAGTCATAAAAAGACTTATTACTATATACCCAACGTCATTTAAGGTGCAGCCAACGAACCTGCAGTTTGAGTGAATAAGGGTATCCCAGGACTGTTTAAGGAAACGTAATGATTTCACATACATTACCCGAATCAATGATGGCAATAGATATTACCAAACCCGGTGGTCCGGAGGTATTACAGGTAATTGAAACGCCATTGCCTAAGGTACAGGGAGAATACCTGCTGGTTAAAGTCGCGGCTGCCGGAGTTAACCGGCCTGATGTGTTTCAGCGGATGGGCAGTTACCCGCCACCGCCGGATGCCTCTCCTGTTCCGGGGCTTGAAATTGCGGGTGAAGTGGTCGCCGTTGGTGAGGATTGTAAACGCTGGCAGGTGGGTGATAAAATTTGCGCGCTTGTGGCAGGCGGCGGATACGCACAATACTGCCTAGTCCATGACAGTATCGCTCTGCCTCTGGAAAACCTGAGTTATACGGATGCAGCCGGTATTCCTGAAAATTTCTTTACGGTCTGGGCGAATGTCTTTCAGATCGGTAAGTTGCAGAGTGAAGAGAGTGTGCTGATTCACGGCGGCACATCCGGTATCGGCAGTGTGGCAATCATGCTGGCGAAAGCATTTGGTGCAACGGTGTACACCACCGTCGGCTCAGCAGAAAAAGCCGATATTGCCCGCCAGCTCGGTGCCGATCATGTGATTAATTATCGGGAAGCCGATTTCGCACAGGTCATTCCTGACCTGACCGGCGGGCAGGGTGTCAATATGGTTGTGGATATTATCGGCGGCGATTATATTCAGAAAAACTATGAGGTCGCAGCAAAAGCGGGGCGGATAATCCAGATAGGGCTGATGCGCGGCAATCCGCAAAACCTGAATATGATGCCGTTGATGGTAAAACGCCTGACCCACACAGGATCAACCCTGCGGGCGCGGACACCGGAAGAAAAAGCTGTTATTGCCCGTGACCTTGCACAAAAAGTCTGGCCATTATTACGGGCAGGGAAGATAAAACCGCTGATAAGCCATACTTTTGATCTGGCAGACGTGGTAAAAGCCCATCAACTGATGGAGTCAGGGGATTTAACCGGTAAAATCATTCTGACCAATCCTGACTTCTGATCCTTCTGTTTTATGCACTACACCCAACGTCATTCAAGATGCCCGGCAAACTCAGCCCGCCGGGCATATCAGCATTATTTGTTGATAGAGCATCCCGCCTGTGCGCTATAATATGAGAGTGGTTATCATTCACATTAAGCGCAAATTGTGCTGCTTTAGATATATCTAAATTGACCTTTTATCCCGGGGTAGCTATAGTTATCCATAAAGCGAAACAGATATATCTATACCCTTATTCATTCAAACTGCAGGTTCGTTGCCTGCATCCTGAATGACGTTGGGTATAATATCAGTCGTGAATTAAAACTATTGATCATAAAAGGAATTACCCTATGTTTTTACATGCATTACGTCATCGCGCCTGCGATGCACAGGAAGGGCGTCAACGTCACGGCGGGCATGGCAGTTGTCACGACGAACATCACGGACAAAGTAAACGCTGCTGTCATGGTGACCACCACGAACGCGGTGAACACGATTGCCATGGGGATCACCATGAACACGGAGAACACCGGGGCCAGCGCCGGGGCGGACGGGGCAAAGGTCTGCGTCGTCTGTTAGATCACGGTGACCTGCGCATCATGATGCTGGCCAACCTTAATCAAAAACCAAGTCATGGTTATGAATTAATCAAATCTATCAGTCAGTTAACATCAGGTCTGTATACACCCAGCCCTGGTGTGATTTATCCGACACTGACACTGCTTGAAGACCAGTTTCTGATTGTCGCCGAAGATACAGGCAATGGTCGCAAGAGTTACAGCCTGACACCGGAAGGGAAGCTGCATCTGGATGAAAACGCCGGGGTTCTTGAGCAAATTGCGCTACGCCTGAAAGAAACAGACTCTTTCCGCCGTGGCTCTCTGTTATCCGATGAAATCGAACAGGCTCTCGGTAATTTACGGGCATTACTGCGCCACAAGCTGGTCACCAGCGAACTGGATGCAGACAAGCTCAGCAAAATCGCAGATATTCTTAATGATGCCGTGCAAAAAATAGAAGCCGTTAACGACGCGCTCAGTAAAGAAGGGAAATAAAAATGGCGGATAACACCACCTCCGGCAAGATCCAACCGCAAGCGCAGACAGCGCCGGTAAAGGATGAAAAACAGGAAGCGGTGAAGACCGGCAGACCGGGAGATAAAATATGTCCCGGTTTACCGTTTTCTTATTTACGCCGGGCTTTACGCAATAAGGTCGGCATACATGAATAACCGGGATGTGTACCCAATGTCATTCAGGATGCAGGCAACGAACCTGCAACCTGAATGAATAAGAGGATAGTTATATTCCGGTCCGTAAAAAACAGATATACCCGTCATACCTCAAGTGCACGTTCTCAGCGCACTTATTAATTTATCCATGCCTGCGGCAAGTTTTTCCCGCGGGCATCCGGCATTAAGACGTAAAAATCCGCAACCTTCTTCTCCGTAAATATATCCCGGCATGATCGCCACTTTTTCCCGGTTAATCAGCGTATTTTGCAGTGCATTGTCATCAATGTTCAGCGGGTTCAGATCTATCCAGGCAAGATAGGTCGATTGCGGCACCTGCCAGTTAAGCTCAGGAAATGCATCATCCAACCGCTGTTTAACATATTGTAAGTTAGCAAACAGATAATCACGCAGTTCATCAAGCCACGGCGCACTGTTCCGGTATGCAGCAATATGAGCAATAACCGCCAGAATCGCCGGAGAAGAGAGCCCGTCACAGGCTTTCAGCCGGTGAAAATATGCCTCGCGGGATACCGCATTATTAATAAGCCCGTAAGCGCCGGTCAGCGCCGGCACATTAAAAGACTTCGACGCTGAGGTGAACAGTGCCCATTCCTGACGCCCGACCTCAGACCACGGCGTGTGCTGATGCGGCGACCAGCACAAATCCATATGGATTTCATCACTGATCACTTTCACATTATGGCGCTCACACAGTTGTGCCATTGTCTCCAGCTCTGCCCTGGTCCAGACTTTACCGGTCGGATTATGCGGGCTGCACAGCAGCATGATACGGGTGTCCGGTCGTGCCAGCAGCACCTCCAGCTTTTCCATATCACACCACCAGCCACCTGCTGTTTTCTCCAGCAGGCACGGCACAATATTGCGTTCGTTTCCGGTGATGGTTTTATAAAAAGCGTCGTACGCCGGGGTATGAACCAGAACACCGTCACCGGGTTGTGACCACAAACGGATCATCTGACTGACCATATAAATCACAGACGGACCATAAACCAGCGATTGCGTATCGATTTCTGCCTGAAAGCGGGATGAAAACCAGTGTGCGACTGCGCTGAGAAAATCCGCATGCTGCCAGCGGCTGTAACCGAATACGCCATGTGTGGTGCGGTCAGTGATTGCCTGCAAAATTGCCGGGGCGGTGGCAAAATCCATATCAGAGATAGTAAACGGCAGTAAATCGGCCTGACCAAAACGATCCTGTACAAAATCCCATTGAGTACAATAGGTTCCGTGGCGATCGACCGGAACAGAAAATGAAGATGGCATAGCTTCTGATGACATAGTTTCTCCGGGGAAAAACCGCACTGATAAACAGTGCGGTGAGGAATATCAGGCATTCTGAGGTTCAGGTTGTGAGCTGTCAGGCACAGATTTCATCAGTTGGTCCAGCTCATCTTTGACAGACTGAACCTGCGGACCAATAACAACCTGTAAATTATGGTCATTAAGATGAACAACCCCGATTGCCCGCAGCGCTTTAAGCTGTGCATCATCAACTTTGCTCATATCATGAACTGACATCCGCAAACGGGTGATACAGTTATCCAGAGAAATAATATTCTCTTTGCCGCCGAGAGCCTGAAGGATAGCAGGGACATTATAACCGGATTTACCCGCTGAGCCGGTGATAGCAGGGGCTTTATCACCGGTTTTGGTTTCTGTGTCACGACCCGGGGTTTTGATATTAAAGCGGGTGATAGCAAAACGGAAAATCGCATAGTAAGCGGCGAACCAGATAAAGGCGACAACCGGCACCATATACCATTTAGTCTGAATACCGTGCAGGATCCCGAAGACCACAAAATCAATCAGGTTACCGTCTGTATTACCAATAGTCACCCCGGTGATTGCCATCACGGTGAAACCAAGACCGGTCAGAATCGCATGGATCAGATACAGGAATGGCGCGACAAACAGGAACAGGAATTCCAGAGGTTCAGTGGTACCGCCAATCACACAGGCAACCACACCGGAAATCAGTAATCCTTTAATTTTATGACGGTTTTCAGGATGTGCGCAGTGATACATAGCTAACGCCGCACCAGGCAGACCGCCCAGGAAAGCGGGCATTTTTCCCTGAGAAAGGAACTGAGTGGCACTTGCCGCGAAGCCCTGTGTATCCGGACAGGAAAGCTGTGCCTGGAAGATAGTCAGCGCGCCGTTAACGGTATTACCGCACACATCCATGGTGCCGCCCGCTTCAGTAAAGCGGATAAGCGCAACAAGAATATGGTGCAGCCCGAAAGGCAGTAACAACCGTTCGCCGGAACCGAAAATCATCGGGCCGAATGCGCCTGCACTGTGAATAAGCTTACCTAATCCGTTGATCCCCATCGCGAACCACGGCCAGATAAGCGGTACCAATAAACCACATAAACCCAGCACCAGGGTAGTGATAATCGGCACAAACCGGGTACCGCCGAAGAACGCGAGGGCATCCGGCAGGCGGATGGTATTAAAGCGCTCATGCAGCATATAAACAATGATACCGACAATCACCGCGCCCAGAATTCCGCTGTCAATTGACTGAATACCAATGATATTCTGAATATTGTGAGCTTTAAGGATCAGCGGGTCGGTTGTGGGTAATACACCGGTTGCCGTCAGATAAAAGTTGGTGGCAAGGTTGAATACCGCAAAGCCGACAAAGCCCGCAAATGCAGCGACACCTTTATTCTCGCGCGCCAGACCCAGCGGAATGGCGATAGCAAACATCACCGGCAAAAAGCTAAAAGCAAATGAGCCGACTTTACTCATCCAGGTGAAAACCAGCTGGAATACAGTGTGGTCAAGGAACGGCAGCAGGGTGAGAACATCACGGCTGCTAAGCGAACTGCCTATCCCGAGCATGATCCCGCAAAATGAGAGCAGTGCGACAGGCAGCATAAATGTTTTGCCAAGTCCCTGGAAAAACTCCCAGAGCGTGACTTTTTGTTTTGGTTGGCTACTCATACCGTATCCTGTAATTATTAGTGTGGTGTCGTTAAGGTAAAATAAGATAAAACGTTTTACCAAAATATAATACTTACCCGATCACAAAAAATAAACATGACCTGACAACCATATTTAATAAATAGATAAAACGTTTTATCGGATATTGTGTAAAATTCGCTGCGGTATCCGGCGTATAAGGGAAGTATCTGGCGTTATGAATCTCAGAAAAGTCACGATTGTCGATGTGGCGCAACTGGCCGGAGTGTCAGTCACAACGGTATCGCTGGTACTCAGCGGAAAAGGGCGGATCTCACGTAAAACAGCGGAAAAAGTAAATGCCGCAATTGAATCGCTGGGCTATGTCCGTAATCAACAGGCCGCGACATTACGCGATAACATTTCGAATGTGATCGGGCTGATTGTCAAAGATATTACTGAGCCGTTTTACGCAGAAGTTGCCGCCGGTGTCAGTGAATACGCGGAGACTCAGGGAAAACAGGTTTTTCTGACACAATGCGGCAATTCAACCGACGGTTTTACCCGCTCGCTGGACAGCCTGATCCGCTATGGTGTGGATGGTGTGATTGTCGGCGGCGGGAAATTCCTGACAGATAATGTCGTTGAGCGGATAAATCATTATCAGATCCCGCTGGTATGTGCTGCCCGTGCCTGTGAGTTTGCCGGTATCGATGTTGTCCGCCCGGACAATGCGGTTGCCGCCAGGCTGGCAACAGAATATCTCATCAAAAATGGTCACCGGCAGATTGCCTATTTCGGCGGGGAAAGTGATTCACTGACCCGGGCTGAGCGGATCGGCGGTTACTGCTCCACCTTAGTACAATACGGGCTGCCGTTCCGGACGGAATGGATTGTTGAGACTGATAATAAGCAGCAAAATATTATCCGCCTGGTGTCTGAATTTCTGTATCAGTACCCCAATGTCAGTGCCATTGTCTGTCATAACACCGGCACTGCGCTCGGCGCTTATTTTGCCGCACTGAGCACCGGAAACGCCGTAAAACAAGGGGATAACGAAAGTTATTATACCCGGGAAATTGCACTGGTCGGGTTTGATGATATCGGCAGCGAAGCGCTGTATGACATCCCGGTCGCCTTTATCACCCAGCCGTCACGTGCAGTAGGAAGCACCGCTGCCACACGGTTGTTACGCCGCATCCGCGGTGATGATACCCCGCCTGTAAGCGTGACGTTGTCACCTGGCTTTGCGCAGTTAAACGGATAAAAACGCATGAAGAACAGCGTTTCCGGTGTGACCAATAAGTTCAGAACCAGCTTGCGAAGATAGAATCCCTGTTCTTCAGAAGAAAAAGTGACATTTCTCTTTTGGAGAATCAGGTCACATTTTAACTGCGGAGTGACAAGGAAAACGAAAACTATAATCTTTATTTAGCGTTCATTTGCTGACTTCACGCTGTTAATGCGACAGAATCCTTCTGGATTTGTGCCGCCCTGCCGACAATTCTTACAATTAACCTCTTTTACTGGTAGATATAATAACAATAATGAATTTGACTAATTGTAGGTTTTTGTTGTTAAATTACCTCATCTTGATGAGAAATTAAATAATAATAGTTTATTCTATTGATTACTTGTTAATGTTTAAAATTCGAAAAAAAACTTAATGCATCAGACAGTTAAATTATGCTAATGGAAAACGGATTATATTACCATAAGAAAAATGCATCAGTTAAATTAAGCCGGAATCGAACAATACTACTCGGTTGCTTATTTAACGGAAAAGAAAAAAAAGAAAAAATCATCAAATAAATTTGAGTCAATAGGGAGTTAGCAGAGGACGATTATAAAAAATAAATAAGTCAAACCAGATTAAAAATAACAAACCAATGATGTTATTAAAATATTATTTTAACAATCCAGAAGATTGAAGGCTACCTTAGCACGGAGTCATCTGGATTTGTTGATGTATTATTTCATTTATATATCGCCGCGAAGGGTAATGAATATTTATTCTATATTATTAATGGCAGAGGTGACTATAATAGCGTTAAAACATGACATTTCGTAATCTAATGAAATGTATCTACTGGATGAGGCGAATATTAACCAAAAGAGCACACTCTGGAATTACCTAATTCAATATGAGTTTCATTTTTTATTGATATTATTAAAAATTTACAATAACTCACCTATTATAAAAGAGTATTAAAATTATTATATGCGTAACTATAAAGTAAAAACACTCAGTCTGGTTATTTCAGGAATTATTTTAAGCCCTACTATTGTGTACGCCAGCACCGTTATTGAAGATGCTAATTTATCTAGTCATGATACATGGGCAATCTTTAATGATTTTAAACAGTATGAGGTTAAAAATACAGTTATTAACGTAACTGCGACGGATGGCACTTCCGGAGCAAGTGCTAATGGATTGGTTGTGAATGCTAACGGAATTGAGGATCCAAAAACCACTACAACCTTAGTGCAGGATAGTACTATAAATGCAGAAGGTTCGGCAACCGGAGCTTATATTGTTGGTGGTGTAATTAAATTTGACAATACTAAAATAAATTCCACCGGAAGAGATGAGTATGGTTCCGGATATGGGATTATTACAAAAGGCGGAGATATTTCCATTGAAAATGGAAGTATTATTGAGTCAAAAAATACAGCTGGTGCGATCCATATATATAAAGGTAATGCTGGTACCTACTTTACCACTAATATTGCTATTGATAACTCATCTGTCACTACCGAAAGCACCACGGCATTTATGGTTTCTGATGGGGCTTTTGCAAAAATTAATGTAATTAACGATTCAATGGTCACCACCGGAAATCCTACCGCCGCCTTGTTACTTGGCTCTGACGAATCGATTATTGACTTTAACCTTAATAAAAGCAGTGCTATTGGCTCTATAATTGCTGTGGGTAAATCTTATATAGACACTCGATTATCCAATTATTCATCACTTGTTGGCTACATTCGTAACGTTGGTGTGCTTAATATTGACTCCACTTCTTCATGGGATATTATTTTGGACTCTGATGTAAACGAACTTGCTAACGCTGGAGTTATACGGTTCTCTGATGGGTATGGTATAGGTTCAACCCTGACTGTTCATTATAATTATATTGGGAATGATGGCACTATCAGTTTTAATGCAAAATTGGCCGGGGATGACTCTCTTATCGATAAGATGATCATTGAAGGAGATAGCTATGGTAATACAAATGTCATTGTTAATAATATCGGCGGGAAAGGCGCCGGGACTATTGAAGGAATTAAATTAATTCATGTAGACGGTCAGTCAGACGGTATATTTACTCAGAGCGGCCGTATCGTTGCTGGTGCATACGACTACTCGCTGGTTCGCAGAAACAATAACTGGATTTTAACAAGTCAACTACCAGTTGAACCACCTGTAGTTGAACCACCTGTAGTTGAGCCGCCTGTAGTTGAGCCACCTGTAGTCGAACCACCTGTAGTTGAGCCACCTGTAGTTGGGCCACCTGTTAATGGTGAACATGTGAGTCGGCCTGAAGGTGGTAGCTATATTGCTAATCTCACAGCGGCAAATACGTTATTTAATACAAGTTTACACGACCGTTTAGGTGAAACTCAGTATATTGATGTTCTCACCGGCGAGAAAAAGGTCACCAGCCTTTGGTTACGTCAGGTTGGGAAGCATAACGGCTGGCGTGATAATAATGGGCAATTAAAAACTCAAAGTAATAGCTATGTGATTCAGTTGGGGGGCGATATCGCACAGTGGTCAACAAATGGTTTAAATCAAAGCCATCTGGGACTGATGACCGGGTATGCTAATAGTCATAGTAAGACTAATTCCTCTGTAACGAGCTATGATTCTAAAGGTTCCGTTAATGGCTACAGTGTTGGCGTTTATGGTACGTGGTTTGCCAACGATGCAGATAAATCGGGTCTTTATGTAGATACATGGTTGCAATACAACTGGTTTAATAACGATGTCAATGGCGAACAGCTGGCCAGTGAGTCCTATAAGTCTAAAGGGTTAACGGCATCGCTGGAAACGGGTTACACCATTAAAATGGGTGATTTTACCAGTGGCAAAGGTACGGTAAACGAATGGTTTATCCAACCTACAGCACAGGCAACGTGGATGGGTGTGGTGGCCGACCAACACAGAGAAGATAATGGTACCCTTGTCAATAGCGATGGCGATGGCAACGTACAGACACGTTTGGGTATACGTGCTTATCTGAAGAGCCATTATGCTATGGATGAAGGCAAAGGTCGTACCTTCGAGCCGTTTATTGAAGCTAACTGGTTGCACAATACACGCAGCTATAGCGCTACGATGGATGATGTCCGTATCAGCCAGGCCGGTGCCCGTAACATAGGTGAGGTGAAAGTGGGTGTAGAAGGGCAAATCAGCCCACGCCTGAACCTGTGGGGGAATATAGGTACGCAAGTGGGTGATAAAGGGTATAACGATAGTTCAGCTATGATTGGAGTTAAGTATAACTTCTAGTTAATTAAATCATAAGAAAGGTAAATCATGTACATAAGGATATGTACATGTCAGGGTTTGTTTTTTCTACACAATCTGTGGTGATAAGTCACTTTGCAGACTAGAGTATATAACTTGGGAGAAAATCCACCATACTCAGTATAATCCGCTGATATTGTAGCTCATTTGGCCGGCAAACTTATCAGGTAATAACTCAGGCGGGTTAACATACTGCGCGGCAAAAACGTAGTGTGTTTTATGCGTTGTGCCGGATTTAATGTAAAAACGCGATCAGCGATACAAAACAGTGCGTAACACTCGCACCGTTGGTTGTTCCTGTTATGATGCGGACATATCTGTCTTGCCGGAAGTCCGCTGATGTTTGCCATATTAATGACACTGTGGCCGTTATTTGCTTTGATTTTACTGGGTTGCGTATTAAAGCGGCGTCCGGTATTTGATGCCGGGTTCTGGAATGGTGCGGAAAAACTCAATTATTATATTCTGTTTCCGGCACTGCTGATAAGCAGCCTGGCCACCGCACCGCTGGATAACCCGCAACTGCCGAAACTCGCGCTTTCTCTGGTTATTATGCTCGGGCTGGCAACAATCGGGTTTGTGATTGCAAAGCGGTTTCGTGCAATGCCGGTTGCTGAATTTGGTGTGCTTATCCAGGGGGCTATCCGCTTTAATACCTATCTCGGGTTATCCATCGTCAATGATTTTTATGGTCCTTCCGGTGTTGCTGTTGCCGCGGTGATCCTCGCGGTATTAGTGCCGCTGTGTAACATTATTTCCGTGATTTCCCTGTCAGAATTTCAGCAGTTGTCGCTGCGCCGTCTGCTGGTTCCTGTTCTGACAAATCCGTTAATAATATCCTGTATTATCGGGATGTTACTGAATATCTCTGGTATCGGACTGCCGTATAATACACACCAGTTTGCCAAATTACTTGCCGGCGCCAGCCTGCCGCTCGGGTTGTTATGTGTCGGGGCGGCATTGCAGGTTGCGACTATCCGTTATTCAGCACTGAAAATCGGGTTTAACAGTGCTCTCCGCTTATGTCTGATGCCGCTTCTGGCAATTGCTGTTGCGGCTGTAACTGGGCTGAGCGATCTTGAATATCACCTGTTTGTGATTTTCTTTGCTATCCCGACCGCGCCGACCGCCTATATTTTATCGCGCCAGCTCGGCGGTGACAGCCAACTGATGGCGGGTATCATTACATTTCAGACCATGGTCGCCGTCCTGACACTGCCGGTTGTCATGACAATTATTACCTGAGCGATTATCAAAACCATTGACTGAAAAATAAATATACTGAGAAAATATGACATTATCTGTTATCAAACATTTTACAGCGTCCGGGCTTATCAGTGACCGCCGGGGACGTTTCCTGCTGCACCTGCATCCCAAACTCGGGATCTGGCTGCCGCCGGGCGGGCACATTGAAGAAAATGAAGAACCACAGGATGCAGCGCTGCGTGAAATCAATGAAGAAACCGGGCTGGATTGCCGGGTAATCAGCTGGGATACACAAACACAACAACAGATTACACCACTGCAGGAAGTGGGTGTACTTCCGCTGCCCATGGCCATTCTGAAAGAATTTATCCGTGATAAAAAAATCGGTGAACACTGGCACATTGATATGGTGTACTGGTGCCGCCCGTTACGTGAGGATGTCGCCGTACATCCGGAATTTCACTGGCTGACGCCAGATGAAATCAGTACGCTGGATAATGTCCCGCAGGATGTTTGCGGGCTGATCGCCATGATCCAGTCCCGCCTCTGATCACAAAATATCATCCGGTTAACCTTTTTTGCTGTTTTCAGGGCAATTGCCCTGGAGGCGTATAATACACTCCGTTACTGTGACGAAATTCCCCGTAATTAAAAACGTATATATCCGATGTCATTCAAGATGCAGTGCTGTTTGAATGAATAAAGGTACACAGGAGTTGCTATGGTCACCGGTATCTATAAAGATCTCTCATTAGCCCCGCAGGGCGAGCAAAAAATTACCTGGGTCCGTGCCCATATGCCACTGCTGAGAGCACTGGAACAACGTTTTATACAAGAGCAACCTTTTGCAGGAAAACGTATTGCGCTCTCTATTCACCTGGAAGCCAAAACCGCCTATCTGGCGCGGGTTCTGGCGGCAGGCGGCGCGCAGGTATCGGTCACCGGCAGCAATCCGATGTCTACTAAGGATGATATCGTGGCGGCACTTATTGTCAGCGGGATCAGTACCTTTGCCGTCCACGGGGCAGATGCGCAGGCATATCAGGAATTTGTAAAACAGACACTGGCCTGTGAGCCGCACATTGTGATTGATGACGGCGGCGATTTGGTTCATGAATTGCACAGTATCTATCCTGAATACGCAAAACACACCATCGGTGCCTGTGAAGAAACCACCACCGGCGTTTTACGCGCAATTGCCCGTGAAAAAAATCAGGTACTGAATTTCCCTGTGTTATCCATTAACGGTGCGCAATCCAAACACCTGTTTGACAATCGTTACGGCACCGGGCAATCCACATTTGACGGTATTATGCGCACCACCAACCTGGTTATTGCCGGGAAAACGGTTGTTGTCGCCGGTTACGGCTGGTGTGGTAAAGGCTGCGCAATGCGGGCAAAAGGGTTGGGTGCTGAAGTCATTGTGACGGAAGTTGATCCTATCAAAGCACTGGAAGCGAAAATGGACGGCTTTGCCGTTATGACCATGAACGCGGCGGCAGAGCGGGGAGATATCTTCATTACCGCCACCGGATGCTGTGATGTACTGACAGCAGAGCATTTCAGTCTGATGAAAGAGGGTGCGATCATCAGTAATACCGGTCATTTTGAAGATGAAATTAATCTGACTGACCTGAAACGGCTCAGCGACACTATCACGACTGTCCGTGACAATATCGAGGGCTGTACCCTGAAAAACGGACATACCCTCTATTTATTAGGTCGCGGGGCGCTGGTCAATATCGCCTGTGCCGATGGTCATCCGGCAGAAATTATGGACATGAGTTTTGCACTTCAGGCGCTGAGTGCGGAATACCTGCTCAAACACAACCTCGAAGCCAAAGTCTATGATGTAAGTGATGAAATCGATCGCAATGTGGCAGCTCTGAAACTAAAAGACATGGGTGTCTCTCTGGATAATCTGAACACAAAACAGCAAAAATACCTGAACGGTTACGAACTAAATTAATTTCGTTTATTACATATGCATCAACCGCAGGAAGCACACGCCTGTGGTTGATGCATGTTTGTTACACTGTAACAAAAAATAACCCGCCACGACCTATTCAAACACACGATTAACCGTGTTACCGTATTTTCACGATAAATATCTCAATCTGACCAATTGATAACGATGATGCAAAACGATACCCCGTTTCGTGAATTATGGCTGAAATTCAGTGAAGAAGAGCTTTTGCCCAATGCAGACGGCTTGTTCCGTGATGTCCCTGATCTCATCAGAAATACCGTTACCACACTGCATGTCCGTAACGGACAAAACCTTATCTGTCAGGGCGACCCTAACCAGGCGGTTTATGTTATTCTGGACGGCGAATTTATCGTTAATAAACAAGCGGAAAATGGCAAGCAAGTTGGATTAACCTTTTGTTATCGCGGCGAATTCCTGGGTGAAATGGAAGCTATCTGCCAGCAGGCCTACCGGTATGATGTTATTGCATTATCAGATTGCCGTGTTCTGCGCATGCCGGCAACGGCATTTCTGACCTGGCTTGCTCAGGATCACTGCTTGTCACTACTGCTTAATCGTCAATTGGCAAAACGTTGTCTGATTAACGGCGAACAGCGCCTGATGAATGCCGTTGATTCTATTGAAAATAACTTACTTTATATGCTGACACAAATCAGTGGTCACCAAATCCGTCTTCCCCGGGATATGCTCGCCAGCATCCTGGGAACCTCCCGGCGCCATGCTGACAAAGTCCTGCTGCGCCTGAAAACTCAGGGGAAAATCACCCTTGATGAGGGCGTGATCGGGTTGGTAAGCACGACCTGATTTATCAGGAAAACATAATTGGAGGAATACATGTACCGTTTTCAGAATGATTATAATGAAGTAGCTCATCCTGCTGTTTTAAAAGAAATAATTGACACCGCAGGGCACCGTCACGACGGCTACGGAATGGATTCACTGTGCAACCGTGCAGCTGAACTGATTAAACAGCGGATAGGTCGTCCGCAGGCAGACGTGCATTTTTTCAACGGCGGCACTATCACAAACCTGACGGCTATCTCTCACTTTCTGCGTCCGCATCAGGCGGTTATCTCTGTCAGCACAGGGCACATTGCGACACATGAAACCGGCGCGATTGAAGCAACCGGGCACAAAGTTATCACTGTTTTTTCCCCTGACGGAAAACTGACACCCGATCATCTGAAACCGATTGTTGCTCAACACAATGATGAACACTGGGTGCAGCCAAAACTGGTCTATATCACGAACTCCACCGAAATCGGTACGGTTTACCGCAAAGCAGAGCTACAGGCGTTGCGCCAATTCTGTGATGAACACAGTTTGTGGCTCTACCTGGATGGCGCGCGTCTGGCATCCGGTCTGATGTCTGACGTGAGTGATATCACTATTGAAGATGTTGCCGCGCTGACAGACGCGTTTTACATCGGCGGAACTAAAATCGGTGCTATCGCCGCAGAAGTACTTGTGATTAATAATCCTGTACTGAAAGACGATTTCCGTTTCAGTATCAAGCAGAAGGGTGGATTACAGGCAAAAGGCTGGTTGCTCGGGGCACAATTTCTGGCACTGTTTACCGATGACCTCTATTTCACATTAGGCCGCCATCTGAATAATATGGCGGGGCAGTTATCTGCATTCTTTACAGAACAGGGTTTCACCTTTCTGGCACCACCGGAGTCCAACCAGGTATTTGTTATCCTGCCTGCGACACTGGCCGAAAAACTGAAAAAACAGTTTGTATTCCATGAAACATTGCTTGCTGAACCGGGTAAATCCTGTTTACGTCTGTGTACATCATGGGCGACGACACAACATGACATCGATGACTTTAAAAAAACATTTTTATCTTTGATATAAGCCATTCAGACCCTTATTGAAACCGCCCGGAAGATAACACCGGGCGGTTTTTTATTATCTAATAATAAATGAATTATTAATATCTATATTAATTAATGGGTATTTAATTAACATATACAACCCTGTTATATTTTAATTAAAAAAATTAATTTTTTGTGACTATCATCTAAAAAACAACACACATAATGAAAAAATGTTTTTTATTTTTCTTTTTTCATTTACGATTTATTTGTTATTCAAACGCAGCAATAATCAATCTAACTCCATCTATTATTATTTATAAGGAATTGAAATAATGAAAAAATTAGATACCAGTAAACTGCTGAAGATAAAATCCCCATTATCTGGCTGGTCATTTAGTAAATAATATGCCTGCTATTTAATAATGACCACAGGTCATGTCTGTCTGTTACAGGCATGACCCTCTCATGTACTTTACTATATAACAAATGGAGCATGATAGTATGTTTAATCTGACTTTTCCTGATTATTCACATCAGCAGGCTTATCAATATTTTTCAGATGAAATTTATACATCACTGAATTATCTTTTGGATTTTTATGAATTACCTGAAATAAAATCGTCATTGCCGTTATCATGGGAAACTTGTGCTATCCACTATATAGCCGGTATATATGCCGAACATGAAGAGCACTCAACTGCAATAACCTATCTTAATCAATTAAAAAGAGAAGATAGCCTGCAACAACTTGCTATATCACCACTGAGCTCTGATGATAGTTCATTTGCAGCACATATAATTTTAAAGATAATCAGAGACGATAAACAGCTTGGTTTCGGCTATTGTGATGACAACCAACTGGCAACGGATGAAACGGTAAAAATTAAGGAGGCGCTTGCTGTTATTTATCGTGATGTTCCTGATACCTGGCAGGAGATCAATCAATTTATTCATCAGATTTACCTGACTCAGGAAACAAAAGATGGCTCGCGGTTTATGCGCTCAGGCACTAATTTTTATATGTGGGGCATGTTATTTACCTATATTCATCCGTCCCATTCTGTAGCGTATTATATTGATATTCTGGCCCATGAGTGTGGGCATACCGCACTGAATATACTGAACGCACAGGATCAACTGGTATTGAATTCGCCCGATGATGTATTTACCGCACCATTACGTGATGACGACAGGCCTATGATCGGTATATTTCATGCTTTATTCGTTCTTTCCCGTATTTGCCATGTATTTGATGAAATCATTAAAAACAATACTGGTGAATGTACAGATGAGTATAACGAACGGTTTACTGACAGCCTGAATAAGTTACGTAACACAGCCGGTATCGTCAAACAACATGCCGTACTTACCGATACCGGAAGGACGATTTTCTCTGAAATATGTCAGCGCTGGAACCTTAGCTGATGAGGATATACCGGGCCGTTTTTGAAAAAAACAACCGGGCCATTAACCTCTGTTTCTTGTTAAATGCAATGGGTTCCGGATTATTGATGCCTCTGGCGCTGTTATACCTTGTCGGTACACATCTCAGCGCTAAAGAAATACTTTATTTAGGAACAGTAAAATTCTGGTCATATTCACTGGCTTATTTTATAGTGATCCCGTCAACAATACGGTTTGATAGTAAAAAAGTTATTATTTTTTCGCTGATATTTAAATTAATATCACTCTCACTGTTATTTTATGATCAATCATTTTATCTTTGTCTGATTGTTATGCTGACAAACGGTATTGCCACATCTTTTTTTTCGGTTGCATCAAAATATTATATTAAAGCTACAGCGAAAAATATGAGTGAAAGCTTCTCTGTACGAATGACGCTCAATAATACAGGAGCGGCAATTTCACCGATGATGATCAGTGCATTTGTCTATTTTTCCGTTACATTTACCGCAGCACTCCTGACACTAATCTTATTCTTTATCATTGGTATCGTGTTCTCAACCGGGTTAAAAAATTGTCCCGGGAAACCATATCAGCCACGTAGTACCATCACGATTTCTGACCTGATAAATAAAGATGCCGCGGTTATTTCAGTTATCAGTATTCTTTTTTCTATGCTGTACTACACCTTTGAAGTCATTGTTCCTCTGGAATTGGTGCAATCAGATAACAAATCACTCATTGGGCCGGTGATGTTATTCAACACCGGTGTGATAATTCTCGGACAGATCCCCGTATACCGGTATCTCACGGAAAAATGGGGCATAGTAAATGCGATACTGATAGCAACCGGATTTTGTATCCTGCTGTTTATTCCCTGGTTTTTTCAGCTGACAGAATTACCGGGTCTGTTGTTAATTGTTATTGGTGTAACATTTCTGGAAATGTTTTACGGAGCAGGTATTGATACGTTAATTACATCAGTGAACAGCGATCGGAAAATTGCCATACTGGACGGTATTTCCGGTATGGCGCTGGCCATTGGAGCCGCTGTCGCGGCTGTTATTTATGGTGATTCAGTTATGTTTATGCCGCTGGTAATAACACTGTTTATATTGATCATCGTTTTTAATCTTCAGTCAAAAAATAAATCACCCTCATAATACTCCATCAGGAAAATCGCTTTGAACCCGCCACACAGGCAATAACACCAGCAGTTGATGTAATCATCACAAAGCTGACCGCCTCATTGAGTATCAGCGCAGAGAGAAATCCCGGCAATTGCTGCCCGTGCCACTGTCAAAAAATCAGGTGCAAACCCGATAATACCGGCTTTTGTGGCGGGTAGGGCGCCGCTAAAAATCAGAACATCAATACATCAATAAAACCATTGACCCAGCCACGCGCTGAATGGGAAGTTACCACTATTTCATTATCCATATCATACTCCGCTTAATAAGACCTTGTGATACCAGAGCTTAATGGTGCAACCAGGGGCGAAATTTTCTCTCATTTGATCCCACTGAGCGGCGGTCTTTTTGGCGTTATATTTTTAAATGAGACATTACACAGTTTTCATTTGTTAAGTGCGGTTCTGATCATTTCCGGTATCTGCTTTTGTTCAACTACCAGAAAATAGAATAGAAAATTATTGATTCCGATTTAAAAAACTGCAAATATCAAATACACAATAACCGATTGATAACTACAAAAAATTACAAAATGAAAACATACAAAAGCAAAGACTTTACCGCAGACAAAGCCTGGCAGGCATTAGATATCGCTAATTTGGACGGCACAACAGTAAGATTGCATTGGACAGATAAAGCATATAAGTGGCATGTTAATGACGGGCAAGAGGTTTTTGCCGTCATGGATGGCGCTGTAGAAATGCATTACAAAGAGAATGGTGAAACGAAAAAACTTATCTTAAATGCCGGTGATATTTTTTATGCCGGTATCGGCTGTGAACATGTTGCACATCCGGTGGGGGAAGCCAGGATACTGGTGATTGAAAAAGAGGGCTCTGTTTAAGAGGATTAACCAAATCCTTTGTGCGGGTTAGAGAACGCATTACTGTCTTTGAGTGCCATATCAGCCATATACGGGAAATCAGACTCTTTCACACCCAGCTTACTCAGGTGCTGAGGAATACCGATATAATATTGTTAATTACCTATGGTTTGATAGGAGAGTATCAGGATGCCAAGAAATGAAAAAGCTAAAGACTGGGTGAGGCTAGCTAAGCACTCAATGCAGATAGAACGGATAGAGGCTTTTTTTTCTGGTCATGGTTATCAACCTCATCGCCACGACACCTATGCCATTGGACGTACATTATCTGGTGTACAAAGTTTTAATTATCGTAGTCAAAAGCGTCATAGCTTACCCGGAGGGACGGTAATATTACACCCGGATGAAGTGCATGATGGAAAGGCCGGTACACGGGATGGGTTTCAGTATCGTATGTTATATATTAAACCGTCTTTAGTTCAAAATATTCTTGGCGGTAAACCGCTCCCCTTTATTCCTGATGGTATTTCTATTGATCCCAGACTATCCGCTGCGACTCAGCCCTTATTAAAAGCAATGGATATGCATTTTGAAATGATTGAAGAAGAAGATGCAATTTATGATCTTGTACAGGTCCTCGCTGCTATTGGAGGACAAAATCAACAACGAAGGTCATTTGATTACAAAGCCGCAGAGCTTGCCCGGGAGTATATTCATTCATATTTTGATAACAATATTACACTAGATGAACTTTCTTCAGTAAGTGGTAGGGAACGGTGGAGTTTGAGCCGGGATTTTCGTGTGTTATTTGGAACAAGCCCATATAGATATATCACGATGCGGCGATTGGAACGGTTTAAAGAATTGATATTAAAGAGTGTAAATTTGGCAGATAGTGCTGTCGAAGCTGGGTTTGCAGACCAAAGTCATGCAACTCGTCAGTTTTTAAGTCATTTTGGTATTTCCCCTGGTCGCTGGTTAAAATACATCCAAAAAAACTGAGATATTAAGTTGCACGATCCTTCAAGAATTATTCAGCATTTCTTACTATGATGCTCCCTCATTTATAAGGAGCTCAATAATGTATCAACCCATTAACTTAAAAAATAAATTATCCCTTGTTACTGAACAATGGCAACCTAAAGTGGTTGCTGAAATGAATGACTATCAATTTAAAGTAGTCAAAATTCAAGGGGATTTTATCTGGCATACACATCCGGAGACAGACGAAGCATTTATTGTACTCGATGGTATTTTACGGATTGATTTTCAAGATGAACATGTACAGCTGGTTGCAGGAGAAATGTATGTTGTTCCTCGAGGTATAGAGCATAAGACCAGTGCCGATATCGAAACTCATATTATGATAATTGAACCTTGTGGCATTCTAAATACAGGCCATGAAGGCGGAGAGCGGACTGCAAAAAATGATATTCGAATTTAATTATTAAACACACTCAGGGTCGAATAATATCGACCCCCAATTGGTTGGTAGACGTTGATCTATCTGGTGAGCCCACGTGACAGACATCTCTAACTTAGCGCAGAGCGGATATGATAACTTTTCTATTAGCGATTCGGGATTAAATGAAGGTAGAACTCGGTTTAGAGCCGAAAAAGAACTAACATGATTAACCAGCCAGAACGCTGGTTTTTTTCATTTCACACTTATGTTCGCATAATGTATATTATGTTAAATGAAATGAACTCACAATAGCACCATGGTATTTAGCTGTTCCGACTGAGTAATTCATATAAGTAACCTATCCTCTCTGGCCTGCGAACATCTGACCTGGTGATTGTCTGCAACTACTGAGCTGTTGCATAAATCCTTTATAAAAAAGCTCTACCTCTGATTTCAGTACACGGCCACTATCGGAATCCGGTATCCGAAGCCGGCCACCGAGGCACCGGAAATATATACCCGCCCGTAAACAGGCGGGTAATTCAAATCCGGCATCAGCTTTTGCAGGATTGTCCCGGTTTTTTCACAATCTCACCAAAGTCATTCAGTGCATCTGGTTTGCTGATTTTACTCTGTGCATTATCAAGCACCGGTAATTCCGGGTTCATTTGCCATGCATTCCAGCCGCCATCATATATCTGACTATTTTCCCAGCCCGCCATTTGCGTCATAAACCATGAGACACTTGCCCGCCATCCGGTTCCGCAATAGAAAGCAACGTGGTCTGAAGGCTCAATTCCCTGCATTTTCCAGAGCGCAAAGATCTCTTCCGGATTACGTAGTGTGCCGTCAGGATCATAATAATCAGACATGTCATTAGAATTCTTACCGCCAAATCCCCAGATAGCCCCTGCCGGCTCGCCTTTACGCGGAATATAATCATAGCCGGTAATTTTTCCGGTATATTCATCCCATGTGCGGTTACTGATCAGTTTTAGCCCTGATTTTTGTGCCTGAATAGCTTCAGCGGGCATGGAAATATTGACCTGCGGATTTGCCGGAATAAAGACACCAAAATCAGAAACCGGCACAGGTATATTAACCACGGTTTCTGTCGGTAATTCGGCATCAACCCAAACATTTAAACCACCGTTAAGAAAACGGACATCTTCGACCCCTGCCCATTTCAGCGCCCATAATACCCGTAATGCCGCCATCTGATTTTCAGAATAGACTATGACAGGGGTATCTTTGCGGATGCCGTTTTTCAGTAAATTATTTTTAATGACATCTGGTTCAGATAAATTCCACACCGGTGCATTTTCAATCCAGTCCGTATTAAAATGATAGGCACCTTTAATATGGGTGGAATAGGATTTGGATTGTTCCGCCTCACCCCATGAAACTTCAAATATCACCGGTTTTTTATCACTGGTATAGCTTTCCGGCTTTTCACCGTTAAGTACGGCATTGACCCATCCGGGTGAAACACTCATCCAGTAATTCGGGTATTTCTCCATCGGATAATCTGAATTTGCATAGTTAATAAACTCTTTAAATGCGAGTACATTATAGCCTTTGGCGGCAAATTCAGCGGTTACCCTATCCAGGTCATCCGAATTACTGTCATAGAAAACCAGCGTTTTTTCTTTGGTAATTCCCTTTTCGGCAACAAAATTATTGAATTTATTTTCATCAATAAAATCCAGCCACCCGGTGGTAAATTGCATTGCACCTTTTATATGACCACCGCGGGTTGCATCTTTATCTTTAAAACCAAAATACAGGCTGTCCGGACGGGTATCTATAATAAGGTAATCTGGGTTATCCAGGTTTTTTGATAACTCATCAACACTGATATCTTTTACAACGGTCTGGTCACAGCCCGACAACAGCGCTGATAATAATAAGATTGTTAATTTTCCTTTCATATATGTTCCTATATTCTGCACTGTGATGGTTTAATAAAATAACTGGTGATCCAAACACCCGCCATAATCATCAGTGTTGAAATCCAACCCTGCCAGGAGAAATACGCGGTAGCTACCAGTGAATTAGTTACAGTACATCCGCCGGCAAGTGTTGCCCCTATTCCCATTACTATGCCGCCGGTTAACCGTTTTACAACGGTTTTTCCGTCCGGTGGTAATGCTAAGGAAAACTCCCCGCGTACTTTAGCGCTGATCATTGAACCGGCAAAAATACCAATAACAAATAACATTCCCCAGTTGAAATAACGCTGCTGACCTGTCACTAAATACTGAATAACATTGGCGGAAGGTACAGAAATACCAAAACCAAAGTTGCGACCGCTTTCCGCACTGAAAATCCAGGCAATAATGCCGAGAATACCAATAAGCACGGCGGTAAGGTTAAGGGGTAATCGCTTAAATTTGCCCGACGATGGCGGTGAATAACGGGGATGACGATGCTGATAAATCAGTAATCCGACAGTGGCAATAATTAATACGGCGACCAGAAACCACGGGGAGATATTCAGTGTTTTATAGATAGTATCAGCTTGTGCCGGATGTATTAATAATGGCTCAATCCAATGTTTTAAACTGCCTTTCCAGGCTGACGCCATGGTGACGACAAATGCAAATAAAGCAATCCATGTTCCTGTCAGCCCTTCGCCGGACCGGAACCAGGCACCACTACCGCAGCATCCCGCTAATACCATGCCGACCCCGAATAAAAAACCGCCGACAATAGTGGCAGTCACCGGCAGAGTGCCTTCCGGAATAGTCAGTAATCCCATTGATTGCAGGGTAAAAAATCCGGTAGCCTGAATAGAAACTGCAATCAGCAGCGCGGTGAGAAAACGGGTGTTTTTCTGATAAACAATATTTCTGAAACCGGAAACAAAGCAAAATTGCCCTGATTGCAAAAGCCCGCCAAAAAGCATGCCGATGAATAAGCCGCTAATCATGAGCCGGCTCCCATAAAGATCCTGTGAACCGCATAAATATCCCTCAATAGTTATCCTGAATAAAACCAGAAAAACCGGTAACCACACTTTAGATTATATCCTGAGCGCGATGTTCCGGTTCTTTTCTGATTTTCTTATGATAACGCTTAAATAGTACGATTGAATCTTATTAACTTGTTCTGCATCAATTTCCGGAAGAAAAAAGTGCAAGAGGGTTAAGTTTTAATCAGATAGGATAAATAATATCAGCTCTTCTGTCGTGACAGATTATGGATCACCTCTCCATTCTCTTTAATAAAGTCACACTGTTGTGGTTGAGGTAATATTGTAAGTACAACTTCTGACAGTCGGCAAAGTTTTGTACCTGATGGTGAAACCACAATTGGCCGGTTAATTAATATCGGATGTTTTAACATAAAATCGACAAGCTGCTCATCTGTAAAAATATCATTTCCCAGGTTTAATTGTTGGTAAGGTTTGACGTTTTTCCGCAGAAGATCTCTGGTGGTGATAGCCATATCAGATATCAATTTCATCAGTGTATTTTTGTCCGGTGGCGTTTCCAGATAGTAAATAATGGTCGGTTCTTCCCCGCTGTTACGGATGATCCCGAGTACATTTCGTGATGTGCCACAGTCCGGATTATGATAAATCGTTATATTACTCATGCTATCTCTCCTAACTCAGGACAGACAAACGAAGTACCAGCGCAATTAATGTGACTGTTAACACAGGAATAGTCATGATAATGCCGGTATTGATAGAGCAGCTATGCGTTCTGTTCACCGGCATACCTTTATCACATCGACACATATCAGTGATATGTCGATAAAAGTGAATTTTTCGTACATATAGTACGTGACATGTTTATGCTATCAACATAGTATGATCATATGTCGATAAAAACAGGTTTTGTAAATATATGACTTATAATCCGGAAATCCCTTACAACACACTTCCCGCACTACCGCCGGATTTGGATCTTATTGAAACACGGAAAATACTCAAAGCGTGCATCACTGCACGCGCGGCGGTTGCTGAACTGAAAACGGCAGGAGAACTTATTCCGGATCCTGCCCTGCTTATCAATATTCTGCCGTTGCTGGAAGCAAAAGATTCTTCCCGTATTGAAAATATCGTTACCACCAGCGATCAATTATTCCAGTATGCCGGTCACGAAGAGAATGCAGACCCCGCAACTAAAGAAGCATTACGCTACCGCACTGCGTTGCATAATGGTTTTGCACAGTTAAACACATTTCCGCTGTGTACTAATACCGCAATAACGATTTGTACAACGCTGAGATCTATTCAGACTGATATCCGCAAAACGCCGGGAACCGTATTAAGCGACCAATACGCAAATGTGATATATACCCCGCCGTCAGGCGAAACTGTTATCCGGAATTTGCTGACAAACTGGGAAACATTCCTGCACGCGGAAGATGATATTGACCCTTTGATTAAAATGGCAATATTGCACTATCAGTTTGAATGTATTCATCCGTTTCCCGATGGTAACGGGCGAACCGGGCGGATACTGAATATTTTATATCTGATTCAGACTGACATACTGTCATTACCTATTCTCTATCTGTCGCGGTTTATTTTGGAAAACCGGGATAAGTACTACACATTATTACGCGGAGTGACAGAGAGCTGCGATTGGGAACCCTGGATACTCTTTATGCTGGAAGCCACTGAAAATACAGCAAAATGGACATCCCGGAAAATAGCTATTATCCGCAGCCTAATAGAAGATATTACCGGATACGTACGGGAAAAATTACCTAAAATTTATACTCATGAGTTAATTCAGGTTCTTTTTGTACAACCTTATTGCCGTATAGAGAATCTTGTTGAGCGGGGTGTGGCAAAACGTCAGACGGCCTCTGCTTACCTGAAACAACTGGTTGAAATCGGTGTGCTGGAAGAAATGCAATCCGGGCGGGAAAAACTGTACCTTAATACACGCCTGTTACAGGAATTAAACCGGTAATCTGTGCTAAACTCCGTCAGCTTCCCTATTTTTTGATATCTGATATAACAGGACACTTTATTCATGACAGCTAATACGTCTAAAGACCCTTTGCACGGCGTCACACTTGAAATGCAGATTAATACACTCGTTGCCAGATATGGCTGGGTCAAACTGTCTCAAATTATTAAGATAAATTGTTTTAAAAGTGACCCGAGCGTGAAGTCGAGTCTGAAATTTTTGCGCAGAACGCCCTGGGCGCGCGCAGAAGTTGAAGCGCTGTATCTTGATTCACGGGATGAAGATATTCAGGAAGAAGAGACGCATCCGGGATTCAATCCCTGGACCAAAACTATTGAATAGAGATTATCCGTGTTTTTTGATGCTCAGCGATTAATAACCTGAACCAGGCGTAATAAATACCCGTCCGGATCCTGAACAAGGAATTGGCGTTGCACCCGTTCAGTGTTATTGACCTGGTATATCCTTTCCTGATACTCCTCCGGCATAAACTGAACCCCGTTTAAATCCAGATAGACGAAACGTTCTTCCGTACGTTCATACAAAATCGTAAAACCAAGAATACCGACCCAAAAAGTGAGTTTTTTTCTAAATGGCGGACGATAAGTTCCGGGACATTTTTATTTCTGTAAAATATGGGTATACATCGGCTCCGCAATTTTAAATATCACTTAATTTTCAGTGTCTAAATGAAACCGGTGTAATATCCGGTGAGCAATAGGTGCCAGAACCAGCCCCAGCGTAGTCATAAATACCAGGCTGGTAAACATACCATAAAAAGCAAAAAAAACTTTTCCTGCCAGACCTTGCGGTACAATATACGGACCAATACCGTTTGCTATAAACGCACTGTTTAATGTCGCATCATGCCAGTTTATATTGGCATCGAAAACCATGTGCCCTGCCATACCAATAAATAAGGTAACGATTATAAGAAGAACAGCACCACCAAAATGCAAGAACAGACGTTTTAAAAACGCACTAAACGGGATTACCGGCATATTTTTTGATTCATACATATTATTATGTAACTCCTGTTGGTATTTATACCCTTATTGTAGCCGTTTCATTGCGTTAATTCTAACTGAGCAGCGCCGTTGTATCTAATGACCATAAGTACAAACACTTTCCTGAAAAAAATAACCGATAACGCTTGACCTTGCCCTAAAGGGAAGGGTTAGGCTTCTTATCAGACAATTTATTCCAGAGGGAAAAACCATGAATACAACTCCATCCCCATCTTCATCATCCGGACGGCTGAGCTTATCCGTTGAAGGCATGACCTGCGCATCCTGTGTCGGTCGGGTTGAAAAAGCGCTGAAAGCTGTTGCGGGTGTCAATAATGCGATTGTTAACCTGGCAACTGAACGGGCAGATATTACTTTTGCCGGTGATATTGATGCGCCGGCGGCTATTCGTGCCATTGAAGACGCAGGTTATAACGTCACAATGGAAACCACGGAATTCGCCATTGAAGAAATGACCTGTGCATCCTGCGTCGGGCGTGTTGAAAAAGCGCTGGCAAATGTCCCGGGCGTCTCTGAAGCAACCGTAAACCTGGCAACAGAACGCGCGCGGGTGCGCCACACTGCGGCGGTAACATTTGCTGATCTGGACGCAGCGGTTACACAAGCGGGCTATAAAGCCCGGCGTTTGTCTGACAGCGGTTCAACATCAAATGATCAGGCAGAGATCCGCCGGGAAAAAGAAGACCGTTCATTGCGCCGCGCACTTCTGACAGCCGCTGTTTTCACCCTGCCCGTTTTTATCATTGAAATGGGCTCCCACTTTATTCCCGGCGTACACGGCTGGGTTACAAATACGCTCGGGCAACAGCTGAACTGGTATATTCAGTTCGTGCTCGCGACCATCGTGTTATTTGGTCCGGGAATGCGTTTTTACCGCAAAGGATTTCCGGCATTGCTGCGCGGTGCACCGGATATGAACTCATTGGTTGCTGTGGGCACCGCAGCAGCGTATCTCTTTTCCGTTGTATCCACCTTTATTCCGCAGATTTTACCGGCGGGAACCGCCAATATTTATTATGAAGCAGCGGTTGTGATAGTGACACTGATCCTGCTTGGCCGTACCCTGGAAGCTCGCGCCAAAGGGAAAACATCACAGGCAATCAAACGCCTGGTCGGGCTTCAGCCGAAAACGGCACGGGTATTGCGTGACGGAAAAACAGTTGAAATCGCACTCAGTGAAGTAATGACAGATGATATTGTTCTTGTGCGCCCCGGGGAAAAAATTCCGGTGGACGGTGAAGTGACGGAAGGAACCTCTTATGTCGATGAGAGCATGATCACCGGGGAACCGGTTCCGGTGTCAAAAGAAACCGGCTCGCAAGTCGTCGGCGGAACCATTAATAAAACCGGCGCATTCAGCTTTCGCGTCACTAAAATCGGCGCAAATACAGTACTAGCGCAAATCATCCGGTTAGTCGAAGAAGCACAGGGCTCGAAATTACCTATCCAGGCGATGGTTGATAAAATCACCATGTGGTTTGTTCCGGCTGTTATGGTTGGCGCGTTAATCACCTTCCTTATCTGGTTATTTGTCGGACCGGACCCGGCACTCGCATTCGCGCTGATTAATGCAGTGGCTGTTCTGATCATTGCCTGCCCGTGTGCAATGGGACTGGCGACACCGACATCCATTATGGTGGGAACCGGTCGCGCCGCTGAGATGGGAATTTTGTTCCGTAAAGGGGAAGCATTGCAGGCATTGCGTGATGTCAGTGTGGTTGCGCTCGATAAAACCGGCACCCTGACCAAAGGTCGTCCGGAACTGACGGACCTCGTGCCGGCAGACGGATTTGAATACAATGAAGTGCTCGCCCTGGTTGCAGCCATTGAAACCCGATCAGAACACCCGATTGCGGAAGCGATTGTGGCAGCGGCAGAGGAAAAAGGACTGACACTGGCGCCAATCGGGAATTTCGCCGCCGTACCGGGCTTTGGCGTCTCAGCTGATGTCGGCGGGCGTACGGTTTCTGTCGGCGCAGACCGGTTTATGACGCAGCTGGGTCTGGATATCAGCCGTTTATTACCGGAAGCACAACGTCTTGGTGAACAAGGTAAAAGTCCGCTTTATGCCGCAATTGACGGAAAGCTGGCAGCGATTATTGCAGTAGCTGACCCGATTAAAGACACAACACCGGAAGCTATCCGCACCCTGCATGCTCTGGGGCTGAAAGTGGCGATGATCACCGGTGACAATGCGGCAACAGCAGCAGCAATCGCCAAACAACTGGGTATTGATGAAGTGGCGGCGGAAGTTTTACCTGACGGCAAAGTGGCGGCACTGAAGAAATTCCGTAGTAATGGCGCAAAAGTAGCATTTGTCGGTGATGGTATTAACGATGCACCGGCGCTTGCCGAAGCCGATGTTGGTCTTGCTATCGGAACAGGAACCGATGTGGCGATTGAAGCTGCTGATGTGGTTCTGATGTCAGGTGATTTACGCGGTGTTGGTGATGCGATTGCATTAAGCCGGGCGACAATCCGCAATATCAAACAGAATTTGTTCTGGGCATTCGCGTATAACGCCCTGCTCATCCCTGTTGCGGCGGGTCTGCTGTATCCGGTCAACGGAACATTACTGTCACCGATGATCGCCGCAGCCGCAATGGCGCTCTCCAGTGTCTTTGTTCTGGCTAATGCGTTACGCCTGAAACGTTTTCAGGTTCCCGTCAAAAACTGATTTATTATGATGCGTTATTCCGCCGTGCAATCATCTGCACGGCGGAATGTTATAAAACAGATGTATTTATTTTGTTAATACCCTGCGGATTAAATATACATCTTCATACCTTTTTATAATTCCTGCCCGTGATTGTAACAGATTGTTTTCAATTACCTTGACCGCTCTCACCCTTCGCATTTTTACTCTTATTTTTAGTAACTTAGCCTGTTGTTTTTTTGTAGAATGATAATGCCTATCATTTGTGGGTGATATTCTTTATTACAGGGAAACCTTCCGGATATTACCGGTTGATATTTTAGGTACGCCATAAATAAATATAATGAGTTTTAAGATGAAAATAAACGGCAGGAAAATAGCACTTCTTTCATTAATTATATCGTATTCACAAATAGCAGTGGGTGCAGAAAATAACAACAAATCAGATCCGGTAAATGACACCATTGTCGTTACCGCATCCGGACGTGAAGAGCAGCAACGCAAATCAACAGTGACCACTCAGGTTATTGACAGTGAACAAATAGAGCGCGCTCACGCAACCAGCCTGACGGATTTATTAGCACAAAACAGTGTCGGTTTTTTCAGTGAATGGAGTCCCGGGCAAACATCTGTGAATATCCGTGGTGCCGCAACTGATGGTCAGGGAAAAGATTTTGCCGGTCAGATTTTAGTGCTGGTAAACGGACGCCGTGCCGGTACCGCGAATTTATCCAAATTATCGCCTAAAGATGTTAGCCGGATTGAAATTATCAGAGGTCCCTCTTCTGTTATTTACGGATCACAGGCAATGGGCGGTGTAATTAATATTTTCCTGAAAAACGGATTAACTGACGAAGGCGGGAAATTATCAGTTGAAACCGGTTCATGGGGATTAGCCCAAACCTATGGCGGCTACGGTTTTCAAAATGATAATGGCGATATATACGGCTATTTTGGTTTTGAAGCCGGTCGCCGGGATGATTACCATTCAGGTAAAGGCGGACATAAACAGGAAAATACAAACTGGGAACGGTTTGGTTTAAGCGGAAATTTAGGCTGGAAAATAGACGAAAATAACCTGGTCGATTTATCATTGAGGACAGATGGTATTTATGACGGTGGTTTTCGCGGATCAACCGGGAATATTTATGCCAAAGATACCCGTTATAACCGTTCTGCGGATCTGGTCTGGAAAAACGGCAATAATGACAGTATCGTCAGCATGGATACCCATGCTTATTTTATTCAGGATGTAGATAATTTCAGATGGGCATCGCCGTTAACGGCAAAAACCAGCAGTGATCATAACCGCCGTGCATTAGATATTTATGGTATTAAATTCCAGCCGATCATTAAAATTCATGAACAGAATGACCTGTTATTAGGTGTTGATTATGAGCACAGCCGTTTGCGCTCTGAGCGGCATCAGGTCAGTGTGAGCGGAAAACCAATCAAACAATCCGCACCTTACGATAATAATCAGACTGAAAACCTGTATGCATTTTATTTTGATGACAAACAAAGCTTATTTGATGACAGCTGGATAATCCGCGGCGGGATGCGTTATACCTATGGTAAAACAGACTTTGACAAAACGCCGCATCTGGATAATCAATTTACCGGCAGCACATCATATAATAAATTAACCTGGAGTCTGGGAACAAACTATCAGGTGAATGAGTGGCTGAACCTGAAATCATCTCTGGCAACCGGATACCGCGCCCCGACCGCAACACAATTAGGCGCTGATTATACAACCCTGTCCGGCGCACAATATTTAGGCAACAGCACACTGAATGCAGAAAGTAACCGGCAGATTGAAGTTGGTGCCATTATTGGTAATTCTCTCCATTCCGTTGATCTCTCTCTGTTTCAGAACACCATTCAGGACAGAATACAAACCGATGTTATTTCACCGAATGTATATCAGTATGCAAACAGTGAAAATGATATTGTTGTGCGCGGGCTGGAAATAAACAGCCGCACCGCCGTTAATTCATTAATGAACTGGCAGACAGACTGGGACTGGGTATTACGGTTTAACGGCAGCTGGAACTTCGATATGGAAGATAAAGGCGCACAAATAACCGCAACCAATAATAGTACAAAAGTGCAGCGGATGTATCAGTATCAGGGCGCCGTGATTAATGACCTGTATTTTTCCAATGGTCAGTATCCGTGGAGCATTCAGCTTCAGGGAATTCTGCGCGGACCAATGTGGTATAAAACCGAAGAAGGCATTATTCCTGAAGTCCGCCCTTATACCTCTTATGTTATGCGTAAATCCCCTTTTATGGTCTGGAATTTACATGCGGATGTTGATATCAGTTCATCCCTGACATTTTATGGTCGTATAGATAATATTCTGAATAAAAATGAACATCCGGTATTTTTTGCACTGGATGAAGACCCGTATATTATGTTGCCGTCCAAATCCAATGGTAGTTTGGGAACATCTATGCCGGGACGTTCATTTATTGCCGGTGTGTCTTACCGGTTTTAACAGATAATATACCCAACGTCATTCAGGATGCAGGCAGGCGGCAAGGGAAGAGTTTGAATGAATAAGGGTATAATCATGAGAAATCTGTTTTTAATTATGACACTGAGCATGGCCTTGTGCCATGCTCTTCCTGCTTTCAGTATAACTGCTCCACTATATACACCGGTTACACTGCATGAGAAACCACAGCGCATTGTGACGATATTTTCATCAAATACTGAAATCACGGCGATCCTGGGTCTGTCAGATAATATTGTCGGTATTGATGCATACACTTATTTCCCCGATGAAATAAAAAATAAGCCCCTAATCGGCGGACGTCTTGGTTTTTCCCTTGAGCGAATTATTGAGCAGAAACCCGATTTGGTGATTATGACACCTGCCCGCCAGGCAACCCATCAGCTGTTAATACCCCTGCGGCAATTTGGTATTCCCGTATTAGTCCTGGAAGGTAACAGTATTGATGAAATCATCCGTAATATCCGCCTGGTCGCAGAAGTCACAAAAACAACAGAGAAAGGCGAACAGATCGCCGCAGAGATGGAAAGACGGTTAAGTAACGTACAGCACAAACCAGCGGATTATCATGCCCCCCGCGTGATTATGATAACGGGGCAAATAAGCAACGGATTATTATTGGTTGCCAGACCTCAGACTTATAAAAAAACACCCGGCTATACCGCAGATTCAATTTTAAAAGCAGGCGGAACACTTGCCCTTGAGGAATATAAACATGCCGGTCCGGTGTTAAAACAAGTCTCACCTGAAGCGATTATTGCCGCTGATCCGGATATTATTCTTTATACCATTGCGGATGAAAAAATGACGTCATTGCTGGCATTACCGGGCTGGTCTCAGATAAAAGCGGTAAAAAATAACGATATTTATCCGGTAAAAAGTGCCTTTGTTCTGATACCGGGACCCCGCATTATTGATGGTATTGAATACATGTCTGAACTATTTGAACAATGGAGCACAAAACAGTGAAGATCGTCAGTCTGTTATTTCTGCTCATTATTACTTTTATTTTTTCTACCTGTGCCGGGCACACATGGGAAAGCCCGGTTAAGGTCATTAGTGCGTTATTTTATGCCGATGACCTGACATCCCGGTTATTAGTTGAGTGGCGTTTACCACGGGTGATTACCGCCGGGTTTACCGGTGCATTGCTGGGATTAAGCGGCGCTATATTCCAGGGGGTATTCCGTAACCCGCTGGCAGAGCCCTGGTTATTAGGCTCATCCGGTGGCGCGGCAATTGGCGGAACCATCGCATTATTAGTTCCGATGGCATTACCGATGGCAATTACCCTTCCCTTATTTGCCTTCAGTGGCGCACTCGCAGCAATATTTATTGTAATCTCTGTTTCCCGGATAGCAGGTTCACTGGATACCGCCACATTATTACTAACCGGCGTTGCCGTCAGCGCAGTATTAAATGCAGCCCGTTCTTTTATGATGATGGCATTATCTGATGAAAGCACCAGCCTTCAGGTTGTTCTCAGCTGGATCCTGGGTGGCATACAAACGCCTTCACCGGAAGGTTTATTTATCTGCCTGTTATTAACCGCATCCTGTATTCTGATTTCTGTCTTTGTTTTATCTGACGGGTTAGATCTCATGGGGCTCGACAGAACAATGGCGATGAGTTTTGGTTTATCCGTTGAACGGTTCACTGTTTTAGCATTAATTGCCGGGTCAGCTATTGTGGCGGTTGCGGTTTCACTAGGGGGAATTGTCGGGTTTATCGGACTTATTGCACCCCACATTGCACGCTGGCAGGTTGGTACGCGCCATAAATATGTTTTACCGGCAGCCGCTGTTATTGGTGCGGCGCTGGTTATGTTTTCTGATGCACTGTCCCGCAGTTTACTGCCGCCCGGTGAAATACCGCTGGGGCTGATTACTGCCTTTATCGGCGGACCCTTCTTTATTTACTTACTGGCAAAGCGGGTGCGGAAAATATGATCACCGTAAAAAATATGCATATCTGCAAACAGGGAAAAACGCTTATCTCAATAGATAATCTGAATCTACCGGATAAAGGCAGCATTGCCTTAATTGGTCCGAATGGTTCCGGTAAATCAACCCTGATTAATGCCTTATCCGGTCTTAACCGGGAGGTATTTTCATCCGTCACATTAAACGGAAAAAATATAGCGGCGTATCGCGGAGCTGCACGAATACAGCAAATCGGGCTGATCCCTCAGAGTTTTAATCCCTGCTGGGATCAACAGGTGGATGAGTTAATTACACTTGCCGCAGAGCGGGCAACAGACCCGGCACAAGCTAAATCAACAGTCTGTCAGAAATATGAATTAATACCGCTGCTGAATAAACACTGGCATATTCTGTCCGGCGGTGAAAAAAGCCGGGTATTAACAGCGATGGCGCTGATGTGTAATCCGCCGGTTATTTTTGCTGATGAACCGGGAGCGGCACTGGATATCAAACACCGGATGCAGCTTATTGAAGATTTAACCACGCAGGGTAAAGATAAATTAGTTATCGTGTGTTTACATGAACTGGATATGGTTTTTCGTTATTTTGAGTCTGTTATTTTGCTGTCTCAGGGGCAATTACGTTACTTCGGTTTATCGGCTGAGTTAATTGATTCACCACTGTTAAGTGATGTGTTTGATGTCAGATTTAAAAAAATAGAAATGGACGGGTATTGCACTGTGTATGCCGACAGAATCGTGCATCCCTGAAAAACAAAAGCGGCATAATTCGCCGCTTTTATTTTTCAACTTTTCATACTTTATTGCATGAGAAACGGATAATCCGTATACCCCTGCTCACCGCCGCCGTAAAAGGTTTCCGGATGTTGGGGATTCAGCGCCGCTTTTTGTTGCAGGCGCGCGACCAGATCCGGATTAGAAATATAATCACGACCGAAAGCAACGGCATCAATAAGCCCTTTTTCGATTAAATCTTCTGCTTTTTCCGTTGTATAAGCACCGGCACCGATAATCACACCACGGAAACGCGCGCGCACTTTCCGGCGGAATTCTTCACTGTACGGTTTACCGCCTGCCCAGTCCGGCTCTGACAGATGCAGATACGCAATGCCACGTTTATCCAGCTGTTCAATAAGATACAGCGCGTCAGCTTCTTCATCCGGGCCATTTGTCATATTCTGGAAAGTGCCGATTGGCGAGAGGCGGATCCCTATTCGCTCCGGCGCCCACTCATCACAAACTGCATCAACCACATCCAGTACAAGGCGGGCGCGGTTTTCTACGCTGCCGCCGTACTGATCAGTCCGGTGATTGGCATCCGGTGACAGAAACTGATGCAGCAGATAACCATGAGCGGAATGCAGTTCCGCCATATCAAAACCGGCTTCACGCGCATTTGCCACCGCGTGGCGGAAATCATTCACAATTCCCGGGATTTCAGCTGTTTCCAATGCGCGCGGCATTGAAGTATCAACCCGGACAGCCCGACCGTTTTCATCACGCAGTGATGTGCGGGTTTCTGCACTGATAGCCGATGGCGCGACAGGCGCCTGCCCGCCGGGTTGAATACTGGAGTGTGAAATCCGCCCGGTATGCCACAACTGAACGGCAATATGGCCGCCTGCATCATGAACACCGGCAGTAATTTTTTTCCATGCCGCGACCTGCTCCGGACTGTGCAGTCCCGGCGCCCCGGCGTAGCCTTTTGCCTGTGCTGAAATTTGTGTCGCTTCTGAGATAATCAACCCGGCGCTGGCGCGCTGGCGATAATACTCAACCATCAGTGGCGTCGGGATATCACCCGGCTCAATACTGCGCAGGCGGGTAAGCGGTGCCATAAAAATACGGTTTGGGGCAGTAAATGTGCCCACTTTCAGCGGGGTGAATAATTTTTCTTGTGACATAATATCTCCGGATTAGACCAGTCGACTAGTTATAAGGTAAATAAAAACGCCGCTTATACATCCGGCGCTGTAAGCAATACATTCACATGAGCCAGCGCGCTTTCCAGCGGGACAGCACTGCGGGAAATCTTGGCCTGTAAGTTCGCCCCCAGCCACAGGGAATATAAAACCTGTGCGGTTGCAAGAGAACTGCCACTGAAAACGAGCGATTTTTCATCATGCCCGTTTTCCAGCGCCTGCGCCAGCAGAGCAATGACCCTGCTGACCCCGTTATCCATAGCGGCATTCATATCTTCTGATAAATCACAGACTTCCGCAGATAACTTCACAGTCAGGCACCCGTGGATCCGGCTGTGCTGACAGGCGTTTTTCAGCATTTCCCCGTAATAGGCGAGAAAACGCCCCCGGTAACTCCCTTCCCCGCGCTCAAAATGATCGGCTAAGCGCGTGAGATAATCTGCATAATAGCGCTCCAGCATAGCAACGCCGAATGCCTCTTTTGAGCGGAAATAATGATAAAACGATCCTTTCGGCACTTCTGCGGTTCTGAGTAATTCACTCAGCCCCATTCCGGTAAACCCCCGGTGCAGGCAAAGCTGTTCGCCGGTAGCTAAAAGGTGTTCACGTGTATCATGGTCAGTCTGTCTGTTCATGCAAATACTGTAATAGACCGATCGGTCTGTTGCAAGTTTATTTGAAACAAATTTCACCCCAGCGTGCCAGACCGGCAGTAACAGAGCCGAAATCATTCCCTCTGACCACCGGGATCCCCGGTAACTGCTGTTCAATCGATCGGCACAATACCGGTGAACGCCCTGTTCCGCCGGTAATAAAAATGGTGTCCGGTGTAACACCGCCCTGCTGCACAGCATCATTAACCAGCGCAATCATTTTATCTTTCGGGGATGAAATCGCGTCTTCCATTTCCTGAGCTGCGATCTCCACTTCCAGCACTTCACTGAGAAGCCGGATGCCCGCCCGGTATTGAGGGAAGGATGAAAGCGCGATTTTAGCTTCTTCCGCACGCCGGACAATACTGTAACCCAGACTTTCGTTATACACTTCCAGCAGACGCAGCAGTTTTTCCGGCTCTGCCGCATCACGTCTAAGCTGTTGTAATGCTGCCAGATTAGGTCGTGAATAGAATTCCCGCTGAGCTTCCACATTATTAATGGCGATCGGGTTCCAGAATTGCATCAGCGGCATTTCGATACCGGATGATGCGCGGGTACTCATCCCGAATAACGGCATCAGTTTTTTGAACGCCAGATAAATATCCAGGTCATTCCCACCGATGCGCTGACCGCTGTGCGCAAGCAGTGTTTCAGTGCGATCTACCTGTCCGCGGTATCCCGGCCCCATGCGGATTAATGAGCAGTCGGTTGTACCGCCGCCGATATCAACCACCAGCACAGTCTGGTCTTTGTCGAGTGAGGCTTCATATTCCAGCCCCGCCGCAACCGGCTCAAACTGGAAGGTAACATCATTAAAGCCGGATCGTTTTGCGGCACGCAGTAAAATTGCTTCCGCCTGCTGGTTTGCCGTTTCGCCGCCAAGTCCGTGGAAGTTAACCGGACGACCGATCACTGCTTGTGTGATGGTGTTTTGTGTCGATTTTTCAGCCTGATGTTTAATATTCGCCATCATGGCGCAGACTAAATCCTCAAAAAAACTGATCTGCACTTCATGCAACCCGGACGCGCCCAGAAAGGATTTCGGGGATTTGACGTAATACACATCGCGCGGGTCATTAAGGTATAATTCCAGGGCTGCCTGCCCGAAAACAATATCTTCCGGCTCCAGATCAATACTCTCTTCCCGGTTCGCCGCAATGGCTTTGCGCAATATTTGTTCACCGGTTTTATCTGACGGTAAAATATCCCGGTGGCGGAATAAATGTTCAGAAACCGAATCACGGGTAGGCGCACACAGTGTTGAAGGAATATACACATTGTCGCCTTCCAGCGGTAAAAGTACCGGAACACCCTCTTTCATGACTGCAACAGAGCAATTTGATGTTCCGTAATCAAAACCAATAAACATACCGCCACCCAATAGTTATTTCGTACCGGAAAAAAGCCGGCAACTTTACATCAGGTTGCGTAAAAACACCACCGAAAAACCCGTTACATAACAGGCTTTCGCTATTCAATATCATCCAGCAGTGCAGACGGCGGAATAAAAAACAGTGTGCCGGTAACCGCGGTACTGAATTTCAGTAATTCATCGCTTGCGCCGCTTTCTGTGCCTGCAAACATATTTTCCAGCATACGCCGTGTAGTGGAGAAATAACGCGCGTAGCCGATAAAATACGTTCCGTATTCATCTTTTGCCGGATTGGAAAACGGCATATTCGCGCGGACAATTTTCAGGTCATTTCCATTTGCATCCTGAATATTGGTGACCACATTATGGGAGCCCGGTATTTTTTGGTCATCCGTCAGTTCAACATCATTAAATTTATGACGTCCGATGACTTTTTCCTGATATTCCGTGCTCTGATTTTGCCAGGCACTCATATCATGAATATATTTTTGCACAAACGCATAGCTGCCCCCGGTAAATGCCGGGTCTTCATCACCGATAACCGAATATTCAGCGCGTTCATCTTCAAATGCCGGGTTTTCTGTGCCGTCAACAAAACCAATAATGGCGCGTCCGTCCATATAACGGAACCCGTGAACTTCATCCTCACAGGTCACCGCCCCGCTTAATGCCTGACTGATAACAGATCCCAGTTCATAACAGGCAGAGACATTCAATGCCCGGATATGAAAGAAGATATCACCGGGAGTGGATACCGCCGTAAAATGTGCGCCCTTTATTTCTTTAAATGTATTCAGTTCGCGGGGTTTTCCTGCATCAGAAAATAACCGTGACCAGGCATCCGCACCGAACCCTGCGACACAACTGACTTCCAGTGCAGGATAACGGGTCCGCATACTGCGCAGTATACCTGATAAATTATTACACAGTGTAACCACTTTATCCCGTGTCTGTGAATTTTCTGTCAGATTAAAAACAAGGAAATACGCATTTTCGCCGGGCTGGTCAGTCACATCCTGGTATTTCATATTATCTCCGTTTCTTCAGTTATTGATTATTCGACCTTCTGTTATCGTACACCAATTAACAGGGTGTCTGCTGAAATAAACAACACTTTATCGGACAGATAATCATTGCCCAGCAATCCGTCATAATTTATCCGGCTGTCACTGATCTGAAATAACAGCGCTGAGAGTGTAACGGCATCCGGGGTAATAATGGTTTCCCGCGGGCAGGATAAAGACGGTGTCGCGCAGCCTTTACCGTTCCGGTTAAACAACACAGTGTGACTTGCGCCGGTATCAATCATCATCCGGTAAGAATTATTATTTTCACCACGCACCTTAATCACTATTCCCTGATCTGAATGTGTAAAGTCAATAGTTTGCCAGCGATAACCCTCAGGGCGCGCCGCCGGATTGTTTGCGATTGTCAGTTGTTTTGCCGCAAAATTAATAATCAGAGACCGGTTTTTATTTACTACGCCCAGCCCGAGCACACCATCAATAAGCAGGCGTCCATCTGCTGTCGCCATTCCCGCTCCCCACGGATTAAACACAAAAATATCTGTGCCGGAGACACTTTCCCCATTCACAGTTACTGTCGCGTTGCGGATAAATTCAGTTGAATGCTGCCCCCCGAATATATCAATGGCGGACTGAGTTTCTTTTGTTTCATTTTCCTGCACAGATAAAACCCGTTCAAACACCGGCGGTAACAGATATAAGCCGCCGGGTGCACCGGTATCAATGGATAATTTAGTAATCTGAGTGTCGTTAACAGTCAGCGATATCGCAGGAATGGCATTTTCAACATATATAATAGGTACTGTAATATCCGCGTTTGCGGTCTGAACAGACAATGCGGTAAATAAAAAACCGCTGAATACACGCAAAATAGTTTTCATACACAACTCCCTGTGTTTTTTAAATATCCGCCACCCTATTTCCGGAGATGGCGGATTGAGTGAATGTTACCGCTTGCGGCTGAACAACTGCAATAATCCCTTTACGGTAACATCCAACTGGCTGCCCTCTTCATAACTGGCAGGTACCACATAATTCGCCCGCTCCTCCGCGATCAGTTTACCCACTTTCTGCTGGGTCTCCGGATTACCCCATTTTTTCTGATCAAATACCGCTAATGAAAAACCACCCTGAAAACGGATCATTTTCATCGCCGGAATATCCGTATCCCCGTCACCGAAATAGATCATATGACGAAACTGAATATCACGCGCTTCCTGCTCGATAAATTCATTCACCGCTGCGTTATCCCAGGAATTATGTATTCCTTTGTTGATGCGGAATAAAAACTGAGTTTTAGTGGTGTAATTGATCGCCTGAGCGGGCCACAGAGCTTTTTTTCCGTCCGGGGAATAGTGATATTTACAGGCGTAGATATCCCGGAATTCGTTGCCGATAGCTGTGCCGCGGATCATGGCATCCAGCCCGCTGGAGAGAATATAGTGCTCCAGCAGTAAATTATGCTCCTGAGCCCACTTATTAATCCTGGTAAACCAGGCATTCACACCGGGAAATAACGGAATGGTTTTTCCGTGTTTCATCAGGTTTTCAACACTCAGTTCATCTGAGTGTGTTGCATTAGCCTTTGCCGCCAGCGTTCCCATATAGGACAGGATTTCATCACCATCGTCTTCTTTGGCGAGTGCTTTCACTTCACGCCAGAATGACGGAAAATCACTAACGCCCAGCGCGGGCATTAATCCGTGCTCCGGGCAATCGCCTTCGGCTAGTGTGCCGTCAAAATCATAAATCAGCGCGCACTTTAATTTTTCGGTCATTTCACCTCTTCCCCTGATGCCAGCACGGTTTCGCGGACTTTGTCGGCAAAAACCTGTGCGTCCTTAATAATGGATGCTTCATCTGCGGTCAGCAATTTGCGGTCTTCCATCAAAATGGTACCGTCCACAATGGTGTGGCGGACATTCGCCCCGTTTGCGCCGTATACCAGTGCGGCATACGCGTTATACATCGGAACCATATTCGGCGCTTTAGTATCCACCACAATGATATCTGCCAGCTTGCCCGGTTCCAGCGAGCCAAGTTTATCTTCCATATGCAGTGCGCGGGCTGAGCCCATTGTCGCCATTTCAACCACCGTCAGTGGCGGCATTGCTGCGCGGTTTTTGGTTTCCAGCTTGTGGATTTTACCCACCAGCCCGAGTTCATTCATCGTGGTCAGTGTGTTAGATGACATAGGCCCATCCGTTCCCAGTCCGACGCGTATTCCTTTCTCCAGCATGGCGGTTACCGGCGCAACCCCTTTGGCGGATTTGGTATTGGCACTGATATTATGCGCCACCCCGACATCATATTGCTTCAACAACGCCAGATCTTTATCATCCGCCATAATAACGTGCGCTGCCAGTAACTTATGATTCAGTACGCCGATATCCGCCATATACTGAACCGGGCTTTTACCACCGGTGCGTTTGGCAATCTCTTCTTTTTCGCGATCGGTTTCCGCCAGATGCGTGATTACCGGCACATCCAGTTCCAGAGACAATGCCGCGATTTTCTGTAAGTTTTCTGTAGTATTGGTATAAGGTGCATGTGGCGCAAAGGCAGGTGTAATACGCGGGTGATTTTTATATTCCTTAATGAAGCCGACCGCATAAGCAATGCCTTCATCGGCATTTTTGGCATCTGCAACCGGGAAATTAATGATGGTTTCACCCAGAACTGCCCGCAGACCGATTTTATCTACTGTTTTAGCGACTTCATCCTCAAAATAATACATATCGACGTACGTTGTTACGCCGCCTTTAATCATTTCAATATTGGCCAGATTCGCACCAATCCGCACCATGTCACGGGAAACTAATTTATTTTCCAGCGGAAAAATATAGCGGTGCAGACGATCAGGAACATCATCCCCGAGGGAGCGAAAAACCGTCATCGACCCGTGAGTGTGGGTATTGATAAGACCCGGCATGACAATATCGCCCTCTGCATTGAGGATTTTTTTTGCCTGATATTTATCCGCCAGTTCCGGACCGCCGACCGCAATTATTTTATTGGCACTAATTACCACCGTGCCGTGTTCAATGACCTGATTTTCCGGATTCATCGTCAGAACCGTTCCGTCGGTGATCATCAGGTCAGCGGGCGTGGTGGCATAAACAGAACAGGCGGCGGCAAGCAGGGTTACAACACAGGCAGAGCGGGATAATGACATAAAAACCTCAAGCGGGGCTGAAAAAACCAATATACCATTGCCTCTTATGTACTTCCAATCCGCAGATTTCATTGAAAACCCGGACGATAATCACTACCATAACGGGGTTTTCAACTGTATCCCAATGGATAAACCCAATTTATGTTAAATAACTATGTTCTGCGCAGTGTCCGTTACATGCTGGATCTGTCTGATATCAAAATGACTGAAGTCACCGCACTGGGTGGACTGACTGTAACGCAGGCAGAAATGACCGCGTGGCTGAAAAAAGAAGATGATGCGGATTATCAGGAGATTAATGATAATGCGATGGGGCATTTTCTTAACGGACTGATTTCTTTCCGTCGCGGAAAAGATGACAGCCGCCCGGACCCGGTAATTGATGCGCGGCTCACCAACAATATTATGCTGAAAAAACTGCGCGTCGCTTTCGAATTGAAAGATGCGGATTTGCAGGAAATTTATAAGAATGCTGATTTCACTGTGTCAAAACCGGAATTAAGCGCCCTGTTCCGTAACCCGGATCATAAAAATTACCGCAACTGCGGTGATCAACTGCTGCGTTATTTCCTGAAAGGACTGACAGTCCGCCTGCGCGGCTGATTTGACTCCTGCCTGATACCGGGTGTTATCACCCGGTGATTATTCTTAATATCGTCTCAATACCCCGCCATATCAATCCGCAATACGCTGCCTGATAACGGAAATGCGCTGAGCATCTGCGGTGTCAGCCCGATGCGCGCACTCGTCACATATAAATAGTGTTCATCTTCATCAAAACAACAGCTTGTCAGACGCGGAACAGGCAGATCAATAAACTGTACACGCTGTCCGCAGGGTGAAATCCGGGCGACTGCACTCCCGTCAAAAAGAACACTCAGCAGATAACCATCAGATCCCACAGTTAATCCGTCTGGTTTGCCCTGCACGGGGGTAAAACGGTAAAAGACACGTTTGTGACTGAGTGTTCCGTCTGAGAGAGTGTAATATCCCATCGGGATCTATACAGTAAAGATAACCGGAGTCCACATTCAGGTTTTTATTGATTAATCCGCACCACAAACGCCCTGTGGCATCCATTTTTGCATCATTTAACTGAAAATCGGCATGCTGGTGCGGTGCTGCTGAAAGATAGGATTACCTTACGTGCAATGGCGCAATTTATTGTCGTTGCCGAAGAGCTTAATTTTCATCGCGCAGCACAAAAATTAAATATGTCCCAGCCCCCGCTGACAAATGCTATCCGTAAGCTGGAAGAGGATATGAATGTTGTTTTAATTGAACGTAACAACCGGATATCCGGTTTAACTGTTGCGGGGAAACACTTTTTGCATCAGGCTCGCGCCGTTATAAAACAGGCAGAATAGGCAATTACATCAACGCAGGATCTCGCCTGCGGACGCACCGGGTTTATCCGGCTGGGCTATGTGGGCAGTGCGCTTTACGGGCGGCTACCGGATATCATTCAGCAATTCAGATTATTGCATCCGGGGATCCGCCTGGAATTGCGGGAAGCCACAACGGCGGCGCAAATTGATGCCATACGCAGTGATGAGTTAGATATCAGTATTATTATTCCGCCACTGACAAATGCGGATGATATTGTGCAAAAATCGTTTGATACTGACAGGTTATGTATCGCCTTACCCAAAGCGCATCCGCTAAATACGCACACGGACGTGACACTGAGCCAACTCTCTGATTTACCCTTTATACTCTGGCCGGCAGATGAGGGTCGCAGCTTTCATCTGAAAGTGTTTCAGCTCTGTATTCAGGCGGGGTTTGTTCCTGTGGTTGCTCAGGAGGCTCACAGCATGCATGCTGTGCTTTCGCTGGTTGCTGCGGGTGCGGTTGGGCGGGCATGAAACTGAATTTGCATTAATGCTGGGATTTCGTGAATTATCACCATCCGGGCAGGCATTTGTCCGTATTGCAGAAAATACGGACATATAGCCTGTTCAGATTTAATCTTCTGATTTGAAATTTTACTTCCCGCTCTGCTCTGCGCTGGCTTTTACCGCGGGTTTACGTTTTCTGTATTGGATCCAGCCGAATAAAATACCGGCAACCGCACCACTGATATGGGATTCCACAGAGACATATTGCTCCCCGGGAAACAAACCTGTTATCATTCCGCCGTAATAAAACAGCACGGCAATGCCAATCAGAATATCCAGCGGTTTACGACGAAAAATCCCCTGATAAATCAGTAACGCCCACAGACCGAAAATCCACCCGCTGGCACCCACATGTACAGCATTTCTGCCAAATAACCAGACCAGTAACCCGCCGACAATAATAATAAACGCAGATGCTTTCACATAGTGCTTAAATGACGGCAGCATCAGCAGAACACTTAAAATTAATAACGGTGGCAGATTGCTGAACAAATGTCCCCAACTGCTGTGAATAAAGGGTGCAAGCAAGATACCAAACAGCCCGTTAATGGTACGCGGCTCAATCCCCAGCGCAGTCACTGCACCACCGGTGATCGCGGTCAGTAACTGAATGCCGATTAAAAACAGCACAAAATAGAGACCATTTTTCAGCCCGGTTTTTAATCCGCCGGCAGTGCCGGACTTTTCATTATTACTGTTTACTGTCGGGTTCGTCATTATTCCTGTCCGGTGGGTAAATAAAACTACCTCACTATAGCGGAATTTTCCGGCGGTTCCACCGGGATATTGATTTTCCTTATGACACTCAGCGCCATACGCCAGCGGCAAACAAGCAGCCAAGTATCAGGCTGCAAAATGAGCTGATATACCAGAAACGGTCGCTGTTTCCTTTGAAGCGGGATTTTATCAGCGGAAACGCCAGCGCCCGCAACAAAAAGACCCCGGCCGCAGCGGTAAGCACACCCTGTGCAAACGGCAGCGCCGCAAGACCTGCGGCAGTAACAAGGGCGTAAACGGAAACAATCGTCAGCACAACCCCGACACTGACTGCCATAACATGCGGATACCAACGCCCTTCTTCTGCCAGCCTGACAATCCGCTCTCCTGCACCAAGAAAGCGGTAACCGGCGGCCCCCCAAAATAAGCAGCCGAAATGAAGCAGCGCAACAAAAAACGTCAATACCGAGGCAGGATATAATGTAATTTCATTCATATAACTATGTCACCTATCCGCGTTGCCGGTAGATATCCGGCCTGACAATCTGCCAGACAAAATTTTCACAGTTAACCGGGCTATAGCCCATTTTTTCATACAGCCACGGCGCAGTCGATGTCACTAACATAATCCGCCGCAGACGCGTCATAACCGGATGAGACTGGCAGCACTCCATAAGGAAGCGCCCTAACTGCTGATGCTGCCACTCCTCAAGGACATAAACATCACAAAGATAGCCGAATGTCACCCCGTCAGTAATGACACGGGCAAAACCGATTTGGATATCTCCGTTAAAAAGCCCGAAACACAGGCTGTTATTAATGCTTTGTTTTACTGTATCAATATCAATGCCTTCCGCCCAGGATGAACGGGTCAGATACTGATGAATAGCGTCAATATCAAACAGTTTAGTATCTGTCGTAACTGTATATTGCTGGTATTGCCAGGTCAGAACGCGCTTCATTTTCTTATTATTCCTCTGGGTATTCAACCTGCAAAGAAAAGCCAGCTTTATATACCCGTATTCCGTCAAACCGCAGGTTAGTTGCCTGCATCCTGAATGATGTTGGGTATAGGTTTAATTTACCTGGTAACCTGTCACAATGGAAATAGTAAATAGCGGTTTTATTAGTGACAGTGTCACAATAAGCGGGTAATAATATAAAATACAGGAGTGGTAAGCAGACATCCGTAATAATACGACAAACAATAAATTCATCTGTGAATGATTGTACCAAGCGATTATTATTCAGAAGAAGAGTCATTCATATTTAAGGAATAATCAGTGAAAAAATTAACAGCGGCTGTCTTATTCGCGCCGGTATTCGTTCTGCTGTCAGCCTGTACAACCCCGGTTGAGAAAGCCGCGACTACAGAATGTGATGCTACAACCGCCGCAAAAACAACCGGACAGTTTCAGTGGCCGCTGCAAGGCAATATTGTTGATAACTTTACCACCCTCAAAGCAATCACTATTGCAGGTGAAAAAGGTAAACCCGTCCTTTCCGCCGCAGAGGGTGATGTTGTGTATGTCGGTAATGCCCTGAAAGGCTACGGTAACCTGATTATCATCAGTCATGATGAGGTTTACCGCACAGCCTACGGACATAACGATAAAATATTGGTAAAAGAAGGCGATAAAGTCAAAACCGGTCAGCAGATTGCCACGGTCGGGGACACTGACGCCAAACAGCCACTGCTGCACTTTGAAGTCAGAAAAAACGGTAATGCTGTAGATCCGTGCCTGTATCTGGCAAAATAATCATTCTGTTGTTTGCATAAACCTCCTTATCTGAAGGAGGTTTTTAGTGTTAACAATTATTCATGAATACCCGCTTCTTATCCGTAAGTAACGGGTATTCGCCTTCATTTCATCCCTGACAAAAATAAATTACCACTTATCACGGTAATCAAAGGACACCTGATAGTCGTATTTATCTAACTCGATTTTATGAGCCAGATGCTTCTGAAGGTAAGAAACCCATGCCGGAATAACGTCAAAACCACCATTATTAATAATATTTTCTGTTGGCTTAACTGTCTGCCCGATAATAGTATCGTCATCACCAAGATCCTTTGAATACTCTTCACCAATTAGTAGTTCTGTTTTTTTATCAAACCATTCCAGTCTTAATTTCAATCCCATGATGTTATCTCCTTACAGGTATTCTTTGATATTGCGTTTAGGGTCGGCAGGCTTCAGTTGATTACCGGTTTTCGGATCAAATGCTCCGATATGCTGGCCGTCGCTGGCACGGTACCCTTCTAATTCACCGTGCTGTGAGTCCCACTCATAGATTTTACGGCCTTTGCTTCCTATCCAGCGGTCTCGTTTTCCTCCTCCGCCTTGTTTTGGTGTCTTTTTCCGAGTTCCTTTTAAATCACCCAACCCTTTAATTTCTTCAGTTTTCGGTGCCGGATGGTAATCATGACCTTTTTCTTTAACGCCCTGACGTTTTTTGTCCTTGGCTTCCTTAACCTTATCCTCAGCGGCTTTTTTCTTGCCTTCCGCTTTATTTCGGCTTTCCATCGCGTCCGATAGCGCTTTTTCCAGTAAACCGACTTCGGTAGAGAGCTGATTGATTACAATGTTAATTTCCCGCTTCTTTTTATCGCGCGCATTTTTTACCATTAACTCTTTGTTCAGGTCTTGTAACTCAGCCTGTTTATTTTTCAGCTCCTGTTGCTTCGCTGACATCCGCTTTTCTGTGTTAATAATCAGCGTGTTAATATCTGCCAGAACCTTAATCACTCCAACCGAATTATCCGTCACCCACTCTTTTCGTGCCTTTTCCGCCAGTTTTTTCTCTTCTCCCGGTTTGAGTTGTTTTGTGACTGAAACGTAAACCGGCGCATGATCTCTGCCAAAATCCAGAATAGCATGATGTGAACGCCCCTCATCAGGATGAGATAAATACTGTTTTACGGCAGGTGTACTGTTTGGTACCACCTGAGATTTATCAGGATAGGAACTGACATGGATCCGCATCGGCTTCATACCGGGCACAACCTGCGCGGTATACACATTATGTTTGTTAGTCTTCTGCGCTTTAACAACCGGTACCGGCATAGATTTTACCGGCGTAATTGTGACCGGCCGGGTTTGGACCAGTTCATCAATCACCGCCTGTGCCAGTACCCTGGCCGGAACAGTCGTATTTTTCGGAATATCCGCAACCGGTACCGATGTAACCAGTTCTGCTGGTAATGCGGTAACACTGTAAGGGTTGTCTTTATCGACCAGGGGATCTTTGAGGTTATATGAAAACTTTGGGTCCGGGGCTATCTGACCCGGCAACAGACTGCCGACGACGACACCAAGAAGACGTCCGGGCAAGAGAATTACCCAAATAGGTATCCAGTCCGATAAATGCCTCACGTACTGCGGCTGTTATGGTCGGCCAGTTCAGTGAAACAGTTAATACACCGCTGACCGGATAAAGTGCGACCGGAATTCCGGCGTGAGCCATATTCACCTGGCTTGCATTTTCCGGGGCATCTCCACGGGAAGAGGATGAATCTCCGCTTCCGTCGCCGCCGCGTCCCCGGCCATGATCGCCTTTACTACCGCCGCTGTCTGTGTGGTGGCTGATATCACCGCGATTATCTGAGGTGGTAGACTTACCATTACCGTGGTCAGTGGTATGGCCACCCAGGTTACTACCGCCATAGCCGCCGCTGTTATTTTTATTCATAGTAAAATCCTTTTTTATTAAAAATAACCCATTTAATACACTGTATATTCGCACAGTGAATACTACTATAGTTCTCGTCAAACAGAATGTCAAAATTGGTTCGTGATGTGAATTTTTATATAATAATTAGTAAGTTAATAATGAAATAGGTTACATGGCAACAGCGCCGTCATTATGAAAAAACGGCAGTTAAGGTGCGGGGATGAAAAATACAGAGAGAACGGGAAACTCCAGGATTCGTCTTGCAGACGAACAATTTTCGTCATATCTTGCACCAACAGAAGGAAAGTAATAATGAAGACATTGCAGGATGTAATTGCAGATCAGAGCCCTGAAAGCCGGGCTCGCATAAAAAAGCTGACTGATGAACTGGTTCTTGAAACCGGATTACAGCTTATCAGGGAAGAGCTGAATGTTTCGCAGAAAATGCTGGCTGCTAACCAGGGAATATCTCAGCCCGCTGTCACTCAGATAGAACAACGCGGTAACGATATAAAACTGGCAACACTGAAACGCTATATTGAGGCAATGGGCGGTAAGCTTCGCCTGACTATTGAACTTCCGGCTGGCCATAACCGAATTTTCCGTATCTGACCAACACCAAGTATAGGTCAGTGATAAAAAAGGAATTATTTCTTAGGCACCGCTGATTCTGACAAACGGCCCATATGCCGGGTTTCGCGCCCTGATGGAGATTACCGTGACAGGCGGTCTTATCAGTTCCACACTGTTGAATTTACAGTTTGTCCCGGTGAATGGCGGTGTGGTGAAAATAGCTGCCGAATAATACGGCAGCGTTATTTTTTCTCTTTTACGACGGATTGTAACGTCCCTGAAACAGGGTTTCACCATCCTGACCATCGCTGTTCAGCGCAACCAGACGAACTTCTGTCCAAATATTTTTGCCTACAGATTCAAAACGGATATGAACCGGTTCAAGATTGATCGACGCTGTAGTAAATGTATCCTCGTAATACAGTTTATAACCGGCGGAAAACGCCGTAAGGTCACCTTTACGGAACATAATACAAGTAGATGTATTACCGTGAAAAATAACAAATCCCTGTAATGGTTTATTATCACTGTCTTTTTCAAATACAGTTACCGGCTGACTGCGGTCATTAAGCCCGGAAAGTACCACACCGGCATATTCATCAATTTTTACGGTCAGACCAATAGCGTTATTTTCAGTATCCTTTGGTAAATCAGTATATTTGTGTCCGTTAATAACTGCCTGATAATTATTATAACGGGTAACACTGCCTTCTTCGAAAATAATCCGGGTCAGCGTACCTAAATTATCAATTTTTCCGCCGTACGGTTTAACTTCCGTGCCGTCCATATAGACTGTTTCACTGGCTTCAGTACCCCGTGAGCCATATATCCCTATCTTGCTGTTCCATACAATATCTTCCTGAACAGGTATCAGAATAAGGTTCTCACTGTCAATCTGCTCCGGTTTTTGCCAGGTGATACCTTCTACAACAATGTCATATTGCTCATAATAGCTAAGTTTTCCGGACGGAAATTTTATTCCTTTCCTCCACACACCATCATGCTGATAATCTGTCAGATATCCGCCACCCGGTTTTTCAGATTTACTTTCTGTCATCTTTATTTCTCCTGAGTATTCCGGAAAGATATCCGGAATACTTTTTTACATCAGGAATGACAATTCCGCTGTTATATAATTTAACAGCGGAATATTAAGATGAATTACCGGGTTATTTAACCCCTCTTTATTAAATTCAAAGAGGGGTTTTGTGGCTACTTCACAATAAAAAATGCAAACCGGTTAAGGACTTCACCTGCAAAGACCAGGACTGAGCCGGATAAAATAACCGGCAGACCGCTGGTCAGTACAGTGTTACGCATCCGCATCAGGCTAAATCCGAGGAACAAAATTCCGCTGATTGATAATGCACCGGCAATAATCCGCAGCCCGTACGTTGTTGCGTAAGCGGCCAGCGGTGAGTGCGGAAAAGTTATCGCATCACTGTTTTGTGCCGTTTCTGACAACCATTCCAGGAAGAATGGCTGAGCCGCCATTCGTACCGCAACCGCCAGGAAAATCAGACCCAGTGCAGTTGCAACAATCCGCAATGTGGTTGTACCGTCAATAACTGATTTCACCCGCAGCGCCGTGAGCCCCAGCGCAATGGCCCCGCCTGCGGCAAATACCGCTGCAAAGAACAGGATGTAGGTATTCACATGCATCCATGTCATCATCGCGGTACTGAAATACAGGGATGCCATACAGTAAATATCAATCAGTCCGAGCAATCCAATCAGCGCAATAATACTCCGGTTCATCCGTCCTTTGATCAGAACAAACAGCGTATAAAGACATAACGCGCCCAGATATACAGCAGCAAAAACAATTTCACGGCTCAGCCACGAGGTGCTGATATGGCGCAGCGCATGAAACGCATTCCACGGATACCCCATGTGCAGTGTCGAGGCAAGCAGCCCGAGACAGCCGAGAACGGCACCGGTCAGCAGTACCGGTTTCATGGCAAGGCTTGCGCGCTGATTACCCAGTGATTTTTCCAGACGACAGAAAAAAAGTGCAGAAAAAATCACAACACCGACCGAGCTTTGTACTAATAACGTAAATGCAACTAATGGCCACTCACTCATGATTTAACCTCCCCTTTATTCTGTGCGCCTTTGTGCGGTTTTATCACCAGGTTCGGCTGTGTGATGGTAAAATCCGGCAATCCCTGAACCTGGCTTAAATGCCCGTATTTTTCACGAAGTTCGCTGATTTTACCGAATTTTATGGCATTCAGCGGACAGGTATCAACACACACCGGGTTCTGACCTGCTGCCAGCAAGTCCACACAAAGGTCACATTTGGACATTTGGCCCGTCTCTTTATTCATCTGCGGCGCGCCGTAAGGGCACGACCAGGCGCAATAGCCACAGCCGACACATTTGCCGGTATCAACCCGCACAATGCCATCGCCCGGACGTTTATGCATGGCGGTGGTCGGGCAGTTTTTAACACAGACCGGATCGTCACAGTGGTTACAGGAGATAGTTAAGGTGTAGGAAAACACATTGTTTTCATAGCCGCCCTGACCATTGGGTGCAAATCCCCCGCCCTGAACTTCATACACACGGCGGAACTTCCGCCCGACTTCCAGATTGTTTTTATCTTTACAGGCTACCTGGCAGGCTTTGCAGCCGGAACAGCGTGAGGAGTCTATAAAGAACCCGAGCTGTTCATCACTGACCGGTGCGTATTCTTTAAAATCACTCATGCTTTTGTTACCTCAACCAGAACTGTCAGATGCGAGTTACCGTGTGCCAGCGGGGTCATCCGTGTGGATGTCAGCACATTCGGGCAACCGCCGTGATCAACGCCGTTTTCATCCGGGTTCCACCAGGCGCCCGCCTGCATCCCGACAACGCCCGGGATAATACGCTGAGTGATAAGCGCGGGGATCTGAGAAATACCGCGCTCATTATAAATCCGCACCATATCGCCTTCACTGATCCCGCGTTTTTCTGCGTCGATCGGGTTTATCCACAGCGATTGTCCCTGCACTTCCTGCAACCACGGATTAGAAAACTGTGTGGAGTTTGCACGGTTGCGCCCTTTCCAGGTCAGCATCTGAAGCGGGTATGTGTCAGTCAGTTTATCTTCCGGTCCTTCAATCGCCGGAACATAATGTGACAATGCCGGAATATCCGGGTTCTGCATGTCATACAGACGCTTGGAGAAGATTTCAATTTTGCCGGACGGCGTCGGGAACGGATTATTTTCCGGGTCACGGATATTCGCTTCAAACGCAATAAACGGCTTCTCTTTGAAAAGATAACGGCGGGTTTTCTGTAACTCCTCAAAGGTCGGGAAATCCGGACGCTCAGGGAAGCGGGCTTTATTCATCCCGACGAGATAGGCAATCCATTCTTTTTCACTGCGCCCTTCTGTCAGCGCCTCTTTTACACCCATTTTGTCTGCAACGTCGCTTATCCAGTCATAATCAGAACGGCGTTCAAATGCAGGTTCAATCAGTTTTTCTGACAGAATAAAGTAACTGCCGGTGCCCCAGGTATCGCCGATATTCCAGCGCTCCATAAAACTGGTTTCCGGCAGCAGCAGATCGGCGTATTTGGCGGATGGTGACATATACAGGTCACTGACGACGATAAATTCAACTTTTGATTCATCTGCCAGTAATTTTGCTGCCGCATTCACATCCGGGTTCTGATTAACCAGATAGTTACCCGCCAGCGAGAAGATCATTTTGATATTGGTATCAAGCTTATCAACACCGAGTAACCCGTCTTCCGGGCGCACTTTACCGGCATCTTCAACCGCCTGCATCCAGTTCATAATAGAGATTTGCGCTTTAACCGGGTTTTCGCCGGTATCCGGCCCGTGCATTGACACGCGGTTACCGCCGCCGCCGTAACCGGCAGCCCATGCGCCCTCTTTCCCGACATTCCCGGTGATAGCCGCCAGCAATGTAGAGCCGCGCGCACTGCGCTCACCACAAATATGGCGCTGCGGACCCCAGCCCTGGATAAGTGCCGCCGGTTTGGTCATCGCATACTCACGCGCCAGTTGGCGGATAGTATTTGCCGGGACGCGGGTGATTTTTTCTGCCCACTCCGGTGTTTTTTCTGTGCCGTCCTTTTTACCGGTCAGATAAGAAACCAGCGATTCACCCGCCGGAACGCCTTCCGGCATATGCTCTTCATCAAAACCGATAACATATTTATCCACAAACGCGTTGTCGTGTAGGTTTTCAGTGACGATGACATACATCATCGCGTCCATCAGGGCATTATCCGTGGTCGGCAGCAGTGGGATCCACTGATCAGCCAGAGACTGCGCAGTATCAGAATAGCGCGGATCAACGACAATAAATTTTGTGCCGTTCTGCTTCATTTTCTGATAGTAATGATTGGAATGTCCGAATACGGTTTCGTTCGGATTATGTCCCCAGAGGATCACTAACGGCGTATTTTCCAGGGTATCCATCGAGCTGCCGGTTTTGGCAATCCCGTAAGTATAAGGGGTGACTTTGACGGTGTTTCCCAGACTGACGGAGTGATAATACGGCAGATAGCCGCCGGTCAGGTTAAACAGTTTCTTCATCATGGTGTCGCCGGAAAAAATACCCCCGGTAACTGCAGTGTTAACTGTCAGAAAGCGGCTGGCGGCACCATGTTTTTTTGTCAGCCGGGTGACATTTTCGGCGATCAGGGTGGTCGCTTCATCCCATGAAATTCGCTCAAATTTCCCTTCACCGCGCTTACCTACCCGCTTCATCGGGTATTTCAGCCGATCTGCGTTATAGACAAACTTGCGGTAACCGCGCCCGCGAACACACGCCCGCATCACCGGCATGTCATCATCGAGATCCGCATCCGGACGGGTGGTTATCCGCGTGACAATCCCCTCTTTCACATGAGCGCGGATATCACATTTCCCGCCGCAGTCAAAGGTGCTGCATGTGGCTATCACATCAGCACCGGCATTCGCTGCCACGCTGTTTGCTGAACTCTGCGGCAGGCTTTCATCTGCCTGTGCGCTGCTGATAAACGGCAAGGTCACCAGTGCGGCACCCGCCTGCACAAAGTGACGGCGGCTGACCGGCAATCCATCCGTATTTTCAGGTATTATTTTTGTTGTCATTATAATCTCACATCGCTCTTTAATTACTGACAATCATAAAATGGACTGGTCAGACCTTATTGATTAATATCAAAACCATATAAAAGATGCGGGATTATTTCGAATACAGGAAGAGTTAGCAGGCAGAGTGCCATTTTATAGTGAAAAGCGGACTCGTGTCAGCATATCGTTGTCTCAGAAAAATAGAATAGCGCAGTATGCGTACGCCATGAAATAATGGAATTAGATATCTTAATTCAACAAGTTATGACAATTCTTTTAGTACAGAAGCGTGGCGGGGATAAGACGGATTTACGCCTTTTGGCCGTAGATCCGGTAGTTATGATGCAGCTATACCCAACGTCATTCAAGATGCAGGAAGGCGGCAAGCTCCGATTGGCGGGGAGCATACATTAGTATGTGACCCGGCGAGCAGCGCGAAGCCAACGAACCTGCGGTTTGAATGAATAAGGGTATATATCGCCTTACGGGCGTACTGCGGTTACTTCAATTTCCACACGCCATGCCGGGTTGGCTAATTTAGCAACCTGGAAAGTGCTGCGTGCCGGTAATGCATTACCGGAGTCTTTGTCGTTATAGAATTTAGAATATCCTGCCATAAAGCCTGCGAAATCCATTGTGCCGTTAGTTTCATCACCGCCGACCAGGAACACCTGCATTTTCACCACATCTTTCATTTCCAGACCTAATTCAGCCAGATGTGCTTTAATTTGTTCCATAACACTGATGGTCTGAGCTTCAGTATTACCATAAGACGCCAGAACACCTTCCGGTACGTCTTTTGAAATCTTCGCCGGAACTTTTCCACTGAGGAAAATAATGTTTTTATTGCCACTGATTTCCACAGATTCAGAGATAGGCATGCCGTTCAGTTTGTGATGAACAACACCTTCAGCTGCATTTGCCGCACCCCAGACTAACGGAAGAGCTAACAGTAAACTTTTATAACGCATATTGAGCCTCTTTATAATATTGCAGGTAATTAACTAATTAACTGAAACGTGAAAGACTAAACGGTGCCGGATCAATAACCGGTTTTTTGCCGGTAACAATATCCGCTGTAATTTCGCCGGATGCCGGACCTTCGGTCATTCCCCAGACAGTCGCGGTATTAATAACCAGCCCCGGATACTCTTTCACTTCAGAAATAATCGGCAGTTCGTCGAACGTTGGCGCAACAATCGCGCCCCAGCGTTCAACCACTTTTGATTGTTCAAATACAGGGAACTCTGCTTTCATACGGGCAAATACCGCATCCAGATGTTCGCTGTTTTGTGTGGCTGTCGCAACCCGGTAAGTCTCAAAAGGTGATGCTTCATCCATGTTCCAGGATGTCGCCATTTTAAAGGAGTTAAATAAGTCTTCCCCGATGGAAAACTCCAACGGCAATTCACCGCCACCCAGCAGATGCAGGAATTTAGGTCCCAGCAGGAAGCTGTCTTTCACCACAGAGCTGGTGAAAATACGCGGTGCTACGGCATAAGTACCATCCGCCTGCTCGCGGAAGTGGATACCGCCCGGTAAATGCACATTGCCGCGCGGTGCGCCCGGAACGCCGGAAACCCTTTGCTGTGACAAATACACATTCAGTGTCGGGATATCAATACCCAGATTGCCCATAAACAGACGCGACCAGATCCCCCCGGTCAGTACAACATGAGAGGTTTTGATTGCGCCTTTCTCAGTAACAACATCAGATACTTTACCGCCTGCGGTTTCAATGCCGCGAACCGCACAATGGGTGAAAATTTTAACACCCAGCGTTTTGGCATATTCTGCCAGAACCGGCACACCTGTTTCCGGGTCCACACTGCCGGAATCCTCTTCAAACCCGGCGATCGGCCAGTCTGTTTTTGCGCCGGCAAGGCGTTGCTTTAATTCATCACCCTTAATAAAACGGGTATTGAGCGGCGCATCAAAATCAGACGCCCACACTTTGGCGGATTCAACCCACGCCTGTGATTTTTCAAGATCGTCCGCACTTGACGGCACTTCAACACGACCCTGAGTCCGGTAGCTGGTATCCGCGCCAATTTTTTCATTCATACCGCGCCACAACATTTTGCCGTAATGGTGCAGCGGGAAAATTTCTTTTGATGTTTTGTAGCTGATGATCTGGCTGTAAGCCCGTCCGGACTGCTCACCGGCAATATCCCCTTTTTCCAGGACAGTGACGCTCATGCCCCTTTCAGCCAGGTTAATTGCGGTCATAATGCCCATCATGCCGCCGCCGATAATTACAGTATCAGCTTCTTTCGGTAACGCGCCTTCTGTGCCGGTAACCGCTTTTGCGCGGGATGTGGTTTCCACAAATTTACCGTCGCGGCGAACCATCGGAACTAATACTGAAGCACCACCTGCCAACACCCCGGCAGCACCAACCCCTAAAATTAACTTTCTGCGTGAGATTTTCATCTAAACCCTCATCATTTTATTTAATATTTATATGGCAATTCTTTGATAAAGTAGCGCGCTAATTATAACAAATATCATTATATTGTTAATGAATATGGCGCATTGTTAATAATATCAGGGCTAAATAGAAGCATTATCAGGAATGGCCGATATAAAATATCGGATTTAACGAGGTGTTTAGTTGGATTCAGACCAGATCGTCTGCGGGGATACAGCAACAGGATAACTATAACCCATTGTTATTATAGTGTTTTAGGTCAGATAGTGAGCACGGTGAGAGAATTATTACTGCCGGGCCACATAATGCAGCCCGGAAAACATTCATATATTAATAGTGAGGGGATATCAGGACGCTGCGAGACGTTTTTTGCGCTGTAACAGCCATTTATCCAGTTCATTGGCAAACTGCTGGCGGTCACGCTGATTCATGGTTGCCGGACCCCCGGTCTGAACACCACTGGCACGCATGGTGTCCATAAAGTCACGCATGGTCAGACGTTCACGGATAGTGGCATTGCTGTAGCGTTCACCACGCGGATTGAGCGCAACACCGCCCTTTTCCAGCACTTCCGCCGCAAGCGGAATATCGGCGGTGATCACCAGTTCATCGGTCTGAACCCGGCGGACAATTTCGTTATCGGCGACATCAAACCCGGCGGGCACCTGTAATGTCCGCAAAAAGGGCGATGCCGGGACAACCAGGCGCTGGTTGGCAACAAATGTAATTTCTATTTTTTCACGATCTGCCGCCCGGTAAAGTATCTCTTTAATTACTTTCGGACAGGCGTCAGCATCGACCCAGATTGCCATGGTATTTCCTCTGAACAGGTATGTTGCACTAAGATTTACACCAAGAATACCGGAATGACGTCCAAACACACAGAATAAAGCCGTCAGACCCGCTTAACTGCATAAAACAGCGCCATCAATATAATAAATCCGAACAAAAACGGCACAGTCAGCGACAATTCATAAAAAACAAAGCGATTTACATGAAAACCGGAAACCGTCTGTGCCAGCCACAACGCAACCGGCAATGCACAAAGGGCTGAAAGCACAGCAAGACCTGCCAGGCGGATAAATTTACGGCAGTTTTCCTGTCGCTGCGCAGCCTCAAGCCTGCGCTGATAGCGGATATACACCAGACAAAGATACCCGGCGCCGAGCAGTGAGCCAAGGTGCTGTAATACTTTGTAGACAGCTATCTCCTGCCCGTCAGTCATTCCCTGCAATACAGACGCCTGCAACAGTGACACCGCTCTGACGACAGTGCCGGTTTCATGGGTAAATGCATCCCAGATAATATGAGTGGCTGCACCAATAAACAGAGAAATCAACAGGATAAAATTTCTGCGCCATGACCCGGTCAGCGGGTCGGTTACAGGAACGGGCAGGATTTTTTTCAGCGGATCAGACAAATAATGAAAAACCAGTATAATAAGCAGACAAAGCGGCAGTCCGGTATAAAACCAGCCACCGAAATGGTGCGCATCACCTGCCGCGCGGTATAACCCGAAAGAATACAGTAAATCGGGCGAGAGACTGCCGGTTATCAGAGCCGGAAGATTCAGCCAGCGTCCGAAACGGGAATGTTGCAGCGGAAAAACAACCGCCGGATGAGAAAATGTCCATGGCATAGTGCTATCCTGAATGAAATTGGGTATATACCCGACGGGCTTCTCTTACAGAAACCCCGGGACAACTTCACCAGAGAATCCATTATTTATCAATTTTGTTTTGCATTTTTCCGCTCATGCCCCGCCTTTTTTTTATACACCGGTGAGTTCGCGTTTAATTTGTGGCATAATGCCCGCCGTTTCCTTTTTCAATTTCAACTAATGAGTATTCGTCTTGTTAATCAGCAATAATATCACGATGCAGTTCGGCGCTAAGCCGCTGTTTGAAAACATCTCTGTAAAATTCGGCGGCGGCAATCGCTACGGCTTGATCGGCGCGAACGGCAGTGGTAAATCCACCTTTATGAAAATTCTCGGCGGCGAACTCACTCCGTCCGGCGGGAATGTCTTCCTCGACCCGAATGAGCGCCTGGGTAAACTGAAGCAGGATCAGTTTGCTTATGAAGAATTCAGCGTGCTTGATACTGTGATCATGGGTCACAGCGAGCTGTGGGAAGTCAAACAGGAACGCGACCGTATCTATAATTTGCCGGAAATGAGCGAAGAAGATGGCATGCGTGTGGCTGATCTGGAAGTACAGTTTGCCGAAATGGATGGCTATACTGTCGAATCCCGCGCCGGTGAATTATTGCTGGGTGTGGGTATTCCGCTGGAGCAACACAGCGGTCCGATGAGCGAAGTCGCTCCGGGCTGGAAATTACGTGTCTTATTAGCCCAGGCACTGTTTGCTGACCCGGATATTCTGCTGCTCGATGAGCCGACAAATAACCTGGATATTGATACTATCCGCTGGCTTGAGCAGACACTGAACGCCCGTAACAGTACCATGATCATTATTTCCCATGACCGTCACTTCCTCAATATGGTGTGTACGCACATGGCGGATCTGGACTACGGTAGCCTGAATGTTCATCCGGGTAACTATGATGAATACATGTTTGCCGCCACACAATCCCGTGAGCGACTGTTAGCGGATAACGCAAAGAAAAAAGCACAAATCAATGAATTGCAGTCATTTGTCAGCCGTTTCAGTGCAAATGCCTCCAAATCACGCCAGGCAACCTCCCGCGCCAAACAGATAGATAAAATTCAGCTGGCAGAAGTAAAAGCCTCCAGCCGCCAGAATCCGTTTATCCGCTTTGATCAGGACAAAAAACTGTTCCGTAATGCGCTGGAAGTGGAAAACCTGACCAAAGGGTATGATAACAACCCGCCATTGTTCAAAAACATCAATATGATGGTTGAAGTGGGCGAAAAAATTGCCGTTCTGGGTATGAATGGTGTGGGTAAAACCACACTGATGAAAATGCTTGTCGGCGAACTGACACCGGATGCCGGTCGCTACAAATGGTCTGAGAATGCGGCTATCGGCTATTATGGTCAGGATCATGGGGCTGATTTTGAAGTCAATATGACGGTTTTCGACTGGATGAGTTTGTGGATGCAGGCTGGTGATGATGAGCAGTCTGTCCGCGGCGTGCTCGGACGTCTGCTCTTCTCCCAGGATGATATCAAAAAACCTGTCCAGGTGTTGTCCGGAGGTGAAAAAGGCCGGATGTTATTCGGTAAGCTGATGATGACCAAGCCGAACATTCTGATTATGGATGAGCCGACTAACCACCTCGACATGGAATCCATTGAATCTCTGAATATGGCACTTGAGTTATATCAGGGAACATTGGTATTTGTTTCCCATGACCGTGAGTTCGTCAGTTCACTGGCCACCCGCATTATCGAAATCACCCCGCAAAAAGTTATCGACTTCACCGGGACGTATGATGAATATCTGCGCAGCCAGGGCATTGAATCATCGGCAAGCTGATATAGTCTGACCGCTTTTCAATAGTAAGACGCCCGATGAACATCATCGGGCGTCTTGTTTTCATTCAGGGGAAATACGGTTCATTTAAAAATAATAATTAACAGACAATTGCCAACGCTGCTCAGGCCTGACATCAAACCCGTCTTTTTCTTTCAGTGCATAGGTTTTCTGCCACTGCACGGCAACATCCGCAGAACCGAAATGTCGGCGTATCTCAGCAAAACCCATGTTTTTATGTTGTTGCAGGTCGCGTTGCAAAATCAGATTAACATCATAATTATCAATAATATCTTTCTGATAGACCTGGAATAACACGGATTTGCGCGATGCCATAATATCCTGCATCTTATCAGTCAGATCGACCGGATTCAGCATGGATGGAGGTATTCGCGATAACTGATCCGCCGCTTTTTTATTATCCGCACTGCCGTTGTAATGCCCTTCCAGACGCAATGTCAGTTGGTTATCGCTGGTCCAGGTTGTGCCGATTGCGGCACGGTTACGCCACCTGGTTTCCTGCTGATTTTCCGGTAAGGCTTTCTGCCATGCCAGCGGCTGCCGACCACCGGCCCACTCCGTGTACATCAATACGGAACGACTGAGAACCCGTGAGACATTAAGCCCGAATTGCGGCTGGCTGCCGGCCTCGTGATAATAGATAGCCTGAGGATTAAAATTATCCCCGAATTTATAGCTTGCTGATAACAACAAGCGGTCTTCAGGGTTACTGGCGCCCCAGTCAGGACTGAACGCGGCTTTATTCGGTTTATCCCCGAGTTTTGGTGAAATAATGGCGGTTACGGCAGCCTTATCCCAGAACTGCTGAAGCCGGATCATGACATTACCCAGCCGGTTGGTACGCAAACTTTCAGGATCAGCTGAAATAGCCGACCTGACCGTATTCCTGCCAAGAAAATCCGTCGGGTTATAACCCAGAGCCACACCATAACGCGTATTAATACGCCCGGCATCCACAATAGTCACGGATGATATTTTATAACTGATATAGGCTTCCCTGAGTACATTGACATTTCCGCTATGTCCCAGAGCACCAAAAAAACGGGTATCTGTCCGGTTGGATAAGACAAACCGAACCTTATCAGATCCTGAAGGGAACAGCTGAGTATCCAGGCGCAGATCCAGAGACAGGCGATGCACATTACTGCCCGCCTCATTAATTACCGTAGCGGCTTCTGTAAACAAAGATAATGCGCTGTTTTCCGCCTTTTCAAAGACGGTATTATCCGCAAGATCAAGTGCCTGCAATACTGACGTATCCATGCCCTCAGCAGCACCCGCCGGCAATAATGCACTGCCTGCAAGACAGGATGCACCGACAATCAGGTAACTGTGATGCTTCCACATAAATCAGTTATCCCTGATATGTGGTAAAAAATCACGCTGGAACCAGGACTCCGGCACATCACGCCATTCAAATTGCTGATTACGGATAATCGTCACCAACTGCGAATTCATACCATCAATAATTACCGCTTCAGTGGGTCTCTCACCGCCTAAAACCTCTTCATAGCGACGGTAAAAAGTCGTTTTCAGCAGACTGCCGTTAACCGCATAAAACTCAGCTTTCAGGCTCTTAAAATTGGTTTTATCGACCCACAGCTCCATGGACGGATATGCGGCATCCGGATTCGTTGCAGTTAAATGCAGACGATAACATTCACGATCCTGTTTATATCCATCCTGAATAGTCTCTTCCGCTATAATTACCGCACCGTAATCTGCCGCCCAGTTCGCCGTCACAACATCTCCGTTTGACGCCTGACCTAACAACCGCTGTTGTGGTGAGATAGGCACACTGGCTTTGCTGTTAGGATCATACAACCAGAGGTCGCGTCCGCTTTTTAATGTCAGTTTTCCCACATCACGTTGCGGACTGATAAACCGCAGCAGGCTGTGATACTGTCCGCCGTGAGGATCCGGGCGGGAATAAAGCCTCAGTTCACTTTTTTCATGCTGAGTACCATTTTTATAGCTGATTAATGTTGTGACCAGCGTAAATGGTTGCTGCGGATTACGGACAATGTCGCTTCTCTTCAGAATATCCTGTGCATTTATATCTGCCAGCACCGGGCGTATTCCTGCAAATAAAAATACAAATGCGAAGCACAACGGGGCGGACCATTTTGTCTGAAATATCATGGTATATTACGTCCTGTAATCTGATTAACGTTGGGTATATTGCACTATGTATATCGTAATGCCTGAACAATGGAGACAACCGCGGCTCTTCTTGATGGCCACCAGGAAGAAAATACTGCGGCAAGCATCAGCGTTCCGATAACACCGGCAACCATCAGCGGTTCACCCCATATTTTTATCCGGATAGGAATCGGGGCAATAACACCCGGGGGCTGCCAGGTCAGACCGGAGAGATTGATAATATAAGCAATGATAAGAGCGGAAATAACCCCGGTGACAGAACCTATGATCCCCAGAAGAATACCTTCATTAAGAAACATGCTCTGAATATCGCGCTGTTTTAATCCGATAGCCCTCAGCGTACCAATTTCAACTGTTCGCTCCAAAACAGCCATACTCATCGTATTACCGACAGTAAATAACGTAATACAGAGAATAATCACCAGCAGGAAATTGAATAACTTTCCGAACATGGCCAAAATTTGATTATACAGTGGTTGCAACTGCATAAAATCCAGCACTGCCAGCGGTTCATCAGCCGATATTTCAGTCAGCAACTGTCGTAAGCGCGTCCTGGCTTCATCCATTTGGTCATAATGATTAAGTTGCAGAACAATCGCGGTGACACCCGGTTCTCCCTGTCCGAATAAAAGCTGCTGCGCCTGTTTCAGGTGAATATTCACATAGCTGTCATCCAGCTCACGAGCCGCCTGCGGCTGGTGACCGGTAACGTTAATTCTGACAATATTGGGAGCGCCGTTAGCAGACGCTGCCAGCAGTTCGATATATTTTCCCGCCCCGGTTTTGCGTTGACCACGGGTATCCTGAACCAACTCAGCGAGATCATCAGGCAACGCATCAGCGGTGGAATCAGTCCGGCGGGTATCTGTAATATGGCTATTTTCCGGCTCGTCTAATTTCAGCAGCCGGCTCAGACCATTCCCGGTTAATCCGGCATCAGTTACTGATTTGTCCAGTGCATTGCGCGCACGAATATCTTTACCCAGCTGGTATTCATCCCACTGAGATAATTTCTGCTGACTGACTGCATCGGTGCCGTAAATTAATACCGGCCGGGATGTACCGGCAGAATAGTTACCCGCAATTCCGTTCATCAGAAGAACAGGCGCGCTGACATTAATCATCGGGCTTAATACGGGGTCCGTGGAAATGGCATCAATAATAGCCTGGTAGCGGCGGATACTGTATTCCTGAGGATTCGCAATGCCCTGAAGAAAATAATCTTTATGCTGAATCTGAAGATGACCGATATCACGGATAAAGGTGGTCCTCAGACTGTATTCAATAGAATGATTATATCCACCAAATAACAGAATACTGACCGCGCCGATAATAATCGCACATAATGTAGAACAGGTACGCCGCCTGTTCCGGAGAAGATTGCGCAGAGCAAGTTTAGTTGTTTTCATCAGTCAGATCCCGGATTTGATGGGTAACCATACCGTCATTAATTAAATAAATATCATCTGCTGCTGAAAGTACCAGCGGATCATGTGACGAAAAAACAACCGATGTTTTATATTCAGTCTGTAGCTCTCTCAAAAGCTGTAAAATTGATTTACTTGTTTTACTGTCGAGGTTGGCAGTCGGTTCATCAGCCAGGACTAATACGGGTTTATGGATCAGTGCGCGGGCAATTGCAACGCGTTGCCGTTGTCCCCCTGAAAGCTGATTAGGGAGAGCGTTTGTTTTATTTTCAAGACCGACATTTTCTAACATTGCCATCACTGCCAGCCTGCGTTTTGCCGGAGGACACCCCTGCAGGATCAACGGGATCTCAATATTTTCATAGGCCGTCAATACCGGAATTAAATTAAAATTCTGAAAAATAAACCCTAAATGCTGCTCTCTGAATGTACTGCGCTGGTTATCATTCATTTTATTCATTGCATGGCCGGCAATCTTAATATATCCGTCATCCGGAGTATCAAGTCCACCGATTAAATTAAGCAATGTCGTTTTTCCGCTGCCGGATTTTCCGGACAATACAGTAAAACACTGCGAAGTAATATTAAGGCTAATATCTCTTAATGCTGTCTCACGGATTTTTCCGAGAAAATAGCTCTTATGAACATTCTCCATTTCTACTGCATACATCTGAAAATATCCCTGTGGTGTTCATTTTTAATCTATTTTCACGGAAGATACCTTATTTGAATTTCATGAAATACTAGAACCATCTTATTATTTTATTAACTGATTATTAAGTAACAGTACTTTTTCGGAGGAGGATGGCGCTGATTATGTTCATGCAATATATTAAAATAGCAATAATGATTTTTACGGAACATTTCATAAAGCTGAAAATAAAATGACTGAAAATAAGATGATACAAATGCCGATGATGTAAAATATGTTAAAAAACAATCGGTAAATAAAAAATCAGCAATCCGTGCTGATAGTGCTGGCCAGTTCTCTTTATCTGAAGCAGTCCTGATTAGCGTTTTCCGGTTGCTTCCTGGCGGAAGATTATTCAGACGTTCATGTGTCCGGTTCCGGTCATCCGGAACCGGGTCATTTCTTTACCGGTATCTGCCGGGACATCTGTTTTGTCAACGTCTCCGCCGGTATGCCAGCCTCGTCCGCCGAATTCGTCCGGATGTGTGGAGGATGTCAGCTCAACAAATTTATTATCTGTATCTATACCCAGATAAATAATATTTCCGTCATCCAGCGCAAATTTATAAATAGTCGCCAGTGATTTCGGGGTTGGCAGACCGTCTGAATGATAGGCCTGACTGCCCATTCTGATTTCATCGGCTTCAGATTCCGGAGCCTTAATGCCCATACTTACCCGAACCTGATCGTTACTGCCTTTTGTCGCGTAAGACACCACCTCCTGTTCACCGGTTGCCGTATTTTCATGATATTTAATCCGGACACGGGTTGTTGCCGTACCATTATTTTTCGCTTTTTCAGTCAGATCGTCATAGGTCAGCGAGTCACTGGCGTACTCTTTCGCAATAAACATCCCGACAGGCAATATGGTATTAAGTAAGGTTAGTATGAATTTACGCTGCGACAAATTACTTTGCCATAAAATGATTCATGAGATTATATTCTCCCAGCGACTATCCGGGTAAATCAGAGTAAACCACCCGCTATGCGGGTGGTTTTCAATTATCTGTGGATAATAGATTTAATCTTATACCGGATATAGCCGTGTTATTATCGGTAAGGCGTATTCAAGGGAACTTCCGGATCCGGTTCATGAGTAATTCGGTTACGAATATCCCGTCTGATTACCTCTATTGACCAAAACCAGACAATATGTCCGAATATTTCAGAAAAATATTCATCAAACGGAAGTTCAGTTAACGGAGGCGTCAGGTTAAGTAAAGGAAAGCTGATACCATGTACAGCAACTGTCGCTATCAGCCCGGCCATAACACCCTGCCACATTTTAACTTTTGGAAAGACCTCAGCAACAATACAGTACCCGATTGCAAAAATAAGTGAAAATACTATATGTGTAATCGTAACGGGATTGATAATATGCTCAGAGAATGTATAAATTGTTGATGTGGGATCTATTCCTAAATAATCTCGGAGAAATAAATAAGGTGGGTTAAATTCATTGCGATCCCCCGTAAATGTTCGTGGCGGAAACGGAACTTCAGCCCCCCATTTTACAAATGCAGAAACAATACCCCCCAGGATCCCGACAAATAATGCCACTCCATATCGTCTGCGTGTTTTTTCAGTTCTTACAAAAAGTCCTGTGAACATAATAACGCCTCCCGTGTGTGATATTACGTAGCCACTCAAATAGTTAAATTTGATACATGGCACATGTGATTTCAGGTTGTTTTTCAGACAGCAGACATTCACCGTGCAGCCCGATACCTTCAGCTATACGCTTGTACATATATTACCGATCCGTGGTGTTCCTGAGATTATTTATTACGCATTATGCCTGAAAGAGAATTGATGGGCTGTGGGGGGGTCGAACCCCCGACCAATGGATTAAGAGTCCAGTGCTCTGCCAACTGAGCTAACAGCCCGTGATTAATAAAATACACCCGCGGATAACGAGGTTCAACTACTTTATACGTAATCATCTGCTAAGATGCCGGATGAATACCCTAAAAAGAGTAAATGAAATGGCTCTGTTAAATACTGGTAACGACGTTATTGCTAAATAACGAATAACCCGGAACATTAAACCGGAAGCATGTGTAAAATTTTTACCACATAAGATAATTAGGCTATGGTAAAAGAACAATTCTCATTGTTGGCTATATAACAGGACACTCCTATATCTCCGAACAGGACAATAACTGTATGAAAATATCAACGATCTACCGATGTATTTTATTCATTGTGTTATTTGTATTGGGCGCTTATTTCACAGCTATGGGTGGTTATTTAATAACCTTGGGTGGTTCCGTTTTTTACGCTTTCTCCGGATTGGTATTATTACTTATATCTGTGTGTTTTATATATCAGAAAAAAATCACATTCCGGCTTTTTAACTTACTTCTTTTAGCGACGATCATCTGGAGCATCCTGGAGTCAGGATTTGACTTTTGGGCGCTGGCTCCGCGTCTTGATATCGCCTTTATTTTAGGTTTATTATTATTGCCGTTTATTGTCAGAAAAGGGGCATTCTATTGCCGTGCTGATAAAATAATACTGCTATCACTTTTGATAATTACACCAGGTATTATTTTAGGTAGTCTGTTTACAGATCCTCATGCTGTTACCGGTGAAATTACACAACAACAACCCGCAGTTACACATTCACCTGCCGGTATAAGCGATAATGACTGGCCGGCTTATGGCAGAACTCAGGCCGGTATCCGTTATTCCCCGCTGACACAAATCGACAGTGAAAATGTAAATACATTAGTTGCAAAATGGACATTTCATACCGGTGACAAAAAACGCCCGGATGATGCCGTTGAAATTACGAATGAAGTCACACCTGTAAAAATAGATAATAATCTGTTTTTATGTACACCACATCAATATCTTATCAGCCTTGATCCGGCAACCGGTAAAGAAAAATGGCGTTTTGATTCAAAACTTCAGTATAACAAAAGCTTCCAGCACATGACTTGTCGTGGTGTTTCCTACTATGACCAAAACAATACAGCCGGATTTGCAAAAAGCCTTGAAATCCGCCAACCGGCACCCTCTTTATGTCCACAAAAAGTCTTCCTTCCTGTTAATGACGGACGGCTCATTGCCGTAAATGCGCAAACAGGGAAAGTATGCAGCGACTTTGGTGAAAACGGTCAAATCGATTTACTTAAATCGATGCCGTATGCTTATCTTGGTGGCTATAATCCAACATCACCGCCGATTGTGACGGGTAATTCGATCATTATTGGTGGTTCTGTAACTGATAATTTTTCAACTCAGGAGCCCTCCGGCGTTATCCGTGGTTATGATGTAAACAACGGTAAACTTCTTTGGGTATTTGATACAGGAGCTGAGGATCCGGGTACCATGCCGGGTGAAAATACTCAATTTGTTCATAACTCACCTAATGCCTGGGCACCTTTAGCGTATGATGCAACAACTGATGTTGTATATATTCCAACCGGTGTCGGCACACCCGATATCTGGGGTGGTAACCGCGATCCGCTGAAAGAGCGTTATGCAAACTCTATTGTGGCATTACGTGGCTCAACAGGAGAGCTATTGTGGCATTTCCAGACCACACATCATGATTTGTGGGATATGGATGTATCGTCACAACCATCACTGGTCAATATAAAAACAGAAAAAAATGGTGTTATACCTGCAATTTATATTGTCACAAAAACAGGGAATATTTTTGTGCTCGACAGACGGGATGGGACGCCTTTAGTTCCCGTAACAGAAAAACCTGTACCGGCAAGTGTCAGCCACGGACCTCAGACTCAGGGTGAACATTACTCACCAACACAGCCTTTCTCTGCATTAAATCTTGCACCTGCAGATAAACTTAAAGAGTCAGATATGTGGGGCGGCACTATGGCAGACCAGCTATTGTGCCGTATTGCTTTTAATCAGCTTAATTATGACGGAATTTATACCCCGCCGTCAGAAAATGGCACGTTGGTATTTCCCGGTAACCTTGGTATTTTTGAATGGGGCGGTATTTCCGTTAATCAGGATCGTCAGATAGCCGTGATGAATACGATTGCTTTACCTTTTGTATCAAAATTACATCGTAAAAATCCTGATGATGAAAAAAATAGCGAAGGCGGTCACGGTGAGCAAGGACTCCAACCTATGACAGGCACACCTTATAGTGTGGATATTCACCCATTCTTATCGCCTGTAGGTTTACCGTGTAAACAGCCGCCATGGGGTTTTGTTGCCGCTATCGATTTACAGAAAAATGAATTAATCTGGAAACATCGTTTTGGTACAACCCGCGATAGTTTACCTAATCTGATGCAGCTTCCACCGCTGAAAATTGGCGTTCCCGGATTAGGCGGTACTATTTCTACTGCCGGTAATGTGATGTTTGTTGCTGCTTCTCAGGATAATTATCTGCGGGCATTTAATGTCACTAATGGTGAAATGTTATGGCAGGCCCGCTTACCTGCGGGGGGACAAGCCACACCGATGACATATTCTGTTAATGGTAAACAGTATGTTGTTATTATGGCGGGTGGCCATGGATCTTTCGGAACAACAATGGGCGATAGCTTAGTAGCCTATGGTTTACCTGATAATAAATAGTTAAAGCAGGTTTCAGAATAAGAAAAACCCCGTTTCAGAGCCATGAAACGGGGTTTTTTATTTAGTCAGACCCGGCGGGGGCTTATTGCCGGGTCATTCTGACACTTTTTAAAATCAGTTTCCGTATACCTCTATCCTTCACCGGAAACTGATAGGAAGAATATCGTTAATCAGATAGAATGTGCTTGCTAATCAGCCCCTGATTTACCTTATTTTGGGAAGAAAATTGCCAATGGACAGCTTTGACAGGAAGATCCTTTCTGAATTACAACTCGATGGACGATTAACTGTCACTGAACTGGCAGATCGCGTTGGTCTGAGTCTTTCCCCCTGCCACCGCAGACTGAAAGCACTGGAACAATCCGGAGCAATTTGTGATTACCGCGCACAGCTTGATCCACGTGTACTGGGGCTGAATTTTTCAGCCCTGGTTTTTGTGACCATGAAAGATGGTAATCAGGAAAGCATGCGCAAATTTGAAGAAGCGGTTGTTGATGTTCCGTATATCATTGAAGCAAAACGGCTGTTTGGTGATCCGGACTATATGCTGACAATAGTGGTGAAAGATATTGATGCATTCCAGCGGCTTTATGACAGCAAGCTCTCTGCTATGCCGGGAGTCCAGCGCCTGACGTCCACACTGGTAATGAAGAATGTTATTCAGTTGCGGGAACTGCCATTGCTGTAAGCACAAAAAAGCCGGCAACATCTGCCGGCAGTCAACACCGAATTATTTATACCCTTATTCAAACTGCAGGTTCGTTGGCGGCGTGAATGACGTTGGATATACAGACTCAGACAGGCATTATTACGCCGGGCTGGATAATTTCATCAGTACCAGGCCAGACACAATCAGCACCCCGGCAAGTATCCGCATCATATTTGCCGGTTCGCCCAGAACCGTGATCCCGACAATAAAAGCACCAATTGCCCCGATACCGGTCCAGATGGTATACGCGGTGCCCAACGGCAGTACGCGCATTGCGGCAGCAAGCAGCCCGAAACTGATCAGCATGGCAATAATGGTTATCACTGACGGACCTAATTTTGTAAAGCCCTCGGACTGCTTCATAGTAAATGCCCAGACCACTTCAAACAGACCGGCAGTAATTAATAAAATCCACGGCATGGTACTTCCTCACTAAATTATATCCTTATTCATTCAAATTGCAGGTTCGTTCGCTTCGCTCAGCCAGCCGGGTCACATACTAATGTGTGCTCCCCGTCTGACTTCCCTTGCCGCCTTCCTGCACTCTGAATGACGTTGGGTATATATTGATTAATAGCAGATGAATATTGCAAGTTACCTTTAGTATAGTTATATGTTACCTTTAGTAACTTGTAAAGCTTTTTCAGATCTTTTTACTGTCTGATTCGCTCCGCAAGTCTGTGATACACTTTCAGTGTATTCATTTTTATATTTTTCATTAATACAGTGATAAGGAGACGGATTTGTCCGGACGTTTACAGCGCGATGAGCGCCAAATCCAACTACTGAATGTCGCCAACACCATCATCCTGGAAAAAGGGACCGATGCGCTGACATTAATCACGCTGGCAGAGAGAGCCGGAGTCACCAAGCCGGTGACTTATAAGCATTTCGGCAACCGGAAATCCCTGCTGTATGCGCTGTTTAAATACAGTGATGATGCCCTTACCGCCCGGATGAATGCGCAGATGAACCAGCCGATTTCTGATCTGAAGAATGCGGTAACCGTATGTATTACCACTTATTTTGAATGTATGGCGGATGACGGAGAAGCCTTCAATGCCACTGTGGCGGCACTGAAAGCGTATCCGGAATTTTCAGATATCGGATTAGACGTGCAGGATTTTTTCTGTCAGACACTTCACCGCTCGCTGCAAACATACCTGCCGGAAAATTTCCGGATTCCGGAATGGACGGCTATCATGATTTTCGGGGCAACCGAGTCTTTATGCATCATGATGATCAAAGACCCGACACTGAAACCTAAAGTTATCAGTGAAGCGGTCTGGCTGGTCAAAACCTTACTTGCAGACCAACTGAGCCGATTCCGCGGTAACTGACCACCAGCCCCTCTTCTTCTGCCGGATAACTGAAATGTGCGGTGATCAGATCAAATTGTTCCGCTGAAGTAGTAAATGGATTTTCACCTGCCTGGTTGCGCACCGCCAGCCGCCGTTTGCATTCGTCATCATCTGCACTCAGCACATGACAGCAATATTGACACTCCGCCTGCTCTGCCAGCCCTTTCAGCCACCTGCGCTGTAAAGGTGTATTCGCCGGAAAATCCAGCACCAGCGTATTTCCCGCACGCAGAAGGTCGGTCAGGTGCGCCGCAAGAATGGACTTCAGTAATCGGCTTTTTTCAATATAATCTGCAAGTTGGGTTATTTCCCCCGGATACAGTGCCGCCAGCCAGCTGTCTTCTGCCACAAGAACGGCATTTTCTTCGCGGACTAACTGGTTCGCCAGCGTGGATTTTCCCGATGCAATTTTACCGCAGAAAAAATGAAGCCGCCCCCGGGATTGTGTATCTGACATATCTGCTCCTTGCCGCCTTCCTGCATCTTGAATGACGTCTGGTATAAGTATTTATGCTGATTTTTTTGGTAGTTTAATGCTTATCACCGCAAGTGCCAGCACAATCATGATAATTCCCGTTGCCTCTGTCCGTCCGGGTTCCTCACCCAATAGCCACCAGGAAAACAGAACACCACACACCGGCACAGCTAATGTACTCAGACTGGCAATACCGGCAGGTAATTTGCGCAGAACAAATAGCCATAAGCTCCAGGCAACGGCGGTTGCCAGTATCGCGCTGTAACTCAGCGCCCAGAACACATAGGGCTGCCAGTCAATTTCCCGCTGCGGAACCAGTAAAGCCACAATCGTCATAACAACGGCGGCATAGACCATCTGCCAGGTGGTCAGAGAGAGTAAATCGAGCTGCGGATAGCGGCGGTACATTTTTTTCGCCACAATCGCACTCGCCCCCCAGCTTATCCCTGAGGCAATCGCCAGAAAGGCACTTTTCATCGATGAAAAATCAAGCGACCAGGGCTGGATAACACACACAAGCCCGGCGGCGGCGACTGCAATAGCCGCATATTGCAGGCGACGCATCCGCTCGCCCAGAAAAACAGCCGCCATAATGACCACCCAGAACGGCATGGTATAACTGAGGATAGCCACCTTTCCGGCACCGCCGCTGACCAGCGCCCACTGCGCCAGCCCGACCATGCCGCAGGTTTGCAGCACGGCAATTCCCAGCGTGTAACTAAACGGGGTAAACCGGATTTTACGCCCTGTTACACGCGAACGGATATATAGCACCAGCAGCAGCATAATGGCGCTGAATACACAACGCATCGCCGTAAAATCAAACGCATCAACATAGTGCGTGACCTGTTTCATGGCGATCCAGCTGTAACTCCAGATCAGTGTTAAAATAACCAGCCCGGTAATGGCGATGGCATTGTCTTTCTCTCGTAAAGCCATAATATTCTGCAAACCACTGCACGATTATGGAATGCCATATACCGCGTGCGGTTCCTCTCCTGATTTTACCATAACTGAAATAATATGCCGGATATCAGCTAACTACCCCGTTTTCCGGAAAATTACTGTGCTATCAATGCCACATTATTAATTTTCCAGTGTCCATTTTCATTAATGACGGTCACCCGCAGTGGTAATAATTCATCCGGTGGATTACCGAGAGTTACCAGTACCGTTGCCATTTCATCTGTTTGTGATTCGGTATGTGCATCCCGGTAATTTACCCAGGAATCATAAATATCTTGTGATTTGGTGTAATAATTTTCATCATTTTCAACCCAGTTATCGCCCCACAGGCAGGCGGAGTGATTCTCTGTGGTTTTACAGGGCCGTGGTGTATCACACAGTGCCTGGTCAGTGTCATCACTGTCATAATTACAACTAATTGAATCACTGATATTTTTCTGTAACGTCAGGGTGACATACTGTTTTACACTCTGATCATATCCACCGGATGATGAATCCTGTAAATTCAGGCGGTAAAAATCCAGTACCACGCTGACGGGCGATTCTGCCGGTAATATTGCGGCACCGGCAGATATGGGTAAAAGCAGACCCGGAATAATAAATATATATCTAACTGTTTTTATTGCTGTTTTCATGATTATTCTGCTTCGCATTGCACCAACCCGTACATCATTTCATTCTCCCTGATAATGCCAGATGTTGCAGCAGCATAATGGTTTTTCCGTCATTAATTTCACCGCTGCGGATAGCGGCAAGGGCATCATCAAACTTCATTTCCAGTACTTCAACATCTTCCCCCTCTTCTTTCAGCCCGCCGCCCTGATTCAGACGGTTATTGTCCTGATATTCCGCCATAAAGAAGTAGAGTTTTTCTGTCACTGATCCCGGACTCATAAAGGCTTCAAAGACTTTTTCCACCTCGGTGATATGAAATCCGGTTTCTTCTTCAGCTTCTGCTTTAATGCGTGAAACCGGATCTTTTTCTTCCAGCAGACCGGCGGCGGCTTCAATCAGAAAGCCGTTGTGCCCGTTGATGAACACGGGAAACCGGAACTGACGGATCAGTATTACACTGTTTTTACTGCGGTTATAGAGCAAAATAACCGCGCCGTTACCCCGGTCATACGCTTCCCGCTCCTGACGTTGCCAGGTACCGTCACTGCGCAGATAATCAAAAACATATTTTCTGAGGACATACCAGTTATCGGAAAGAGTGATGGTATCAATAATACGGACACGATCGTGCGGAGAAGTCATTAGCCACCTGATTATCAGACAAGAAAGACGGATGCGCTGAACACTCTAATCTCTTTATTATTGCCGCGCAATTGCTAAACCGGACAGGATAGTTTGCGGTCGTCATAACTCAAACGATATAATAATCAGCAGACAATTACTTCAAAAGGCAATATCCGCATGAGTAACACTCAGGCACTGAATTACAGTGAGTTACACAGTATCACTGACACAGATATCACACAGATTAATGAGCTGATTATCACCACGTGGGACTACCGCAGTTGGATACCGAAAGAGAAAGTCCTGCCGATGGCGGAATTTCTGCTCGATGATGTCATTCTGACCTCTTCGCGTATTTTTGTGGTCCGCAACGGGGAGGAAATTGCAGGGATTATCGCGGTTACCGCCGCACCGGATCTGATACAAAAAGTGAATGCCAAAACCCGTCAGTACCGCGCCCTGAAAAATATTATTGCCAGAGAACCCACTCAGGAAGAAAGTCTGTTCGAACTGTATCTTAATACTCTGATTATTAACGGAGAATTACTGGCACACTGTGAGCGCCCTTTTGATGCCTCGCTGAATCTGTTTATGATTGATGCACGTTACCGCGGACGCGGGATAGGCAACCAGCTCTGGCAGCACGCCATGCGTTATTTACGCGATAACAATGCTGCCCGCTATTTCCTCTGGACTGACAGTGACTCTGATTTCGGGTTCTATGAGCATAAAGGTTTACAGCGCATTGCAGCACAGCCTTATGATTGGGGCGGGCATGATGTCACTGAAACCTATTATGTTTATGCAGGTGAGCTGCCGGCTCTGTCCTGATGCATCCAACTGTCCCACGGCGGATCTGACGGCAGCTTATCCGCCAGAAAATCAATAAATGTCCTGATCTTCGGCGCGTGAGTATGCGCCGGGCTGTACAATGCATAAAGCGCAAACGGTGTTGTTTTCGGGTTATAGTCCGTCAGCACCGGTATCAGCTCTCCGTTATTAATATAATCACCAAGCATATATGTCGGCAGGCATACAATTCCCTGATGACAACGCGCTGCTTCCAGCAATCCCAGGCTGCTGTTTACTTCAATAATATTATTAATTGCCAGCGGAAATGCCACGCCATCTTTGTCTGTCATTCGCCAGGTATCGGGAATATTCGGATTAATTAAACAGCGGTGCAAAGCAATATCTGCCGGTGATTCAGGAATTCCGTGTTGTTCAAAATAGTGGCGGCTGCCGCAATATACCCAATTAATATTGCATAATTTGCGTAATGCAAAATTATCCGGCGGATGACTGGTAATTCGTAATGCAATATCAAAGTCGGTTTCATTTAAATTAATTAATGCATCGTTGAGATCAACCGAAAGCCACACCTGAGGATTATTTTCCCGGTATTCGCTGTAAAGCTGCATTAAATGGCAGACACCAAACGCAATCGAACAGGTTATTTTTAATTGTCCTTGTGCGTGCTGATAAAAACTGGCCGTGTTTACTAATGAATCATCCAGATCTGCCAGTAACTGTTGCGCTCTCTGCAATAAATAGCGGCCTGCTTCTGTCAGAACAAAATTACGGGTGGTTCGTTTCAGCAACACCACACCTAACTGCTCTTCCAACTGTTGCAGCCCACGACTGACTGAAGACGGCGTCACATTCAGTTTTTTCGCCGCACCACTCAGGCTGTTACACTCCACGATTTTAATGAAAAGTTCCAGATGCCGGAAAATCGCATAGCTGTCTATTTTTGCTTTAAACGCAAAAGTGTTTTTATTTATTAGCATGGTGTCACCCTTGTTCAGACTGCCTATTCCCGCTTACTATAACAACAGCTTTACCCTTATTCATTCAAACTGCAAGTTCGTTGGCGGCATGAAGCCCTCCGGGTCACGCTCCCCGTCGGCCTGAGTTTGCCGCCTTCCTGCATCCTGAATGACGTTGGGTATATAACACTCACTGTACCCATACAACAAAAAATATATTCACGTTGTTCCTGACTTTTTTAATAATTAAATCTATAACGTTGAGGAATTGACTATGCAAGACAGCATTCAGACAAGTGCAAACTCACAAAACGATTTACGAAAGATCCCGTTTACCAAATATGATACCGGCTGGGTTATTTTATGTATCGGAATGGCAATTGGTTCCGGCATTGTGTTTATGCCGGTTCAGGTTGGTATTAAAGGTATCTGGGTATTTATTGCCGCCACATTACTCTCTTATCCGGCTATTTACTGGCTGCAAAACTTATATCTGCGCACATTATCCGAATCAGATGAGTGTGAAGATTATGCCAGCGTAATTACCCAGTATCTGGGGAAAAACTGGGGTGTGGCACTCGGGATAGCTTATTTCCTGATGCTGCTGCACGGTATGTTCTCCTACTCACTGGCGGTCACATTTGACAGTGCATCGTATATTAAGACATTCGGTCTATCTGAAGGATTATGGTCTGATTCCGTCTGGTACGGACTGATTATCCTGACAGTCCTGGTCGCTATTGCCGCACAGGGCGAACGCCTGTTATTCAAAATTTCCGGTCCGATGGTAATTGTGAAATTCGGGATTATCATATTACTCGGCGTGGTGATGGTGCCATACTGGAATTTCGCGAATATCACGGCATTTCCTGATATTCTGCCTTTTCTGCGGGATGTGTTTCTGACTCTGCCGTTTACGCTGTTCTCTATCCTGTTTGTTCAGATTTTAAGCCCGATGAACATCGCTTACCGCAGAGTGGAAAAAGATAAACGTATCGCGACATACCGGGCTATCCGCGCCAACCGTGTCGCCTACATTATTTTAGCCGTTGCCGTGTTGTTTTTTGCATTTTCATTCACGTTCTCAATCAGTCATGAACAGGCGGTTTCCGCATTTGAACAAAATATCTCTGCGCTGGCGATTGCGGCCCAGGTTATTCCGGGTTCCGTTGTGAAAGTCATGACAGCGATGCTCAATATTTTCGCTATCCTGACCGCGTTTCTCGGTATTTATCTGGGCTTCCAGGAAGCGATTAAAGGGATTGTTGTTAACGTATTGAGCCGCTTTATGCCGCAGGAGCGAATCAATCACACCGTATTGCATTACAGCGTATGCGCAGGTGTTATCCTGGCTCTGTGGTTCTGGGTATCCACGCGCTTTTCAATTCTCTTTTTCATGCAGCTCGGCGGCCCGTTATTCGGCATCGTCTCCTGCCTGATCCCGTGCTACCTGGTGTATCGCGTGCCGGTATTACATAAATACAAAGGAGCGACCGTCTGGTTTATCATCTTTTTTGGTGTGTTACTGTGCCTCTCTCCGTTCTTTAAATTTTTCGAATAATGCTGTATGAACAGCCCTGTTTATGTGTGAGGATTTTATGACGAAAAAAGCGGTTTCCGAATTTCATATTGATACACAAATCACTCAGTTAGGCCGCTCGCCGGCAGCGCAGTCAGGTTTTGTTAATGCCCCGGTTTACCGGGGATCAACCGTGGTGTTTCCGACCATGGATGCCCTGCTCAATAACCGGGCTGAGTTTAACTACGGCACGGCGGGCACGCCGACCATCAAAAATTTAGAGCAGGCCTGGAGCGCTCTTGCCGGTGCTGAAGGCACTGTATTATCCCCCTCAGGGCTGGGTGCGATTGTACTGGCATTGCTGACAACACTGAAAACCGGCGATCACCTTCTGATGCCGGACAGTGTATACCGTCCGACCCGCAATTTCTGTCGCGGACTGCTGAACAAAATGGGGATTGTTACCACTTATTATGATCCGATGGCAGGCAGTGATATTGAATCACTGATCCAGAGCAACACCACCACCATTTTCCTTGAATCTCCCGGCTCTCAGAGCTTTGAAGTTCAGGATGTTCCGGCGATTGTTGCCGTGGCAAAACGTCATAATATCGCCACTATTATAGATAACACCTGGGCGACCCCATTGTTCTTCCGCGCCCATGATATGGGATGTGATATCTCTCTCGAAGCCGGGACAAAATACCTGGGCGGGCACTCAGATTTACTGATGGGCATTGTCTCAGCCAATGCCGCCTGGTGGCCTGCACTGCGTGAAACTTATGATTTAATGGCCATGTTGCCGGGCGCTGAAGATTGCTTCCTTGCCCTGCGCGGGTTGCGTACACTACCAATCCGTCTGAAAGAAGCACAGGCGCGGGCGCTGGATATGGCGCACTGGCTGAAAGCACGCCCGGAAGTTATCCGTGTGCTGCATCCGGCATTTCCTGATTGCCCGGGGCATGAAATATGGAAGCGGGATTTTACCGGCTCTTCCGGGTTGTTCTCCATTGTGCTGGACCCGAAATTTACACAAGACGATATCGGGAAATTACTGGATGGTCTTTCTATTTTCGGAATGGGGTATTCATGGGGCGGATTTGAAAGCCTGATCATCCCGTTTGACTGCGCAGAATACCGCACAGTCACACAATGGAATCCCGGCGGGCTGACATTGCGTCTGCAAATCGGGCTGGAAGACAGTGATGATCTGAAAACAGATTTAGCTGGTGGATTCGCACGTATGGCACAGTGATATTGCCGCTGAAAAAACAATAGTATCGCCACTCAGAAAACCTGCACTTTGCAGGTTTTTTATGCCTGCAGCACCCTGCTTATGTTCCCGGCTCATTATCCACCTTATATCTGTGCGCATAAAAAAAGCCGCATATAATTATGCGGCAAGGAAGTCAGTAAGGGTACCAATAATAGTGAGTCTACTAATCAAACGTAAGGAAAAGGTTAAATCAAAAATACATAACACTGAAACGCAATCCAGCCAAGTACAGCGCCGGCAGGTAAATCAATCACATAATGCTGTTTGGTAAACATACAGGACAATGCAATCAGCAGCGGGAACATAAACACCCACGGACCCAGTGATGCATAAGCCAGTAACGCCGTTAATGTGGCAACGGATACGTGCATGCTAGGGAAACAGTTGGAAGTATCATCAAATTTCTGTACAAACTGCAAAAATTTCTCAGATGCTTTCTTCCCGGTATTCATCTGACGCCAGTGTGCAGGTACTGCAACCGGGTAGACAACAAAGAAAAACATCTGCATAAACAATAAAATTACATAGCTGAATACGATGATAATAAATTGTCGTGAGTCCTGAATTATCCAGTTCAGATAAAGAATAGCCGGATAATAAAGAAAGCTGTATATCCATGACCACCAGGGCCAGAAAGGAATTTTTTCATCAATGGATGAATTAAACGTTTTAACAGGCCGTACCATGTTTCGTTGTGTAAAAAAATAAAACTGGTAAACACCGACGATAATAATACCACTAAGCACCAGGTGAATGACCCTGTCGATGAACATCATCTGAAAATATCCTTTTATAAAAAATCAATTAAACTCTTTTTCTGATTTTCAGTACAGTGTGTTTTAACACACTGATACGACAAATACTATCATGTCATTTTATGTTAATTTCCATAACATCATAATCATCAACAACTTATCACCTTTCCGTTTCATAGGGATAATTCCTAATTTTTTCGGAAAACTAGTGCATAATATTGATATAGGAGACATTATTTCACTCATTTTTCGGGTTATCGTTCACTGGTCGGATATAACAAAACCTTAAACCCGGCTGATAAATCAGATATTTCACTAAAAATCATTATATTAAAACAATAAAATTAATGAGGTAAATACAAATGACAGCATTACTCACTTTACAGCCTGTTACACCGGATAAAATCACCGTACTCAGTGACGCGGGTAACAACGCTTACCGGCACCATTTTACCGGTTATTGGGATTCAGTGGCAGAACTAAATACGTATTTGAACAATGAATATCACCCGGAGCCCTTACAGCAAAGCTTGATGACACCCGGAGTATTCTGGTTTTTTATCTGTACTGATGAAAAAATAATCGGATTTTGTAAATTAACAGAGAATAGCCGGATAGAAATGAGTAAATATTGCGCAATGCTGCTGAACAAGCTTTATTTTTTACCCGGAGAAACCGGAAAAGGTTACGGAAAAACGGTTTTCGGATTGATAGAAACATTTGCCCGCAGCCGGAACCAGCCCGGTTTATGGCTGGAAGTCCTGGAAAACAATACCGGCGCACAACATTTTTATCAGTCACAGGGAATGATAAAAACCGGCACCCTTGCGTTTGAAACCGCACAGCAATCCTCTCAGTTATTTATAATGGAGAAAAAACTGTAATACGCGCTGTTATATTTATGTTGAATAGCTCCGTTATTATCATTTTTTACTATTTTCCGGGCGGATTAAGTACCCTGTCAGCCCGGTGGCACCACACAATAATATAACGGCGGCGATAAGCAGTGCCGTACTACCCTGTGAAGCCAGTAATCCCGCCGTAAAAGGTAACAATATAAAAATACTGACATTATTCATACTTTCAGAAAGTGCAAGTGCTTCACCTTTATATGTGCCGGCGCGTTCAGCCACGACAGATGTACTGACAGGTGCCGCGATGCCAAGCATTGCGCCCCAAAGCATCATCCATAATAAGGAGCCGTAAAGACCGCCTGTTCCGCTGATAAACGCAGCAACCATCAGGGTCATACCTGCCAGGCTTATCAGTAATAAACGCGATTCTGTTCTGTAACGGCGCATTATAAATGGCAGTAATATATTCCCGAGAAACAATCCACCGCCAAATACCCCGCCGATAAGCCCGACCGTTTCTGTCGGTAGCCCGAAACGCAGACGCAAAAGCTCACCACTGAGGACAAATAGTGTTACAGCGGCACCATTCCACAAACCTTTTGCCATCAGAAAACCAATCAGCCGGGGGTTATCGCGGATTTTTCCTGTTTTGTGAGAAACCGGCAGTGGCACGGTACTGATATTGCGGAACAAAAAACCACAGATTACCCACATAATCAGCCCGCCAGTTGCCGTCAGAACAAAAGGCATATACCAGCCGGTACGGGCTGTAAGCCAACCCGCCATAAGCGGTCCGGATACAATACCGAGTGTCATTCCGGTCATAACATAGCCTATAATTGTTGCCCGCTGTGCCGGAGGAAACTGTTCCGCAATCAGCGCAAACACCGTCGGGATCAGTGCCGCAGAGGCCAGTCCGCCCAGAACCCGCAACCCGGCAGCAGCCGCAAACCCGGGCGCCAGCGCCAGTGCAAACCCGTCAGCCGCAAATAACAATAATGCCGCCCGTAACAGTTTATAACGGTTTACACGATCAGAAACCCGGCCCATAAAGGGAGCCGCGATGGCGTAAGATAAGGTATAAACCGCGATAAGCCAGGATGATTGCGCTGGTGTAACCGAAAATGCCTCTGCCAGTGGTGTCAGCATCGGTGACACCATAAATTCCGTTACACCGGTGAAAAAGACAATCATTGCCAGCACCGGCAGCAAATAAGGTGAAATCATCAGAAATTCCCGTGAAATAAGGTTAAAAGGAATAAAAATCACATTATCAGGGGAAGTTAGTGCAGATAAAACGACAGGAAAAACACGTGGTAACAATATTTTCGGAGGGAAACAGGCGTATCGTAACAATGACACCAGTGTAAAACGCAGGAAAAACGAAGAGGAACATAACCGAGTTATGCAGAGACGATTATAACAGAAACAACCGCCGCCGGAAGCCGCGACTGTTTCTATGATGATTTAGTGCTGATGCGCCTGCCATTGTGCATACAGTGACGCCTCATCATCCGGTTTTTGTTGCGTAAATGAAAATCCGGCCTGTTCATGAGGATCTGCCCGCAATTCCACGGCAATTATCTCTGTTGATAAACCATAGGGCTGTGCATCGGCATTGGAATAAGCATAAACTGCCCGGGTAATGCCTGCCATGCGTATAGCTGCCAGACACATCGGACACGGCTGACCACTGGCGTAAACCACACAACCTTCCAGCCGGGTCTGGCGGAGTGCCTGCCCGGCATGGCGCAATGCCAGCAACTCTGCATGTGCCGTCGGATCATTCAGTTCAGCCATCTGATTAACTCCTTCACTGATAATGTTGCCGTCTTTCACTATAACAGCGCCGAACGGACGTCCGCCTTTTTCAATATTGCGGCGTGCCAGTGCAATCGCCTGCTGCAAAAACTGTTTATCAGTCATTCCCGATCCTTATTAATCAGTCAACGATATTCATCATAACAGCCGGATATCTGAATAATATCGTTTCGCACACAAGTTACGTCATCCGTTTCCTGAATATTCCCATACTGCTTTACCCTGCCAACGGGTTTCAAGCAATGTCAGAAACTGGCGGACTTTAGGGGGTAAAAACTGTTTTGACGGGTAAACCGCACACACAGGTTCTCCGGGGGTTGAAAAAGGATTAAATAGAGGTATTAATTTACCCTGCGCTATCTGTGGTCCCGCAAGAAATGCACCAATCTGACAAATGCCGTTCCCTGCAAGCGCCGCATCCAGGATCGCGCCGGTATCACCCAAACGCATCCGTCCTGTGACCGGGAGCGATATTATCTGTTTATCCCGGCTGAACTGCCAGGCAACCCGCCGCCCGCGGTGACAAAAAATCATACATTCATGTGCAGTCAGTTCATCCGGTGTTTCCGGTGTGCCTTTCCGTGCCAGGTAATCCGGCGATGCGCAGGTAATAAGACGGTGCGGTGCCAGTACTTTCCGTACCAGGCGGCTGTCATCGTTTCCGCCTATGCGGATTGCCACATCGACCCCTTCATGTACCAAATCACAGTAATCATCTGAAAAACTGACATCAATCTCCACATCCGCCCATTGTGCGGTAAAGTCCTGTAAAACCGGCAATACATAGTGACGGCCGAACACCACAGGCAGGTCAATCCGCAATGTTCCCGACGGGGTTTGCTGCCCTTCATACAGTGCATTTTCTGCATCATCCACCTCAGATAAAATCCGTTTTGCATGAAGATAAAAGCGCTCTCCCTCTTCGCTGAGACGAATTTGCCGGGTTGTCCGGTGCAGCAGGCGGGTACTGACTCTGTTTTCCAGCCGCTGAATACATTTTCCGGCCGCCGAGCGGGAAATTTGCAGTTTTTCTGCTGCGGCTGTGAAATTTCCTGTTTCACTAACCCGCACAAAAACCAGCACATCAAATAAATTATCCAGCAATAAGCGATTTTTATCTGCCACGATTTGTCCCCGGTGTTACCCCATACGCCCTGTTTATCTGCCATATTGGCGCAGATAGACTAACGCCTCAAGTCATGTTTATTTTTTATGGGGAATGTATGTCAGACAATCACTATTTATCTTTGCCATCATTACGGCGGGGATGGCTTTCCGTTATTGCGATCACACTCGCCACCTTTGCGGTTGTCACCACCGAAATGCTGCCGGTCGGATTACTCAGCCCTATCGCCGCTGATTTTGGTGTACCACAGGCACAGGTCAGTCTGTTGCTGACCATTCCGGCAATCGTCGCGGCTTTCTGCTCCCCGCTGGTTATTTTATTTGCCGGCAGGCTGAACCGGCGTGCCCTGCTGATGATCCTGATGACACTGCTGATGCTGGCAAATATCAGTGCAGCTCTGGCAGTGCATTTTTATGTCCTGATTGCCGCACGGATTATTGTCGGGCTGAGTATCGGCGGGATTTGGGCGATAGCTGGTGGTATTGCCGTCCGCCTGTTGCCGGTGCGGTCGGTCGCCGCTGCAACATCATTGATTTTTGGTGGCGTAGCTGCCGCTTCTGTACTGGGGATCCCCGCTGGGATCATGCTGGGGGAACTGACCGGCTGGAGGGGAGTCTTCACTATCATGAGCGTATTCTCCCTCGTTATTCTGCTGTTACAAATGGTGTGCCTGCCATCTCTGCCCTGTACGCACGCACCCGCTGTAAGCCGGTTTATAAAGCAATGGCGCCGCCCGGTTATCCGTACCGGTTTGTTTATCACACTGTTGCTGGTGACCGGACATTTTATGGTATTTACCTTTATCCGCCCGTTATTACATGAAGATCCGCAACTACAACCCCAAAACCTGAGCGGATTACTGGCACTTTACGGTATTGCCGGGATAGCCGGAAACTTTCTGTTCGGACTACTTGCCGGACGTCATCTGTACCGGGCTGTTTTTGGTATCATTACAGGGATCATTCTGACATTAGCCGGGTTACTTTTTCTTACTCCTGTCATGACAGCCCGGCTCCCGCTGATCATTCTCTGGGGACTCACCTATGGCGGTGTGTCTGTGGTACTGATGACCTGGATGATCCGTTTCAGTGCGCCGGATATTGAAATAACCGGCGCTCTTTATATTGCTTTTTTTAACGCAGGGATCGCAGCCGGGTCTGCTGCGGGCGGTATGCTTGTCTCCGAATTTTCACTTCAGGCGGATATCCGGGTGGCATTGGGTTGTGTGTTTGCAACCCTTCTGCTGACCGCTTCTTTCATCATCCGCTCACGCAGGGCTTGCGCGTCAGCCGGTAAAGAAACCATGCGGCACACAATGCCATCAGAATATTAAATCCGAGGCTCAGGCTGAACGCGGAGACCTGAACTGACGTTATAGCCGGGGTATCCACAGAATTGAGAGAAAATTGCAGAATAACGGATACCGCTGTAGCCCCTGCCGCCGCACCGATTTGTTGCAGTGTGGCGGTCAGCCCTGAAGCCATTCCGGTCTCCGGCGCAGAAACACGGGAGAGCACCAGGTTCAGCATCGGGGTCATAATCATTCCCTGGGTGAAACCCACCCAGAACAACAACGGGGTGAGTATCCATAACGTATCACCGGCGGGTAACAAATGAAGCCCTGCAATCAGTGCGAGATAACCGGCGGCATACCATAATGCCCCCCTGAAAATAACCCGCTCTCCATATTTGATCATGGCGCCGGGCGTGATAAAAGACGCAATCACAAATCCGATACTGGCAGGAACAAAAATCAGCCCGGCTTTCAGTGGCGTTGCCCCCATACTGTTTTGCAGCAATAGCGACAGTATCAGCGGAAATGCGGAGGATGTGGCATATACACAAACCACTACGCCAGTGCCGGTTACAAACGACCGGTTGCGCAATATTGCCATATCAAACAACGGCTCTCTGCCGGTACGGGACAAATTAATTTCATGGCGGACAAAACACCATAACAGAGCGACACCGGCGGTCAGTAATCCGCTGCTGCGCCAATCCCAGCCCCATACCGGTAACATCAGTAACGGTAGCAACAGCATACTGACAGCACCCGCTGAAAGAATGACACCGAACCAGTCCGGCGTTAACCGGCCTTCTGCCCGTCCTTCCTGTAAATAGCGGGAGAATATCAGTGCCAGAATACCAACCGGTAAATTGACCAGAAAAATCAGCCGCCAGCCCATGCCAAACAGATCCAGCGTAATAAGCCAGCCACCCAGCGCCTGCCCGGCAATTGCGGCAAGCCCGAGCGTCATTCCCAGATAACCGAAGGCTTTTTTTGCCTGTGCTTCATCAAAATTAAGACGTATCCCGGCGTAGACCTGCGGAAACAGCAGCGCCGCCGCCAGCCCCTGAATAAAACGGGCAGTCACCAGCAGTGTCGCGGAAGGTGCAAATGCACACAACAACGAGGCGACGGTAAAACATGCCATACCAACGCGATACAAACAGCACCGCCCGTAAATATCACCAAGACGCCCGCCGGTGATAAGCAACAGCCCGAAAGCCAGCTCATACCCGACAATAATCAGTGTCAGTTCCGTAAAACTGGTGTGTAGATCGCGCTCAATACTGACAATCGCCACATTAACCACAAATAAATCAAAAATAGTGACAAACCCGGCAAGGACTAATACAAACAGCGCGATCCGTTGTTGCTGATTCATTTTTTATCTCATTATGTAACCAATTCTATACCCAACGTCATTCAGGATGCAGGCAGGCGTCGTTCTGCCAACGAACCTGCAGTTTGAATGAATAAGGGTATAAGCAGGAATGAGACTATAATCAGATTGTTATCCTGTTACAATTTAACTGGTTATACTATTACTAAAAGCAACAGGCTATATTATTAACAACAACCGGCTGACAAAATATACCCAACGTCATGTTTGAATGAATAGGGGTATACGATTGATGACACAGGACAATAGTCAATGAATGATAAAGCACGTACCCGCCCGGAACTGGCTGATTTCCTGCGGACAAAACGCGAAAGCCTGACACCGGCGAGTGCTGGTCTGCCCCACACCTCGCGACGGCGTACCCCCGGACTGCGGCGGGAAGAAGTTGCGGCACTCGCGGGTGTCGGCCTGACCTGGTACACCTGGCTTGAGCAGGGTCGCGAAATTGGTGTATCCACCCGCTTTCTGGATAATCTGGCGCGGACGTTACAGCTCAATGATGCTGAACGTCAGCACCTTTATCTGCTGGCACACCAACGGGCACCGGAAACCACAAGTGAAACGGAGCATCATGTACCCGCTGTGATCACCCGTATGCTGGATGATTTTCCGGACAGTTATCTCTGCTATGTACTGAATCTGCACTGGGATGTACTGGCTTATAATGACAAAGCAGACAGGTATTTTCATTTTTCTGATGCCGCGCCCAAAATGCGCAACTTTTTGTATCTGCTGTTTACTGATCCGCGCTATCAGACCCGTTTTACTGACTGGGATATTGATGCACAGCGCTTGCTAGCCAGTTTCCGCCGTGATTATGCGCGAACAAAACAAGATCCCGCGATCCAGTTACTTATCCATACATTATGTGAGGAATCACCGGTATTTGATCGTCTGTGGAATATTCATGAGATTTATCAGCCCTGTAACGGAATGCGGGAGATTGAATTTGACGGAAAGCGGGAAACCTACGAGTACGCGTCACTGACATTTGATATTGATAAATCAAACCGGCTGCTGGTATACACGCCGGTCAGTGATGAGGAATAACCATTAAAACAACCGCAGCAACTGCACAGTATAACAATATAGTGCAACAGGCTGCGGTTATGCAGGGAAACATCGGATAACTCAGCTTTCAATACAATGTTTTGCTGTCATTGCCCGCTGACGTTTTGCCTGACGCAATGTGACCTGAAGGATAATTAACCCGCCCGCAGCAACAGCCGCACCGGCATAACTGACAGCAGAATAATCACCACCGTTCGCCAGTACAGATGCCCCCAGCGCCGCACCAACAGCATTACCCAGGTTAAATGCCCCGATATTGACCGATGATGCCAGCGCCTGTGCTTCCGAGGCTACCTGCATCACTTTTACCTGTAACGGCGGCACAATCCCGAAGCTTGCCAGTCCCCAGACAACCAGCATTACGCCAGCCGTGACACTGTCACTTGCCACCATAGGGAACAGCACCATGGTCAGCGCCAGCAGGGTAAATAATCCGTATAATGTGCGGGAAACTGAGCTGTTTGCCCAGACACCGCCGAGGTAGTTCCCCAGCGTAAATCCCAGACCAACCAGCACCAGCATGATACTGATTTGTGCTTCCGGCACACCGGAGATAAACATCAGTGACGGCGAAATATAGGTATAAAATGTAAACATTGCACTGGCACCGAGCACAGTACACAGCATCGCCAGTAACACTGCCGGGCGGGTCAGCACCTGTAATTCGCGGCGCAGGTTCAGCTCTTGCCTCTGCATATTACGCGGCAGAGAGCGCAACAGTGCCAGCATAGTTATCAGCCCTAATACACTGATGGCAAAGAAAGATTCACGCCAGCCCAGTATCTGGGATAACCGGGTGATCGCCGGTACGCCGCCGATATTGGCAATGGTCAGTCCCATAAACATCCCGGCGATAGCACTCGCCTCTTTCCCTTTCGCGACCACGCGGGTCGCCACCATCGCGCCTATCCCGAAAAATGCGCCGTGATTCAGGCTGGTAATAAAGCGGGCGATAAGCAACATTTCATAATTCGGCGACAGCGCCGACAAAATATTACCGAGGGTAAAAATGCTCATCAGAAAAATCAGGGCAGCTTTCGGTGAACGCTTAATTAATAACAATGTCATAATTGGCGCACCCAACATGACTCCCAGCGCATACACCACAACCAGCATACCGGCAGTGGGAATGGAAACCGCCAGTGAACCGGCGATTTCCGGTAGCATGCCCATCGGGGAAAATTCGGTCGCACCGATAGCAAAAGCCCCGACAGAAAGGGATAACAGTGCAGTATTTGTTCGCATAATGTCCTCAGAAAATAATAACAACGCCACTTTGTTGTAAGTGCGGCGATTGTGTCACATTGATTCTGGCGGAAATAGTCGTTAATCTGCAAAAAATAATTGAGTGAAACGCGAAAATGAACATTACGCTGGAAGAAATGCGGGTATTTATCGCTGTGGTGGACAGCGGATCTATCACGGCCGCCGCCGCGCAGAGCGGACTGACTGTTTCTGCCACCAGCCGCGCCCTGCTGCGTCTGGAAGAAAAAATGAACAGCACACTCGTCTTACGCACGACCCGGCGGCTGAAACTGAGTGAGGAAGGCGCGATATTTTTGCACAAAGCCCGGGATGTCGTACAGCTCGCGCAGGAAGCAGAAGATGTGCTGATGAACCACCAGCAGATCCCATCCGGTATTTTGCGGGTGGATGCATCAACACCCTTTCTTATTCATGTGATAACACCACTGGTGGCACAGTTTAATGAGCTCTACCCTCAGATCCGCCTGGAACTGACCAATTATGAAGGTGTTATTAATTTACTTGAAAAACAGACAGATATTGCATTTCGTATTGGCGCTCTCGCGGATTCCTCTCTTCACGCCACATTGCTGGGTCACAGCCGGTTGCGTATTTTAGCCAGCCCGCGCTATCTGCAACAGTACGGCGAACCCAAGACACCGCAGGAGCTGACACAACACCGCCTGCTGGGATTTACCTCACCGGAAAGTCTGAATGAATGGCCGCTGTTCCATGATGATAAAAAAGGACTGAAAATTACCCCCTCAATTGCCGCAAGCAGCGGGGAAATTCTCTGTAATCTGACCCGTCAGGGCGCAGGTATTGTCTGTATGTCTGATTTTATGACTCATGAGATGCGCGAAAGCGGCGAATTCCGGCAGATCCTAACCTCATTTACGTATGAAAATAAACAACCCATTCATGCAGTCTATTACCGGAGCCAGACACTTTCTCCGCGCCTGCGCTGCTTTATCGATTTCATTATGCAGCATAGCCAGAGCCTCAAGCGCCTGAGCTGAATCTGAACACTATATTAAGCCACAACGGATGGCTCAGGGAAATGTTCGACATTATTTTTTAGATTGTTTAGTCTAATTTTATCTGCTCTTCTGAGAGAAATAATAATAATGAAATACGCCGCCATCCGCCTGTTAACCGGGCTATTTTTCTTACTGCTGGCAACCGGTGTTGTGCTTTTTTTTACCAGCCATCTTGATGATTTCGATTTTGACGACGCGATACAGCAGGAACTGACCTTTGAATCACAGGGTAATACCCTTTCCGGCACACTTTTGTTACCGGGAAGCGGACAACCGGCGGCGGTTGCCGTTATTATTCACGGGGATGGCCCGCAGTATCGCTATTCCAATATGGGTTACAGCCCGCTGTTTAACACACTGACAGATGCCGGTATTGCGGTGTTTTCATGGGACAAAGCCGGTGTTGGCAGCAGCAGGGGAAACTGGCTGGATCAATCAATGCCTGATCGCGCAGAAGAAGCGGCAGCCGCACTGCGCTTTATTCAGTCCCGCTATCCGGACGGCACTGTGCAAGTCGGCTTTCTCGGTTTTTCCCAGGCGGGATGGGTTATCCCTGCGGCGGCCGGACAATCACATCCGGCATTCTCTGTGATTATCGGCGGAGCGGTTAACTGGCGGGATCAGGGGCAGTTTTATCAGGGATTGCGCTATGCGCAGCAGGGAAAAACACCTGATGATATCGCCCGTTTGCTGGCGGAAGAGCAAACAGAAAATGACCGTATTTTCGCAATGAATGGTTCAAAAGACCCGGCGCAACGCAGTGATATGACGCCGGATCGCTTTGCGTTCGTAGCAAAAAATTACCTGAGTGATTCATCCGCTGACCTGCCGCACATGAACGGACGCGTGCTGGCGGTCTGGGGCGCGGAAGATTTAAATGTGAATGCGCGCACAAATGCCTGTCGTTATCAGTCAGCCCTGAAAGATAATCCGCAGGCTGATGTGATTATTTTTCCGCAGGCAGGTCACGGATTGCTCCGCGCACCCGCATTTAATTATCAGTTAGAAAGCGATTGGCCGGTTCTGCGCCGGTGGCATTTTCTGTATGCCGGACGCGATGCCTATTATCCCGGCGCCCTGAACATAATTACAGACTGGATAGAAAACGAAAAACCAGATTTAGCACCCTATCTGCCGGTCTGTAAAGCCTGAAAATACCTTACAGACCAGAAGAACGATATATAATCAGCGCAAATACACCTGTCCGGTGATAACAGAGACCACATCCCCGGCAACCCACACATCAGCGCCCTCTTTGCTCAGAAAAATCTGCCCGTCACGGCTGAGCGCCCGTCCCTGATTTGCCGTGTATTTTTCCGGCAATGTGCCGTTGCCGATCAGCCATTGTGCCAGTGACGCATTCAGACTGCCGGTAACAGGATCTTCCTCCACCAGGGAACAGCAAAATGCGCGCACTTCCAGTTGTACCGGACCACTCTGATCGTCATACAGAGCACAAATACCAATATCATAACCATTCAGGCGGGCATAATCCGGCTTAACCGCCAGCACACTTTCAACGCAAGTCAGTTGCAAACCTATCCAGCCCGGCCCGTTATCTACCCATGCGGAACGCACAACATCCGCCTGCGTTAATCCCAGCGCACCGATAATATAAGCCAGTTTTTCAGGCTCAACATCACCGCCGCGCAATAATTTTGGCGCGGCAAACGCCAGTTTTTCATCCTGCTGACGGATAGCAACTAACCCCACGCCGCACTCCTGGATAATAGTGCGTTTTTCCTGAAACGACTGCGTCTCCCGCCAGACATAGCAAGAACCCAGTGTCGGATGTCCGGCAAACGGCAGCTCGCCGTCCGGGGTAAAAATACGCACCCGGTAATCAGCCTGCGGATTAACCGGTTTGAGCAAAAAGGTGGTTTCACTCAGATTGGTCCAGCGGGCAAAGCGCAGCATATCCTCATCCGTCAAATCATCAGCATCAACAACGACCGCCAGCGCATTGCCCAGTAACGGCACCGCAGAGAAAACATCAACCTGGTGAAAGCGATGGGGTTTGGTATTCATGATTATTATCCTTATGGCATTTCTTAGTTAGTTAGGAGGTTTGAAGCCCAACTGTACGGAAACGTACACTAAGTACATTTTTTGAGCGGATAGGGCGAGTAAATAAAACGAGAGTTTTGTTTACTTTTACCTGTTATGTGGGCTTGTTGCAAAAATTGAGTTGATGATGAACACTGATGCCTTAGTTTCTTTCAAGGGAAAGCTCAATGGCGCCTGACTATTTAAATGAAAACATTTTACGCCAACCACTATCCGGTGGAGCCTTCGATGGTATGGCTCATGGCTCGGCTCCGCTGAGTTATGCCCACGTCAGCGATATGTTAGCTGAAAGGAAAATTTCCGTTCATCGTTCGAGACCATTTATCGTTGGTTTATCGAATATGCGCCTCTACTCCGTAAAAAACTCAAAAAATATCAATTTAGTTGGGCTGTTTCCTCCTGGCAACTCCATAAAACCTACGTCAAAGTCAACGGTAAATGATTTTACCTTTACCGTGCAATTGATAAATACGGGGAAACGTTGGATGTTTATTTTTCACCGAAACGTAATCGCCATGCCGCCTATAAATTTCTCAAACGGGTATTACTATGCGACAGCCAAAAGTACTCAATACTGACAAACACACTTCTTGGGGTTCTATGCCGGAACTGAAACGTCGCGAAAACTGAATAAAGGTCAATGTGATGAATGGCTATGTCGTGACGAACCCATGTTTCGGGTGCGGGAGCGATCTGCCTTTATCAATCGATTATTCAATGTGAAGACGCTTTTAGCATGAAACACCCAATTAGCCTTGAATGAAAAAGACTCTAATTCATTATTTGCAACAAGCCCTTCATTGGGATCAAATGCAAATAATAACTTTTTAAACAATCATAATTAGATTGTTACCTATTATTTTTATTATGTTTGTTTTTTTTATTGAAAACATTAAGTTTTTTTAACCTTTCATATTTTATTATTCAATTATATTATTTATATTTTAACTCACCGCAAAAAAACTGTAGTCTTAGTCAGGCTTTAATGATTCACCGTATAATAATTGACTTTATTATGAATACTTAAAATATATTTAATATGTAAAGAAATCAAACATAAGAATATATCCGCCTCCCCTAAAATGGAACAACTATAATTAGATTTTCTGTCCTGAAAACAGCAGAGGTCATGATGAAAAAACACGTTTTACCGAATCGCAGATTGTCAGTATTTTGATGCTGGCTGACTCTGGTATGAAAATTGACGAAATTTGTCGCCAGAACGGGTTTAGTAATGCCACGTATTATAACTGGAAATCAAAATATGGCGGGATGGAAGCGGCTGATATTAAAAGGCTTAAAGAACGCGATGATAAAAATACCAAGCTTAAACGGTTGTTTGCGGAAGTCAGTCTGGAAAATCATGCCATGAAGGAACTTTTAGCAAAAAGGCTGGTGATGACCGAAAAAAAAACCTGCGCTCAGAAATTAACTCAAGCAGGCTTATCGGTCATAGTCGCCTGTCGGTTAGTTTCATTGCCCGGAACGTCTTTTTACCGGGCAAATACTGACTGGGAAATAAGGGATGCCTCGGTTATTGACGCGATTTATGCCGAACTGTAATTATCACCACAGGCCGGATTCTGGAAATGCTTTCACCGAATACAGCGGAAGCAATATTGCTTTAATCATAAACGGGTTTGCCGAGTATATTGTCGGTTGGTGCTAAACCTGAAGCGCAGAGTAAAGAAAAAATTGCCTTAGCGGGAAAGAAAGCCGCTGATTACAGCAACACAGATTAATGAACGCTGGGCTATGGATTTTATGAACGATAATCTGTATTGCGGCAATCGTTTCAAAACACTAAATATTATTGATGAAAGTACTCGTGAGTGCCTGACGATTGAAATTGATACGTCATTACCGACAGAACGGGTGATCCGTATTTTATCTCGCCTGAAAGAAGAACGCGGGTTACCGGAATACATCCTGGTAGACAACGGATCGGAATTTATATCAGAAAAACCGGCTCAGTTTTGTACAGAAAATGGTGTTACATTGAATTATATTCAGCAGGGAAAACCACAACAAAATGGGTTAATTGAATGTTTTAACGGATCATTCCGTCGTGCGTTTTTAAAAACGTATTTATTTTAATTACTGAGCCAAGTTAAAGAAATATTTTGGTTCTGAATGCTGGATTATAACAGGAACCGGACACATGAAAACCTGAACAATCTGCCGCCTAAGATTTACCGGAAGCAGCTGGAAAACTCTAATCAGGACTGTTTCATATAAGTGGAAGTGGATAAATATTATATTAGATAGTGAAAACCCAGCCAATATACTATTAAAAGGAGTTATTAATGTCAGAAAATAAAATAAAAAACACCATAATTAATGAAAATAAATACAATGAAAACTCAACACGAAAAGGTACCAGAATAAAAGGAGTTATATTCTTTGCGAATAATAGCGGCGCTATACTAACTGATCTTATATTAGACCATAAATATTTATATGACTCCGTAGAATATACGGAAAACATAAAGCAATCTCATTTAGATACATTTGAAATGAATAAAATAGGTGATGATTTTTATTATGTCACAGGAGAAGGAAGTGACTCTTGGGATATTGAGTTCTACGTTCCAAGTGAAAAGAAAAAAATAAGATATATAGAAATGCAATGCAATATTAGTAGTGACGATAATGGTGTTGTTATCATAGCAATAAACCCATTTTTTAAAATGGTAATTATGAAATCAAATACTGGATATTGTAAGTAGGTTTCTAAATTAATTATTAAAAGAGAGTTACAATGGAAAATTTCGAAAAAAAATATAGAATTACTGATGTCACTAAAGAGTTTAATGGAATTCTTCTTCGAAGAATCGAAAATATTGCAACAAACCGTTACGGCGGATGGGTTGGCGGCGAACATAATTTAAGTCAAGACGGCAGTTGTTTTATTTACAATGAAGCAATGGTGTATGGTAGTGGCCGGGTATCAGGGAATGCTTCAATACATGATACTGCTATCGTTTGCGATTCCGCCATAGTAACAGATGACGCTATGGTTTCTGGAAATGCAATTATTGATGGGAGTATAATTCTATCAAACAATGACCATGTAAATAATCGCTGGGATTGCATTGAGCATTTAAATTTATTAAAAATAAATATCCAAGGAGGAAGTAAGGAAAATAAAATATACGCTAATGGAAAAAATCAAATCCCACTAACAGTTAATTTAAATGCTATAAGCAAAGGTGGGAAAGAAATAAAAATAGAATCACATGAAATATTTAAAAATATAAAATTCGTTGATTATAAAAATGAAATATTCCATGGTGACGTTTTTTTTAATGAAAAAAAAGGGGAGTATGTTTATCCTGTAATTTATTCTTCAGTAGATAATAACTTCCTTTCCTTATGCACTGCTTATGCCTCCTTGGATGAATTGGTTGAAAAGTTCAATATCTCCGTACAATGCACGGTAAATGGAAAAGAATACACTACATCCGCATTAAATAACAACGGAAACATGATTTCTGATTACATTACATTATTCCCTTTACCCAAAAGAATATTTGCCAATTCAAATATTGAAACCTTTGTTTCAAAACAAAATGACTTAGGCGATGGAAATATAATTTTAACTAAATACTATGTTAGATTTAATCCATCGCAAGGAATAGAAACAAAAAATGCAACATGTGCTGAAAACTATACATATCAATATAAGCAAAAAGGAAATCACAATGAAGCAAACACTTCTACAGATAAATTAGTTAACTATGATCCTGAAGCGATATTTACAAAAGAATATATTTTCCCTCAAGGATGGTCAATATTTATTACCGCAAAAAATCATGAAACAACAGGATTATGTTTTTGGAATTGTCAAATAGAGTATGAACATTTCTCCGTTTATAAAGAATGGGTTGTGGAGATGGATTTTTCTCTCATAGATCAGTATGGAAACAAAGCCAATCTGGCTTCTAAGGTAGAAAGTAATGGAGAGGTGATTTTTTATGTTAGATAATAATTATATAGTACAAATTAGTGATAATTAATTGTAACCTGGGGTATTTACCATGAATAAATCAAGTGATATTATAAATAATATTGATATAGACACCTTGCAAAAATTATCAAATCTAGGTTATTTTTATGTTATTAATCGCATTGGGTTTAATATAAAAGAATTAACTGTAGTTCATACGCTATATGATCATGATAAGCCATTTTCAATAGTGACTAAAACATATGAAAATGTAGCTAAAAATAATAGCATAGGACATGCCGCTCCATTTCCTTATATAACAGGACTTGGTTCTCCTTATGATTATTGGTATATAAAAATAGTATATATAGGTCTTGCGGGTGAAGATATAACAATACAAACAAAAAATCATTTTTTTTGCTCTGTTTCCAGTGAAGATGATGGATTAGTGTATATAACACTTAATTCAGACTTTTATGGATATTTTCTTTTTTCAGAATCGAGTGGTTGTTATATCTCTCTAAAGTAAAGCCTGCCTAATAATTAGAATCAAGCATTGTAGCGTATTAGCATGATGGAGATCACTTAATAACATTGATGGAGATCGGTTCATTTTTTTCACAGAACTGTTTTTAATCTAACTTCACTGATCTCCATCTGTCTTTGCTGTCGCAGCAAACGTGACGAGACGGATTTTAAATTATTGACCATCACGCTGACAGCCAGCTTCGGCGGGTACGCGATCAGAAGATGGACATGATCACGTTCGCCATCCATCTCAACGATCTCACATTCCAGTTTGGCTGCCGCCGAGTAAAATGCTTTTCGAAGTTGTTCGATCATGCCTCCGTCAAATAGTTTTCGGCGGTATTTTGTAGTGAATATTAAATGAACAGCAAGTCTGCTAACACTGTGCCCGTTTACGGAGAAAACCTTCTGGAGAGTCATGCTGATTACTCAATTGATATCGTCCTGTAACATGCTAAAATTACTTAACTATATCAATGAGCGCTGATTATTTTAAGAGCCACAAAAGTACGCATTTATCCGACAGCAGAACAAGCTGAGTATCTCAATGCTCAGTTCGGCGTTGTTCGTTTTGCATACAACAAAGCTCTGCATATCAAAAGGCATGTTTATAAGCACTATAGCGTGAGCTTAAATCCCTGCAAGGAGCTGAAGCCGTTGCTGGCTGTAGCAAAAAAATCGCGTAAATACATGTGGTTAAAAGACTATGATTCAATCGCCTTGCAGCAGGCGGTTATTAACCCCGACATTGCTTTTTCTAACTTCTTTAATCCGAAGCTGAAAGCACGTTTCCAGCATTCAAACGTAAGCACGGTAAGCAATCCAGCTATCACTGTGTTGGGGTGAAGGTGCTGGATGGCGCGGTTAAGATCCCCAAATTTCCTCCGATAAAAGCCTGTATTCATAGGGAAACTATCGGCAAGGCAAAAAGCATCACATTATCCAGAACGGCAACGGGTAAATATTACGCCGCCATACTCTGTGATGATGGAATCGAAGCGCCAGCGAAACCCACATTGGTGACCACAGTCATCGGTCTGGACATGGGGTTATCCCACTACGCCATAAAATCGGATGGCGATAAAGTTGCTAACCCGCGTCACCTGATCAATGTCAGCCGAAATTTGCGGCGTAAACAGAAAGCATTATCACGTAAGAAAAAAGGCAGTGCGAATCGCCGGAAAGCCCGAATACAGCTTGCTGGGTGTACACGAACGGGTAGCCAATGCACGCGCTGATTTCCAGCATAAACTCTCTCGTACAATTGTTGACGAAAACCAAGCGGTAATTGTAGAGACGCTGAAATCGGCAAACATGATGAAAAACCACAATCTGGCTCGGGCGATAGGTGATACCGGATGGAGTGGATTTATATCAAAACTGGAATACAAAGCAGCAGAAAAAGGTGTTTATATGGTGAAACTGGAGCAATGGTTCGCCAGTTCTAAAACCTGTCACTGCTGTGGTCACAAAATGCCGGAAATGCCGCTGAATAAACGTATCTGGCAATGCCCTGAATGCGGAGTTGAACACGATCGCGATATCAACGCGGCCATCAATATCCGACAGAAGGGCATACAGGAATTGCAGGCGGCGGGTCTCGTCGTCTCTGTCCATGGAGGCCAGCGTAAATCCATCACACAGACGGTTGCGGCCTGAGAAGTGAAAAGCCTCGCCGTTTACGGCGGGGAGTAGTCACCGGTACACTGATTATTACCTCAAAAATACATTATGATGTACTGTTTTAATAACGATAGTGATAATTAATTATATAAACTCTGAGAAATGACGATGACCACAAAAATGATTGACAAACTGGCACTGATCACGCTGAAAGATGGCAAAGTCGCGATGGTCCGTTCTCATAACAAAACCCTGTTTTATGCACCCGGCGGTAAACGTGAAGCCGGTGAAACAGATGAACAAGCTCTCTGCCGTGAAATTGATGAAGAGCTGTCCGTTACCCTGATACCGGACTCCATCTCTTTTTACGGTGATTTTACCGGACAGGCGGATGGCAAACAGGACGGCACGCAAGTGCGCATCCGTTGTTTTCAGGCTGAATTTACCGGTGATCTGAAACCGGCGGCTGAAATCGCTGAACTGGCCTGGCTCGACAGCAGTGACCTGCCCCGCTGCTCTCTGGTTGCGGCGCTGATTATCAAAGATCTTGCAGCGCATAAATTAATTAATTGAATTTTCGCGGCAGATGCGCAATTTTGTACAAGACATCCAGCGAACCTGCTGTTTGAATAAACACAGGTATTATACAGGTACATTTTTATGCATGATAAACAGCCGGATCCCCGGGAAACAGCAGATTATTTTCACCTGGACGATTTTTATGGTCTGGGTATGCTCTCGGCCCGCTATCATCAGCAAAAATTCAGCCGGCACACTCATGAAGGCTTTTGTATTGGTGTGATTGAAGATGGCGTACAGCAGTTTTTCCGCACCGGCAGTAATCATTATGCCCCGGCCGGAGATATCATTCTGGTGAATTCCGATGAAATCCACACCGGCTCTTCCGCCCTGGAAACCGGCTGGGCTTACCGGGCGATTTACCCGACACCGGACATGCTGGATACCCTGATGCGCGATCTGAAAACCACAGACCAGAGCTTTGTTCCCTGGTTTACCAGCGCGGTGGTACATGACCCGGGGTTGTCCGCACAATTGCGGCTGCTGTTTGATTTATTGCTCAAACCCGATAACCGCCTGCTCAAAGGCTCACTGTTGCTCTCCACCCTCGCATGGCTGATAACCCGTTATAATAAAAAAAGTTTTTCCGGAATTGAAATAACCCCTGCCGGTCAGCGCCTGCAATATATCGCGGATATGATGAGCAGCAAGCCGGAGACTGATTACGCGCTGGACGACCTTGCCGCACTCGCCAACCTGAGCCCCTGGTACTTTTTGCGCCAGTTTCGTCAACGCTACGGCATGCCGCCCCATGCCTGGCTTATCCAGGCGCGCCTGCGCAAAGCACGTCAGTTACTGATTGACGGCGGTCGCCCGGCGGATATCTCCGTACAGTGCGGATTTACCGACCAAAGCCATTTTACCCGCCATTTCAAGCGGGCAATGGGCATTTCACCCGGTAAATTTATCCATAACCGCCTCACCCGCTGAGCAATTTTATACAATCTTCCCGCACCCTCAGATGCCAGAGTATCCGCTACTGTTTCATGCTGACGGATGGCTCACTATGACGATAACCTCTGATTTACCCGCATCACCTCTGAAGGATTTTTTTACCGGTGCGCTGCATATGACCCCACTGAATCTCGCCGTGGTTCCCTGGGCAATCCTTGCCGGTTCGATGGCGGTGGACAGCGGACTGACCTTTGCACAAAGCGTGGCGATGTCCGCGATGATGTTTGCCGGTGCCGCCCAGCTTGTGACTCTGGGGTTGCTTAACAGCGGCGCGGGGATCATCACGATTATTGTGTCCGTCTTTTTTATCACCTCGCAGCACCTGCTCTACGGGCTGACGCTGCGCCCGCATGTGCGCCCGTTTACCCCGGTACAACGCGCAGGTATCGGATTCTTACTGACAGACGAACTCTTTGCCGTCAGTGTTGCCGGGCGCAGCCGACTGAGTTTTGCATATCTTTTCGGTGCCGGGCTCAGTTTTTACCTGGTCTGGGTGCTGGTCAGTGTGCTCGGTATTATCCTCGCGCACAGCATCAGTGACCTGAGTCAGCTAAAGCTGGATTTTTCAGTCGTTGCAACATTGCTGGCCATTGTTGTGCCGCTGATTAAATCAAAAAGTGCATTTGCCGGCGCAATTATCTCTTTTGCCCTGACTATTTTTCTGACCCGCCAGGGTATTCAGGGGGGAACAGTAATCGCCGGTGTCAGCGCCATGCTGATTGCTGTCTTTCTGGGTCGCAAATGGGGGGATGTAAAATGAGCTGGGGATTAATTCTGACACTGACAGTGATGGTTTTTTCGCTGCGCTTTATTTTTCTGATCCCGGGGCTGCCGCTGCGCCTGCCGGTATTTGTTCAACAGGCGCTGACTTACTCTGCGCCCTGCCTGCTGGTGGCTATTTGTGCGCCAATTGTGTTATTGGAAGCGCAACAGTTCCGGGAAATAAATGATAATCCGTATTTATGGGGAACACTGTTTTGCATAATATCTGCGCGATTAATTAAAAATACCTTGCTGACTGTTGTTCTGACACTAACGTTTTTCTATTCACTGATTTATCTGTTTTAATTATTATACTCGTCATACTTCAGGATGCCCGGGTGTTGACTGCACTCAGCTAACCGGGCATCCTGAATTATTTAGAGTATATATCCGCTATATTTCAGCACCGGTTTTTACCTGGTGCTGAATAAACACAAAATCAGTGTTTCTCGTGTATTTCTTTTGCCAGTGCCGGTAAAATATCAATAGAACGGGGACCCGGAACCAGCTCAGATAAATTGACTTTTATATAATTTTTATTTTTTATTGCGCTGACGCCCTGCATTTCCGGCATAGATTCAAGAAACGCTACTTTCCGGTCATAATCATCATCATTACGGAAACCTTTATAGACAGGAATAATAATGACTTGTGGATCAGACATAATCACATCCTCCCAGTTACCTACAGCCCAGGTCTTTTTAATGCCTTTTCCGGAAAAAATATTTTTCACTGAAATTAATTTAAGCATTTCAGTCGTATACCCCTCAAAAAAGGTATAAGGCTTACCATCCTGTGAATCAAAAATAAACGCGGTTTTCTCAGGGTATTTATTAATATGGCTGACAACTGATTTTAATTTTTCTTTTTCAGATGCAACATATTTTTGTGCATTTTCTTCAACACCAAAAATCTCACCAAACTTCAGCAGATCATTAAAATAGGTATTAACATCCGCAGATGAAGAGGTCATTGATTCAGGAATATAAACAGAAACGCCTTCCGGAACAATTTTATTCGCTTCCAGCGCTAATTTAGAATATGAATTTGCCCAGCCGGTGGAAAAATCAGGGGAAACTGACATAAACACTTCATAAGAAGGCCATTTTTCTGCCAGAACCGGGATTTTGTCATACGCCTCTTTGACCGGCGGGTAAATAGGTTCTTCCAGAAAGGCCGTTCCCACCATACGATCACCTAATCCCAGTACCAATAATATTTCCGTGGTGATCTGGCTGAGAGAAACAATACGCTGCGGGTGTCTATCCAGTTTAAAATGATATTCACTGCCGTCAAGATTCGCATCAAACTGAACAGGTGCCTGTGCCGCGTGCGCCGGTAATGAAAAGAGTGCGGAGACAATAAACGTACCCAATAATAATTTTTTCATCATTCCCTCTTGAGTGACAACAATATGTTATAAAGCAGACTATAAAAATATAGCGACCCGGTCATCGACCGGTAATATCGTAAATTCCACACCAAATACATCAAACAGGCATTCTTTGGTGAATACCTGCGCAGGTGTTCCCTGTGAATAAATTTCACCGTCTTTCATCATAATAAGATACCGGCAATATTTGGCGGCTAAATTAATATCGTGAATAGTCATGATAACCGTCGCATCTGACGCCGCTAATGCTTTCATTACCTCAACTTTATACCTGACATCCAGATGGTTTGTCGGCTCATCTAGGATCATGATATCTGTTTCCTGTGAAAAACATTTTGCCAGCATAACCCGCTGTTTTTCACCGCCGGATAAATCGTGATACTCTTTATGTCTCATGGTTTGCAGACCAAATAATGTCATATAGCGCTCTGCAATCAGAAAATCGTTGTGGCTGTAATCAACATAATGTTTTTTATACGGCATTCTGCCCATAACAGCTATCTCTTCAATGGTCAGTTTTCCTTCTACCTGATCATTAAACTGAGTCAGTACCGATATATGACGGGCAAGCGATTTTATCGAAAATGCAGCAATATCCATTTTATCAAGAAAGACGGTTTTTTTTGTTTTTATATCGCGGTAAATATGTCTCAGCAGCGTTGTTTTACCCGATCCATTAGGTCCGACAATACCAATAATATGTTTACCGGAAAATGATAACGAAATCTCTTTCAGTATTCCGTTATAGTTCAGGTTAGTAACATCAACAGTACTCATGTTATCGGCTCCGGTTTCCTTTGATAATGATATAAACAAACAACGGCGCACCAATTAAAGAGGTGAGTATCCCGACCGGGATCTCCTCCGGTTTAAACCAGCTCCGGGAGATAGTATCAATAATGACTAAAAACGCGCCGCCAATCAGACAGGAATAAAGTGATAGCTTAAAATGTTTAACCGAAATAAGGTTCCTGACAATATGCGGAATAATCAGCCCGATAAATGCAATAACACCGACATTTGCAACAATAATAGAGACCACAAAAGAAGACAGAATGATGATACATAATTTAATCGCACCAACATTGATACCTAACTGTTGTGAGGCATCTGCGCCTAATAATAATGTATCCAGGACATTACTGAATAAAAGACAGAATGCCAGTACAACCAACATGGCAACAAACGGCAACCAGATATAGGACCATTTTATACCGGAAAAACTGCCCAGCATCCAGAACATCGCACTTTTCACCTGACTTTCATTTTTCGATAAATAAATAATCGCGGTTGTTATTGCAGAGAAAAGGCTGGAAATCCCTATCCCTATAAGCACCAGGTTTGTCATATTACTTTTTTTAAAGTTAAATAACACAATAATAGAGGTGGAAATCAATCCCCCCGCAAAGGCACCAATATAGATATTATAAGGTGAAACCGAAGAGAACAATCCCAGCACAATCGCGGAAACAGCCCCCGCACTCGCACCGGAAGAAACGCCGAGAATATAAGGATCAGCCAGTTCATTACGGGTAATGGTCTGCATCAGAATACCGACCAGTGATAATGATGCACCGGTGACAGCAACAAGAATTATCCGGGGCAACCGGATGTTATAAATAATCGTTTCATACGGCAATAAATCGCCGTTGTTTATTTCACCGGTCACTATTTTAAGGACAGTTGTCAGTTTTTGATGAAACTCCATATTGACACTGCCATAAAACAGTGAAAAAAACATGACAGCGAGTAAAATAAAGAGGTAAAAAAAGAACTGCAAAATACTCTGATACTGATATTTCTTTTTATTTATCCTGTTTATATTACTTACCATATCCCTCATATATACCAGCCTGTATTTAGTGAAGCATTAACATATTATCAGCATAAGAATAACATGTTGGTTAGTTATTATATTCTATAATAAATTATAATGACACGCTGCGTAGTACTCCCCCGGAGTACATTTTATAAAATAAATTATTAACATAGGTGTTCTATGTTCTGTATTTGATTACCACAGAATAAAATATCGATTTACACCATTTCGCTACCGGACCCCTGTTATTTAAATAAACTGGATCTTTCTTCTTCCCGTACGGCGTATTACAGTACAAAAAACAAAAACACCGCGGAGAAAAAAATGAGCCAGTTAAATACATTCGGACAGCCTGTCGGCGATACCTTACCGGATTGGTCAGGACGCGCTTACCCTGAACGGGTTAGTGCAGAAGGTAAGTTTTGCCGTATTGAACCTTTGGTTCCGGCGCACGCGGCTGATTTATATCAGGCATTTTCCCTTGCGCCCGACGGGCGGTACTGGACCTGGCTGCCGGATGAGCCGCCGCGTGATTTCAATGAATATACGGCACGAATTGAAAAAAATGCGCAACTGACCGATCCGCTGTTTTTTACCATTATCAATAAAGAAACCGGTAAAGCCATCGGTTTGTTCTCTCTGTTACGGACAGATTGCCAAAATGGCGTAACCGAAGTCGGACATGTGCATTTTTCCCCGTTACTGAGCAGCACGGTGATGTCCACTGAAGCCCACTGGCTGCTGATGAAATACGTGTTTGATACCCTGGGTTACCGCCGTTATGAATGGAAATGCCACAGCCTGAATGAACCGTCCCGTCGCGCGGCGCTGCGTCTGGGTTTTCAGTATGAGGGATGTTTCCGTCAGGCACGTGTGGTCAAAGGCTGTAACCGCGATACAGAATGGTTTTCCATTATTGATACAGAGTGGCCGGATGTGGATCAGGCGATGCAGACATGGTTATCTCCGGACAACTTTACCGCAGACGGAAAACAGATCCATTCACTCGCCTCACTCCGCAAGCTGACAGCACAGGCATGAAATTACTGAACATCGGGCGGGTTGCACAACTGACCGGTCTGACAACGGCCACCATTCGTTATTATGAGAGCAAAGGGCTGATTACGCCCTCCGGGCGTAAAGGTCTGACCCGTATCTATGAGCCGGAGATACTGACCCGGCTCTCTCTGATCATACTGGCAAAACAGGGACATTTTTCGCTGGATGAAATCACGGTGATGCTCAGTGAATTACCGGGAAAAGGTATCGAACGGACGGCAATTAAAGAAAAAACCGCCGAAATTGATAATAAAATACGGGAACTACAAAAACTGAAACAGGGATTACTGCATATTGAGCAGTGTCCGGCAGAAAATCACCTGGAGTGTCCTAATTTCCGGAAAATCCTTGCTGTCAGTCTGAAAAAAAACAAAGAAAAAATGATCAAAACCCCCTCTTGACTTAAAGTTAACTTGAAGTTGTATCATCCGGCATACGAATTTCCATCTTGTTACATTATTCATCCACATTTTAAATCTGGCTGGGCGTTGTCTGCCTGATCATTACTAATCTGGTCAGTCTTACCGGTAACAGTTATGCTCATTTTCTGATTGCCATGACCGCTCCGGGGCTGGGCTGAAATTTTATTCTGATCAGTACCACGCAACTGCTGCCGCGCACCTACCGTGGAAATGAACGGGCAAAAATCCAGGGCGCAACGGACTTTCTTATCTTCAGTTTTGGCGCACTCGGCAGCCTGCTGGGAGGTGTTGCGTTTTATTATGCGGGTTGGTATTACGTCAATGCTACCGGGCTGGCAGTCGGGTTCGGTATTGTTCTTGTGATGATATTACTGCACCGCAGCATGAATGAAATACCTGCCAAAGCAGATGGTTTATGAGTTAAGCAACGGTGAGTTTGTTATAGTGTCCGTGCTATGTATCATCCGGATCTCCGAAACCATAACAAAAGGACAAAATCTGATGACAAACAAATATGATGACGCCCTTTACCGGAATCCGGATCTGGCGCGGTTTTATGATATGGATAACGAATGGCGGGCAGATTTTGATGTTTATCTTGCCAGAGCGGCAAGTGCTGCGCGTATTTTGGATCTGGGTTGCGGCACAGGTACACTCATGGCCGCAATTGCCGCAGCCTATCCGCATAAAATCCTCGCCGGAGCCGATCCCGCACCGGCAATGCTGGCTATCGCACAGCAAAAAACGGATAGCGTCCGCTGGGTATGCAGTTCAGCAGAAAACCTCGATTTGGATATCACCTTTGACCTGATTATCCTATCCGGGCACGCGTTCCAGGTCTTTCTGACCAGGGAGCAACGCATTGCTGCACTACAGGCAATTCAGCGTCATTTAAGCCCGGACGGTATTGTGCTGTTTGACAGCCGCAATTCTCAGACTGAAGAGTGGCGTGAATGGATACCTGAACTGACCCGGGAAACACGCATCAGTGGTGAATTCGGTGAGATAATTTACTGGAATGATGTCGCAGAACATGATGGCGTTATCCGTTACAGTACCTTTTATCAGATGGGTGAAAACGGGCCGGTATTCAGTGCCACATCTGATATTGTCTTTCCGTCTTTTGCTGAGATCTGTGATGCAGTTGAATACAGCGGGCTGACAGTCAACCGTGTCTGTGGTGACTGGCAGCACAGCCCGTTTCAGCCAGGTTCGCCGGAAATGGTATTTGAGCTATGCCACCCGGGGCGTACTCAGACCTGCGCCGCCTGATCCCGTTTCCGGTACCAGGTATTCTTGACCATATAATCAAAATAGCGCTCTGTTTTGATATGAACAAATTGCAGCGGCTCAGCCAGTGTTCCAAACAGCGGTTTGCCGCTGCCTAACAGAACCGGCACAGTCGTGATCACCATTTCGTCAATCAAATCTGCCGCCAGACACTGCTGCGCGGCAGTTCCGCCATCAATATACAGTGTCTGGTAACCTGCGCGGTGGATAGTATCCAGTATCTCATTAATATCACCCTGCATTAATTGCACGGCGTGACCGGTCAGTTTTCCCGGCAGTTCGGTCACTGAGCGGGATAATACAAAAACCGGTTTATCATACGGCCAGTCACCATCAAAATTGCACACGGTTTCAAAGGTTTTGCGCCCCATCACTACCGCATCAACACCCTGCATAAACGCAGCAAATCCCATATCATCCTGTTCCGGGTTCGGCACGGAAAACAACCAGTCCAGTTTGTCCTGCGCATCGGCAATATAACCGTCGAGGCTGGTCGCGATATAAATAATATTGTGCATTATTAAGATCTTAAAGTTAATATATAAAATACTATATACTATTATTTCTTCAAACTACAGGTCCGTCTAACATGCCTGCCTGCAGTTTTAATGATGACAAAAATTCGCACCGCACCACTCTCCCGGACAACCAGCAGACCGGTGAATTTCTGATACAGCGCCGTAAACTCAGAAAATTGTTGTTATCCGGATGCGTCTTACTCTCAATTCAGGCAATTCAAAACAAACATTTTACCCATATTAAGTTTAGCCGGTTATGCCGGTAATCGACAAATAATCAGTGTTAATACATTGGATAATGCAACAATTTTTTTCATTCCTCTGCTTCAGAAGATAATTTTTTCATTAATTTTCCCGGCTATCTTCCTTACATACTCTGTACTACTTCTTTTTATTATTATTTTAGTTGCGCTGATATCCTGAAAGTGGTGAACTTAAGCCTGAATTTAACTGACATATCATAAGTATAAGCGGCCTGATATTATATAAATAAAATTCAGTCGCCATGATAATTTAAATTACACCGCAGGCTGAGTTAAAATTAATTAAACAGAGGATGTAAGAGGTTTTATTTATGATTAAGCTAACAGTATCATTTTTATCGATTTTATTATCTTTTCAATCTGTTTCATATGCTGCCGGGTTTGATTGTTCATTAAATACATTAAATGAGACAGAAGCAACAATATGTGGTAATTCTTATCTTGATGGTCTTGATAACATGAGTAACAAATTATTTACCAAAGCAAAAAACAACACATTATCCTTAGGGATCTTAATTAACGATCAAAAAGCCTGGGTTAAAAACAGAAATCAATGTGGTAGTAATTATGAATGTATTAAAAATATATATTTAGAAAGAAATGTTATACTATCAAGAATAAGTGAATTTAAATCTGTTTCAGACGAGTTCAATTCTGATGATATTACCTATGACGAAAGTAATGAAAGTGATGAGAATAATAAAGCTGAAGATAAAAAAACCAACACCAATGGATATTCATTGATATATAACCAATGGTTGGTAAAAAACATTTCAGAAGCTCCAAGCAAAAGCGATAACTTCAATAAAAACATCAGAACAGGTGATTGGGAAATACTTTCTCATTTAAACATAGATAATAACGTTTTCTTTTTCTTTAAAGTCAACACTAACAAGTCATCATCTTATTTAATATTGGTTTCAGATTACCCCGGTGAATCAGTAATTATCTCAAAATATGATAGTAACGGTTATCAGTCACCGGAAATACAAATCCTTGAAAAAGGAAATGACTATTTAGCTTATTCTGTTAATAATGTATATGATGATAAAACAGGAAGAAGAATAAATAAATACTATCGTGTCGACTTTAGTAATCTTAAAAAAATTAAGAGTATTGACATTGATGCTTCGTGGATTAAATCAAAAATAACGGAGATTGTTAATACTAAAGAAATAGCTGGTTTAATGAGTGAATATAAAAATCAAGCTGAAAAAAACAATGATTGGATGGGCTATTGTGATGAAAAACTATGCCGTAGTAATACGGCATCAGCTAATAAAAAATGGCATGTAGCTTCCGGTGATTATGAAGGTGTCTATATCTTCCCTGAAGATCGCCCTGATATCAGCACTAATATTTTTTTTGACAAGAAAAAATATGAGACAGTAAATTTTACCTATGGTGCTAATTTTGATTGGGGAAATGAAAATCAATTTTTCTTTTCTATTACGGGTGGACCTGCCGGATTATGGAAAACGGATATAGATAAAAAAACAACAGAGAATATATTATCTGTAAGTCAGGCATCAAAGCCTTACTATTTTAGATTTAATGATGTTGATTATATCCTTTCATATTTTGATGAGGATTTTTATTTTAATAACTTTTCCGTGTCAAAGGACATTGAGAAATGAAAATATATATCTGGCGTCATTCGGAAGGCAGCCAACGAACCTGCCTTTTGAGTGGATAAGGGTATAGTATAAAATGAGTAATAACCGTTATAGTAAACTATCCTTTGCTGCCGGGCCCACAGGCACCCCCGGCAGCGGATGCACTGCACGGACCCCGCGCGCGCTTTCAGCCCGTTCCGGCACTGATTAGCGAACTAATTGAACATCCCGGAGTATCATTATCATGACTATCCGCATCATGACTGTCCGCCCTGTCACTACTCAGCCTGAGGACTATCCTCTGCTGCAAGCCATTGCACAGGTTCTGCATAACGAGTGGCAGGCACTGCCTCAATGGCAGACTCCGGAGATAATCCTGGCGCGCCTGCTTAACCGGGTAAACGGGGAAAATGGTGAACAATTGTTTGTTGCCACAGATAAAAACGGGGCATTGCTGGCAACCGCCAGCCTTATCTGGCGGGAGCTGAAAACCAGCCGGATGGCGGATGCTGACTGGTGGACAGGTGAAATATATACCCTGCCCGCCGCACGGGGTCAGGGGCTGGGCAGCGCTCTGACTCAGGCGGTGGTTGATGCGGCAACCGAGCGCCACCTGCCTGCTCTCAATCTTTACACCCCGGACAAACAAGCCATGTATGCCCGGATGGGATGGAAACCGGTATTTGATGATGTTATCAACGACGAAAACGTCACCATTATGCAGCGCCACTTAGCAGACTGATTATTCAGGGTATATACCCTTATTCATTCAAGTTGCAGGTTCGTTGGCCGCACTCAGCCCGCCGTTATCTATGCTCCCCGGCGGTCGGAGCTTGCCGCCTGCCCGCATCCCGAATGACGTTGGGTATAAGCGCTTTTCTGATCAAAACGTGCAACCCGGCAAGGCTGGTTTTCCAGTTAAACGCCGGCTCCATCAGATCCCGGCCCATCGCACCTTCTGCTATTACCATCAGCCAGGATGCCGTTTGTTGCGGATTCAGTTGTGAATCAATCTCGCCGGCGGTAATTCCCCGGTGCAATACATCACGTATTTTACTGTGTAATTTTTGCTCGTTTACCACAAATGCGGTGTTAAGTTCCGGGTTACGGCTCGCCTCGGTGATAATTTCCAGACTGATGCGCGCATAGCCCGGCTCATTGTAAAGGGTGATCAGCGCCGATACTATTTTTTCAATAATATCAATGGCATTCCCGGGTTCGTCGCCCATGGCAAGAATAGACTTGTGCTCATCACTGTCCAGCTCTGCGATAGCTTCAATAATCGCGTATTTCGTCGGATAATAATGAAATAAGTTACCCGGGCTCATCCCTGCGGCTTTGCAGATCTCCGCTGTTGATGTCGAATGAAATCCCTTTTCTATAAAGCAGTGCATTGCTGCATCCAGGATCTGCCGGCGTTTTTGGCGCTGCTTTTCCGTTAATTTATCCATGAGAATATTCTCCGAAAAGCTGGACAATAAATGTTAGACTGATTACTCTATCTTTTATCAATTCATCTTTTATTATTTACATACCCAACACAATGAAGAGTATAACCACTGCCCCTGATGGTAGCAGATTACAAACAGAAAGTTTGGATGAAACAAACATAAACAGCGCATGCACCCTGTTTTATCAGGCATTTTCTTCTAAATTTAAAACCATACACTCCATGCCGGATAAACAACGTCAGGCGGTGCTGGATATGTTTTGGCAGCGCGGGCTGAGTGAGCCGCATGACCGCCATTTTCAGGTAAAACGTGACGGCAAATTAGTCGCTGTTTACGGGCTGAGCTATGGTGTAAAACACCCGACGGAAAATGCGCCGCGACCGATATCTTATCTGACTATCCTGCGCAAAGCCGGGTTTATCCCGTTTATGAAAATCCGGCGCATTCTTCAGATGTTTGTGCATGTCCCTGAACCAGATACCGCCTATATTTCCTATCTGTGTGTGGATGAATCACAGCGCGGAACGGGTATCGGCAACCAGGTGCTTGACAGCATTACAGAACAACTGCGCACTGACCCGTCTATCAACCGGCTGTCATTGTATGTCTCAGATTTAAATACCAAAGCCCGCGCGCTCTATCTGCGGCGCGGTTTTACTGATGTGAAATATGAAACCTCGCAGGCCACCCTGCGCTATATGGATATTTACGGCTGGTATTACATGTCGTTACCATTGAGATAATGAGCTGACTATGTTTATTTATCCTTCAGAACATCACCCCCACAAAGCCACCTGGCTGGCATTTGGTGCTGACCCGCGGATCTGGTCTGCAAAACTTGCCGCCGGAGTCTGTCGTGATCAGGCAAATATTGCGCGGGCGATTGCCCGCTTTGAGCCGGTTAATCTGCTGGTAACAAAAGAAAACAGAGCCGTTGCACAACAGTTACTCGGTGACACTGTCACTTATGTTGACTGTCCGCTGGATGATATCTGGCTGCGCGACAGCGGTGCCAATTTTGTTTATGACACCCTGACGCAGCGCCCCGCCGCAGTCAGTTTTAATTTTAACGGCTGGGGAGGCAAACAGACAGCAAAGCGCGATGCAAACATTGCGGCTGTTATGGCGCAATACACCGGTATGCCTTTGCATATCAACCCGCTGACCATGGAAGGCGGTGCAATTGAAGTCAATGGCTATGGCACCGGTATTTTTACCCGCAGTTGTATTCTTAATGATAATCGCAATCCCGGATTCAGCCGTCACCGGACAGAGCAGTTATTACAGCAAACTCTTGGTCTGAATACGATTATCTGGCTTAATGGTATCCGCGACCATGATATTACCGATGCCCATGTGGATTTCTACGCGCGGTTTATCAATGAAAAATCGTTAATTATTCCGATGGAAAATGACCCCGGTTCCTTTGAGTACGAGGTCACACGGGATCATGCCGCAGCCCTGAATACCCTGCGTCAGCATACCAACCTGATTGATAATATTCATGTTCTGAATAATCCGTCGCAGACAAGGGTAAACCGGGACAAGCACCCGGACTTTGCCGCCGGATACATTAATTACTACCCGTGTAACGGCGGGATTATCCTGCCGGAATTTGGCGATAAAACAGCCGATGCGCAGGCACGATCCCTGCTTGAATCGCTGTTCCCGCAGCGCACAGTTGTTCAGACAAATATTGATAATATTGCGTCCGGCGGCGGCGGGATCCATTGTATGACCATGCAGGAGCCGGACTTTTCTTCTTTTATTACAAGTCTTTGCCACTGAGGTAGTACGCTGACTAACCTTAGCTGCGGATAAAATTCATTAACACGCATTAAATATGCTTTAATTTGTGGGTTACTTCTCAAATTAAAGCATTCCTATAGCCCATATATTGACAAGCCTGTGATAGAGTCCGGCTATTAACCCGTCAAAAATATTATTTTACTTTGACATTCAATACTTTTAGCATTGATTTTAAAGGTGTTTCCATGGGTCTGTTCACTCAGCAGCGGTACAATCAAATTTTTGCCGGTATTCTCAATGAAGTTGTACCTCAGGATGAATTCGCAAAACGTTTTTCCGTTTCCACCCGGACAATTCGCTCAGATATAAATGAAATCAATGAGTTGATTAAAGATCATGGGGCGCATATTCTCTATGAGCGCGGCCATGGCTATCGTTTAAAAATTGACGATAATGTACTTTTTGAGGCGTTCACCCAACAAGGTGAAACAGAAAACAGTATTCCGCGTACCGGCAAAGAGCGTATCGATGCATTATTATTAAAACTTTTAATGTTATCACTCCCTGTAAAACTGGATGATATCGCAGAAGAATGGTCTGTCAGCAGAGGTACGCTGCAACAAGATATGAGCGCGGTCAGAGAACACCTGCAAAAATATCAAATTAGCTTAGAAAGCATTCCCCATCAGGGAATTCGGTTAAATGCCAGTGAATGGGCAGTCAGAGCCTGTATCACCGAAACATTGTGGCGTCGTTTTTCTGAACAGATCAACCATGATTTAGCCACTTTTTCGCCTGAATGCTTAGATAATATTGATCTCACTTACATTGATAAAGTACTGCATTACAGTATTAATCGCTTCGATATCCGGCTTAGTAATGAAGGTCATATTTATCTCATTTTTAATTGTGCAGTCACAATTTTACGTATTACCCGAGGGCATGAATTAACCTCAATAGTCAACAATAATGCTAATGACGACGTGATCCTCAAAGTCTGTAATGAAATATCTAAAGGGCTAATCTATTTTTTAGGAAGCGATCTTTCTAATCCCGAAATTAGCTATCTGCACGATCAAATCGTTGCCCGGCGTATTAGCAGCCAAGATTCCGCCAGCCAAAAAAACGGGAGCCATAATGAGCTGGCTGAATATATTTTGAATTATATTAACTCACTCTATAACTATGATTTACGCAGTGATGAAAAACTTAAAAAAGATCTGAATACTCATCTTGCCGCATTAATCACACGGCTTCAGTACCACATATCCACACCAAACCCTTTGTTATCAGATATAAAACAATATTACCCTTTTGCCTATGATGTCACTCTCAGTGCATTGACGAGCGCAAGTAAAGAATTACTTCCTCACGCCATTAGTGAAGATGAACTTGGCTATTTGGCCGTGCATATTGGTGTCAGTCTTGAAAGAAACTATGGCGCAGGATCTATCCGGCAAACAGAGGTACTTGTTGTCACCGATGCGGGTAATTCAACATTTCGGGTGGTTGAGTCTAAGATTATGCGTGAATTTCCGCAGCTGAAATTCAGCCGGGATCTCACTTTGCAGGAATATGAATCACTTGAGGAAGTTGATGAAGATTTTGTTATTACTACCGTGCGTATTTCTGAAAAAAATAAACCCGTTATAAAAATAGCGCCTTTTCCTACACCCTATCAGCTCAAGCAGGTAGGCCGCTTAGCGATGATTGACCAAACGCATCCTTATATCATTGAGCAATTTTTTGATGAACGATTTTTTATGGTGATTAACGAAAAAATTAGTCAGGAAACACTATTTAAAACGGTATGCCAAAAATTACAGCAAGATGGGTATGTCACTTCTGATTTTTATCCCTCGCTGCAGGAACGCGAATCGATTGTTTCCACTTTACTGGGTGAAGGTATCGCCCTGCCTCATTCGTTAGGGTTACTCGCTAACAAGACGGTTGTCGTCACAATTGTTGCGCCAAGAGGCATCGAGTGGAACAAGGAAACGAAAGAAAACGCCTATGTCATTTTTCTGCTCGCTATCAGTAAGGCTGATTATGAAGAAGCTATGGCGATATATGACTTATTCGTCACTTTCGTCAAAGAAAAAACAACCCGTCGCTTAATTACTGTCAAAAACTTCAATGAATTCCAAATGATAGCTAAAGACAGTTTAGCCCGTATCCTCTGAGTACCGGCAGCTTCCACTTATTTGCGGAAAACCGGGAGTTGCTGTTTTTTACGTGATCCTAACCGCAACTCCATCATTTATTTTTTCACAATCCCCTGCTCATTTAACCACCAAAGACCCCAAGTGGAAGTAATAGCTCACAAATATCACTTCCCTGTTACCCCTGCATTTCCACCTTCACCAGAAGATAACTAACAAATTGAATTAAAACAATTATTTTTCAAAAAATACAGTTTGTAAATTTTTCCAGACTCTTTTTAAATGTTATTTTTCCATTTGATTTCCGCTTGGGTTAAAAAATAAACACTATTATCCTTTGTACTATTCCATATTATTTCCACTTCCAAGTGGAAATTTACTGCCTGCAAAAATAATGCAGAACAGATTAAGGTATTAGTCATCAGGGAGCAACCGTAGTCTGACTTGCATTATTACTTTGGATTTTAAATAGTTATGAGTGAATCAATTGTGGTTTTTAATATGTTTGAACACAACCCGGATATTGATGAGGTAACACAAAAACTGCTGGTCATGATTACTGACTGGCTCAGGCTGGAGGACTGTTACACCACGGAGGTACAACAACAAATGCTGGTATCTCATCTGCGTGCCATGGTTGCAAGAGCGCAAACCGGCGAAGCATTACCCGAAGTGGATATCAGCTTGTTTGATGAAATATCTGAACACTCCATTGCATTAGCTCAACGGGCTGTTGACACCTTGCCCGGATTAGCTCCTGAAGAGACGTACTTACTCTCTGTTCATTTTGAAGTTATTCGTTCTGATGACTAATTTTTTTTGGAGAATAAAAATATGAAACAAATCGTTATTGTTATCGGAGATCGTTTAGGGAAAGGCCAAAAAGTGGCTGTCGGCGCGGAAAATGCAGGTGCCAAAGCGATTGTGGTTCCCGGTGTTGCTGCTGATATGAAACTCGGTGATGTCATGAATGCAGAGCAAGCCGATTTCGGTATCTCTTTTTGTGGTAGCGGCGGCGCCGGTGCTATCACGGCTCAAACCAAATATGGCTATAAAGCACGTTATGGGATGCGCTCTGTCGAAGAAGGAGAAACTGCAATTGCAGAGGGTTGCAACGTGTTGGGTTTTGGTTTTATGGATAAGGAAGAGTTAGGCGAGCGCTTAGTTAAAGCATTTAATAAAAAATACGGCAACGCTTAATGAAAAAATCTATTGAAACGGTTGTACGGGTGACAGGGCAAGGCGACACAAAACAAAAAGCGATTGCTGACGCATTGAATTCAATACAAAAAACCGTACTCAAAGACAACACCAACATCATACTGAGAATTGAACCAAAGGATGTTGAGGTGGTTAGTGCTCATTCGCAGTCACGGACAGAAAAATTTCTTTTTATCTTTTTGCCGCGTAAACGCGAACACTTTCGTGTTGTGCTCGACGTTTCTCTGGATGTTACCTTACTTTCTGTTAACGAAATACCATTTACAGAACAATAAAAGCAATCAGGCCCGGAGTTAATTCCATGAGTGAAACGGCATCTTTCTTAGAAATATTGGGTATGTCCCTGATTATCGGCGGCCTTTGCGGCTTTGGTTTAGGAGCCGGGGCTGCACGTATGTTCCACGCTCCGACCACTCAGGGAATGGGAGCATTTCGTACATTAGGCGAGTTAAATGCCTGTGAAGGCGACCCGGCATCACACTTCTCTTTTGGCTTAGGATTCTTCTTTAACGCATGGGCATCCTCTGTCGCTGCGGGGGCATTCACGCAAGACGTTGATCATCGCATCATTCCTAACTGGGGTGCCGCTGCACTACTGACAAAAAACCGTAATGTTGCAGAAACATTGCATAACCCGAAAAAAATGGCGATAGCCTGTGCCATTATCGGCGCTTTTGTCGTCGCATTCTTAAATACCACCGCATCAGCCGTCCCTGCTGCACTACAGACAACCGCCATTAATGTACTGGTTCCTGCCGCTAACTTACTGGTTAACACAGTAATGCCGGTTATTTTCTGGTTAGCGGCGATGGATGCCGGACGCCGTTCCGGTTTCTGGGCAACACTTTTCGGTGGTTGCGCACAACTGATTATGGGTAACGCAATCCCGGGTTTAGTCCTTGGTATCTTAATTGGTAAAGGTGTTGATGATAATGGCTGGAACCGCATCACCCGCACAATGATGATAACCGTTGTTCTGTTGTTCGTGCTCAGTGGATTCTTCCGTGAGTTCGACCTGAAGATGATCACCTCTTTCAATCTCGATAAACCATTGTGGCTTGAATATATCCACGGGCTGCTGAGCGGGAAATAACCATGACAACTGAAATTAACAAACACGATTTTTGGTACGCAGAGTGGTCTTTCCCTCTCTTTGCCGGACTATTATCCGCAGGGATCTTCGCCGGTACACATATGTATGTCGTCTACGGTTTCGGTGCATTTAACGAAGTTGCCTTTGTGGCCATGTTACGTGCAGGACTTGACACCGGTGTTTATGGCGCCGTGGCGGCTTTCGGTGCAAGCTTCTTGTTTGCACGAATTATTGAAGGATCGCTGGTGGGTATCCTGGATATAGGAGGCGCACTGCAAACAGGGATTGGCCTCGGGGTTCCGGCGCTATTCCTTGCCGCCGGATGGGATATTTTAGTCACTAATTTTTGGCTTTCCTTACTGACGGGACTCTTTCTTGGCGTGTTGATAGGTCTGATAATTGTTTTTGCCCGTAAATTCACTATCGCTCAGGCAAACTCAACGTTTGGTGCGGATGTCATGATGGGAGCCGGTAACACATCAGGTCGTTTCCTTGGTCCTTTGATTATTTTGGCTGCAATGGCCGCATCTGTTCCGATTGGTATCGGTTCTTTAATTGGCGCATTGATTTTCTATGTGTGGCAGAAACCCGTTGCAGGTGGTGCCATTTTAGGCGCGATGTTATTTGGATATTTCTTTCCCCTTGTTGCTTAGACATTCAGGGGCTGCTGATGTAAGTATCAATCAGCAGCCCCTGAATAATAAAGAAGGTAACCATGTATTCTTTAATCATCAAACAGGGCAAGCGTATCGATGGTTCAATTATCGATATTCTTATCAAAGACGGCAAAATCGACGCAGCCGGCCCGGAACTGGCCTGTCGTCAACAAGCAGAGAAAGTAATTGATCTGAAAGGGGAAACATACGTTAGTGCCGGATGGATTGACTCACACGCACACTGCTTTGTGCAATCACCTGTCTACTTCGATGATCCTGATTCAGCAGGCGTTGCCGGCGGAGTCACCTCACTGGTTGATGCCGGTAGTGTTGGTGCCGATGATATTGACACATTTTACCAATCGACACTCAAATCCAAAACCAATGTCTTTTCTTTATTGAATATTTCACGCATTGGCATAATTGCACAAAATGAATTATCCGATATGAGCAACATTGATGATACCTGCTTTCAGCAAGCCATTGAACGTCATAATGGTTTTGTTGTCGGCATGAAAGCACGTATGAGTAAAAGTGTGGTGGGCGAAAATGGAATCGCCCCGCTCATCAAAGCCAAAGAGATGCAAAAAAAATATCGTCTGCCATTGATGGTTCATATTGGTAATAATCCGCCTGACATTGACGAAGTTGCCGATTTACTGACGCGTGGCGACATTATTACGCACTGTTTTAATGGTAAACCCAACAAAATTTTAGATGACACCGGTCATCTCAGGCCGTCAATTGCCCGTGCATTGGCCCGGGGTGTGATCTTAGATGTTGGTCACGGCGGTGAAAGTTTTAGCTTTAAAGTGGCAGAACAAGCCATGCGTATCGGCACTTATCCTGACATTATCAGCTCCGATATCTACCACAGAAACCGTATTAATGGTCCTGTTTACAGCCTCGCATTTGTGATGACTAAATTCCTGTGCATGGGCTTTAGTGCAGAACAAATCCTGCGCTGTGTTACTGAAAAAGCCGCTGATTTGCTCTCTCTGCCGGCTAAAGGCTATTTAAGGCCGGGTTTTGACGCCGATATCACACTGTTCAATCTTAAAGAAGAACTCACTGAACTGACGGATGCAGAAAACGAACAACGCACCGGAACACACCGTTTCGTCCCCGTCGCCGCCATCATTGGTGGAAAACACATAATTCAGGCACAAGGCGAATGTGAACATGCAATCGATTTATGAAAAATATCAGCTTAAACACGTTATTAACGCTTCCGGTCGCATGACTATGCTTGGTGTTTCCACACCAACACCAGACGTTGTCAAACGTGTTGCTTATGGGCTGAATAATTACTTTGAAATTAAAGAGCTGGTGAATAAAACGGGCGAATTTATCGCTCAGTTACTCAATGTTGAAGATGCGGTGGTGGTTTCTTGTGCATCTGCAGGAATTGCCCAGGCAGTAGCTGCGGTTATAGTAAAAGATGATGAGGATCTATTACTCAACTTACACTCTTCAGACAAGCCTGTACCACGTGAAATTATCTTACCGAAAGGTCATAACGTTAACTTCGGAGCCCCTGTTGATACCATGGTGACATTAGGTGGCGGTAAAGTAATTGAAGCTGGTTTTGCCAACGAATGTAGTGCAGCCCAATTAGCCGCAAAAATCACCCCTCAGACGGCCGCTATCCTTTATATAAAATCTCATCATACCGTACAAAAAAGTATGCTGACGGTCAGCGATGCGGTCAGTGTTGCCCGCGAACATCAATTACCATTAATTGTTGATGCCGCCGCAGAAGAAGATTTAACCACTTACTACCGGGCAGGCGCTGATTTGGTTATTTACAGTGGAGCAAAGGCTATTGAAGGCCCCACCAGTGGCTTGGTGGTTGGTAAAAAAACGTATATTAAATGGGTTAAGCGCCAAAGCCTGGGTATCGGGCGGGCGATGAAAGTGGGTAAAGAAGGGATTTTGGGGCTGACACTCGCCATCGAACATTATTTGACTGCAACCAAAGAAACCGGGGCTGAGATGGTTAACCGGATGGATAAATTTGTCTCCGATTTAAATGCCATTCCGGCCATTTCTGCGCAAATCGTGTGGGATGCCGCCGGCAGAGATATTGCCCGGACTGAAATCAGCTTTGATGAAAAGCAGATTGGAAAAACCACATATCAAATTATGTCTGAATTAAAACAAGGTAATACCGCTATTTATTTCCGCGAATACAAAGCTAACGAAGGTAAAGCAGAAGTCGATGTCCGTAGCGTCAGCAATGAACAACTCAATGTTATATCTGAACGTATCCGCGTGTTAGTGAAAGGAATTTAATATGAAATTGTCACCGAATTTTTACCGTAACCGCGTGTGTTTAAACGTATTGGCAGGCAACCACCAAAATGCTGAAGATATCTGTGCTGCGGCTGAAAACTTTGTGGTCGTCGGTGTTTTATCGAAAAACTATCCGGATCTTGAAAGCGCTATTGCGGATATGAAAATTTATGCACAAAAAACAAACAATGCGTTATCTGTGGGATTAGGTGCCGGCGATCCGAATCAATCTATGATGGTTTCTTTGATTTCAAAGGAAATTCAGCCTCAACACGTCAATCAGGTTTTCACCGGCGCACCTGTCAGCCGTGCATTGCTGGGTCAAAATGAAACCTTTGTGAATGCATTAATTTCACCGGGTGGTACTATCGGCATGGTTAAAATTTCAACCGGCCCGTTAAGCTCTGAGTCACCTGATGGCATCGTGCCCATTGAAACGGCTATTATGATGCTTAAAGATATGGGCGCTGACTCGGTTAAATTTTTTCATATGCAAGGACTGACGTATATTGAGGAATACAAAGCCATCGCCGCGGCCTGCGCAAAATTTGATTTTGCTCTCGAACCTACCGGTGGAATTGACTTAGATAACTTTGCCGAAATTTTACAAATCGCTCTCGATGCAGGCGTGAAAAAAATCATTCCTCACATCTATAGCTCGATTATTGATAAAGAGACGGGGAATACCCGTCCTGAAGATGTTCGTCAGTTATTACAGATGGTTAAGCAAGCCGTAATCTGATATTTCAGTAACCGGGAAATAAATACAAGCGGGATATCGTCCTTCTTTCAGACAGTCATCAAACGGGATATCCCCGCAACAAAACGGATAACACAATGACCGCGATCACCTGGCACACAGCTGAATTTAATGCATTATCACCGCTGACACTCTACCGGCTTCTTGCCCTGCGCAGCGCGGTGTTTGTGGTGGAGCAAACCTGCTGTTATCAGGATGCGGATGGTGCTGATCTCACCGCACTGCATTTGTGGACGGAGCAAAACGGTGAGATTGTCGCCTGCTGCCGTATTCTGCCCCCGGCGGATGACGCATCACCGGCAGCAATCGGCCGCGTTGTGGTTAATCCGCAGTTTCGCGGACAAAAACTGGGCTATCCCCTGATGGAAGCAGCTATCCGCGCGGTACATCAGCATCACGGACAGCGGCAGATTCATATCAGCGCCCAGGCACATCTGACCGCATTTTATGAAAAATGCGGTTTTACTGTCTGCTCAGATATTTATTCAGAAGACGGGATCCCGCACTGTGATATGGTTCGCCGGTAAACCAGCGCCATCAGTTACTCTGTCATCAGACGATAAAATGGTGACTCTGATAATCGCTGATGTTCAATATCGCTGCCATCGCGCCCGCTGATAATTTCGTTACGATAACTGACAAACTTCCACTGCGGCGGGCGGATATCAGACGCAGGGTGCTCTCCCTGCATGATCCCTGCCTCTGTCAGCCGGGAATCAAGTAAGCCGGTAAACTGACGGATTTCACTGAGCATTTGCGCGTGATAAGGCGCGGTTGCCTGATCCGGACGAACATATAACGTAATCTGAGCGCCCACCCGGACCCGGCTGCCCGGATCGGCGCGGGCAATATCCGTGATTTTCCATTTATCGCACGGGTTATTGTTTGAAAATAACGCCCCGGAAAGCACCTGAACAGCCTCTGACAACTGAGATTCCTGCACACTGATATGAAATTTATCCCCCTCATATCCGCCGGAAAAACGCGGAATATCGCGGCGGGCGTGAATAAATACATCCCCGCCATTATTGGATAAATGAAACCCGTGGCTGACGGAGGAAAAACCGCATTCACTCAACGCCTTATAGTCCGGCGGGTTCAGCTCATCTCGGAGATGATAATACGCAGATTGCATAACCTCCCGGTGCAGTGAATCAAAATGTGTTTTCAGATAACTGCCTACCGGTAATACCGGTTTTTTTTCAGATTCAGACGCATTATTCAGCAGGGAAAAATCCAGTTTTAATGCAGAGCGCTTCAGGGGCATTGTTCTGTCCTCGTGTTTATACCCAACGTCATTCAAGTTGGGTATAAACCTTGATTGGTTCAAAGTATAAAACCCGATTTTTATCACATGCCGTACCGACGATTCTTTCAAAAAAAACGCATCCCCCCCCGCTTGCTTAAATCACCTTAGCGCTCTTATTGCTCATTAATAATTTCCGGTGATATAATCGCCTCATTCTATAACTCAGAGAAAAAAAAGGAGGCTAATTATGTTGTTAAGTGATGTGATCGAATATTCACATTTCTTTGGTAATCGTCAGAACTCAGGCTGTTCTGTTAACGCTGTGCGTTAATCCTGCCTGAGTGAAGCATTACTGAGTAACATCCTTCCTCAGCTTACAGGGTTATCGCTTTTATGACCCAAGGCGTGGTTACGCCAAAAATTTGAGTAAGCTATGAGTACATTATTATCAACCCGTAATCTGTCATTCCACCCCGGTCACACGCCCCTGTTAACCGATATTTCTGTTGCCCTGAATCAGGGAGAGAAAATTGGCCTGATTGGTCATAACGGTTGCGGAAAAAGTACCCTAATGAAATTATTATCCGGGCAATTAATGCCGGATGAAGGTACTGTCACACCGGCAAACCGCGTGATAGTCGCCTATATTGAACAACATCTGCCTGAATCATTACAGTCTGTGACACTGATTGATGCAGTGCTGGAAAAACTACCTGCGGAGCTGCGTGTCTCTGATATGTGGCGTGCCGAAATGCTGTTAACCGAAACCGGTTTTGACAGCACACAGTGGTCTTTGCCGCTTTCCGCACTGAGCGGCGGGCAGCATACCCGTTTGTTACTGGCGCGGGCGCTGATTATCAATCCGGATTTGCTGCTGCTGGATGAGCCAAGTAACCATCTCGATTTACCGACCATTCTGTGGCTGGAGCAGTTTTTGGTAAGCTGGCGCGGCAGTTTTATCCTGGTATCTCACGATAATACTCTGCTCGACCATGTGACAAACTGCACATGGATATTGCGTGACGGCACAATTTCTGTGTTCCGGCTGCCTTGTTCACAAGCACGGGAAGCGCTCGTTGCACAGGATGAAAGTGATGAGCATCGTCACAGCGCGCAGCAAAAAGAGATAGACCGCATCGCGCAAAGTGCAAAACGTCTGGCTATCTGGGGGAAAGTGTATGATAACGAAGCCCTTTCCCGTAAAGCCAAACAAATGGAGAAACAGGTAGGACGTTTGCAGGATGATCAGGTTGAGCTGTCAGCCGGAAGCCGGTGGCAACTGCAACTGACAGGCGATGCCCTGCGGGCAGATCGTCTCTGTGCATTTAATCAGTTAGCCGTTATCCCGGCCGATAATTGCCCGCCGCTGTATGTGACGGATAATTTATCAGTGAAAAGTGGCGACCGCGTCGCTATTACGGGTGCAAATGGCACAGGGAAATCTTCATTGCTGCGGATGATTTGGGCGCAGTCACAGCAGGAGAGTATCACTTTACCCGACAGCCCGCTGGTACTGCATCCACGGGTTCATTTGGGCTATTACGACCAAAAACTGGCGCAGCTGAATGATACTGATTCATTAATGGATGCACTAAAACCGTTTGCTCCGCTGATTGATGAACAGCGGAAAATGGCCTTGATCGGCGCGGGATTTCCCTATCTGCGCCACCAGCAAACTGTCGGCTCACTGAGCGGTGGTGAGCGGGCGCGGCTGTTATTTATCGGGTTAAGCCTGGCGAAATATTCTCTTCTGATGCTGGATGAACCAACCAACCACCTGGATATGGACGGGAAAACCGCACTGGCAGATGAAATCAGCCGGTTTGCCGGTGGTTTGATTCTGGTCAGCCATGACCGGGAACTGATTGAAAAAAGCTGTAACCGGTTTTGGTATATCGACGGCTCACGGCTGACGGAGTATCACGATTTGGATCAGGTTTATGATGCTATCCGGCATCTGAATGCTGATCAGTCCCCGGATGCAGTAACACGGTCACTTGACGCAACACTTGAAACAACGGCTGTTGCAGATGATGAAGAGGAAAAACTGGCGGCGCTGATCGCGCTGGAAGAAAGGCTTGCTGCCGATGTACAGCGCAAACCCGGACACCAGAAACCCGCACTTCAGCAGCAATGGCAGGCAGAAATTGCCACTTTGCGTGTGCAATTAGGGTTAGATGAGTAATTAAGTAAGGTGGACACCTTCGGGTGTCCATATACCCTTATTCATTCAAACTGCTGGTTCGTTGGCGACATGACGTTGGGTATAACTTCACATTTTTCTTATTTTTTGGTCAGACCATCTGCTTTCAGCCAGCCTTCCGTTATTTTTCCATTCGCCGGATGAATATAACGTCCGTGCAAAAATCCCTGATACGGCTGTTTGCGATCAACCCAGACGGCATCATCCTGCACAACAAATGTTTGCACTTCCGCTTTGCAGCCTTTATCCGGCGCATCATAAAACCTGAGCTGTTTTTGTGTGACGATATATTTATGTGATGCCGGTTCACTGTTATGCAGTTCTTTTTCGTAGGCTTTTTCTGCCTTTTCTGTGACCGCGTCACAAACTGCTCCTTCTGGTTCAAGGCGGTTTACATTGATCCAACCCTGCGCATTACCGTAGCCCACCAGCAACCAGCCCTCTTTTTCACCTTTCACCGGGGTTGTCGCCCGGAAACCATTGACCTGAAGCACATCACCCGGCACCACAAAGGCATTATCATCACGACACTGTGATGTGGGTGCGGCATGAAAATAGGCGCGCCCGGTACCGGTCACCCGCCATTTCGGGGATTGCGCAATAAACGCCTCAAGGCGCAGCGTACCGAGGATTGTCTGACATGCCTGCTCTTTTTTAAAGCACGATTGCACCCGTTGCCCTTGTACCGCACTGAAGGTCAGTGATACCGGATGATCTTCATCCGACTCTGTTGTCTGCAATGTATTGTTTTTTATATTATAGGTCACCCAGCCGAGCTTACCGGCACCGGGGGTGTCCGCCGACGGCGTCTGCCGGGTATCCGATAACTGAATGGCAAGTTCATTGTTATCACGTTTTTCAATATCAATACTCAGTTTGTCTGATGTCACCTTTTCCGCACGGATAAGGTCATGATTACTGCCCGCAATCAGTTTTGTCAGCTCATAACCACAATCAAATAACGGACCGGAGACGGCAGCCGAAACGGTGCCGTTTTCATCCGCTACAACCTCTGCGGCTGCCGGTGCCGCGATTACCTGCAGTGTCGCCATCAACAAACTCAATCCTGAAACAGCTGAACGAAAATACATCCCTATTCCTTCTCTTAATAAGTTTCCTGTTGCAATGCTTCGCGCTGTAACAAGCGCTTTTTCCGGTCAATTCCCCAGCGATATCCGGCAAGTTCCCCGCTGGTACGCACCACTCGGTGGCACGGAATAGCCACTGCCAGGCAGTTTGCCGCACATGCGCCCGCCACCGCACGAACCGCGTTCGGGGAACCTATCCGTTGCGCAATATCGCGGTAACTGACTGTCGTGCCAACCGGGATAGTTTGCAGTGCCTGCCAGACACGGCGCTGAAAAGCAGTACCACGGATATCCAGTGGTAATTCAAACCCCGCAGACGGCGCTTCCACAAAACCGACCACTCGTGCAACAACCTGCTCAAATTGCGCATCTCCGCCAACAAGTTCGGCATTCGGAAATTGATCCTGTAAATTTTGCAGCAGTGTTTCCGCATCATCACCCAGCAAAATAGCGCAAATTCCTTTTTCGCTTTGTGCAACCAGAATATCACCCAGCGCACATATACCAAGGGCAAAATAGATAAGCGCTCCTTTGCCGCCGGCGCGCCAGTTTTTTGGTGTCATCCCCAGCAGTGTATCTGATATTTCATAAAACCGACTGCCGGAACTGAAGCCGGATTCAGCAATTGCACCAGTAATTGTTGCCTGTTTTGTCAGTTGGTCACGCAGCCGTTCGCCCCGGAAAGCCCGCGCATACGCCGCAGGTGTTACCCCGGTGTGAGTTTTAAACAGACGATGAAAATGAAACGGACTGACCCCCGCGGATTTCGCCAGCTCCGCAAGAGGCGGTACAGCACTGCCGTGATTAATGCAGGTTTCCAGTTCGCGGCAAGATTTGGCAATCAGTTGTGCATGTCGCTGCATCATAGCGTCACCACTGCGCTGCTGTCGTTTTCCGGCACGATAGCCCTGCACTTCAGCTTGTGCCGGTGTGGCAAAAAATTCAGTATTTTCCCGTTTCGGCAAACGCACCACCGTAGACGGAAATCCCCATATTTGGGTAGTTCTGACAGCATAAACAAAATGCGCATCTGCCGTTTTATCCCGGGCAACCAGCGCCGCCCAGCAATCGTCATCCGATGGTCGTTGTGAGTCTGCTTTCATCTTGTGCTCATTATCATCGCGTACAGCGAAAAGTAAGATTAAACCGCCGGACACCCGCAAGCGGATGAACCCCGTTTTTTACCGGACGGACAGCATGATAGTTCAGCCGGGAACGACCGCCCCACACCAGCACATCGCCATGCTCAAGCGCAAAGGTTTTCAGCGGGTCGTGCCGCTGCATTCCGCCGAACTGAAATTGCACAGGTAACCCGAGCGAAAACGAGACAATCGGCTGGCGGCGATCAGGTTCATCTCTGTCCTGATGCAATGACATTCCCGCGCCCGGGACATAACAGTTAATCAGGCAACTGTCCGGAAGAAACCCATGAAAACCGGAACGTTCCGCCGCATTTTGTGCAAGAGACAAAAACAGTTCCGGCATGAACGGCCACGGATTGCCGGTCAGCGGATCAATGGCAGAATAACGGTAGCCTTTTGCATCTGAAATCCAGCCCTGTGCGCCGCAACTGCTCATCGCCGCTGACATCGGGTATCCGCCCGGTGTCAGCATATGACGAAACGGGGAGGTAGCGGTGATCGCGGCGATATTCGCCAGCAACACGGTATCTTCATTGCTGAGGAAACCTTTGAATAAACAGGCATCCGGCGCAATATTGAGTGGTTCATCGTGCGCAAAAAGATCTGACATTGTGTCTGTGTTCCCTCTGTCCTTCCGGTAATATACCCTTATTCATTCAAACTGCAGGTTTGTTGGCGGAACGAGGGCAGCCGGGTCACATACTTGTGTATGCTCCCCCATAGGTCGGAGCTTGCCGCCTGCCTGCATCCTGAATGACGTTGGGTATAACAGTATTGCCTGCCACGGACGGGTAAACACTCCGCCGCTTGCTTTTCAATTCGGACGACCTTTATAAAGCGGCTCAGATTCAGGGTGATATGATGCGCTCCTGTTTTAAACGCCGCCACAAAGTTGTCCGGCTGATCCCCAGCCAGTCAGCCGCCGCCTGCCGGTCACCGCGAAAACGGGCAATGGCCTCTGCCGCCGTTGCGGTTACCATAGGTTCTGCGGTAGCGGTAAGTATCTCCGTGGGTTGTAGCTCAGCACGGCGCTCCGGTGATAACTGCATTAATAATGATTCAGTAATTATTTTGTCAGGATAAGCACTGCAATACAGTGCCACCCGCTCCATCAAATTGCGCAACTCACGGGCATTGCCCGGCCAGCGGTACTGATAGAAAAAGGAACTGCACGCCAGAATTTGTTGCAGATACCCGCGATGCAGCGGCAAATCCAGTTCAGCAAAGGCCAGTTTGAGCAGTTTTTCCGCTAACAACAAAATATCCGCATCCCGCTCACGCAGTGCCGGTAATTGCAGACGCAACACACCGAGACGATAAAAAAGATCTGCGCGAAACCGCCCTTCAGCCACCCATTTGTCCAAATCACCATGAGTGGCGCAAATAACCCGCACATCCACAGTAATGGGTTTGTATCCGCCGATACGGACAATCGCACGATCTTCCAGCACCCGCAGCAGCCGTGTCTGAAGAGATAACGGCATCTCGCCGATTTCATCGAGGAACAAGGTGCCGCCGTCCGCCGCTTCAAATAGCCCTGCACGTCCGCCCCGGCGTGAACCGGTAAACGAGCCCTCTTCATAACCAAATAGTTCAGCTTCCAGCAGGCTTTCCGGAATTGCCCCGCAGTTAACCGCAACAAACGGCGCACTGCGCTTTGTGCGCTTATGGGTACGGAACAAGATATATTCATGGTGAATGGCTTGTGCCGCCATTTCTTTGCCGGTGCCACTTTCGCCCTGGATCATCACCGTTGCTTTTGAACGGGCAAACAGTGTAATTGTCTCGCGGACCTGTTCCATGACCCCGGATGTCCCCAGAATATCATTAATCGTATGACGGATACTCAGAGAACCGGCAACCGGCAACGGGAAGCTTTGCGGCTGGTGGCGGATCCGCGTTAGTTCTATTGCGTCCGTGAATGCCCGGCGGACAGCATCATTAGAATAAATAAAAATACCGGTCATTCCGCACTCAGCCGCAATATCTGTAATCAGCCCCGCGCCCACCACAACAGTAATCCCCGCCGCTTTCAGTGCATTACACGCCGCTCTGGCATCTTCGGCGGTGATGTAACTGCGCTGCTCAATCTGCATCCCGAAACTCTGAGCCAGCGATTCAAGTGCCGGAAAGGTATCCCTGTAATAGACAAGACCAATGCGATCACTGATTTGACGCGCCTGCACCAGCGCCTGCATCACATCAAACCCGCCCGGAGCGGCGATAATCACCGGCACCGGCAAATGCTGCTTCAGATACGCACCGTTTGATCCGGCACTGACAATCACATCACAGCGCTGCGTTTTCAGCCGCTCACGGATGGCATCAACCGCCGCATCAAACCCGAGATTGATAGCACTGATAGTGGCGCGGGCACTGAATTCCGGGCTGATATCGCGAAACTGGGTAAACAGGCGGGAGATGGAAACAGTCCAGATCACCGGTTTGTCACTTTGCGTCATCAGTCTGCTCCTGTTTCAGATGTTTCATTTATTTCAAATATTTCATTTTTGTTTCATGAAACATCATAAACCAGGAAATGAAACATAAATAGCACCATCATCACAAATCACTAACATCCCGCTTGTCAGACAGAATCATCAACTTCTATAGTGGAAGCCGTAATATCCGGATAAACAAACCAGTATTTGTGATGTGCGTCCCGTTTTGGTTCGTTTTAGTTTAATACCAGGCTGATTGGCACAGTGATTGCTTTATAACAACTGAGAACTAATTTGTATCAAATGAGTATCAAATTAATAACAAGGTGAATATATGGCTCTTAACTCCGCAGGACGCGCATTCCGTGATGCCGTAAAGTCTGAATCCCCGTTGCAGCTGGTCGGTGCTATCAATGCCAACCACGCTTTGCTGGCTAAACGTGCGGGCTATAAAGCAATTTATCTCTCCGGCGGCGGTGTTGCCGCAGGCTCCCTGGGTATTCCGGATCTGGGTATTTCCACACTGGATGATGTGCTGACAGATGTCCGCCGTATCACTGATGTGTGTGATTTGCCGCTGCTGGTGGATGCGGATATTGGTTTTGGTCCGTCGGCATTTAATGTGGTACGCACTGTAAAATCCCTGATCAAAGCCGGTGCCGCCGGTATGCATATTGAAGATCAGGTTGGCGCAAAGCGTTGTGGTCACCGCCCGAACAAAGAAATCGTATCAAAGCAGGAAATGGTTGATCGCATTAAAGCCGCCGTTGATGCGCGCACAGATGAAAACTTTGTGGTGATGGCGCGGACCGATGCCCTTGCGGTGGAAGGTCTGGATGCCGCCATGGAGCGTGCGCAGGCGTATATTGAGGCCGGTGCTGATATGTTATTCCCCGAAGCCATCACTGAGCTGGATATGTACCGCCTGTTCACCAAAAATATCAACGCACCGGTGCTGGCAAATATTACTGAATTCGGGCAGACGCCACTGTTTATTCTGGATGAACTGCGCAGTGTGAATATCGCTATCGCCCTGTATCCGCTTACCGCGTTCCGTGCCATGAATAAAGCGGCTGAAAATGTCTATAACACGCTGCGCCGTGAAGGCACTCAGCAGAGTCTGCTGGCACAGATGCAGACCCGTGATGAATTATACCAAAGCATCGGTTACTACGATTATGAAGACAAGCTCGACGCCTTGTTTTCACAGAAAAAGTAACACCTGAATCTTACCCGATACTATGCGAAGCAGGTTGTTTTACTATACCCAACGTCATTCGGGATGCAGGCAGGCGGCAAGGGAAGACAGACGGGGAGCATACATTAGTATGTGACCCGGCGTACATCGTTCCGCCAACGAACCTGCAGTTTGAATAAATAAGGGTACATAATAATAAGGAATACCCGTAATGAACAAGCAACTCAGCAAATCTGAACCTACACCGAAGAAAGGTAAAAAATCCGTCGCGCTTTCCGGCGTCGCTGCCGGAAATACCGCACTCTGTACTGTGGGGATCAACGGGAATGACCTGCACTACCGCGGATATGACATCCTGGACTTAGCCACACAATGTGATTTTGAAGAAGTCGCTCATCTTCTGATCCACGAAAAACTGCCGAATGCCGCTGAACTGTCGGCGTATAAAGTAAAACTGAAATCCCTGCGCGGTCTGCCGCACAGTGTGAAAAAAGCACTGGAAGCCCTGCCTGCGTCTGCGCATCCGATGGATGTTCTGCGCACCGGCGTATCCATTATGGGCTGTGTTCTGCCTGAAAAAGAGGGGTATCCGTTATCAGGTGCGCGTGATATCGCTGACCGCTTGCTCTCTTCCCTGACCTCAATGCTGCTGTACTGGTATCACTATGCGTTCAATGACCGCCGCATTGATACCGAAACAGACGAAGAAACCGCCGGCGGGCATTTCCTGCGCCTGCTGCATGGTAAAACCCCGTCTGCTGAGTGGGTTCGCTACATGAACTCCTCATTTGTTCTCTATGCCGAGCACGAATTTAATGCCTCGACGTTTGCTGCGCGGGTTATTGCCGGAACCGGTACCGATTTTTATTCGGCGATCACCGGCGCTATCGCGGCACTGCGCGGACCTAAACACGGCGGCGCAAATGAAGTATCCCTGGAAATTCAGAAACGTTACAGCTCACCGGATGAAGCGCAGGACGATATTATTGCCCGCCTTTCCCGCAATGAAGTGGTGATGGGTTTCGGACACCCTGTGTATACCATCGCTGACCCGCGTCATCAGGTGATCAAAGCGATTTCCCGTGAGTTATCGGAAGAAGCCAAAGATTTCCGTTTATTTAATATCGCAGACCGTATTGAATCCGTAATGTCACAGCACAAGAAAATGTTCCCGAATCTGGACTGGTTCTCTGCGGTTGCTTATCACCAGATGGGTGTTCCGACGGCGATGTTTACCCCGATTTTTGTTATTGCCCGCTCCGCAGGCTGGGCGGCACATATTATTGAACAGCGTCTGGATAATAAAATCATTCGTCCTTCCGCCAATTACACCGGCCCGGAAAACCAGACTTTTGTCCCGTTGAATGCGCGTTAATTATTGAATAATAAGGAATACAGACTATGTCAGCATCCGTTACCACACAGCACCAAGAGTACGATCAGGTTATTCAGGACATTACTGACTATGTGCTGAAGATGGATATCAGCAGTGAGCGGGCTTATGACACTGCATATTATTGTTTTCTGGACACCCTGGGCTGTGGTATGGAAGCCCTGGAATATCCGGCGTGCAAGAAAATGCTCGGTCCTGTCGTTCCGGGAACGATTGTTCCGAACGGTGCAAAAGTGCCGGGCACACAGTTTCAGTTAGATCCCATCCAGGCCGCATTTAATATCGGTGCCATGATCCGCTGGCTCGATTTTAACGATACCTGGCTGGCCGCCGAATGGGGACATCCTTCCGATAACCTCGGCGGTATTTTAGCGGTGGCCGATTGGTTGTCACGCGAAGCACTGGCAAAAGGTAAAGCACCGCTGCCACTGAAACGTGTGCTGACTGCGATGATCAAAGCACATGAAATTCAGGGCTGCCTGGCGCTTGAAAATGCGTTTAATAAAGTCGGTCTTGACCACGTCGTGCTGGTAAAAGTCGCATCCACCGCGGTTGTCGGTGAAATGCTGGGTCTGGATCGCGAACAATTGCTGAGTGCGGTGTCTCATGCATGGGTAGATGGTCAGTCTCTGCGCACCTATCGTCATGCACCGAATACCGGCTCCCGTAAATCCTGGGCTGCCGGTGATGCCACATCCCGCGCAGTGCGTCTGGCTCTGCTGGCACAAAAAGGTGAGATGGGCTATCCGACTGTACTGACCGCGAAAACCTGGGGTTTCTATGATGTGCTGTTCGACGGCAAACCGTTTAAATTCCAGCGCGCTTATGGCTCGTATGTAATGGAAAACGTGCTGTTTAAAATTTCGTTCCCTGCCGAATTCCATTCGCAAACCGCTGTTGAAGCTGCAATGACTCTACATCACACGCTGACGAAAGCCGGTAAAACGGCAGATGATATCGAAAAAGTCACTATCCGCACGCATGAAGCCTGTATCCGTATCATTGATAAACACGGGTTCCTGAATAATCCGGCTGATCGCGACCACTGTATTCAGTATATGGTTGCTGTTCCGCTGATTTTCGGTCGCCTGACCGCGTCAGATTATGAAGATAATATTGCCGCCGATGCCCGTATCGATGCTCTGCGCGCGCGCATTCATTGCGAGGAAGATACGGCATTTACCGGGGACTATCATAATCCGGAAAAACGCTCTATCGCTAACGCCCTGACTATCACCCTGAAAGACGGTACTGTTCTGGATGAAGTTGTGGTGGAATATCCGGTCGGACACGCCCGCCGCCGTGAAGAGGGCATTCCGTTATTACTGGAAAAATTCCGTATTAATCTGGCGCGCCAATTCCCGGAAGCACAGCAGAAACGTATTCTGAATGCTGCCCGCGACCGTAAAACGCTGGAATTACTGTCTGTCAGTGAATTTATGGACTTGTTTGTTATCTGACAGTAGGTTCCAATCTGCCCGGCAACGCAGAAAAACAGAACGGATACCCTCACCGGTATCCGTTTTTATTTCTTATTTCTTACTTCTTATTTTTCGGCAAACATCGCCAGAATATCCTGCTCTGTCAGCATCGGCGTTTTTTCTGCAAAATGATAATAATCCGGTTTGCAGTCCGTATAAATCTGCATAGTCAGGCGGCTTTCTTTTGTCTCACCAAATAATGCCGCCGATACATAATATTGATTGGCAGGTTTCAGATAATAAAAAAGATGCGTGCCGCATTCACGGCAAAAACAGCGATCACCCCACCCGGATGAAGCATAACGGGAGATATAATCCTCACCGCTGATACTGATATCACTGCCGCAATCGACAGACATAAACGGCGCACCATTCCATTTCCGGCACATGCCGCAATGGCAGACCGAAATATCTGTTACCGCTTGTTGTGTGGATACTGACACTTTCCCGCATAAACATTGACCTTGTGACATCGGTTTTTCCTTCTCATTATCATTGCCGGATTTTTAGCAATTTAGCACAGCATTTTTCCGTTCAATAATTGAAAAGCGGAACCTGTGACGCGCTTTCAAAAGTTTATCCGCGTTACACTGTGCAATATTAACTGCCGGCATTATATCGCTGTGGACGTGTTATTTTTTCCGGGAAACCCCGCTGACAGAATCGGAGTAAGTCATGATTGTTTTAATTACAGGCGCAACCGCAGGTTTCGGTGAGGCTTTCGCACGCAAATTTATTGATAACGGCCATACTGTAATCGGTACAGGACGCCGTCTTGAACGCCTGGCAAAATTACATAAAGAGTTCGGCGATCGCTTCTATCCGCTGGCGCTGGATATGATGGATCGCCCGGCGGTCGATAATGTGATTGCCGCCCTGCCTGAATCACTGCGTGAAATTGATGTGCTGGTGAATAATGCAGGTCTGGCGCTTGGTATGGAAACTGCTGATAAAGCTGACCCTGCAGAATGGGATGTGGTTGTCGATACCAACATCAAAGGGTTGCTGCACATGACCCGCGCGATACTGCCGGGCATGGTGGAAAGAAATCGTGGCCATATCATTAATTTAGGATCAACTGCCGGCTCCTGGCCTTACATGGGCGGTAACGTTTATTGCGGTTCAAAAGCCTTTGTAAAACAGTTCAGTCTGGCACTGCGCGCGGATCTGTTCGGCAAAAAAATCCGTGTGACCGATATTGAACCGGGCATGGTCGGCGGAACTGAATTCTCCGGAATTCGCTATCGTGGTGATGAAGAAAAAGCCGATAACACCTATAAAAATGCCGATCCGCTGATGCCGGATGATATTGCGGAAGCCGTTTACTGGGTGGCAACACTACCGGCGCATGTTAATATCAATACCATGGAAATGATGCCGGTTTGTCAGTCCTTTGCCGGACTGAATGTTCACCGTGAAGGCTGAAAACCACAGTAAAATATAAACTTACCTCATTTATTTCAGGTAATTTTCTTAAATTACCTGAAATTACGCACGAAATGCTTTTTCTTTTGTTGGTGCTCAAATACACTTCGGTATAATGCATAAGATCAGAACGAAATTTGCAGGATTGAACTTTGAGGAAAACACGATAATGACTAAATCCATACTCACAAAGTGGTTTATCGCAACCGCCTTCGCTGCACCGTTATTTTTTGCAGCACAGGCAAACGCAGTTACTGCAAATTGCAGTCCGGGTAGCACATGTGTCGTCAGTGGCGGTGATACCGCGCTGGAGAAAGAAAGAGCGCGCCAGGAAAAAGAACAGTGGGATGATACCCGTTCCCTGCGCCAGAAAGTGAACCGCCGTGCGGAAAAAGAGTTTGATAAAGTTGATCGTGCTATTGATGTCGAAGATGCCTGCTTAAAAAGTTCCGTCGTCACTGCGTATTGGGAGCCTAATACACAGAGATGTCTTGATGCAAATACAGGACGTGAAGTTACTTCAGGTTGGAAGTAGTAAATATTTAAGGAAAAATGATGAAAAAACTGATTGCGGTTAGTACGGTACTTTTTGCGCTTATCCCTGCAATGGCACAAGCTTCCTGCGAAAGCGTCACGGAAGAAATTTCGCAGAAAATCATCAGCAACGGTGTGCCTGCTGACGGCTTTACCTTAACTGTCGTGCCTGCGGAAAGTGCAGCACAAGCTGAAGGTCAGGTTGTGGGTAACTGCGACAATGAAACACAGAATATTATTTATCTTCGCAAATAATTCGCAATAACAGTATGCGGTCAGACTTCGTAATATTGTTAATGCATGAATTGTGAATGACAAAAAAGGGCTATCAATAATAGCCCTTTTTTTTATTTATCATCAGTCTGTTAACTCAGGAAGCGACCAGTTCTTTGCCCCAGAGCATCTCAATTTTTTCAGCATTCAGATAATGCGATAACTCGCGCTCTTCCGGACGCAGTAAATACGGGATCTCGCCCAGAAGCGGAGCCGGCAGATGTTTCAGTAAACGATCCATCACCTGCGCGTAATGAGACAGCCCCGGGTTAATCCGGTTTGCAATCCAGCCGATAATTTCCAGGCCATCGTATTTAATTGCTTCAGCAGTTAATAATGCATGATTCACACATCCGGACTGGATCCCGACCACCAGAATCACCGGCAGTTTCTCTTTCTTCACCCAGTCAGATAAAAATGTTTCATTATTCAGCAGATAACGCCATCCACCGTTCCCTTCCACCACAACCTGTTCCGCAACCCGGCTTAATTTTTCCAGCCCCGCTGATAATGCAGGAAATTGGATATCCGTCGTCGTCGGACCATAGTTATTTTCCAGCATGACTGGGTTAACATCCTGATAAGTAACATCAATACTGGATGTCTCATGCAAAACCATGGCATCGCGGTTACGTTTACCGTTAAGGGTATCATGGTATTCTGTTGCGATTGGTTTATACCCAACGACAGATTTACCCAGTCGGTTGATGGCTTGCATTAAAGCCCGCGTAGCGACAGTTTTGCCTATATTCGTATCTGTGCCGGTTATAAACAAGCGCCTTAACATAGATGTTTTTCCGTTATATCAAGAAGTGCGTATCAAAATTGATAACAGAACAAGTGTAAGGCATCAGATATCTGTCAAGTTTGCGCCAGCGCAATTTTTTGCGAAAATCCTGTTTTGATGAACAAATCCTTGCCATTAATTTGTTTTATGTCAAAGACCAACACTACAAAATTACTTATCCATTCATCAGTTTTATAAGTAAAGAACCGTTGTACAGCGCTTCTTTAACTAATGCCGCACCCGGTAATGTACCGGAATTAATAAATTCACATGAAGTCATGGTGAGTGTCCGGCTGAATCCGGGTAATGCACACTGATCAATCCGCGCACGGATGGCAGGAAACAAAACAGACGATGCCGCGTTTAAAGGAGAGCCAATAAGGATCATTTCCGGATTAAATATATTGACCATCACCGCGGCGACATCACCAATATGATGCCCGACTTCTTCAATAAGCGCGCATGCAGATGCATCGCCGTCCAGTGCCGCGTGACATAAAATGTCCGCTGTCGGAGACTGCCCCTCCGGTCCGGTCAGGAATGCAGCGGCGCGCTCCAGCACATGGTGTATACCAACTTCGGTTTCCAGGCACCCCTGATTACCGCAATAGCAGAGTTTTCCCTGCGGATTAACCCGTGTATGTCCTATTTCCGCCGAGCTGTTACGGCGTGCATGCAATAACGAGCCATCCGTGATAACAGCCACACCGACATGTTCATCGATCACCAGTTGAATGCTGTTCGGGCACTCTTTCGACGCACCAAAAAAATATTCAGCCAACGACCAGGCGGAGATACCATGCTGAAGAAAAACAGGCATACCGGTATGCTGAAATAAGATATCCGCGATAGGTAATTCAGTAATATTATAATAAGGAAAATCGAGGATAATCCCTTTCGCCGGATCAACAACCGCATTAATGGTGATCGCAATAGCAGTCAGGCGCCCTACTATCGCGTAGTTCCGGGCAAAAAAAGCATCAATTTCAGTCAGGAAAGGCGGAACAAAATCAGAACGGGCCGCCGGAAATCCGATGATTTCCTCTGCCAGAAGTTTTCCGCTCAGTTCCCGCAGCGCAAAAATAACCTCACCCCGGTTAATACGGATGCACAAAAAATGCCAGCCACCACAATCAGTTTTCAGCCCGATGGCAGGACGACCGCGAAACCCCAGCCCCGGAAATTCCGTTTCACGAACCAGATGCGCATCCATCAGTTCACGCGTAATTTTAGTGATACTCGCCGGGGCTAACTGTGCCTTTTTTGACAGAGAAATACGGGATATAGGTCCCTGCTGGTCAATATAGCGATAAACAACCCCCATATTGGTTTGTTTGATATGGTCAATATGTCCGGGTTGTGTTGTCGATTTCACCAGTAATAATCCTGAGCAATGTACGGGCTGAAGTAGTCATTATCCGGGTAAACGCCGGGTTCGTAAGTGGTTTCACAACACAACACGGTATACCACTATCCCGCTTTTTTGCCGGAGATACAGGTGTAATGGCGAATCAATCACCTGTCGTTCCCGCCTTGTTGATGACGCATTACGCAGAAATAATCCGTCCCGGGTACGGATAATAATCCCCGCGTGGGAAACATCCAGCCCGGCTTGCGGAGAATAGATACCGATATAATCCCCGGTCTGCAATTGTGCGAGCACCACCGGCGTCAGCGCAGACACCGGCAACCAGGCAATATCCCTTGCTGTTACCGGCAGACCCGGAATATATGCGCCACCCGTTTTGCGCTGATTAAGCTGCTTATGTGTCACCTGAAAATCCGGTGACAATTGCCGGGTAATATCCTGTGCAACCGGTTGTGAGCCGCTTACCCAATCCGAAAAAAAGTGACGCCGCTGAAAATAACTGATATCCCCGTTTTTATAGCGGATTTTCGCCAGTTGCCCGGAGAAATCCTGCTGTTGCGGGCTGCGCTTCAGTGCTTCCACATAATCCAGGTAGGTAAAACAATCGAGCGCATTCAGATTTGTGACCAGTTGCTCCGGCGTTTCCGGCGAACCAACCAGCTGATGCGCCCGGTACGGCACCGCAAGAAATTGCCCGGTCAGTGCCGTAATATTATGCGCTATCGCACGCCGGGTACCATCGGGCTGATAAAAATCGCTGAGACTCACCGCCGCACCGGCAATACCTGACCACAGAGTGACTAACAAAACGGTTATCGCCGGATATTTATTACACAGAAACACTGGCACCTCAGTTAAAACGGCTCCGCTCAGCGGAAAACATTACTTTTCAGCATCGCAATCAGCCGCTGACCGGCAGACGATAATATTTTGTGTTTATGATACACCAACCAGACTTCAGAAAACGCCTGATTTTCAGCTAAATGCAGGTAACGGACACCATCCACTTTCATCCGCGTAAAGGATTCAGTCACCAGTGACACTCCCAGCCCGGCAGACACCAGCCCGAGAATGGTCATTGCCTCGCCGGCCTCCTGGGCTATTACCGGAGTTACGCCTGCCCCTTTCAGTATATTAATGATTTCATCGTATAACGCAGTTCCCACATCCCGCTCAAAAAAGACCAGCGGCACACCGTTGAGCATATCAAGTGAAATGCCCGCTTCCCTGTGCCGGATTAGCGGATGATCATCATAGACAGCTAACATAAATCGTTCTCTGAACAACAACTCATGAACCAGATTATCGGGCAATTGTGTGTTGCGCATCACACCAAAATCAATCCGACCGGTAAGTAACGGATTGATTTGCTGTTTTGTATTCATCTGGTGCATGTGAATCGCCACATCCGGGTACGCTTCCCGGTACTGGCGGAATGTGGCGGTAATATGGCGCATAAAAGGTGTGGTTGACGTGAAACCAACAGACACTTCACCCAGTTCCCCGCGCTCCATTCTCGCCGCTTTACCAATCGCCGCTTCAACCTGAGCGCGGATTTGATAGGCTTCACGCAGAAACATTTCACCCGCCGGTGTCAGGCTGACATTCCGGTTATTACGCGCCAGTAATTTTGCCGGTATTGCCTTTTCCAGCGCCTGAATTTGCTGGCTCAGCGGGGGCTGTGAAATATTCAGCCGCTCTGCCGCCCGCCCGAAATGCAACTCTTCAGCAACGGCAATAAAATAGCGCAAATGGCGAAGTTCGATCATTATTGCCTCACTAAGTCGTTTAAAGTATCAAACAAGAGCATTAATATATTAGACAAAATAGTAGCATCTTTTTATCCTCTGTTATATTACTGCGACCTGAGATAAGTGTATGACTGACGAGAATAAACTGATGACTGACCGCGATATTGACCGGGACAGTGCCATGAGTCAGACAAAATTGCACTATATCCAGCGTGATGACAAATTGTATCTGCGCGTTACCCTCTCCTTTTTTATGGTGGGTCTGGCGACCTTTGCGCTGCTCTATTTTGTCCAGCCCATTCTGCCGCTGTTATCTGAAGACTTTACCGTGTCACCGGCGCAGGCGAGCTTATCACTCTCCCTTGCCACCGGATTTATGGCGGTCGGATTACTGATTACCGGCCCCATCTCTGATGCGATCGGGCGCAAAAACGTAATGGTTGTCGCGCTGACCTGTGCGGCACTCTTTACACTGCTCAGCGCTTTTACCACAAGCTGGGCGGGTATCCTGATTGTCCGCTCTCTTGTCGGGCTGTCGCTCAGCGGTGTGGCTGCGGTGGCAATGACGTATCTCAGTGAAGAGATCCATCCGGGCTACGTTGCTCTTTCCATGGGATTATATATCAGTGGTAACTCGATAGGCGGCATGAGCGGACGGCTGATAACCGGGGTGGTTGCCGATTACGCTAACTGGCGCATTGCGGTTCTGATCCTGGGGACATTTGCACTGTTTGGTGCATTTTTGTTCTGGCGGCTGTTACCGCCCTCACGCCATTTCCGCGCCAGCTCACTCAAGCCTAAGAGCCTGTGGAAATATCTGATCCTACACTGCCGGGACGACGGGCTGCCCTGGTTATTTGCTATCGGCTTTATCATTATGGGCAGTTTTGTCACGCTGTTTAACTATATTGGTTACCGGCTGCTGGAGCCGCCGTATAATTTCAGTCAGGCGGTTGTCGGCATGTTGTCTGTGGTTTATTTATCAGGCACTTACAGTGCATCTAAAGCCGGCGCACTGACCAGAAAATACGGATACGGCAATATATTAATTGGTGCGGTAGCACTGATGCTGTCCGGTATTCTGATAACACTGGGTGATGCCACAGCGGCAGTGCTTATTGGTATGTTAGTGCTGACCACCGGTTTTTTCGCCGCTCATTCTGTTACCAGCAGTTGGGTCGGACGCCGTGCAAGACGCGCGCGGGCGCAGGCATCCTCACTGTATCTTTTCGCTTATTATGGAGGTTCCAGTATTGCCGGTACACTTGGCGGCGTATTCTGGTCTTACTGGCACTGGACCGGTGTCGGTTGTTTTATTGCCGCCATGCTGGTTATCGGGCTGTTTATTGCGCTGCACCTGAAGAAACAGATTTCTTCATAAGAATTTATATTAATTCCCTTGAAACAACCTCATGGAAATTAATATCTCCGACATATAAAATACCTCATCGGATTAATTGCAGACCGGACTCATTATTGATAGTTTTCTGCATTAAGAAAAATAGTCTGTTTTTCATTGCTATTATTACATCGAGAGGTTATATATGAGTGCGTTTTTATTAGGCAGTGTTTTATTTTCATTCTCAGCGTATCAGTGTGATATTAATTACCCTTCAGATTGTGATATCTGGCCTCCTGTCGGAAAATCCATTAGTTACAATCCTGACATTTCGAATATAAAGTAACTAATTAATTAACATAAAATAAATCAAGGGTTTTTTATACCCCCTCTATATAAAATACCTCGCAAGGTTAATTGCCCTTACAGATTAAGCCCGTTAATGTTAATGCGTACCACAGATATTAAATCATAACTTACTGATAACTTAATGTAATAACGAGGTTAATTATGCTGACATTACTGTTAAGTAGTTCATTAGTGGTTCATAATATTTTTCCGCCACGAAATACTGATCAGGTTCCGCCGTCGCCACATCTACGGGAACCAACAATCTCCTATTATATTGACAGCACTTGTTTAATCATCAATCCCTTCTGCTGATATCGTATTTTAATAACAAAGTTCATTTACAGGGAGTATCTATGTTAGCACTATTGTTATCCGGTTCATTATTAATTTCTTCTGCAGCTTCATTTGAAGGCTGCGATATTGTTGCACCTGAATATTGTCCGGTAATATGGGGGTATCCTGGATAATATTAAAAGCATAGATTAGCATTTCATTGTTAAATTAATATTTATATATACCAAGTGACATTTAAGATACAGCCAACGAAACTGTAGCCTGAATGAATAATGGTATATAGCGAGGTAATTATGTTAACACTATTATTAAGCAGTTCACTGATGATTCATAATTGTTATCTCAAACCTAATATTGATGAAACTCTGCCAAGTTTTTTGGAATCTTCAGAAACACATCAATCCCGGATTAACTGTCCAAAAGAAAAAATTGGGTGTTCATAGTGGAAACACTCATCTGCGGTATATTATTTTCAGTTATTCGTCGGTAAAAAAGCAATAATTCCGAATTTTGACTACTGATATAACGAATAAAATATATCGTATTATGCCAAATCAACATCCACCATTAACCCGGTATTTAATTATCGGGTTAATGGTAATTTTTTACATGGATTTATTCTCCGTACCCACATCACCAATTTACATGTAAAGAGTTCTTTCACCCTGCTGAAAGCATTTTATACTTGTATAAAGCAGGATGCTAAAGTAATCTGATGATAAACCCAAACTGTATGTTGTAACTAATTTGGTAAATATAATGCGATATGATGCCAAAATGTCACTCACAGCCTGTTTTGAACAGCTTGAGAATATGCTGAATACCTTCTGCCTGACACTCAGCCAAACGCCGGGAGTTCAGGCTCAGGTTTATCAGTTGCCGGACAGACTAAAAGGTGAAGAAAATGAAGAGATTACCTCTATTTCTGTCATTCCTGTCTCCGGTGAAGCGGCAACAGAACAAGCATTAGCACATTATCAGCGGCTGTTTATTTTTGATAATGACCACAATATCAGCAGTAAATCCGCCGTACGTTTGCCCGGTGTCATATTAGTTCCCCTTCCCCGCTCTGAGCAGCGGCAGGTTAAGCAACTGCTCGATGATATTAATACCCTGAAAAAACAGTTGGCAAAAATAGTCACTGAAACATCCGGTGTCAATAAAACACAGCGCTTTGAATTTGTTCATAATCAAATCAAAGGATTGATTACATTAAATGCTTATCGTCAGATCCAGTCAGTGACCTCTCCTGATACTGTCCGCTTTGGCTGGGCGAATAAACATATTATCCAGAAAGTGGATCGTGATGAATTACTGGCTCAGACAGAGGAACGCTACCAGAACCCGCGTGCAATTGCCCCCCACACCAGGGAGGCATGGCAGATGTTTCTGGCAAAGGAAATAGCTGCATTGAAACAGATTCCGGCGGATGCGGTACTTAAAATCAAACGTCCGGTTAAAGTCCAGCCGATTGCCAGAGTCTGGTACAGTGAGGCACAAAAGCAAGTGCAATATGCAAACGCCTCACCGATTATTGTGTTTTATGATGGTGATGATGAAAACCGACCTGTTACAGGGGATTTACCGGATTATGACGCCGAAAATATTAAGGTGCGCCACCGTCCTCAGGCAAAAAAACTAATCTCCGTAATACCCCGTCTGTATTTATTTATGGAGCAGATGTGAGAACGGAGCCACATCAGGATACTCGTCATACTTCAGAATGCCTGAGTGTTGACTGCACTCAGGCATCCCGAATTATTTAGAGTATATATATCCACCATACTAAAAAATGCGGTTGATTACTTCAGGCTGCCGACCATATCTTCCGGACGAACCCAGGCATCAAATTCAGCTTCGGTCAGATAACCCAACTTCATGGCAGACGCTTTCAGAGTCAGCCCCTCTTTATGCGCCTGCTTCGCGATCTCTGCTGCTTTGTCGTAACCGATATGAGTATTCAGCGCAGTAACCAGCATCAATGATTCATTCAGCAACTGACTGATCCGCTCACGAACCGGTTCGATACCCACAGCACAATGCTCATTAAAGCTGCGCATGCCTTCTGCCAGCAGACGGACGGATTGCAGGAAATTATGGATAACCAGTGGACGGAATACGTTCAGCTCAAAGTTACCGGAGGCTCCGCCGATATTGACGGCAACATCATTTCCCATCACCTGGGCACACAGCATAGTCATTGCTTCGCACTGTGTCGGATTAACTTTTCCGGGCATGATAGAGCTTCCCGGTTCATTTTCAGGGATAGCCAGTTCACCGATACCACAGCGCGGACCGGATGCGAGCCAGCGGACATCATTGGCAATTTTCATCATTGATGCCGCCAGACCTTTCAGCGCACCATGCGCATGAACCAGCGCATCACAGGTTGCCAGTGCTTCAAATTTGTTTGGTGAGGTCACAAACGGCTGACCGGACAGCTCCGCGATTTTCTTCGCCACACGGACAGCATATTCGGGATGCGTATTAAGCCCTGTACCTACTGCCGTACCACCCAGCGCCAGCTCGCTCAGGTGCGGCAGGCTGTTCTCCAGGTGTTTACGATTGTATTTCAGCATAGCTGCCCAGCCGGAGATTTCCTGACCTAATGTCAGCGGTGTTGCATCCTGTAAATGTGTACGGCCGATTTTGACGATATCACGGAATTCTTCCGCTTTTTTCGCCAGGACACTGTGCAGGGATTTTAACTCAGGAATAAGTTGTGTAGTGACCGCAATGACAGCGGCGACATGCATAGCGGTCGGGAAGACGTCGTTGGAACTCTGGCTTTTATTCACATCATCATTCGGGTGAACCAGGCGCTCATTGCCGCGCTTGCCGCCGAGAATTTCACTGGCACGGTTTGCCAGCACTTCATTCATATTCATATTACTTTGTGTGCCGGAGCCGGTCTGCCAGACCGCCAGCGGAAATTCACCCGGATGTTTACCTGCCAGCACTTCATCTGCCGCCGCAATAATTGCTCCGGCACGATCCTGCGCCAACAGACCCAAATCACAGTTGACTGCCGCAGCCGCTTTTTTTGTCATGGCCAGTGCCGCTATCAGATCTGCGGGCATCTTTTCAACTGAGATACGGAAATGCTCTAATGAACGCTGAGTCTGCGCGCCCCACAGCTTGTCAGCCGGAACATCAACAGGGCCCATTGAGTCTTTTTCAATACGGGTGACCGCCATTACTCTCTCCTTAGCACACAACATAAAATGAATTTGAAAATCCGGACGTTGCAGATAAACTCTGAAAACGCCGTCATCTTGCCATAGTTTCATTTCCGATTATGCGATCCGGGCAGACTTATTGTTTTATTGTTACTATCTTATTGTTAATTGTTTAAAAAGAGAGCGAAGCTATGTTAAAAATGCAGAATCAGGTGCAATACTACAGTTGGGGTAGTCATACCGCGATGACAGAAATGTACGGTTACCCGAATCCTGATAAGCAGCCGATGGCCGAATTATGGATGGGCGCACACCCTAAAGCCAGCTCAGTCGTCACGGATAACAACGGTAACGTCAGCTCTCTATATGATTATATCGCCGCCGACCCGCAGGGCTGTCTGGGGGAGACAATAAACCGCCGTTTTCACCGGTTACCTTTTTTGTTTAAAGTGCTGAGTGCCGCCCAGCCGCTTTCCGTTCAGGTGCATCCTGACAAAGCCGCGGCAGAAGCCGGTTTTGCCAGGGAAAATCAGGCAGGTATTCCCCTTGATTCTCCTGTTCGTAACTATAAGGATGATAATCATAAGCCAGAGCTGGTTTATGCCCTCACCCCGTTCAAAGCGATGAATGCCTTTCGTCCGCTGCCGGAGATCTGCACACTGCTCAGTGAAGTGGCACCGGCACATCCGGGAATTGCCCTGTTTATTGCCGAACCATCAGAAGAGCAGCTTTCTGTGTTGTTCACCCGGTTGCTGTCAATGAGCGGCGAAACAAAAGACAGAGCTATCGGTGTGCTGAAATCAGCGCTGAACAGTCGTCAGGGCGAGCCGTGGGATACTATCAGGAAGATGACGGGATTTTACCCTGAAGATAATGGTTTATTCACCCCTCTTCTTCTTAATGTTGTCGAACTGAAACCGGGCGATGCCATGTTTCTGTATGCCCGGACCCCCCATGCTTACCTGGAGGGAACAGCGCTGGAAGTCATGGCTAATTCAGACAATGTGTTGCGCGCAGGGCTGACACCAAAACATATAGATGTCGCAGAATTACTGAGTAATCTTGATTTCATTGCGAAACCGGCAAAAACCTTATTTATGTCACCGCACACGGTAAATGGCTGTGATATTTTCCCGGTTCCGGTCGATGATTTCGCTTTTTCGGTGATTAAACTAAATGATCAAAAAATCACTCTGGATAATAATAGCGCTAATATCCTTTTTTGTGTGAAAGGTCAGGTGGTTATCACTACCAAAACCACGACTTTAAGCGTTATCGAAGGTGAATCAACTTTTATCTCTGCAACAGAAAGAAAAATTGAAATAGATGGTGAAGGAATCATTGCCCGCGTTTATAATACGCTATAAGTACTTCTCTGATTTCTCCCGGACAGTTTGCTCTGTAAACTGTCCGTTAATTTGATACCGTGCGAAAACCTGCAAATTGAATCGCATATAAAGGATGGATTTCTCTATGAAAAAGTCGTTAGTTGCTGTTGGCGTTATTGTTGCATTAGGTGCAGCATGGGGTGTTGCTTCATGGCAGACCGGTAAAACAATCGAAGCAAACCTCGAACAGTACGTTGCCAAAGCAAATAAACTGATCAAGGATAAATATCCTGATGCTCAGATTACTCTGACTGCAAAAGATTTTTCACGCGGTATTTTCAGTTCTGACGTTAAATTGGTTCTTCAGGGTGAAGGAAGCAGCGCCAAAGACCAATTAGTTATCGTTAACAAAATTGACCACGGTCCGTTCCCGCTGTCTCAGCTGAAAAAAATGGTTCTTTCGCCAAACATGGCGTCAATCCATTCTGAACTGGAAAACAGCGAAGCCACCAAACCGGCATTTGATATGACCGGTGGTAAATCCCCTGTTGCTCTCGACACCCGTATCGGTTACGACCAGAATTTTGATATCGACCTTGCTGTCAGCAAAATTGATTACAAAAAAGATGGTGAAGAACTGGCATTCTCCGGTGCAGACCTGAACGTTAAATTCGATAAAGAATTTAAAAATGTGAAGGGTAGCGGCAGCAGCAATGAACTGACTTACCGCAAAGGTGAGCGTGAAAGCCTGGTAATGCGTGGTCTGGCGTTTGACAGCGACGTAAGCAAATCAGGTGACAGTTTCTTCTATCTGGGCGACCAGAATCTGTCGATGAAAGAGTTGGTTGTTGTTAATTACAGCGATAACGTTACATTGAAAGATCTGAAGCTGAACGGCACGTCCGGCGTCAAAGACAACAAAATGAGTGCAGATATCGATTACAGCCTGGGTTCACTGAGCTATCGTGATATCGACCTGGGTGGCATCACCCTGAAAGGCGCACTGAAAGATCTGGATGCGACAGCAGCAAACACATTGATGGCATCAATGGAAGAATACTCTCAGATGAGTGATTCCATGTATACCGAAAATTTTGATGAAAGCAAAATGGACGCGCTGGACGAAAAAATGAAGACCAACGCACTGGCGCTCTTCAAACACAGCCCGTCATTTGCTATCTCTCCTCTGAGCTGGAAAAACAGCGGCGGTGAGTCAAAAGTTAACTTCAGCGTAACCTTTAATGCCCTGACTCAGGAAAACTTTAAATCCCTGGAGCACAGTGGCAGCTTTGAAAAAATCCTGCCGGTTCTGGTTAAAGATTTCGCATTCAATATGGATCTGTCAAAACCAATGCTGACTGATTTCGTGGCAGTAGCCATGCAGTCACAAGGTATGGGCGCGAAAGAAGCTAAAGAACAAGGCGAACAAGGTGTTGCTCAGATGGCCAGCATGGGTGCCATGATGGAAGTGGTTAAAGTCACTGATAAAACCATCGGCATGGATCTGAAATACAGCAATAACAACATTGATTTCAACGGTAAGAAATTTACTGTTGCTGAATTCCTCTCAAAATACGACCAATACGGTATGCTGAGTGATAACAGTGATGAAGGCTATAACGAAGAGCCTGTCGAAATGAATGCTGACGGCGACGTCATTGAAGAAAATATTGCTGTTGGTGAAGAACCGGCTGCAGACACTGCGGCACCGGCTGCGCAGTAATATCGTTCTTTATCATTAGTTGATTCAGTGAAAGCCGGTCGCCTGACCGGCTTTTTTATTATCTGTAAGGAACATTGATTATGATGATTGACCGATCACTTCCCCTCACTGATCTACACCGTCATCTCGATGGTAATATCCGCCTTTCCACCATTATCAGCCTTGCCCGCCAACATAATTTGCCATTACCTTCTTATGAGCCCGACGCTCTGCGCCCGTATGTTCAGGTGATGAGCAATGAGCCGGACCTTGTGCAATTTCTGGCAAAACTGGACTGGGGTGTTTCTGTACTCGCGGATCTGGATGCCTGCCACCGTGTCGCGGCGGAAAATGTTCAGGACGCAATAGATGCAGGAATTGATTATGCCGAACTGCGCTTCTCTCCGTATTATATGGCGATGAAACATAAACTTCCGGTTGAAGGTGTGGTAGAAGCCGTACTGGATGGTGTGAATTCAGTGGCGCGTAACAGCGCTGTGCGCATTAATATGATTGGCATACTCAGCCGTACTTTTGGCACTGATGCCTGTCATACTGAATTAAATGCGCTGCTTGCTCATCGTGAGCGTATTGTGGCACTTGATATTGCCGGTGATGAATCAGGCTATCCGGGTGACCTGTTCTCCGGCCATTTCCGCAAAGCCCGTGATGCCGGCTGGGCGATCACCGCTCACGCAGGTGAAGCTGCCGGTGCCGCCAGTATCTGGCAGGCTATCCGTGACCTCGGCGCACAGCGCATCGGGCATGGTGTGATGGCCATTGAAGACCCCGCACTGATGGATTATCTGGCGGAGCACCGTATTGGTATGGAATCCTGCCTGACCTCCAATATCCAGACCAGCACAGTGGCATCACTCGCGGCACACCCGCTGAAACAGTTTCTGGCGCACGGTATTCCGGCAACCATCAATACCGATGACCCTGCTGTTGAAGGCATTGAAATTGCGTATGAATATAATATCGCGGCACCGGCTGCCGGTCTGACGCGTGCGGAAATTGAGCAGGCACAGATTAACGGGTTGGAAATTGCATTTCTTTCTGAACAAGAGAAAACCGAACTGCGCCGGATAGCGGCACAACGCAGCGAATAGTCGCCGTGTTTATCTGATTAAAAAACCGCCGTATGCTGTATGCGGCGGTTTTATCAATTGCCGGAAGACCCGTCATCGTCAGAAGATGAACGGCTTTCTTCTTCGCTGTCTGCGGAAGATACCAACGGGGATGAAGAAGGCAAATACCGTTTTATCATGTACGACTCTTTGAACTGCCGCCTCTGTAAACGGAGATTCGGAATACAGAGAAAAAGCGTCAGATACAGTCCCGCTGACATGAACACACTGATAAAACCAATCCCGAATGCAATCTCCATGATAGTATCCGGCGTAATTTTTCCGCCCAGCGCTAATTCAGCATATAATACAATAATTATTGAATAAAATAGTGCGGAGACCATTGTTTTTATGTATCCTGGATAAATATATTTCCTGCTATATATTATATTTAACAGTGTGATTCTTCTTTTTTCCGCTTCACTTTTAACTCCGGGGAGATTAATAAAGCTCAATTCGTGCTCTATTTTTTGTTTTTCTTTTTTCGTTCTGAACAATGTCAGACAAAAAAAAGTGAGTATATAAACAGCAGAAAAAGCATTTGAAAAAATGTGTTCAGATATCACCGATAATACTAACAGACTGTCATCACTCTCAGGGACATACAAAAAATCGCTTTTATTATAGTCAGATATATCTTTTTCGCCTGTTCCTAATGAAATGATTTCATCTACCGCTGAATTTAGTCCCTTATAATAAAGACCTAACTTAAAATCAGGCAAAATATAATTATTGATTATCCGCCCGGTAATAACACTCGGTATTATGGCTTCAATACCATTACCGATTTCAAAACGGATACTGTTACCCCTTATTGCCGCAACCAATAATATTCCGTTATTTTTTTCTTCTTTTCCGATTTTCCATTGATTAAAAACACGGAGTGAAAATTGTTCTGTTGATTCTTTCCCCGTCGTCTGAACAAGGAAAATAACAAATTTCGTACCATCATCCCGGGTATTTTCAAAATTAACCAATTTATTGTTTAATTCTGTTATCTGCCGCTCTGTCAGAATTCCCGCACTGTCAATTACCCGCTCCCGCTTCAGTTCAGGCAGCGACTGCCCGTCTGCTCGGGCAAACAGGCTGATAAAAATAAGAAACAGGCATCCTGCCACCAGGCGCATCATAATTACTCCTGCTGGTGAACCTTGCTGCGGCGGGCATAGCGCGCTGCCATCACCGCACAGACCATCAGTTGGATCTGATGAAACAGCATCAGCGGCAGAACCAGAATTCCCACCACCGCAGGAGGGAACATCACGTTTGCCATCGGTACACCGTTTGCGAGACTCTTTTTCGATCCGCAGAACACAATGGTTATTTCATCTTCTTTACTGAAACCGAGCCAGCGCGAGCCGTACACATTAATCACCAGCACTATCGCCAGTAATACACAGGAAACAACCGCAATCTGCAAAATGGACATTGCATCAATTTTTTGCCAGATACCTTCCGCGACTGCTTCACTGAATGCGACATAAACCACCAGCAAAATAGATGTCCGGTCTGTTTTATTGATGATTTTTTTGTTGCGATCCACCCATTTACCAATCAGCGGGCGGGAAAGATGCCCGACAACAAACGGCAGCATCAGTTGCAGTAAAATGGATTTGATAGCGCCAAAAGTATCAAGGTCATGTGCACCCTGTGTTTCCATCATAAATCCGATAATAACCGGTGATAAAAAAACACCGAGAATACTGGATGCGGAAGCACTGCAAATCGCCGCTGCCACATTTCCCCCGGCAACAGAGGTAAAAGCAATAGCCGATTGTACTGTTGCAGGTAAGGCACATAAGTATAAGAAACCCATATAAATAGCCGGCGACATCCACTCCGGCACCAGGAAACTCAGACCCAGACCCAGAACAGGAAACAGGATAAAAGTACTGCTGAACACCATCAGATGCAGGCGCCAGTGTCCCATGCCGGTCACAATCGCGTCCCGCGAGAGTTTGGCACCATGAAAAAAGAACAATAACGCAATCGCGGCGGTGGTCAGATAGCGGAACCCGGTGGCAATATTACCCGTTGCCGGAAAAAGAGAGGCTAAAATAACCACTGTGATCATAATAACCAGGAACGGATCTAACCGCAGTTTCTGCCACCAGCTTGTCATACGTTATTCACTTTTTGTCTGAACTATACCCAACGTCATTCAGGATGCTGCCAACGAATCTGTAGTTTGAATGAATAAGGGTATAAAATTAAACCGATGAGCTGATTACAGCGCCACCGTCCGTTTTGTTTTGTGAGATTCCATTCCGGCCTCAATAATCCGGATCACTTCAGCACCTTCCGCAGCCGTTACCGGGTTTGGTCCGTTATTCAGAATCGCCTCCGCCACTTCGGCGTAATAACGTCCGTAATGTCCGGCTTTGTTCGGATAGATATCGGTTATCAGTTCAATGCCATCTGGTGACAACGTCACTTTTCCGTCTCTGCTGTCATGACCCCAGTTAATTCCAACCGGCATCTCTCCTGCTTTCAGGGCATTTTCCTGCGGGTCCAACCCGTATTTCACATAGCTGCCTTTCATGCCGTGTACGATATACACCGGCGATTCTGCTGCTGCCACCGTAGTCGCGTGAAGAATGACTTTCACGTCCGGATAATGCAGTTGTGCATGGAAATAATCAATCGCTTCTGCGCCCGGGCGGATCATACCGAGATCAGCCGTGATTGCATCCGGCTTGCCGAAAAATTGCAGCGCCTGGTCAATAAGATGTGAGCCGAGATCGTACCAGATACCGCTACCCAATGCCGCCGCTTCGCGCCAGCGTTTCTGCGGCTGCGGACGGTAGCGGTCAAAATGAATTTCAAAGTATTTGATATCGCCGAGTTTTTTACTTTCAAACAGGGATTTGAGTGTCAGATAGCCTGAATCAAAGCGGCGGTTATGATAGACAGACAGCACCAATCCTGCATCATCTGCCTGTTTTGCCAGCGAAAAGGCATCTTCGGATGTCAGGGTAAAGGGCTTATCCACCACCACATGTTTCCCGGCCGCCAGTGCCATCTGTGCCAGCGGAAAATGCGTGTCATTCGGGGTCGGGATAACAACCAAATCAATAGCCGGATCTGCAAATATTTCCTCCGGTGTGGCGACAACCGGGACATCCGGATAATCCGCATGAACCTTCTGCGCGTCACTACTGGCAACTTTCGCCAGTTCCATATTGGCATTATTAACAATAAACGGCGCATGGAATGTTTTTCCGGCAAAACCGTATCCTACCAGACCCACTTTCAGTATTTTTGTCATCACATTCTCCGGGGAATTGTCACGTTAAAGGATAAAAATATGCAGTCAGAATGAAACAATCACCCTGAAAAGTAACACTAACAGATTCCGGGACGCAAACCTTGTGCGCATTTTTATTACATTCTGCCTCTTTTTCATTCTGATACACTCAGTTATACCGCCTTTCACACAATCCCGATAACCCCGGGCGCCCGGGATTGTTATCATTTCATCCGTTTTCCGGTAATGACCGGTTTTTTGTATTTTATACCCGGGTCATTCAGGATGCAGGCAGGCGGCTATCTGAGCGTAGCCAACGAACCTGCAGTTTGAATGAATAAGGGTATATATGACTCGCTTTGGGCATTGTAATGGCTGACTACTTATTATTGTTTGTCGGAACTGTGTTAGTGAATAACTTCGTTCTCGTCAAATTCTTAGGATTATGCCCCTTTATGGGGGTTTCCAAAAAATTAGAAACCGCAATCGGCATGGGATTTGCCACCACATTTGTGATGACACTCGCCTCGGTCAGCTCGTGGCTGATGGATACCTTTATCCTGATCCCGCTGGATATTCTGTATCTGCGTACACTGAGCTTTATCCTTGTGATAGCCGTTGTGGTGCAGTTCACTGAAATGGTGGTGCGTAAAACCAGCCCGGCACTTTACCGGCTGCTGGGTATTTTCCTGCCGCTTATCACCACTAATTGCGCCGTGCTCGGCGTGGCACTGCTGAACATCAATCTGTCTCATAACTTTCTGCAATCCGCCGTTTACGGGTTTGGTGCCGCCGCCGGTTTCTCTCTGGTGATGGTGCTGTTTGCCGCTATCCGTGAACGACTGGCAACCGCCGATGTTCCGGCGCCCTTCCGGGGCGCGTCTATCGGGCTGGTCACTGCCGGGCTGATGTCTCTCGCCTTTATGGGCTTCAGTGGTCTGGTGAAATTCTGATGACGATAATATGGATTGCTGTCGCCGTACTCAGCCTGTTCGGGCTGCTGTTCGGGTTGATACTCGGCTATGCCTCCCGCCGCTTTAAAGTGGAGGAAGATCCGATTGTTGATAAAATCGACGATATTCTGCCGCAAAGCCAGTGCGGACAATGCGGATTTCCGGGCTGCCGCCCTTATGCGGAATCTGTTGCCAATGGTGGTGCGATAAACCGCTGTGCGCCGGGCGGTGAACAGGTCATGCTGAAACTGGCAGATATGCTGGGTGTCGATCCGCAGCCGCTCGACGGTGACGAATCAGCCCTGAATCCTGTGCGCAAAGTGGCCTTTATTCATGAAGATCAGTGTATCGGCTGCACAAAATGTATTCAGGCGTGCCCGGTGGATGCGATTGTCGGTGCCACCCGTGCCATGCACACCGTGATTGAAGACCTCTGCACCGGCTGTGACTTATGTGTCTCACCATGTCCTGTGGATTGCATCGAAATGATCCCGGTTGCCACCACTACCCGCAACTGGAAATGGGATTTAAACAGTATTCCGGTCAGAAATATTCCGGCAGAGCCCGCAGCATCCCCGGTCAAATCCGTTCAGATTGAGGCGTCATAAATTTTATGTTTAATTTACTCAATTTATTGAAAAAAGACCGGGTATGGGATTTTGACGGCGGCATTCATCCGCCGGAAATGAAAGTACAATCCTCCCGCACACCTATGCGCGTCTGCCCTGTCCCGCCGGAGCTGATTATTCCGCTGCAACAGCATATCGGCAACGAAGGCGACCTGATTGTTCATCCGGGCGAACATGTTCTCAAAGGCCAGCCACTGACAGCCGGCTCCGGGCGCACATTACCGGTTCACGCCACGTCATCCGGGGTTATCACCGCGATTGAACCCTGTGTGACCGCACACCCGTCCGGACTGACCGCGCCTTGTGTCCGTATACAGACTGACGGGCTGGATACAGCTTACCCTTCTGAAAAAACACCGGATTTCTGCTCACTGAGTAAAACAGAGCTGACTGAGCGCATTCATCAGGCCGGAATTGCCGGATTGGGTGGCGCAGGCTTCCCGACTGCCAGTAAACTCAAAGGCGGCGGTGACCTTATCCGCACCCTGATTATCAATGCCGCAGAGTGTGAACCCTATATCACGGCGGATGATCGCCTGATGCAGGAGCATGGCGTGGAGATTCTGACCGGCATTCACATCCTGATGCATCTGTTGGCGCCGGAGCAGGTGTTAATCGGCATTGAAGATAATAAACCGGAAGCGATTACCGCCCTGCGTGAAGTAACCGCAGGAGAAGCACAGATACATGTGCGCGTGATCCCGACAAAATACCCGTCCGGCGGCGCTAAGCAACTGACAAAAATTCTGACCGGGCGGGAAGTACCTTCCGGCGGGCGTTCATCTGATATCGGCGTGCTGATGCAAAACGTCGGCACCGTGGTTGCCATAAAACGTGCCATTATTGACGGAGAACCGCTGATTGAGCGCGTGGTCACCGTCACCGGTGAAGCAGTTAATACGCCGGGTAACTTCTGGACACGCCTCGGTACGCCGGTACATTTCCTGCTGGAACAAGCCGGATTTAACCCACAGCATCAGCAAATGGTGGTTATGGGCGGTCCGCTGATGGGCTTTACCCTGCCGGATCTCAATGTGCCGGTAGTGAAAATCTGTAACTGTATTCTTGCGCCGACATCGGATGAAATGCAGCCCGAAGCACCGGAAGAGGCCTGTATCCGTTGCAGTCACTGTGTGGATGCCTGTCCTGCCGGTTTGCTGCCGCAACAATTATACTGGTTCAGCAAAGGCAAAGAGCACGAGAAAGCGGAACAACACCATTTATTTGACTGTATAGAGTGCGGCGCCTGCGCCTGGGTCTGTCCGTCCAATATCCCGCTGGTGCAATATTACCGGCAGGAAAAGGCACAGATTATTGAGATCCGCAACGAGACGCAGCGGGCAGCGGATGCAAAAATTCGCTTTGAAGCCAGACAAGCCCGCCTTGCCCGTGAAAAAGAAGCCCGCGATGCACGGCATAAAAAAGCCGCTGTACAGGTGGATGAAAAAGACAGCTCTGCCATCAGTGCTGCGCTCGCCCGGGTGAAAGAAAAAAATGCCACCGCAGGCGGTACAATTACCATCAATCCGGCTGTATTACCGGATAACAGTGCTGCTATTGCTGCCCGTGAAGCCAGAAAAACACAGGCGCGGGCACGCCAGGCAGAAAAAACTGCTGAATCCGTATCCGAACGTAATGATGTGATCGCAGAAACTGAAACCGATCCGCGCAAAGCTGCTGTTGCCGCTGCCATTGCCCGCGCCAAAGCCAAGAAAGCTGCACTGGCCGCCGGACAGGACGATGTTCATAGTACACCTGAGCCGGTGACAGTTGCAGAAGCGGATGTTGATCCGCGCAAAGCCGCTGTTGCCGCTGCCATTGCCCGCGCCAAAGCAAAGAAAGCAGCACAGGCCGCCGGACAGGAAGATACGCATAGCACACCTGAAACAGTGACTGTTGCAGAGGCTGATGTTGATCCGCGCAAAGCCGCTGTTGCCGCCGCCATTGCCCGCGCCAAAGTAAAGAAAGCAGCACAGGCCGCCGGACAGGAAGATACGCATAACACACCTGAAACAGTGACTGTTGCAGAAGCGGATGTTGATCCGCGCAAAGCCGCTGTTGCCGCCGCCATTGCCCGCGCCAAAGCAAAGAAAGCAGCACAGGCCGCTGAAAAAACTACTGATAATGAAGCGATATAAGCATGAAATTTAGGTCCGTTTCCTCAAACACACCGCACCGGCTGAAAATAGCGGGATCACCGTTCACACATAACCACGACAATACGTCCGCCATTATGCTGTGGGTTGTTATTGCCATGCTTCCGGGCGTTGCCGCACAACTCTGGTTCTTCGGGATCGGCACACTTATTCAGATACTGATTGCCGTCGCCACGGCCATCGTTGCCGAAAGTGTCGCTGTCCGTCTGCGCAAACAGCCGGTAATGCCTTATCTTAAAGATAATTCCGCGCTGGTCACCGCCGTGCTCCTTGCGGTCAGTATTCCACCGCTCGCACCCTGGTGGCTGATTGTCACCGGTACATTCTTTGCCGTGATTATCGCCAAACACCTGTATGGCGGACTGGGCCAAAACCCGTTTAACCCTGCCATGGTCGGTTATGTGGTGTTGCTTATCTCCTTCCCGGTTCAGATGACAAGCTGGTTGCCGCCGGAAAGTCTGCAAATAATGCCGATTTCAGCCAGTGACAGCCTGCATGTGATTTTCAGCGGATTATCTGATCAGGGGCTGACATTAGAGCAGTTACGCGCAGGAGCCGACGGTATGAGTCAGGCAACGCCGCTGGACAGCTTTAAAACCGGACTGCTGACCCGCGATATGAATGAGATCCTCTCTCAGCCTGTATTGCAGGGCTCTGTTGCCGGTATTGGCTGGCAGTGGATTAATATCGGGTATCTGATCGGCGGCTGTATTCTGTTAAACCGCCGCGTAATCGCCTGGCAGGTACCGGTGGCAATGCTGGGGACACTTTCGGTGTTGGCAACAATTGGCTATCTGATGGATCCCGCACATTTTTCCACGCCGGTTATTCAGCTGTTTTCGGGTGCCACTATGCTGGGCGCATTTTTTATCGCCACAGACCCGGTTACCGCTTCCACCACCCCGCGCGGCCGCCTGATTTATGGCACACTGATTGGGCTTTTATTATGGGTTATCCGTGTTTACGGCGGGTATCCTGATGCTGTCGCATTTTCTGTTCTGCTGGCCAATATTACCGTGCCGCTGATTGATACCTATACGCAACCCCGTGTTTACGGGCATAAACGGGGAAATAAATGATTGCCACATTGCGCCGTTACGGGCTGATCCTCGCCCTGTTTGCCGCCGGAACCACCGGTCTGAGCGGGTTTGTCTATACGCTGACCAAACCGGCGATTGAGCAGCAGGCGGCTGAGCAGCAAAAAGCGCTGTTTGCCCAAATTCTGCCCACCGGGATGTATGATAACGATATGATTGCGGAATGTTACCTTGTGACAGACCCGATGCTCGGTAATAATCTGCCTCATCGACTGTATGTTGCCCGCAAAAATGGTGAACCGGTTGCGGCAGTGCTTGAATCCACTGCACCGGACGGCTATTCAGGCGCCATTCAGTTGCTGGTTGCCGCTGATTTTAACCAGACAGTACTGGGCAGCCGGGTAACTGAGCATAAAGAAACCCCGGGCCTGGGGGATAAAATTGATACCAGGATTTCAGACTGGATCACCACATTGAGCGGCAAACATGTGGATTCAGCGGCTGATCCGCACTGGGCGGTCAAAAAAGACGGCGGTGATTTCGATCAGTTCACAGGTGCGACAATCACGCCACGGGCGGTTGTTAATGCCGTGAGAAAAACAGCAGTGTATATACAGACACTGCCGCCACAATTAACTGAATTACCACACTGCGGAGCAGAATAATGAGTCAGGTCAAAACGTTATTCGCCGATGGTTTATGGAAAAATAACCCGGCACTGGTTCAGGTGCTGGGGTTATGCCCGCTGCTTGCGGTGTCCTCCACTGTCACAAACGCACTGGGACTGGGGCTGGCGACTACCCTGGTGCTCTGCTGCACTAACATTGCCGTATCCGCCCTGCGCCGCTGGATACCATCAGAAATCCGCATCCCGATTTACGTGATGCTGATTGCGTCTGTCGTGACCGCCGTTCAGTTGCTGATCAACGCCTATGCATTCGGGCTGTATCAATCACTCGGGATATTCATCCCGCTGATAGTCACCAACTGCATTGTGATCGGCCGTGCCGAAGCATTTGCCGCAAAAAATGCCGTTTTTCCTTCCGCAATAGATGGTCTTGCTATGGGGCTGGGGTCAACTGCCGCTCTGTTTGTGCTCGGCGCAATGCGGGAAATTCTCGGAAACGGCACCCTGTTTGACGGCGCGGATCTGCTACTCGGTGACTGGGCTAAAGTCCTGCGGGTGGATATATTGCATCTTGATACCCCGTTTTTACTGGCAATGTTGCCGCCGGGCGCATTTATCGGGCTTGGCTTAATGCTCGCCGCCAAGTATCTTATTGATGAGAAAATGAAAAAACGGCAAAATGTGCCGGACGTAAAGGTATATGAAACTGAAAAAGGATGCGGAAGCCATCTGGTAAGCTAACCCCGGCATATTTCAGGATGCCCGGGTGTTGACTGCACTCAGGCATCCCTGATTATTCAGAGTATATATGTGTTTATCTGTTTCAGAATAAATGATTCAGGATTAATGAGCCGAAGTCGTTATGAATAAAGAAAAACGTATTGAAATTCTGACCCGCCTGCGGGATAACAATCCGCAACCCACCACAGAACTGATGTTCAGTTCGCCGTTTGAACTGCTCATCTCTGTTTTATTATCCGCTCAGGCAACTGATGTGAGCGTCAATAAAGCTACCCGTCCGCTTTATGCTGTTGCCAACACCCCGCAGGCTATACTGGCGCTGGGTGTGGACGCTGTAAAAACCTATATCAAAACTATCGGGTTATTTAACACCAAAGCCGAAAATGTGATTAAAACCTGCCGGATGCTGGTTGAACTCCATAACAGCGAGGTTCCCGAAGATCGCGCGGCACTTGAAGCGCTGCCCGGCGTCGGGCGCAAAACCGCTAATGTCGTCCTCAATACGGCATTCGGCTGGCCGACTATTGCAGTTGATACCCATATTTTCCGTGTATGTAACCGCACAAAGTTTGCCCCCGGTAAAAATGTGGATGAAGTGGAACAAAAATTATTGCGGGTTGTTCCGGCTGAGTTTAAAGTCGACTGCCATCACTGGTTTATACTGCACGGGCGTTATACCTGCATTGCCCGCAAACCCCGCTGCGGCTCATGTATTATTGAAGATTTATGCGAATTCGGCGAAAAAGTCTATCCGGAGGAATAATTCACTGCGGATTAAACAGAAATTGCCCTCTGTGCTTGCGGACAGCGTGAATTCGCGTAAAAATAACATTAAATTTGATCACCCAACCAGTACGGGATCCTATGTTTCAAGATAACCCGCTGTTAAATCAGCTAAAGCAACAGCTCCACGGTCAAACACTGCGTGTCGAAGGTATCGTGAAAGGTACCGACAAAGGCTACGGTTTCCTCGAAGTTGACGGACAAAAATCCTACTTTATCCCGCCACCACACATGAAAAAAGTCATGCACGGTGACCGCATTACTGCCGCTATTCATAGCGTGAATAATAAAGATGTCGCAGAGCCGGAAACCCTGGTTCAGCGGTTTCTTGAACGCTTTGTCGGGCGTGTACAGCGTAAAGAAAATGATGAGCGTCTCTGGATAATTCCTGACCATCCTTTGTTAAAAGATTCGATCCCCTGCCGCCCGGCAAAAGACGTTGAGCACACCTTCGTACAAGGTGACTGGGCCGTAGCTGAAATGCGCCGCCATCCGTTAAAGGGTGACCGCAGTTTCCATGCTGAAATTACCGGGTTTATTACAGATGCCGATGATCATTACGCGCCGTGGTGGGTCACACTTACCCGTCACCAGCATGCACTGAAAGAGCCGGAGCCGGTTGAGGCGACACTGGCTGATGACGATCTGCCCCGTACTGACCTGACAAATCTCGATTTTGTCACCATTGACAGTGCATCCACTGAAGATATGGATGATGCACTTTATATCACCAGAGGTGATAACAACCAGCTTCGCCTGACGATTGCCATTGCTGATCCGACCGCTTACATCGCTGCGGGTAGCGAGATGGATGCTATCGCACATAAGCGCGCATTTACCAATTACCTGCCGGGTTTTAATATCCCGATGCTGCCGCGTAATCTGTCCGACGATCTCTGCTCTCTGCATCCTCATGTCCGCCGCCCTGCGATTGTGTGTCAGATTTCCATAAATGAAGACGGCTCCCTGGCAGATGATGCCACTTTCTTTGCTGCGTGGGTTGAGTCCAAAGCCAAACTGGCTTATGACGATGTCTCTGATCTGCTGGAAGGCGTGGAAGACCGCCTCCCTGCCAATGACACTATCCGTCAGCAGATTGCGTTATTACAGGAGATGTATCAGCGCCGTCACCTGTGGCGTGAAACCCATGCACTGGTCTTTAAAGAAAGACCGGATTTCCGCTTTATTCTCGATGAGAATGGTGTGGTCACAAATATCGTCGCAGAGCAGCGCCGCAGTGCCAACCGCATTGTGGAAGAAGCCATGATCACCGCCAATATCTGTGCGGCAGTCGTGCTTGATAAAGAACTGGGCTTCGGTGTGTATAACGTGCATACCGGTCTTGACCCGCTGACCGTTGACCAGGCCGTGGTACTGCTGGCAGAAAACGGCATTAATTTCACCGCAGAAGAGTTGCTGACACTGGATGGCTTCTGCCGCCTGCGCCGTGAACTGGATAACCAGCCGACACAGTTCCTCGACAGCCGTATCCGCCGATTCCAGACATTTGCAGAGGTCAGAATGGAAAGAGGCCCGCACTTCGGCCTCGGACTGGATGGTTACGCCACCTGGACATCTCCAATCCGCAAATACAGCGATATCCTCAATCACCGGTTGCTCAAAGCCATTATCGCCGGTAAACCGGCTGAAAAACCGGCTGAGAAACTGGCTGAACATCTGGCTGAACGCCGTCGTGCCAACCGTATGGCTGAGCGGGATGTCGGAGACTGGTTATATGCCCGTTATCTGCACCCTTATGCGGGTACTGACACACCGTTCCCGGCGGAGATTATTGATATCACCCGCGGTGGTATCCGTGTCCGTCTGACTGAAAACGGCGCTGTTGCCTTTATCCCGGGTACTTTTATTCATCCGGTAAAAGATGAATTACAGTGCAGCCAGGAAACTGGTTCAGTACTTATCAACGGTGAAGTCCGCTATCGCCTTAATGATATTATCCCGGTGAAGATCGCTGAAGTGAAAATGGAAACACGCAATATTCTGGCACGCCCGGTCTGAGTTTTCTGTTTGTCCGTGCAGTAGACCTTGTAAATAATTCTGCACAACAAAAAACCGCCATTATTTATATTTATAATGGCGGTTTTTTTATTTATCAGGTGTTATTTATCGGGTCAAACAAAACCGGGCATTCAGATTCAGCCACCGGCAAGTTTGACTTTAAAGCCTTTTCCTTCCAGAAGTTCTTTCAGTAAATCCCGCTTATCACCCTGGATTTCAATTATACCGTCTTTCAGCGCACCGCCGCAGCCGCAGCGTTTTTTTAATTCTGCGGCCAGTTTTGTCAGTGCTGAATCATCAAGATCAATACCTGTTATCAGGCAAACGCCCTTGCCTTTACGACCACTGGTCTGGCGCTGAATGCGGACAATACCATCCCCTTTCGGGCGATCTGCTTTTACCTGCGGCTCATCGATACGTCCGCTTTCCGTGGAATACACCAGCCGTGAATTATTGTCCATTATCATACTCCCAGTGAGGCATTAATTGCCTGCAATGCCGCCAGCGGATCGTCACTGCGGGTAACCGGACGTCCGATAACCATATAATCCACCCCGGCGCTGACCGCCGCCGCCGGGGTCATGATGCGGCGCTGATCACCTGCATCACTGCCTTCGGGGCGGATACCGGGTGTCACTAATTTAAAACGCTGACCAAGAGATTGCTTCAGTAATTGTGCTTCATGTGCGGAGCACACCACACCATCCAGCCCGCAATCCTTTGTCAGACGGGCAAGACGCAGTGCCTGCTCTGCCGGGGAAATATCCAGCCCGATACCGGCGAGGTCACTCTGCTCCATACTGGTCAGTACGGTCACGGCAATCAGCAGCGGTGCATCTTTACCGAATGGCTGCAGGATCTCTTTCGCAGCGGTCATCATACGCGCACCACCGGATGCATGGACATTAACCATCCAGACACCCAGTTCAGCCGCCGCCCGCACCGCATGTGCCGTGGTATTCGGGATATCATGGAATTTCAGGTCGAGAAACACCTCAAATCCGCGCTGTTGCAATGCGCGGACACAATCCGGTCCGTATAACGTAAACAGCTCTTTGCCGACTTTCAGGCGGCACTTCGAGGGATCGATGCGGTCAGCAAATTCCAGAGCGTTATTCAGATTGTCGTAATCAAGCGCAACAATGACAGGCGATGCAATGTTTGCATTCCCGGCGCGTAACATGAGAGATGTCATGAATTTATTACCTGTGGTTTCGTGAATAATACGGGTAAATGTGACGTTGTCACTGTCCGTCCAAACCCCTGATAGGCTTGATAGTATCCCATGACCGGCAGGACGGACAATGCCAGTACAGGGCGTGGGAGGTAAACCCGCATTTGCCGCAGCGGTAATCCGGTTTGGTACGGATTTGTTCACCCACCATGTTGCGCAGTTGACCGAGGCTCTCTTTGGCGCGACCCTCTTCCGCTTCTGACAGGTAATATTCCATCAGCCGGCAGAACAAACGCATTGTCGGATGGCGCTGTAACTGGCGGTTCACATAGGTGATCGCCATTTCAGGACCTTCCTGCTTTTCAATAATATCAGCAAGATAAAGCTCAGCCGTTGCCCCGATATTTTCATCGGAACAGATCAGCAGATATTCAGCCCATTCCGCCGGCTGATTCAGCTTTGTATAGCAGGTTTCCAGCATGGGCAGCGTTTCGCTGACCATCTCTTTATCCTGATCAAATACCCGTTTCAACACATCCGCGGCCTTTTGATAATCACCGCGATCAATATAAATGCGCCCCTGCATAATAGACACCCGGGCACAGTTTTTATCAGCTCCTGCCGCTTTTGACAAATAGGCAAACGCGCTGTCCGTGTTATCACTGCCCAGTGCCTGCAAAGCCAGTTCACAATAAAAATTGGCAATATTCTCCCGCTGCCCGGTATCACCGTGCTTCAGAAGTTTTTCTGCGACATCAATAGCTTTGCTCCAGTCACTGGTGGACTGGTAGATAGATAACAGGGACTGGAGTGCGCTTTGTCTGAAATCAGCTTCATCAATCAGCTGTAAAAACAGCGCTTCTGCGCGGTCATACACACCAGCAGCAACATAGTCGCGCCCCAGTTGCTGAGTGGCGAGAAGGCGTTGTTCGTAAGAAAGAGAGGCACTTTCCATCAGCGACTGATGGATACGGATGGCGCGTTCCACTTCACCGCGGGAGCGGAATAAGTTACCCAGTGTCAGGTGCGCCTCAAAAGCGGAGCTGTCCTCTTTCAGCATATCAAGGAACAAATCGACGGCTTTATCCTGCTGATCAGACAGTAAAAAGTTTACCCCTGCCACGTAATCACGTGACAGGCGGTCAGCATGCTGCTGTTGATTCTGCTGTGCGCTGCGTCGCCCCATGTACCAGCCATAGGCTGCGGCAATAGGTAACAGAAGAAACAACAGCTCAAGCATAATGCTTATTCCTTAGTGATGTCCTGCACCGCAACCGACCCGGAAGACGGCGCAGTCTGGTCAGCTTCCAGACGCTTGATCCGGTGGCGGGCACGGGCCAGCGATAACCGCAGACGTAAATAGAACAGACCACAAACAATCCATCCCAGCACAAACCCTGTACCGAACAGTACCGCCAGCAAGGTGGAAACAGAGTACTGTCCCTGCGCAATCAGATAATTAAATGTGACTACCTGATCGTTATTTGCGCCCAGCGTCACCGAAATGATGAAAATCACCAGAACAAGGATAAAAATCAGAAAATATTTCACCGGCATTCCTATTATCAGGTCTCAGGGTTTGCGTTCCGCATCTTACGGACAAACTAACCCCTTACGTTACCATTTCCCTGTACGGGAGCAAAAGTAATTTATTGTGTTTCCGGGCTTTTCCACGCCGTTGCGCCACAACTTATACAAAAAACCGGCAACGATTTCAGCGGAATGTGATTATATCATAATACCGCTTTCCTGCTCTGATTATTGAGCCATAAAAACAGTCCGCCGACAAGTAACCCATTAATAATCACTGACATAATGATATCAGACGGCCAGTGCATTCCCAGCACCATACGGCTATATTGTGCCAGAATACCCCAGAGAAGAATCACCATCGCTATCCCCGTGCGACGCTGCGCCCAGAAAAAGGCAAATAACAGCATTGACCACGCACCGGCGAACAAAGCATGACCGGACGGAAACGCATATCCGGTTTCACTCTGCCAGTGCTTTAACTGCCAGCCCGGGATCTGATAATGGTTTGACAGTCTGTTTTCCAGCAACGTTGCCCGCTCAGGCCGGGACAGTGCATAAAAATCAGTTTCCGTAACAATGTGCTGTTGTGCCAGCCAGATGACATAAGGACGCGGCTCCTGCAGAGTATTTTTCATCACGGCTTTAATCCCCTGACCTGCTGCAACCACTATCAGCATCATCGCCGCAAGGCGCAAAGCCTGCTTTTTGCTGCCGGGAAACAAACCAATAAACAGAAGACAAAAGAAGATAGACACGATAATGGCCAGCGGATACGCGGCCGTATCAGTCAGATACCATAATCCGCGCAACAAATCTTCATCACCGGCAGGTTGCCAGCGCCAGCCGGTCAGCAACATTACCAGCGGCAATAAAAGCAATAAAACAGAGGCTATAATGAAGGGCTTTGTTATGTTTTTCATTGCTTATTAACTATTCCTGTTAAAATAAATGTTATTTTGTCAATGTCTTGTACTACTATGGTCATGTTCAGTTATTTGACCCGGAAAATGGATGTCAGTTTCATTTCCCGGGCGGCGCAGGTACTGTAATCGCCATTATTATTATCAGCGTTATTGTTACCAGCGTTAAAATACGATATTTATATCAATGAGTTAATTACATCATGAATGATAAATTGCAGTTAAAACGTGTTGCACAAGCCAAATTGCCTACTCCGTTCGGAGAGTTTTTAATGGTCGGTTTTGAAGAAACCGCCACAGGGCACGACCACGTAGCACTGGTGTTTGGTGATATCAGTGGTGATAAGCCGGTATTATCCCGCGTTCATTCCGAATGTTTAACCGGTGATGCACTGTTCAGCCTGCGCTGCGACTGTGGTTTTCAGCTGGAAGCCGCACTGAAGCAAATCTCAGAAGAAGGCCGGGGGGTGTTGCTTTATCACCGCCAGGAAGGCCGGAATATTGGTCTGCTGAATAAAATCCGCGCTTACGCCTTACAGGATACCGGTCTGGATACGGTGGAAGCAAACCAGAAACTGGGCTTTGCCGCCGATGAACGCGATTTTACCTTATGTGCTGATATGTATAAACTGCTGGATATCAGCGCTGTTCGTCTGCTGACCAATAATCCGGAAAAAGTCGCGATCCTGACACAGGCCGGGATCAATATCACTGAACGCGTGCCGCTGATTGTCGGGCGTAACCCGTCAAATGCCCATTACCTTGATACCAAAGCCGAAAAAATGGGGCATTTACTGTGCCAGACCCCCGGCTGTAATCACTGATAACTTGCTGAACATCCCCCTATATACTCTAAATAATTCCGGAGGCATGTAGGCGACAAGCGAAGACAGACGGGGAGCATAGACAAACTATGTGACTTGGCTGGCTGAGCGCAGTCAACACTCAGGCATCCAGAAGTATGACGAGTATAAAAACAAAGCGCGGCTATCATGACCGCGCTTTATTTTTATCCTTACGGTTTATGACTGCAACATCTGGCGGATCACATAGCACAAAATCCCGCCGTGGCGGAAATAGGCCAGTTCAGTTTGAGTATCAATACGGCACAGTGCATTCAGTTGCGTCACCCGCCCGTCCGCATACGTGATACGCACCGGAACAACCTGCTTCGGCTCAAGAATATTCAGCCCGCCGACATCAATCAGCTCTTCACCGGTCAGCTCCATCGTGTGGCGATCTGTACCCGCCGGAAATTCCAGCGGCAGTATTCCCATCCCGATCAGGTTAGAACGGTGGATGCGCTCATAAGACCCGGCAAGTACCATTCTTACCCCGAGTAAATTCGTGCCTTTTGCCGCCCAGTCCCGACTGGAACCAGAGCCATACTCTTTTCCTGCGACCACCACCAGCGGCGTCTGCGCTTCCTGATAGCGCATGGCGGCATCAAATACAGACAGTGTCTCCCCGGACGGAATATGGCGGGTAAATCCGCCCTCAGTGCCCGGCACCATTTCATTGCGGATACGGATATTGGCAAATGTGCCGCGCACCATCACTTCATGGTTTCCGCGTCGCGAGCCGTAGGAGTTAAAGTCTGCCGGTGCCACACCGTGAGCCTGCAAATAGCGCCCGGCAGGACTGTCTGCTTTGATATTACCTGCCGGTGAAATATGGTCAGTTGTGACAGAATCCCCGAGGATCGCAAGAATCCGGGCCTGTTTCACGTCTTTAACCGGGGCCGGTTTAACCGGCATCCCCTCAAAATAAGGCGGATGGCGAATATAAGTTGAGTCCGGCTGCCACTGATAAGCGGGGGTATTTTCCACCGGCAGCGCCTGCCACTGTTCGTCTCCCTCAAATACAGCAGCATATTCTTTACGGAACATGGCGGTTTTGACGTTTTCCACCGCCGCGGCAATTGTGGCATTATCCGGCCAGATATCTTTTAACCAGACCGGCTTACCCTGTTTATCATATCCAAGCGGGTCAGTTTCAAGATTGCAGTGCAGATTTCCTGCCAGCGCATAGGCAACCACCAGCGGCGGAGACGCCAGCCAGTTCGTTTTTACCAGCGGATGAATACGTCCCTCAAAGTTACGGTTCCCTGACAGCACCGCGCCGACGGTCAGGTCATTATCTTTAATTGCCGATTCAACATCCGCATCCAGCGGACCTGAATTGCCGATGCAGGTTGTGCAACCATAGCCGACAAGATTAAAACCGAGAGTATCCAGATACGGCGTAAGCCCGGCAGCATTCAGATAATCAGTCACCACTTTAGAGCCCGGCGCCAGTGACGTTTTCACCCAGGGCTTGCGGGTTAAGCCCTTTTCAACGGCATTTTTTGCCAGCAGACCGGCGGTCATCAATACACCCGGATTCGATGTATTAGTACAGGAAGTGATTGCCGCGATCACCACAGCGCCATCTTCAGGAGCAGTATTGTCCCCGATCTGAATTTTGTCCGTCAGCGGTTTTTTATTCAGTTCCAGATCAAGTGCAGCCTGAAATGCTGCCGGCACCTGTGCCAGTACCACACGATCCTGCGGACGTTTTGGTCCCGCCAGGCTGGTTTCCACTGTCGCCAGGTCCAACGCCATGCCTGAAGTGAAGCGCGGCTCGTCTCCGGCGTAGCGCCACAGCCCCTGCGCCTTGCAGTAAGCTTGCGTCAGGGCAATTTCATCATCACTGCGCCCGGTCAGCCGCATATAATCCAGCGTCACATCATCCACCGGGAAAAAGCCGCAGGTCGCGCCATATTCCGGTGACATATTGGCAATAGTTGCGCGATCTGCCAGCGGCAGTTGCGCCAGTCCGTCACCATAAAACTCGACGAATTTTCCGACCACACCGTGTTTACGCAACATTTGTGTGACCGTCAGCACCAGATCGGTCGCTGTGATCCCTTCGCGCAACTTTCCTGTCAGTTTAAACCCGACCACATCCGGGATAAGCATGGAGACAGGTTGTCCGAGCATCGCGGCTTCGGCTTCAATGCCGCCGACACCCCAGCCCAATACGCCCAGTCCGTTAATCATCGTGGTATGGGAATCTGTACCCACCAGCGTGTCCGGGTACGCATAGGTTTTGCCGTCACGGGTTTCATACCAGACGGATTTTCCGAGATATTCCAGATTGACCTGATGACAAATTCCGGTGCCCGGCGGCACAACACGAAAGCGGTCAAACGCCTGTTGCCCCCAGCGCAGAAAACGATAACGCTCATTATTGCGCGACATTTCAATGCCCACATTATCCGCAAATGCCTGATCACTGCCGTATTCATCCACCATCACTGAGTGGTCAATCACCAGATCAACCGGTGACAGCGGGTTTACTTTCTCTTCTTTGCCGCCCAGCGCACGGATAGCCTGACGCATTGCCGCCAGATCCACCACTGCCGGAACTCCGGTGAAATCCTGCATCAGAACACGCGCAGGCCGGAAGGCAATTTCGTGATCGACCGTACCGGTCTTTTGCCAGTCGATCAGTGCCTGTAAATCCGCATTCTGAACGCTGTCACCATCAAGGTTACGCAGCAGGTTTTCAGCCAATACTTTTAGGGATTTAGGTAATTTATCAAGATTGCCGAGCAGGTCAGCGAGAAGGGACAGACTGTAGATTTGGTAATGTTGTGAACCGACCGTCAGCCGGCTTTCACATTGTTGCTTTAAGGTTAACGACATAACGCCTCCACTATAATGTGTGCGGGTTAAACAGATATCATCCTTATTATTGTATATATAAAGATATCATATTCCCGCAAACAGTGTGGTAATCCGCGCACAGTTTGTTAAATAAATGTAATGGTATGCAATAAAAAAACCAACCATTCAGACAGATGACTGCACCCTAATCAGGGCTGTACTCCATCAATACCGTCGTTCCCTTACCATCATAATCAAAGGTGATAGTATCCAGTCCTCCATTAAAAAACTGTATCATTGTCAGGTGGTTAACACCTTTCCATTTATAATCCAGGTTCACTGTAGTGCCGTAATCCGTCAGCGACTGATCAACACCCGGCGTTATTAATTTAACCATATCCTTTTGATTATCATATTTATTTCTATAAATTTGATATGTTTTCAGGACATTCGTCCCTGCATAATAACACTCATCTGTATAATCATAACTTTCAGGGTCATGCACCGTTGCTTTACAGACCGGTTCAGCGGAAAGCGCGGAAAACGCCGCCAGGATAAGCACGGCAGCGCTCAATACATTTTTGGGTATATACCCAACGTCATTCAGGATGCAGGCAGGCGGCAAAGGAAGATAGACGGGGAGCATAGGTAAACTATGTGACCCGGCTGGCTGAGTGCAGCCAACGAACCTGCAGTTTGAATGAATAAGGGTATAACTGCGCGCGTTATCATTCAATTCCTTATTATTGGTCTGTTCAGACAATCGGCAGTGTGATGTCTTTAAACATCGCTTCAATATCATCATTAGAACGCAGAGAAATCGCTTTATCCACGACATCCCGGGTCAGGTGCGGCGCGAAACGCCAGATAAAATCATACATATAGGTGCGCAGGAAACTGCCGCGCCGGAAACCTATTTTAGTGGTGCTGTAGCTGAATTTATCCCGCATATCAATGCAGACCAGGTCTTTGTCTGTCTCCGGATCAACCGCCATACTGGCGATAACCCCGATCCCCAGCCCCAGGCGGACATAGGTTTTTATCACATCGGCGTCCGTTGCGGTGAACACCACTTTCGGCTTCAGACCCAGTTTTTCAAACGCATTGTCCAGCTCAGAGCGTCCGGTGAAACCATGCGTGTAAGTGACAATTTCATAGTCAGCGAGATCAGCAATCGTCAGGTCACGGCGCTGCGCCAGAGGGTGATCTTTACACACCACCACAGCACGGTTCCACTGATAGCACGGCAGCATAATCAAATCTTTATAAAGATGCAGCGCTTCTGTTGCAATAGCAAAGTCACTGTTTCCCTTGCAGACATCTTCTGCTATCTGTGTCGGTGTGCCCTGCTGCATGTGCAGGGAGACATGCGGGTAGCGCTGAATAAACCCTTTGATAACCGGCGGCAGCGCATAACGCGCCTGCGTATGGGTAGTGGCGATGCTGAGTGTGCCCTGCTCCGGATAAGTGTGCTCCCCGGCAACCGCTTTGATCGCTTCAATTTTTGCCAGCACTTCACGCGCGATCCGCAGCACAGACTCACCCGCCGGTGTGACATGGGTCAGATGCTTGCCGCTGCGGGCAAAAATCTGCATGCCCAATTCATCTTCAAGCATACGAATTTGCTTGCTGATACCGGGTTGCGAGGTATAAAGCCCCTCTGCGGTCGAAGAGACATTCAGGTTATGATTAACCACTTCCACAATATAGCGCAATTGCTGCAATTTCATCCGGTATTCCCTCAGAGCCTATCCATCAGGCTATTCGCATAACTTGCTGTCAGTACTTAGTCTTTTATTGTCTTAATTATACCAAAAAGTAATAAATAATCATTTTGTTATAACAACAATCCATTTATCGACATTATAACAAAACCCATACAGACACCAGCTAAAAAATATAAGGCGCAGTGCCTGCTGTATCTGGTTTATAGCCGGATGCGCCGGCTGTCAAACCCCACCATGCTTAGTCTTTTTTATCAGGTGTATATAACAGATCGCTATACTCATAAGATTCTGTACAAACAACAGGCGTAAAAAAAACCAGTCAGCGATAAACTGACTGGTTTTATACCCTGTGACATTGGGTATAGAGTTGAAACTAATTCACCAATCTATTTGGTTTTTTCAACCCATTTGCCGTCGATATAGAATGCAGACCAGCCGGTCGCTTTTCCGTCTTTATCTGATGCAACATACTGCTGCTTGGTTTTACGGCTCCAGCGCACAGTAGTCGGGTTCCCTTCCGGGTCCGCCACCGGTGCATCCGCCAGATAGCGCATTTTTTCGGATAAGCGGTCTTTAAAGCGGACTAACTCAGCCACCTGCGGTGCGCGGGTTTCCCGTGATTTCGGGAAGTTGTGCGCCGCCAGGAAAATACCGGCTGCGCCATCACGCAGAACAAAGTAAGCGTCTGATTTTTCACACGGCATTTCCGGTAACGGTACCGGATCTTCTTTCGGTGGTGCCACTTCGCCGTTGCGTAATATTTTACGGGTATTTTTACATTCGTCGTTGGTACAACCCATGTATTTACCGAAACGTCCCATTTTCAGGTGCATTTCAGAGCCGCATTTTTCACACTCAACAACCGGGCCTTCATACCCTTTAATGCGGAACTCGCCTTCTTCGACTTCATAGCCCTCACACTCAGGGTTATTACCGCACACATGCATTTTACGGGTGGTATCGATAAGATAGCTGTCCATCGCTGTACCGCATTTCGGGCAGCGGCGACGGGCGCGCAGAGCATTGGTTTCCGCATCATCCCCTTCGAGGATATTCAGAATTTCATGTTCCGGGATCAGATTAATAGTTTGTTTGCAGCGCTCTTTCGGCGGCAATGCATAACCGGAACAGCCCAGGAATACGCCGGTCGATGCCGTGCGGATCCCCATAGGACGTTCACAGGTCGGGCAGATAATTGAGGTGATCACCATCGGATTTGTGCGCATACCGCCTTCTTCCGGCTCCAGACTGGCTTTATCAAGCTGCTTGCTGAAATCGGCAAAAAACTCATCCAGCACAGATTTCCATTGCGCATCATTATTGGCAATGTGGTCAAGCTGGTTTTCCATCCGCGCGGTAAAATCGTAGTTCATCAGCTCAGCGAATGTCTCTTCCAGACGATCCGTGACGATTTGCCCCATTTTTTCTGCATAGAAACGACGGCTTTCCACTTTGACATAACCGCGATCCTGAATAGTGGAGATAATCGATGCATACGTGGACGGACGCCCGATGCCGCGTTTCTCCAGCTCTTTCACCAGCGATGCTTCACTGAAACGTGCAGGCGGCTTGGTAAAGTGCTGCGCCGGCTCCAGAGAATCCAGTGCCATTACAGTACCTACCTCAATCGGCGGCAACGTTCTGTCTTCATCATTCTTACGCAGCGCAGGCATGACTCTGGTCCAGCCGTCAAAACGCAATGTTCGCCCTTTGGCTTTCAGACTGAAATCACCGGCTTCCACTGTCAGTGTGGTTGAGTCGTATTTTGCCGGCATCATCTGACATGCCACAAACTGGCGCCAGATTAGCTGATACAGACGGCGGGCATCCGGCTCCATATCCGACAAATCCGCTTCCGTAACAGTAATATCAGACGGACGGATAGCTTCGTGCGCTTCCTGCGAATTTTCTTTGTTGCTGTAAATGTTAGGATTTTCAGGGAGATACTTATCACCGAAATTCTCAGTGATATATTCCCGCGCCATTACAATCGCATCCTGACTCAGGTTTGTTGAGTCGGTACGCATATAGGTAATGTGTCCGGCTTCATACAGACGCTGAGCCATCATCATGGTTTTCTTCACGCCGTAGCTCAGGCGGGTACTGGCAGCCTGTTGCAACGTGGAGGTAATAAAAGGTGCGCCGGGCTTGCTGGATGTCGGGCGATCTTCCCGGTCAACAACCTTGTACGCGGCAGATTGCAGTTTTGCCACCGCAGCCTGAGTTTGTTTCTCATTGACCGGTTTAAAGGTTTTGCCGTTTTCCTGCGCAACTTCCATGCGTAACTGTTCTTTTTTATCAGACAGTAAAGCGTGGATCTGCCAGTACTCTTCAGGCACAAAAGCTTTAATTTCGCGCTCGCGCTCAACAATCAGGCGGACTGCCACGGACTGCACACGGCCGGCAGATAAACCGCGGGCAATTTTTTTCCACAGCAGCGGGGACACCATATAGCCCACCACGCGATCCATAAAACGACGCGCCTGCTGGGCATTCACCCGATCAATATTCAGTTCACCGGGCTGTTCGAACGCCTGGGTAATCGCATTTTTTGTGATCTCATTAAAGACCACACGGCTGAAACGACTGTCATCACCCCCGATAACTTCCCGCAGGTGCCACGCAATAGCTTCCCCTTCGCGGTCAAGGTCCGTCGCGAGATAGATGTGAGACGCGTCACTGGCAAGGTGCTGTAATTCCGATACGACCTTCTCTTTGCCCGGCAGGATCTGATAATTCGCTTCCCAGCCGTTAAACGGGTCAACACCCATACGATTGACTAATGCAGTACGTTCGTCTTTTTTTACTTTTTTTACTTTATCTTTTACTTTGTCGCCTGCTACAGCGGGTTTACGGCTCGCTGAACCACTTGTCGGCAGATCCCGGATATGACCGACGCTGGATTTCACCACGTAGTCTTTGCCGAGATACTTGTTAATCGTTTTGGCTTTTGCCGGGGACTCCACGATGACCAGAGCTTTACCCATAATTATCATTACCTAAATTTTCGGGGCGGTTATAAAAACGCCAATTTTTGCGTTAAATACATTTCTTTTATATTGCGGCACTTTCGTAATAGATCAACTCTTTTTATACTAATGCTTTGTTTCAACTCAAAACATCTGTCGTGAAATGATGTATTTTTAATATCGCCGTCGCTAAAGTGTATTACGCAAGCAGTCATCCCGCAAAAGTGCGGGGATCTTGAAAAACCCACACTTTACCTGATAAATAGTGATGCGCAACAAAATATTTTTTAAAGGAGTTCACAAAATGCAAAAAGAAACCATCGCCTCCGGTAAAGCCGAACTGTTAGAAAAAGCGAATAAAATCATACAGGAACATGACGATTTCATTGAAGGAATGATCGCTGTTGATGTTGAACAAAAATGTGGCGTACTGGTTTTTAAAGGTGAATACTTTTTAGACGACCAGGGCCTGCCGACACTCAAAAGTGCCGCGGCATTTAATATGTTTAAACATCTCGCACATACTATGTCAGAGCAATATCATTTAGTCGGTTGAATGATGATGTCCGGTATAAACTGACAGAAACAATAACGGCAGCCGAAGCTGCCGTTAATTTATGCTTATTTCCGGTTATTTTCCGACCGGTCCGTTACCGCGCTGCCACCAGCGCAGAATAAGACGATCCGCACTGAGCATAACACTTTGCGTCAGTTTATCGATAAGCCGTCTGCGGCGGAAATAACGCACCTGAATCACTTCGTGGTCAGGTATTGCTGCGATAATTAAGTCATCACTGACCGCTATTTCATCAACCAGTCCCAGATCTTTTGCCTGTGTGCCGTACCAGTGTTCACCGGTTGCCACTTTTTCAATATCCAGTGACGGACGATTCTCAGATACAAAGTGCTTAAACAGAACGTGTGTTTCATCCAGTTCCTGACGGAATTTTTCACGCCCTTCATCTGTATTCTGTCCGATAAAGGTCAGCGTACGTTTGTATTGACCGGCGGTATGCATCTCCACATCAATATCATTTTTCTTGAGCAGGCGGTGAATATTCGGTACCTGCGCCACCACACCAATCGAGCCGAGGATAGCAAACGGTGCAGCCACAATTTTGTCGCCCACACACGCCATCATATACCCGCCGCTGGCAGCTACTTTATCCACCGCGATCGTGATACGGATGTTTTTCTCACGTAAGCGCGTCAGTTGCGCTGCTGCCAGTCCGTAAGCATGAACCAGTCCGCCCGGGCTTTCGAGACGAACCAGTACTTCATCCAACCCGCTTTCTGCGACAGACAGGATAATCGTGATTTCCTCACGCAGCGACTCAACTTCATGAGCATCCAGGCTGCCTTTAAAGTCAATCACATAAACACATGGTTTGCGTAAACGGGTCTGCCCGTCTTTCGCATTGTTTTTGTCTTTTTTATCTTCGTTTTTTTGTTGTTTTTTAAAGGCTTTATTCCAGATTTTCTGCTCCGCTTCACTCATGCGGGCATGCTGCATTTCACGCTGTCTGTCTCGGTAGTTTTCCCCCAGATCAGTCAGACGTAATTTACCTAAAGACTGCCCTTTACGGATGCTGAGCATGACAAAAAATACAACAATGGCAATGATTGCCAGAACAATTGTTACGGTTTCTGCAAGAAACAAACCGTATTGTGAGAGAAACTCCACCGGCACACCTTAATACTGAAAAATTGAATGCCGCTATTTTAACTAAAAAAACTGATAAATGCTCAACTAGTTTTGTAACCCTTGATGGCAATCACGCACTGAGGACGGTATGATAAAAACGGATTCACACTACGTCTGTGATGTGATACCCGTCCATTCGCTTTTCCGGAGTTATCTGCCATGCATAATAATGACGTATCTCACTTTACCCCGTCCTCACCTGATGCCCTGCAAAATAAAGTTATTCTGATAACCGGTGCCGGTGACGGGATCGGCCGTGAAGCGGCACTCACCTACGCCAGTTACGGTGCCAGCCTTATTCTGACGGGGCGTACAGAGAGCAAGCTGCGTGCTGTCAGTGATGAAATCGCACAAAAGTACGGCGCCACTCCCCGCATTTATTGCCATGATTTGCTGACACTGACAGCGGAACAGTGCCGTGATTTTGCCGCTGTTCTGGCACACGCTGTGCCGCATCTTGACGGCGTTCTGCATAATGCCGGGATTCTGGGTGTGGTTGCCCCGATGACGGAACAGCCGCCGCAGTTATGGCAGGATGTGATGCAGGTAAATGTGAATGCCACCTTTATGCTGACACAGGCACTGCTGCCGCTGCTGCTGCGCGCACCACAAAGTTCACTCGTCTTTACATCATCAAGTGTGGGTCGTGAAGGCCGCGCGGGCTGGGGCGCTTATGCCGTTTCCAAATTTGCGACAGAAGGCATGATGCAGGTGCTTGCTCAGGAATATGCAGGAACAGGTCTGCGCACCAACTGTATTAATCCCGGCGGCACCCGTACAGCAATGCGTGCCGGTGCATTCCCTGATGAAGCGTCTGAAAAACTGAAAACACCGGCAGATATTATGCCGACGTATCTGTATGTTATGTGTAATGACAGTGCGGGTAAAAACGGAATAAGTTTTGATGCGCAACCGGGCCGGAAAGCCGGGCCGGCGGAATAAGAACAGCAACACTATACCCAACGTTATTCAAGATGCAGGAAGGCGGCAAGGGAAGATAGACGGGGAGCATACATCAGTATGTGACCCGGCTGGATGAGTGCCGCCAACGAACCTGCAGTTTGAATGAATAAGGGTATATTAGTGTGCCGGGGGTAAATCATCCTCTGTAAGAGGTAATATCCCGGCACCAAAGATTTCCCCTGATTCCTGAATAAAATCGCTGAATTTCCGGCCTTCCTCTTTTTCAGCTGTATTATCTTTTTCCCGACGCAAGGTCGCCTGCCGGTAGTGCTGCGCCATAGACATCAGAACCGTATGATAGCGGTTGTATATATCGCGTTTTTTATTCACATCCCGCTGGTGCTGATATTCTGTCAGTATCGCGGCTATTTCTTTTTCACCCTGCTGTAATTGCGGATCGATAAAATTAAAATTGCGCAGACGATAAATAAACGTAATTTCAGCATCCTGATCGGCCGTAATAATCGTATTTTCCGGTAATGAACTCACCCCGCGGGGATGATATTTCAGAAACTGACGAAACTCAGGTTCATTAAAGCAAACCGTCATCATTCCCTTTTTACCTGCAACATAACTTTCCAGCTCTGCTTTTACATCAGCCACTTCACCCGGATACTGACATTTAAAAATATTATTATCGATAAGCTCCGCATTACTGGTGCGCAACGGCCCCTGATAATAATGTCCGTCAAATTCAAATTGCTTTACAAGTGAATTAAACATCGGGGAATGCAGCATTTCGTCATCATAAATAGTGTAGGAATAATAACGGGCGCGTGAAGGATTAATAATACCACCGCTGTTACCGGGATAGGCAATAAACTGAATAGATTGTCCCTGAGGCGTTTCCAGATGATTTAGTCCGGTCGGTAAATAAAGCATGCTGCTTTCCCGGTGAGCAACATGAATACTTTTCCCGTTCAGCGTGAAAAAGAGATCGTCCCCGGTAATATTACTAAAGTAATACCGGCTCTGTTCAGGCATTTCAGGCTGTGTGCTGTCATCACATCCCTGAAGAAAACAGATGAGCGCAAACAGGCTATATCTGGTTATCGCGATATTCATCTCCTTCGCAGAAAAGGTCTTTTACCGGAAATACGCCTGCAGATGAAAGTACAGACAGAATATCTTAGCGTACCTGATGGTTATTTGCATGATCCGGACATAAAAAAACGCCCGCAGTCACTTACTTCGGGCGTTTATAATATTACTCAGCTATCTCAACACACAAAAATACGTGTTTTTCGTAAGAAACGCGATTATTTCCCTGCGCGGCGCTTCTGAGTAACACCGGTTCCCTGGCGGGAAGAGGCCGGACGGGCAGAGGCACGCTTCGGCGCACCGGCTCCCGGCAGAGCATGACGTTTCACCGCACGGCGAATCTGATTCGCTTTGATCCGGCGCTTGTCACTTTCTACTGACACTTTCGTTGTTATTTCAGGTGCCAGTCCCACTAATTCGCGCAGGTAATTCGTTTTTTCCAGGTTCAGTTCAACCCACCCGCCACGCGGCAGCGCTTTAGGTAAATCGATATCCCCGTAGCGGACGCGGATCAGGCGACTGACCTGCACACCCACGGCTTCCCACATACGGCGGACTTCCCGGTTACGGCCCTCTGTCAGCGTGACATTGAACCACTGGTTGATCCCTTCACCGCCTTTAAATTTCAGGGCGCGGAATGAGGCAGGACCATCTTCCAGCTGAACACCTTTCAGTAACTGATTGCGCTTGGTGTCATCCACTTCACCGAACACACGTACCGCATATTCGCGTTCCACTTCACGACTCGGGTGCATCAGGCGGTTTGCCAGCTCACCGTCGGTTGTGAATAACAGCAAACCACTGGTATTAACATCCAGTCGCCCGACTGCAATCCAGCGTGCCCCTGAAATTTTAGGTAAACGGTCAAAAACGGTCGGACGGCCATCCGGATCATTACGGGTACATAATTCCCCTTCCGGTTTGTAGTATGCCAGTACGCGACACGGATTTTTTTGTGCGTCTTTCACACCCAGTACACGTCCGTCAAAACGGATTTTTGCACTGGTATTAACATCAATACGGTCACCCAACGTGGCGGTTTTTCCGTCAATAGAGATGCGTCCTGCTTCGATATAGCCTTCAATTTCACGGCGTGAACCATGCCCTGCATGGGCTAATACTTTCTGTAACTTTTCTGTCTTCTGGCTCATTGAGCACCCTCTGCTGTCGCCTTCACAGGCGTCATGAAAATCAACCGCAGCATTATACACAGGTTCATGCACGGCGTTAACGCAATTTTACACATACCACGCACATCAGCCGTGCTTACAGGAACGGTGAAACATCCCCGGTACCTTCGCGGACAATAACCGGCGTGTCATCTGTCAGGTCAATCACCGTTGTCGGTTGTTGCCCGATATACCCGCCGTTAATCACCAAATCCACCTGCTTGCCGAGGGTATCGTTGATCTCTTCCGGATCAGATTCCGCGAAATCATTACCCGGCAGGATAAGACTGGCAGACATAATCGGCTCACCCATTGCGGCGAGCAGCTCCATAGCAATCGGATTAGCAGGTATCCGCATCCCGATTGTTTTACGTTTTTCACTCATCAGACGACGGGGCACTTCTTTTGTTGCCCGCAGAATAAAGGTGTAATTACCCGGCGTATTATTTTTGATTAAACGAAATACGCTGTTATCCACCTGGGCGTAGGTCGAAATGTCGGATAAATCACGACACATCAGGGTAAAGTTATGATTACTGTCAATCTGACGCAGGCGGCAAATCCGCTGCAATGCGTCCTTATCTTCCAGGCGGCAGCCGATAGCATAGCCGGAATCTGTCGGATAAATGACCACTCCGCCCTTATTGATAATCTCCACGCACTGCTTTATTACGCGTGCCTGCGGGTTATCAGGATGAATATGAAACATCTGGCCCATTGTATTTCCTCTGTTAATCCTTCACGACCAATCCTGCCAGACTGGTATAACGCCTCCCGGCAACCACAATTTACGGCCCAGTTCTATCCACGAACACGGCTGATGAAAATCGGAGCCCTGAGAGGCTTTTAATCCATATGTTAACGCATATTCCGCCAGTACCCGGCGCTCATCCGGCGCCTGCTGGCACTGCGCCACTTCCATCGCATCGCCACCGGTCTGTTTAAAGAAATCACACAACCGTTTCAGCCATTTGGCGGATAACCCGTAGCGACCGGGGTGCGCCAGCACCGCCTGACCACCGGCGGCATGAATGGCATCAACTGCCTCACTGATTTCACACCACTGCGGCGGCACATAGCCGGTTTTTCCGCGGGCTAAAAAACGTTTAAACACTTTCGGAATGGTGGATTCCACTTTCCGGGCAATCAACACCCTGGCAAAATGCCCGCGGGTGACTTCTCCGCCCTGCGCCAGCTCACAAGCTTCTTCCCAGGTGCCGGGGATACCGGCCTTCTCCAGGCGCTCACCAATCTGCATTCCGCGCTCACGGCGGCGTGTTGATTGCTGCGCTAATAATTTTGTCATAGCCGGGTGCAAAATATCAATATTCAGCCCGACAATATGAATTTCATGATGTTCCCACAGCGTTGATATTTCAACACCATTAATCACTTTCAGCGGCAAATTATGTGTCTGCTGATAGTGATGCGCGACAGGAAGTGCATCTGTCGTATCGTGATCAGTAATCGCCAACACTGTCACGCCCATCTCCAGGGCTCTGTCCAGTAACTGCTCTGGGGTCAGAATGCCATCTGACGCTGTGGTATGGCTATGTAAATCATAGCACTCCCGGTCTATACCTGTGTTTTCCGGCTCCATCGCGTCTCCTCTTTATTCTCTCTGACAACCGCCTGTTTACCCGGGCTTTTCCCGGGGAGGCGTAGTATTCCACAAATATCCTTGACACACCAATCGCGATCTAGTTTACTAGTACGCAGAACGAGGTATATTTAATCACAGATTTCATAAAGGACATCTCATGAACATGCACAAACTAAACAATCGTTGGTGGCGTAACTCTTCCCGTCGGGCGCAATGGTTGTGCGTGCATGTCAGCTGACAAGCTGAATCAGAGCACATAACCCGCCCCCCGGCGGGTTTTTTTATGGCAAAAATATTCATGAGATAAGGTAAATAATAATGAACAGCCCGATTTTCACACACATAACCCGGATTGATTATCCACACTACCAGCCGGATCCTGCCGCCGTCTTTACCGCACTTTGTGCACAACGCCCGGCAACACTGTTATTAGAATCTGCTGAAATAACCTCTAAGGCAAATTTAAAAAGTCTGCTTATTCTGCACAGCGCCCTGCGGATACACTGCCTGGGTCATACCGTGACCGCCGAAGCACTGAATACAAACGGGGCAACGCTGCTACCGGCACTGCATACACAACTGGCGGCAAAAGCAGAATGTGAAATCACAGACACTATGCTGACTGCCCGCTTCACACCGCCTGTGGCAGACACCGATGAAGATACCCGGCTGCGTGCAGATTCTGTATTTGATGTATTGCGCACCCTGATGAGCCTGCCGTCAACGCCTGATGACCGCAGGAATTTATTCTGCGGCGGTCTGTTCAGTTATGATTTGGTAGCCAACTTTGAAACGTTACCGGCAGTAACATCGGCAAATAATTGCCCGGATTACTGTTTTTATCTGGCTGAAACTCTGCTGACCATTGATCACCAGCAACAAACCAGCAAGCTTATCACTCTCACATTTACCGGCGATAAAACAGAACAGGCGCGCCTGACATCACAGCACAATACGCTGTTAACCACACTGGCGAATGAAATCACCGGTTCCGCTGTTGTATCCACGGCAGACATAAACGTGACAACGTCACATTCAGATGATGTATTCCGCCGCATTGTCACCGACTTAAAACAATACATCGTTCAGGGTGATATTTTCCAGGTCGTGCCATCGCGCCGCTTTCAGTTACCCTGCCCGTCGCCGATGGCCGCTTACCGGGTCCTGAAAAACAGCAATCCGAGTCCGTACCTGTTCTATATGCAGGACAGTGATTTCACCCTGTTTGGCGCGTCACCGGAAAGTGCGCTGAAATATGATCCCACAACCCGCCTGATTGAAATCTACCCGATTGCGGGCACCCGTCCCCGGGGCTTACATGCAGACGGCAATGTTGATGCAGATAAAGATAGCCGCCTGGAACTGGATTTACGTACTGACCAAAAAGAGCTTGCCGAACATTTTATGTTAGTGGATCTCGCCCGTAACGATCTCGCCCGCATCTGCCGCCCCGGCACACGCAGCGTGGCAGAACTGACAAAAGTGGATCGCTATGCATTTGTAATGCATCTGGTATCCCGCGTAACCGGCGAATTACGTAATGACCTGGATATTTTTCATGCTTATCAGGCTTGTATGAATATGGGTACACTGACCGGTGCCCCTAAAGTCCGCGCTATGCAACTGATTGCACAGACAGAAAAAATCCGCCGCGGCAGCTACGGCGGTGCGGTCGGCTACTTCCGCGGCGACAGCACATTTGACACCTGCATTGTTATCCGCTCCGCGTATGTTGAAAACGGTATCGCCATTGTGCAGGCGGGCGGCGGCGTGGTACTGGATTCCGATCCGCAGGCAGAAGCCGATGAAAACCGTAACAAAGCCCGTGCGGTGATCCGCGCAATCACCCGCGCACATCACGCAGAGGAGACATTCTGATGGCTGATATTTTACTGCTCGATAATGTTGATTCTTTCACCTACAACCTGGTCGATCAGTTCCGCGCACAAGGGCACAGAGTGGTGATTTACCGCAACCGGGTTCCGGCAGAGGTTATTCTCACGGCACTGGACAAGATGCACAATCCGGTTCTGGTGCTTTCACCGGGTCCCGGTAAACCGGCAGATGCAGGTTGTCAGCCGCAGGTGTTGCGCGCTGTCACAGGGCGTTACCCGGTCATCGGAATTTGTCTCGGGCACCAGGCGATTATTGAAGCTTACGGCGGCAAAGTCAGCAGCGCAGGCACTGTATTACACGGCAAAGCCAGCCTGCTGCAACATGATAATCAGGCCATGTTCCGTGGTCTGCCGAATCCGATGAAAGTGGCACGTTATCACTCACTTGCAGCAGAAATCACCCCGTCGGCACTAACAATTTGTGCCACCAGCGACAATATTGTGATGGCGGTGCGCCATGATTCACACAAAGTCTGCGGATTACAGTTTCACCCTGAATCAATTTTAACCCCGGAAGGTGCGGCATTGCTGGCAAATACGCTGGAATGGGCACAGGCATAACTCAACCCTGAAGAAAAACATAAAAACAGATTAAGGAATAGAGAGATGCAAATTTTATTTGAAAAACTGTACCGGGGCGAGGCACTAAACCAGGCGGAAAGCCGGGAACTCTTCTCTGCGATTATCCGTGGCGAATTGAGCGAAACCCAGCTTGCCGCCGCCTTAATCAGCATGAAAATGCGCGGCGAACAGCCGGACGAAATCGCCGGAGCCGCACAAGCATGCCTGGATAATGCACGGGCGTTTCCCCGTCCGGACTATAGCTTCAGTGATATTGTCGGCACCGGCGGTGATGCCTCCGACAGTATCAATATCTCGACCGCCAGCGCATTTGTCGCCGCTGCCTGCGGTATAAAAGTTGCCAAACACGGCAGCCGCAGTGTTTCAAGCAAGACAGGATCGTCTGATTTGCTCAATGCCTTCGGTATCGCGCTCGATACCCCGGCGGAGATATCGCGCAGCGCCCTGGATGATGTCGGCGTCTGTTTTCTGTTTGCGCCCCACTATCACGACGGCTTTCGTTTCGCCGCCCCGGTGCGCCAGCAACTGAAAACCCGCACACTGTTTAATGTTCTCGGCCCGCTAATCAACCCGGCACGCCCGCCGGTGGCGCTGATTGGTGTTTACAGCCCGGCGCTTATCCGCCCTGTCGCACAAACCCTGAAAATGCTGGGTTATCAGCGGGCAGCGGTCGTTCACAGTGGCGGGATGGATGAAGTTTCCCTTCATGCCGCGACACAGGTTGCAGAACTGCATAACGGAGAGATCCGCGAATACAGCCTGACGGCGGATGATTTTGCATTACCGGCTTATGACATGAATGAATTACACGGCGGCACACCGGACGAAAATCGTCAATTACTGACCCGGTTATTACAGGGCGAAGGCACGCCCGCGCATAATCATGCGGTTGCCGCCAATGTCGCCCTGCTGATGAAACTTAATGATAACGAAGACTTACGAGCCAATGCGCATCATGCGCTGGCAATGATCCACAGTGGCAACGCCTTTGAGCGCGTCACCGCCCTGGCCGCGAGAGGATAATGACCATGAAAGGCACCGTATTAGAACAAATAGTTAACGATAAACGTATCTCATTAATTGAGCGGAAGAAACAAGAGCCACTGCTGGATTTCGCCGATACATTACAGCCAAGTGACCGGGATTTTTATCAGGCACTGAGCAGCACAAAAACCGTTTATATCTTAGAATGTAAGAAAGCCTCACCATCCAAAGGACTGATCCGACAGGATTTTAATCCGGATGAGATTGCCCTGGCTTATGCGCCTTATGCATCCTCAGTATCTGTTCTGACAGACGAAAAATACTTTCAGGGGCAGCATGACTATCTGCGCCGGGTGCGCGCACAGATTTCGCAGCCGGTACTGTGCAAAGATTTTATGATTGATGCCTATCAGGTCTATCTGGCACGTCATTACGGCGCTGATGCGATTTTACTGATGCTTTCTGTGCTAAATGACGCGGAATATCACTCTCTCGCGACCCTTGCTCACTCTCTGAATATGGGTGTGCTGACAGAAGTCAGTACAGAAGAGGAACTGACCCGCGCCATTCATCTGGAAGCCAAAGTCATCGGTATTAATAACCGCGATTTACGCGATCTCTCTATTGACCGCAACCGTACAAAAGCGTTTGCGCCGCGCATTCCGGCTGACTGCATTATTATCAGCGAATCAGGTATTACCACACATCAGCACATCCGTGAGCTCTCCCCGTATGCCAATGGTTTTCTGATCGGCAGTGCGATTATGGCGCAGCCGGATCTGGATTTTGCTATCCGCCGCCTGATATTCGGTGAACACAAAGTCTGCGGGCTGACCCGCGCAGAAGATGCCCGCGCCGTCTATGATGCCGGTAGCGCATTCGGCGGGCTGATATTTGTCAGTGACTCCCCGCGCTGTGTGAATGAAACTCAGGCCGCTGCTGTTATATCCGGCGCACCGCTGGCATATGTCGGTGTGTTTCGTAATCACGACCCGGCAGAGATTGCCGCGATTGCCCGCCGACTGAAACTGCATGCCGTTCAGTTGCACGGCAGCGAAGATGCCCATGATATCGCGATACTCCGTCTGCATTTGCCGGTACAGTGTGAAATCTGGAAAGCACTGGATATGTCACATCAGCCGGACATTACCGTGCCTGACGGCGTGGTGCGCCTGGTGCTGGATAACGGCAAAGGCGGCTCCGGATACACATTTGACTGGGCAACACTGCCCGCCTCACTGCCGGTGCCCTTTACCCTTGCGGGCGGGTTGAATGCAGAAAACTGCCTTGCAGCTGCCGCCTGCGCCGCATCCGGGCTTGATTTCAACTCCGGCGCAGAATCCGCCCCCGGAATTAAAGATGCAGACAAAATCCGCATCTTATTTGAAAAATTACATATGCACGTTGCCTAACGACTTAAACAGAAAGGATCAGAAAAATGAGTAAGTTAAATCCCTATTTTGGCGAGTTCGGCGGGCAATTTGTCCCGCAGATTTTAATCCCGGCACTGGATCAACTGGAAGATGCCTTTATTGCCGCACAAGAAGACCCGGAATTTCAGCGCGAATTTACCGATCTCCTGAAAAATTATGCAGGACGCCCGACCGCACTGACTCTGTGTAAAAACCTGACGGCGGGCAGCAAAACCAAGCTGTATCTCAAGCGGGAAGATTTACTGCACGGTGGTGCACATAAAACCAACCAGGTTCTGGGACAGGCACTGCTGGCAAGACGCATGGGCAAAACCGAAATTATTGCAGAAACCGGTGCCGGTCAGCACGGCGTGGCAACCGCACTCGCCTGCGCACTGCTGGGCATGAAATGCCGCGTGTATATGGGCGCGAAAGATGTGGAGCGTCAATCACCCAACGTTTTCCGTATGCGTCTGATGGGTGCGGAAGTGATCCCGGTTCACAGCGGTTCATCCACCCTGAAAGATGCCTGTAACGAAGCACTGCGCGACTGGAGCGGCAGTTATGAACGTGCTCACTATTTATTAGGTACGGCGGCAGGTCCGCACCCGTACCCGACCATTGTCCGCGAATTTCAGCGCATGATCGGCGATGAAGCCCGCGCACAGATTCTTGAGCGCGAAGGTCGCCTGCCGGATGCGGTGATCGCCTGTATCGGCGGTGGCTCTAATGCTATCGGCGCATTTGCCGGGTTTATCCCGGATGAATCTGTCCGCCTGATTGGTGTCGAGCCGGGCGGACACGGTATTGAAACCGGCGAGCACGGCGCACCGCTGAAACACGGACGCGTTGGTATCTATTTCGGTATGAAATCACCGATGATGCAGACAGAAGACGGCCAGATTGAAGAATCTTACTCTGTTTCTGCCGGACTGGACTTCCCGTCTGTCGGCCCGCAACACGCGCATCTTAATGCTATCGGGCGGGCAGATTATGTCTCTGCGACCGATGATGAAGCACTTGACGCCTTTAAAGCACTGAGCCGCCACGAAGGGATTATCCCGGCACTGGAATCCGCACATGCACTGGCGCACGCCCTGAAAATGATCCGGGAAAATCCGGAAAAAGAACAACTTCTTATCGTCAATGTCTCCGGACGGGGTGATAAAGATATTTTCACTGTTTATGACATTCTTAAAGAAAGAGGGGATTTCTGATGAGCCGGTATGAACAACTTTTTCAACAGCTGACTGCCCGCAACCAGGGTGCTTTTGTACCGTTTGTCACGCTCGGTGATCCGTCCGCTGAGGTCTCTTTGCAGATTATTGATGCCCTGGTGGCAGGTGGTGCGGATGCACTTGAGCTCGGTATTCCATTTTCTGATCCGCTGGCAGACGGTCCGACCATTCAGGATGCCAACCTGCGTGCTTTTGCCGCCGGTATTACCCCTGCCCGCTGTTTTGAACTGATAGCGCAGATCCGCGCAAAATATCCGCAATTACCTATCGGATTGCTGATGTATGCCAATCTGGTTTTTCATGGCGGGATCAGCCAGTTTTATGCCAATGCGGCAGCCGCCGGTGTGGATTCGGTATTAATCGCCGATGTGCCTCTTCATGAATCACAGCCGTTCCGCGAGGCTGCGCTGGCTAATAATATCGCACCTATCTTTATCTGCCCGCCGGATGCAGACGATGCATTATTACAGGCTATTGCCGCCGCCGGGAAAGGCTACACCTACCTGCTCTCCCGTGCTGGTGTCACCGGCGCAGAAAACCGGGCAGAAAAATCTCTCGCCTCTCTCGCGGGTAAACTGAATGCTTATAAGGCCGCGCCGCCGATTCAGGGCTTCGGAATATCCGAACCGGAACAAGTCCGTGAATCACTTAAAAATGGTGCTGCGGGGGCAATTTCCGGTTCAGCCGTCGTTAATATTATTGCAGAACATCTGGATAATGTGCCGCTGATGTGTGAACGCCTGCGGGAATTTACTCAGAAAATGAAAAACGCGACACAATTGTGATTATTTCGTTTAGCGCACTTATATTGGTGGGTTATTCTTGTTGTGAATCATATTGATTTCATTAATACTCAAAGTGTCAGGCACTCATTGCCATCTATACTCTAAATAATTCGGGATGCCTGTAGGCGACAAGCAAAGATTGACGGGGAGCATAGATAAACTATGTGACCCGGCGGGATTTGCGAAGTCAACACCCGGGCATCCTGAAGTATGATGAGTATAAATAAGGAGAACATAATGAAGTATATGAAACTGGTCACATCACTCTTTGTTGTCATGTTTATGGCGTTTACGCTGTCCGCCTGTGCCCCGAGCGCAACAAGCGAAGGCACCGGAGGCTATTTTGATGACTCCGTGATCACGACAAAAGTAAAAACAGCACTGCTGGGTGAAAAAGGCATTAAATCCACCCAAATCAGTGTGGAAACCTTTAAAGGCAAAGTACAGCTCAGCGGGTTTGTCTCAAGCGACAAAGAAGCGACTCTGGCTGTGAATACCGCGCGTAAGGTACCGGGCGTCAAGCTTGTAATTAACTCCATGAAGCTGCGATGATGCAAGTTCAGATATAAAAAAACGGCGCTCTTTTCAGGCGCCGTTTTCTTTTTCAGCTATTTTCAGCTAACTGCGGTTATCAGAATTTGTAACCAGCACCGAACATAAAGACAAATGGGTCAAGACGGGTTTTGTACGAATAGTTTTCGCCACCGGCTGTGAAATCCACATCTGTTTCGATATTCATCCACCAGACAGAGGCATTCAGTAACCAGTTTTTGTCTAATTCATAGTCCAGACCAGCCTGCGCTGCCACACCCCATGATCCGCTCATGCTCAGGTCACTTAAACCGGCATTTTTACCGTTGTCGTTAAATCCTTCATCAAAGAAGAATGTGTAGTTAATACCGACACCGAGATACGGACGTAATTTATCTTCCGGGGTACGAAAATAATATTGTGCCATCAGAGTTGGTGGTAAATGTTTAGCCGTTGCAATTTCACCCGTTCCCGGGGTTGAAATTTTATGTTCAAACGGAGTAGCAGCTAATAATTCAATACCGATATTATCAGTAGCCATATAAGTAAAGGTCAAACCTAACTGAGTATTATTATTCGCTTCAAAAGAACCAACAGAACCCAGAACGTTATCAGACCCGGTATTCGGGCGTACAGTTGCTGTACCGCCGCGAACAATCATATCACCGGCCTGGTGCGCAATTGAAACTGACGGCAAAACCGTTGCCAGTGCTAAAAACACAGCAGAGAGCTTTTTCATTATCTATCCCATCCTAAAAAAAGAAAAAAAATACAATAAATACAGTTTGAAATATACAGCCTTAAATCGAATTATGATCCAAGACAGATCACAACATTTAAATAAAAAACAATAATCACACAAATTCGGATTTATTATTCCATGGGATTTATTTCTTTTATTGATCTGAATCAATAATACATTTCATCATTTTTAGTGTGTTAATAATTCAGGTGATTTATATCAATTTTAAACATGTCATGTGTACCTTTCAGACTTTATCTCTGTTTTGTTATTGTTGCTGAAATGTATATTTTTATGATTATTATTTATCCTGTAATGCCTGAAACCTGTATTTTTGCCCCGCGTACAGGTTACACTCTCCGCCATTTTGTTTTACAATTACGTAAAGCGTTTTAATCATGTCTATACCCAACGTCATTCAGGATACAGGAGTTTTTTCATGTCCATGTCGGTGTCAGATCTTGCCCGCGACAGTCTTAATTTTTTCCGCAATCAGGCTGCATCTGTTCTGGTTATTTCTCTGCTCACCGCCGTTATTGCTGTTGCTCTCAACGTCCTGCTGACTTATAACTCTAACGGAACGGATATCATCCGTATGTTGGAATCCACCTATATTAATGAGGGTTCCGGCGAATTTCAGCGCGCAGTCGCCGCACTGACTGCCGATGACCAGTGGCAGATGCTGAAAACCGGGCTGGGCAGTATTTTAGGCTCTCTGCTGGGTAATGCGGTTTTTGTGACATCCATGATTTTTCTGGTATTCAGCGCATCACAGGGCAGGACACTGACTGCGGTTCAGGCAATCACCGGCTCCGCCGGACGTATACTGCGCATGCTGGTTCTGCTGCTTATCTGTTCACTGGTGATAGCTCTCGGGTTAGTTGCCATGTATTTGCCGGGTCTGGTGCTGGCTATGCTGCTGGCGCTCGCGCCTATCGTGATGTTCACCGAAAAAAACAGTATTTTCACTGCGATTAAAATCAGCGGTAATATTGCGATGAAAAATATCAGAACACTTCTGCCGGCTATTTTAATCTGGTTTGCACTGAAACAAGCATCCGTCTTGTTACTCAGCCGGTTACCGCTGCCGAATGAACATATTACGATGGTCATCGTATTGTTCTTAAATAACGTTATCAGCGGCCTGATGATTATTTATCTGTTCCGGTTTTATCAGTTATTTACCCAATCACAATCGATTAAAGATTATCAGTAATTCGTTATTCCCCGCCCCGTCTGCCTGATGGGGCTTTTTTTTATCACCGGTGCCGGATAATGCGAAGTAATGATAATATTTCTCAGGCAATTCTTTGCTGTGCGCAATCTGATGATAATATCAGAGCCGTTATCCTCAATGGCTCACGGGCAAATAAGCAGGTTAAAAAAGACAAATATCAGGATTTTGACTTAGTCTTTTTTGTGCAGGATATTAACGCGGCTAAATCAGCCCGCGCGTGGGAAACTCTCTTAGGTGTTCCGGTATTACAGCAATGCCCTGATGATATGTTGCCGGAAAATAAAGATACACCTGCGCGTACGGCATATACATATCTGATGATCTATGAAGATAGTCACCGTATTGATCTGACTTTGTTTCCCCTCAGTCACTTAACAACAGATTACACACACGACAGCCTGAGTATTCTCTGGCTGGATAAAGACCATTTATTTAATTCGCTGCCGCCCGCAGACGAAAGCAGTTATTTTATCACCCCACCGGATACCCGTTTATTTGCAGAAACTGCCAATGAGTTCTGGTGGTGCGCCACCAATGTGGCAAAAGGTCTGGCAAGACATGAAATCACTTTTGCCAAAGAGATGACAGACAATGTCATCCGTCCGGCATTTATGCAGATGCTTGACTGGAAAATCGGCTGCATACACGGATTTAACCTCACTACCGGCAAAGCCGGGAAATATCTGTCCCGTTATCTTACCAACGCAGAAATGCAAGTTATATCCGATACCTATTCCGATGCAGACCCGAAAAATAACTGGCAGTCACTGTTTGTCATGCTGCGGTTATTTGGTGAATTCCAGAAAATAACCGCAGACAAAATGGGCTTTAAAATAAACACCGGTGATGCAGAGGCATCTGTTCGATATATTAAGCGGGTTTATGCGGATGTGGGTTATGAATTGGACAGTGCAATCAGAGGGTAGTTGATATGAAAATGCCCCATTCCGGGGCATTTTCAAAACTAAACATTAAGCGATTACTGAACTTTGCGCACCGCTTTTACATCCAGCTCGATTTTACTCCACTCTTTATCGATTTCCCCTTCGACTTCAATTTCATCCTGCGGGGTGACTTTTAAGCCATCCCAGCGTTTCGGGGAGATTTCCACACGGATGGTGCCGGTGCTGTCTTTAAATTCGTAATGCTTATTATCAATCTGGCTGACGATTTTTCCGCGCAGCACAACATTTGCATCATCGGATAATTTCAGCGCGTCGGCAACCGTCATTTTACGGGCATCCGGGCCGCTGAATCCGCCGGTTTGGGTTGTGGTGGCAGAGGTTGCAGATGGTGCGCCGGGACCTTCAAACCCACCGTTTGTTGCAGCAAAAACGGAGCCTGCGGAGCCGGCCAGTAATGTAGCAAGTAATGCGAGTGCAGGTAATTTCTTCATTATTTATCTCCTGATATAAGGAAGCATTGTTGCTTCATGAGGTGTATTTAACCATTAAGTTCTTAACAGGATCTTAAAGATAGCCTATTTTTAATTATATTTTTAATTTTAGACAAAACAGGTGGTTATCCCGTGGCTTCTGCGTTAAAACTAGCACAGCTGTACCCTTATTCATTCAATTTTCAGGTTCGTTGGCGGTATCTTGAATGAATAAGGGTATATATTCCGGGGATAAATATAATGCGAATTTTATTAATTGAAGATGACCGCCTGATTGGCGACGGATTGAAAATCGGGCTGACAAAGCTCGGCTTCACTATAGATTGGTTTACGGATGGCATAACCGGGCAGCAGGCGCTGTTTTCCGCACCTTATGATGCGGTGATCCTCGACCTTTCTCTGCCGGGGATTGACGGGCTGGATATTCTGAAACAGTGGCGGGCGCAGAGCCGCGATGAGCCGGTGCTGATTTTAACTGCCCGTGATGCACTGGAGCAGCGGGTTGGCGGGTTACAGCAGGGAGCGGATGATTATCTGTGTAAGCCGTTTGCCCTTGCGGAAGTCGCTGCGCGCTTGCAGGCGCTGATCCGACGCCGCCACGGTCAGCTATCAGCAAAACTGGCGCATGGCAATGTGGAGATGGACCCCGTCGCAATGACTGTCACCCGCAACGGCGTACCCGTATCCCTGAAAGGAAAAGAACTCGCCCTGCTCGCGCTGTTTTTGAATAACCCGCAGAAAGTCCTCACCCGCGCCATGATTGAAGAAAAATTGTATAACTGGGATGAAGAGGTATCCAGCAATGCGGTCGAAGTGCATATCCATCATCTGCGCCGTAAATTAGGCCGCGAATTTATCAAAACACGCCACGGTATCGGCTATATTCTGGGTAATGACGATGAAAATCTTTAGTCTGCGCCTGCGCCTGGGCTGCTTGCTGCTGTTGCTCTCCCTGATAACCTGGGGTACCGCCAGCGTATTTGCCTGGTTCCAGACCACAAAATCCCTTAATGAATTATTCGACACGCAACAAATGGGCTTTGCCAAACGCCTGTCTGTTTTGCCGTCCAATCTGGATCTTCCTCCGTCAATAATTAAAAAAACAAAAAAAATCCTCTCCGGTAACCGGGGGAAACAGGATGATGATGCTCTCGCCTTTGCCATTTTTACGCCGCAAGGGGAACGGGTTCTCGATGATGGCGAAAATGGCAGAAAAATCCCCTTTTCTGATAAAAAATCCGGCTTTCGTGATGGCTCACTGATTGATGACAGTGATAAGTGGCGCTTTGTGCAACTGCCGTCTGTCGATGACCACTATGTCATTGTGGTCGGTCAGGAATGGGAGTACCGCGAGGATACAGGGCTGAAAATTATCACCGCGCAGGTTATTCCCTGGCTGGTTGCGCTGCCGGTAATGCTGCTGCTGTTTTTGTGGCTACTGACGCGTTCACTGAAGCCCCTGCGCCTGCTTGCCCGTCAGTTACAGCGCCGTAACCCTGCCGATCTCACCCCCGTTGCCCCGCCGGTACTGCCCCGCGAGGTAAAACCAATGCTGGATGCACTGAACGGATTATTTATACGTATCAGTAAGTTACGGGAGCGGGAGAGTCAGTTTACCTCTGATGCAGCCCATGAATTACGCAGTCCGCTGGCAGCCCTGCGGGTGCAATCAGAAGTGATGCAGATCGCCGGAGACGACGCGGAAACCCGCGAACACGTCGTCACCAACCTGTTAACCGGTATCGACAGGGCAACACGCCTGGTGGATCAGCTACTGACACTGTCACGATTGGAATCGCAATCACAACCTGTCAGTTGCACTGTGTTGCGCTGGACGGATATCATCAGTGATGCGGTTGCACAAACACTGAATGAAGCCGATAAACACCAGGTTACTGTGCGCAAAACAATCACAGATCCGGAACAGACTATCAGCGGCGAACACCTTCTTCTTACTGTGATGCTGCGCAATCTGCTGCATAACGCAGTCCGCTACGGGCGGGATGGCGGCACTGTACAATTAACACTCAGTCCGCAACAATTAGTAATTGAAGATGACGGACCGGGTGTAAGCGCAGATGTGCAGGCCAGGTTAGGTGAGCGTTTTTACCGCCCGCCGGGGCAGGAAAAAACCGGCAGCGGGCTGGGATTGTCTATCGTAAAACGCATTGCGGAACTGCATCATCTGACCATACAGTTCCGCCAACCTCCGCAGGGCGGATTTTGCGTGGTAATCAGCTGGTGATCAGGCAGTCTGCGGTGTTTCTCCGCTGCTGCCCTCTTCCGCCTGTGACAGCGCTTCTTCCATCGCTTTGACTCTGCTTTGCTGTTTGCTTTGGATCAGGCGGATAGCAAAGTAGAGATCAGGCACAATAATCAAATCCTCATCATTGCGTTTGATTTTATTTTCAGAGACCCAGCGCGTCAGTTCTGTACGCCGCCCCGCCAGTATAAGCGTGACACCTTTGATTTTCAGCTCTGTCACCAGCTCATTCAGTGTGGTAAACACGCTCATGTCATTGTTAATAAAGCTGACGGTTGCATCAATCGCCACCCAGGCAGGGCGTTTCGGTGCCGTATTCACCATCTGCAATACCCGCTTTTTGAAATAAGCGACATTGAAATAGGTCAACGGAGAATTGAACCGGTACATCATTAATCCGTCGACCTGATCAATATCCACATTGCTGTTATTCATTGAATGGATCATGCCCTGCTCATCCACCCCCAGCAGTTGGTCAGTCGGACGGAAAACCGTGCGCAAAAACTGCATCAGCCCCAGCAGAACAGCAAAACCAATGCCGTTAATCAGCCCCACCAGCAGGACAGCAACCAGGGTAAACAGCGCCAGGGTAAACGCGGAGTGATTGCGCTTACGGAATGAAAATATCTGGCGGATACTGAACATCGACCAGGATGAATAAATCAGAACCACGCCGAGGGTTGCCAGCGGAATATGCCCCAGAAAACCTGTCAGAAAAAGCAGCACCAGCGCGATCAGACCGGCGGCAATCAGTGATACCATCTGGGTTTTCCCGCCACTGGCGTCATTCACCGCCGTCCGGCTGGTCGCGGCACTGACAGCAAATCCCTGGGATAAGCCGGAGGCGATATTAATATAGCCCTGTGCGCGCAGTTCCTGATCCACATCGATGGCATAGCCGTTTTTCTCGGCAAAGCTGCGGACCGTCATCATAAAGCTGACGATACTGATCACGGCTAAGTTTAATGACGGGATCACCAGTTCACGCAGCAAACCCGGGTCAAACGCCGGCATTTTGATATGCGGCAGTCCGTCACCCAGATTGCCGACAATCCCGATACCCATCGTGGAAAAATCCATCCAGGCACTGACCAGTGTGGCGATAGTCATCACAATCAGCGGACCCGGCCAGTTGCGGCGAATTTTACCCAGCAGCAACAGCGCCGCCAGGCTGACAGCGGTCAGCAGCAGTGTCGGAAAGTGAACCAGGTGTAATTTTCCGGGTAAGGCAAACAGCCGCTCAATCAGCGGAGACGGCAGCCCGGAGACGCCCAGCACATTACCAATCTGCCCGGCAATAATCGTTGCCGCCACACCATTAAGCAGCCCCTGTAAAATTGGCTGTGAAAGGAAATCGGCGAACGCGGCAAGTTTGAAGTGACCGGCGATCAGACACCAGACCCCGGTCATCAGCGTCATAATGATCGCCAGTTGCCAGAGCGTATCCGGGTCACCTTTCGCCAGCGGAATAATCGCCGCCGCAATAACTGCACAGGTGGCGGCATCCGGCCCGACAATCAACTGGCGCGATGAGCCGAATAAGGCATACGTGACCATCGGCAGAATACAGGCATACAGCCCGACAATCGCATTAATGCCCATCAGCCCGGTATAGGCGATCGCGACCGGCAGTGCGACTGCGGCGACAGAAAGCCCGGCGCGGATATCATAACGCAGGTTTTTGCGTTCATAGTGCAGAAAAACGGAAAGTCCCGGCATCCAGCGCAGAAGTCGGCTTTGCGGCATTGTTGCCCCTTATAGATGTGTCGTATTAAGACGTAAAATTTAATTTTACAGCTAATAATTAAACTGATTTATAACCGAATGCGGATAAAGAAGATAGTCATCGCCCGTCTTATGGTAAAATATTGCAAAGTCATTTGTAATATATTTTTTTTCTTTAAAAATAAGCGGCTGATGGCAATGTGCTTAAAATAACTTTAAATTTCGGACTGACTCAATTATGAAGCAACTACTCGATTTTATTCCCCTGGTTATCTTTTTTGCCATATATAAAACCATGGATATCTATTATGCCTCCGGCGCATTAATCGCCGCATCTGCGGTAGCACTCGCTGTTCGCTGGTTCCTGTATAAACATCTGGAAAAATCTGCCGTTATCACCTTTGCGATTGTGGCGATTTTCGGCACACTGACCATCGTTTTCCATGATCCGCTGTTTATCAAATGGAAAGTGACTATTATTTATGCCCTGTTTGCCCTGGTATTGCTGGGCAGCCAGTTGTTCTTCGGAAAACCGCTGATCCAGAAAATGCTGGGTAAAGAGCTGACGCTGCCGCCTCACGTATGGCAACGTCTGAATCTCGCCTGGTCCCTGTTCTTTATTATCTGTGCTGCGGTCAATATTTATGTCGCATTCTGGCTGTCGATGGATACCTGGATTAACTTCAAAGTCTTTGGTCTGACCGCTGTAACGCTGGTGTTTACCCTTATCAGTGTGGTATATATTTACCGTCATCTGCCGCGCGAAGAAGAAAAATAATAAAATCAACCGGATACCTGTCTGTATTGGACGGTATCCTTTTTGTCAAACGGACGTAAGTGTTTCTCATGACTCAACAACAATGTTTACCTAACGGGGAACTGGTGCTGCGCACCTTAACCATGCCGATGGATACCAACGCCAACGGTGATATTTTCGGCGGCTGGTTAATGTCACAAATGGATATCGGCGGTGCAATTCTGGCAAAAGAAATGGCACTCGGGCGCGTCGTCACCGTGCGTGTCGACGGCATCACCTTCCTGCGCTCTGTGGCTGTCGGGGATGTGGTCTGCTGTTACGCGCGCTGTCTGAAAACCGGCAATTCATCCATGACAGTCAAGGTCGAAGTCTGGGTGAAAAAAGTGGCGACGGATCCGATTGGTGATCGCTACCGGGCGACAGAAGCGGTGTTCTGCTATGTCGCCGTTGACGCTGATAACCGTCCCCGCCCGTTACCTGACGGAAAACGTAATTTTCAGTTAGGCAGCAGTAACAACGATTAAAATTAAGATAATGCATTTCCTCCGGGCCACTCTCACTGAGTGGCCTTTTTGGATACAGCAGGTTCCCCGCGACACAACCGGTAAGGGATAGTATCATTGGCGGATATCTCTCTTTTTATTTAATCCGGAATTTTCATTGTGACCTCATTTGCTGAACTTAACGCGCTTCCCGCAGAACAACTCGCTAACCTGACCGAACTGGGCTATCTGACCATGACCCCTGTTCAGGAAGCAGCACTGCCGGCAATTCTCGCCGGAAAAGATATCCGCGCCCAGGCAAAAACCGGCAGCGGCAAAACCGCAGCTTTTGGTCTGGGTCTGTTACAGCAGATTGATGCCAGACAATTCACCACACAATCGCTGGTGCTGTGCCCTACGCGTGAACTGGCAGACCAGGTCGCCGGTGAACTGCGCCGTCTGGCACGTTATCTGCCGAACATCAAAATTCTGACCTTATGCGGCGGCGTGCCGTTCAGTATTCAGCGCGATTCACTGATCCACGCCGCACATATCATTGTGGCAACCCCTGGTCGTCTGCTTGATCACCTGAGTAAAGAAACTGTGCATCTGGACGGGTTACAGACCCTGGTGCTGGATGAAGCTGATCGCATGCTGGATATGGGCTTTGCTGATGATATCAGTACCATCGTCGACAGCACCCCGGCAAATCGTCAGACACTGTTATTTTCCGCCACCTGGCCGGATGAGATTGCAACGTTCAGCCGCCGTTTTCAACGCGACCCACTGGCAATTGAAATTAACAGCGCCGATGAACTGCCTGCCGTTGAACAACAGTTCTATGAAGTGTCCCGCCGCGGTAAAGTTGATTTATTACAGAAATTGCTGAGCCGTGAACAACCGGCGTCCTGCGTGGTGTTCTGTAACACAAAGATAGATTGCCAGGATGTCTTTGAAGCACTGAGCGACAGCAATCAGAGCGTACTGGTGCTGCATGGTGATATGGAACAGCGTGATCGCGACCAGACCCTGATTCGCTTTGCGAACGGCAGCAGCCGCGTGCTGGTTGCAACTGATGTTGCTTCCCGTGGGCTGGATATCAAGTCTCTGGAAATGGTTATTAACTATGAACTGGCGTGGGATCCTGAAATTCATATCCACCGCATCGGGCGTACTGCCCGCGCAGGCGAAAGCGGACTGGCCGTCAGCCTTTGCGCACCGGAAGAAGCGCCGCGCGCCAATGCGCTGGAAGAAATGCTCCGGATGAAACTGAACTGGCAGCCGGTACCGGCAGGACTGACCATCACCCCGCTGGAGCCGGCAATGGCAACTCTGTGTATTGACGGCGGTAAAAAAGCCAAACTGCGTCCCGGTGATATTCTGGGCGCTATGACCGGCGATATGGGGCTTAATGGCGCTGACATCGGTAAAATCGTTATCCATCCGATGCACACCTATGTTGCAATCCGTCAGTCTGTCGCAAACCATGCACGCAAGCAGTTACAGCAAGGCAAGATTAAAGGTAAAGCAGTCAGAGTCAGACTGCTGAAATAAACCCTGAGGACAGTAAATTATATCAGCGGATGATAAATCAGTATTAACTATCAAATCAGCCTGTTTACCAGCTGCTTGATTCCATCAGCGTCCCTGCTTTTTGCAGGGACGTTTTTGTACCCAATGTCATTCAGGATACAGGCAGGGGCATTCCGCCAACGAACCTGCTTTTTGCATGAATCATGAATAAGGGTTAAGTTGAAGGGTCTCTGTTATGTCAGCACTATTTAACGCATTAGTCTCCAACTCTGTATTATTATTCGTCGTTATTTTTATTCTTTCTGTCTTTTCTGCTTATGGCGGAAAATACCTGTTCAAAAAACGTCACGGTAAAACAGATTTGGCGGATGATGAAACCAAAATTGTGCTCGGGGCGGTATTATCCCTGCTGGGGTTATTAATCGGCTTTTTACTGACAATTTCTATCGGCGGCTATAATAACCGCGAGCAGATGGAAGAAAACGAAGCCATTACTATCGGCAATGCCTATCAGCGCGCACAACTGCTCTCTCCTGAAAATAATTTACAGGCGCAGGTTTTACTGAAAGATTATCTTGATGCCCGCATTTCCTTTTTTAATGCAGGATCACAGGCAAAAACTGAACGCTGGCGGGATCTGTCCCTTGATGCTCAGAACGCACTCTGGGGATTAGCCGCCACACAGGCCCGTACCGCACCCAATCCGGTGATCGCCTCTGTATTAACGGCATTCAGTGATCTGTATGTGTCTGAAGAAAAAACCATGGCAAGCTGGCGTTATCAAATTCCGGGAGCCGCCTGGGTTTTACTCATTCTCTTTGCCACGAGTGCTAATGTGCTGATCGGGTATAATATCCGCGGGCTGCCCGGCAATAATATTATGATTTTAATTTTGCCGCTGCTGACCACTATGGCGTTGTTTATGATTGCAGAAATTGATATTCCGGGCGAAGGTGTTATCCATGTAACACCGGACGACCTGATTAATCTGCGTGCTGATATCTTTCCTGCGACACTTTCACCGGGTCAATAACCGGACATAAAAAACCCGGCTCACGGCCGGGTCCTCTTCTTATATACCCAACGTCATTCAGGATGCAGGAAGGCGGCAAGCTCCGACCGCCGGGTAGCATACACAAGTATGTGACCCGACTAACTGAGTGCAGCCAAAGAACCTGCAGTTTGAATGAATAAGGGTATACACTGTTTATTGAACGGATGTTTTACCGTCGAGGCGGAAAATAATCGTCGTGGTCAGACCTTTCTTCGCTTTTTTCTCATAGCGCCATTTGCGCATTGCCTGGCGGACTTCCCGGTCAAACATATTTTTCGGGGTTGCGTCGATAATATCGATATTCTGAATACGCCCGTTTTCATCCACATCAAATCTGGCGCGGACTGTTCCCTCTTTACCCAGACTGCGGGCGCGTGCGGGATAGACAGGATCAGCGCGGCTCAGTGCTTTCGGGTCACCGCCACCGCTGTCGCTCAACCCGGCTGACGGCTGGTTACTCACAGGTCCCGGCGCTGTTTTTTTCACATCCTGCTGTCCGTCCGGTGTTCCGCTGAACAACGGCTTATCAGAGACCGGTGCTTTCGTTTCCGTCGGTTTTACCGCCGGTTTTTCAATTTTCTTTTCTTTCTTAGGTTTTGGTTTTTTCTCAACCGGCTTTTTTTCCACCGGTTTTTCGATAACCGGTTTCACCACAGGTTCCGGCTCCGGTTCAGGTTCAACCTCTGGTTCAGGCTCCGGCTGTGGTACTGCGGCGGCGGGTGCCGGTGCAAATACAGCCATTTCAACGCTCATCAGCTTCGGTTCTTCCGCACTTTCCTTGTTCATATTGTAATAGATTGCCGCTGCCACAGACGCGTGCAGAGAAAGAGAAATCAGAATCGGCCAACTCACCCAACGAAAAATAGACATATCGATACAATCTTATAAGAAACTAATAATGACAATGGCTACTAGTTTAAATGCAAATAGCAATCAATTTCAATAAGAAAAACATAACCATTGTCACTTGTCGTGCGAAATGTCACTCTTTAATGACTAAAACGCGTATGTGCAAACAGCAGTGAACGACGTTGTCCTGCAATATCCAGTTTTCGCAGTGAAAAAATCCGCAGATTCCGGCGGGACTGACTTTCTAACCAGCGACGACGACGACGGGTTACCTGTCTTAACATCCGCCAACGTGAAACTTCCGGCCTGCTGTGCCTCATGGCTAAACCCTTTTAAACAGTGTGTATACCCTTATTCATTCAAACTGCAGGTTTGTTGGCTGCATCCTGAATGACGTTGGGTATATAATTAAGCTTCATAATAAGGAGCATTATTATAAGCTCCCTGACACAATAACCAACCGCTTTCCCGCAATAACCTCAGACAATTGAACCAAAACCTGGTCAAACAGACTGAAATCACAAATAAAGCAGCATTACAGAAAGCTTTCTGATACATTTTCCTGTGCGCTATCAATCTGATTTCATCTCTGATGTATCTGTAAACCTCATTTTCAGGAAAGAACATACCTATGTCGACATTTTATACATTGTTGTATTGGCTGAGTATTCTTTTCTACTGGCTGCTGATCGCCGGTATCACTGTGCGTGTTATGTACAAACGCCGCCCGGTGACCTCCACCATGACCTGGCTACTGATTATTTATATCCTGCCGTTCATCGGAATTATTGCCTACATCGCCTTTGGTGAGCTGCATCTGGGACGCCGGAGAGTCGATCAGGCAAAAGGGATGTGGCCATCTGTTGCCGGCTGGCTGGAAGGGCTGCGTCAGTCAAAACATATTTTCTCCACAGAGAACAGCAGACAGGCTGCTCCGTTATTCCAGCTGATAGAGAGCCGCCAGGGTGTTCCCGGTGTAAAAGGTAATCAAATTCAGTTATTTACTACCTGTGAAGATTCGCTGAAGCAGATAGTAAAAGATATCGATAATGCAAAATACAATATCGATATGGTGTTTTATATCTGGAAACCCGGCGGTGATGTTGATCACGTCACCAATGCCCTGCTTGCCGCCGCCAAACGCGGTGTAAAGTGCCGTATTATGGTAGATTCCGCCGGTAGCTGGCACTTCTTCCGCCGTGATTATCCAAAGATGATGCGGGATGCGGGTATCGAGTTTGTCGAGGCACTGCCGGTCAATATTCTGCGCTTTGCGCTGCGCCGTATGGATTTGCGTCAGCATCGCAAAATCGTGGTTATCGATAACTACATCTCATACACCGGCAGCATGAATATGGTTGATCCTCGCTACTTTAAGCAAGATTCAGGCGTGGGAGAATGGGTCGATATCCTTGTCCGGATGGAAGGTCCGGTTACGGCACTGTTCGGGATTATCTACGCCTTTGACTGGGAAATGGAGCGCGGTGAGCGCCGTCTTCCGCCACCGCCTGATGATATCGAAATGCCGTTTGAAAAAGACAGCGGACATACCGTAAATATAGTGGCATCCGGTCCGGGCTTTCCGGAAGAGCTTATTCAGCAGTCACTGATGACAGCAATTTTTGCTTCACAGGAGCGCCTGACATTCACCACACCGTATTTTGTCCCGAGCGATGACCTGATGCATGCTATCTGTACCGCCGCCATGCGCGGCGTGCGGGTGGCGATTGTGATGCCGCGCCTCAATGACTCTTTTCTTGTCCGCTGGGCAAGCCGTGCATTTTATACCGAACTGCTGGAAGCCGGTGTAGAGATTTACCTGTTTGAAGACGGCTTATTGCATACGAAAAGTGTGTTAGTGGATGACCAGCTCAGTATGGTAGGATCGGTTAATCTGGATATGCGCAGTTTATGGCTGAATTTTGAAATTACGGCTGTCATTGATGATGAGAGTTTTGCCGGTGATCTGAATATCGTGCAAAACGATTATATCAGCCGTTCTGCGCGGCTCGATTACGCTGAGTGGGAAAAACGCCCGCTGACAAACCGTATTCTTGAGCGGCTGTGTTACTTCTTCAGCCCGTTATTGTAATACTGATTATTTTATTATCCCTGCGACTGTCCTGTTGCAGGGAATAAACGGAAAGCTGTCTGACCATGAGCACCCCTCGTCCCCGCCGCCTCAGCGAGCAAGAAGCCATTGAAATGGCATACGATCTGTTTTTGGAACAGGCAATGGATAATCTGGATCCCGCCGATGTCCTGTTGTTTAATCTGCAATTTGAAGATTGCGGAGGTGCGGAACTGGTACCCACCGGTAATGACTGGTCTGAAATCACCTCTTTTCCGGCACAAAATCCGGACTGCGCAGAAGTGGTTATCGGGCTGGCACCGGACGATGATGCCGATATCGACCAGATTTTCGCCCGCGTTCTCCTCTCGCGCCGGTTTACCGGCACCCCGGAATTTGCTATCCGCTGGCGGAAATAACCTGTCTTTTTTGTTTCCCGGTCGCGTGCGGGGTTCTTACCCCGCATTCCCCCTCAGCAACGACATTTTTCACGGCGTGCCAGCAATGACCGGGTAATCGCTTCAATCTCTGCGGGGTTTTCAGCAGCACCGGCACGCAGCGCCACATTCCACTTGACGATGGTTTTTGCGTTCTCCGCAAGCTCAGGTTGTGCCGTCAACCGCCCCTGCTGTACCAGCCAGACGGCGACTGCCGCCCAGTCCCACAACGGGGACTGTCCGCGAAGGCGCTGAACAGGGCACGGAAAGTTACCCTGTCCGCGGGCACCGTCTTTCAGTAGCGCAATCGCCTGACGCGACATGCCTGTCAGTTCGGCAATATCACTCAGCCCGACCAGGGCAGAATCCACAGATTCAACCCTGGCATTCAGCCCCGCAGATTCAACATCCTCAACAGCGCTGCGGATAGCGGTATCCGGGGATGGCGCTTCGCGGTCAAATTCCAGATACACCGATTTCCCGTAAAAACAGAGTAGTGCATCATCACAACCACTTTTAAACAATGCATCTTCCAGATTTTTTGTATCTGCGGTAACGCCGGAAAGCGTTAAAGTAAAATTATACAGTGCCATACTTTTTCCCTTGTATGGAGGCAGTATTTACCGCCCTGATTAATTCAGTCATAACGAACAACTGTCTACCTTCCTTATGATTTGCTTTGCATGATTTTCCGGGTTTCGCGGTGTTGACCAGACACTCATCTGGTGTAACCGGTGTTTCTCAGCCGGAGAGCCGCACCGTAACCGGCAAAACGCATGTGCCGAATTTCCCGCAGGGATCCAAACCCAGCCCTGAAGCAATGCATATTCAATAGCTGACTGAATATGTTTATCCGGATGCCTCTTCATGTCCGCTGATACCTGTACCGTAGCTAATTCGTTGACAGATGTCAACGACCTGTGTCTCCCGATTACCCGGGAAATCCCCGTACCGGCGCATGTTATAAATGAATAAGGGTACATACCGGCCTGTTGTTAATAGCGGAAATCAGTACCTGCCTCAATGGCCGTTTTTTGTGCATCAGAAAGATTGCTGCGGGCGAAGAAAAAGGGATGTTACACAATGAAAAAAAGCGCTCAAAATGAGCGCTTCGTCGCAGATAAGACAGAACTTAAATTTACAGCGGATCGACTTTCAGGCATGAAACGGCATGCCTGAAACTGCCTTCCAGTAACGGACGCGTGCGCGCACATTCACTGTCTGCCAGCGGGCAGCGCGTGCGGAAAACACAGCCTGTCGGCGGGTTAATCGGTGACGGCAGTTCGCCTTCCAGTAACTGAATAACTTTATTCTGTTCTCTGTCCGGATCAGGCACCGGCACCGCAGACATCAGTGCTTTGGTGTAAGGATGCAGCGGATTGTGATAAACCTCATCATATGTGCCAAGCTCTACTGCGTGTCCCAGATACATCACCAGAACGCGGTCAGAAATGTGTTTTACCACCGCAAGGTCGTGCGCAATAAAAATAAGCGACAACCCCATTTCCCGCTGTAATTCTTTAAGCAGATTAACCACCTGCGCCTGAATTGAGACATCCAGGGCAGATACCGGTTCATCACAGATAACCAGTTTCGGCTCCAGAATTAAGGCACGGGCAATCCCGATGCGCTGACACTGACCACCGGAAAATTCATGCGGATAACGATTGACGAGGTTAGGCAGCAGCCCGACTTTCATCATCATCGCTCTCACTTTTTCCGTAACCTCTGATTTTTTCATGCGCGGATGATAGGTGCGCAGCGGCTCAGCAATAATATCGCCGATAGTCATACGCGGATTCAGTGACGCCAGGGGGTCCTGGAAAATCATCTGAATATCATTGCGGATATTATGCCAGTCCTTTTCACTCATGCCGTTCAAATCTTTGCCAAGCCAGGTTACGCGCCCTTCTGTCGCTTTAACCAGCCCGATAATTGCCCGCGCAAAGGTTGATTTTCCGCAACCGGATTCGCCGACAACGCCGAGGGTTTCTCCCTCATACAGACGGACAGTAACACCATCAACGGCTTTCAGGCTTTTTGCCGGTTGCCAGAACCACTGTTTGTTATCTCTGACAGAAAAATGGACTTTTAAATCTTCAATTTCCAGCAGAACAGGACGTTCAGGATTCGTCATGATGCCAGCTCCTCAACTGTTTTAAAGCAGGCACGCAAACGGCCCTGAGCAAATGCATTTAATGGCGGCTCCTGCTGAGCACACTGTTCCATCGCATACTGGCAGCGCGGGCGGAACGGACAGCCTGCCGGCAGACGCAGCAGATTCGGCGGATTTCCGGGAATAGTGGCAAGTGCACTATCTTCAGGGCCATCAAGACGCGGAACCGCTTTAAGCAACCCGATAGAATACGGATGCACAGGCTGATAAAATACATCACGCGCGGTGCCGTACTCCATAGTGCGCCCGGCATACATCACCAGCACCTTGTCACAAATTCCCGCGACAACACCCAAATCATGCGTGATCATAATAATCGCTGTGTTGAATTCATGTTTCAGTTCATTGAGCAGCGTCATAATCTGCGCCTGAACAGTCACATCCAGCGCCGTGGTCGGTTCATCGGCAATAAGCAGTTTCGGCTTACATAACAGTGCCATCGCGATCATCACGCGCTGGCGCATTCCGCCGGAAAACTCATGGGGATACATATTCATGCGATGACGGGCTTCCGGCATTTTTACCGCGTCCAGCATCCGTACCGATTCTTCAAAGGCATCATGTTTGCTCAGCCCTTTATGCAACATCAGCACTTCAGTTAGCTGATGGCTTACTTTCATATACGGGTTAAGGGATGTCATCGGGTCCTGGAAGATCATGGAAATCTCTTCCGCGCGCATTTTATTTAAGGCTTTCTCTTTCAGATTGAGAATTTCACGACCATTAAACATGGCAGAGCCGCTGACCACGCCGTTACGGGCTAATAACCCCATCAGTGCAAACGCAGTTTGTGATTTTCCGGAGCCGGACTCACCGACAATGCCGAGTGTTTCACCCGCCGATAATGAAAAGTTGAGTTTATTGACAGCAGTAACATCACCGTCCGGCGTTTTAAACGCCACATTCAGGTCTTTTACCTGTAATAACTGAGTCATTGGCGGCCTCCTCAGCGATCTTTCGGGTCAAGGGCATCACGCAACCCATCGCCGATAAAGTTAAAACAAAACAGAGTCACCACCAGGAATGCTGCCGGGAACATCAGTAACCAGGGCGATACTTCCATGGAGTTTGCGCCATCATTAAGCAATGCACCCCAGCTGCTTAATGGCTCCTGTGTTCCCAGTCCCAGGAAACTGAGGAAGGATTCAAACAGGATCATGCTCGGCACCAGCAGTGAGGCATACACCACCACCACACCCAGCACATTCGGCACAATATGGCGCAGAATAATATTGCGGGTCGGCACACCACAGACTTTCGCGGCTTCAATAAACTCTTTGCTCTTCAGGCTGAGGGTCTGTCCGCGCACAATACGCGCCATATCCAGCCAGGACACCATCCCGATAGCCACAAAGATCAGGAAGATATTCTGCCCGAAGAAGGTAACGAGTAAGATAACAAAAAACATAAACGGGAAGGAGTTGAGGATCTCCAGTACGCGCATCATTACGGAGTCAGTTTTACCGCCGACATACCCGGACATTGCGCCGTAGAGTGTTCCCACCAGCACAGCCACCAGCGCTGCCGCCAGACCGACCATCAGCGAAATACGCCCGCCGATTGCCACACGCACCAGCAGGTCACGCCCGGAGGAATCCGTACCGAAATAGTGTCCGGTTTCGCTGTCCGGTGACGCAGACATCATTTCCCAGTCCGTATCATCGTAAGCAAAATCCGATAACATCGGCGCAAAAATAACAAACAGTGTAATTAAAAACAGGAGACACAGGCTGGTGATCGCCGCTTTATTGTGTATAAAACGACGACGGGCATCCGCCCATAAACTGCGCCCTTCAACATTTTGCTGCTCCGCAAAATTCGCCAGAGCTTCGCATTTTTTTTCATTCGGTAACATAGCGTGCTCCGGAATTAATAGCGGATTTTCGGATCGATAACGGCATACAGCACATCAACGATACAGTTAAAGGCGATAGTCAGCGCCCCGACGAGGATAGTCAGGCTCAGTACCAGTGAGTAGTCGCGGTTAAGCGCGCCATTCACAAATAACTGCCCGACGCCCGGTAAACCGAAAATCGTCTCAATGACCATCGAGCCGGTAATAATCCCCACAAACGCCGGTCCCATAAAAGAAACAACCGGTAACAGCGCCGGACGCAGCGCATGCCGCCAGACGATTTTACGCATCGGCAGCCCTTTTGCCCGCGCGGTGCGGATAAAGTTGGAGTGCATCACTTCAATCATTGAACTGCGCATAATACGGGAGATACTGGCAATATAAGCCAGTGAAAGTGCGACCATAGGCAGGATAATGTTACTCAGTTGCCCCCCGTTCCAGCCGCCGCCCGGCAGCCAGTGCAGGTGGATAGCAAAAACAAGAACCAACAGTGGCGCCACCACAAAGCTCGGAATAACAACCCCGGTCATGGCTACACCCATAACCGTATAATCCCACCGGGTATTCTGATTCAGCGCGGCAATAACCCCTGCGCTCACCCCCGCGATCAATGCGAGCACAAACGCCGCTATGCCAAGTTTGGCGGAGACGGGAAATGCTGTCGCCACTAAATCATTCACAGAGTAGTCTTTATATTTGAATGAGGGTCCGAAATCCCCTTTCGACAACTGGACTAAATAGTCGAAATACTGAACATGGATGGGATCATTCAGGTGATATTTTGCTTCAATATTGGCCATCACTTCCGGTGGTAATTTGCGCTCACCGGTAAAAGGACTGCCCGGTGCCAGACGCATCATAAAGAAAGAGATGGTAATCAACACAAATAGTGTCGGGATCGCCTCGAGTATACGGCGAAGAATAAACTTAAACATTGCCCGTTCCTATACAGTACCCGCTCCCGGGGTACATACATACCCTTATTCATTCAAACTGCAGGTGCGTTGGCTTCGCTCAGTTAGCCAGGTCACATACTGATGTATGCTCCCCGTCTATCTTCCCTTGCCGCCTGCCTGCATCCTGAATGACGTTGGGTATACACAGGCAGCCTCCGGGGAGGCTGCCAACCGTCTTTATTATTTTTTCATCAGATAAAGATCTTTTGTATGAAGGTGATCTAACGGATCTTTTCCGCTGTATCCCCCCACGTACGGTTTCACTAAACGGGTACTGACATAGTAATAGACAGGCACAATGGCGGAATCGTTATCCAGCACGGTTTCAGCCTGCTGGTAGATTTTTGCCCGCTCTTCATCAGTTTTCACCTGAAGAGACTGTTTCATCAGCTTATCAAAATCTGTATTTTTATAATGCGGGGTATTACTGCTGCTGTAGGAGAGCATCATATTCAGGAAGGATGAAGGCTCGTTGTAATCGGCACACCAGCCGGCGCGGGCAATATCATAAGTACCCTGATGGCGGGTATCGAGGAATGTTTTCCATTCCTGGTTTTCCAGCTGCACATCAACACCGATGTTTTTCTTCCAGATAGATGCGGCGGCAATCGCCATTTTTTTGTGCAGATCAGACGTGTTATACAGCAGATTGAATTTCAGCGGCTTATCTTTGGTGTAGCCCGCTTCTTCCAGCAGTTTCCGTGCTTTTTCATTACGCTGTGCCTGAGTCATTCCGGAGAACCATTCCGGCTCTTTCGCAGACATACCATCGGTAAACGGCGGTGTGAAACCATAAGCCGGGGTATCGCCCTGCGCTTTCACTTTATTAACCATAATATCGCGATCTAAACCGAGTTTCAGAGCCTCACGGACTTTCGGATTATTAAATGGCGCTTTTTCATTATTGATTTCATAGTAATAGGTACACATATACGGTGAAATACGTAATTCGTCCGGGATCTCTTTTTTCAGTTTCTGGAACAATTCAATCGGCAGGTTATTATACGTCATGTCGATTTCACCGCTGCGGTAGCGGTTTACATCAGTGACTTCTGACGAAATTGGCAGGAAGCGGATATTATTAATAGCGGTTTTTTGGTTATCCCAATAGTTCGGGTTACGCTCCAGCTCGATTTTTTCGTTTACCACCCAGTTTTTCAGTTTGTACGCGCCGTTACTGACATAATTTCCCGGCTGCGTCCATTTATCACCGAATTTTTCCACAGAAGCCGGATGCACCGGTGACATAGAGTTATGCGCCAGCAGTTTCGGAATATACGGCACTTCTTCTGTCAGGGTAATTTCTAATGTTTTATCATCCAGCGCTTTAATACCTAGCTCTTCCGGTTTCTTTTTCCCGGCAATAACATCATCGATATTCGCAATATGGGCATACTGTAAATAACTCGCATACGGCGACGCGGTATTCGGATCAGCTAAACGACGCCAGCTGTAAACAAAGTCCTGTGCGGTGACGGGATCACCATTTGACCATTTTGCGCCTTCACGGATTTTAAACGTCCAGACTTTAAAATCTTTATTTTCCCAGGATGTCGCAGATCCCGGTAAAACAGTACCGTCAGGGCCTTCAAGTGTGATCCCTTCCATCAGGTCACGGATAATATTCGCTTCCGGAACCCCTTCCACTTTATGCGGATCAAGCGACTGTGGCTCAGATCCGTTATTACGGACCAGATCCTGCTTCTCAGCCAGCTGAACCCCTGCCGGAACCTCCGCCGCAAACGCCTGAGCACCCAACCCCATTCCCAGCGCACTAATCACACTTAGCGTTAATAAACTCTTCTTTGTCAGCTTTACCATCTTACATAACTCCCCATTGACGAATGTGTTTTGCGTTTGTTGCGTGTTTTTCAGGCACTTATTTTTTGTTACTCATGCCTTTATTGTTTTCGCACTACTTATTAGCGTGCAAATTTTTATTATTAATACGTTTCTACCATATATAAGCGCTTAATATCCATATAATCAAGCGGGTCACTACCGGTAAATCCGCCAACTGCTGGTTTTATCAACCGCACACTCACGCGATAATAGACAGGGATCAATGCAGAGTCCTGATCTAACTGCATTTCTGCCTGCTGATAAGCGGATTGGCGCGTTTTTTCATCGGTAGCCAGTAATGCGCGCTGCATTGCACTGTCAAAAGTGGCATTACGATAGAAACTGGTGTTATTACTGCTGTCTGACAGGAAAATATTCAAAAATGATGAGGGTTCATTATAATCCGCGCACCAGGTTGCCCGTGCGACCTGATAGTTACCCTCGTGACGGTTTTGATTCGATGTTTTCCATTCCTGGTTTTTCAGTATCACATTCACCCCGAGGTTTTTATTCCACATGGATGCGGCAGCAATCGCCTGCTGTTTGTTCTGATCAGACGTGTTATAGAGCAATTCAAAGGTCAGAGGGCTTTTCTCATTGAAACCGGCCTCTTCCAGTAATTTTAGTCCCTTTTCATTACGCTGAGCCTGCGTCAGGGATGCCCAGTCCGGAGTGATAAAGTTCCCGCCGTTAATATAGTGCGGTGTAAAGCCGTATGCCGGGATCTGTCCCTGTCCCATAATTTTATTGGCAATGATATCGCGATCAATACCCAGTTTAATGGCTTCCCGGACACGGGGATCGGTAAATGAGGTGGCTGAATTATTGATTTCATAATAAAACGTGCATAAATAAGGGGAAATATGCACCTCTGCCGGGATCTCTTTTTTCAGCTTGCTGAATAAGACCGGCGGAACCGCACTGTTAGTGATATCTATCTCTCCGGCGCGATACCGGTTTATATCACTGGTTTCTGATTGCAACGGCAAAAAGGTCGCCTGCTCAATCACGGTTTCTTGATCATTGCGGTATTTCGGATTGCGCTTCAGTACCAGGCGCTCATTCACACTCCATGATGACAGGGTATATGCGCCGTTGCCGGTAAATTTCCCGACTGTCGTCCATTTATCACCAAACTGCTCAATCGCGCCCTTAGGCACCGGTTTCAGTGCCGTATGGCTGAGCATATCCACAAAATACGGCACCGGCTGTGTAAGTTGTACCTGCAAAGTGTGGTCATCCAATGCTTTCACACCGAGTGTATCCGGTGATTTTGTGCCTTTGAGGATCTCATCCACATTTTCGACGTAAGCATAATGCAAATAGCTGCCGTAAGGCGATGCGGTTTTCGGATCCACCAGCCGCCGCCAGCTGTAGACAAAATCATTGGCGGTGACCGGTGATCCATCACTCCATTTTGCATCCGGATATAATATAAATGTCCAGGTCCGGTTATCCGGAGATGACCAGCTCTGCGCCACACCCGGCACAATTTTTCCGTCCGCATCTGTGGAAACCAGACCTTCCAGCAGGTTAAGAATAATATTGGACTCCGGCACACCTTCCACTTTATGCGGGTCCAGTGATACCGGTTCACTGCCGTTATTAATAACAATTTCTTGTTTTGCTGCCAATTTTGTTCCGGTAGGCACCTGTGCCGCTGATGCCGGACATGCGAAAACACTCAGCAACAACGCGGGTGTAAGGGAAACAGCAATAATGTTTTTTTTCATTTTTCCGTCCCGGTCTGAATAACACCAATTACACGAACAACGTGATTGAAGTACCGCAAATGCGTTATTACTGAGTATAGTCAAAAATAAGTTCTGTTTATTTTACCGGTCCATTTCTTACCTCTGCCCGTAATTTTTAAGCCCGGTGACTGTTTTTGTTTGTAAACGTTCTTATCAGCCCCAAAAGCACCGGTAAAATAAACAGATAATTATTTCCCCCCGCACTACAGGACACTCGCTTTTGCCCAAACAGAAAAATAAACATTTAATTAACAAAAAGCAATTTAACCAGAGCAAAAACCTACATGCATCACAGTTTTAACCAATTAAATATTAATAACCAGTTAAAATACAACTGTAAATAAAAAGAGCAAAAGGATAATTTCCGGTTCAAAATCAAAGAACTAATGTGTATAAATATCCTTTCCGGCATAAAGCCGGGTAACGGTGTTTATTTGAGCACTTTATCTGTTATACCCGAAAATCAATAAACTGTACTACGTCTTTGTGCTGATAAAATACAGCCGCATTTTTATCATTATTTCTTATGTACTGATAACCTGTTGTTATATCAATACAGTTTTATAACTGTTTTTATCTTCCGGTCTACCGGAATTGAAATGAAGGACTATCATTAACAATATCTATAACGAATAGTTATAAACAAGTCCGTAACAGACTTTGCAAATCCCGGCTATTTTTTCTAACGTGTCATTATTAAAACAGATACCCAACATCATTCAGGATGCAGGCAGGCGGCAAGCTCCGCCGGGCATCCTGAAGTATGACGGGGATAATCATAAACACTGCATCCAGGGGAAGTACCATGAGAAAAACAACACTGTCAGTGTCATTGGCTCTGCTCTTTTCAGCCTCCGCATTTGCAGCAACACCACCGGGTACACTGATTGTTGTTCAGGGTCTGGATGATATTGTCAGCCTCGATCCCGCCGAAAGTAATGAGCTTTCCAGTATTCAGACTGTCCCGAGTTTCTACCAGCGTATTGTTCAGCCAAACCGTGATAATCCGGCACAACTTGATGCAATCTTATTAGAGGACTGGCAGGCTGATGCTGCGAATAAAACACTGACTGTCCGTATTAAAGAAAATGCACAATTTGCTTCCGGTAACCCGGTGCGCCCTGAAGATATTATTTTCTCTTATCAGCGCGCAGTGACAATGAATAAATCACCGGCATTTATTCTCAATATTCTCGGCTGGAATAAAGACAATATTGCACAGCAATTTGAAAAAACCGGTGATCGGGCTCTGAAAATTAAGTGGAGTGCGGATATCAGCCCGGATGTGGCACTTAATTTATTATCCACACCGATTGCGTCCGTTGTTGATGAAAAATTAGTGACACCAAATATTAAAAATAATGATTTCGGTAACGCCTGGCTGAAAATGCATTCCGCCGGCAGCGGTGCCTATTTTCTGAAAGTTTATCAGCCAAATCAGGCTATTGTGATGGCCGCTAACCCGCATGTTTCCACCGGTAAAGCTAAAATTGCCTCCATTATTATTAAAAATGTGCCGGACCCGGCATCACGCCGCCTGCTTATTCAGCAGGGAGATGCGGATATTGCCCGCGAACTGGGAGCTGACCAGACTGCTGCGCTGAAAAATACCGCCGGTATCAGAGTGGAAAACATTCCGTCCGCTGAACAGGATTACCTGGCCTTCAATACCGGAAACAGTGCAAATCCGCTGCTGAAAAACCCGGCACTGTGGGAGGCAGCACGTTATCTGGTTGATTATGAAGGTATTACAAAAGATTTACTGAAAGGTCAGTATTTTATTCATCAGAGCTTCCTGCCGGTCGGTTTACCCGGTACGCTGACCAATAACCCGTATAAGTTTGATCCTGCCAAAGCAAAAGCTATTCTGGAAAAAGCGGGTATTAAAGATGCTCACTTCACACTGGATGTGGAGAATAAACCGCCATATATCACTATCGCACAGTCACTTCAGGCAAGCTTTGCACAGGGCGGTATCCGCGTGGAGCTTCTGCCTGCGGCGGGCAGCCAGGTATATTCACGGGTGCGGGCGCGTTCACATCAGGCGGCAGTCCGTTTCTGGATACCGGACTATTTTGATGCGCACTCAAACGCCAGCGCCTTCGCCTTTAATGACGGAAAAAGCAGCACCGTCGCATGGCTGAACGGCTGGGATATCCCCGCACTGTCAGAAACAACACTAAAAGCGGTGGCAGAGTCGGATAAAGCCAAACGCACACAGATGTATGCCGCGATGCAGGAAGAATTACAGCGCAGCTCGCCGTATGTGTTTATGGCTCAGGGACAAAACCAGGTTGTTCTGCGCGATAACGTGAAAGGCTATCAGCAGGGACTGAATGCGGATATGGTGTATTATGACAGAGTCACCAAATAACCTGCTGATACCCGTCATACTTCAGGATGCAGCGAACAAACCTGCAGTGTGAATGAATACGGTTATAACCCCGCAGGGATCACTTGCGGGGTTATTGTCTTTTGTTTTATTCAGGAATAGCTGTATGTCTGAATCGTCACCTGCCGCCACTGTGCTGCGCCATGTCCTGCGTGTCACTGTTCAGAGTATTTTTACGCTGGCACTGACACTACTCGGGCTGCTGATTATCACCTTCGCACTTTCTGCTCTGTCCCCGGTTGACCGGGTTCTGCAGATTGTCGGCGATCACGCCAGCCACGAAACCTATCAGCAGGTAAAACTGGAGCTGGGGCTGGATCAGCCGGTTTATATTCAGTTTTGGCATTATCTGGGCAGATTGTTGCACGGGGATCTCGGAATGGCCTCTTCTATGGGGCAACCGGTGCTCAACGGTGTACTGACTACCCTGCCCGCCACAATTGAGCTGGCAACCCTTGCACTGATCGCGGGGTCATCGCTCGGTATTCTGTGTGGTGTGTTGTGCGCCCGCTATGCCGGTTCACCGCTTGATTTTATCATCCGTACCCTGACACTTCTCGGCAACTCGGTTCCTGTTTTCTGGCTGGGACTGCTGATGCTGCTGCTGTTTTACGCCACGCTGCAATGGAGTCCGGGACCCGGACGGCTGGATGATATTTATCAATATACGATTGAGGCAAAAACCGGATTTGTGCTGATTGATACCTGGCTTTCCGGCGAGCCGGGAGCGTTTACCAATGCCGTTGCACATCTGATATTACCGGTGTCGCTGCTTGCCTATTTTTGCCTTGCCGGAATAACCCGGCTGACCCGCGCCGCGTGTCTGAGTGAAATGAACAAAGAATATGTCACCCTGGCGCGCGCCAAAGGCAATACAGACATGCAGGTTCTGTTCCGTCATGTGCTGCCGAATATCCGCGGCACACTGATAACGGTGGTCGCTCTGGCGTACACCGGAATGCTGGAAGGTGCGGTACTGACAGAGACAGTTTTCTCCTGGCCCGGCATCGGACGCTATCTCACCGCTGCTCTGTTTGCCGGAGATACAACCGCCGTGATGGGCGGCACACTGATTATCGGCATCTGCTTTATCTTTATCAATAATGTAACTGATATGATTGTACGCTTAACTGATCCGCGGGTGACATTATGACATTGCTGCCGAAAATCCGCCGATCACCTTCCGCACTGACCGGCTCACTGATTATTCTTTTTCTCCTGCTGGTTGCCCTGTTTGCCCCCTGGCTTGCCCCGTTTGACCCGGTGCTGCAAAACCCGGCACAGCGCCTGCTGGCACCGGGTGCACAACACTGGCTCGGCACTGACAGCTACGGACGGGATATCCTCTCACGCCTGATTTATGGTGCCCGCCCGATGTTTGGTCTGGTCGCCCTGGTTGCCGTCATTACTCTGCCCGCGGGTTTACTGATCGGTATTCTGGCAGGGTTTTACGGGCGCTGGGTTGAAACTATTCTGATGCGTTTTACCGATATTGTGATGTCGATGCCGCGCCTGATCCTCGCCTTTGCGTTTGTCGCCATCCTGGGACCGGGACTGATAAACGGCGCGCTGGCGCTCGCACTCACGTCCTGGCCTGCGTATGCACGCCAGGCACGCAGTGAAATCCGTCATCTGCGCAACAGTGATTATCTTGCCAGTGCAGAAATGCTGGGGATCCGCGGACTGCGTCTGTTGTGGGGACATATTCTGCCACTCTGTCTGCCTTCGGCAATTGTCCGCCTCGCGCTTGATCTGGCGACTATCATCCTGGCGGCCGCCGGTCTGGGGTTCTTAGGGCTTGGCGCACAACCACCGATGGCGGAATGGGGAGCGATGATCGCGGACGGCATGCAGGTTATCTTTGACCAGTGGTGGATTGCGGCAGTACCGGGTGCGGCCATTCTGACTGCCGGTATGGCATTCAATCTTCTGGGTGATGGTTTACGCGATATTATGGAGCCTGAACATGACTGAGCCACTTATCCGTGTCAAAAACCTGTCAGTGGATTATCCGCGTGCGCGGGTGGTCAATAGCATTTCGTTTAACCTGGGACAGGAACGGCTGGCGCTGGTCGGCGAATCCGGCTCCGGTAAATCCATGACAGCGAGAGCACTGATGGGGCTGGTGCGCAAACCCGGCAAAGTCAGTGCGCAAACGCTGGAATTTCACAATACCCCGCTACTGTCATTGCGTGAAAAACAGTGGGCGGCACTGCGCGGTAATGATATCGCCATGATAATGCAGGACCCGCGTTATGCCCTCAATCCGGTAAAAAATCTGTATCAACAGATTGAAGAAGCGCTGGTGCGGCATCAGAGACTGTCAAAAACCGACCGCCGTGAGCGCGTATATGATATGGCGCGCGCAGCCGGGCTGGCTGAATCCGCCCTTTCCCGCTATCCGGGGCAACTTTCCGGCGGAATGGGACAGCGCGCCATGATTGCAATTGCCCTGATCAATAATCCCGCAGTATTAATTGCCGACGAACCTACATCGGCACTTGATGCACGGCTGCGCCATCAAATTCTGGAGCTGGTTGTCCGCCAGTGTGAAGAACGCCGGATGGGATTACTGCTGATAAGTCACGACCTGCCGCTGGTCGCCGCTCACTGTCAGCGCGTGATGGTGATGTATCAGGGGCAGCAGGTCGATGAGCTGCCCGCCGCACAACTGCCGCAGGCAACGCATCCCTATACCCGTACCTTGTGGACCTGCCGCCCTGATGCTCAGACTTACGGGACGGACTTACCGGTACTGGACAGACAGTCGTTGCAGACATTACTGACTCAGGAGACACATCATGCCGGAGAATAATCCAGCGCCGATTATTGAGGTTAATAATCTTTCCGTCAGTTTCGGGCCGCGTCAGGTCGTCTGCAAGGCTGGCTTTCACCTTAGCGCAGGGGAAACATTCAGTCTTATCGGTGAGTCCGGATGCGGAAAATCCACTATCCTGCGGGTGATCGCCGGGTTACAGCGCGAATGGCAGGGAGGTATTCAACTGCTGTCACAGCATATCCATCCGGGGCTGCGCTATCAGGGCGCACTGCGGCGAAATGTGCAGATGGTATTTCAGGACCCTTACGCGTCACTGCATCCGTTTCATACTATTCACCGCGCCCTTGCAGAGCCGTTACACATTCATAATGAGAATGATATTGAAGCCAGGGTCACACAGGCAATAGCGTCTGTCGGATTACCACCAGATGTAGCGCAGCGCTATCCCCATCAGCTCTCCGGCGGGCAGCGCCAACGTATTGCGATTGCCCGCGCTCTGATGCTGCGTCCGCAGATTTTATTGCTGGATGAACCGACGTCCGCACTGGATATGTCCGTTCAGGCAGAAATTCTCAATCTGCTTAATCACCTGAAAGCCGAACACAGTATGACCTATCTGCTGGTCAGTCACGACGCCGATGTGGTGGCGCATATGTCTGACCGGGCCGCATTTATGGCGCGCGGTGAGATAGTACGGGAGTTTGATCGCGCGGCATTAGTCCGGGGAGAACACCGGATGGAGACAACAGAAGAAATTCGCTGATCAGTTGAACAAAAGCAAAAGCGGGGCAAATGCCCCGCTTAAATAATAAATAATAAATAATAAATAATAAATAATAAATAATAAACAACGTGATTATGACAGTAATCCCGGAAAGCTCATTTTCATCCCGGTAATAATCAGTTCAATACCTAATGACATCAGCATCAGCCCCATAATACGGGTCACGACGTTGATCCCGGTTTGCCCCAGATATTTTACCCACAGCCCCGCTGAGCGGAACAGCAACCAGCAAAAAAACGCAAACACAATGCTGGTCAGCGCCAGTCCGGCAAAGTTTTGCCAGCCCTGCCAGCGCGCGCTCCAGACCACACAGGAGCTGATCGCACCGGGTCCAGCCATCAGTGGCAGCGCCAGCGGCACAACACCGATATTATCGCGGATCGCGGTTTCTGATTGTTCCTGCTTGTTTTGTTTATCCTCGCCCAGCTTTCCGCTGATCATGGACAGTGCGATCAGAACAATCAGCGTGCCCCCTGCTATCCGGAAAGACTCAATCGAAATACCGAACATCATGAGGATTTTATCGCCGACCAGCAGTGACAGACACAAAATAATGGCAACCGAAAAATTCGCAATCATATTGGTTCGGTTGCGTACGGCTGCGGTCTGGTAATTCGTCATACTCATAAACACCGGCAAAATACCAACCGGATTGACTAAGGCAAATAAACCGACAAAAAATTTTAAATAGCCGGAAAAATCCAGTAATGTGTTGCCCACAAAAAATCCTCAACCTGATGATATACCCTTATTCCTTCAAACTGCAGGTTCGTCGGGTATAATAATACTGTAATGAACGGCTGATATACGCCGCCGCGTATTGCCAAAGGGTTGTAATAATTATATTAACCCGGACATCATACCGTTGAATCCCGGATAAAAGAAATTGCTTTCAACAGAATATTTCTCCCCACAGGCTGACGCGATACAGCTTAATCCCCTTATCCATGTATATATTTTAGTCAATCATCAGTTCTTCTGTAAAATTGATGGCAGACACTATAATTGAAATTGATAATTAATCTCATTTATACGCAAGCTGAATGGTGTCAGCCTGCTGTATTTGTGATTTTGATCACTTTAATATCCCACCGTAATGTTAAGCTCATTTTACTGAAGTTGAATCGATTCAACTTCAGTCATTAACAGAATACCTGACGGGCTTTTTAAGCAAATCAGCGGGCTTTCCCCGGTTATATTCTAAATAATTCGGGATACAGGCTATCGGTTATGAGCAAAATCGATTTAGTTACCTCTTGCTGTTGTGACTATAATCAAATCGTACCGACCCGCTAATTTGCTTAAAAAGTTTAACAATTTATCAGGAGTCATCTGTATGGCCGTAACCAATGTTACCGAACTCAATGAATTAGTTGCCCGCGTTAAAAAAGCACAGCGTGAATTTGCCGGTTTCACTCAGGAACAGGTAGACACTATTTTCCGTGCGGCAGCTCTTGCTGCAGCGGATGCGCGTATCCCTCTGGCGAAACTGGCAGTTGAAGAGTCCGGAATGGGGATTATTGAAGACAAAGTGATCAAAAACCATTTTGCCTCTGAATATATCTATAATGCCTACCGCGATGAAAAAACCTGCGGTATTTTGTCTGAAGATCCGACATTCGGGACAATCACCATTGCTGAACCTATCGGCATCATCTGCGGGATAGTCCCCACCACCAACCCGACATCCACTGCTATCTTTAAAGCGCTGATCAGCCTGAAAACCCGTAACGGTATTATCTTCTCCCCGCATCCGCGTGCAAAAAATGCCACCAATAAAGCGGCTCAGATTGTACTGAATGCTGCGGTTGCCGCCGGGGCGCCCGCTGATATTATCGGCTGGATTGATGAACCTTCAGTTGAATTATCCAATGCTTTGATGCACCACCCTGATACTAACCTGATCCTCGCCACCGGCGGACCGGGCATGGTGAAAGCCGCCTACAGCTCCGGTAAACCTGCCATTGGTGTCGGCGCAGGTAACACCCCGGTTGTTATTGATGAAACCGCGGATATCAAACGCGCTGTGGCATCTATTCTGATGTCCAAAACCTTTGATAATGGCGTGATTTGTGCATCCGAACAGTCTGTCATTGTCGTTGATGAAGTGTATGAACAGGTTAAAGAGCGTTTTGAAAACCACGGGGGTTACGTCCTGAAAGGCAAAGATCTGAAAGCGGTTCAGGATATTATCCTGCTCAACGGCGGACTGAATGCCAAAATTGTCGGTCAGTCTGCGGTGAAAATCGCTGAAATGGCGGGAATTGAAGTCCCGGCATGGACAAAGATTCTTATCGGTGCCGTTTCATTGGTTGATGAATCAGAGCCGTTTGCTCATGAAAAACTCTCTCCGCTGTTAGCGATGTATCGCGGTAAAGATTTTGAAGATGCAGTATTAAAAGCAGAAAAATTAGTGGAAATGGGTGGGATCGGTCACACCTCCTGCTTATATACCGATCAGGATAACCGCCCGGAGCGCATAAAGTACTTCGGCGAAAAAATGAAAACCGCCCGTATCCTCATTAACACCCCTGCCTCACAAGGCGGGATCGGCGACCTGTACAACTTTAAGCTCTCTCCGTCTCTGACATTGGGTTGCGGCTCCTGGGGCGGTAACTCCATTTCTGAAAACGTCGGGCCGAAACACCTGATCAACACCAAAACTGTGGCAAAACGGGCTGAGAATATGTTGTGGCATAAACTTCCGAAATCTATCTACTTCCGCCGGGGCTGCCTGCCGATTGCCCTGGAAGAAATTGCGACTGATGGCGCAAAACGGGCATTTATTGTCACTGACGGCTATTTATTCAATAACGGTTATGTCGATGAAGTTACCCGCGTGCTGAAATCACACGGCATGGAAGTGGAAATATTTTTTGAAGTGGAAGCAGATCCGACCTTATCTGTTGTGCGCAAAGGTGCCGCACAGATGAACAATTTCAAACCGGACGTGATTATTGCACTCGGTGGTGGTTCACCGATGGATGCCGCAAAAATTATGTGGGTCATGTATGAACACCCGGAAACACATTTTGAAGAACTCGCACTGCGCTTTATGGATATCCGCAAACGTATCTATAAATTCCCGAAAATGGGCGTAAAAGCCAAAATGGTCGCGATCACCACCACATCAGGCACAGGCTCTGAGGTTACACCTTTTGCCGTTGTGACCGATGATGCAACCGGACAAAAATACCCGCTGGCAGACTATGCATTGACCCCGGATATCGCCATCGTGGATGCTAATCTCGTCATGAATATGCCGAAATCCCTCACCGCATTCGGCGGACTGGATGCCGTAACGCATGCTCTGGAAGCCTATGTATCTGTTCTGGCAAATGAATACTCAGACGGACAGGCATTACAGGCACTGAAACTGCTGAAAGAATTCCTGCCGGCCAGTTACCATGAAGGCGCGAAGAATCCTGTCGCCCGTGAGCGCGTCCATAACGCCGCCACTATCGCCGGTATCGCGTTTGCTAACGCCTTCCTGGGTGTTTGTCACTCAATGGCGCACAAACTGGGTTCTGAGTTCCATATCCCGCACGGATTAGCCAATGCCCTGCTTATCTGTAACGTGATCCGCTATAACGCGACAGATAACCCGACCAAACAAACGGCATTCAGTCAGTATGACCGCCCGCAGGCGCGCCGCCGTTATGCTGAAATTGCCGATCATCTGGGATTGGGTGCCGCCGGTGACCGCACTGCTCAGAAAATTGAAAAACTGCTGATCTGGCTGGATGAAATCAAAGCCTCTCTGGGTATCCCTAAATCTATCCGCGAAGCCGGTGTACCGGAAGCAGAATTCCTGGCGAAGCTGGATAAACTGTCTGAAGATGCATTTGATGACCAATGTACCGGGGCAAATCCGCGTTATCCGCTTATTGCTGAATTAAGACAAATTATGCTGGATACTTATTATGGCCGCGTCTATGACGAGTCCGTTCCGGTTGCTGCGCCAAAGTCTCTGGTCAAACCTGTTTCAAAACGAACTGCTAAGAAATAATCATCTATTTGATAAATAATAACCGTAAAGCCCTCTTCTGAGGGCTTTTTAATAGCTATCCCATAATAATAACTGAATAATTGTCACAATATTAATATGTATTCTCTTTTGATCAACAATTCAGCCTGCTGCTGATTTTTAATATTTCACTTAATGCAAATAACAAAACAGACACGATGCCGGGGGCTATTTTTCAGTATTTTATTATGAACAACACAAATACCGCCTTACGCCTTCGTGTTTACCGGGTATCCTTTGTGTCTCTGTCTGTGCTTTTATCCGACGCTAATATAAAAATGCCGGACACGTTTGTCCGGCATTTTCCGTATAAATGACACGGGTATCTATTTTATGAATGACATCGTGCCACCATGACATTGTGCCGCCATTACTGTACGCATCGCGTCGCTGTAATGTTTACGACATACCGAAACATATTTTTCGTTTCCGCCAATATCAATTTGTGCACCGTCAGACATTACATGACCTTGTCCGTCATAACGCAAAACACGGCTGGCTTTCCGCCCGCAATGACAAATTGTTTTTAATTCCACTAATTTATCAGCCCAGGCTAATAAATAATGACTACCGCTGAATAGCTCACCTTTAAAATCAGTGCGTAATCCGTAACAGAGAACGGGTATATCAATATCATCGACGATATAACATAACTGCTCTGCCTGCGTTTTTGTCAGGAACTGGCACTCATCTATTAATACGCAGTGTACGGGCGCCTGCTGATGTTCCTGCGTGATAACACTGCTAATATCAGTATCCTCACTAAAGACCCGTGCATCAGCGCTCAGGCCGATACGGGAGGTCACTTTGCTGTGAGCATACCGGTTATCAATTTCTGCCGTAAATATCAGTGTGCGCATTCCTCGCTCATTGTAGTTATAGGAGGATTGTAATAGTGCGGTCGATTTTCCCGCATTCATCGCGGAGTAATAAAAATAAAGCTGAGCCACCGGCTCTCTCCCTCTCAATCATTCAAAAATCGCCACAATACTAACACAGCCGCAATAAAAATAGCGTGATCAGTATTTGCCTGCATGCCTTAACCGCATGTGCAATATCCGTTATTCATCGTTACCGCAATTCATAGGAAGCATGATTACATGGCGAATATTCACTACTGTTATCAGCAATGGTCATTTTATCCTGTTTTTTATTATATCTGAGTTGAAGAATAACGTTTCTTTACATAAGATAAGGTTAAATATAATTTGTATCTTCCTCATCGTTTATGATCAAATCTTTTTGAAATTGCTGAACACCAACACCTTTTTACCCCGTCCCCTTATCGAAATTAAACAAAAAAGCACAAAGAGGCTTATTATTCCGCAGAAATAATTGCTTTTAAAAAAAATGTGTTTTAACCTTACTGCGAAATTTGCTATTGCAGATTTTTAAATAGCAATCTATTATTAACTACACATCAGCCAACATTTAATTTGAGACCAGAATTATGAGTGAATCTTTGAAGCCATTTAATAATATTCGTACTCTTCGCGCACAGGCCAGAGAATCTACCCTGGAAAGTCTGGAAGAAATGCTGGAGAAACTGACTTCGGTTGTTGAAGAACGCCGTACTGAAGAATCTCAGGCTAAAGCTGAACTGGAAGAGCGTACCCGTAAATTAGAAGAAGTTCGCCAGTTAATTCTCAAGCAGGGTATCAATCCTGAAGAATTAATTCAGTCAATGTCTACCGGTAAAGTTGCAAGCAAATCAAAACGTGCGCAGCGTCCGGCTAAATACGAGTACATCGATGAAAACGGCGAGCAGAAAACCTGGACAGGTCAGGGCCGCACGCCAGCTGTTATCAAACAGGCAATCGAAAGTGAAGGCAAATCTCTGGATAGTTTCTTAATTAAATAATCCGGATTTCCACACTGAAAAGCCCTTCTGCGAAGGGCTTTTTTTTATTCGTTCATTTATACCCAATGTCGTTCAGGATGCAGGCAGGCGGCAAGAGAAGCGGACAAGGATATATCTGCTGATATTATGACGATAAAAAGGAGGCTTTCGCCTCCTTTTTTGTTACTCACCGTCTGTCTGATTACTTATTTTTGCCATGATAAAACGACATATACCAATCAACAAACTGCTGTACACCATAATTAACCGGTGTATTTGGAGAGAAACCTATCGTTTTATACAGTTCACCGGAGTCTGCACAGGTGGATAACACATCACCATCCTGCATATCCATAAAATGCTTAGCCGCTTTAATACCCAGAGCGGTTTCAATCGCCTGAATAAAATCGCCTAACCGGGTAGGTTGTCCGTTACCAACATTATAAATTTTGTACGGCGCAGAACTGGCTGATTTCAGACCTTCCTCAACCGTCCAGTCATCATCTGCTGCGGGTATAACATCTAATAACCGTACCACAGCTTCTGCAATATCACCGACATACGTAAAATCGCGAACCATATTTCCATGGTTATAAACATCAATCGGTTTACCATCCAGCATGGCTTTAACAAATTTAAATAATGCCATATCCGGACGTCCCCACGGTCCGTAAACTGTAAAAAAACGCAGTCCGGTTGTAGGTAACTGATAAAGATGCGAATAGCTGTGTGACATTAATTCATTGGCTTTCTTTGTCGCCGCATATAACGAAACCGGATGATCAACATCATCTTCCACAGAGAAAGGCTGTTTACGGTTCAGACCATATACCGAGCTGGAAGAGGAATAAATCAGATGCCCTACCTGATGATGACGGCAGCCCTCCAAAATATTCATGTGTGCCAGAATATTTGCATCTATATACGCCATCGGGTTCTGGATAGAATACCGGACACCCGGCTGAGCCGCGAGATGAATAACACGCTCAAACTGTTGTGAGACAAATAATTCACTAACATCACTTTTAACCGACAGATCCATTTTAAAAAAATGAAAATTCGGATGCGATAAAATCAGATCAAGGCGTGCCTTCTTAAGATTAACATCATAATAGTCATTGAGGTTGTCTGCACCGACAACCTCATGACCCTGCTCAAGCAGACGCTGTGTGACATGATAACCAATAAAACCAGCCGCGCCGGTTACAAGTATTTTCATATTCAGACTCAAATTACCGGATTAATGGAAGCACCACGGCCTATACCATAATAGATAAAGCCACGGTTTTCTAAACGTTCCGGGTCATAAAGGTTACGCCCGTCAAAAATAACCGGTGTTTTCAGACCTGATTTAATGGTATCAAAGTCCGGAGCACGGAAACTCTGCCATTCGGTACAGATAACCAGTGCATCAGCGCCGTGCAGTGCGGCTTCTTTGGTGCCCATCAGTACAAGGTCATCACGTTGTCCGAAAACACGCTGCGCTTCCTGCATGGCTTCCGGGTCATAAGCCTGTATTTTTGCACCGGCTGCCCACAATTCCTGTAACAGAACACGGCTGGAGGCTTCACGCATATCATCCGTATTCGGTTTGAAAGAGAGCCCCCACACTGCAAACGTTTTGCCGCGCAGGTCGTCACCGAAGTGGCGCTTAATAAAAGAAGGCAGTTTGTATTTCTGCAACTCATTCACTTCTTCCACAGCCTGCAAAATTCTCGGCGTGAAACCAATGTGCTCTGCGGTGCGGATAAGTGCCTGCACATCTTTAGGGAAGCAGGAGCCGCCATAGCCGCAGCCCGGGTAAATAAAGTGATAACCGATACGGGAGTCAGAACCAATCCCCTGGCGGACATTTTCGATATCCGCCCCCAGCAGTTCTGCGAGGTTTGAGATCTCATTCATAAAGCTGATTTTTGTCGCCAGCATGCAGTTTGCCGCATATTTTGTCAGCTCTGCACTGCGGATATCCATCACAATCATGCGATCATGATTGCGGTTAAACGGCTCATACAGTTCACGGATGATATCAACAACGCCTTCGTTATCACAGCCGATAACAATACGCTCCGGACGCATACAGTCTGCGACCGCCGCCCCTTCTTTCAGGAACTCAGGGTTGGAAACCACATCGTACGCAAAATCAGTGCCGCGTTCGGCCTGAGCGGCTTTGATCGTCGCATTAACTTTATCTGCCGTACCAACAGGAACGGTTGATTTATCAATAATGACTTTATAACCGTCCATATACTGCGCAATAGTGCGGGCAACCGCCGTCACATATTGTAAATCAGCGGAGCCATCTTCATCCGGCGGCGTACCGACCGCGATAAATTGCAATGTTCCGTGTGCCACGCCTTTTGCAGCATCTGTGGTAAAGCTTAAACGCCCTTCTTCATAATTTTTCTTTACCAGCGGCGTTAAACCCGGCTCAAAAATCGGAATAAGACCGTTTTTCAGGTTTTCAACTTTCTGTGCATCGACATCAACACACATAACATCATGACCGACTTCAGCCAGAACGGTTGCCTGTACCAGCCCTACATATCCGATTCCAAATACAGTTACTTTCATAGTTCACCTATAGCGACAATAATTAATTCTGTAATGTTTTCAGCCAATCTGAGAATTCACCACCCAGATGTTTATGGCGCATGCTGTATTCGACAAACGCTTTCATATAACCCATTTTGTCGCCGCAATCGTGACTGCGACCGACCAGGCGGTAAGCCTCAACAGGGTTTTTCTCAATCAACATGGCGATAGCATCTGTTAACTGAATTTCATCCCCGGCGCCCGGCGCTGTTTTACCCAGCAGCGACCAGATATCCGGAGATAACACATAGCGTCCGACAATAGACATATTTGATGGCGCTTTAGCCGGCTCCGGTTTTTCAACCACGGCAAACATCGGTTTGCTTTCACCGGCTGCCAGGTTTTCACCATGACAATCCACCACACCATAGTTTGAGACAACCTCAAGCGGCACAGGTTCGACCATCACCTGGCTTGCATGATGCTCTTCATAGCGCCGGATCATCTCTTTGAGATTGAATTTTGACAGGTCAGTGCTGTATTCATCGATAACCACGTCCGGCAGTACAACGGCAAACGGCTCATCACCAATCATCGGACGGGCACATAACACGGCGTGTCCCAACCCTTTCGCAATACCCTGGCGGGTCTGCATAATAGTGACATGGCGGGGACAGATTGACTGAACTTCATCGAGTAACTGGCGCTTAACGCGTTTTTCCAGAATGGCTTCCAGTTCAAAACTGGTATCAAAATGGTTTTCAATGGAGTTTTTTGAGGAGTGGGTCACTAAAATAATTTCAGTGATCCCTGCGGCGATACATTCATTAACGACATACTGGATAAGTGGTTTGTCCACCAGCGGTAACATTTCTTTCGGAATTGCTTTAGTGGCCGGAAGCATACGTGTTCCTAATCCTGCAACCGGGATCACGGCCTTATGAACCTTATTTTTCAGCGCTGACATACATCATCCTCAATGCGTATATACAAAACCAATACGCGATTAATACAAAATAATGCGTCTGAGTATACCAGCTAATTTTCAGGGATAAATACTCTGTCCTGTGTAAATGGCAATTGATGTTAAGAGATGTTTAATATCTGACCGGGTTGATAAGCCGCTGAAATTACCCGAGACGGGGTCCCGGCGTTAAACTTAATTTGATCTGACTGCTGCCGTTCCATATCCGGCATTGCAGATGAGGACTGAATTCACTTATCTGGTTGGAATAAACCGCCGAGAGCGTTCCCAGCGGAATACCCCGGTTTACACGAATAACGTTATTTTCTGAGCGCAGTTCAGCACTGATCCCTGCACTGGACAGTAATACTGATTTGCGCTGAGTATGATAATACCCCAGCAGCAAGGGCAACTGCCCCGGAATACCGGCATCCTGCAACAGGGTATTCAGTTTATTTAAAATCGCCGTCATACTGGGTAACCGGCGGTGATTATTATGAATATAACGTTTAAGCAAATCGTTAAAAATAACACGGATTAGCATCGCCACCAGCGGACCATTCCCGGTATTTTTGCTGATATCGAGACAATAAAATGCCACTTCGTTATCTGAAAACTCCGCCACATCAAATACCAGCCCGGTCTGGCAGGCATCCGATAATTGCGCATAGCGGATCTGATAATTGGCCAGCACCTGGGTCGGCGGCGGATTAAGCTGTTTTAATAAACGTAAAACATCATCCACATTATGTTGCAGCTGCGACCAGATACCGGACAGGTCATTTTTTTCCAGCAAGCCCGGAGCAAAAAATAAGGGATAAAAATGAGACAGACACAGGTTTTTGACCTCTTCCAACCGGTTAAGCGGTTTGAGTAACACATCTTTTGCGCCGAGGCGCAACGCGTCATCAATATCAGACATTTTCTGAGTCGCAGAAATAACAATTACCGGGACATCCGGTAACACAGTCCGTATAGCGGCGATAAATTCTGTGCCACTCATCACCGGCATGTTCAAATCACAAAATATCAGTTCCGGCTGAAAGCCATTTTCAATACATAACAGAGCCCGGGCACCATCTTCGGCAGACAATACTGTCGCACCGAGGTGCCGTAAATACGATGACAGCGTCATATTGAATGCCGGGTCGTCGTCAATGACTAAAATTCGTTTTTCATCCAGTGCTCTTTTCATGGCATTCCCTCATTCCCCGCATGACTACACAGACCGGCGCAAACACCAGTGACGGCGCGGTTCCCGCTATACTACTAAGATAAAGGATAGCGTGTGATCTGTATTTCCGGTAGCATTTAACCTCTGTTCCTTACGTTTATTTACCCTGAATACACTAATTGATACTTATGCCTCATTTTACTGATAATGCGCTCTGCCCCTGCGGCAGTGAAAAAAACATGGCGCAGTGCTGCGGACCTTATCTGTCCGGACAACAATCCGCACCCGATGCCCGGGCACTGATGCGATCCCGTTACAGTGCTTTTGTCACACAGAATGCAGATCACCTGATCCGCACCTGGTATCCGCCTGAGCGCGCGCAGCCACTGCGGAACGATCTTGAAGCCGGATTTGCCCGGACACAGTGGCTGAGTCTCAATATTATTGATTTTCAGACGGGTCCGGTACCGGACGAGGCTTTCGTCGAATTTTGTGCTTGCTTTATTGATGAAAAGTCCGAAGATAAACAGCTTATCCATGAGCGCTCACGCTTTCGCCTGATTGACAGTCAGTGGTTCTATCTGGACGGCGTGGCACCGCAAACAGGTCGTAACGACCCCTGCCCCTGCGGCTCCGGAAAAAAATATAAAAAATGCTGTGCATGACACAGAATAAGCCCCCTCTTGCAAACAACAAAATATCAGTTATTAAGGATTTACACCGTCCATGCAATACCAAACGAGCCAGAAAAAGATCCTGAGAACCATTTGCCCTGATGCAAAAGGGCTTATCGCGAAAATCACCAATATTTGTTATAAGCATCAGCTTAATATTGTTCAGAACAATGAATTCGTCGACCACCGCACCGGACGCTTCTTTATGCGCACCGAGCTTGAAGGTATTTTTAACGACGAAACCCTGCTCGCCGACCTGGACGATGCACTGCCGAAAGGTTCAACCCGTGAGTTAACAACATCCGGCCGCCGCCGTATTGTCATTATGGTGACAAAAGAAGCGCACTGCCTGGGCGACATTCTGATGAAAAGCGCCTATGGCGGCCTGGATGTCGATATTGCCGCGGTCATTGGCAACCACGATGTACTGGGTCACCTCGTCACCCAATTCGGCATCCCGTTCCATCATATCAGCCATGACGGTTTAACCCGCGAACAGCACGATATACAGATAACTAAACAGATTGATCAATACCAGCCCGATTATGTCGTACTGGCAAAATACATGCGGGTTCTGTCACCGGAATTTGTTGAACACTACCCGAACCAGATAATCAATATCCACCACTCGTTCCTGCCGGCCTTTATCGGCGCACGCCCTTATCATCAGGCCTATGAACGCGGTGTGAAAATTATCGGCGCAACGGCACACTACGTAAACAATAACCTCGATGAAGGTCCTATCATTTATCAGAGCGTGATTAATATCGATCACACTTACAGCGCTGATGACATGGTTCTCGCCGGACGTGATGTTGAAAAAAGCGTACTCAGTCATGCGCTGAGCCGTATCCTGACACAACGTGTTTTTGTTTACGGTAACCGCACGGTTATTCTGTAAACAGGTCAATTGCCTGAAGTTGCACGGAAACCGTGCACTTCGGGCAAAAAAACAACGGACATTCATTTTTTCTCTTTTTTTACTTTACAGCACCCGCATATTTGCTATTATGCAGCCCGTCCTGAGGCAATAACTGTTCAGGCACACAATGTAAAACTGGTGGGATACCCAAGCGGCCAAAGGGAGCAGACTGTAAATCTGCCGTCACAGACTTCGAAGGTTCGAATCCTTCTCCCACCACCATTTCTGCTCTGCCCTCCTTTATTTTAAATTCTCAATACAATCCATAATCTTATTCAGCACACTCGCATGTGATTTTGATTTGTACAAATGACAACTGTTTTCTGCCTCACTCTGTGACAGCGCTAAAAAAATAAGCTCACTGCTGTATGGTGATGTTTTCGGGTGTTCATCAATAAAACAGAGATAATCCCCGTCAATCAACAAATGCAGATAACCGTGCGTGCTGTCAATTAAGTGTACATGTTCATGTTTGCTCTGTTCATCATGCTGTTGTAACAGTGTTTTCAGAAGCGGGCTTTCATATAACAGCGGCTCACATAACCAGACACAGCGTGATAATAATGTTTGCAGATTATTATCACAGGACTGAAAAAGTGATTGCCGACAGCAGATACCAATTTGCCCCTGCGGTAAATTACGCAATAAAGCAAACCGCTCACTGATAACCGACTCAGAAGAAAGCAGTAATGTATTTCCTTCAAAATCGTTTATTTCATCAATGCAATCATAATTAAACCGAAATACATTAATTTGCACATTTGCTTTAAATGCGGCTCTGTATAATGCATCAATATATTTACTTTTCCCCCAGTCATAAAATACATTTATCTTATTACATATTGTTCCGCTGATATGTTTTTTAGTAATTTCTTTTTCCTGTGCATACAGATCTTTCAGATCATTATACAATTCCAGACCTTCCCTTGTCAGGCTCATACCAAATTTCTCGCGCTTAAATAAACGCTTTCCCAGTAAAATCTCGAAATCTTTAATCGATTTTGCTACAGGGGGCGTTGTTCTGTTCATCACTTTCGCTGCCTTGCTGAGTGAGCCGTATTCGACAACAGCCATAAAGGCTTCTAACTTCCTTGAAAAAAACATAATGTCGATTCCTATTGCTGTGGTAAACAACCAATAAAACAATTACTTATTGATATGTAACGACTTTATATCTAACGTTTTTTTATTAAACAAACCGTTTAAATACGTTTATTTTTAATGTTTATTTCAAAAATAATATTTTTTGATACTTATATTTTCTTATTTAATTAAACCTGTCTTTAAAGATTAATACACAATAACAAAAAGCTGATATTTAAATTTTAGTAACCCTTAGCTCTTTTTCTTTACAGCATGAATATGAATCATTATTAATGATGCTAATTTTGTCAATTAAAATTAAGGAATAATAAAAAGTATAATGAGTCTTATTTTTTATTATTCCTCTGACAGGTTACTTTCTTTCCATGATCTGTTACTCTTTTGTTGTTAACTCATCAACCGGTTGAAATTTTATGAAGTTTGTCTCTTTTAATATTAACGGGTTAAGAGCCCGCCCCCATCAGCTGGAAGCCATTATCGAACAACATCAGCCTGATGTTATCGGCTTGCAGGAAATCAAAGTTCACGACGACATGTTTCCTCATGATGCGCTTAAACATCTGGGTTACCACATTTTTCATCATGGTCAGAAGTCACACTATGGTGTTGCACTGCTGACAAAAAATAAACCGGTTGCCGTACGTAAGGGATTTGCCGGTGATGACGAAGATGCTCAGCGCCGCCTTATTATGGCCGATATTGAAACACCCGCCGGGTTACTCACCGTTATTAACGGCTATTTTCCGCAAGGTGAAAGCCGCGACCACCCGCTGAAGTTTCCGGCAAAAATGAAATTTTATCAGGATTTACAGGACTATCTTTCGGGGCGTTCAAATCAGGACCCGATCATTGTCATGGGTGACGTGAATATAAGCCACACAGATATTGATATCGGTATTGGTGAAGCCAACCGCAAACGCTGGCTGAAAACAGGGAAATGCTCTTTCCTGCCGGAAGAGCGTGAATGGATGGAGCGCCTGCTCGGCTGGGGGCTGACAGATACTTTCCGTGCGATGTATCCGGATACGGACGACCGCTACTCGTGGTTTGATTACCGATCACGCGGGTTTGATGAAAACCGGGGTCTGCGGATTGATCTTATCCTGGCAAGCCTCGGACTGGCACCGCGTTGTACTGCCACCGGCATTGATTATGAGATCCGCGGCATGGAAAAACCCTCGGACCACGCACCCATCTGGGCAGAATTTGATCTGTCCCGCTGACAATGTCAGATATAAAAAGTCAGCTCCAAAAGAAATAACCGAAATGAAGTTCCCGGTGCGGAGCTTCATTTATTTCAGCCTCATCCGCAAAATATACCCCGGACAAAACTAAGAATATCGGCATAAATTACATCACGGCAAATGCAATTATCGGGCACAAAAGTGTTACGGCAATAATAACAAGCGATACCCTGAAAAAAATCTGAACAGAATACTCAATGGCAACCAATCCCTGCTTTGTACTCATTTGATTTTCATCACCCGTCATTTTAATCATTTTATTTTCATTATGTGATTCGTTTCACACAATAATGGTATTGCTTACAATTTTAGTCAATGCATATACTGACAATAATCCCTTTTATTGATTAGAGTCAAAATTAATCATTTGCCTGATAAGTTGATTATCTGCGCTGATGTTGTGTTTGGGGGATCACTTCAAAGTGATGGTTTTATTTTTATACAAAAATGACCACGCATATGAACATTTAAGTTTCGTGACTGAACTGGTGGCGCTGAAGAACTACGTTACACGCACAGAAGCAAGAAACAGTGCGAACCGGGCTGGAGTTTGTGCTGGCTGCGCTGAATGAGTGATCTGATATTGGTAATTAACACCGGTTACGCCGGTGTTTTTGTAGACATTTACATATTTAAAGCATCAACAGCTTGTTTATCACCGTCAACTTCTTTAATAAAAAATGTAACCCCAATCGATCGCCTGTGAGGATTAATTTTTTTTGCCTGCTTTCTTTGTAAAACTGTTGAGGCCGTATACGCATATTTTCCATTCTCCTGATACTGAATATCAGGTGTAGGCAGGCATTTGTCTTCATCTAATTTAACGGGACTTGCACTATAATCTATATCAGCGATAGTCTTTTGTTCTTTAAAACCAAATACATTAATGTATGTAATGTATTCATCATCAGATGCGTTTGGGGTTTTAACACATAACTTACCAGCACTCATACTGATATCACCGTTAACTATTATTGGCCTTGGGTCATTCGTATGCCAGCACCCACTCAACAGAAATACCAAAGGAATAATTATAAATTTGTGCATATCAATCCTACAAAATAGTTTTTGGGAGAGTTGAACGATATAAATCCATGATCGTATCTGGATTTACCTTACCATCAAATCCAATATAATTTGCCTGAATACCGTTGAGAAACTCTCTGACTCCAAATGTTTTTAAGACAAAATAGTCAGCAACCACATTGGCTTGTGCTTCCATGCCGAAATCGCTTAATTTACTTTTAGCATTAAGTGAATAATTATAATTGGCAAAGTTACTAAATAGCCCTCTTGTTCTAACCCACATCCCGTTCTGATGCTGCCAGACATGAGTAAGCTCATGCATAAAAAGGTGTTTAAATTCAACTCGGTCTTCTGAAAAATCATGCCTATAAAGAAATTTCCTGAAATAAATATCCCCATTAGGAGCCATTGCTACATTGTCTGGTTGCATACCGAACGGAAGATAACTATCGCAATGAACCCAAACATTATATGACATTGAATTGCCAAATATCGTTTTAGCCATTGCCATTTCACCGAGTGTTATTTGTCTCAGCATCGGTTCTTTTATTTCTTTTTTTTATTTTCCTGCGTAATAATACCCATATAAACTCCATTTATATATTACTTCGATATTTTATAACCCAATATTTTTATATTACCACTACCTATATCCCTCCCCTGTACATTGCGATTATTCTTAAAATTGTAAAAATATGACCAACATGGCTCATTTACAACGCTCAAATTATTCACCATAGCAAATAAGTACCCGAAAAATCTGATTCTGGGAATAGCGTGGTGATTACCATCCCTTTGATTATATATGTGTAAATTGCCACAGGTTTAACAAACGAGGTAATTGTCACCCTTTGTTAATTTGAGCAACCTATTTTTCCCGTTTCGGATTCAGAGTGGCCATCTCTTTCCGCCGTCAGTTCTAGGTATTACAGGCATTGCTTTTTTCAACCGTGTAGCTCATCATGCAAAACTTAAGCATATCACTCCCCATGTTTTTGGAATGCTTAGTAATAACTCCACGGAAGCCTTTTATGGACATCCTTAAATTATAACAAATTGATTAACATATGATTTCTAAAGATAATTGGCAAGACCACTACTGGAATTATTTAGCTCATCTAGAAGTGGGGGCGATTGATCGTAGTTTTGAAGACTTAAAGCCTTGGGATTCCTTAGCCGAAGATTGTATGAATCTAGCGATTAAAGCTCCGTTTCTTAAAGGCAAAAATTCAAATACTAAACCAATTAAGCTTTCGGCTGCATTTCTGAAACGTTCCATGAGTGATTTTAGAGGTGCATGGTTATTAATAAACTGGGGCTATCCATACCAAGCGGCATGTGTAGCTGCTTCGCTTTACGAAAATGCTCTTGTTGTTAATTGTCTGGTTGAACGCCAAGATCTGACTGATGAAGTTCTGAATAATAAGAATGCGGATGTTCCTTGGGGGGCTCAAAAGCTCTGCAAAATGGCTGCACATAAAGATTTATACGGGAACATACCAGATAAATTTCCAAATAATGAAGAGTTTAACTTGGCATGGAAACTTTGTTATCACAACTATAAACTGTTATGCAAAATGAAACACCCAACATTACAACAAGTCGCAGATGAGGCAAGCTCAGCCTTAAATATTAAAGGTGAGTTTGTTGTAATTCCATTGCCTGATACTCGTAGCGAAAGCCTTGCTTTGAAACATATGTTGATGATTATTTGCATATCTAAATTGTTTTCTGCGACTAAGTGTTTTGCAAAAGCTATTGAATGTGCTGATGATGATCCAGACCATACACAGTTTTATAAGGAAGCACTAGAAGTATACTCAAATCTAAAAAATAGAATCAGCGAAAGTAAGATTAAGGATATTTCGATCAAAGCTTATGAATTCTCACTCATATAAAAATTGTTCATGCAAATATATTCTGTTGATTTAATTGTGAAGAACAATGAACTCCACCACCCATGTTCAAACACATAGGACGATGAAGCCATCTCAGGAAGAAAGAAAATGTTAATATTAATAGATACCAATATATTTTATAATAACTGGAAAATGTCTAGTGCCATGTTTCAAGTTCTATCTAATTTCATTAAGAATACATCAGGAAATCAACTTATCATACCCTTCGTTGTAGTCAAAGAAACCCAAAAAAATACAACGAAGAAATTGAAAAATTACAAAAAGACATACATCAAGTAAAAAGAAAAGTTAATACACTCTCCGATAATGATTTTTCTATAGATGATTTGAGTGATGATATTAAAGAATTTAGCTTTCAAAATAAATTATTAAAAGCATTTCCAAATAAATATATTATATCATCATCACACATTGATAACGATATGTTATTAGATAAAGCCATTTTTTCCAAGCGGCCATTTAGGGATAATGAGAAAGGTTATAGAGATGCTCTTATCTGGAATGCATTAACACAATATTTATCCAAGAGGAAAATAAAAGATGATATCATTTTCATTACAAATAACTCACATGACTTCATGTCTTCAAATAAAACAAACAATGAATTTCACTCTGATCTAAGAGAAGATTTGGTTAATCTTAATTTGGAAAATAATTTTTCTCTCTATAATTCATTAAGTGAGTTTATAACTAGTAATATAGACCAAGAATTGCATAGCTTTACACATGAGGATATCGATGAAATACATGAAAGATATATGGAGGACATTGAAGATAAATTTGAAATATTCACATCTATTCATATGGAAAATTTAAGTTTAGATGAGATTGCATATTTATGTGAGTCTTCTGGGTTTAATGGGGAAATAATAAGAATGTGCAAAGATGCCCACTTTGACGTTATAGAAGGAACTGAAGATCCTTCTATATTTTCCGGGTATAACCTTCCTAATGAAAAATATGTATTTGAATATTCCTACAACTTTAGAATATGTAGCTTTGAGTTTCTAATTGATACTGGAATTTACCATCGAAATAAAGAGGCTATAAGCCGTGAATTTATGAATTTCGAAATCGGTGAAACTATTACAAAATTTTACTCTTACCCTAGAATTTATTTTTATGGCAATGGAATTATTAATTTAATTAACTATGGTATTGAGAAGATAAATATTGATAACTCAACCATAAAATTTTAATATTTTTTAGAGCTATTCTAGATAAGGGAAAGTGGACCATACGACAAGCACCAAAAACAAAAAAGCCCAATTTTACATGGGCTTAACTCGTTATTTTGCCAGTCAGTGCCAGCTAGTTCCTATTACGGGATCATTCCCACTCAATGGTCGCTGGTGGCTTGCCGCTGATGTCGTAGACAACGCGGGAGATACCATCGACTTCATTGATGATGCGGTTAGATACGCGACCTAACAGATCGTATGGCAGATGTGCCCAGTGAGCTGTCATAAAGTCGATGGTTTCGACTGCACGCAGGGAAACAACCCAGTCGTATTTACGTCCGTCGCCCATAACACCGACAGAACGTACCGGCAGGAAGACAGTAAATGCCTGGCTGACTTTATTGTACATGTCGGCTTTGTGGAGCTCTTCGATAAAGATAGCATCTGCGCGGCGCAGGATGTCACAGAACTCTTTTTTCACTTCGCCCAGTACGCGGACACCCAGACCCGGTCCCGGGAACGGATGGCGGTACAACATATCGTATGGCAGACCCAGTTGCAGACCAATACGACGGACTTCATCTTTAAACAGCTCACGCAGCGGCTCAACCAGCCCCAGTTCCATATCGTCCGGCAATCCGCCGACATTATGGTGTGACTTGATGACGTGAGCTTTGCCGGTTTCAGATGCCGCGGATTCAATGACGTCAGGATAGATCGTGCCCTGTGCCAGCCATTTCACCTGTTTCTGTTTTGAGGCTTCTTCATCAAAAATCTCAATGAAAGTATGACCGATTGCTTTGCGTTTTGCTTCCGGGTCCGCAATGCCTTTCAATGCATTGAGGAAGCGGTCTTCGGCTTTGGCATGAATGATATTGAAATCAAATTGCCCCGCAAACATCGCCATAACCTGCTCTGCTTCGTTCAGGCGCAGTAAGCCGTTATCAACAAAGACACAAGTCAGGCGTTTGCCGATGGCGCGATCTAACAGCATCGCGGTGACAGATGAATCCACGCCGCCGGAAAGTGCCAGGATAACGTGATCGTCGCCAATCTGCTCACGCAGACGGATAACGGTATCTTCAATAATGGCTTCCGGTGTCCACAGCGCGTCACACTGGCAGATTTCCAGGACAAAGCGTTCCAGTATAGCCAGACCCTGATGTGTGTGAGTGACTTCCGGATGGAACTGTACGCCGTAAAAACGTTTTGCATCGTTCGCCATAATGGCAAACGGGCAGGTTTCTGTGCTGGCAACAGTGGTAAAATCAGACGGGATCGAGGTGACTTTGTCACCGTGACTCATCCACACATCCAACTGTGGTTTGCCGTTTTCATCCAGCATGTCGTGAATGCCGCGGAACAGTTCACAGGTTTCACGGATCTCAACCTGCGCATAACCGAACTCGCGCTCACCTGAGGTTTCAACCGTCCCGCCAAGCTGCATCGACATGGTCTGCATGCCGTAGCAAATTCCCAGAACCGGAACACCGGCGCTGAAGACATAGTCAGGTGCGCGCGGGCTGTCATGTTCTGTGGTGCTTTCCGGTCCGCCGGAGAGAATAATACCGTTCGGATTAAATGCGCGGATCTGTTCTTCAGTAACATCCCATGCCCACAGTTCACAGTACACACCGATTTCGCGGATGCGGCGCGCGATAAGCTGGGTATATTGTGAGCCAAAGTCGAGGATCAGAATGCGGTGCTGATGAATATTCGTAGTCATTAATGTATGTTCCAAAAGCAAACAATTATAGGCTGGCGGCCCGCAGGCCGCCGCATGAATCAGAGACCTGAACGGTAGTTCGGTGCTTCTTTGGTGATAGTGACGTCATGGACGTGACTTTCCTGAATCCCGGCACCACTGATACGGACAAACTCTGCTTTAGTATTCAGTTCGTGAATAGTTGCACAACCGGTCAGTCCCATGCAAGAGCGCAGGCCGCCCATTTGCTGGTGAACGATAGTTTTCAGCACCCCTTTGTAGGCAACGCGGCCTTCGATACCTTCCGGCACCAGTTTGTCTGCTGCATTATCGGTCTGGAAGTAGCGGTCAGATGACCCTTTAGACATCGCGCCGAGTGATCCCATACCACGGTAGGATTTATAAGAACGCCCCTGGTACAGTTCAACTTCACCCGGAGATTCGTCCGTACCGGCAAGCATTGAGCCGACCATGACACAGGCCGCACCCGCTGCCAGTGCTTTTGCGATATCACCGGAGAAACGGATCCCGCCATCGGCGATAACAGGGATACCGGTACCGGAAAGGGCTTCGACTGCATCAGATATAGCGGTTAACTGCGGTACACCCACACCGGTCACAATACGGGTGGTACAGATGGAACCAGGACCAATCCCGACTTTCACGGCACTACAACCCGCTTCCGCCAAGGCTTTTGCGCCTTCTGCGGTAGCAACGTTGCCGCCGATAATCTCCAGATTAGGGTATTTTGCGCGGGTATCACGGATACGCTGTAAAACGCCTTCGGAGTGACCGTGTGAGGAGTCAATCAGCAGAATATCGACACCAGCGGCAACCAGCGCATCCACACGCTCTTCATTACCGGCACCGGCACCAACAGCAGCACCGACACGTAAACGTCCGTGCTCGTCTTTACAGGCGTTTGGCTTGCGCTCTGCTTTCTGAAAGTCTTTTACGGTGATCATGCCGAGCAGATGGAATGAATCATCCACGACCAGCGCTTTTTCAACACGGCGCTCATGCATTTTCTTCAGAACCACTTCGCGGGCTTCGCCTTCACGGACGGTAACCAGGCGCTCTTTCGGGGTCATCACTGCTGTTACCGGCTGTTCCAGGTCTGTTACGAAACGCACGTCACGACCGGTGATAATACCCACCAGCTCGTTTTCGGTTGTAACGACAGGATAACCGGCAAAGCCGTTCTGTACAGTCAGTTCTTTGACTTCGCGCAGTGTTGTGCAGGGAGTGACAGTCTGAGGTTCGGTGACCACACCACTTTCATGTTTTTTCACGCGGCGGACTTCATCAGCCTGACGCTCAATTGACATGTTTTTGTGGATAAACCCGATGCCGCCTTCCTGGGCAAGGGCAATCGCCAGACGTGCTTCCGTTACAGTGTCCATCGCCGCCGAGATCATCGGGACGTTTAAACGGATTTTTGCGGTGAGCTGTGTTGATAAGTCGGCCGTGTTTGGCAGAACCACAGAATGGGCCGGAACTAAGAGAACATCATCGAATGTTAAAGCTTCTTTTTTGATACGTAGCATGTGCAATATCTCACCAGGCAGCAGGATTAAAAGGGATAAAATATTGCCGCGGCATTATACAGGTGGTAATCGGTTGCGCCTAGCCTTTTTTTAAAAAAATGCGTTGATAATCTGTCAGAAGGCGGTAGTATCGGACGATTAAGTCATTGTTTTATTATTTGATCTGGCTCACATGTTGCTATCAGAAAACAACGCAATTTTTACCGTTACGCGCCTGAACACGACCGTACGACAGTTACTCGAACTGGAGATGGGCCGGATTTGGATCAGCGCTGAAATTTCCAATTTTTCCAGACCCTCATCCGGTCACTGGTATTTTACGCTGAAAGACGAAAAATCCCAGGTCCGCGCCGCGATGTTCCGGGGAAATAACACCCGCGTGACGTTCGCGCCGCAAAATGGTCAGCAGGTGCTGGTGCGTGCTGCCATTACGCTGTATGAGCCGCGTGGTGATTATCAGCTGATTATTGAATCCATGCAACCTGCCGGTGAAGGTTTACTTCAGCAGCAGTTTGAGCAGCTCAAAGAAAAACTGAATGCCGAAGGTCTGTTCGCCGCCCATCTGAAAAAACCGCTGCCGCTTCCTGCCCGCTGTGTGGGAGTGGTGACGTCCGCAACGGGCGCGGCACTGCACGATATCCTGAATATTCTGTGCCGCCGTGACCCGTCACTGCCGGTGATTATTTACCCGGCACAGGTTCAGGGTGCGGATGCGCCTGCGCAAATTGTCCGCGCAATTGAAACCGCTAACCGCCGTAATGAATGTGATGTGCTGATTGTCGGGCGCGGCGGCGGCTCGCTGGAAGATTTATGGAGTTTTAATGATGAACGGGTGGCGCGGGCAATTTTTGCCAGCCGTCTGCCGGTTATCAGTGCCGTGGGTCATGAAACAGATGTGACTATTGCCGATTTTGTGGCGGACTTACGTGCGCCGACCCCTTCTGCGGCGGCTGAATTAGTCAGCCGCGATCAGGTGGAGCGCCTGCGGCAGATTCAGTCGGTACAACAACGGCTGGAAATGGCAATGGATTACTTTATTGCCAAAAAGCAGCGAACATTCAGTCAGTTACATCACCGTCTGCAACAGCAGCATCCGCAATTGCGCCTGGCACGGCAGCAACAGTTAATTCAGGGATTACAGCAGCGGCTGATTCAGGCCGGACAGCGGGCGGTAATACAGAAAACCCGTCAGCTGACCATGCTGGATCAGCGCCTGATGCGCCGTGATCCGCGCCCGCAGTTACAGCAGCACCAGCGGCATGTGCAGCAGTTACAGTACCGGCTCGCGTCTGCCATGCGCCAGCAGGTCAGTCAGCAGCGTGAACGCTTTGCACGGCTCTGCTCGACGCTTGAGGGTGTCAGTCCGCTGGCAACACTCAGCCGGGGGTTCAGTATCAGCCAGACAGACAGCGGCGAAGTACTGAACAAAACCCGTCAGGTGAAAGTCGGACAAAAAATCACGACGCTGTTACAGGACGGACAGATAGAGAGTGAAATTATCGCGGTACACAAAAAAACGGCTCCCCGTAAACGCAAAGCCGCTGAATAATCCGGATTAGTATTGTGACACCGTCACTTATTGGTGACGGTGTCACAAATGTATTCGCCGGTATTATTTCATATCTTCAGCCTGCTCTTCCAGCATCAGCAGGAACACATACCCGAGCGCGATATCCCATAAGTAATTGAAACGCCCTGATTTCCCGCCGTGCCCCGCCTCCATATCCGTATAAAGCAGCAACAGATTATCATCTGTTTTCAGCTCCCGCAGTTTTGCCACCCATTTTGCCGGCTCCCAGTACTGAACCTGAGAATCATGCAGACCGGATGTGACCAACAGGTTCGGATACGCTTTAGCCTCCAGATTGTCATACGGGCTATAAGCGCGGATATCGCGGTATGCTGATTCATTGTCCGGATTGCCCCACTCGTCATACTCGCCAGTGGTCAGCGGAATGGACGGATCAGACATTGTGGTCAGCGCATCAACAAACGGAACCTGTGTGACCACGCCCCGATACAGCTCCGGCGCCTGGTTTATCACCGCCCCCATCAATAACCCGCCCGCACTGCCGCCGGTGGCATAGATGCGATCAGCAGCACCAAAACGCTGCGTAATCAATTCGCGGGTAACATCGACAAAATCATTAAAGCTGTTGATTTTATGCTGCATTTTACCTGCGTTATACCAGCGTTTACCTAACTCGCCACCACCACGGATATGCGCCTGCGCATAAACAAACCCGCGATCCAGTAAACTCAGGCGATTGGCATCAAAATCCGGGTCCATACTTGACCCGTATGCGCCATAGCCTTCAATCAGTAGCGGATTATTTCCCTGCTGATAATGATCCTTATGCCATACCAGGGAAACCGGTACCTGTACGCCATCGCGTGCGGTTACCCAGATACGCTCACTGTGGTAATCATCCCGCTGAAAACCATTAACCTGCGTCTGTTTAAGCAACATCCGTTCGCCGGTGTCCATATTCAGTTCATAAACCGTCGCCGGTGTGGTCATTGAGGTATAACCATAGCGCAGCATGATGCTGTCCGGTTCCGGGTTCAGTCCGAGCCACGCACAGTAAGCTGCATCATCAAACGCAACCTGCTTTTCCTCCCCGCTGTGGCGATGAATAAGGCGGATATGCGGCAGCGCGGCTGTGCGTTCCTGCAATACCAGCCAGTCACGGAACAGCGTGAAATCTTCCAGGTCGGTATCCGGCTGCGGGGCAATCACAGTCTCCCACGGTTGTTCCGGGGACGGGGTCTGATACAGGCCGAACAACTCACTTTCATGATCGGCGCGGATATAAAACTGTCCGTCAAGATGATCAATATGATACTCGCGACCGTCCTGACGCGGCGAAAAGCATACAACCGGTTGCTGTGGTTCGCGGGCATTAATCAGATGTGCCTCTGACGTGACCGGGCTGTGGCAGCCGATAATAATCCATTCACGCGAGGAAGAGAGTGCCAACCCGGTATAAAAACGGTCGTCTTCTTCGCGGTAAATCAGTTCATCCTGTGCGGCATCTGTTGTGAACCGGTGGCGATATACCTCAAACGGCAGCAAAGTCTGCGGATCCTGCTTAACATAAAACAGTGTATCTGCATCTGCCGACCATACCAGGTCATCGGCAACACCCGTAATAACGGACTCGTGCCAGGTTGCCTCCGTCAGATTTTTATACGAAACCACATATTCACGCCGCCCCAGTTTATCTTCTGCTATCGCTATCCGGCGGTTATCCTCACTGATAGCCAGTGACACCAGTTCATAATAGGCCAGTCCCTGTGCGCGTTCATTGCCATCCACCAGTAATTCCCAGTCTTCATCTGTTACGTGGCGGCGCTCATACAACGGATACTCTTTGCCCGCATCAAAGCGGGTACGGTAAATATAACCGTTGTAAATATAAGGCGCGGACTCATCTGCCTGCGGCATACGGGCAACCATTTCCTGATACAGCTCATCACGCAGCGGGTCACACGCCTGAAGTTTCTCATGCGTGTATTGATTTTCATCAGTAAGATACTGTATTACTTTTTTATTTTTACGTTTGTCGTCACGCAGCCAATAGTAATTATCTGTTCTTGTTTCGCCGTGCGCCGTGAGTTGAACGGGCTTCTGCATTGCTTTCGGGGCCTGCATACGTGATCCTTATTTGTACAGCTTTCGCTGTCAGGTCAAAAAAATTATCAAAAAAATGTTATCTGTTCCGGTATCCGGCATTATGATAATAATGTTTTCATAGGTTTTATTTCTTATCCATCCCCGGCTCTACAGCCGCTCAGAGAGGTTAAAATGAAACAATACCGTGTTGCAGTTGTTGTCGGTTCCCTGCGTGAACAGAGTTACAACCGCCGGCTGGCTCAGGCGCTGGTGACACTTTTTCCCGCCCATATTCAGTGTGAGTTTATCAGTATCGGCTCACTTCCTCTTTATAATCAGGATGCTGACCCGCATCCCTCTCCGGTGGTCAGTGCGTTTAAACAGCAGATTGAACCGGCAGATGGTGTTATTTTTGTAACCGCTGAATATAACCGATCTATCCCCGGTGTGCTGAAAAATGCACTGGATCAGGGCTCCCGCCCTTGGGGTCAGAACAGTTGGGACAGTAAACCCGCCGGAATTATCGGCACCTCGCCGGGTGCGATGGGCACCGCAATGGCGCAACAGCATCTGCGTAATGTGCTGGCATTCCTTAACATGCCGACACTCAATCAACCGGAAATGTACCTGCAATGGAACGATGATATGATCGATGCAGGCGGCAGATTCAATGAAAAAACCGGTGCGTTTGTACAGAAATGGGTTGATGCTTACACCGCATTCCTGGCACAGCACGGTTAATATTCCCGACGGATACTTTCCCGGACAGCATTACAGAAATGTCAGCTGCTGTCCGGTATTAAAATCTTTTGCCTTCAGTGCATTGCGCCCTCTGTTCCCGGTACAATGACAGCCGAACACCTGCGTTTCAGGGTCAATCGCCTGTTGTGCCCGGCGCAGTGCTGCCGGAGTGGCACGGCGCAGATGCAACCCGCCGACCACCGCCTGAACCGGTGCATTATCCGTCAGTTTCCGGGCATGCTCTGCCACTGACTCAATCCCCGCGTGACTGCATCCGGTAATAATCACAATACCTTCATCCCCGCGCCAGATAAGAAAGCTGTCGTCACGCACATAGTCTGCCTCTCCGCTGTTGAGCAGCACACCATAACGGCGTATTACAGCCCGCTGTGTAATTTCACCGGCAAACAAAAAACGGGACGATATGGCGTACGGTTTTTCCGTCAGCACAAACTGATACTGCGCCCGCAATGTCTCTTCACAAAACGGTGGTGAAAGTCGCTTAAATTTCAGCGGATACCCGCCGAGCCAGAGTGCGGCACGGCGCGGCTCAAAAATATGCGGATGCGCAATAACCGTCAGCGGCGACGGCAGATGGTGCCGGGCAGTCCGGGTCAGTCCGCCGAAATGGTCATAATGTCCGTGAGACAACACCACCGCATCAATCTCTGCCAGAGAAATCCCCAGCGCCTGCGCATTGCGGATATAGGTATCGTCCGCACCGGTATCAAACAACAGAGATGTTTCACCGTCATCAAGCAGCAGACACAGCCCTGCGTGTGCTTCCAGGCGGGTGTCTGTATTGGTATTTTCCAGCAAGGCGGTAATGCGTAACATAATAGTCCCTGATAAATGAAAGTGTTCTGCCGTCAACCATATAGCACAATGCTTTCCACTATACCCTTATTCATTCAAACTGCAGGTTCGTTGGCTGCTCTCAGCCCGCCTGCATCCTGGATAACGTTGGGTATATAACGTATCTGTATTTCCCCGTGGAGAGCGAAATATTTTATAATTCAGTAAATGTTAATAAAGCCGCATGACCCGGCGGTCGATTTGTTAAATAATAGCCATCCGACACGGATTTTTCAGGAGTCCCCCATGGGAATTATTACCGCTTTTGCAAAAAGTACCGATAACAGCCAACTTTTACGCCTTTTGCATCAGCAGATAGAACAACAGGATGTGCCGGTTGCATGCCACGATGAACTGGATCGTCAGCTTACCGATATTGCCGTGTATATGAATAATGACGAGTATCCGACCCTTGCCACCCGCCGCCGCCGGATCAATATTCTGACCGGTATATTGGCACTTCCGGTGCTATTTTATACTCTGTTACTTTTCTCTCAAAAAATTATTAACTGGTTTTCATTGGATATTGACATAAGTTATCTGGCGCTGACCATTCTTGATCTCAGCCTTACCTATATCTGGGCCATTTTTATATATGCCTTTATTCTTTTTGGTACCATTTTTTACTTTTATGTCCTGCAAAAACAAACAGAAAAATATGCAGGTTATTTAATTGATGATTTTATTAAGCGGATCTCCGGTTATTAATCCTTTATTAAGGCTATATTAAGTCACGATGCCACTATAATTGGTCTGTGTTGTCACAGTATCGGGCAGTATTACACTGAAATATAAAGAGTACAAAGAGAGAGTCAACGTGCAAATTCTGTTAGTCGAAGATGATTTACAATTAGGTAAAGCGCTGTGCCGGGGGCTGGAACTCGCCGGGTTCCGTGTGTGCTGGTTACGTTTGCTTAGTGATGCCCGTAAGCGGCTGACTGAGCAGCATTTTGATCTGATGTTGCTGGATCTGGGGCTGCCGGATGGTGATGGTTTTGATTCTCTTGTCGAATGGCGTAACAGCGGAGAACAGATCCCGATTATCATTATGACTGCCCGCAGCCAGCGGGATCATCTGGTTAATTCACTGGACTCCGGCGCAGATGATTTTATTTCCAAACCGGTTGAACTGCCGGAATTGATTTCCCGCGTAAAAGCCGTGTCACGGCGAATTGCCGGGTTCTCTTCTCAGTTATGGAAGGTGGATAATATTACCTTAAACCCGATGAATCATCAGGTCAGCATGAATGAGGAATTATTATTACTGTCCGGCAAAGAGTACCAGCTGTTATACGAATTAATGCGCAATACCGGCAATGTTGTCAGAAAACAGGAACTGGAACAGCGGTTATTCGGATTGGATGACCGGATTGAAAGTAATTCTCTGGAAGTTCATATTCATAATTTACGCCGGAAAATAGGCAAAGAAAAGATTATTACTGTACGCGGTATCGGCTATTTATTAAAAAAGGACAGCGAATAAGTGAAAGTCCGCTCAATCTTTGTTTATACTGTTTTTCTCCAGACGGTTTGCATGCTTTTACTGTGGGGCGTCTGGATTGCCTGGCTGAAATACGCTTATCTGCCTGACGTTAGTGAAGATTTTAATACCCAGCAGTTAGTTATTGCCCGCGGTATTTCTGATACGCTCAAAGATACCCCTACAGATTCTGCCAATTTCCGGCAAATTGCCTCCGCCCTTGAAAGCATGTACACCAACGCGATGCGCAGTGGTCTGGAAGACGAAAACTATGATCCGCTGATTGCCATACTCGACAGTAACGGTGAGATTCTTTACAGCAATAAACCCGATATTCATATCCCGCTGAAACCAAACGGAATAGTTCGTTTTAGTGAAGAAGGTGAAACCTGGTATCTGGCTTATGATACCGATACTGCCGTAAACAGGACGGCGGTTGTGGGAGAATCCGCAACAGACCGCCACATGCTGATTGGCGATCCGGCTTCCGGTACCGCTATTCCTTTGCTGTTTATCCTCGGTACCATGCTGGCATCGACTATTATTACCACTTATCTCAGCATGCGTCCGCTGCGGGAAACCACACAAAGTCTTGCCGCCCGCAATCCCGGTAATCTGACGCCTATCAGTATGAAGCATCAGTACAATGAGCTGCGTCCGGTTCTCCGGGCAATTAACCAGTTAATGCAGCGGGTCGATGCCGGTAATTTACGGGAAAAACAATTTATGGCAGATGCCGCTCATGAATTGCGCACCCCGATTGCGGCCGTTCTGGCGCAGATTCACCTGCTAAAACAGATTGATGACCCGGCAGAGCGCAATGAAATCACCGCCGATATGGAAATCAGCCTTGACCGTGCTGTTTCCCTTTCCCGCCAGTTGATTGATCTGGCACGGCTGGAAACGGAAGACTACCCACTGAAAATGGAAGAGATTGACCTGAGCCGGGAACTGAGCCACACCATCGCCATGATGGTGCCTTATGCCTTGCGCAAAAATATTGAACTGGCCTTTGATGGTCCCCAGGTTTACCCGGTCACAACCGATAAGCAGGCGCTGTTCTCAATAATTAACAACATCCTGAATAATGCGGTTAAATATTGCCCGCCGGGCAGTCTGGTCGAAACCACACTGGAAACCGGTAACGCAGATGATATCCGGATTATCATCCGTGATAATGGCGACGGTATAAGTGAACAATATCGCCCCCGCCTGTTTTCACGTTTTTTCCGTGTTCCGGGCAGTTGTGAAACCGGCAGCGGACTCGGGCTGGCAATTGCACAAAATCTGGCCGGGAAAATTGGCGGGTATTTGTCTGTCACGGATGGTTTACAACAGCGCGGGATCGGTTTTGTTATCCATATTTCTGCACACGGGATCTCTGCACTTACAGAGAGCAGCAGTACGTCTGCGATACATCATGACAATTCAGACACGTAATATATACCCTTATTCATTCACACTGCAGGTTCGTTGGCTGCATCCTGAATGACGTTGGGTCTATACAGTAGCGCGTTCCCTGTTACCGGCCGGTAACAGGGGGAAATTATTACCACAATGACAGCAGATAACGTAACAGCGCAGTGACAACGGCGGCGGCCAGGACAATCAGCAGAAAGGGTTTTTTATACCATGTCAGAAGCCCTGCAACTGCCACACCGGCAATCTTAGGCCAGTCCGACAGTTCCTGTCCGCTGAAAATAGTCATGGTAACGGCGACGGCGAACAAAATCACAATCGCACCCATAGACAGCAGGTTTTTCACATGTGATGACACAGAAAAACGTCCGCTGAGCAGCGCACCGGATGCGCGCATAGCATAGGTTCCGACTGCCAACAGCGCAATGCCGGTCAATATTGATAATGTATCCGGCATTATACTCTCCCCAGGCTGACAACCAGCCCCAGCAGTGATAACAGTACCGGGATACCCGGCGGTAAGAATGGCGTGGCTGCCAGCGCGATCACCGCACCCGACAGTGCTGCCCGGCGGGTTTTTGCCTCACGCAGAGCAGGCAGGCAAAGTGCAAGAATAATGGCCGGGAACATCGCATCCAGCCCCAGCGCTTTGGTATCAACAATAAACGTGCCAAGAAATTCGCCGATAATAGTCCCCAGCGGCCAGCACAGAAAGATCCCCAGTCCACACAACCAAAACGCGGCTTTTTGCTTATCCTTCTCTTTTTCAGCCATCCCGAACACCACACTTTCATCATTAAGGATATGAAAGCCAAGGAGTTTTTTAGCGCCCTTGCCGGTAAGATCATGAACCGCCATACTGAACGGTACATGGCGCGCATTGACCAGAAGCCCGGCCAGTGCGGCAGAGACAGGACTGCCACCGGCTGCCACCACGCCGATAAACAGAAATTCAGATGCCCCGGCAAGCACAATTATTGAGAGCGTCAGCGGCACCCAGAGCGGAAATCCGTTGGCATGAGCCAGAGCACCATAGGATACGCCGACGATTAAATCCGCCACACATACCAAAACAATATTGCGGATCGTGACATTATCAAGTGGAAGAGCAAGTTTCATTGCGGTAGACTTATAAAATGAACGATATGTCCATTATGTCGAACGCTTTAAATTACGCAAGTGTTAATTCCGGGTTATAGCCTGTTAATCAAAGAGAGTGAATTCTATGGAACCATCTGCCTCTCCACCCCTTGAGATTATGGCGGCGACCCTGACGCAGGAGCGCCAGCGCCAGGGCCGCTCAATTGCCGATATTGCACGCAGTGCAGGTATCGCAAAATCCACACTGTCACAGCTGGAATCTGCTCAGGGAAATCCGGGAATTGAGACATTATGGGCACTTTGTGTTGCACTGAATATCCCGTTTGCCAGTCTGTTTGAAACACCGAAAAGCCGTATGACTGTGCTGCGGCGCGGCGAAGGAATACGGGTCAGTGCTGAAAACTCGTATTATCATGCGTTTTTGCTCTCCTCTGCATCATCTGTCAACCGACGTGATCTCTATACAATTACCGCCCAACCGGGTAAAGATCGTGTGTCCGGGCCACACATGGCTCAGGTAACAGAACATATCCTGCTGATGACCGGCAGTGCTGTTGCCGGCACACTTGACGAACCCGCCACCCTGTTGCCAGGCGATTATATTTCCTATCCGGGTGATGTTCCGCATATATTTAAAGCGCTTGAGCCGGACACTACCGCCGTGATGATTATTGAGCATTGATACCCGTCCTGAATTTATAAAATCAGGTTTATCGCAAATAATGTTAAATTACGCTATATTTTTCATGTATATTCCGCATCCGGCGTCATATTATACTTTGACGCCCTGATCCCATGTTACGGGCTTACTAAGGAAAAACTATGCTTGATTTTAATCGTCAGAATTTAACGCAGATGACCGCTGATGCCCTGAAAAAACAACGGGGCTATTTATGGATTATCGCCATACTGCTTCTTATCGGCGGCGTGGCATGCCTCATGAATCCACTGATTTCCGGAGTGACACTCAGCTATATTATCGGCGGTCTGCTCCTGATAAACGGGATTTCCATGCTGTTTATGACACTCAGCAGCCGGATTTACAGCGGTGGCAGTAAAATTTTCTCCATTCTTGTCGCCGTTGCCTATCTTCTGCTGAGTTATGTATTCCTGACCGATCCGCTGCAAGGCATGATGAGCCTCGCTATTTTGCTGGCTATCCTGTTTATTGCCGGCGGGATCCTGCGCCTGGGGGCAGGTCTGCGTCAGTTTTCACAGCCGCGCGGCTGGTTAAATCTGGTTATCGGCCTGCTGGATCTTTTCATTGCCTATCTTCTGGTCGGTAATGGTCCGCTTGTCTCTGTCACGTTGATTGCCACTCTGGTGGGTATCGAGCTGTTATTCAGTTCATTCGGTCTGATTGCGATTGCCTCAATGCTGAAAAAGAACAGTTAATCTCCTGATTGATTTTTTTAGTACATACCGGGTGGTGTGACTCAGACAGTCTGTTTCACACCCCCGTATCCGCCATTCACATTTCTGATTTTCTTTCTTTTTTTCCGCTTTTGCCACAATTCCCTGCTGTATTTCCGGCTATTGCGCGCTAAATCCGTCGGAAAATGATACAGTAATCAATGCGATCCCTTTTTTAACATTTTCTGCTCACCAGTGAGCCGGTTACATTCCGACCCGGAGACTTTTTTATGGAGCAACAACTGCGGCTGTGGCTGCAACAACAATTCGAACTCAACCAGGATTATGCTTCAGGCACGGCCATAACCGGTGTCATATCCCTGATAGTCCTCATAGGTGTGATTTTGCACCTCGCGCTGCACAAAGGTCTGCTGCCCTATATAGAGCGCCGCTCAGCCGGAAGCTCCCGTCCGTGGGGCGCATTAATTACCCGCACCAAGCTGTTCAACCGGTTTGCCTTTCTTATCCAGGGGCTGGTATTAAATATCCAGGCACTGGTTTGGCTGCACCGCGGCACCACACAGGAAATTCTGACCACCGGCGCACAGGCATGGTGTCTGTTGTTCGGCATGCTGCTGCTTTTCTCACTGATGGATATCCTGCTGACGCTTTCCCGCAGCACACAATCACTGAGTAAACTTCCCCTGCGCGGTGTAATGCAGAGCCTGAAACTCATTATCGCCGTATTATTCAGCATCCTGATTATTTCATTGCTGATTGGTAAATCGCCGCTGATTTTACTGAGCGGACTGGGTGCGATGACCGCCGTACTGATGCTGGTCTTTAAAGACCCGATTATGGGGCTGGTTGCGGGAATTCAGTTATCCGTCAATGATATGCTGAATGTGGGCGACTGGCTGGAGATGCCGAAATACGGGGCGGACGGGGCGGTGACGGATATCGGGCTGACCACGGTGAAAGTGCAGAACTGGGATAATACCATCACGACTATCCCGACTTATGCCCTGATTTCCGACTCATTCAAAAACTGGCAGGGCATGACGTCCTCAGGCGGACGGCGCATTAAGCGCAGCATGAATTTAGACACCACCAGCATCCGTTTTCTGGATGACAAAGAAATCAGTAAACTGCGGCGATCACGCCTTATTTCTGGTTATATTGATGCGAAATCACAAGAAATAACAGATTATAATGCACAGTCACAAGAGCCGGAAGACAGTGCGCTCAACCATCGCAGACTGACAAACCTCGGAACATTCCGCGCCTATGCAGAAGCCTATATTAAAGCAAACCCGGCTATACATAAAAAAATGACCATTATGGTGCGCCAGTTAGCGCCGACACCGGATGGTCTGCCGATTGAAATCTATGCTTTCACCAATGTAACGGCGTGGATAGCTTATGAGCAGATCCAGTCCGATATTTTCGATCACCTGTTTGCGATTCTGCCGCAATTCCATCTGCGGGTACATCAGACACCAACAGGCTTTGATATGCGCGGCATTGCCGCACATTTTGTTGCCCGTGAATCAGAATCAGAACGCGGAGCCGGGTTGTCGTAAAAATTCACATTCTTCCGGGGTGGATTTTCGCCCCAGAATCTCATTACGGTGCGGATAACGGCCGAAGCGGTCAATGATCGCTTTGTGCTGCCGCTCGTAATCTTCGGTATTCTCATCCAGACCTTTAAACAAAAGCACTGCCTGCTTATGGATCAATGCCGATTCTGAATGCATATACGGCATCAGTACAAATTTCCGCTGAACAGGGGGTAATTGCAGGTAATCCGGTGTTTTTACCGCTTCCTGCGCCAGTACCAGAGCCATAGTATCCTGTGAGAAAGCCTGTGCATTATCGCGGAAAAGATTACGCGAAAACTGGTCAAGAACAATAATTTCAGCAAGACGCCCGCCGATATGTTCACGCCAGCCAAAGCACTCTCCGGCTGCTGCCTGCTCCCATACAGTCAGAAATCGTGAGCGGATCTGTGTATCAAACCGCGTATCTTTTTTAAACCATTGTTCAGGCGTGATTTCATTGAACCAGAAATTCAGAATGTCCTGTGCTTCCATTTTCGTGCTCCATGTCTTGCCGGATATGAGGATCTCTCCCTTTGTCCGGAGGTGATATCGCGGTATGCTGGCAAATTCATTATTAGTTTAACGTATATCCCCTTATTCATTCAAACTGCAGGTTCGTTAATTGTATCCTGAATGACGTTGGGTATAGATACTATCAATGTATTTATCACAGGCTGATATTTATGGGAAAATTTTCCGCACACACTGCCACTTTTTACGGCATTCTGGCTATCCTGTTCTGGAGCACAATTGTTGCTTTAATCAAACGGGTGAGTGAGGATTTCGGGCCGACATTTGGTGCAGCACTGATTTATACCCTGGGCTCTGTGATGTTGCTGCTCGTTATGGGACTTCCCGCCATCCGTAAATATCCGCGAAAATACCTCATCTGGGGTACGGCGTTGTTTGTCAGCTATGAATTATGTTTTATCCTGGCGCTGGGCTTTTCGCAGAACCGCCAGCAGGCTATTGAGCTGGGAATGGTTAATTATCTGTGGCCTTCACTTACTGTCGGGCTGGCAGTGATTATGGGCGGACAGCGCCTGCGACTACTGCTTATCGCCGGACTGGTGCTTGCCGTACTGGGAATAAGCCGGGTGATCGGCGGTGACAGCGGGTTATCCCTTTCCTCCGTTATGGACAATGTCGCACTCAATCCGCTGAGTTACGGGCTGGCATTTACCGGGGCCATTATCTGGGCATTTTACAGTAATTTGTCACGCAAACTGGCTGACGGAAACAATGGCATTACCCTGTTTTTTATCCTCACTGCACTGGGGCTGTGGGTACTGAGCGCGTTTGACGGCATCGCAATACCGGCTGATGTCTCCGTCTCCACCCTTGGTTTTCTGGTTGCCGCTGCCGCCCTCACCTGTGCGGCTAATTCACTCTGGACTATCGCTGTTTTGCGCGGCAATGTAGCACTAATTGGCACACTTTCTTATTTTACACCGGTACTCTCTACCGCGTTTTCATCTCTGTTACTCAGTACCGCCCTCTCTTTCGCTTTCTGGCAGGGCGTGCTGATGGTCACAGGCGGTTCCCTGCTCTGCTGGCTCGCCACCCGGCGACGCTGAGATACGGTAACTCTGTCGGTAATCAGAATTATACGGGTTTAATTTATAAGGAATACCATGTCAAAAAAACTCAAACATAAATTAGCAGGATGGTTCCTCCGGTGTTATACCCGCCGCCGTGATTTATCACACACTGTCTCTGAATTCAAACAGTTAAAAAATCCGGATTTTAGAAATATCGCTATTTATTCCACTACAGCACTCGGTGATTTTCTGATGAACACCCCGGCGATACACGCCGTAAGAGTCCGCTTTCCGGATGCCCGTATTACTGTTGTATCCAGCCACAAAATGCACAGTTATATCAACAGCGGCACCGGTAAAGACTGGGATGAAGTCATCCCGTGGAACGGGAAAATTCATGGCGTGCCCGCACTGGTCAAAGCCATCAACGCACAGGGCGCACCTGATTTACTCCTTATACTCCATTCCCGCGGCCCGTATGATTATCTGAGTGCAGTAATAAGCGGAGCCCGGTTTATATTCAGTTGCTCAGATACCGGGATCCGGGGCACTGAGCGCTGGCTGACAAATTATCTCACGGCATTTCATGGTCATTCGGTTCAGGCACGCCTGGATCTTATTGCCCCGCTTGGCTGTCAATTTACTGAAACCAGTGTTGAGATGCACGTTCCCTGCGATGTCACAAAAACACAATCAGATTGCCTGCGGGTGGGTTTTCAGATGGGTGCATCAAGTGAAGAGCGCCGCTGGCCGGTTCATTATTTTGTGCAGGTTGCACTGGCGCTGTTTGCCCATGATAAAAAATTAACAATCGTATTATTCGGCGCACCCGGTGAAATACAGTTAGGTGAGCAATTTTTAACCCTCCTGCCAACGCAATTTCATCACAGAACGGAATTATTAATCGGAAAAACCTCTGTAGCTGAACTGACACAAGCCGTCAATAATATTGATGCACTGGTTACCGGCGATACCGGGACAATGCACATTGCCCTGGCATTAAAAGTACCGACTATCAGCCTGTTTGTCAGTGCAAATCCCTGTTACACCGGACCTTACCAGAACCCGGAAATACATCAGGTTATCTCCGGGTTTGCCTGCCCGCTGCTGATGGCACAGGGTGACCACGAAATGTCCGCTATTAAGGCAGAACCGGTTATTAATGCCACGATTAAGGCGCTTACCAAATAAAATAAATATTTACGGTACATAGTGTGTCATAAAATGAGTAACACGCTGTTTTTAATAAATAATACGTAATTACCCGAGCTATCCCGGATACAAAAATAAAGTAAACTGGCAAAAAAGGAGGATGTATGTCAGATAATTCAACAAAGCCAAAGATGACGCAGGAAGAAGAAGAAGAGATCGAATCGCTGGCTAAAAGTCTTGTACAGCGGGATAAACTGAAACTGCTTAAAATTGATAAAGAAACTGAACAGCAGCGCCCTGCACGGTTGCGGGCCTGGTTTAAAGAGCGTCTGAAATATCACCGTGACGCCGAAAAAAATAACTGATTACTGCGACGATCTCTCCGGTACAGAGTGTTCCGGAGGGATCGACTATATTATTTTGCCAGCTTAATAATTTCTTTTGCTGTTTTTCCCTGCAATTTCTCTTTCATCGCAGCCATCATTTTTGCTTCATCACCACCCGATGCAAAGGCAGCCTGAAAACCAATTTTGGTAATAGCCCCTTTCAGTTCACGCGCATCTTCAGGTGAAAGATCTTTTTCCATTGTTGTAATTGATTCTTTTGCTGTTTCCTGTGTACTCATATCCAGCGTGGCTTCACCACATCCTGCCAGAACAAAAGAAAGTGCAATAACTGCCAATATTTTTTTCATTTTTCACCTCATTAATAAAATCTGCGGTATTTTACATCGGTAAACAAATAAAACCACGCTTATTCAATTATCTGTGTATAAATTATTTATACAGCACCTGCATGACCATCCGCCACAGAACATATTCCGACCAGGATCACTGATATTTATCTGTTATTGTAAATCAACTGTTATTCAGTGCTGAGGCAGATATAATACCACGGGTAAAAAAACCTACCGGAAAAATTATGTTTAATGAACGCGTTGTTGATGACATTCTTCGCTGGATAGAAAGTAATCTGGAATCAGATCTTTCATTAGAAGCTGTGGCACACAAAGCCGGTTATTCAAAATGGCATTTTCAGCGTATATTTAAACAACAAACCGGCTATACCCTGGCAAATTATGTCCGGGCCCGCCGCTTGTCCTGTGCAGCAATTGCCCTGCGGTTGCTGCCACTTAACCTGATGCACTTGTCATTAAAATACCGGTTTGATTCGCAGCAAACATTTTGTCGTGCATTTAAACAGCATTTTGGTATTACACCATCCGGTTACCGGAAAAAACATGGCTGGCACCCCGGTGGTTTTGTTCTGCCAAAACGTTATATTGATAAACTACACTCATCACTGGAAATAACGATGCTGCCGCAGAAGATATTAACCGGTACATCACATATATATCAGGCAGCATCCGATACCTGGAATCTGAATACTCCTGTATTACGTCAGCAATACTGGTCATTATTTTTACAGCGGCTTCCTGTTTTACCGGATGTCGTATATGCAACACATGGTGTAAATAAATCAACCGGTGATACATTTTCGATGTGTTATACCACAATGGCAGAAACTCACTGGCTGACAAATACAACACCACAGGATATTGTTTATGAACCAGGCCGCGTACATTATCTGAAAATCATATTCTCCGGTGATTTTTCAGATATTGATTTTCAGGATATTACCTATGATATTTACAATAATATTCTGTCTGAAATGAGTATTATCCGTCATCCCGGCCATCCGGATATTGAAGAATACCTGTTAACAGACAAAAGAGCTGAAGACACCCGTGCAGAGCCAAAATCCCTGATCCGCGCACTACACTATTATATTCCGGTGATATTGGATAACCCTGTAAGGTAGCCTTATATATTATCAGCCAGTGACACACCTTCACGGCTGTCAGGTGATGATGCATTTTGTTCAGTGTGCTCCTGTCGCTCACTATAGGTATCACTAAATCCGAGAATAAAGGTAAACAGCACAAATCCGTATACCATTTTTCTGCCTGACGGTATTTTCCGGCTTAACAAAATATAAATACCCAGCGAAATTATCATAACCAAGCCGGTAAGATATACGTAGTTTTCCATAATATAAACCCTTCTTTTGTCATAATGAACGTACTTTATCTTATTCATTCGGTCATTATTCTGATCGCAGCCTGATAATAACAAAATTAGGAATTACCTGTTCATATCCGCTCTGTTTTTTGCCCGGGAACGGGTTACTATGAATTAAGGTATCTGCTGATTTCACGGAGGATAAGGATGACATCACACGCAGAACATATCACTGTCGCACATATTCAGTGTGACGCAGAAGAGGAACTTCTGCCCCTGTTAAAAGAGCTGACAGACAAACAAATGCTGGGCGGCTGGCGGCTGCGCAAACATGAAACAATCCCCTCTCCGTCTGCATCACCCTGGTATCTGCTGAAAGATAATACACAACTTGCACTGCTGCCGACGCATCATTTCGCCGCAGTGACTATCACAGACCCCGGTTTATCCGGCGAAAGTGCCATTGCGGAGCATAATGAAAAAGTAGAAAATTTGTATAACGCGATAAACTCAACGTACAGTATTTTATATTGTCACTTATCATTTAAAACACCCGTAACCTGAATCAGGTAAAGTACCGGTGATAATTCCGGTATTTTCGTACGTTTTCCCGATTATTCTGATACTGGCGCATGCAAAACAGAACTATGTTGTCATACGCCCTTTGCTCAGGAGTTTATAATATGAATGCGAATATCAAAAGAGTAAGTACGGTGATTTTATCTGCGGCTCTGTTACTTGCTGTTGCCGGCTGTTCAAATATGTCGAAACGCGACCGGCACACCGCAATTGGTGCCGGTGTCGGTGCTGTTGGTGGCGCTATCTTAACTGATGGCAGTGCATTGGGTACTGTTGGTGGTGCAGCAATCGGCGGACTTATCGGCCGTCAGACAGGAAAAAAATAATTTACCGGAGCCGGTATCATGCCGGCTCCCTGTCTTACCCTGCTTTCGTGTAACGGTAATGTCCCGTTATTTTCCAGCTAAACAGCACATCCTCACTGACCTGCCCGCCACCAATATTGTGCATAACCAGTGGTCGCCCGCTGAGCAGCGATTTTTTATCAATCACTATGCCGATATGCGGGCGTCCGTTATCCAGTTGCCAGGTCACAATATCGCCGGGAACATAGTCTGTCGCCTGCTGTGTAACAGGTTTACTCTCTCCCTTGCGGCTGAAAAAAACAGCCAGATTCGGTACCCGCCGGTGATCGATATTAGTATCTGTCCGGGTGAGTCCCCACAATTTCCGGCTCGGGTAGCGGGAAAAATTCGCTTTCATATCCTCATGAACTTCCTGTTGCAGATCAATGCCGATTTTCCGGTAACTGCGGATCACCACATCAGAACAGACGCCCCTGAGAGGGGACACATCACCACCGGGATACGGAATTTTTTCATACGCTGCATCATAAAATACCAGACTATTCAACTGCTGTGCTGCCCGGCTCAGTTTATCCACACTATGGGCGACCGGCGCAATAACTGACAGCAGCACACCACACAATACACCTGTAACACGTCTGCGCATTAATATGGCTCCTGTTCAGTTGCTGCAGAAAGTTAAAAGATACCTTCACTTACCCATAAATAACGCAGTAATCCCGCACCTTCGTGTGGATCTAACTGCAAAATACTCTGATACAACGCTGATTTTATTTCACAGGTTAATATAGCGTCTTTTTCCGGAATATCTGCGTCTTTTTCGTCAATCAGATCACCATAGGTGTGGCGGAGCCTGAGAAAGATCCCCATATATAATGCATCGATCTCCGCCCCGGATAATCCGGAAACCGGGTTTTGTACCATAAACGGCTTTATCTGTACTGCGGAGGTGTATATTGCAGGGTTTTCAGGATAGATACCACGGAAACAGCGCTTGCCGGACGGATCATCTGCCAGCGTTTGATTAAACAGAGCAAGGCGGTTATCCGCGTATTGCATTACCACTTCATCCGGCAGCCGGTTTAATATAGCAGCCCGGTTAACCGCCGTCCGTGAACGGAGTACCCGGTAAAATTCATCAGCTGATTCTGCTGATAAAAAGTTAATTCTGCTGCTGTCCTTACTTTTACCTTCTGCTGTTTGTTTAATAAAAACAGAGGAAAACAGAACAATAAAAAATAAGATAGTGGCAGAAAAATAACAGGATATATTTTTCTTTATTAACATATTGCCGGATTCATTCTAATACCAGCTTTTCCTGGCCCGCTTTTTCAGCCCATACATTGTATTCTCTGACCAGAGACATCACTTCGTTGTTAGAATCTTTCATTTCTCGCATGTGTGCCTGGAGTCTTTTCAGATCCCCCGGATAATCACGCTGAATTTCCTGCGCTTTTATACGTAAACGCTGCATTTCTCTATTTCTTTTTCCCAACGCTGCCAGTAACTTATCTTTAATTATATTGCACTGCGAGATGGCCTCATAATTCAATTCTGAATAATCCGGCATATCGTGGTTATCAGTCATAACGTATCGTCCCTATCTGCAATAAACTGAATTATGATTATAGTGCTTTACCGGTGGCGTTGTTCCCGTCGCTTACGGTCCGGAAAATAATGATGAATAACCATGGATCTGCTCTGATATATTCATAATTAGTAATATTTACTTATTACATCTGACGCAAACATTCTTCATGAAAATAGAAAAAACCAACCGGAATAACACTCACATAATATTCATAACACACTATTTTATATGACATTCACTGTCAGATGATATCAGATAAAATGCATTATAATAGGTGATATTTTTATCTGAGACAGATTCAGGCTATTTTCAGATAATACCGAAATAAGGTTTTGTTATTCACTGTACTTTATCCCCGGATTAATCACGCTGAGCCGGTTAACTGATTTGGTCATGTGTGTTTTTTAATGTAACACCCCGCAAACCCTTACTGGTATTTTGATAGTATAAAGTGTCACTCTGCCGTGGCAGGAACATTACTTTTTCTTAACATTATGACTTGGACGAAATTGGCTAACATCATGCATGGCCCGTTGTTATTAACGTTATTTCACTTATTTTCAATATGAAAATAGTTATTATTACCTAACAGACTAATACGTAGCAGATAGCAGCTATTTTAATGTTTCAGCAGCTAATAATGAACAAAAAAAGATACTCGAGTTTTCTACAGATTTAAGCTATTTTTTCACCAATAGTCAGAGTAATACTTCGTATATTACTTATATACAAAAATTAAACCCCGCATCTATTGATCTTCTATACGATTATTTTAAAATATAAAAAATAGGAAGTATCTGTAAACCACCTATTTACTAAAAACAAAAAATTATCTGATGCAAATGTTAATTTTGAATTACCTAAAATTATAACTGCATGAAAATGATAATTATATAAGTAAACACAGCACTCCCCACTAAGGTAAACCCGCGTTGAAAAAAATTAAATATTTAGGTTTAGCAGTGATGTTATCTACCTCTGCTACTACTTTTGCCAGTACGATTACATCAGAGAAAGTTAGTGCGAACATGAATGTTTATCTGACTGTACTTAAAGCCTGTACGGTTTCTGTCAGTGATATGAATTTCGGTAACCAGTTCAGTAATGCCGGGGAGCAAACCACAGATGCTACGGCCTCCGTGACATGTACCCAGGGAACTAACTATAAATTAACGGCCGATGCTGCAGATGAGTATATGCTGGAAGACAACAGCGGTAATAAAGTTTCTTATGCTTTATATACCGACCAGGCAGGCAAAATTCCGATGACAACCGGAACGGCAGAAACCGGTACCGGTTCTGCCCAGCAATTAAAAATCTATGGTAAAATTGCAGCAAATACACTGAAGCAGGCTCCTGCCGGTGTTTATAAAGATACGGTTTCTATTTTAGTAGATTATTGATCACACAAAACGGAAGGAGTCTTTATGACTCCTTTTCCGCCTTATACCGGCTTATTTTATGTTTAAATCAATATTTAAAAGATTAAAAATTTTTCTTCCCTTAGCTTTATTGATCTCTTTATCTGCTGATGCAGCAACATTGCAGGTTTATCCGGTCAATATCGATTTTTCACAAGATGAAAAAGTTAAAGCCGTCTATGTTTCTAACGCCGGTAGCACTGCTATTAATGCCCAGGTCCGGATATTCCTCTGGGAACAACAAAACGGTAAGAATAAACTGTCGGAAACAAAAAATATTATTGTCAGCCCACCGATCACTGATATTCCGCCTGAACAACAACAGTTAATTCGTATCATTATTCCGGGACTTAAAACAACAGGGACAGAACAATCGTACCGCCTTGTGATTGACGAATTACCGGGAAATGATGCTCCGAAAAGTGACGGTGCGGTAAACTTTTTACTTCGTTATTCATTGCCTGTCTTTATTAGTACACCTGAAGAAGCCCTTGATAACCATAAAATTGATGTTCGCATTAATAGCCATACACAACCGGCCACGCTTCAGGTTCGCAATAGTAATGCCCAACACATTAAATTAAGTGATGTTGCGATTGTCAGTAACGGAAAAGAACAGATTATTAATAAAGGCTTGCTGGGATATGTGCTGGCAAACAGTCAGATGCAATGGCCTATACCGGGCAACCTGTCATCAGGACAGACACTGAAAGTGACTATTAATGAACATTCAGAACCTCAGAATTTCGTTATTAATTCTGATTAGTACCGCCTTGTATACCGCAGGCGCTCTTGCAGCACCTGCAACAGAACTGCTTTATCTTGATGTTTCAGTTAATAAACGGGCAATACCTGATCTTATCCCGGTAAAAAAAGAAGGTGATACCTTTTGGCTGTCAGAGGAAGAAAGCCAGTCTCTGCAATTAAATACCGAAACATTATCCAGACAGGATGGCTGGATAAAACTAACTCCCCAACCAGGATTGGCGTTTAATTATGACCCACTGACACAATCCCTCTCTATTACAGCCGAAAGCAACCTGCTTGCCGGGTATCAGAACAAATCCTCCCCGGAACAGGGTTTTTTACTGAAAGAAAATCAGATAGCTCCGGCAATTAAAGGCGGGGTCATTAACTATGATCTGTTTGCCAGTCAGGATAAATACACAGACAGTGCCAGTGCATATACTGAACTGCGGGCATTTGGTTATGGTCAGGGAAGTTTTTCATCATCATTTAATACCCGGATTTCCCGCACAAATGACATAACAGACAATACATTTACCCGGCTGATGACATCCTGGACATACAGTAATGTTGATTCTTTAAATGTACTGACACTCGGAGACAGCATTACAGGTGGACAATCACGGACAAACAGAGTCCGGTTCGGTGGTATCCGGTTTTCACATAACTATACCGTTCAGCCTAATTTTAATACTGCATCACAACCTATTTACAGCAGTACCGCTGTATTACCCTCGACAGTTGATTTATATATTGAGGGTATGAAAAACAGCACGCAACGGATTGAACCCGGACAATTCACATTAAATACCGCCCCCTATTTCTCCGGTGCCGGTAATGCGCAACTTGTCATTACCGATATTAACGGACAACAGCAGAAAATTGATTTATCGCTTTATAACACTAATCAGTTATTGTCCCCGGGACTGTACACCTGGGATATCAGCACCGGCTGGCTGCGTGATGATTACAGTGACCGCTCTTTCAGTTATAACCCCCGACTGATGACTGTCGGTGACGGACGCTACGGATTAAATAATAAAGTCACACTGGCTGTACACAGTGAAGTAAGCAGTTCACTTCAGAATACAGGAGCTGGTTATCACTGGCTTATTTCACCTTACCTCGGCGTATTCCGGGCTGATACGGGATTTAGCCGTTACCGGAACAATAGCGGGTTACAATGGGGAGCCGGATGGCAATGGAATAATCCTCAATTCAATATATCGGCAGATCATCAGCAATTCAGCGATAATTATGCGGATATGTCGGTAGTGGCAGGTAATACGCTGCCGAAAACATCTGACAGTGTATTTATCAGCCAGGCATTTGACAATATAGGAACACTTGGCAGCGGATGGGTAACCAGACAATATCAATCGACAAAAGTCCAATATGCAAATATCTCCTGGACACGGACATGGGATAATTCATTTACATTATCTGTCAATGCTACCAAAGAACTGACAAATCAGAATGATCATGCCTTATATCTTATGCTTAATATTCCCTTATCTTCTGAACATTATGTCTCTCTCCAGACCAGCTATGAAGATCAGCGTGTTAATCAGCAAATTCAATATCAGAAAAGCCTGATACCGGATAAAACCGGTTGGGGATGGGGATTCTCATCTCAGACAGGTCATAATAATAACCTTCATGCTGATATCAGTCACCGTAATGAAATAAACGAATGGCAGCTTGGTTATAACCGTAATAACAGCCAGGACAGCTGGTTTGCCGGCAGTAACGGAGCGATAGGTCTTCTGGACGGTCAATTTTATTTTATGCGGACACTGGGAAATGCATTCGCAATTGCTGACACATCCGGAATACCCGAAATCCCGGTCTATCTGCAAAATGTTGAAGTAGGAAAAACAGATGAAAAAGGATTTTTACTGCTTAATGACCTGTATGGCTATGAACCACAAAAAATAAGAATTAATGCTTTGTCACTTCCTGCCGATTATCGTATCAGAGACACTGAAAAAAGCGTGATATTAAGGGATGGCAGCGGAACCAGAGTAACCTTTAATCTATACCAAACACGGGCATTGTTGCTGGAATTGACACAAAAAAGCGGGCAACCTATCCCCTTTGCAGCAACAGTGACAACTGAAGATAAAACACAAAAAACAATTGTCGGGTATGACAGCCGGATTTACCTGGAATCATGGACTCCCGGAGAAACTATTAATGTGACCTGGCCAGAAGGCCAGTGCCATATTCAGATACCTGATACAAAACAGAGCACCACAGCCGTTACTGAGGAAAATGCAATATGCTTGTAAATAATAACTATTTGATTTTCATTGGTATATTTTTCGTATCCTCTGCTGCATTTGCAAGCAGCAATTGCTGGAACGGAAGTGGCACCGCATTTAATTTCGGGACCAGTACTCAGGGTCAGGCTAACGCAACAACCGGAAGGGTTATTTTCACCTGTAATAACTATGAAAATTCGACACGGTATATCCGTGCCTGCCTGCGTTTACAGGATGAGGCTCCGCTAACTATGCGAACAAACAGCTATCCGGCAAATGAGCTCTATTTTAACCTTTATCCGCTTAATGATCAGAGTGTTCCTTTAAGTCGCTCGACACAACAATATGCGCAAATCGATTATGTCCTCCCGACAGCATCCACTAAAGAAGCCTATTTTAATCTATCGGCAAAAATAATGCCGAACCAGACATCACTGGTGGCATCGTCTTATTACAACTATGGGTTTTCTACTGTGATTAAGTTTATGGCAGCAGAAAAACAGGAGCAATTACCCGGTTGCAACGCAATGCCGGAAACAAATTTACGGACAGTTCAATCATCCGCCAGTACAGAAATAAGACAGGGATGTCAGATAGACAGCGTCAGTGATATGAATTTCGGCACATTGTCACCTGTCAGCGGAAAAAAACTAGCCTCAAAAACAACAGCCAAAATTACAGCCAGGTGCCCTGTTAACACATCGTTTTATCTGGGACTAGGCCCCGGATTACATTATAAAGATAACAGCCGGCAGCTTTGTAACCAGAGAAATTGTGTCAGCTATCAGCTTTATCAGGATGCGGCAAATTCAGCACCGTGGGGTGACAGTATTCATACCAATACTGTCAATATAGTATCTGACAATGGTAACAGTCAGAGTGTAACAGTGCATGGCACTATACCGCCACAGGACTGGCCGGTATCAGGAAATTATACTGATACGGTTGTTGTGACACTGTTTTATTGAAATAGAGCTATGACAGATGTTCCTCTTCAGAAAACACTTGCCACACTTACGTTATGGCAGTGAAATTCACAGGGGAACGCCTTCAGGAACAGATAATTTCAATCTGTCCATGCCTGTTTCACAACCAAGCTCTCTTCAGGTTAAGTATAGTTAATATCCATCTGATAAATCGCCTCCCCCTGCCTGATGTTGATTAATAAATACAACTTTCAAAAAACAAATTAATTTCAAATGAAATAAAAAATGTTTATTAATGCCGGTGATAACCATCCTGCATACTTTTAAATATATCCGTAGGTGTCCGTCCTGTAGTGCACAAATAAATATGACTGAAAATAAAAAAAACGCTGGCAACGCCTAACATAAAATGAAATTGAAAAATGTAATGTGATATGTTTTTATATAAAAAATCAATTGTACCCGGATACAGTGAAAGAAAACCGGTAATGAGTAACAGTGGTAAAAAAAAGTACATGATAAATAAATAGACTATTTGCTGAAGAGGATTAAACTTGGCACTCAGACTAACGACAAACGGTGGTTTACTGTGATTAAGCATGCCATAAGAATAAAATAAAATTTGCTGAATGATACTTTTTCTTAATGATTCTCGCTTTAAAAAATAATGTCGGGCATTACCTGACAACAAATTACACGAAATATAAAAAAACCAAGTCACAGACAATAAATAACCGGATACCTTATGTATATCTACAAAAATAGCGGTAACCCTATAATTCACCAATGTAAAATGATTAATGAGCCCGGTTAACAGTAAGACCGAAAATAACACGGCATTAGCCAAATGCCATAGCCGAATAGAAAGTGGATAAAGATATATTTTTTTTGAAGGCTTAGTCTCTTTTCCCGAATAAGATAATAAACGTAATAACACATGAATAATAATTATTATAAAAAAAACAGAAAATAAAACAGTTACAATTAATAGCCAATCCGGCCAATAATTGACATCATAAACCGGTACATAAAGGTGCAGCTGCGATTGAAAAAATTCAGCGTTCATATATCCTCTTACATTAATGGCTGCATGCGGGCAAGCCGGTATAAATGAGGTTTACCTGCACCGTTTAACTGATATTGATAAAATTTATTTTTTTTCATCCAGTCACTTATTTCCGGGCTATCTTCTCTGCCAAAGAGTAATGCATTTTCAGGGCAAACTTTTACACAAATTGGAATAAGTCCTTTTGCCAGGCGGCTTTGTGCGCAAAAATCACATTTATCCGCAACATTAGTCTCTGAATTCAGATAACGAACCTGATAAGGGCAGGCAGAAATACAATAGCTGCATCCGATACACTTTGCTGTATCTATCCGGACAATACCGTCATTATCCTGATAAGATGCACCTGTAGGACATACCTCAATACAAGGTGCATTTTCACAATGCTGACATGAGTGGCGAAAAAAATGGTGACTAATAATATCATTATTCGTTTTCACCGGAATCCTTGCGATAGCTAAACGGGCGCTATTCTTTGGAATACGATGTAGCTTATGACAAATGCTAGCGCACAAATTACACCCGTTACAACGATTCTCATCATGAATTAATGCATAACGGGAAGTCATGGCAGTTTCTTTCGCTGCAAATACAGAACCTTGCAGATCCGGAAATATCATGATGGTACTGATGCTGATTATAAATTTACGTCTTGTATAACCCACTTACCTGCTCCACTTCGGATCGGACATTTAAATTATATTAGTGCAGTTATCAGCGAAAATATATGTAAAGCAGTCTTATAAAATACTTATTTATAATTTTCCGCCATCACAACCAAATTTTTCCATATTAAACAATTTAGCATGCACTTATATATATTAAAGTGATAAACCTCAAGAATTTTACTCGTAACTTAATTTTTCATTCGCATTTTGTATTCTTACTTTCAATAAATCATATCGATAATCATTTACATTTAATAAATCCATCATATTACTCCAAATGGAAATTGCAGATGAATATTTCTTCTGAAGGAAGAAACTAACCGAAAGCATTTCCATAAGGCTTATATTCCCCGGATAATCAGCAAGCATATCCTCTAACATACTCTGTGATTTCCCCAGGCTTTCATATGTATTTTTTTTCATTAATGCACGAATATACAATACCTTATGATTATAGTCAGGACTGATCATATAAGCTTGATTGTAAGAAATTAATGCTGTCTCAACATCCCTGTTATGTAACGATAGTTTACCTAAAGCCTCCCATAATAAAATATCACTCCTGTTGTTAATTAAATGATACTTAATGCTTAGTATATATTCATCCAAATCCTTCTTAGTTAAAAATTCATTATTTATATTTTTTTTAATTAACGATGGAGATACTACTAATGAATTTAAGTTCATATATTTAACACCACCTCCGGATAAATAATATGCTCCTCCGGAAAGAATAAACAACAGTATTGTACATGACAAAAAAACGGGCTGCCATAGCTGGTTAGATATTAATAATGATTTAAATGTTAATAATGTTATTGAATCTTCTGCTTTCTCAGGACACAAGAAAGCCGGAATAACAAATAAAGACACACAAAGAATAAAAAAAATAATAAATATGGAGAAAATATTCATTTTACTCGTCATCCTTCTCGCTTAATTTTATTCTACCAACACCAAAACTTCTAATAAATACAAATAAAAAGGCTAAATAATCTTACAAAAAAAGTGTATGATGATAACATCAGCCAATTATCATAAATCATCAAAAATAGCTTTTAATTGACTATCCCATACTGAGCTGTTAATTTCACCACTGTATCGATACAAAATAATACCATGTTGATCAATTATAAATGTTTCAGGTACACTATAAATAATCAGCCCTATATCAACAGTACTGCCTTGGTCAAGGAAATTTAATAAGTAAGGATTTTCATAATGCGTTAACCAGTCAATGGCTTTTTGTCTTTCATCTTTATAATTAAGTCCAATAATAATTACACCATCGGCTCTGAGCTTATTCAAAAACTCATGTTCAGCTTTGCATAATAAGCACCATGTCGCCCATACATTCAGTAGATATTTCTTTTTCTTTGGCAAGAACAAAGCAGATTGCTCATTATAAAATAATGGATTCATATTGGAATAAGATAATGGAATACCTACATAGATTAATTCTCCTGTTTTGCCTTTATAATTATATAAATAGAATGAAAATAAAAACATTAATATTAGAAATGAAATCAATGGAATGGCCAGAATTTTATCTTTCACATTTACATTCCTTATTTATTATAATATATTTGTTACTTTTTGAAAGTATACATAATACCCCTCCAAAAATAATAAGACCACAGCCAAACCATATAAAAAATATACATGGTTTTTTATATAACCTAAATGTCCATGAACCTTCTGATGTTTTCTCTCCGGGTATAATATGTAGATCACTGGATATACTACTGTAAACAGCCGGATTTGTAATAGTTACATTGCGCTCAGGGTAAAAACGTTTGTCCGGATAAACCAGGGTAATTAATTTATTTTTTTTATAAACATGAATAGTAATTACCTCACTGATAAAACCTTCTTCATAAACAATTTCACTTTCATTAACATAAAGTTGATAATCATCTATAAAGTTATACTCCCCCGGACCTATACTGATATTTTTTGTCACAGTATAAGACTGGCTAAATACTATGCCAATAACCATTACCGAAATACCTAAATGGGCAAAAATCATACCATAGTATCGGGCTGTTTTTTCTTGTAAACGCTGGTTAACTATCAGGGTAACATAGAGATTTGTTACAGTTGTAGTTACAATAAATAAGGCCAGAGACAAATACAACCACACCATGAAATCAAAACCAACAGCATATAACTTAACTATTAAAAATGACAACATAATACTTATGATAATATCAATAAATAAATAATATCTAATTCGTTGTATATCTATAGCATCCCATTTAGTTAAAGGTGTAACAGATATAAGAATAGATAATGGAACAAATAAAACCTCAAATGTTTTATTAAAAAAAGATTCGCCAATAGAAATATTACCAAGCCAGGCTAATTGATAAATTAATGGAGAAAATGTCCCAAAAATAACAATACCAAGTGCTGATAATAAAATAACATTACCAGATAACATAAGATGTTTTTTGGAAAAAATAGACTGTAAGTTATCATTTTTATTTATAATAGAAAGTAACTTATTTCCCTTGCATGCAAATAACACTAAAGAAGAACCAATTACTATAATTATATATAATAAGAAAAATAATCCCTGTTTAGAGTCAAATGCAAATGAATGGACTGAGTCTAAAATACCAGAGCGAACTAAAAAAAGACCGACCAGACATGTTGCAAATACAATTATTGCTAACAGAATAGTCCAGAGTACAAAAATTTGTTTCTTCTCAGTAACGTATAAGGAATGAATTAATGCTACTACGGCCAACCATGGCATTAATGAAGCATTTTCAACGGGATCCCAAAACCACCAACCACCCCAGCCTAATATGTGATAAGCCCAATATGCTCCTGACAATATTCCTCCCGTTAAAAATATCCAGGAGATAATGACGCGTATACGTAACCAGCGCATTAACAATATATCAGTGCGTCCTGTTATAAGAGATATTACAGAAAATGCAAAAACAACAGAAAAACCAGTGTAACCAAGATATATTAATGGAGGATGAAAAATTTGATTCACATTTTGCAGCATTGGATTAAGAGAATCACCTTCCAGAGGAATAAACGGAAATGAACGCTCAAACGGGTTTGACGTAAGCAGAGTAAAACCTATAAATCCGGAATTAATAAATGCCAATAAAATCAATGCCTTTACTTTTATATCTGATGCGATATTATTAAAAAAGGCAGTTGTAACTGACCATGCACTCATTAAAAATATCCACATAAGCAGGGACCCCTCGTGACCTCCCCAGACTGATGCAATTTTATAATAAAGGGGTAAATACCTACTTGAATTTTGGATAACATATTTAACAGTAAAGTCATTGGTGACGATAATATATATCAAGCAAATTAAAGCGCCAAAAAGACAAACAAAATACCCTAATGTTAATATATTAATACTTAGCATTAAACGCTGTTCGGATCTAACAACTCCAAGTAAAGGATAAATGCAAGATAATATACAAAATGATAATGATAAAGCTAATAAAATACTGCCAATTTCAGGGATCATTGTTTCATACCCGGTATATCCGCATTTATAATATGTATTTCATTATTTTTTGAATCAATGCTGTCATGAGGAGCATATTCCGCATTATGCTTAGCTAAAATCTGAGTTGCATAAAAAATTTTATTTTCAGACAGCATGCCCTGAGCAACAACACCTTGTCCCTCTTTAAAAAGATCAGGTACAATGCCATGATAAGCTACTTTAATTTCAGCATTATCATCATATACTACAAATATAATATCAAGCCCATCAGCAGAGCGACTAATTGAATTTTTCTTTACCATTCCCCCCAGTCTGAAACTGGTGCCTGTCTCTGGCTGTAAATCTGCCCCGGTATTACTATATAATATACTTGAAGGTGTGTGAAAATAATTTATATTTTTACCCGCTATGTAAAACAATAAACAAAATGATAGGATCACGCCAAAAATAACAAATAAAATCAGCACCAATTTATTTTTCCTTCTTATTTCCCTCATAACCCCTTACCTTCTATCACTTCTCTGCCTGACAGGGAAATTCATATTAAAACCTTTATTAACTTTGGTAATAATAATGTAATGACTATACTGTATATAAAGTAAAGTAATTATAAAGACCACCAATGTTGAAAGAAAAGCCAGGAAAATATAGTATTCATGTTTTTTTATAGATATAAAACTGTCTGCCAAGCACAAAATTTCATTCATAAGACACTCTTTTTATTTAACGATATATTTATAAACCCAATATTTGTTTATCTCTGAATACAAAATTATATTTCTTAATTGCATTAACGATAAGGTAATAAATAGCATAGAGAAACCTACTATAGCAATTCTTAAAGGATATCTCATGCTTACATCTATCGTTTTATGTAAATCTGTCGTACCTTGATGAAGCGTATTCCACCAATCTACTGAGTAATGAATAATGGGTATGTTAATAACACCAACAATAATAAGTATATTAGTTAAATTATCTCCATTCCTATGATTACCAAATGTACTATGTAATGCAATGACTCCAGAATATAAAAATAGCAGAATAAGTTCTGATGTTAATCTTGCATCCCATACCCACCACGTTCCCCACATTGGTTTTCCCCATATAGCGCCTGTAACTAAGGCAATTAGGGTAGATATCATACCAATAGGCATCACAGATGAACTCAACCAATTAAATAATTTTATTCTGAATATTAAATTTATTAATGCGCAAAAAGCCATAAATATATAGATAACAATAGATGAAATCGCAGCTGGTACATGTAGGTAGATAATACGATAACCATCACCTTGTACACGGTCCTGCGGTGTATAAATCAATCCCCATGTAAGACCAATAATTATTAATGTTACTGAAACAAGCCAAAACATCGGAATTACTCTCTTACACAAAATATATATTTTCTCAGGGTCATTATGGATATTCATGATATCTCTCAATGTTTTTAGGTAAATCATATTAATAATAGCCACACTATTTACATAGTTCATATGTATACATTACAAACTATCTACTATCAGAAACATGTACTTTTAATGCAGCAGAAATAGCAAAGGGTACAAAAATAACGCTTATAACTAACAATAAAATCAAAATAGCAAATGCCCCATCAACAGGTTGATTGTTTTGATGTAAATTACTGATCCCACTCCCCAAGATAAGTACAGGGATATAAAGTGGAAGCGTGATTATGCTGATAAGCAAGCCATTTTTGTTAAGAGATAACGTTAATGCGGAACCTATAGACCCTATTATACTAAGAATAGGTGTTCCTAATAACAATGCAATAACCATTATTATTAATTTATCATATTCCATTGATAAAAAAACAGACATAAGTGGCGAGATAATTATTATTGGTAAAAAAGAAACAACCCAATGTATTAATATTTTTGACAAAATAATAAAATAAAATGAATGTGTTGATATATATAATTGTTCCAGTGTTCCATCATCATAGTCATCCTTAAAAATTTGGTCAAGAGATAATAATGAGGATAGCATTGCCACAATCCAGTAAATAGGAACAGAAATAACAGACAGTAAATGAGTGTTTTGTCCAATACTTAAAGGGAAAAAGACCATCACAATCATAAAAAATAATAATGGGCTAACTATCTGATTAATGTTTCTTGATAAACCCTTTATGTTATATTTTATAAAAAATGAGATCATATACTCTTACCATTCTGATATATAGTATTAATACCCTCCTCATTTAGTTTAAGTATAATACTATTACTTATAACATAATGATGTGATGTATATAAAATCATCCCACCATTTCCTATATGACTATCAAATAATTTAATTAATTGTTGTTTTAATTCATAATCAATTGCAGTAAATGGCTCATCTAATATCCATAATTTGGCATCACTATGCCACAGGCGCGCCAAAGCAACCCGCCTTTTTTGACCTTCAGATAAATTCCTGACTAAAATATCGCTATAGTTACCCAAGTTTAGTTGATCAATAATAGATTCAAATGTTATGTTACTTTTATTTTTCCTGGCTAAAAGAGAATAAAATTGAAGATTCTCTGACACGGTCAGATCACCTTTTAAAGCAAGCTTGTGTCCAAGATAAATTATTTTACTGTGATAATCTTCTTTTAATTTAAAAATAGATATATTTTTCCAGCTAATCTCACCAGAATCCGGGTGAATCATGCCTGTAATTATTTTTAATAATGTTGTTTTACCTGCGCCATTATTACCTTCTATTCGGATGGCATCACCAGAATTCAATACAAAACTAATTTCGTTAAGTAAAATTGATTCCTTTTCTATGAATGTTATTTTTTCTGCAATTAACATTTAGTCACTAGCCTACTATAAAAGGATAATAGAAATTTATAACGTTTTTTCCATATGAATAATTTGTTGTGCCGAACCCATATCAAAAGTTGTACTATAATTATTTTTTTTCCAAAAATCATATCCACCGGGAAGGAAATGATGAGTATGTAAATAAATAGTACTAAAACATTTTTCAACACAAAAATTTTCTGCCAACATCAATAAATGACTTCCAATCCCTTTACGACGATGTTCCGGGTGAACATAGCACCTACAAATTTCTGATGTTGTGTTAAGATTATAACGATCTGTTAGTACATCTATTCGGTTATCATAAGAAGATACAGCAATAGAACCTATGACACTATTTTGATGATCCAAAGCGATCCATAAATTACTTCTCTCCGGTATTATATATTTATTTTCTAATAAGAACACATCATCTTTATTATTTTTTAAATCGTACTCATACTTGAAAAAATTGTTAAGTTGTTCAGATAAAAATAGTTGTGTTGGCTTAATATAATCATGTACAAGAGACTCTATTTTTAGTAATGTCATTGAATCGCCTTTAATTTGTTTTTTATTATTTTCAATATTAATAATAAGATAAGAAGTACAGAAAGATACCCTAAAACTACCCATCCTTTCTCTGCTCTGCTTTTCATGTAAGGATCTGCAGCCCAGGCCAGAAAAGCAGTAACATCTTTTGCATATTGTTCTGCTGTTTCAGGCATTACATTTATACCATTTACATTCTCTTTATATACAATATCGCCATCATGTAATTGCTTATTCATAGCAATTAACCCACCCGGATAATAACGATTAAAAACATACATGTCATTTTCTCCGGTACTTTCAGGATAACCTGTCAAAAGTGCATAAACATAATCAGAACCATGCTCATTATATGGAATAAACACATCAAAAAAGGATTGAGGAAGCCCTCTTTCATATCCTCTGGATTTTGTAATATATGTTAAATCCACCGGTTCTTTGCCATTATTAAGATAACTTGCTTCTTGTGAATTTAAATAAGGGGAGGGAAAATAGTCGGTAAGTGTTCCCTGCCGTTCAATTGGTTGTCCCATGTCATCAGTATCAGTAAAGACATAGCCTTCCGCTATTAATTTAGCTTCTTCTGATGTGAATGAGGGACCATCTGAATCTGTCAATTGATAAAATTCAAGATATTTCATCCCATGGCAGGATTGACATTTCTCCTGGTAAACCTGGAGTCCCCGCCTGAGCTGTTCTTTATCATATTTTCCATCTATACCAGAGTAACTCCATTGCTGTATATCCGGTTTTTCTGGTTTAATTATAGGTTCTTCAGCATAAGAGTAAAAAGACAAACTAAGCAAGAATTTGAATAAAATGATAGCTATTAAGTTTTTCATCAAATTAATCCTGTTTCTCTATAAATTTCCTGCATGGCAAGACAATAAAAAAATAAGAAAAATAAATTATTGTCGAAAATTGAGATGCAGGCCTTATCCAACCACTCTCTTCATGATTCAACCAATTAATTAAATCCGGACCGCTTAATGCTTGTGAGCCTAACCACCCTAAAAAGATAGCATTACAGACCCAAATGAAAAATATTATTTTTAAATATATATTATAGTTTCTGAACTTAGATTTTGAACCATCCAGCCAGGGTAAAAGATAAAAAACAAAAATGGCACCAAACATTGCAGCAATACCTACAAGTTCGTCAGGAAAACACCGTAATATAGAAAATAATGTCAGGAAATACCATTCCGGTGATACTATTTCTGGTGTGATCGTTGATTCGGCTTTGATAAAGTTATCTGTATGCATTAATGATTGCGGAGAGAAGAAAACAAACCAAACAAGTACAAATAAAAACAATACTACTTTTATAGCATCCTCATTTGTTATTTTATAATTAAATAATAATTTTTTTTGTTGTTTATCTGTCAATGGCTTCTTGACCGCTTTAGAAAAGGCAAGCTGAACTGTACGTATATGTATAACTGTAAAAATAACAATAATAAACGGTATCATAAAATGAAAAACATAAAAACGACCAAGCATCGGTGTTCCTATAGAAAACCCACCAACGATAAGATCGTGCACATTCCCACCAATAAACGGAATAGCTTTACTTAATTCGGTCATTACAGTTGCAGCCCAATAACTTTTTTGTCCCCATATAAGGCTATATCCAAGAAAAGCAGTTATAATTAATAACAAATACAGTGTTACACTTATCATCCACATCCTGACGAATGGCCTGCGATAAACACTGAAGTACATACCACGGAATATATGAATATAACAGGCAACAAAAAAAAGGGATGCGCCTATCGTATGTAAATTTCTTATAAGCTCGCCATTGTTTATATTTCTTATGATATTAATAATGGAATCAAATGCCTGCTCCGCAGTTGGTATATAATACATGGCTAAAATCAGCCCTGTTACTATTTGTATAATTAATACAACTAATAGTATAGCGCCTGTGCCAAAAGACCATAGCAACCAGCCAGACTTAGGCAGTCTTATTGTTTTTCCAAGAAATGATAATAACGTCTTTAATACTGATTTCTCAGGGTTTAATCCAATTCCTTCATGTGGTTTATACATTACTGGCACCTACACGAAGAACCAGTCCTTCATTCAAAAAAGTATATTCCGGAACATCCAGGTTTTTTGTTGAAGGACCTTTAGTCACACGACCGGACATATCGAACTCAGATCCATGGCAGGGGCAAATCCATCCTGTGTTTTCACCACTAATTTCTCTTGGTATACAACCGGCATGCGGGCAATTACCAAAAAGAACCAGCCACTGCTCATAACCTTCCCTGACTCTTTCACTATCAGGCTGAGGATCCAATTGAAATGATATATTTTCTGAGCGTGCTGCCTGAATTTCACTTTCCGTTCGATAGCGAATTAAAATTAATTTATCACGCCATACTTTCTTTATTACCTGACCAGGTTGTAAATTCTCAAGATTAATATCTATCGGGCCGCTACTCACCAGACTTCGCTTATCAGGTCCAAAACTCATTACCAGAGGCCAGGCGGCGGCAGCTATGCCAACAGTACCAATCAACTGTGTCAGCCTGTAGATACATTTTCTGCGGCTTAGTAAGGTTTTACCGGTATCCTGTATTACTTTATCGTTCTTGCCATTCATTAAATATTTCCTATTTTTTTACTGGCAGTTAATTTCTTGCAGAATACAAATATGTTGCATGACACAATATAAAATGGGATAGCCTGTTCTATTATTTATGATAATCAGGCATCGCCATTAATTTAAATTAATATTATTTATCAACGTGCGTCTCTATTAATTTTTTAAATCGCTTATCCGCTAATCCTGGTGCTTTAAAATCGCGGTAGGATTGAGGTAAATCTGCATTACCGACTTTAACTAACATAACCATTCCCTGAGCATAGTGAGGAGTACATTTGACTCCGTAGTAGCCCGTATCATCATATTTTACTTCTATTTCCTGATCAATTTTACCCATAAATCCTTTGTACCCGGCAGGTGACATTTCTTTAATGGATGCTGCATTGTGGCTTTTATGAGTCCGGACAAATTTAATAGTATCACCAGGTTTAATTTCAATATAATCCGGTTCATAAATCATCGGGCCTGATGCTCCCCGGTTTTTCATCAGCACTTCGTGAGTTTCTGCCAAAACAGGGGAAACCAGCAAAAGTGAACCGGTTAAAATTAGTATACTCTTTAATAAATTCATTTTATTTCCTGTTTAATTTAATGAGGTATTTAGCAATGCGGGTATTGATATCGGATAAAACAATTTCCGTTATTTTCTTCGGACTCAACAATAGCGGTTATGCCGAAAAATAATTTTATATTTTCAGGTGTGAATATTTTTTCAGGTATATCTATAGCGACCAGCCCCCCCCCCTGCATAACTGCCACCCTGTCACAAAACATCGCAGCATGATTAAGGTCATGTAATGATGTTATAACAGTAAGTTTCAGTGACTTTATCAGGTACAACAACTCTATCTGATGTTTTACATCCAAATGATTGGTTGGTTCATCCATCACTAATAATTCTGGCTCCTGGGCAAGCGCTCTTCCTATATGCGTGCGTTTGCGCTCTCCCCCTGACAGCGTTTGCCAGTTCCGGTTACAGAAATCTTTCATATCTATTTTATCGAGTATTGCATTGACAACCGAACTATCATTCTCAGACCACGGATTCACCAGACTTAAGTAAGGTGTCCGGCCCAGCCCGACAGCTTGTCTTACTGTCATCTGGTCGGTTGTTTCAGCGTGTTGTTCAACCAGTGCCATTTTTTGTGCCAGTTGACGACGCGAATATAATCCTATTTTCTTTCCGTCAAATTCGACCATTCCGGAGAAGGGTTTATTTAAACCCGCAATCATAGAAATTAATGTTGTTTTTCCGGAACCATTCGCACCAATAATTCCCAGAAATTCGCCTCTTTTTACCCTCATCGAGACATTGTTAACGATATTTTTTTTCCTGATACGTAAGCTGATATTTTCAATTTTTAATATAGTGTCAGTCATAGAGAACTGTTCAGCTGTGTATGCAGCCTGATTCCGGATATTAATCATTTTGAACGTTTCCCCCTAACCAAAATAACCGCAAATATCGGGGCACCAACTAATGCAGTGATTACACCTATTGGTAAAACCTGCCCTGTAACAATTGTCCGGGAGATAACGTCTGCTGCTATCATAAAAAGAGCACCTACTATTGCACTGACCGGCAATAATTTATGATGTTGATGCCCGACAATTAATCTTGCCGCATGTGGGATAACCAGTCCCACAAAACCGATAGCGCCGACAATCGAAACCATAATGGCTGTCATTAATGTTGTGGCCGTTATCAAAACAGCCTGGGTCCGCTTAACCGGGATCCCTAAAGACGCCGCCGATTGTGTACCAAACGTAAATGCGTCGAGTGACCTCACATAGCAAAAGCACGTCATCACTCCAATAACTGTAACCGGAACTGCGAGCATGACATCCGGCCAGCGAACGCCACTGAGATTACCCAGTAACCAAAACATTATCCCTCTGGCCTGCTCGGCGTTTGCTGATTTTGTGATAATCAGAGACGTTATTGCATTAAATAACTGAGAGCTTGCAATACCGGCAAGTATAATTTGGGTCGCTACCGCCTCCCTTGCACCACGTGCAAGAGCTGCTAAAGCCGCTACAAATAAAAACGCAATTAATGCACCAATGAATGCACCAAATGACATAGAAATAATTCCGCCACCAATCCCGATTAATGCTACAGCAACTGCTCCTGTTGATGCTCCGGCTGAAATCCCCAAAAGATAAGGGTCCGCCAGCGGATTGCGCAGTAATGACTGTAACACCACACCGGAAACAGCAAGACAGGCGCCACAACATGCTGAAACTATTGCTCTGGTTAACCGGTAATTCCATACGATCCCGGCATCTAAAGCATCGACATCATAATTTAATGTAAAAAGCTTATTTCCAAGTGTTTCTATTACGTTTTTCCATGGAATAACCGTTTCACCTATGGATATCCCCAATAGAACTGCAATACATAAAATCAGACCGGTAACTAAAAAATAAAAAATAGCTTTAGCAAAAAACCGGATGCAGACACGATATTTCACAGCAGAAAAATACATATTCATACCTGAATTAGTTTAAAATCCGCCGAAAAATATAATTCCGGCAGGATTTACCATAAGTATTATTAATGTTTACTTTCAGCTAAGTTATATTTTAATAACGCATCTGCAATTTGCTCTAACCCATCAATTGTCCGTACACCTGCATTCATTGTCTGTACATCAATCACAGGTAAGTATTCATTTTTAACGGCAGGAATAAGACTGGTTACAGGATCAGATTTGAGATATTCCATTTTTACCTTCCAATCATCCGCAGGAAAACGCCGGCGGGACATTTCCCCTAATACAATCATTGATGGATTTGCTTTTGCTATTGTTTCCCAGCCAACTGTCGGCCATTCTTCATCAGAATTAATAATATTTTTGATTCCCAACTCTTTAGCAATATAAGCCGCAGGACCCAGTTTTCCGGCAACATAAGGATCTAATTCCAGATCTGCACTGGAAAACCAAAATACTGCAGAAGTGCCGGGTTTGATATCCGCCACTTTTTCTTTTGCTGATTTTTCTCTTTCTTTCAGTGACATCACTAATTCATCACCGCGATCCTGAACATTAAATATTTTAGCCAGATCATTAATCTCTTGATACACAAGATTAATATCAAACATTTCTTTTCTTACACCATCACCACCATCTTCATTACTTTTTGCACAATCAGCTGGTGAGGAATAGACAGGAACCTTTAATTCATCAAATTGCTCATAAGTTGCAACCACGCCCGCAGAACCTATTTGCCATTCAAACTGGCTTGCCACCAAATCAGGTTTCTTGGCGAGAATACCTTCAAATGTAGGAATATTTTCAGCAATAACATCAACTTTAGCATTTTGCTCTTTGAATTGTTCCATGACAGGGGTAAACCAGAGTGATGTTCCTGCAACACGATCAGCAAGCCCCAGCATATACATGATTTCGGTGCTGTTCTGACCTACGGTTACAACATGTTCAGGTGCTTTGGTAAAAGTAATATCCTTTCCACAGTTTTTAATTGTGAGCGGGTATTCAGTTTGGGCAGATAATGAAATGCCGGAGTATAGTAATAGAAAGAGGCTACTTGTATTAATGATAAGTTTATTTCGTAGGTTTTGATTTTTTGTTTTAATATTGTTACTTAACATACTATCCTCTGATTTCATTAAGACACAATTGTTGTGTTTTATGTTATCGGAATAGATATATATAATGAATGTTTATGAAATTATATAGCTAGGTATCGTGGACGTTGTAATAGTGTTAAATAATAATGATATAACGTCGCAATATACAAGTTAAACCAATATATTTCTCAATTTCACTAAAGAAATTGTCATTCATCATAAGGACTATCCCGCCTTATAGATTGAATATTGCATTTAACGGTAGGTCTACTGGCTTACGAACTCTGAGATATCAGCCTTCCCATAATAATTACAGTGACTTACTCATCATATTAGCCTGATGAATATAAAGATATCCAGCTACGTCTACAGTTGCGGGTACAGCTATGGATTTGAATATAATATTCGTACCATATTCCTTTTAATTAATAAGGGTTACTTATATTAACTAAATACCGTTGCGAATTAATATATTAATAAATTCAATCATAGTCAATATGATAATAAGAATTATTGATTATTTGTTTTATTCTTTAAAATCATATAAATACGAAGCCATTAGATAGATTTATTTAATTTAGTTATTGATAATTAACATTGCAATGCCCTTTTATTGATAAAAATCAATTATTTTTTATACCTCATTTTTTGTTTTATATTTTTCTTGATCTTTATTCTTATCTTTTCACATGGAAAATAATTTAAGTAATGATAAACTTGATGGTCTAATAGCTGATTATTGAAGATACTTAAGGTATAATTAATGCTGGATATTTTTATAGAAGTCCGTAAATCTATAGCTGATATTGTTATCTTTACTTCCATCCATCTCCCTAACGTCACTTATTTAACTTACATCCTGAAAGAATCCTCATCCTTCCGGGAACTTAATTTATCCTGCATTACGTCCGATTTACTCTGCTCCTGATATATTTTTTATTTGTGGCTTCATTTAAATCCATCCTACTTATATAGCATCCTTCCGCCAAAAATTTTTTGTTATTAAATATATATTTAATATTGATATAATTATCAATATTATCAGTAAATTTTTTCCTTTCAAATACTCTCGGGGATTCAAAAAAATGAGATGGTATTTATACAAATATTAGTTGAAACATCTATATCGTAACAAAAAAATTTTTCTTGGTATTCATCATCGGCTGCATCGGCACAATCTGAGGTTTGCAGTTCAAAAAGCAAAGCTTTCTGAATTGGTACGAATTTTGTAAATATTTTAGCCCCTGCCGTCTGATTGATTATAAACTGGCTACACATTTAGTAGAAACGGGATTCATTATGTACTTAATTACAGCTTGCATACGCATTATAAATAATCATTCATTTGAAGATGTTTATAATGATTTAAAGTGGTTAGAAGCAGAAACCCAAAATGAAGATGGTAATATTTTTTTCTCTGTTTACCCTTCCGACAGAGAAAAAGGTGAATTTATACTATGGGAAAAATGGAAAGATAAAGAATCTGTTAACGCACACTTTAAAATGCCCCACACCGGGAAATTAGTTGCTAAAAGCATAACTGAGGTCGTCTGGATTAACGAAACACAGCTATTGTAATCCGTCATTCAGCCATGCCTGTAACTCTATAAAAAAGACCACGGAGCGATCTGTCTGATTTTTGCGTGATCTTTTTCTATCCCGCTTTTAATATCGGATTTACACATTTCGCCTGTCACAAAAATGGTTACCGGAACAAACAATCAGGAATATGCCAGGAAAGCCAGTAGTACAACATCTGTGGGGACATCATAAATACACCGCAACAGCGACAGATGGACGAACAAACTGTGGAGATATTAAATTTTCTTCATGGCCTGAATTGCTAATCCGTCACGCTCATAAAATAAGCACCTGCGCAGACTTCGATTACAACGATTGAAGATGAGCACTCTATCAAAAACCCATCAATTTGATTCATATGGGTTTTTATATAAAGTCACCTTGCTTATTTATCCCAATGATTGATGTGAAATGGCTGTTTACCGGGATAAATACCACTGAATATAATATTTTGCATAATGGTTTCTCCTGAAAAATACCCTAATTGTAAAAACTATCGATTAGTAGTGATAATATGGACTATCCTTAATCAAAGATACGCTGGTTTTTCTACTAAGGAGTTGGTTATGCATAAAATAATTCTTGTACCTATCGATCTTAATCAGAGCTCATTGACTGATAAGGTTATCTCCGAAGTTAACGGGTATTCCATAAATAAAAATACACATTTTTATTTTTTGACAGTCATTTCACCTATCGAAAAATATAATGAATATGGTGTTGGATATCCTGTAATTACTGAAAACACAAAGTCAGAAGATGAAATGACAGAGAGTATTAAGGTTGAACTGAAAGCCGTTATAAGCAAATTTGAAATACCTGAAAATCAGATAACGTTACTTGTTAAGATTGGCAGCATTGCTGATACAATCATTGATGTATCACAACAAATAAAAGCCGACCTCATTATTATCGGTTCCCGCAACCCAAGCTTCAAAACACATATCCTGGGGTCTACTGCCTCATCACTCGTTCATTATGCGAAAACATCTGTCTTTATAGTAAGATAATTTTTAATTTGATGCGGCAGGACGTGGTTGTTTGCAGCGTACCTCCCGCAGCATTGTATCAATGTTATTGATATTACAGCCCGGAAAACAAATTTAAGACCGGCAGAGATCATTAACTTTCGGTTTGATGGTTTACTGTACGCGTGGAGCGAACCTGTTAATCAAGACGAGAGCTCCCTGTCGATATTACAGGAAATGGGAGGATGGGAATCAATTGAAATGGTACGGCGTTACGCTCACCTGGCACCAAGGCATTTAAGCCGGCACTCACAGCAAATTGATGTGGCTCTCAGGAGTGATGTCTCAAATATGTCCCACACTACACTAAACGTTGTTGGCGAGTACAAAAGGAAAAACCCGCCATCTCAAAGAGATGGCGGGTTTTATATGGTGCCGGCTACCGGAGTCGAACTGGTGACCTACTGATTACAAGTCAGTTGCTCTACCAACTGAGCTAAGCCGGCTAATTTGGTGGAAGGATAGAGATTCGAACTCTAGGACGGTCTCCCGTCGGCGGTTTTCAAGACCGCTGCCTTAAGCCACTCGGCCATCCTTCCATGGGGCGCGATTATCCTGAAAAATGAGGAACCTGTCTACCCCTGTAAGCAAAAAAAATCATTTTTTTTGTCTGTCTGCTCAACATTCAGGCATTCCGCCTTATCTGTGGCTGATTACAGCTATTATTGTGCCGGTAATTAATATGCTAGAATCAATTCCCGGTGGATTTTCAGTCAAGTACTTACTAATAAGGTTGTAACGGAAAATATGTACAGACATTCAAATTCCAAGCCTTATACGATACCCGGCTTTTATGCATCATTTGTTTCGCTGTTAGTTTTATCTCTCTTCTTATATGGATATAACTACTACGATGCCTGGCTGGGAAGCAAAAAAGGCGCATTACTCAGTTTCAGCAACCGGATAGAACATCAGGTTGAAACATACAGATATCAGTCAATTGAGCTGTTCAGGCTTGCCAATGCAGCAGATACGGAAAAACGACCCGAACTCGTTCCTCCACATAAGATCCTGAATGACATTTACTGGATTGACAGCCGTGTACCGATTGTTGATGCTATTTTATTCGGGCGAACTGATGACGAAACCTATTCGATTGCCAGACGGTTTTCCGATTATCTGACCATTTTGTGGGGCGGAAACAATCAGTTCAATTCAATGTATTACCTTAATGGTCTGGATAACAGTCTGCTGTTAGTCACATCTCACTCTGCCCTGCGTCCGGAATTACGCTATCGCGAAAGCTATCTGACACTCAGTGCTGATGAAAAACGCACAGAAATGCTGGCGGATTCAACAGCGCTGGATGAACGGGAAACATTGTCGTCATTTACTAAACTGCGGACTGAATCGACTTATTACTACACATACCGCGCGATGTTTAATAACCCCGGTCAATTAACCAGTGTGGTCGCATTCGATTTACCAATTAATACCATGGTGCCTGATAACCTCGACCTCGCAAACCTCGCGCTGGTCCCTGCGGAATCAAATGTCATCAGCAACCGGACAAGTCCGGTGCAAATCAGTATTAACGGGCTGTCACTGAAACTAAGCTACCGCCTCAGTGATATGCCGTATCAGGTTATCTATCAGCTCTCCCTGCTCGCACTGGCTGAAGAGATGCTGTCCGCCAATATATGGTTGTTAATCTCAATTTTGCTTTTCAGTATTTTATCGGTTGGTGGTCTTATTTATATCCGCAAGCGATTCATTTCTCCGCTGAATTCATTAATCCGCCAGGCAAAAAATAGTGAAGCCATGACGAATGAAATAGTCGCCCAGCTCCCGCTCGGGCTTGCGATTTATGATTTCGCCACTAATAAGCGGCTGATAAGTAACACAATTGCCAATCAACTACTGGCATTAAGCGATTTAAGTAAAACACGTGATATGGCCCGTGAACATCAGGGACGGATCCAAACCACCATTGATAATGTCGTCTATGAAGTCAGTATGAACCCTGTCCGCAGTATGAATGATACCTATCTGATCCTGTTCCAGGATAAAGATCAGGAAGCATTGACAGCGCGACGTCTGCAATTATCTGACCGTGAATATAATAAGAGTATTAAAGCCCGCCACTCCGTGCTGAAGAATATTAAATCTGAGTTAGCGATACCGGTTAAGCAACTTGGTAATGACCTGCACGCACTGAAAATGTATGTCACCGACAATACCGGCAGACAGTTGATGAATAAAGTTGCGACCGAGTCCGGCTACCTCAGTGAATGGATTGAAAATATTATTTTACTGGCCGACCTCGAAACAGATGACTGGAAGCCAACAAATGATGAGTTCCTGTTATCTACAACCATTGAAGATATTGTGAAGCAGTTTTCACAACAAATTAATGACAAAGGGATACCCCTTTATTTTCATAACGGTATAAACAGACAGTTAAATTATATTGGTGATGGTTCGATCATAAGTAAGGTTATTTTATTACTGCTGAATTACGCTGTCAGTAATTTAAAATATGGTAAATTAGTTGTCCGCCTTAAGAATATATTCAAAGATGAACATAATAATATCAAATTTGAGATAATTGCCAGCGGCTCTGGTTTGCCCTCTTCTGATCTTGTTAACCGCTATGATCCTTTTATGTGTCAGGTAGCAGAAACAGAGAATCGTCCTAATTCAGGTCTGGCATTTTATTTATGTGATTTATTATGTAAGAAGCTTAAAGGTAAATTGAAAATTGACAGTAAACCGGATATCGGTACCCACTACATTGTAGAGCTGCCGCTGCCTGCAACGGAGTCGCGTGGTGAACCATCCGGTATTCTGGAAGACACTCTTTTCAAACTCAATATCATTAATCCAAGTATTCGGGAAATAATTAATGCAATTATAAGTGAAAACGGCGGAATTTTATTTGATAAAAATCGCGCGTTATTGCAAGATGAGTACGACATCCTGATAACAGATTTTGATAAGAAAGCGAGAAAGCCGATATTATTTTTACGTAATGATATTGTTGAACATAAAATGATTACACCTTCTCTTGTGGAATGTAATTATAATTTCAACGATGAGATTCTGAATGCAATTACATTACTCATCGAACAAAGCTTAACTTCGGATGAGTTTGATGATAGATTCTTACCCGGAGATTCGGGTATTAATACAAACGCACTTTCCGTAGGGGAAATTGTTGCTTTATATAAAAATCAATTGGCACAAAGTACGTATAACGATTTGTTTGCCACCACAGTACCTCCTGATATAAATAAGATGTACACCGAAGCAGAATTAAGTGAATTGCAGCCACTGGCGCTGACGGTACATCGGGTTAAAGGGGTCTTTGCTGTGCTTGACTTTGATTATCTGAAAACACGGTGTGAAGATATAGAACAGTATATCGCAGACAAAAACAAAATTAAAATTGATGAAGGTATCCGTGAAATCGATGCCATTGTCATTGAATTGCTGCAGCAAGGTAACCACGAGTATGAATAACCTGAATGTTATTATCGCTGATGATCATCCCATCGTTATTTTCGGGATTAAAAAATCCCTGGAACAACTGGAGACAGTCACTGTTGTCGGTGAGTTTGAAGATTCAACTGCACTTATCAATAATTTAGCTCGTCTGGATGCAGATGTTCTGATAACTGACCTCTCTATGCCGGGAGATAAATACGGTGATGGTATTACGCTGATTAAGTATATCAAGCGCCATTATCCTGACCTGGCCATTATTGTTCTTACCATGAACAATAACCCGGCGATACTCAGTGCCGTACTGGAACTTGATATCGAAGGGATCGTACTGAAACAGGGCGCCCCGGCAGATCTGCCGAAAGCACTGGCTTCATTGCAGAAAGGGAAGAAATTTACACCTGAAAGTGTTGCCAAACTGCTGGAGAAAGTAAATGCCAACGGTTATGGCGATAAACGCCTGTCACCAAAAGAGAGTGAGGTTCTGCGGTTATTTGCCGAAGGACATCTGGTTACTGAGATTGCGCGTAAACTCAACCGCAGTATCAAAACTATCAGTAGTCAGAAAAAATCTGCCATGCTGAAACTGGGTGTTGAAAATGACATCGCTCTGCTGAACTATCTTTCGTCTGTCACTATTGACAGTCACAGAGAAGTATAATGTAACCGTACCGGTTATTAATAAAAAACCGCCGTTCAGTGAACGGCGGTTTTTTTATCCTGTTACCACACCGCTTACACCGGTTTTACCGGGGTAACCTCAGGGACATACTTCTGCATCATGGTGCGCAGTGACTGCATTGATACCGGTTTGGAGAGGCAATCATTCATACCGGCGGCCAGACAGCGCTCACGCTCTTCTGCCATCGCATTTGCGGTGATACCGATAATCGGCAGCACCACGCCCTTCCTGCGCAATGCCCGTGTCAAATCATAGCCGTTCATATTCGGCATATTAACATCTGACAAAATGATATCCACCTCATGGGTTTCCAGGAAATTCAGCGCATCCAGCCCGTCATCCGCAGTCGCCGTATGGAAACCAAACAGATGCAATTGATCTGAAAGCAGGTGTCGGTTGATCGGATGGTCATCCACAATCAGGATACGGACATAGTTCGCCTGCTGATTATCCGGCAACGCCGGCGGCGGCATATCATCCGGCTCTTCTTTACGGTTATCCAGCCGGTCAGAGATAAATTCATACAAGCCGTCAAGCTGATGGGTATTATGAAGCCAGTGGTTTCCGCCCTGCGGCACAGGTTTATCGGTATAACCTGCATTAAGTTCAATCAGCAGCCGTGCCTGCTTCATCACCGGTGTAACCATATCCGTTATCACCACCGCCTGCGATAAATCCGCGCACTCATCCAAACAGAGCAGTGCCGGGGCAATCCCTGACCACGCACACTGCATATAATCAGCCAGCACACGGTTATTGAATTCAAACACCAGAGGGACTGTCAGCGGCTCAATATCAGTACAATTGCCGGACCGGTACGCGGTATAAAGCGGAAAACGTATCCCGAACAGGCTGCCGACTTCTTTCTGTGACTCCACAATCATGTCGCCATCCATCAGTGAGATCAGTTTTTCACAGATAGGCAGCCCCAGCCCGGTGCCCTGAGACGGGCTGTCCCTGTTCGGTATAATCTGATAGAACGGGTCAAACAACTGGCGCAGCTCATCATCACTTATGCCCCCGCCGGTATCCTGAATATCCACATGCAGATAGTCACCGTGCACATAAACATGAATGCACACCATACCAACCTGTGTATATTTAATCGCATTATTAAACAGATTGGCGATGACCTGCTGCATACGTACCGGGTCATTACACACCAGCTCCGGCACATTTTTTTCAATAAAGCAGTACAGTGAAAGATGTTTTTTTGCCACCAGCGGCAAATAGTTCGCCACCACAAAATGGATATGTTCGCGGAAATTAAACTCTCTTGTCTCAATTTTCAGCTGTTTGGACTCGATTTTAGAGAAATCGAGAATATCGCTGATAATTTTCAGTAACAGAGATGAGGAGTTATTCATGGTGCCCAGCAGGCGCTGTGCATCCTGAGAGTGCGCCATTGACTGCAACAGTTCCAGGTTACCGATAATGCCGTACAACGGTGTACGCAGCTCATGACTGACTGTCGCCAGGAACATGGACTTGGACTGGTTCGCCTGCTCTGCCGCCTGTGCCACTTCCTGTAACGAGCTGTACACGGGCGCTGATATCCACCAGCACACAAATAGCCACTTCTTCATTCTGATAGCGTGAATGCACGAAACTGACCTGAAGGTGTCCTCCGTTACGGGTCACCATATCCTCCATTCCCTGCCGCTTTTCTTTAATCAGAAGCCCGATACGGTTGCGATCCTCAAAAGAGAGCATCCGCCAGTAATTATGTGCCAGCTCATTACTCAGCAGTGCCGTGCCGTCCTGGGTCCGCAAAATACAGATACCGACAGGTGCGGAGGCCACAATTTTATGATTGAACTGCTCATGCTCTTCCAGACGCACAGCATTATTCTCCGCCGGCATAAAAATCCGCCGTTCCAGAATCCAGGTAAACAGCCCGATAAAAATGGCGGAAATCAAGTTCAGTATTGCACCATTGAGCAACTGAAATTTCATTTTTTCATAAATGGCACTCAGCGGCGTGGTATAGATCACATTAAAAGAGGAAGGCGTCAGTTTGCGTTTGAGCATCAACTGAGTAAATTCTGCATCATAACCGAAATAATTATCTTCAACCTGGTAACTGTCTTTATTTTTCTGCGGATTAACTTCATTCGGATACGACAATACTCTCTCATTCTGCTCATTCATAATCAGAAGATTGACCGGGAACTGACGCAGACGATTATAATTTTCCAGTTGCAGGTTACGTTCTATTCCCATCAGGGCAATAAACTGCCCGTCATAATAGATTGGCATCATAATAAACAGACTGCCCGTCCCCTGATTGCTCCCCGGCGCAATCCAGTAAATAGTCCGCTCTTTTCCCTGACTTTTGAGTTTAAGATAATACTGAGAATAATCATTGACCATTCTGCGCAGCGTTTCCGGATCAGTAGAGAGATTTTTGATCGGGAACGATACCATGCAAAATGTCTGAGAGCCGATCAGAAAAACCTGGTTGAGTCCCTGGGGTGCAGAAATATTATCCTGCCAATAAGTAAGAAGATCTTTAAACGCGATAATATAAGAGCCGGTTGTTGTGCGGAATACACCACAATCCGCTTTGGCATTCAGCGGTTGGTAACCAATAAAAGACCCGTCTGTCGTGCGCTTGAGTGTCGGGATCAGTCCCTGCTCATTTTTACCTTCGACAAACCGCTCATTCATATACTGAATATCACGCGTAATATCTGCGGATTGTCGGAAATACGCTAATAATGCATCATAATCTGAAAGATATTGTTGGCGGATATCATTACGCATCCCGTTATAGATATTCAGCAAATAGAATACGGTAACCAGCGCGCCCAATCCCCATAACATCACACCGACGATCCGGAACAGATAACGCGAAATTTTTAGTGATGTCTGGAATGATGAAAAGTATCTCAAAGGGGCTCCGCCAATAATGAATCTTAAATATTCATAAGGTTTCAGACTGTTATGCCTAGGATATACCACTGTGCAATGTTTACAAAATCCCGGAGCTAAATAAAAAGCAGGAACAATATTATTGTTCCTGCTTTATTAATATTTCTGATTTTATATTACAAAAACCCGGTAACGTTAACCGATATTATCTTCTGTCCCGGTATCACCGTTTTCTGCGATATCTGCAACATCCGTACTTTCACTGTCAGCATCCGATTCACTTTCATCCTCTTCCGGTTCGGCGAGGCGCTGTAAACCAACTACTTTTTCTTCTTCACCCGTACGGATAAGTGTCACACCCTGGGTATTACGCCCCACGATACTGACTTCAGAAACACGTGTACGCACCAGTGTGCCGGCATCGGTTATCATCATTATCTGATCATCCGTGCTGACCTGGATGGCACCAATCACTTTCCCGTTACGTTCACTCACTTTAATTGAGATAACGCCTTGTGTGGCACGGGATTTGATTGGATATTCCGCCTGCGCAGTCCGTTTACCGTAACCGTTCTCTGTCACTGTCAGAATTTCACCGTCATCACACGGGATAATTAAGGATACAACCGCATCATTATCACCAAGACGGATACCACGGACGCCTGTTGCGGTGCGCCCCATGGCACGGACAGCATCTTCACGGAAACGGACAACTTTCCCTTCCGCTGAGAACAGCATAACTTCGTTGTTACCATCAGTCAGATCCACACCGATCAGTTCATCGCCTTCATTGAGATTAACCGCAATGATACCGGCGCTGCGCGGACGACTGAAATCAGTCAGTGAGGTTTTCTTCACTGTACCGCTTGCCGTTGCCATGAAGACAAATTTACCTTCTTCATATTCACGGACAGGCAGGATAGCGGTGATACGCTCGTTCTGCGCCTGATCCAGCGGTAAAATGTTGATAATCGGACGACCACGGGCACCACGGCTTGCTTCAGGTAACTGGTACACTTTCAGCCAGTACAGTTTTCCTTTATTGGAGAAGCAGAGGATAGTGTCATGCGTGTTCGCAACCAGAAGACGCTCAATGAAATCTTCTTCTTTGATGCGCGCCGCTGACTTACCTTTACCACCACGGCGCTGTGCTTCATAGTCTGTCAGCGGCTGATATTTCACATACCCCTGATGTGACAGTGTCACAACCACATCTTCCTGGTTAATCAGATCTTCAATATTGATATCAGCGGTGTTTTCTGTGATGACAGTCCGGCGGGCATCATTGTACTGCTCTTTCGCTGCAACCAACTCTTCACGGATAACTTCCATCAGCCGCTCAGGGGTTTGCAGGATATACAGCAGACCGGCGATCAGTTCCAGTAATTCGCGGTACTCATCCAGCAGTTTTTCATGCTCAAGACCGGTCAGTTTCTGCAAACGCAGATCCAGGATTGCCTGAGCCTGAACTTCTGTCAGGTGATACTGTCCGTCACGGATACCGAACTCTTCACCCAACCCTTCCGGACGGGCTGCGTCATCACCGGCACGCTCAAGCATCGCGGCAACTGTTCCCATCGCCCAGGCTTGTGCCAGTAATCCGGCTTTAGCTTCCGCAGGCGTTGGTGCGCGGCGGATAAGCTCGATAATCGGATCGATATTGACCAGCGCAATCGCCAGACCTTCAAGGATATGCGCACGTTCACGCGCTTTGCGTAATTCGTAGATTGTCCGGCGGGTCACCACTTCACGGCGGTGGCGGACAAATGCGCTGAGGATCTCTTTCAGATTCAGGATCTTCGGCTGTCCCTGATGCAGGGCAACCATATTGATACCAAACGTGGTTTGCATCTGCGTCAGTGAATAAAGGTTATTCAGTACCACTTCACCAACTGCATCGCGTTTCACTTCAATAACAATGCGCATCCCGTCTTTATCGGACTCATCGCGCAGTCCGCTGATCCCTTCAAGACGTTTTTCTTTAACCAGTTCCGCGATTTTTTCAATCAGGCGCGCTTTATTCACCTGATACGGAATTTCATGAACAATGATGGTTTCGCGGCCGGTTTTTGCATCTGCTTCGACTTCAGCACGAGCGCGGATATGAATTTTACCGCGACCGGTACGGTATGCTTCCAGAATACCGCGACGACCATTAATAATTGCTGCTGTCGGGAAGTCCGGTCCCGGGATATGTTCCATCAGCCCTTCGATTGAAATATCTTCATCGTCGATAAAGGCCAGACAGCCGTCAATGACTTCACCCAGGTTATGAGGCGGGATATTTGTTGCCATCCCGACTGCGATACCGGAAGAACCATTCACTAACAGATTCGGGATGCGGGTCGGCATAACCTCAGGGATCATTTCAGTGCCATCGTAGTTCGGCACGAAATTCACGGTTTCTTTATCGAGGTCAGCTAACAGCTCGTGCGCAATTTTCGCCATACGGACTTCCGTATAACGCATTGCCGCGGCGGAGTCACCATCGACGGAACCGAAGTTACCCTGACCATCCACCAGCATATAACGCATAGAGAATGGCTGAGCAAGGCGGACTATTGTTTCATATACAGCACTGTCACCATGAGGGTGATATTTACCGATAACGTCCCCGACCACACGGGCAGATTTTTTATATGCTTTATTCCAGTCATTACCCAGCTCTTTCATCGCGAATAATACGCGGCGGTGAACCGGCTTAAGGCCGTCTCTCACATCGGGGAGTGCACGTCCGACAATGACGGACATCGCATAATCAAGATAAGAGTTTTTCAACTCTTCTTCGATATTAACGGGCAAGATTTCTTTGGCGTTGTCGCTCATGGAGCCAGTATCCCTCATTACTCCGGATTTCAAGGTCTGGAACTATATCACAAATCGTCAATGTTTAGAAAATTAGAAAATTAGATATTAAATTATCTACTCTGAATAATTAGGGATACCTGTAAGCAGGCGGAGCGTAGTAAACAGCATCGTGAAGTATGACGAGTATAGGGATGACGCATCCGGGTCCGCATTGTATACTGGCGCTAATACGAATTCCGGCAGGTTCTGCCGCAGGAAAGAGAGAGAATGAACGAATGAACGACACCACCCGCCCGCAACCTTCCCCGCTGACCGCCAATGTCGACCCCGCTGAAATTAAAAAATTTGAGGATGTTGCCTCGCGCTGGTGGGATAAAGAAGGTGAATTTAAACCTCTGCACCGGATAAACCCGTTGCGTCTGGACTATATTCAGCAGCGGGTCAACGGCGTGTTCGGCAAAACAGTGCTGGATGTCGGCTGCGGCGGCGGTATTCTCTCTGAAAGCATGGCGCGTGAAGGCGCTGTGGTGACCGGGCTGGATATGGGAGCAGAACCGTTACAGGTTGCACGTCTGCATGCACTGGAAAGCGGCACAGATATCACTTATGTGCAGGAAACCGTTGAACAGCATGCAGAACAATACCCGCAGCACTATGATGTGGTCACCTGCATGGAGATGCTGGAGCACGTACCGGACCCGGCATCTGTTATCCGCGCCTGCGCCCGTCTGGTGAAACCCGGCGGTGATGTGGTGTTCTCAACCATCAACCGCAACAAAAAAGCCTGGTTTATGGCGGTTATTGCCGCCGAATATATTCTGAAGATGGTTCCGCCGGGCACACATGACGCCAAGAAATTTATACGTCCCGCCGAAATGATTGAGTGGATGAATAACACCGGGCTGCGTGAACAACATATAATCGGCTTACACTACAATCCGTTAAGTGATAAATTCTGGCTGGCACCCAATGTAGATGTAAATTATATGTTGCATACGCGTTTTATTTTATAGTGTCAATATAATTACGTGATAGATTAATAAAACGCCAAACGAATCGCATTTTATTAAAATTATCTGTTCACGTAACAAGGTAAGCACAGTTTCATTTTTCCAGTGATCTCAGTGCTTACCACTCTGTTTGCAGGTGACTATCCTCAAGTTATCCACAAAAGATCCCGATTTTGTACACTTGATCCCGGCGCCATTTATCATTATCTTGTTACCCATCTTTTACAGACACACTACATCTTGTGTTTAAATCGTTTAGCGCCCACCATTGACATTCCCGGGATTTTTGTTCAGGGGATCGTTTCTTTTTGGGTTTATTGCGCAATAATAACGGCTTCAACACCGGAGTGGTGTAATTTTCAAAACAGGGTATATCAACTGATGAACCAGAATCTGCTTGTTACCAAACGTGACGGTCACAAAGAACGTATCGATTTAGATAAAATCCACAGGGTCATTGCCTGGGCCGCTGAAGGTCTGAATAATGTCTCCGTATCCCAGGTCGAGTTACGTTCCCAGATTCAGTTCTATGACGGGATCCGAACTGCGGATATCCATGAAACAATGATCAAGGCAGCCGCCGATCTTATCTCCGCAGAAACCCCGGATTATCAGTATCTTTCAGCCCGCCTGGCTATCTTCAACCTGCGCAAGAAAGCCTACGGTCAGTTTGAACCGCCTGAATTATATGCCCATGTGAAAAAGATGGTTGAAGCCGGGAAATATGACGAAAGTCTGTTAACGGATTATACCGAATCTGAATTTGATCAGATGAATGAGTTCATCGACCACTGGCGCGACATGAATTTCTCTTACGCGGCAGTCAAGCAGCTGGAAGGGAAATATCTGGTTCAGAACCGGGTTACCGGCGAAGTCTATGAAAGCGCACAGTTTCTTTATATTTTAGTGGCGGCATGCCTGTTTTCGCATTACCCGAAAGAAACCCGTCTGGATTATATCCGCCGTTTCTACGATGCGACCTCCACCTTTAAAATTTCACTGCCAACGCCAATAATGGCCGGCGTCCGTACCCCGACCCGCCAGTTCAGCTCCTGTGTTCTGATCGAGTGCGGTGACAGCCTGGATTCCATTAACGCGACCTCCGGTGCGATTGTCAAATATGTCTCCCAGCGCGCAGGTATCGGTATCAATGCCGGTCGTATCCGCGCACTCGGCAGCCCTATCCGTGGTGGTGAAGCATTCCACACCGGATGTATCCCGTTCTACAAACATTTCCAGACCGCGGTTAAATCCTGTTCGCAGGGTGGTGTGCGCGGTGGTGCGGCAACACTGTTCTACCCGCTCTGGCATCTGGAAGTGGAAAGCCTGCTGGTGCTGAAAAATAACCGGGGTGTTGAAGGAAACCGTGTCCGCCACCTTGATTACGGTGTCCAGCTAAACAAACTGATGTATGAGCGTCTGATCAAAGGTCAGAATATTACCCTGTTCAGTCCGTCTGATGTACCGGGGTTATATGACGCGTTCTTCGCCGATCAGGATGAGTTCGAGCGCCTGTATGTGCAATATGAGAAAAACCCGTCCATCCGCAAACAGACCCTGAAAGCGGTGGAACTGTTCTCCCTGATGATGCAGGAGCGCGCATCAACCGGGCGTATTTACATCCAGAACGTCGACCACTGTAATACTCACAGCCCGTTTGATCCGTCTGTGGCCCCGGTGCGCCAGTCCAATTTGTGTCTGGAAATCGCCCTGCCGACCAAGCCGATGAATGATATTAATGATCCAAACGGCGAAATCGCACTCTGTACTCTCTCTGCCTTTAACCTCGGTGCAATTGAGAGCCTTGATGAGCTGGAAGAGCTGGCAGTGCTTGCTGTCCGCGCCCTGGATGCTCTGCTTGATTATCAGGATTATCCGATTGAAGCTGCACGCAAAGGCTCTATGGGTCGCCGTACACTCGGTATTGGTGTCATTAACTTTGCCTATTATCTGGCAAAACACGGTGTGCGTTATTCAGACGGCAGCGCCAACAACCTGACACACAAAACCTTTGAAGCTATTCAGTACTATCTGCTGAAAGCCTCCTGTGAACTGGCAAAAGAGTACGGCGCCTGTCCGTTATTCAACGAAACCACGTATTCACAGGGTATTCTGCCGATTGATACCTACAAAAATACACTGGATCAACTGACTGACGAACCGCTGCATTTTGACTGGGAAACCCTGCGTGAAAAGATCAAAACACACGGTCTGCGCAACTCCACGCTCTCTGCCCTGATGCCGTCTGAGACATCATCACAAATCTCAAACGCCACCAACGGTATTGAGCCGCCGCGCGGCTATATCAGTGTGAAAGCGTCCAAAGATGGTATTCTGCGCCAGGTTGTGCCGGAGTACGAGCGCCTGAAATCCGCGTATGAATTATTATGGCAGATGCCGGGAAATGAGGGCTATCTGCATCTGGTCGGGATCATGCAAAAATTTGTGGATCAGGCCATTTCATCCAATACAAACTACGACCCTACCCGCTTCCCGAGTGGCAAAGTGCCGATGAATCAGTTACTGAAAGATTTACTGGTCGCATACAAATTCGGTGTAAAAACACTCTATTACCATAATACCCGTGATGGTGCGGAAGATATTCAGGGCGATCTCCCGGAAGAAGTAATAGAAGCAGCCGATGATGATTGTGAAGGCGGCGCGTGTAAAATTTAAGGTGAATAAATAATGGCTTATACTACATTTTCACAGGTACATAATGATCAGCTCAAAGAACCGATGTTCTTCGGGCAGCCTGTTAACGTCGCCCGTTATGATCAGCAAAAATACCCGATTTTTGAATCATTAATCGAGAAACAACTCTCCTTCTTCTGGCGTCCGGAAGAAGTGGATGTGTCCCGGGACCGTATTGACTACAATGCGTTACCGGATCACGAAAAACATATTTTTATCAGTAATCTGAAATACCAGACACTGCTGGATTCCATTCAGGGACGCAGCCCGAATGTGGCACTGCTGCCTCTGATCTCTATTCCGGAGCTGGAAACCTGGGTGGAAACCTGGTCTTTCTCAGAAACGATCCACTCCCGCTCTTACACGCATATTATCCGTAATATCGTGAATGACCCTTCAATTGTCTTCGACGATATCGTGGCAAATGAAGAGATAATCAAGCGGGCAAAAGATATCGCCGGGTATTATGACGACCTGATCCGTATGACCGGTGAATACCACATGTTTGGTGAAGGCACGCATACCGCCAACGGTAAAATCCTCAATGTGTCGCTGCGTGCTCTGAAGCGCCAGTTATACCTGTGCCTGATGAGTGTTAATGCTCTGGAAGCGATCCGCTTCTATGTCAGTTTCGCTTGCTCATTTGCCTTTGCCGAGCGCGAACTGATGGAAGGGAATGCGAAAATCATCAAGCTGATCGCCCGCGATGAAGCTCTGCATCTCACCGGGACTCAGCATATGCTGAACCTGCTGCGCAGTGGTCAGGATGACCCTGAAATGGCAGAAATTGCCAAAGAGTGCGAGCAGGATTGCTATGATCTGTTTGTCCGCGCAGCGGAGCAGGAAAAAGAGTGGGCGGATTATCTGTTCTGTAACGGCTCCATGATCGGGCTGAACAAAGAAATTCTCTGCCAGTATGTGGACTACATTACTAATATCCGCATGCAGGCGGTGGGTCTGCCGTTGCCGTTCAATGTCCGCTCTAATCCGATCCCGTGGATAAATGCGTGGCTGGTCTCTGACAATGTGCAGGTCGCCCCGCAGGAAGTGGAAGTCAGCTCTTACCTGGTCGGTCAGATAGACTCTGAGGTCAATACTGATGAACTGAGCAGTTTCGAGCTCTGATGCCAAGCCATAAAATTACCCTGCATGGCAACATGCAGGGGATACAACTACATTATATCAGTGAAGAACATCACACCCTGCTCAATACCCTCGAACAATCCGTTCCTGTCGAATTTCAGTGCCGCGAAGGATACTGTGGTGCCTGCCGTGTTCGGCTGAAACACGGAAAAATCGGTTATCGTACCCGCCCGGTCGCCTTTATCGGAGACGGCGAAATTCTCCCCTGCTGCTGTTACCCGATGAGTGATATTGAACTCGAGCTCTGAACCTGTTTTGTGACCGGATCTGCAATCCGGTTTTTTTACGCCAATAGTGTAATGATATCTTTACGAAACGCGTAATTTAAATTTGACACCTTTCCTGTTTTTCATTAGGATTTATTCACTTATTATTAATAGATATATCATGAGGTTTTGGTGAAAAATCGTACACTGGGAAGTGTGCTGATCGTTGCAGGGACGACGATTGGTGCCGGTATGCTGGCAATGCCACTGGCGGCTGCGGGGATCGGGTTTCCGGTCATTTCGCTTATTCTGATCGGCCTGTGGGCGATCATGAGTTATACGGCTTTACTGATGGTTGAAGTTTATCAGTACAGTTCACCAGATACGGGCTTAGGCACAGTCGCCCGCAAATACCTCGGATTACCCGGACAAATTCTTACCGGATTCAGTATGTTACTCCTGATGTATGCCCTGACAACGGCGTATATCGGCGGCGCGGGTGAGATGATCTCCGCAAGCTTTCAAACCTGGTGGCAAATATCCGTTACACCCGGTACCGCGACTATTGTCTTTACGTTGATTGGCGGCCTTGTGGTGTGTGTCGGGACTCACTCTGTGGATTTCATCAACCGCCTGCTGTTTACCGGAAAAATTATTTTCCTGATTGTGATGCTGGCCGTCATGATGCCGCACGTTAATATGGCAAACCTTGCCAGCATGCCGATTCAGAACGGACTGGTACTCTCTGCCATTCCGCTGGTCTTCACTTCATTTGGTTTCCACGGCAGTGTACCGAGCCTGGTAAATTACATGAACGGCGACAGTAAAAAACTGCGCTTTGTCTTTCTGACGGGGAGTGCCATCCCGCTGATTGCTTACCTGTTATGGCAGGTCGCAACGCTCGGGGCGATCCCGTCAGATACTTTCTTCGGGATACTCTCAGAGAAAGCCGGTCTGAACGGGCTTCTGACCGCTATCAGTGACACGGTTGCCAACAAACACGTTAATATCGTGGTCAGCCTGTTTATGGATCTGGCATTAGCCACCTCTTTCCTGGGTGTGGCACTCGGGTTATTTGATTACCTCGCCGACCTGTTCAGACGCAGCAACAGTGCATTCGGACGCTCACAAACCGGGATACTGACTTTCGCACCACCACTAATTTGCGCCCTGTTCTACAGCAGCTTTACCCAGGCACTGGCGTATGCCGCCGTGGCACTCTCATTCCTGGCACTGCTTCTGCCTGCCATGCTGGCTTACAATGTGCGGAAAAACCCGAAAAAAGGTGCTTACCGTGTTGCGGGCGGCAACAGTTTGCTTGTCTTTATCTTCCTGTTCGGATTGCTGGTTATTTCCATTGAATTTATTAAGGTTGCCGGCTATCTGCCGAATATCTGATAAACGGGCATTATCGTAATAATTATCACGCCGGGATCTATCCCGGCTTTTTTATGTTCTGTTTTATGTGTTTTGTTACATCTATACTCTAAATAATTCGGGATGCATGTAGGCGACAAGCGAAGATAGACGGGGAGCATACATCAGTATCTGACCCGGATGGCTGAGTGCAGTCAACACCCAGGCATCCTGAAGTATGACAAGTATATTATTAATAGGTGATGAAATCTTATAATATCAACAGCGTAATCTTCGCATAACGGAAAAAACATGGATACTGAAATCAAGGACAGACGTCCGATAAAAGCCCGCCAGACCCGCTGGGCAATGGCAAGCGCCCGATGGCTGCAACAGCGCGGTGCCACACCAAACGGTATTTCAGTGGCAAGCGTGGTGTTCGCCCTGTTCGCTGCACTCGCTTTTTTCGGCGCACTGAACAGTGAAATTACCACACTTCGCATACTGCTGTTTGTACTGGCAGCGCTGCTGGTTCAGGGACGACTTATCTGTAATCTCCTCGATGGCATGGTGGCGGTGGAAGGCGGATTACGCAGCCCGGTCGGGGCGGTATTTAATGATTTACCGGATCGCATATCAGATTCACTGATCCTCATTGGTGTGGGTTACGGACTGTCCGGGTTTATCACATGGACACCGGAGCTTGGCTGGGCTGCCGCACTGATGGCGGTCATGACCGCCTATGTCCGCGTGCTCGGCGGCACCTGTGAACAACCACAAAAATTTCTCGGTCCGATGGCAAAACAGCATCGGATGGCACTGCTCACTATCAGTGCCGTTATCGCCTGTTTCCTGCCGGCGGACTGGTCTCAGAGCTTGTTTTTTATCGTGTTATGGGCAATCACACTGGGCGCATTCTGGACGACACTGCGCCGCACATTTGTATTGATGGCCGATTTACGTAAGGATAACGAAAGATGACCCGCAAAAAAATGTCACCGGATAAAAAAATAGTCTCCGCGCTGCTGGTATCTGTTTGCCGGTTCCTGACAGGGATCCGCGCAAAACAAAATGCCCCGCTGCCGGAAGATAAACCCTGTATTTATTACGCCAATCACTCCAGCCATCTGGACGGGTTGGTTATCTGGTCATGCTTAACCGGCAACGCCCGTGAACACGTCCATCCGGTCGCAGCACAGGATTACTGGGATAAAACCAAATTCCGCCGTTATATTGCACAACGTATTTTTGGTGCGGTATTAATTGCCCGCGGCAAAAAGATTGAGCCGGTCAATGAAACAGAACACAATGATGCCCCGCCGGCAGAAAACCCGCTGGATATTATGCAAAAAGTACTGAGCAGCGGAGATTCCCTGATTTTGTTTCCGGAAGGGACGCGCGGTGACGGTGAGAAAATTCAGGATTTTAAAGCCGGGCTCTGGCATCTCTCCCGCCATAATCCGGATGTGGTACTGGTGCCGGTTTATCTGGAAAATCTCAACCGCGTGCTGCCGAAAGGCTCACGGGTTGTCGTACCAATAATCTGTACCGCAACATTTGGCGCGCCTGTTGAACCTGCGGGCGAACATGAAGAAAAAGCAGACTTTTTATTACGGACCCGCCGGGTGTTAGAGGCAATGCATCATGAAAGATAATGAATTATTCTGGATATTCGCCGGGCTATTTGGCTTTTTGACCGTCGCAACCATTATCGGGCTTACCCTGAAGCAGGTAAAAGGCAACACATCGGTAATAAGCAATCTTAATGCCCGTATCCGTGCCTGGTGGCTGATGTGTATTATTGCCGCTGTCGCAATCAGCATAGGCCCGATAGGCTCGGTGGTACTGTTTGCCTTTATGTCCCTGCTTGCGCTGCGCGAGCTTATTACCCTCACACCCACCCACAGGGGCGACCACGGCGCACTTTTCTGGTGCTTCTTTATCATTCTGCCGATCCAGTACATTCTGGTTGGTGTTCAGTGGTATAACCTGCTGGCAGTATTTATCCCTGTTTATGCTTTTCTGTTTATCCCGACCCGCATGGTGCTCTCAGGCGATACCCGCCATTTTCTGGAGCGCATGGCAAAAATACAGTGGAGTGTGATGATTGCGGTTTACTGCCTGAGTTACGCGCCGGCGCTGCTCCTGCTGCCAATCCCGGATTTTACGGATAATATCAATCTGCTGCTGTTTCTGATGATCGTGGTTCAGATTTCAGATGTGCTTCAGTATGTGTTCGGTAAACTGTTCGGCAAACACCCGATTGTGCCGAAACTCAGCCCGAATAAAACAGTGGAAGGGTTTGTCGGCGGCATTATCAGTGCAAGCTTTGTCGGCATGGCGCTGTGGTGGGCAACACCTTTCAGCCCGTGGGCGGCGTTCCTGCTCTCACTGATGATTTGTCTGGCGGGCTTTGCCGGTGGATTGTGCATGTCCGCCATCAAACGCGACACCGGGATCAAAGATTTCGGCTCAATGATAGAAGGACACGGCGGCATGATGGACCGGCTGGACTCACTTTGCTTCGCAGCCCCGGTCTTCTTCCATGTTCTGAAATATTTTTACGTCTGACAGCCTTATTAATATCCGGCCTGACAGATTCAGGCCGGATTCAGATTAGTCTCCGGGAAATACAATGACACACGCAAAGCATAACTATGCCGCACATAAACAGGAAATCCTGCTTATCCGTCACGGCGAACCGGCACTGGACAAAAAAACACCGGTCGCGCTGCGTGACCTGAAAACCTGGCTGGCAAAATATGATGCAAACGGTGTTCATTCCCCGCAAAACCCGCCGTTGTCCCTTTCAGCATCTGAATTATCCCGTTATTTTCCGGTCGCCAGCCCGCTTATCCGGACATCAGCATCTCTGGCTGAATTAGGAATAACCCCGCGCGTTATTATTGATGATTTGCATGAAGTTGTATTGCCGGTCTTCTCCCCCGCACTGCTGATGCCGCTGAAATTACCGCCGATGTGGTGGGTGACCGCCTTTCGCCTGTTGTGGCTGGCGGGTGGCGGAAAGTCTGTGCCGTCAGTGGCACAGGTGCGCCGCCGGGCACAGAATGCCGCACAGACACTGAGCCTGCATGCAGAAGAACACGGCGCGGTGCTGGCGATGGCACACGGAATTATCAACCGGGCACTGCGCACAGAGCTGGAAAAACAGGGCTGGCAACTGACTGAAAAAACACATAACAGTTACTGGGGAATGATGCGTTTTACCCGCAACATTCCCGTCTGATAATCACAGAGCCTCTTATTCAGTTAAACGGATAGCTATGCTGTTAACTCACTGTGTGTAAAGACAAATTTATTCACATCATACAACCCGAGGCTGGTGAGTTTCAGTGTCGGGATCACCGGCAGTGACAGAAACGCCATCTGAATAAACGGCTCATCCAGCATCACGCCGCAATCCCGGCAGGCGGCTTTAAGTAATTCAATTTCTGCCGCGATCTCATCTGCTGTTTTATCACTCATCAGTCCGGCAATGGGCAGCGCCGCATGGCTCAGAACCTGCCCGTCTGCCACCACACACATGCCACCGCCACCGGCGATCAGCTGATTTACCGCCAGCGCCATATCTGCGGGATCAATTCCTGCCACCACAATATTGTGGCTGTCATGGCTGACCGTTGAGGCCAGCGCACCGCGTGTCAGCCCGAAATTGTGCAGCAGTGCGGTCGCCGGTGGGGTTTCGCGCCCATAGCGTTCGATCACTGCAAGAGAACAAATTCCTTCATAATCAAAGTGATTGCCACTGTACGTAACCAGCTTCTCCCCGGTAATAAGCTCATTCGGGATCACACTGATGGCGCGGTAACGCCGCCCGTCTTCAGGCATAAATGTCAGGGATTGCGCTGTCACCGGACGGCGTTTCACCGTATTTTGTGACGGCGGGCGCGAGGCAGTCTGTTTTGCTTCGCGGGAGCGCAACAGCGCACTTTCATCCACCCACTGCCCGCCGCACATCACCGCCTGAATATCGACTGTTTTTTCATCACGCAGCAGAATCAAATCTGCTCTTTTTCCGGGCGCCACCAGCCCGAGATTTTTCAGTCCGAAATGCCGGGCTGCCGACCAGGACGATACCCGGTATGCCACATGCGCCGGGATATGGTGCTGATTAATCAGCCGGTAAACCAGGGCGTTCATGTGCCCTTCATGAATAATTTCCCACGGATTACGGTCATCCGTACACAGCATGCATTGCGGGCTGCTCATTGGCGTAATAAGCGGTGCGAGCGCATCAAGATTACGTGCCGCCGAGCCTTCGCGGATCATCAGCGCCATCCCGAGCGCCAGTTTCTCCAGCCCTTCCTCATAACGGTGAGATTCATGGCAATTCTCAATCCCGCCGGCGATATACGCGTTCAAATCTTTACCGGTAACCATCGGACAGTGACCATCCAGCGTCATGTCGCGGAATGCATCCAGTTTATCCAGCGTGTCTGATTCACCGGCAATCACCGCCGGGAAGTTCATCATCTCCGCCAGACCCAGTACATGCGAATGATTTTTGTACTTCAGCATGTCTGCCAGCGGAAAATCTGCGCCGTTTACATCACTGCCCGGAAGTGCCGGTACACAAGAGCTGACCTGCACAAACTGATTCTGCTGCGCGGTTTGTGCACAACGCAAAAACCATTCGATACCCTCTTCACCCATCACATTCACAATTTCATGCGGATCACAGACAATTGTCGTCACTCCGAGCGGCAGAGTTGCACTTTCAAAGGTCACCGGTGTCATCATGCTTGATTCAATATGCAGATGCGCATCAATAAAGCCCGGAACGATCACGGCATTTTTCCCGTCAATGACCTGATGCGCCGGCGCATCCTTATAAACAGCACCCACACCGGCAATTGATGTACCGCTTATCACCACAGGTCCCTGAAATCCACCTCCGTTCACCAAATCCATGATCCGGACATTATCAATACGATAATCAGCAGGTACTTCACTGCGGGCAACGGCAAGGAGTTTTGTCATCGCGTCGCGATCCGGCGTACGTGTATGTTTATTTTTCTCACTGTTCATCACTGTCCCCTGTTTTTCTCTCACATTGATAATGTGATTTCGCGGCGTAATCCCTGTTGTGTGAGCTGCGCCGATATAAAGGTGATCCCCGCCGCAATTGTTTCAAATTACTGCGACACTACCGGATGATTACCGCCTCTGTGGGATGTTATTACGATACTGGCATTGATTATGCATTTATCAGACCAGTTATTTTCCCCCCACGGGCGACAGGAGCATAAAATGGATAATCACACACCGGAGACATGCCGGGAGACAGGTGTACTGGGACGTTTTTTCCGTTTACAGGCACACGGAACAACAGCACGTACTGAAGTGATAGCTGGCTTAACCACTTTCCTGACCATGGTATACATCGTGTTCGTTAACCCGCAAATCCTCGGCGCTGCCGGTATGGATATGCAGGCTGTTTTTGTTACCACCTGTCTGATTGCCGCTTTCGGCTGTATTCTGATGGGCTGCCTTGCTAATCTGCCGGTTGCACTGGCACCGGCAATGGGGCTGAATGCGTTTTTTGCTTTCGGCGTGGTTACCGCAATGGGTTACACCTGGCAGATAGGTATGGGTGCGATTTTCTGGGGGGCACTCGGCATGTTGCTGCTGACAGTATTCCGCATCCGCTACTGGATGATTTCCAGTATTCCGTCCGGGCTGCGGATAGGGATCACCAGCGGGATCGGGCTGTTTATCGCCATGATGGGGCTGAAAAATATCGGGCTGGTTGTCCCGAACCCTGACACGCTTGTGTCAATGGGTGACCTGACCTCACACTCCGTTTTGCTTGGCGCGCTGGGCTTTTTCATTATTACTATTCTGGCGGCACGCCGTATTCATGCGGCGGTCCTTATCTCTATTGTGGTCACCACACTGCTCGGATGGACGTTGGGTGATGTGACTTATCAGGGTATTTTCTCCATGCCGCCGGATGTGACCAGCGTGCTGGGTAAAGTGGATGTGGCTGGTGCCTTTGATATCGGTCTGGCCGGTATTATTTTCTCGTTTATGTTAGTAAACCTGTTTGACTCTTCCGGCACCCTGATCGGCGTAACAGACAAAGCCGGACTGGCAGACAAAGACGGTAAATTTCCGAATATGCAGAAAGCACTCTACGTGGACAGCATCAGTTCCGTTGTCGGCGGGTATATCGGGACATCGTCAGTAACGGCGTATATTGAAAGTACATCCGGGGTTTCTGTCGGTGGCCGGACAGGGCTGACGGCAGTTGTGGTCGGCTTCCTGTTTCTGCTGGTGATTTTTCTGTCCCCGCTGGCGGGTATGGTGCCGGCTTATGCGGTTGCCGGTGCGCTGGTTTATGTGGGGGTACTGATGACGTCCAGCCTGGCGCGGGTTAACTGGGATGATTTAACAGATGCCGTTCCCGCCTTTATTACAGCAATAATGATGCCGTTCAGTTTCTCAATCACGGACGGGATAGCCCTCGGCTTTATCTCTTACTGTGTGATGAAACTGGGCAGCGGGCGCTGGAAAGAGCTGAATCCGTGCGTGATCCTGGTTGCGCTGCTGTTTGTACTGAAATTTGTCTTTGTCGATCACTAAGCTATCCGACAGGTGGCGGTATTGTGCCGCTGCCTGTTATTCTGTCTTCTCTTTTTTATCGCGCAGATGCCGGTGCAGCGCCTTAAACGGCAATGCCAGCCCGAGTGTCAGAAAAATCAGAAAAACAAACCCGGTATTAAAATGATCTCCCGCCCGGTTTTTTACCGCCGCACAGGGTTCTGCTTCTGCCGGTTCACCGTCATCATCAATGCCATACGCACCACGGTGTAATTCATCCAGAACAGACTGAGCTTTTTCCGCATCATCGTGGCTTACCAGCAATTTCACGCCACCGACCGCCTGTGCATACATCTGATTGTTCCAGACAATATTCTCATCCAGCAGCATCACTTTAATCCCTTCAGATTCCAGTAACCCCGCTTCAATACGGGCTTCCAGCGGTGACAGATACTGCGACAATAATTCAAATTCCTCCCGCGTCGGGTGAATATTCCACATAATTCCTCCGTTATCCGGCTGCATTTCCTGTACTGAAAAGCCAGGATTCAAACGCCCGGTGTGCTACCGTTTTCTGAACGCCAACCGGTGTCAGGGCATAATAACAATAAGCATCGGTGATAATGTCGGGGAAAACAATCTGAATGTCCCCTTTTTGCAGACTGTTCTGCAACAAATTCACCGGACCAATACCAAACCCCAGCCCTGCTTTAATGGCTTCGGCTGTCACATAGAAATGATCAAACCGGTGCACACCACTGCGCGGCACATGTTTGATTTCGGCGGCTTCACACCACTTTGCCCAACTGCGGGGACGGGTCAGTGTTTCAATACACGGCATACTGAGAACATCCTGTGGCACAGAAACCGGATGACGGCTGATAAAACCGGGTGACGCCAGCAATGTGCTGTGATCACAAAAAAACGGTTTTATCTGTAATGTCGCATCAGGCTGACGGCGGATAACCAAATCATACCGCCCGGAACTCTCCTGCTCACTGCTGACCGCAGAGTCAATTCTCAGATTTATATCCGGATATTGCTGATAAAACTCAGCGATACGCGGCATCAGCCAATACAGACAAAACGATGCAGGCACACTGATGCGCAGCGGATGATTTACTCCCCCGAAGCGGTGACGGGCTGCAACATCACTCACACCTTCCAGTGCCAGAGTCAGTTCCTGCGCCAATGTCAGAGCATAAGGTGTTGCCACGCGCCGGGCGCCTTTGCGCTCAAACAACGTGACGCCGAACCAGCTTTCTGCCACCTGCACCTGTTTGCTGATAACCCCGTGAGTAACATTCAGTTTTTCTGCCGCTTCACTGAAGCTGTCACTCTGACAGGCCGCCAGAAATGCCCGTAATGCAGAGAGCGGAGGTAATTCGCGCATTAACATCCTCTTTTTATTCACAAGGGTGTGAGTTTTCAGCGCTGCAAACAAACTGAGCAGGAATTATGCTGATCCGCGCTGACCTTTTTTAATTATCGCGCAGGAAACGGATTAAAACATGAGTTATTTATTATTATCATTAACAAGCATTATCGCCGGGCTTATCAGCGGCGTCACAGGAACCGGGTCCTCATTAATTCTGATCCCGGTACTCACCACCACCCTTGGCGCAAAAGCAGCCGTTCCCGTTATGGCAATTGCCGCTCTTCCCGGAAATATTTCGCGGGTAGTTATCTGGCGGAAGAATATTGACTGGTCTGCCTTTTGCTGGTTTGCGCTGCCCGCTCTTCCGGCGGTGGTTGCTGGTGCAAATACCCTGATCGCCCTGCCGGAATCCATCCTTAACACAACGCTCGGGATCTTTTTTCTGGCACTTTGCCCCGCACGGCACTGGCTGAAACGCAACAATTTCACCCTGCGTCCGGTACATTTATCATTCTGCGGAATAGTCACCGGGTTTCTGACCGGATTAGTATTCTCCACCGGCCCGCTGATGTTGCCTCTGCTCAGCGCATACGGGTTACTCCCCGCACCTTTACTGGCAACAGAATCTGCCATTTCATTTCTGCTTTATCTGACAAAATCTGTCACATTCACCCGGCTCGGCGTCCTCACCCCGGACATCATTATCAGCGGTCTGCTCACCGGCATGATGATAGCCCTCGGCTCACTGGGCGCAAAGCGCATCGTCCTTGCTCTCCCGCCCGCATTCTATTCCCGGATCCTCGACGGCGTACTGATTGTGGCGGGGATTGGGTTGGTTTGGGGGTGATTAACATGAAAACGATACCTTAAACATGATAACCCGTTACTGTAAAACTAAAATTACTGTGCTAGCATTTATGCAAATAACCTTGATATACGGAATTCAGAATGAATAGCAAAAAAATACGGGTAGGCCTGATTATCGATGAGTTTTTTGGTGCAAATAATACCCGTTTTGGTGGATATGGCTACTTAGCGAGATACTATATAGCTAAATACCTGCCAAATGATAATTTTGAATTCGACATACTTCTGGGGAAAGGAAAAAGCCATTTCTTCGCTGAAAAACACCATACCGATGGTGTCGATCTTTATCGTCTTCCAAGACGTAACTGGTTTGCTAAGCAATGGCTGAAAAAACAAAATTATGATATCTACTTTAGTATTGAATCAACTTATGATCATGTATTAAAAAATGATCCCTCAGAAAATAAAAAATTAATTTTGTGGATCCAAGATCCAAGACCACAATATGAATGGGACGAAATTTTCACAGTAAAATTATTTCCTGAAACATCCTATTACAACCAACATCTGTATGACTTAGTTCATAACTGGTACCAGCAAAACAGAGTCAGGTTTGTAACACAAGCTTATTGCCTCAATGAAAAAGCAGTTGATTTATATCATCTGAAAAAAGATGTCAAAATTGATTACTTACCTAATCCTATCGATATAGATCACTCATTTGATCTTCATACTTTTCCGAAAAAAAATAAGGTTATTTTTTTGGGAAGAATCGCGTCAGTAAAAAGAGGATGGATTTTTTGTGAGATAGCAAAAAAAATGCCTGATTATGAATTCTTTGTATTAGGAAAAATATTCCGAGAAGATGATGAAAATCATAAAATAATGGATAACTACAAAGATATCAAAAACTTATATTTCACAGGCCATGTTGAAGGTGAAGAGAAAAATAAACACCTCAAAGAAGCAAAAATTCTTGTCAACACGTCTATTCATGAGGCACTCCCTGTCTCATTTTTAGAAGCACTTGCTTATGGCACATTACTTGTCAGCAACAGAAACCCTGATGACCTTACCTCAAAATTTGGTATCCATGTCGGGGATGTTCTTGGCGATGGTTTTGATAAAGTTGACCTTTTTGTTGATGCTATTAATCAGTTAATGAATGATGAAGAAAATCGGATGTTATTAGCAAATAAAGCTATTAATTATGTCAAGAAATACCATAATGTTCCTGATTTTATTGAAAATACACACCGAATAATAAAAGAAGAAGTAGCAAAATAAAGTTAGCATTCTGGCTGCTTTTGCAGCCAGATATCCTGACAATAAATATAGATAATAATTACCGGAGTATCCCCGATTTTCAGCTCACCATACACTCTGAGGTTCACTTATCTGCCCGGGTTTTACCAGCCACACCTTTTGCTTTCAAAAAACCGGATGACCATCCCGTAGCAAACCAAACAACCTTATCATCAGACCCTGTACATACCACACAGTGAATGGAACGGTAGCGGATCAGTAACAGGCTCGTGTACATACCTAAAAAGCAGATGACAAAACAATACCTGCTTATGTCGCTACGCGTTACAAACGCCGGTCTGATTAACTGAATTATCTTATTATGCGGGAGAAATCAACCGAATATAAACAGGCTAAATTTGTCGGCACACTCTTAATATGAGTGATGGGTACAGGTAAAAACCCGTATAACAAATAAATATCATCAGAATATTCCTGAGCAAAATTTTATAAAACCTGAAAACTCATTGTCATTTTGTTTATTATCAATCCCCGATACTGTACCCGATTTTCGTAAACATCCTAAATTATCACTATTTTGTCTATGTTATAGTGTTTTCACGGTAAATATACAGGGAACCGTATTCGATGAAGATCTGGGTTATAATAGCGTTGGTGTTCGGCTTTTCATTAACATCACATGCACACACAAATACACAGCCGGTCCCGAGAGATCAGGCAATGGCTTATATTATAAAATATTCCGGCAGTACGACTAATGCAGGTAAAGAAAAAATACTGGATCAGTTTGATACATTGATCAGCCAGCATCCTGATGATATCGCGCTGCGCGAGCTCTACAGCGACCTTCTCATTGTCGATACCCGATATGATAAAGCGATAACACAGTTAAATATTATTTATCAGGATACGCAGATTCCCTCATTAAAATTGATGGAATGCATGTTAACTGAACGGATAAAATTACCTCATAATATCTGTTACCGGGATGTGATTTCGTTATTTGAAAAAAACAATCTCAGAGATTTTAATTATCTACTGGCCTTACACCTGGGAGAATCACCTGATTTTGAGTTGCATAAAAGAGATTGGTTAGAAACGCATACACTCTCAGATGAACAAAAAAAGGTTATTGCATTAAATCCACGGGCGTTAGTTAACACCTACTATCCTTAATAGTTATTAATATGGATTATTCCTGCGTTATTTTACGTAATTAAAAACACAGGAATAGAAAATAAATGAATTCCTCCGGTGGTTACGCTAAATTAGCAACGATAATTATCTGAACCGGACGAACAAAGAAGGAACTTAGCGATGCCGTTTTTACATAAAAGAATGCACCTGACCGCTGGTGATACCATCGTGGTCGATTGTGGGCGCCCTTGTAATGTCTTAATGATGACTAAAATGAATTTTAATCAGTTCCGTAATGGTATGCCGTTCCGGACACATGGCGGAAGCGGGTTCTTCCATGAGTTACCGGCCAGAATGGTCGTACCTTTCGATGCCGACTGGAATATTACGATGGATATTGAAGAAGGTGCGCTGACCGTCGAGCACTCAATTTCTGTCGAGCCCTGCGCGAATAAAGCAATAGCAAAAAAATAGCCCACAGATGCAGATATAACAAATGCGCCCTTTTTTTAGGGGAATTTTGTTTAACCCGACAACATTAAAGATGCAGCAACGACCCTGCAGTCCGAATGAATAAGACTATATTATTCTGTTTTTGGTGATAATGCCCTGCGTAATGAATGCAGCGTCGGTGCCGGTAATACGCCGGGAGATTGCAGCTGCGGGTGATAAAGCACATCCTGCGCAGAGCCGTCTGCAATTATTTTGCCGGCCTCAAGATGTACGACCCGCGGAAAGTGCCGGGCAATAAAATCAAAATCATGGCTGATAGCCAGGATAGCGGTTCCGGCGGCCTGCTGTAATGCCAGCCAGGATTCAAAACGCATAAGCCAGAACGCATCAAAATCCCGCCCCGGCTCATCCAGTAATAAAAATGAGGGTGCCGCCGCACTCAGCCCGGCAACCGCCACCATCCGGCGCTGACCGGCATGTAAATCCAGAGGATGAAGCTGTATAACATCATCCAGCCCGCAATCCGTTATTGCCTGTAGTGTCCGCCGCTTTATCTCTGCTGCCGGTAATTTCCGCCGCTGCAACCCGAAAGCCACCTCATCATAGACTGTGCTGTGAAAAATCTGATGCTCTGCCTCCTGAAACAATACACCGATATGGTCTGCGCGCCGGGCGGCGGTGTAATCTGTCAGTTCCTGCCCGCGAAATAATGCGCGGCCTGCATCCGGGCGCAATAATCCGGCAGCAAGACGCAGTAATGTGGATTTACCCGCGCCATTATCTCCCGCCAGCGCCACCCATTCCCCCGGGGCGATCGTCAATGACAGTTGAGTGATACAATTTTGCATCGCCCCCGGCCAGCCATAACTCAGACTCTCAAGGTGTAACATGATTTTCCTTAAAGGCAGCGATCAGTGCCGCATCATCCTGCGGAACTGAGCTTTTCCAGCGTCCGCTTAACATCAGTTGCCCTGCCAGTCGCCAGGCATCCGGCATCATGATCACCGGCAGTGCGGCAGTAAAAATGGTCTGCAAAGAGCCTGTTGCCGTAAGCTTACCCTGCTCAAGCAAAAAGAATTGATCACAATAATCCGCCGCCGGGAATAATGTGCGCTCAAACAAAATGACACTGCATCCGAATGCATCCGAATACTGTTTTAAATTCATCAGGATTGTATGCGCCATTGCGGGAGTCATCCTGCTGAATGCCTCATCGAGCAGTAACAACGCTGGTCGCATCGCCAGTGCCCCTGCAATCACCACCCGCTGAGCTTCCCCGCCGGATAAGGTTGCCGGATGCCGGTGACGCAATGTGTCACACTGCGTCAGCCGCAGTGCGTCATTCACCCGCAGCTCAATCTCTTGCGAAGGTAATCCCAGATTTTCCGGTCCGAACGCTACTTCCTGCTCAACACTGAATGCACAACCGGATAACTGCAACTGCGGTGATTGCTGTACCAGTTGCCGGTAAGCGGCTGTCTGAACAAGGGAATGCGTGCCGGGTGTCATGCCCTGAATGTCCGCCGTGCCGGTCAGTGTTCCGGGCAACAGTTCCGGAAACCAGCCACACAATACCTGCGCCAGGGTACTCTTCCCGCTGCCGTTTCCACCCAGTACCGCCGCCCACTCACCTGCCGCCAGCCGGAAATCAGACAGCGAAAGCGCAGTCTGTTCCGCACCTTTTGGTGTAAACGCAACATTCTGTAAATTTACCACCACAGGCGAATGCCTCCTTCAATCAGGATCAGGAACAGTAATCCGTAACGCGCTATTTTCTGCATACGGCTGTCCGCGGGCGCATTCAGTGTGGTGCGCCGGGAAACCGCACGAAATCCGCGCATATCCAGGGCCGCACCCCGCACTGCCAGCTCACTCAGCGTGTGACCCGCCAGCGGCAAAATCAGTGCAGGCAGCGAGGTTAACCGCTGCCATATATTGCCATCCAGAGGTACTCCGCGGGCAAGTTGTGCCTCACGGATAATGCCCAGTTGTCGCCGGAGCTGCTCTGCCAGCAATAGCGGACCTGCAAGCAGATAGGCAAAACTCACCGGCAGACGACTGGCAAACAGTGCGCGGATAAAGCGTTCTGTTGTCACATATTGCAGCCATAATTGCGCACCGCTGATAATTGCCAGCAGTCTGAACCACAGGGCAATGGCATACGCCTGACGACTGTTATCTGGTGTTACACCTGTCAGCCAGTGCGCCAGCCAGCCACTGTGGATAAGCCACAGCCCTGCCGCCATCGGAAGCATCAGCCAGACCACAAATTTTGCGCGGTGCCGGGATGCAGGCCAGATAATCAGCGCCGCAAAGGTCGCGCAACTGACAGCGGACAACAACCAGCCAAAAGATAAAAATAGTACCCCGGCACTCAGCCACAGCCAGAGTGTCAGGGCGGTAAACGGGTGCAGCATTACCGCACCCACGCCATATGCGGGAAGTTTCGCTGTGCGCGCTGCGGCAACCTGCGTACCAGTAGCCAGGCGATCAGCGCTGATAAAATTTTATCTGCCAGATTCACGCCGATCACGGTAACCGCAACTGATTCAATCAGATTGTCACCGACGGCATGCAAATACGCGACAAAGAAATCCGCCCCGCTGCCGGTTGTTCCGGCAAATAAATACGTGCGGATTGGAACCGCGATCACCGTCAGCGCCAGAGTTATCACCACGCCGGAGACAATAACACGCGGCAATGACCGGAACCATCCGGCGCGAGCCATCAGACCGGCACTGAGACCTATCATCATCGAGACAGGTGCAAATGCGGCGGCAACCGGTCCGCTTAGTAATCCCCACAACAAGTTAGTTAATAATCCGCTGAGTATTGCCACCCACGGACCTGCCAGCAGTGCGCAAATAATGGTGCCGATTGAGTCCAGGAAAACCGGTAGTTTCAGTGTTGAGCTAAGTTGCCCGCCAATCATATTAATGGCGATTGCGACAACAATAAGAACAAGTGTACGGCTGGAAAGCAGAGGTTGTGATGCGTTCATACAGGCACCTTTATTGATCACAGTTAGTTGACGATATTATTGTTTTGAGATTACTGTTTTTGAGATTATTGTTTTGGTCTTACCACCAGCTCTTCATACCCTGAGTGCGGGCACATTTCACGCGTGAAAATAACCTGCTCCAGTTCGCCGATAATTAACTCAAGTGTGGTGCGCACCGTACAGTCCGGCATCATATGCCCGCCACGTGTGTGCCCGTTTTCATCCGACACACAAAGATGCAGGTGTTCACCCTGAGCATCCAGCGTACCGATCAGTGAGACAATTTCGAATTTCCCTGTCAGATAATCTATTTTTTCCTGTCCGGCAAAGCGCAGCGCGACATTCGTCAGGCTACCGACACACCCGGCAATAAAAGCAGATTGCAGATGATGCTCTTGCACATACCGATGCAGTACCGGCAGAACATCATCTCCGGGTAATAAACGCAGTGCGAGAAAACGCGCACCGGAAAGAGGTGTGAGTGTTGATTTCATTGAATATCCCTGTAAATACACAATATTAGCGGCATATTTTTATATTTATTATGCCGCATTTTTTCCGGACTTTTTCAGCCTTTTTTAATTGCCATTTGCCACTGTGCATCACCAATTTGTTCAAAATCAGTAACATCATGCCCTGCTTCAGCCGCCCAGCGCGGAATATTTTCAGTTGCCTGTGCGCAATCATATTTAATAACCAGCAAATCACCGGTTAATAGTGTTTCAATGGCTTTTTTAGCTTCAATTAACGGGAACGGACACAAATGCCCGCGGGTATCTAATTCCAGCGTATTCATAGTTTCACCTTATTAATTACTTTATTTTCTGAGGACGAATAATCGTAAAATAACTGATAAGCCAGCTACCCAGGATAATGCACGGAATAAACGCCCAGCCCTGCCAGGAGAACCAGGCGGTATTGACCAGTGTGTTTCCCAGCATACAGCCACCGGCTAATCCGCTGCCGACGCCCATTAATAATCCGCCCGCCAGGCTTTTTATCATGACCGGCACACCCGGACTTCGCATACGGAATTCCCGGCTGCCTTTTGCGGCAATAAAAGCCCCGGCAAAAATACCAATAAGAAGATATCCCGCCCAGTTAAAGAATTTCAGGTCGCCGGATGTGATTAATGAAAATAACTGCGCACTCGGCCCGCTTATTCCTAATCCGCCCACGCGGCCGTCAGCCAGGCTTGAAGGCCAGGCGAGCAGAGCAATAATGCCGATAATAAGTGCCGATATAAACGGGTGCCAGCGCGCCTCAAATAAAATATGTGCAATGCCGGTTTTCCGGGCTTTCATTTTCGGTATTTTGACGGATTTAAATTTATTCAGATGCCGGGTGACCAGAACAAGAGTCAGCAGCACTAAAATAAATATCGCAATATAAGGCGGGATATTAAATGTTTGCGTGATAGTTGCGGAATCCAGTGCTGGCGTGGTCACCGGAGAAAAAAAAGATTTCGCCACAGGCCGGCGGATAAACCAACTGGCAATAATAAACCCGCCAACTGCAATAATGCTACCGGCAAGCCCTTCTGCCGCGCGGTAATATGCACCTGTTGAGCAGGAGCCGGCAAACGCCATTCCCATACCAAACAGTAACCCGCCGACAAGTGTTGCCAGCCACGGGAAAGCCCCACCGGGAAGTTGCGCGATACCAAAATAGGAAAAGGTGAAAAGACCAATACTCTGAACGGAGATAACAATCAGAATAGCAATAAGCATTCTGCTGTCACGGAAAAGATAGAGATCACGCAGACCACCGGCCAGACAAAAACGGCCGCGCTGCATAACAAAACCCAGTAATACCCCTAAGAATAGACCGGATAGATGAGATAAACTTATCATAGACATCGCTCCTTTAAGGGCAATATCTTAGCGTAAAAATCTTTTGATTATTTATGAGAGATCACAGAAAACAAAAATAATATTTTTATGTCCGGGGAATAACCACTATCCACCGCAACAAACGGCGGATAATGGTTCAAAAATTATACATTTTTTCTCTCAATGGTTTCCTCACCCCAGTATAATCTGTCAGCATCTGTTTTGGAGAATGCCAGTGGCAGCACCTCATCAGAGCCCTCTTCCCAGATTTGTTCTGCTAAAACTTCGTTATTACCGGCCAGTTCAAAGATAGCCTGTGCAATTTCAACAGAGGTTTCACGGGTTTTTGCCCACGCCGCAATATCATGTGGATCTTTCATTGTCTGACTCCTTAGTTTCATCCGCTGAGATTTAAATGCTGCAAACGTATATCGGAAACAGACTGAGTATAGCCGGGAAATACCCTAAATATACTATTCTGACTCACAGCCGTTAATTTTGCTCTTCCCATTAATGTTATTAAATAAATTGTAACTTCCGCTGCCTTAAACCCGGAATTTCGTTATTTATTCACCTATAAAAAAACTAATCCGACAATCGATGTCATTCATAATAAAAACCATCAACCCACTGAATTCTCCGGAAAATTCCGCGTTACTCGCTCTGAGAAATGTGTCACACTATTTTGTGACAATCCTGTTTTTGGATTAAAAAAAATAATAGTTACTTTTTTAATATACCGGATATCTTTATGGACGAAAATACACCTGTCACACCCGCGGTAACCGCGCCCCGGGGTGAACTTAAACGCAGTCTGACCAACCGCCATATTCAGCTTATTTCTATCAGCGGGGCTATCGGCACCGGGCTGTTTATGGGATCAGGAAAAACTATTTCGCTGGCAGGTCCCTCGGTTTTATTTGTATATATGATTATCGGATTTGTCCTGTTCTTTGTCATGCGGGCAATGGGCGAAATTCTTCTCTCAAACCTTAATTATAAATCGTTCAGTGATTTTGCCGGTGACCTGATAGGTCCCTGGGCCGGTTTTTTTGTGGGATGGACTTACTGGTTCTGCTGGGTAATTACCGGGATTGCCGATGTGGTGGCGATCACCGGCTATATTATGCACTGGGCACCTGACTTTCCGCGCTGGGTCAGCTCCCTGCTCTGCATTCTGCTGTTGCTGTCTCTTAATCTTGCGACCGTGAAATTATTTGGTGAGATGGAATTCTGGTTTTCAATGATAAAAATTGTCGCCATTGTTGCACTGATTATTATCGGCGCATTTCTTATCGGCACACACTTTGTCTCACCGGAAGGGCATCAGGCAGCGCTGTCAAATATCTGGTCTGACGGAGGTATGTTCCCGAAAGGGATTATCGGCTTCTTTGCAGGGTTCCAGATAGCCATATTTGCGTTTGTCGGTATTGAACTGGTGGGGACTGCGGCAGCCGAAACCCGTGATCCGACCAAAGCTCTGCCCCGCGCGATTAATGCGATCCCGTTTCGTATCATTGCATTCTATGTGCTGGCACTGATCATTATTATGTCGGTAACGCCGTGGCGCTCTATTCCGGCGGATAAAAGCCCGTTTGTTGAACTGTTTATTATGATGGGGATCCCGGCGGCAGCCAGTCTGGTGAATTTTGTGGTATTAACCGCCGCCGCGTCATCTGCTAACAGTGGTGTGTTCTCCACCAGCCGGATGTTATTCGGGTTATCAAAACAGGGCAGCGCACCAAAACAGTTTCGTCAGTTATCGAAACAAGCTGTTCCGGCGACCGGGCTGATTTTCACCTGCATCTGCCTTTCCGTCGGGGTTGTACTGCTCTATTTTATCCCGGATGTGATGCATGTGTTCACCCTGGTGACAACCGTATCGGCTATCCTGTTTATGTTTATCTGGAGCATGATCCTGTGCAGCTATCTGGCTTACCGCCGGCGCCGTCCGGAATTACACCTTGCCTCTGCATATAAAATGCCGTTCGGTCGCTGGATCCCCTGGGTCTGCCTGGCGTTTTTTGCCTTTGTGATTGTGCTGTTAACCCTGGAGCCGGATACCCGCCAGGCACTGATCGTCACACCATTATGGTTTGTGCTGCTGGCAGTCGGCTACCGACAGGTGAAAAAACATCGTAGTCTGTAAAATACGATAAAAAAATCCCGGCGCAGTCTGTACTGTGCCGGGATTTTTTATACCACGAAATATTTATACATACAGAATGTTTATACCCAACGTCATTCGGGATGCAGGAAGACGGTAAGGGAAGATAGCCGGGGAGCATACATTAGCATGTGACCCCGCTGGCTTCACGCCGCCAACGAACCTCCGGTTTGAATGAATAAGGGTATCGGCTATTCTGCGTGACCAAGATAGCGTTTCTCAGCCTGAGCAAAACGTTCCTGCGCCGTTTTACCCGGTGCTTTCCCTGCCAGACTGACAACCACTATGGCAATCGCCGCCAGGATAAAGCCCGGAATAATTTCATATAAATCAAACCATTTATATTCCATCCAGAGAAGAACAGTCACCGCTCCGGTAAACATGCCCGCCAGTGCGCCGTTGCGGGTCATGCGCTGCCAGATAACCGAGAACAGCACAACCGGTCCGAATGCGGCACCAAACCCGGCCCATGCATTACTCACTAACCCGAGCACTTTATTATTTTTGTCACTGGCGATATAGATGGCAATCACCGCAATCACCAGCACCATAATGCGCCCGACCATCACCATCTCTTTTTGTGAGGCATTTTTACGGAAGAACGGCTTATAGATATCTTCTGTCAGCGCACTGGCACTAACCAGTAACTGGCAGCTCAGCGTACTCATTACCGCCGCAAGAATAGCGGACAACAGAATACCGGCTATCCACGGATTAAACAGGATCGCCGTCAGGCTCATAAAGATGCGCTCACGATTTTCAGTCACCGCACCGGCAAGTGACGGGTTTTGCTCGAAAAAAGCGATCCCGAAGAAGCCCACACAGACGGTACCGAGCAGGCAGAGCACCATCCAGGTCATGCTGATGCGGCGTGCGCTGCGGATAGTATGGTGTGAATCCGCTGCCATAAAGCGCGCCAGAATATGCGGCTGCCCGAAATATCCCAGCCCCCAGCCCAGCAATGAAACTATCGCGATAACATCCAGCCCGCGGAACATATCCACATACGCCGGGCTTTTTGCTTCAATAATCGCCAGCGCAGTGTCAAACCCGCCGACAGAAACAATCACCATAACGGGGGTCAGGATCAGGGCGAAAATCATCAGTGTTGCCTGCACCGTGTCTGTCCAGCTCACGGCCAGAAAACCGCCGAGGAACGTATAGGCGATTGTCGCACCTGCCCCGATCCACATGGCTTTTTCATAGCTGATGCCAAAGGTGCTTTCAAACAGCAGACCACCCGCCACAATACCGGATGCGCAGTAAATAGTGAAAAAGATTAAGATCACAGCAGCGGACACAATACGCAGAATGCGGCTTTTGTCCTCAAAACGCTGAGTGAAATAATCCGGCAGTGTCAGCGCATTGTTTACCTCTGTCTGTAACCGCAGGCGTCCGGCGACAATCCGCCAGTTCAGCCACGCCCCCAGACATAAGCCGATGGCTATCCAGGATTCTGAAATACCGGAGAAAAAGACCACGCCGGGCAAGCCCATCAGCAGCCAGCCGCTCATATCAGACGCACCTGCCGATAATGCGGTAACAAAACTACCCATCCGGCGACCGCCGAGAATATAGTCATCAAATGTGGTGGTGGAGCGGTAAGCCATATAGCCGATGAACAGCATACCGAAGATGTAGACAGTAAATGTCACCAGCAACGGTGTTGTCAGCGTCATATTCATAGTTGAGTTCCTGTACTGAATTTATAATCCGTCATTACATCAGCATTGCGTGTACAGGCTCGCCTGCCCGCTGCATGATGGCAATTCCCGCCGGAGAAGCAAAGTATCACTGTGTTACACACGGTGACTTCTTTCTCCGACCGGTACAGATATTGCCCCGTTAATCATTATTTTTATCTGCCGGTAATGTGTTGTGTTCAGCTTGATAGTAACGACAACAACAATAAAATAACAATTAATTAACGATACTGAAGTGAAAATTCGTGACTTTCATCACGAGAGTGATCATCAGTTTACGATGATATCAATCACTTGATTTAATCATTATACGCCTTTAAATAACCAATATACTATTGTTATATAATGGTTTTATTTTAACCAATACGGGTTATTTATTAATCATTCCATATTAATGGTATTAAACAGCGATATTATTCACACTTTAGACATCCTTTTATTTAACAACGTTGCACAAAGTTGCAACCTAATAGATATTGATGTGTAACTTAGACCTTTATTCATTCCGGATGCAGGCAGGCGGCAGCCAGCGAACCTGCTGTTTGGCGGTTTGAATGAACAAGGGTACAGAACTGATGCTGTTTATGAGGAGTCAATATGGCGAGTACCACAATGGGTGTAAGGTTGGATGATGAAACCCGCGAACAGATTAAACTGGCGGCACAAAAGATTGACCGGACTCCGCACTGGCTTATCAAACAAGCTATTTTTGAGTATCTCGCACAGCTCAGTGCTCAGCCGGAAAGTAAACTGCCTGAACCCGGAGACAATACATCCGGGGATGAAGCAGAACTGACAGCACATCCGGTTGCTTATCAGCCATTTCTTGAATTTGCCGGAGATATTCTGCCGCAGTCCGTAAAACGGGCAGCCATCACTTCCGCTTACCGTACACCGGAGCCGGAAGCGGTGTCGATGCTGCTCCCTCCGGCGCAGTTGTCCCCGGAACAAGCGAAGGCAACCTGTAAACTGGCTTACGGGCTGGCTGAAAAACTGCGTAATCAGAAAAACAGCAGCGGACGTGCCGGTCTGGTACAGGGATTACTACAGGAATTTTCACTCTCCTCTCAGGAGGGGATCGCGCTGATGTGCCTGGCGGAAGCACTACTGCGTATTCCGGATAAAGCCACGCGTGATGCGCTTATCCGCGATAAAATCAGTACCGGTGACTGGAATTCACACCTCGGACAGAGTAAATCCATGTTTGTGAATGCTGCCACCTGGGGATTGCTGTTTACCGGCAAACTGGTGGCGACACACAATGAAGCGAAGCTGGCAGGCTCCCTTAACCGGATACTGAGCAAAAGCGGCGAACCGCTGGTGCGCAAAGGCGTAGACATGGCAATGCGCCTGATGGGCGAGCAGTTTGTCACCGGCGAAACGATTGCACAAGCGCTGGCGAATGCCCGTAAAAATGAAGCACGCGGGTTCCGCTACTCTTATGACATGCTGGGTGAAGCCGCACTGACAGAAGCAGATGCACAGGCTTATCTTCTTTCTTATCAGCAGGCTATCAATGCTATCGGCAAGGCGTCGGGCGGGCGCGGAATTTATGAGGGGCCGGGAATTTCAATTAAACTCTCTGCCCTGCATCCGCGTTACAGCCGCGCGCAGTATGACCGGGTGATGGATGAATTGTATCCGCGCCTGCTGAGTCTGGTACTGATGGCGCGCCAGTATGATATCGGGATTAATATTGATGCCGAAGAAGCTGACCGGCTGGAGATCTCCCTCGATTTACTGGAAAAACTCTGCTTTGACCCGCAACTGGCGGGCTGGAACGGGATAGGTTTTGTTATCCAGGCGTATCAGAAACGCTGCCCGGCAGTCGTGGATTATCTTATTGATCTCGCCTCGCGCAGTCAACGCCGCCTGATGATCCGCCTGGTAAAAGGCGCGTACTGGGACAGCGAAATCAAACGCGCCCAGGTGGATGGATTAGAAGGATACCCTGTTTATACACGCAAGATTTATACGGATATCTCGTATCTTGCCTGCGCACGCAAGCTGCTGTCTGTACCAAATCTGATTTATCCGCAGTTTGCCACACATAATGCCCATACACTTTCAGCGATTTATCATCTGGCGGGCAATAATTACTATCCGGGACAATATGAATTTCAGTGCCTGCACGGCATGGGTGAGCCACTGTATGAGCAGGTGGTCGGTAAAATCGCTGACGGCAAACTGAACCGTCCGTGCCGCGTGTATGCACCGGTCGGAACACATGAAACACTGCTGGCTTATCTGGTGCGCCGCCTGCTGGAAAATGGCGCGAATACCTCGTTTGTTAACCGGATCGCTGACGGCAATATCCCGCTGGAAACCCTGGTGGAAGATCCGGTGAAAGAGGTTCTGTCTATAGCGGAAAAAGAGGGTGCCGTTGGTCTTCCTCACCCTAAAATTCCGCTGCCGCGTCAGTTATTCGGCAATTCACGGGTCAATGCCGCCGGTCTTGATCTGAGTAACGAACACCGCCTGGCGTCACTCTCCTGCGCCCTGCTCAGCCGCGCCGGTGACCCACTTTATTGTGAGCCGCTGATCGGCGGTGATTTTGTATCAGCATCCCCGGTTGATCGGCTGCCGGTCAGAAACCCGGCTGATCATAATGATATTGTCGGGCATGTGCGCCCTTGCGCAGAAGATGAGGTCGACAACGCACTTGCCACTGCTGAACAAGCCGCCGGTATCTGGTTTGCGACACCAGCGGAAGATCGCGCGGCAATTCTGTGCAAAGCGGCACAGCTTATGGAAGCAGGGCTCCAGCCACTGCTGGGAATTCTGGTGCGCGAAGCCGGGAAAACCTACGCCAATGCCATCGCTGAGGTCCGCGAAGCGGTTGATTTTCTGAATTATTATGCCACACAAGTGCGGACACATTTTGCCAATGATACCCATCGCCCGCTGGGACCTGTGGTCTGTATCAGTCCGTGGAACTTCCCGCTGGCCATTTTTACCGGGCAGATAGCCGCTGCTCTTGCTGCCGGAAACCCGGTACTGGCAAAACCGGCAGAGCAGACCCCGCTGATAGCCTCTGTTGCTGTCGCACTACTGCATCAGGCAGGCGTGCCGCGTGATGTACTGCAACTGCTGCCGGGCGAAGGTGAAACCACCGGCAACCAGCTTGTATGCGACCCGCGTGTTCAGGGCGTGATGTTTACCGGCTCGACCGCGGTTGCAAAAATTTTGCAACGCAATCTGGCTGCACGGCTCTGCACAGAAGGCCGGGTTATCCCGTTGATCGCGGAAACCGGCGGGCTGAATGCCATGATTGTGGATTCCTCTGCGCTGACCGAACAGGTTGTCACTGATGTGATAAGTTCTGCCTTTGACAGTGCCGGACAGCGCTGTTCGGCGCTGCGCCTGCTTTGTATTCAGGAAGATGTGGCTGATCGCACCATCACCATGCTTAAAGGTGCGATGGCGGAATGCCGGGCAGGAAACCCGGAAATACTTGCCACAGATATCGGGCCGGTAATTGATGAAGAGGCTCACAACAGCATTCGCCAGCATATTCAGCTGATGCGCAGCAGAGGCAAATCCGTGTATCAGGCAGCATTCGCAATGGATACCGGTTTGCCGCAGTTGCTGAACGGCACCTTTATTCCGCCGACACTGATTGAGCTGGATGATGTAACCGAACTGACGCAGGAAATTTTTGGTCCGGTACTGCATGTGGTGCGCTATCCGCGTGACAGTCTGGCAGACCTGACGGCGAAAATTAATGCCGGCGGTTACGGGCTGACATTCGGAATTCATACACGAATCGATGAAACCATCACGCAACTGACACAGCAGATTGACGCCGGAAATATTTATGTAAACCGTAATATTGTCGGTGCAGTGGTCGGCGTTCAGCCATTCGGCGGCGAGGGACTTTCCGGCACCGGGCCGAAAGCCGGCGGGCCGCTCTATCTCCACCGCCTGCTTGCGGAACAACCCGATGATTCCGTAATGAATGCCCTGGCAGAAATTGATAACAGTGCCGCACCGGATGTCACTCTGCGCACACAGTTACAACTGCCGTTCAATGCATTCTGTACCTGGCTGCAATCACAACACCGGGATGATGTTCTGCCCGCGGTAGCCCGCTACGGCACACTGTCACAAGCCGGAACCTGCCGCCTGTTACCGGGACCGACCGGTGAGCGCAACAGTTATTATCTGCTGCCGCGCGGTACGGTTCTCGGGTTAAATGACACAGAGCATGATGCACTACTGCAACTGGGCGCGACACTTGCCACCGGTTGCAGCCAGCTATTCGCGGACACAGAGCACACCCGCGCACTGTATAACCGGCTGCCGGATGCTGTCCGCTCACAGGTAACACTTGCAGCGGATTGGGCTACGGAGACTGTTGATTTTAACGGGGTTATTTTCCACGGAGACAGTGACAAACTGCTGGCAGTAAACCGGGAAATTGCATCGCGCCCGGGGGCAATTGTCCCGGTCGCCGGTTTAAACTACGGCGAAACGCATATTCCGCTGATGTTGTTAATGCATGAACGGGCGGTCAGTGTGAATACTGCTGCCGCAGGCGGAAATGCCAGCCTGATGACCATTGGCTGATAAATAATAACCCATTGATTTTAGATGAAAATATACACTCTGAATAATTCGGGATGCATGTATACCCAACGTCATTCAGAATGCAGGCAGTCGGTAAGCTCCGACCGCCGGGGAGCATACATCAGTATGTGACCCGGCGGTCGGAACGTAGCCAACGAACCTGCTGCTTGAATAAATAAGGTATATACTCTAAATAATTCGGGATGCCTGCAGGCGACAAGCTCAGACAGACGGGGAGCATACATTAGTATGTGACCCAGCTGGCTGAGCGCAGTCAACACCCAGTCATCCTGAAGTATGACGAGTATAAAAGTCAGGCTCTGTAACTCAGTGCCCTTTACCCTGCCAGTGCAGATACTGTTCGTACTTGCGCAGTGCAATATTGTAGTTACTCAGTGCGGAGTCAGATAAATCTTCACTCAGCTGTGCCTGAATAATTTCAGTTGAAAATGCAGTAGTGGTCGGGAACGCTTTCGAGGAAAGCAACTCGTCCAGGCGGCGTAAGCGGACAACATATTCGCGTACGGTGCTGTGGCTCATTTCAGTTTCTTCAAACAGATACTGTTTAAATGCCATAATATCGAAATAATCTGTCGCGCTGTTGCAGTAAATTTCGCTGCAAAAACGGCACAGTGCCACAAATTTGTCCTGCAACCCCATCCAGACAGTGTCATCGATCATATCCGTCATTTCAGAAATGGCTTCTTTATTGATCAACTGACCATTAAACACCAGTGAGATGCGGTCGAGAGTTTTCTGGCAGTGACTGCAGTGGGTCTGGCTATGTTTAAAATCTTTAATATAACGGCTTACAGGCCGTTTCTTTTGTTTTGAAACAGACATAATTCTGGCGCCTTGTGTAGTCTAGTCTAATAAAATAAATCAAAGATAAAGTCAAAGTTACTTCATGGATTTTAAGCGGGCCCGCAGCCTTTTTATTGCCTGGCTGTGTAACTGGCTGACGCGGGATTCCCCTACGTCCAGCACTGCGCCTATCTCCTTAAGGTTCAGCTCTTCCTGATAGTAAAGAGTCAAAACCAGTTTTTCACGTTCAGGCAGTTGTTTTATCGCCTCAACCACCTGGTGACGCAAACTTTCGTCTACCAACAAACCGAGCGGGTTTCCCCCGTCTTCATCATCACGGACGGGTTCGCAACTCTCGCCGTGGATCTCGTGCCACTCATCATAGGAAAATAGCTGGCTGTTATTAGTGTCAGTTAACACCTGACGATATTCCGCTATATCCATTTCTAATGAGTCAGCAATCTCCTGTTCGGTGGCGGTGCGCCCTAATGACTGCTCTAATGCCCGCACCGCTTTCGTTATTTCCCGCGCCTGACGGCGCACACTGCGGGGTGCCCAGTCTCTTCCCCGCAATTCATCCAGCATTGCACCACGAACCCGTTGCACCGCGTAGGTCGCAAATGTCGCGCCCTGCATGGCGTCAAACCGTTCAACCGCATGCAGTAAGCCGATACCTCCGGCCTGAATTAAGTCGTCAATATCAACGCTTGCCGGTAATCTTACCTGCAATTTCAGGGCTTCGTGCCGGATAAGGGGATAATAACGTTCCCACAGGCTATTTTTGTTGATAACACCTTCGGCGGTATACAAATCACTCACAACCTGAAAACCCTTCGAGTTTCATGAAAGGCTTTTATTATCGTGCCCGAAAAAGAATTCAATCCGGTGAGTAGTGAGGTAAATCACGCCTTATTTGCCTTATCCTAAATCACCTCATTAACAAATAGCAATACTCTCTTTCATATTTAGCATCTTTTTTTCAAAATCACGGTTATTTTATATGATAAAAAGAAAAATAGATGTTCATTGATAGAATAAAAACACAAATAGTTAGAACATTATTTGTTCTGTTATGGGTAACAGATATAAAAAAAGGTCAGAATATTCTGACCTTTCAAATATATTAACGCTATTACGTATATAGACGTATATAGACGTATATTAACGTAACAGACTCAGAACACCGTTAGGAACCTGGTTTGCCTGTGCTAACACAGCAGTACCTGCTTGTTGCAGGATCTGGCCACGGCTCATGTTAGAAACTTCAACTGCGAAGTCTGCATCCTGGATGCGGCTGCGTGCAGCGGTGAGGTTGTTAACAGAGTTGCTCAGGTTGTTGATGGTAGACTGCATACGGTTCTGGATAGCACCCAGGTCTGAACGCAGGCCGTCAACAGTTGCCAGTGCTTTATCTAAAGTATCCAGTGGATTCAGTGCGTTAGTCGCAGTTTCATCAAGAACAGCGCCGGCAGTAAATGCAACAGTGGCTTTATCCGTCGCGGTAGCACCTTCTGTAATTGTTTGTGTTGCTGTCAGAGTAACGCTTTCGCCTTTATCATTTTTACCGACAACATATACTTCTGTTGCGCTTGCTTTACCATCTGCATCTAATTTTTGATAAACTTTAGCATCAGTAATGTTCGCACCGCCAGCCTGCAGTTTATTAGCTTCTGTCTGAACAGTTGTAGAATCAACAGGCAGACCTTTGCTATATTTCTGTGCGCTGTAATCCATTTCTTTACCGAAATCATTACCTGAGCTCGCATCAAAACCTTTAACACCTAAGACTTCGGTATCAATTTTTTTCAGGTCAATACCGATAGTTTCTTTATCGTTAGTACCAACCTGAATCTTCATTGAAGTATCCTGGCTCAGTACTTTCACGCCGTTGAACTGAGTCTGTTCAGAAATACGGTTGATTTCGTCCAGGCGTGCTTTGACTTCTTTATTGATTGACGCTAAGTCGCTCTTGGAGTTAGTGCCGTTTTGCGCCTGAACAGTCAGTTCACGAACACGCTGTAAGTTATCGTTGATTTCGTTAACAGCACCTTCAGCGGTCTGTGCGATAGAGATACCGTCGTTGGCATTACGTGCAGCCTGAGTCAGACCTTTAACGTTTGAAGTGAAGCGGTTGGCAATTGCCTGGCCTGCTGCATCGTCTTTTGCACTGTTGATGCGTGAACCTGAAGACAGACGCTCGATTGCAGAACCCAGCACACCCTGTGAACGGTTTAAGTTGCTCTGAGTAGTCAGAGACAGAATATTAGTATTGATGACTTGTGCCATGATATATGTCCTTGTTATTGAAAATAATAAACAGCATTTATCTGTTTGGGTTTCTGATTTTCGCCAGTAATAACACTATCGGCACCCGGACAGGTCACTTTAGTTTTTTTAGTAAATATTTTTATAAAATCGTCGGGAAAAATTTGTCATCAGGCATAAAAAAAGCCGGAACTGAGGTTCCGGCCAAACTTTAAAACAGAGGAATGCTTTGATTTATTGGTATAATTTGTCCGTTACCGGATTAACGCAGTAAGCTCAGTACCGACTGCGGCACCTGGTTTGCCTGTGCCAGCACAGATGTACCTGCCTGCTGCAGAATCTGACCACGGCTCATATTTGATACTTCAGTGGCG
>NZ_CBCPJD010000002.1:0-393248 GCF_965118875.1 Morganella psychrotolerans
TGACAGATATTATAAAAACAACTGAATAAACAACACCGCCGCCGTTTTTTCCTCCGCTGATATTCCCCGGTTATCCTTCTCCTGGACAATGTTGCATAACTTAAAGTAAGAGCCACCGGGAAAATTGCCGGAATAATACTCCGCTGGAACATATCTTCCGCAGTAGTATGTGATAAAAAAAGAAATAGACGAATTTACACAGAAAGACCACTCAGTACCGTAAAGTATGTAATAAAATTTGTTAAGATAACGGACACAGATAACGGGTGTAGACGCAAATAACCTGAGGGTCGTGTTGAACAAGAAAAAAACCTGGTCAGTCCGCTATGTTGCAGGGCTTCCGGCTCAGCAAATTCCACCTATGTCAGCAGATATGTTGGGATCCCGGCTTCCGGTAGGCTTACCTATCTCCACACCGGCGCAACCTATTCGTGTTGTCGTCTGGAATATCTATAAACAGCAGCGACCAGACTGGCAGAAAACGCTTGATAAACTGCTGTGTGACACACATCTGGCTTTATTACAGGAAGCCCAGCCATCGCCGGGATTGGTTAATCTATCGGCAAAACATCTGCTTATAGCGGATCAGGTTCCTGCGCTCCGCTTTCAGCAGCACCCTTCAGGTGTGATGACACTCGCAACTTCGCATCCTATCTATTGCTGTCCGCTACAGCAGAAAGAGCCGTTATTACGTCTGGCAAAATCGGCTCTGATTACGGTTTATCCGTTACCGGATGGTCGCCAACTGATGGTAATAAATGTTCATGCAATTAATTTTAGTTTTGGTGTAGATGTGTACCGCCGTCAGTTAAATACGATTGGTTCGCAGATCCGTTGTCATATCGGACCGGTTATTATGGGCGGGGATTTTAATACCTGGAGCAGGCAGCGAATGAATATATTGAAACGGTTTGCCCGAACCCTGCGTCTGAAAGAAGTTATTTTCCCCCATGACATCCGAACCAAGGTATTCGGGCATCCGCTGGACTATTTATTTTATCGCGGATTCAAATTGATACAGTCAGATGTCATGCTGACTGATGCCTCGGATCATCATCCTTTGATTGCAGAATTTCAATAATAAGAACCGTATCATATAAATGATATATTAATATAAATTATGTAAGTAAATATAATTATCAACCTGCTATAGTTAAACCGGTGTTATTGTTTTGTGTTGTTTATTTAATTTCATTGTTAAATAATTTACCGGAGAAACTAAATGCAGCGTATTGTCATTGTAGGTGGCGGGGCTGGCGGCACGATGGTCGCGAATATCCTGACTAAGAAGTTGTTAAATGATATTTATCAGAAGAAAGTAGAGGTTGTACTGATTTCAGACAGTGAATGGCACTATTATAAACCTGCGTTTATGTATGTTGCGTTTAATCTGTATCAAAAAGATGAGTTACGTAAATCTCAACGCTCTCTGCTGCGTCCTGAAATTAAGTTTGTCCATGATCGGGTTGAGCATTTTGATTTTGCTTCGCAGACATTGCAGGGAAAAAATGGCACAAAATACGGCTATGACTATCTTGTTATTGCCACCGGCTGTCAGCCAAGACCTGAACGTATCTCCGGGATGAAAGAAGCTGCCGATCATTTCTATCAGTACCAACCTGCCCGTCAGCTGGCAGAAAAACTGGCTAAGTTTGAGAAAGGCCGGATTTTCATTACAGTCTCTTTCCCGAATACACCGAATGTTCCTCATCAGTGCGGTATCGCCCCGATGGAAACGACACTGATGCTGGATGATTATTTCCGCCAGCGCCGTGTCCGTCAGGATATCGAGATTGTTTATACCTACCCGACCGTCTCCCAGTTATTACGCAACTGTCTGTTTATGCAAAAGGATGTGTGTGAAGTTCTGCCGGCTGTTTTTCAGGAGCGTGATATTCAGGCTCAACGCGGTTTTACCTTAGAACGCGTTTGTCCGGAGAAAAAAATCGCCTATTCGAAAGAGGGTGAAGAGCAGCCGTTTGACCTGCTGATAGGCACTCCGCCTATCTCAGCCGTCGAAGCAGTACGTAATACCGGACTGTGTGACGGCGATCCGGAAGAGGGATGGCTGCCGACTGATCCGGAAACATTGCAGGTTTATGGGCTGAAAAACGTGTATGTGTTAGGGGATACCGTGGATCTGCCGGTCAGCAAGGCTGCGGGCAGTTGTCATAACCAATCCACGGTTGTGGTGGATAATATTATCGGTGAGATGCGTTTCGGCTATACCACTGCTATTTATGACGGGCGTGTTCAGGCGGTAGCGCAGATGGGGCTGAATGCAGGTATGCCGCTTCAGTATGATTACAAACATGATGTTGTACCGACACCGCCGACAAAACTGGGCGGATTACTGCGCACCGGTTTTAACCGCGGGCTGTACTGGTCAACTGTCCGTGGCCTGGTATAAGAGAGGAACTGATAATGCCGACAACTGAACACAACACTGAACAGGCACCGCAGGCGCCGGAATTTTCTGCACAAACACGGGACAAACTGGCAGTATTAATGCAGATGAACCGGTTTGATAACGTGATAGATGCGCTCTCTTTAGTCGCCGACCTGGTTGATATCATCGGAAAGAACGAGGTGAGTAAGCTGGCAGATAATACAGAATCTGCCATTGCCCAGTTATGGGAAGGTGGCCTGGCACTGAATCAGGCTAAAATGGAGATGATGTATAATGATGAGAAATACAACTTCCGCAATACATACAAATTACTGAAAGATCCTGAGACATTAAAAGGTATTCACATGGTGCTCAGAACCTTGCAGATTATGGGATCCCGCGTTCAGCGTATTGACAGTGAACCCTGATTATCGATAAAAAAGGGGAGCTGATAGCTCCCCCGTTCTATGTTATGTCACTGATCGGAATTAATGCATAAACGGTAATGCACCGTTTACACGGTAATAATTAGTGATGAAACCAATGAGAGACAGTGCTATTAATGCAAGAATAGTGCGGGTCTTTTTATAGAAGGCCAGCGTCAGAATGACCACCCAGCCCATCCCTACAGCAAGTGCCACCCTGGTATCCGGGAAATAGCCCAGCAGTACGATAACAAAAACCATAAATACAATAGTGACAGCAGGTGCTACCGGCCACATCGGCACCGGGAACTTCAGGGTTTTGACTTCTTCCGGTGTCATCTGACGGCGCATTGCCACCTGGGATAACAGAATCATCAGCCAGACCCAGACGGTCGCAAAGGTCGCAATAGAGGCGATAATGATGAAGATTTTTTCCGGCACCAGATAGTTCAGCACCACACCGGCAAGCAGCACGATACTCATTACCAGCACTGTCATCCATGGTACGCCATTTTTTGTCAGCTTCATGAATGATTTAGGTGCCTGACCTTCCTGTGCCATGCCGTACATCATACGCCCTGCACCGAAAATATCGCTGTTGATGGCAGACACTGCCGCAGTAATCACTACCAGGTTCAGAATATTTGCCGCATAAGAGATATTCAGTTTTTCGAAAATCTGTACAAACGGGCTGCCGTTATGACCAATTTGGTTCCACGGGAAAAGACACATCAGGATAAACAGTGTCAGTACATAGAATAGCAGAATACGCAGCGGTACGGCGTTGATCGCTTTCGGAATGGTTTTTTCCGGATCCTGCGCTTCGCTCGCGGTGATACCGATAACCTCAATCCCGCCGAAAGCAAACATCACAATGGCAAGGGAGGCTATCACCCCACTTATACCGTTCGGCATAAAGCCGCCGAACTCCCATAAATTACTGATACCGGTAGGATGATCTGTTGCCTGACCAAAGCCGAATATCATGATGGCGGCACCACCGACAATCATGGCAATAATGGCGGTAACCTTAATGATTGACAGCCAGAATTCCATTTCGCCAAATATTTTCACGTGGCATAAGTTCAGCGCACCAATAAAGCAGACAATCCCCAGCACCCAAATCCATTGATCCACATCCGGGAACCAGAGTTTCATATAGAAGCCGAATGCAGTGACATCCGCGAGACACACGATGAGCATTTCGAAGACATAGTTCCAGCCGGTCAGAAAGCCTGCCAGCGGTCCCATATAATGGCTTGCATACTGTGAAAACGATCCCGGTACCGGATGGTGAACCGCCATCTCGCCCAGCGCACGCATTACCATAAATACGGCTGCGCCCCCGACAAGGTAAGCCAGCAGAACAGCAGGACCCGCCTGCTCAATTGAGGCTGCGGAGCCGTAAAACAGGCCGGTGCCTATCGCAGAGCCGAGCGCCATAAAGCGGATATGCCGCCCTGTCAGCCCGCGCTTTAGCGTGGTGCTATTTTCATTCATCTATTTATCCCGTCGCTGTCATGACATGCAGCGTTTTTTCTGGTGTGGAACGCGGTCAAATTCAGCCCGGTACTTTACCATAAAGAGTCATACCGGCGGGATAATTATCTGCAATAATAGAGCCTCAAACGCAAGGAAAAGATGAGTGATGCATTACCCAATTAATGAAATTTTTCAGACATTGCAGGGCGAAGGAGTATTTACCGGCGTACCGGCTATTTTTGTTCGTCTTCAGCGCTGTCCGGTCGGGTGCAGTTGGTGTGATACAAAACACACCTGGGAGCAGGACCCGGAAAAAATCTGTTCAGCTGATGTGATGATGAATAAAACACAGGAAGATGACCGCTGGGCATCTCTGAGTGCGCAAGACATTATTATGCAATTTACCGCGCAGGGTTACACAGCGCGGCATGTGGTGGTAACCGGCGGAGAGCCGTGTCTGTATGATTTGCAGCCACTGACAGCAGAACTGGAAGCGCAGGGCTGGCAGTGTCAGATTGAAACCAGCGGCACACAGCCGGTCTTGTGCAGTGAAAAAACCTGGGTTACGGTTTCTCCGAAAGTGAATATGCGGGGGGGTTATGATGTTTTAACCTCTGCGCTTATCCGCGCGGATGAAGTGAAACACCCGGTCGGGCGGCAGCGGGATATTGATGAGCTGGATTTATTGCTGGCGAAACTGCCGTCCGGTAAATATCCGGTGGTGGCATTACAGCCGATCAGCCAGAAACCGGCGGCAACGGAGCTGTGTATTAAAACCTGCATCGCCCGTAACTGGCGTTTTTCAATGCAGACTCATAAATACCTTAATATACTCTGAATAATTCGGGATGCCTGTAGGCTGGCTTTGCGCAGTCAACAGCATCCTGAAGTATGACAAGTATATCGCCTGATATCATCAGGACAATCAATGCCCGGCTGTCCGGACATTGATTATGTGATTATTGACCCCGGTAAACACAACCGGCGGTGCAGGTTTCTTTAACCATCACCGCACTCAGCAGCGGCAGCAGGGGTTTGGTCTGTTGCCAGATCCAGTGTGCCAGTACTTCGCTGGTCGGGTTTTCCAGCCCCGGGATCTCATTGAGATAATGATGATCCAGTCTGTCATAAATGGGCTTAAATGCCTGTTTCACCTCAGCAAAGTCAATCAGCCAGCCGGTATGGGGATCCACGTCACCACTCAGTTCAAGACGGATCAGAAACGAGTGTCCGTGCAGACGTCCGCACTTATGACCTTCCGGGACATGCGGCAGGTGGTGGGCGGCTTCGAACTGAAATTCTTTAAAAATAGTGGTGATCATGATGTTCTCCGGATGATGACGGACAAAAAATGGTATTTTACGCAAAAATAACCGGAAATGTTACCGATAAACGGCAAAGCAACTGACAAATATTGCTTATACCGCAGCCCTGTTTTATCTGTCGTCCGTGATTTTTGATTCAGTCCGGTATTGACGGATAAATACCGCTCCTGCTGAATGTTTACTGATCTTATTACGGAATAACCGAGGGAGTAGTAGCATCTGCGCCGATCTTATGGGAAGATTAGCCGATCTTTTCGGGGGCAGTGATGGGCAAACTGACGCTATTACTCTTAATAATTCTGGGCTGGCTGCAATATTCATTGTGGTTAGGGAAAAATGGTATTCACGACTATGTACAGGTCAGTGAAGACGTCGTTGCATCAGAACAGGTGAATGTGAACCTCAAAGCCCGTAATGAACAGCTGTTTGCTGAGATCGGGGACCTGAACGACGGGCTGGAAGCTATTGAAGAACGCGGGCGCAGCGAGTTAGGTATGATCAAGCCCGGTGAAAGCTTTTACCGCGTCCTGTCTGAAAAGCGGACTCCGCAAAATGTGCAGTCGCAAAGCCGTACTAACTAATCCCTATGATGATAATTCCTTCCGTAATGACCGGCTCACAACCGGCACCGGACATATCCGGTATTTCTGATCCCGTTCCGGTGACAGCGCTGATCCCCGCTGCCGGTATTGGTACGCGGATGCAGTGTGAATGCCCCAAACAATATCTTATCATTGCCGGAAAAACCATTTTAGAACATACCCTTGCCATCTTACTGGCACATCCCCGTATTTCACAGGTGGTTGTGGCACTGCATCCGGATGATACGGTGTTCAGGACTCTGCCGGTGGCACAACATCCCCGCATCCGGACAGTCACCGGTGGCGGCGAGCGGGCAGATTCAGTCCTGGCCGGTCTTGATTATCTGGCGGCTCATGTAACTGAAAAAAGCTGGGTTCTGGTTCATGATGCAGCGCGCCCCTGTTTGCATATCAGCGATTTAAACCGCCTGCTGGCTGTGCTGTCTGAAGAAAATATGGACGGACAGATCCGCGGGGCGATTCTGGCGTCGCCGGTTCGCGACACCATGAAACGGGGCGTGACATTATCCGGACATACAGGCATCGACCATACAGTGGATCGCACACAACTGTGGCATGCACTGACCCCGCAATTTTTTCCGCTTCATCTGTTGCGTACCTGTCTGCAACAGGCGCTTTCTCAGCGGGCGGTGATAACCGATGAAGCATCCGCACTGGAATTTTGTGGTTATCAGCCCCTGTTGGTTACCGGACGTGCGGATAATATTAAAGTCACACAGCCGGAAGATCTCGTGCTTGCCGGGTTCTACCTGTCCAATAACAATAAGGAATAAACATAATGATGAGAATCGGACACGGTTTTGATGTTCATGCTTTCGGCGGCGAAGGCCCGATTGTGATTGCCGGTGTGCGCATCCCTTATGAACAGGGGTTACTGGCACATTCTGATGGTGATGTTGCCTTGCATGCCGCGACAGATGCCTTATTAGGTGCGGCGGCGATGGGTGATATCGGTAAGTTATTTCCTGATACCGATCCCGCCTATAAAGGTGCGGACAGCCGTGTTTTGCTGCGTGAAGCATTCCGCCGCATTCAGGAAAAAGGCTATAAACTGGGCAACCTGGATATCACTATTATTGCGCAGGCCCCGAAAATGTTGCCGCATATCCCACAGATGCGAGTCAATCTGGCGGAAGATTTACAGTGTCACATGGATGACATCAATGTGAAGGCGACCACGACTGAAAAGCTCGGCTTTGTCGGACGTAAAGAAGGGATCGCCTGCGAAGTCGTCGTATTGCTTGTTAAGGTTGCACAATGAGCCTGAATGTCAGTTGGCTTCACGGAAAACCGGTTGCGACCGGCATATTAAAAGCACAGCCGGAAGATTTCTTTGTTCAGGAAGACCTGGGATTTGAGCCGGATGGCGAGGGCGAACATGTCATGGTGCGCGTCCGGAAAGCCGGCTGTAACACACGGTTTGTGGCGGAACAACTGGCAAAATTTTCTAAAATCGCAGCCCGATCAGTCAGTTATGCAGGGCTGAAAGATCGCCACGCAGTGACTGAACAATGGTTCTGCCTGCAAATGCCGGGCAAAGAGACACCGGATTTCAGTAAGCTGGAAGTGGAAGGCTGCGAAGTGCTGGATGTCACCCGGCAGAAACGTAAGTTGCGCATCGGTACACTGAAAGGTAATCACTTTACCCTCGTGTTGCGCCAGATTAGTGATCGTGCGGCTGTGGAACAGCGTTTGCAATCCATTACTGAGCAGGGTGTACCGAATTATTTCGGCGAACAACGTTTCGGGCGCGGTGGTCAGAATCTGTATTTTGCCCGCCGCTGGGCAAACGCAGAGATCAATGTAACCGATCGAAGCAAGCGCAGTTTTTATCTTTCTGCGGCGCGCAGTGCGATGTTTAACTCGGTGGCAGATGCCCGCATTACTCAGCATTTACAGGCAACAGTGCTGTCCGGCGATGCGGTACAGCTTGCCGGTCGCGGCAGTTGGTTTGTTGCACTGACGGATGAACTGGCAGATGTACAGCAGCGCCTTGATAACCGGGAGTTGCGTATTACGGCACCGTTACCGGGTAAAGGTGATTTGGGTACTCAGGATGCTGCGCTGATATTTGAAACGGAACAATTGGCTGACTGGCAGACATTATGGCAGTTGGCGGCAAATGAAGGGGTGGAGAATACCCGCCGCGCCGTCATGCTGTATCCGGAAAATTTTGTCAGTGAATGGATAGATGACGAAACTGTCCGGCTTTCGTTCTTCCTGCCGGCAGGCTGTTTTGCGACCAGTGTTATCCGCGAAGTGATTGAGCTGGCAGCCGATCAGGCTGCAGAGTTCAGCGAATAGTTAAGCAGGTAGCTCAGAGAATAAAAACGGGCAGGTGATACGATCACTTTGCCCGTTGTATTTTTTATTGTGCTTTCACGGCTTTATCTGTCTCTGACAGTAATTGTGTCAGATATACCTGTGCATCAACAGGCGGTTGCCCCGGAAGTTTCACCTGATAGGGCGTTCCGGTAATGGAGGACTTTGATGCTACGTTATCCACAAATTGTTCTGCGGTTTTCAGCCGTTTTTTAGTTTTTCCCAGTTTCAGCCGCAGGTGAGACTCTGCCTCTGCGGCATTATGCTCACTGCCATTGCGGATAAAGAGTAGTTGTTCCTGCTTACCGACAGCAATCAGTAAATTATCGACTCTGGTCTCTTCCTGCGGAGTCAGCGCAAACGCTTCAGATACCAGTAAAAGACCCGCAGTCAGCGCCGTAATAATGACGGAAAAAAAGCGGACTGTTTTTTTGTGCGGTGTATACATTCAGAGATCCTGTCAGTCATAACAAAGTTATGAAAAGTATCATGGCGATAAATATGTAAAAAGCAATCAGACTAAATCTGTTATAACGCTTTTTTATCGCTGTTAACTTGATAAAATAGTTTACCATTGTGAAAGATAATCTGTTGCTGATAAAGAAAAGGATACCGTTTTGCTGCGAATTCTGGTGAGTAATGATGACGGCGTCAGTGCGCCGGGGATCCGGGCGCTCTCTGAGGCGCTGCGGCGTACTTATCATGTGCAGGTTGTCGCCCCCGATCGCAACCGCAGCGGGGCATCTAATGCCCTGACGCTTGATCGTCCGTTGCGGACAGTCATTCATGAAAACGGTGATATTGCGCTGGTGGAAGGGACACCGACAGATTGTGTTTATATCGGTGCCAATCATCTGATGCGTCCGCGCCCGGAAATCGTTGTTTCCGGCATTAACTGCGGGCCGAACCTGGGTGATGATGTTATTTACTCAGGAACGGTTGCCGCCGCCATGGAAGGACGGCATCTCGGGTTACCGGGAATTGCCGTTTCACTCAACGGTGACACACATTATGATACCGCCGCACAAATCACCTGCCGCCTGCTCGCCATGTTACAGCAGGTTCCGTTGCGGGCGGGCAATATCCTCAATGTGAATGTGCCGGATGTACCACTCAGTGAAATCAAAGGAATCAAAGTCACCCGTTGCGGCACGCGCCGGGCGCCGGACGTGGTGTACACTCAGTTGGATCCGAAAGGCAATCCGCTTTACTGGCTGGGGCCTCCGGGTGATAAACTGGATACCGGACCGGATACTGATTTTGCTGCAGTGGATGCGGGTTATGTTTCCATCACCCCCCTGCAGGTTGATTTGACCGCTTATAATGTACAGGCAAAAATTGAAGACTGGCTGAAAAAAACAGGAGAGGCAGAGGAATGATCCGCCGGGTAGTACTGGATCTGATAACACAGTTACGTCAGGCAGGGATCCGCGATGAACGTCTGTTACAGGCGATGGCGGCTGTCCCCCGGGAAAATTTTGTCGACGAAGCCCTGACTCACAAAGCGTATGACAATACGGCATTGCCGATAGGCTACGGGCAGACAATCTCCCAGCCTTTTATGGTGGCGAGAATGACAGAACTTCTGCAACTGACGCCGCAGGCACATGTGTTGGAAATCGGTACCGGTTCCGGCTATCAGACAGCTATCCTCGCGCATCTTGCCGCTCACGTTTATTCTGTGGAGCGGGTCAAAGGGCTGCAATGGCATGCCCGGCGCCGTTTAAAACAGCTGGATCTGCATAATGTTTCTGCCCGCCATGGTGATGGCTGGGAAGGTTGGTCATCCCGTGCCCCGTTTGACGGTATTATTGTTACCGCCGCCGCCAGTGAAGTGCCGGTCGCACTGCTCAATCAACTGGCGGATAACGGGCGGATGGTGGTGCCGGTCGGTGAACAGCAGCAGACTCTCAAATTTATCCGTCGTCAGGGCAATGATTTTCATACTCAGTCGATCGGAACTGTCCGGTTTGTTCCTCTTATCCATGGTGATTTGGAATAAAAATGGCGATTTCAGTAACAACACTTTTTCATTTCGCTTAGTATCTGTTTTAATAATACAATCCTGCCATGCAGACGATTTTCGCATGGCGATTTTCTGATTGTCAGTTTTCGCAACCTTTCCAGTTTTGGGAGAAGAAATATGAACTCAAGAAACCCTATGAAAACAATGCGATGGGTTGCTTTTGGGTCGCTGGCGAGCACGGTTTTGGCCGGATGCTCAACGCCGTATCATGCCGCACCAATCAGTAGTGTGGAAGAGAGCAGCAGTGCGCCTGTGATGACGGCGGGTAATGACAACAATAATTCTTCGGTTTCCACACCGATGCCGGGACGTCCGCAACTCAGCTCAGAAAATTCACAGCCTGTGAGCCGGACAGCGGTACAGCAACAGCCGCGTTCCGCAAATATTCAGACCAGTAATGATGGTCGTATCCGCTATAACCGGGATTATGAATCTATTCCGAAAGGCAGTTACAGCGGAAATACGTATACCGTTCAGCGCGGTGACACCTTATTTTATATCGCTTATATTTCCGGATCTGACTTCCGCGAACTGGCATCACAGAACAATATTCCCGAGCCTTACGGCCTGAACGAAGGGCAGGTGATACGGTTAAGCAATGGCGGCGGTAATAACATTGCACCGGTCAGCGGCGGCACTCAGATAGCAACAAATAAGAATACTCCGCAAAACAGGGTGGTTGATTCTCAACCAACTAATGCGTATTCTGAATCAGCAGGCGCAACATCAACCGGCGGTAAGATGCTGTCACCACAGGTCACCGCACAAGCGAAGGGTAACTCAGGCGCAGTCACACCAGCCGTCGTTAAGTCACCTTCAGTCACAACCAGCGCGCCTGTTGCCGTAAATAGTGGTTCCTTTAAATGGGGCTGGCCAGCGGAAGGCAATGTCATTTCCAACTACACAGGACCTACCAGCGGTAACCGGGGTATTGATATCGGTGGTACACGTGGACAGCCTGTTTTTGCTTCAGCGCCGGGTAAGGTGGTTTATACCGGCAATGCGTTACGCGGTTACGGCAATCTGGTTATCATCAAACATAATGATGATTTCCTGACGGCATACGCACATAACGACACCATTTTGGTTAAAGATCAGCAGGATGTTGCTGCCGGTCAGAAAATTTCCACAATGGGCAGCAGCGGAACCACATCAGTCAGATTACATTTTGAAATTCGTTACAAGGGAAAATCAGTCAACCCGTTGCAGTATTTACCGCAGCGATAAACGGCAGAACAGCTTGTTCTGCCTGAATTATCTAGGGTAGGAGCAAGCTGATGAGCCGTAATTCACTGAACGTTAACGAGTCATACGACGAAACATTTGTCGCAGAGCAAGCTGAAACTGAGGAAGAAGAGGCGCTGTTTGATGAAAAACAGCAGTCAGAAGAGGCGGAACAGGATGACCTCAGCTCTGATATTGAGTTATCACAGAATGTCAGTCAGCGTGTCCTGGATGCCACTCAGATTTACCTGGGTGAGATAGGCTTTTCACCACTGCTCAGCGCAGAAGAAGAAGTTTTTTTTGCACGACGCGCATTGCGGGGCGATCCCGCTTCGCGTCAGCGTATGATTGAAAGTAACCTCCGTCTGGTGGTTAAAATCTCACGTCGCTACAGTAACCGTGGTCTGGCGCTTCTGGATCTTATTGAAGAGGGAAACCTCGGATTGATCCGCGCAGTCGAAAAATTTGATCCGGAAAAAGGATTCCGTTTTTCAACCTATGCCACCTGGTGGATCCGTCAGACTATCGAACGGGCTATCATGAACCAGACCCGCACCATCCGCCTGCCAATTCATATTGTCAAAGAACTGAACGTTTACCTGCGAACCGCCCGTGAATTAGCACAAAAACTTGACCATGAACCTACTGCGGAAGAAATAGCACAACAGCTTGATCGTCCGGTGGATGATGTCACCCGTATGCTGCGTCTTAATGAGCGCATTACGTCAGTGGATACGCCGGTCGGCGCGGATTCAGATAAAGTGCTGCTGGATATTCTATCTGATGAGAATGAGGTCACGCCGGAAAACCGCCTTCAGGATAACAATATGCAGCAGAGTATTGTTAAGTGGCTGTTTGAGCTCAATCCGAAGCAACGGGAAGTTCTTGCGCGCCGTTTCGGGCTGCTGGGCTATGAAGCGGCAACACTGGAAGACGTGGGGCGCGAAATAGGATTAACCCGTGAGCGTGTGCGTCAGATTCAGGTGGAAGGATTACGCCGCCTGAAAGACATTCTGCATAATCATGGGTTATGTGAGAATTCATTATTCAACTAATTGACTGGCTGAATAATGGCTCTCAAAATCGTCACGAGTAATAAGTTAACGAATACTATTTAACGGTAAGCATTAACAGTAAATAATAACGGTAAATAATAACGGTAAATAATTAAAAGGGGGAATCGCTTCCCCCTTTTCGCTGTCTTTTTTTGATTGTCTCAGAGCATATCTTTCAGTCGATACAGTAAGTCCAGTGCCTGGCGCGGTGTCAGCGAGTCAGGATTGACGGATGCCAGCGCATCCAGCGCAGGGGAGGATTCTCCGGGGGTATCCAGCAGTGTCATTTGCGGCGTAGCCACATGCCCGGCTGTTGCATTCAGTGACAGCGTTTCAAGCTCACGCAGTTTCTGTTTTGCCCGTTTAATCACATCACGCGGTACACCGGCGAGCAGTGCAACTGCCAGACCATAGCTTTTACTTGCCGCGCCATCCTGCACACTGTGCATAAACGCAATAGTATCGCCGTGTTCAACGGCATCAAGATGAATATTGGCCACACCTTCCAGTTTTTCCGGCAGTGTTGTCAGCTCAAAATAGTGAGTGGCAAACAGCGTTAGTGCTTTGATACGGTTTGCCAGGCTCTCTGCACAGGCCCAGGCAAGAGAGAGCCCGTCATAAGTGGATGTGCCGCGCCCGATTTCATCCATCAGTACCAGGCTTTGCTCCGTGGCATTATGGAGAATATTGGCAGTTTCCGTCATTTCCACCATAAAGGTGGAGCGGCCTGATGCGAGATCATCAGAAGCCCCGACACGCGTGAAAATCCGGTCTACCGGGCCAATCAGCGCTTTTTCTGCCGGCACAAAACTGCCGATATACGCCAGTAAGGTGATCAGCGCAGTTTGCCGCATATAGGTACTTTTACCACCCATATTCGGACCGGTAATGATCAGCAGGCGGCGCTGTGGTGACATAGTCAGCGGGTTGGCAATAAACGGCTCAGCCAGCACATGTTCAACCACCGGATGGCGTCCGCCGGTTATCCGGATACCGGTTTTATCTGTCAGTTGCGGACAGGTATAGTTCAGTGTTTCCGCCCGCTCTGCCAGATTCGTCAGCACATCCAGCTCTGCCAGTGTATCGGAGCTGCGTTGCAGCGCTTCCAGATGTGGCAGCAGCAGATCAAACAGTTCCTCGTACAGCCCTTTTTCAATCGCGAGCGCTTTGCTTTTGGATGTCAGGACTTTATCTTCATACTCTTTCAGTTCAGGAATAATGTAGCGTTCGGCATTTTTCAGTGTCTGGCGGCGCACATAGTGGATTGGCACCAGATGGCTCTGCCCGCGGCTGACCTGGATGTAGTAGCCGTGAACGCCGTTGAACCCGACTTTCAGCGTATCAAGACCCAGTTTTTCCCGCTCACGGATTTCCAGCCTGTCGAGATAATCAGTCGCCCCGTCTGCCAGCGCGCGCCACTCATCCAGCTCTTCGTTATAGCCCGGAGCGATAACGCCGCCGTCACGCACCAGTACCGGCGGTGCTTCCACGACAGCCCGTTCCAGCAGCGCCTGTAATTCATCAAACTGACTTATACGTTTTTGTAATGTTTCAATATAGGGATCGGTAATACTGCTCAGCTGTGCCTGAATATCCGGATACTGAGTGAATGCATGACGCATCCTGGCCAGATCCCGCGGGCGGGCTGTGCGCAGAGCAAGGCGCGCAAGAACACGTTCGAGATCGCCGATTTGGCGCAGGAACGGTTGGATATCAGGGCTGATGCCCATCAGTGCGCCGATGGTTTTCTGGCGGTTTTCCAGCACAGTGCGATCCCGCAGCGGAGAGTGCAGCCAGCGCTTGAGCATCCGGCTGCCCATTGGTGTGACGCACAGATCCAGAACGGATGAGAGCGTATTCTCTGTTCCGCCGCTGAGGTTTTGGGTGATTTCCAGATTACGGCGGGTGGCGGCATCGAGGATCACATTTTCCTGAAGGTTTTCCAGCGTCACACTGCGGATATGCGGCAGTGAGGTGCGCTGAGTATCTTTCACATATTGCAGCAGACAGCCCGCCGCCTGTAGTGCAAGAGGTGCGTTTTCCACACCGAACCCATGCAGGTCGCGGGTGCCGAACTGTAAATTCAGCTGCTGGCGGGCAGTACCGATTTCAAATTCCCAGAGAGGGCGACGGCGCAGACCCTGCTGATGCTGAATAACAGCAAAATCAGTCATGTCTTCCGGATAGAGTAACTCGGCCGGGCGCGTGCGTTGCAATTCTGCCGCCATCGCGTCTTTATCTTCCAGCTGTAAAATACGAAAGCGACCGGATGTAATATCCAGTGTGGCGTAACCGAACCCGCGCGCATCCTGCCAGACTGCTGCCAGCAGGTTATCCTGGCGCTCTTGTAACAGCGCTTCATCACTGACGGTTCCGGGTGTCACAATGCGGATTACTTTGCGTTCAACGGGTCCTTTGCTGGTGGCAGGATCGCCGATTTGTTCGCAAATCGCCACAGACTCCCCGAGCTGTACCAATTTTGCCAGATACCCTTCCACAGCATGATGTGGTACACCCGCCATAGGAATAGGTTGTCCGGCAGTCTGACCGCGTTTGGTCAGCGAGATATCCAGCAACTGCGATGCCCGTTTGGCATCGTCAAAAAACAGCTCATAGAAATCCCCCATGCGGTAAAACATCAGGATATCAGGGTGCTGGGCTTTCAGCCGGAAGTACTGTTGCATCATGGGTGTGTGTGAGTCGAGATTCTGGTTGTCAGTCATAGGTATTCTGTGGTCACGCTGAAAAAGTTGTTATTTATCAACCATACGCATTGCTGTACGGTTTTCGCCAATACGTTTAAAATAGCACAGATTCTGATGGAAAAGGGACATCCTTCATACAGTGGCGTGAATTATTAAAAAAGATGGAGTGGGATCGCAGATTTAAGTCTTCCTGCGACTAACCGGTTTTTAATACTAAGTGGTAGTTAAAGAAATTGTAACCATTAAAAAGCCACGCAATTTTCATTACGTGGCTTGGGAGGGTAATAGCTGATATAAAAATATCAGTTATTTTACTATTAAACGCGTTATTGCAAACTACATCACAGATAAACGGTTAATTTGATTTTAAATATTGAGCGGAGTTCTAATCCGTGAACAGACACTCTCTATTTATCTGAATTAATAATATTATATACGGGCTGCTATCCGTAGTTTTAAATATCAACTCAGTAATGCTACACTCAGAACTAATAAGGGTGCCGAACTATTTTCATGTCTTAACAAAAAGAATATGAGGTACTATTAACGGTTGCTCGGGCACAATATCCGTTTTTACTTAATACTTATGTAATAAAGTATCTTATTTTCAACAATAATAATAATCTTAAGTAAAAAGGTTTTATCTTATGTGCTTAGCCCTAATTTAGAACATTTCACGATAATATCAACAAGTAAATGTGAAATTTGTTTTAATTAGGTAAATACCTCACTTTTTTACTGTATATTCAGCGGGAGTCTATTATTGTTTTGTTAATCAACATATGTGAACCTGTGATGTATTATTTATTATACTTCTGAGTAAGCGGTTGATCTCACGGTGTACTTACCATTTGCATCTTCACCACCCCGGAAGATATACAGACGGCCAGGGATAAAGAAGAAATTGAATGTTTTGCGATCTTCAATTTCAAAATTAAACTCGTGTGTACTGATTAACCCACCATTCGTGGTTGAAAATAGCTCCATAGATTTACTTTCTAAGCTAACTGCACAGAGGTAAGTTGTGGCAGTAAGGTCATCATAAGCAGCTTGCATAATATCATAATAACGGCCGAAGTTTTTGATAACAATACTTTCACCAAGCGTACCATTATCATAAATAGGCTTGATCAGATAATTACTGCCTTCATCTTCTGCCAGAATATAGTTTTTTTGCCAACCTGATATACAACAGTCAGTGGATAAATATGTCCGAACTCACCTTTATAAACTGTCTTAATTGTAGTTTTACGAGTCATTGTATTACTCCGTTTGTGGATTAAGCTTAGTATTACGTGGTTCGGCAATAGCTGTAAGGGAATGGAGTAATGCCTGCAATATTGAAAGCTAATGACCTTATTATTTTAATTATTGTAAATAAAATAAAAATATATGAGAATATTATATAGATGTTTTATTTGTTTTTTATAGAACATAAGATAATAACCCAATGCTATTATCGCGATACGAGATAATACCATTGGGTGCGTAGCAATAATTGTTAATATCCGCACATAATGTTCGCAATTTAAGGTGTTTAGCCGTTAGAATTCACCACCATTTAATTAAATAATACCGGCTTATATTATGTTACGCCCGATACTCCATTCCCTGATTATTACCGGCTCCCTGAGCCTGAGCGCTTTTTCCTTTGCTGACGGACCTTTACTTTCATTAAGTGTCAGCCAATCCGGGGCTGCATCACACAATGATGACGGCTCAATTGATGCGACGCGCCCGTCAGAATCCCAATCCCGTATTCTGCCTATCTGGGGTGATGACGCCCGCGCCCGGGGATATGATATCCCGGAGCCGTTTGGTATCGGTTATAACTATATGAATCTGCACCAGGATATTGTGGTAGATAAAATCGGTTTTATTTCACCCCGAATTCCCGGTTTAGAAGATATCATTGATGTTGATGCCGGACATACGCGTGAAAAGAGCGAAACGCATATGTTAAAACTGGATTCCTGGATATTTCCGTTTATGAACGTTTATGGTTTGTACGGAAAAACAAAAGGATCTTCAAATGCGGCGATTAACAGTATTAAACTCGGTGGGCAGGATGCAGGTTATGATCCCATGGATTTTAAACTTGATTTTGAAGGGAAAACTTACGGCGCTGGTATGACGCTTGCCGGTGGGTATGAACAATTTTTTGGTACAGTCGATTTTAACTATACCAAGACAAACCTGGATATTCTCGACGGGGATATTAAAGCGCTGGTTATTTCACCGCGTGTTGGTTATGAATTTATTTTTTCGCCGTTAATTTCCGGACAGGGTAATACAAAATTACAGGTCTGGACCGGGGCAATGTATCAGGATATTACCCAGCGCTTTAAAGGGGATATCAGCGGATTAAATTTACCCCCTGATTTTCAGGAATTAGTGGGTATGTTTGACTCTGATATGAAATTCGATGTCGAACAACACCTTGCTCATAAATGGAGCAATTTAGTCGGCGCACGTTTAGAAGTAACCCGCAATTTTAATATTATTTCAGAAGTGGGTTTTAATAATCGTAATAGTTTCTTTATCTCCGGCGAGTTCCGTTTTTAATGACGTTTCGTATTTACGTTACCGGGCTGGTACTGATCGGCCTGGTAACTGCACACACAGCAACTGCCTCCGTTTTACCTTCCCGTGACGATATTGATCATGCGTTGTCCGGGCTTGGCAGTAATAATCAGTTTGATCGAAGTAAAACCATTGACTGGGGTGTTTTACCTGGTCCTTTTTATACCCCGGAGCTGGAATTAGGCGTCGGTGTTGCATTGGTGGGGATGTATCAGGCGGACCGTGCTCCGGAGAGCAAAATTTCCACACTGTCACTCAGCGGATTTGCATCATCAACCGGGGCTTTCGGGCTGAATCTGAATAACTATACGTATCTTGATGATGACCGCTGGCGTTTTTATCTGAGCGGCACACTCAATAATGTTCCGACAAACTATTGGGGAAAAGGCTATCAGGCAGGGCGCCACAAAGATCATTTTGCTGAATATAAGTCACAGCAGCTGCGGCTGACGCCGTCACTGTTACGCCGGGTGGCTGATAATACGTATCTGGGATTGGGCTGGGATTTCAGCACACTGAATGTGGCATCACCGGATAAACCATTTCGTGATTATATGGCGACAAATAATGTTGGTTCACATTCGGTGAATTCCGGTGTCAGTGCCACATTCAGCTATGACAGCCGGGATTTCCTGCCGAATGCACGTCACGGACAGGCACTTGATCTCCGCTATACTTATTATGCGCCGTCAATCGGCAGTGACAGCCGCTTTAATACCACTGAAATTCAGTACAATTATTATTATCCGCTGGATGAAAAAAACGTTCTGGCATTTGATAATTTCGCGCGCTTTGCGTCCGGCGATGTACCGTGGGATCAATTTTCTCACCTGGGAAACGGGCGGCAGATGCGCGGCTATTACAATGGTCGTTATCAGGATAATCATATTTTTGCCACTCAGGTGGAATACCGTCGCAAGCTGGACTGGCGACACGGTATTGTATTCTGGGCGGGCAGCGGAACAATGAGTGACAGCGCACGCCATCTCGGTGGCGGTCACTGGTTGCCTAATGCGGGTGTGGGGTACCGGTTTGAATTTAAGCCACGGATGAATGTGCGGCTTGATTTTGGTGTCGGTAAGCAGAGCAGCGGTTTTTATTTCCAGGTCGGGGAAGCATTCTGATGCGCGGCATTATCACCGGTATTGCGTTTATTTTACTGCTGTCCGGTTGTCAGAGCCGGGTGGCAGATATTCCGTTTGTGACGGCGAATCTCACGCCACAGACCGGCGAAGTTGCCAAACAGGTATTTCCTGTCTCTGAGAAAGTCCCTGCGCCGGAAGGGCTGCGTCCTTGCTGTGCGTTCGGGTATGACCTGGGCACAAAACTGGGTCCGGTTCCTGTTCCCTTTTACCGGATAGGTAATGTTCTGACGACAGAAAGCCTGGGCGAGCATGCCTATAATGACAGTTTTTGGCTCGGGATAACGGAAGTCATTGGTTTAAGTAGTGAAAATTTAGGTATTATTTATTCCCTCAAAGGGGGATTTATTGATATCGCCCATGTACGGGATACCGCAGATTACACCTATTACTTGTTCACACAGATTTACCCGCGCCTTGGTGAGGCGTGGATGCTGACATTAACTGATGAGCTGGCCTCCCGCCGTATTCAGTTCCGGGCGTTTACGCCGCCGGATAATGCCGGCGATCGCTATACACTGAGTGTGTATCTGGCCGCACGCCTCGCGTTCCGGATAGCGGTATGGCATGAAATCGCCCAATGGTACGGTTATCATTCTGTTCCGGGGTTTTCAGAAGAAATCTCGGCATTTACCCCGGAAGATCTCTATTCGAATCTGCTGGGTGCCCGTCTTGCAATAACCTTGCTGCTTGAGGGACACGGTAGGTCGGTTGCGGATTTTAACCGTGGAATGCAGGGCATTTTACCATCAGCACTGGCACAGTTATCCGTGCAACCTGCGGATGCAACGCGTGCTGCATTTGACAGTATTGACGGGCGCTGGTGGGATAAACGTCAGCGGGTGCCGGAGAAATTTCTGGTGTTGTACCGGGATTATAATGTGGAGGATGATCGTTTGCCGTCGCAGCCGGAGCAGGAAACGGAGACTGCGATGCGATTGGCGCTACCGCAGCATTATCGCAACTGGTCACTGGCGGATTTAGCCGCATTTGAATTATGGCCTGCCCGCGATATGGGTAATTTACCGGCTACGGTGCTACCGTTTACAGAGCGTGATTTTCCGGCATTGATCCGGCATGCGGCGGCGGTTGACGCAAAAACTGCGCCGCCATCAGTGCAGAGAGATAAGTAACAGCGGCAGTACCCGCCCCGGCATAGATTCCGATGGTGTTTCTCCGATTCGGATAGCGCCCTGGCGGATATAAAAAGCTTCTGCATTCGGATCTGCATCGATCAGCAATGCACTCACGCACTGTGCCTGTGCCGCTGAAACTGCCCAGTGATACAGCGCACTTCCAATCCCGAGCCGTAAATAATCCGGATGAACAAAGAGTTTGGACAGCTTGCCGTTCTCTTCCTGGCGGTTGATTGTCAACTGAACTATTCCGGCGATTTTTCCGTTGATACGGGCAGTCATCAGCCAGGAGTGGTCAAAGTCGGCCGCCGTAATGGTCAGATCATCACGACAGGTTGCCATAAATTTTTCATCATATCCCCAGTACTGCTTTGAGCGCAGACACAGAGTTGTCAGGTATTCGGCTTCGTCGCGCTGAGGTGGAGAGAGTAAAAAAACGGGTGCTGCGATGGTCATCAGACTCAGATCCGTGGTTATGATGAGACACCTGATGATACCAGATCATGTGTCAGGCTGCGTAAGTTTGATGTGTGCGGACGTTACATGTTCTGCTGTGCCGTCAGAGTCGTTTTTGCCTTACTTTCATCGATGATAAATGTGACGGTGGAACTGAGGCAAAGCGGATGATTATGCATCTGCCCCGCGGCACAGTGACGGGTAAAGCGTGAGGCTTTTATCGCCGGCAGATCAGCGCGTCCGTGATAACTGAGCGTCTCAAGCTGCCCCGGCCAGTGTTTTGCTGCCCGTTTCAGGTTTTCTTCCGTATCACCTGCGATTAAATTAAACCCGTACGGTAAAAACTGGTCAGGATCACATGTCCGTTGCAGTGTTATTCCCCAGCCCGAACCGGGGCTGTAAGCGGCGGGTTTTAATGGCGGAGTCAGAATATGGCGCAGTGTCAGTTCTTTGCTTTTTGCCATCTGTAATAAACGGACCGATTCCGGCAGGCGGGGCAATTCATCAAGAAGCTGAACCAGTGAGAGATAAAGCCGTTCTGCTATCATCGGGCTGTCCAGCAGGATAAAGCGTGGCGAGCTGTTTACCTGCTGTGAGAACAGGCAGGTATCCCACAAAATCAGTTCCGGCGCAGGCAGATCCGCACCACATATCGCCATCGCACTGATTTTCGGTGCCGATTCGATAAGCCGGATATACGATGGTGTGATAGTCCGCCAGTGGCGGATAAGAGCATCATCACCTGCCGTGATAACGGTATCCGTGCCGCGCAACAGAGCGGCATCACTCAGCCCGGGGCAAACAACATCATACTGCGTATTGCCCGGGTCCAGATGTCGGCACAGCGTTGTCAGCCACTCCCGGTGGTGCCGGGTTTTAATGCGGATGGCAGATCCCGTAAGGCAGGCGGCAAGAAAGGTATCCAGAGTACTGAGCGGGTTGCATACGTCATCAATGATAAGGACTTGTTCCGGTGCCAGCCAGGGAGCTTGTCCCGGATCTTTTTCTGACTGATGCTCCAGTGCATTACTGTCCGCCAGCCATTGCAGGCGCAACTGACAGAATGATTGTGTTGCCGGATCAGCTGAAAACAGCAATTTCCGGGTCTGCGGGTCACTGAGCCAGGTTTTTACCGCGCTGATGCGTTGTCCTATCTCATCTGTCATAACATATACCCTTATTCATTTAAACTGCAGATTCGTTAGCGGCACAGTTGTTTTCCGGGGATGTAACAGTGCGGTGATAATGAATCCGGGGCAGTACGCAGCCGCATGGGCAGCCGGTTTCCTGCTCACATTCATCCATTGTCAGCAGGCGTTGGGCTGATAACCGGGTAAGAAGCGGCGTTTCAAGCTGAAGAAGCCCGCGTTTTCCGGGCGCCACCGGGTTGCCGTCTTCACCAATGAGGGCAACGCGGGCGAATGCAGGGATATGAAAATAGCCTTCTTTGCAGCTGATATAATGCAGCGGGTGTTCAGGAACGCCGTAAATTTCACGCAGATCAGTTGACGCTGCACGGAGTGTCAGCTGTAATTTTCCTGTCACTGCCGGGCTGTCAATATACTGCCCGCGCCCGGTTAAACCTTTAACCGTCCCTTTCAGCAAAAACGGCTCAGGGCAGTGCTGCGCGAGACGTTCCATGTGATGCGTTAACCCTAAGATATAAACAGGATCGGACTCTTCTGCCCAGCGTTTCAGTACAGACCAGGCCAGTGCCGCGTCTGTGTTTCCGCCGGCCGATACAGTACAAACACACTCTTTGACCGGGGCAAATAATGTTAAGCCCGGGAAAATCGCGGTATCACCATCCCGCACAGCAGTGATTAAACCGTCTGACAGCAACAGAAAACGTGATGGTGTAGTGGTCGTGAGTCCGTTCTCTCTGAGAATCGTCTTCATGGCGCGCTGAATGTGTCTGGTATTTTTATCATCAGTTTGTATTGCCGGGCATATACTGTTAAACAGTCCGGCAGGAATAACCGGGGACGGGCAGGCGTTATATAGCCGTGCGTAGACAGGATTATGTTCACGGTGGTAATTATCGGCTTGTGTCAGCGCCTGTTGATAGCGTGTTTCTGTTGAAGGCGTGACAGCGGAATAAGGTGCGGGGATATCTGCGAGCTGCTCAATAGCCCGGGTAGCCTCTGTATCGGCGGACTCCGGCTGTATTTTCATTGTCTGCATAATCCCTTCCGTGAAATAACTGATAAGACAGACCGGTTATTATATAAGGATTCCTCATCCGATAATTCTTAATTATACCCTTATTCATTCAAACTGCAGGTTCGTTGGCTGCACTCAGCCAGCCGGGTCACATACTGATGTATGCTCCCCGGCTATCTTCCCTTGCCGGCTGCCTGCATTCTGAATGACGTTGGGTATACCCTTATTCATTCAAACTGCAGGTTCGTTAGCTGCACTCAGCCAGCCGGGTCACATACTGATGTATGCTCCCCGTCTATCTTCCCTTGCCGGCTGCCTGCATTCTGAATGACGTTGGGTATACCCTTATTCATTCAAACTGCAGGTTCGTTAGCTGCACTCAGCCAGCCGGGTCACATACTGATGTATGCTCCCCGTCTATCTTCCCTTGCCGCCTGCCTGCATTCTGAATGTCGTTGGGTATAAACACAAAGGCTATCCGGAAAATATTGAGCCCGGATATTCCTGAGCGGAAATAGCTGTTTTGTGACAATACATTACCAGTATCCGAGGAATTTCCACCACAGGCTGCCGGTAACAATCCAGATAATCAGATTAACAATGCTCATCACCAGTCCTGTTTTCCACCATTCACCGAGAGTGGCATAGCCGGAGCCGAAAATAATCGGCGCTGTTCCTGTGCCGTAATGGGTCAGAGACATCATCAGGGAAGATGAGAATGCCAGTGTTAGTCCGAGCAGCATAGGCGGGGCGCCGAGTGATAATCCGGCGGCATAAAAGGCGGCAAACATGGCTGTAATATGAGCGGTGGTGCTGGCAAAGAAATAATGAGAATAGACATAGAACAGAACCAGCAGCAGCATGCCGCCCATCCAGCTTATTCCCATGTGGTCGATACCGCTGCCGACGGTGAGCGACACCCATTTTATCAGCCCGAGTTTTCCGAGGAACGACGCCATCATCACCAGGGCGGCGAACCAGACTACCGTATCCCATGCGCCTTTGTTTTTCAGAATATCATCCCAGCAGAGCACACCACTGCACAGCAAAGCGGTAAGGCCGATAAAGGCGGCGGTTGTCGGATGAACATTGTGTTCTGCACCGAACAGCAGGCCCGGAATACCTGCCCACAGTGCCAGAAGCAGGATAAATACGCCGAGTGTGATTTTTTCCGGCAGGGAAACGGGTCCCAGTTCATTGAGCCGCGCGCGGGCGAAATCCGGCGCATCAGGTGTGGCGGTAATCTCCGGTTTATACAGGAAATAAATAACCAGCGGCATAGTGATGAGTGAAATAAGCGCAGGTAAAAAGGCGGCAACAGCCCACATGGACCAACTGAGTTCGCTGCCGGCACCGGCTTCCTGAACAATCAGAGTGACAATCAGCGGGTTAGGTGCGGTGGCCGTAATAAACATGGCGGAGGTGATAGGGTTGGTATTGTAATTAACGAGCGCAAGATAGCGTCCTATTTTACCTGACGTACCATCTTCCGCTTTTGAATTAAAACTGTCAGCGATGGAGCGCATTATCGGGTGAATTATCCCGCCGCCACGGGCGGTATTACTCGGAGTCACCGGGGCAAGAACCGTTTCGGCAATGGCCAGGGAATACGCAATTCCCAGCGTTCGTTTGCCGAACAGTGAAATAAAATAGTAGCCGATACGCGCACCCAGCCCGGTTTTATTCAGGCTCAGGGAAACCATAATAGAAATACCGATAAGCCAGATCAGTTCATTGGAAAAGCCGCTTAGTGCATCATTAATTGCACCTTTGACTGAATCAGGATTAGTCACGCCGGTTACGGCAACCAGCGCAATGGCCACAATAGCGACAGCGCCGATAGGCAGCGCTTTACCGATAATCGCCGCGATAGTCCCGACAAACAGAGCGAGCAAATGCCAGGCATTCGGATCAACCTTGTCAGGAACAGGAATAACAAACCAGATAATTAAGGTAATCGTGATAGCAATTAAGGCGGGAACCGGTTTAAGCGGGGTCAGTTTATTCATAAATCCATCCGTAGTGATTTTATTTAACTGCCGGTGGGTGAATGCTCAGTACTGATATATTATATTGATTTTCTGGTGGTTGTATTTTGACCGGAATCGATTTTTTACTATCAGCCGGCTATTTTTATGTTACAAAAAATAAACCGGCGCAGTATTAATAATTGGCGGGGTATAACTCAGAGGACAGGAATATAGTAATCGACCCGCAGCCGTTGCGGCAAATTGTCACTTATTTCTTCTGTGCGGGTATGTTTTTCAATATCAAGGCCGGGACGACGGCATAATCCAAGCTGCGGTAATGAATAAAGGTACATATTGAAGGTAAAGTCGCGGTAATCACTGAATAAACCATCAAAATGAAACTTTGCGTATTTCCCACGGCTGATAACCGCCGGTGTGAGCTGATTTTCCTGACGGATTAACTCAGCATCATCAACACCGATATGATAGCTGATAGCAATACCTTCCGGATCATCGGCCATATTGTCCCAGGCAGTCCGGACATAACAGTGCTGAATATCCGGTGATACCAATTGGAAAAAATCGCGCCAGAATGTACAGCGGATCTCTTCATGTAAATGCCCTATTTCATCTAATGATGACAGATAGTGATAACCTTTTTCATGCAAAGAGATAGCATCCAGAACCACAATTTCCGGCTGTGGCAGCGCGGTTACGTCTGTGCGCAGCGGAGGTTGCAGCGTGTTCAGATCCCAGTTCGGACTCTGGCGGTACTCTGTCGGTGTCATCTCAAACACGGCTTTAAAACGCCGGGCAAAGGATTGCTGAGAATCAAACTGATATTTAAGGGCGATATCCCCGATATTTTTTGTGGTCAGGCGCAGCTCAGTCGCGGCTTTGGTCAGGCGACGCCTGCGGATATACCCGGCGAGTGTCAGGCCGGTAAACCGTTTGAAGATCCGCTGGAAATACCATTTGGTATAACCGGATCGCTCTGCAACCACATCCAGTTGCAGTGATTTATTCAGGTTATGCTCAATCCATAAAATAATGTCTTTTATCACGCTGAGATAAAAGGCATTTTCATCCTGTTCTTTCTCCGGAACTGATGATAAATCAACGGGTTCGGATGTGGCGGTGTTATGTTTCAGCATACGGATTTCCGGCTCATTGGCACACAAAAAAATACTGTGATACGATTACATACCAACGGTATGTAACAGGGTTATATTTACCATGAACACATTGACCGGGCAACAGGAAAGTTCAGCGCGAACGCGCCTGGCATTGCTCAATTCTGCTCATCAGCTTTTTATTGAAAAGAGCTATCAGGCGGTTTCTGTTGATGAAATTGCCCGTGATGCCCGGGTAACAAAGGGCGCTTTTTATCATCACTTTAAAAATAAACGTGATGTGTTACTGCACTGCTATGAAGCACAGTTACAGCGGATAAGCGCCCGGCTTGATGCCATTGTGCCGCCGGAGGATAAATGGCAGGAACTGGAAGACATTGTCAGTTGTTTTATTGATTACCTACAGGGGCATTACCGCGAGCTTATTCCTATTCAGGAAGTTATGTCTGTGCTCGGCTGGTATGAATTTGAACATATTAACCGGTGTTATATCAGCAGGCGGGTTGATAGTATTCTCAGTGATCTGAAAGCAGAGCAGTGTATTAAAAACTATAACATCGATCTGCTGTGCAGCTTAATCCACGGCTTTATGAGCCATATTACGCTGAATATTAAAAACCTGGTCGATTATCCGGATTTTAAAGAAAATTTTATTGAAATTTATAATAATTTTCTGCAAACACTAAGGAAGATCCCGGATAATTAAAGCGGCTGTAAATGACCGAATCGGTTTTTTAGTTTTGATGACATTATTCCGTGTGAAAACGGGGCTAAGACGGATTTTTAAATGTCATATGAAGTATTTTCAGTCCGACCATTCCGAGAATAACACCCGCCGTTTTATCTATCCAGTATGCGCAGCGGTTAAATTGATGGCGTACCGCCGGGCGGGTCAGAAGATACATAATCAGACTATCCCATATTAACACCGCCATTATCATCCAAAGCGCGATGCCGGTTTTAAATAATGCAGAATTATCCTGACTTTCCAGTACGACAGTGAACAGACTTAAATAGAATAATAAATTTTTCGGGTTTAATAACCCTGATGATAAGCCAACCAGGAATTCCTTAAAAAAAGTACTCTGACGGCGTGATTCTGTATTTTCAGCAGCCTGTGCCATCAGAAAAGCATAATCCGATTTTTTTGCCCGCAGTGCCTGCCACGCGATATAAAGCAAAAATAACCCGCCAAATAACTTTATGATGATCATCAGCGTGACTGATTGCGCGAGAATAGCGCCGGCACCGGCTAAACAGAGCATAATATAGAGCGCATTAGCCGTAACAATACCGGAGACTACACCGAATGCGACCCACCGGGTATTGCGCAGTGTGCTTTTAATAATCAACAGAAAATCCGGTCCCGGGCTTATCAGTGCAATAAAGTGGGCAAGAGCAACTGCCATAAAAATCATCATGCGGGCCATCCGGTAAATAAAATAATCGCAGAAAAAAACATAACACCGAACGGGTTACGGTTGTACGTTAATATGCAGGAAGTGCACATAATGCACAACAACCCCGCAGGGCGGTAACAGGTAATGATTAATAACGGATTACATCATTTATTTTTCTGATAATTACATCGTTAGAAAAATAAGGTGGATTGGTGATAGTGGAAAAGAATCTGCGGTAATAACAGGTTTATCCACTGTATAAAAATAATCATTCTGCTATTCAGGTCATTTCCTCATTATTCTGTCTTTGCAGATAAAACATACCGGAAACTGTATCTGTACCCCCGGAAATAATGATTGATAATATCGGGCTTATAGTCATCAAATATAATGAGATAGCAAATGAAAACCACATTAAAATTAAGTGTATTAGGTTTTGTTGTTTTACTGGCAGCGGCATGTGACAGTCTGGATCCTGATAGTACAAAAAATGAGTTTTGGTACAGTAATCCGGCGAACAGCGCTCTGACATTTAAGGTGGATGATAAAGACTATACCCTTGAACCCGGAACTACCGGCAGTCTTAAATTATCACCTGGTATGCACAGCATTCAGAATGCAAAAGGTGAGAAATACAATTTTATGGTGTATGAAAATAACAGTGGCGGCATTATTAATCCGGATAATCACGTTTATTATATGTTATCGGAAATCTATGCGACAGAAGGTCAGAGTACCCGTTTTAAACCGGTACTTTTTGATGTCACTATTAATGGTCATGAATTACAGATGCCGGTACGCAGCAGTAATGCAGTAATGCAGTAATGATTGATCATAACCTGTTTAATTGCAGCTATCCGGTTGGTAAGCCATTCCCTGATGAAATTACCACCGGTGACCGCAAGTCAGTCGGTAATATTAAAACAAAATGTTTTGATAAGGCAGAATTAGTCGCTTATATCGCATCTGATTATGGTCAAAAATTGGCTCCGGCGGCTCCCGGAAATGAAATCAAAGACAGTGTGAATATGACCTTTGATTATACCATTCCGGTACCTGCTTTTAAGGATGCAGAGACACAGAAGCAGGCTGTAAAATTAACCGGTCTTCTGACACAGATAAAAGAGTCAGATAATGCGGATATTCACGATAAGCTCAATGATGAAATCCATCAGACAACAATGGCTTTTGTTTCTGCTTCGGCAAAAAGTGGCTCTTCAAATACCGTTGCAGAGAATGAGTATCACAATGATTTTATGAAACAGACAGGTAATTTCCGTGGTTATGGTATTCTGCCAAAATAAACGGATTACAGGATGGTTTTCAGAGAGGGCAGCACTGTGTGCAGCCCTTTTTTTATAAATAAAATTAATAAAAAAGAAGATATTGGTGTTTTTATCAGCAACAAAAAATTAAACAATAAAGCGCGTCATATCAAATAAAAAAGGAGTATGATTTTCTGAGAGCCATATTTCTTAATGAAAAACAGGCCATTCGTATAAAAAACAAACATCATTGTTGATGTGATGTGAATAACGTTAATAAAGTAACTTTATTGCGTAACATCGATTACGTGATCCTTAATCTGCAACAAAATAATGGCTGAATTGTGTTCAGTTCAGTGGGTAAAATTACGCATTGCTATGTGAATGGCGGTGTATTTTATTGATCATTTTGTTAAAGGCAGACGTCAGTATTGTTCTTAACTCCCCTTCTTTCTGTGTATGGTTTTTTCTGTTGCAGGCAATAACAGAGATAATCAATCAGATTTATTTAAGTCTCCCGGGAGAATAATACACATCAGCATAACGGAGATAGTATGAAGTCAAAAAGTTTAACGACCTGGATTGTCGTCGCATTATTTTTCGGGGTGATCGTCGGATTTGCTTTGAATAATCTGGCAACGGCTGAATTTAATCAGCAGTATTCTACCGATATTTCAATTGTCACTGATATCTTTTTACGCCTGATCAAGATGATTATCGCCCCGTTAATACTCTCCACGCTGGTGGTGGGAATTGCAAAAATGGGCGATGCAAAAACCCTCGGACGGGTTTTTTCCAAAACGCTATTTCTGTTTATTTGTGCATCATTTATTTCAATCACCCTCGGGCTGGTGATTGTTAATCTGCTTAAACCCGGGGCTGGTATTAATTTTGTGGCACCCGCTGATGCCACTATAGATAATGTTTCTGTAGTGTCATTTTCGGTGAAAAATTTTATCGCGCATTTGATCCCGACCAGCATAGTTGATGCAATGGCGCGCAATGAAATATTGCAAATTGTTGTATTTTCAATCTTTATGGGAATTGCCCTTTCCGCCATCGGCGAAAAAGGCCGGCCGATTCTGGCTCTGCTGGAATCCGTTGTCAGCCTGATGCTGAAACTGACCGGCTATGTGATGCTGTTTGCGCCATTAACGGTGTTTGCGGCTATTTCAGGCATGATTGCAGAGCGCGGGCTGGTGGTCTTGCTGAACGCCGGGATTTTCATGGGTGAGTTTTACCTGACCCTGGCGACATTGTGGCTGGTATTAATTGGTTTGGCGGTGCTGATTGTCGGGCGTTGTGTTTTGCGCCTGACTAAGGGGATAACTGAGCCAGCTTTGCTGGCATTCACCACTTCAAGCTCTGAGGCGGCTTTTCCGGGCACGCTGAAACAACTGGAGCAGTTTGGTGTTTCTAACAAAATTGCCAGTTTTGTTCTGCCTATCGGCTATTCCTTTAATCTTGTCGGTTCAATGGCATATTGCTCTTTTGCGGTTATTTTTATCGCGCAGGCGTGCAATATTGACATCTCTGTGGGCGATCAGGTAACTATGCTGCTTATCCTGATGCTGACTTCCAAAGGAATGGCCGGGGTGCCGCGGGCATCGCTGGTGGTGATCGCCGCCACACTGACGCAGTTTAATATCCCGGAAGCCGGGCTTATCCTGCTGATGGGGGTTGATCCGTTCCTGGACATGGGGCGTTCAGCGACAAATGTGATGAGCAATGCAATGGGCGCTGCGATTGTCGGGCGCTGGGAAGGTGAGCATTACGGGGAAGGGTGCCACGGAAAGCCGCCGGTGATCTCTGTACAGGCATCTGATGACGATTTAACAGAGCCGGCGCCTGTCAGAACTGTCATCTGAACCGGACTTCACATGCTGTAAAAACGCAGGCCGTATTTTCCGGCCTGCATTTTTTTGTTCGCGACAGAATATCCTATGACCAGCTTAACACTTTTACACTTTAGTTATTTTGTATTTAGTAGTCTGGATCTCATTTTTTATAAAATAAAGTTTGGGTTTTTATTTTATAAATTTATAACCATCATTAAATATGATTTTAATATGTTATTTTATCATTTTAAATTCGTTAATTAATATTGTATTTTATTGTTTTATAACTTATTTATTATTTTAATGAAAATGTAGTGATATACATTGGTTTATTCTTTAAATTCACCAACTCCTTCATTTTAATCATTTGTTTTCAGCGGCGATAAACAACCATAATCAGTCAGGATATGTCTATTTTTAAATCTTATGTCGGATGTTCTTCATTCTCTTTCTGATTTAATACGAGTGAATATAATGACAAATAAAACTTTTGAGTATCAGGATCCTTTCCCGTTATCTGAAGATAAAACGGATTATTATTTGCTGAGCAAGGAGCACGTTTCAACGGTGACATTTGAAGGTCGTGAAATGTTAAAAGTTGAACCGCAGGCTCTGACACTCATTGCTGAGCAGGCCGTCCATGATGCCTCCTATTTCCTGCGCCCGGCGCATCAGCGCCAGGTTGCCCAGATATTAAGTGATCCGCAGGCCAGCGAAAACGACAAATATGTCGCGCTGCAACTGCTGCGTAATGCCGAAATTTCGGCGAAAGGCGTGCTGCCGAACTGCCAGGATACCGGAACGTCCACGATTGTGGCGAAAAAAGGTCAGCAGGTATGGACCGGCGCAAATGATGCTGAGTGTTTATCCCGTGGTATCTACAATACTTTCCGTCGCGAAAACCTGCGCTACTCGCAAAATGCGGCGCTGGATATGTACCGGGAAGTGAATACCGGCACCAATTTACCGGCACAGATTGATATTTTTGCAACCGAAGGAGCAGAATATCACTTCCTGTTTGTCAACAAAGGCGGCGGCTCAGCAAATAAAACGGCACTGTACCAGGAAACAAAAGCTATTCTGGAACATGACCGTCTGAAAGCCTTTCTGATTGATAAAATGAAATACCTCGGTACAACGGCCTGTCCGCCGTACCATATTGCATTTGCTATCGGCGGTACTTCACCGGAAATGAACCTGAAAACCGTAAAACTGGCATCCACCAAGTATTACGACAATCTGCCGGACAGCGGCAATGAGCTGGGTCGTGCATTCCGTGACAGAGAGCTGGAGCAGGAACTGTTGGAAGCGACCCGCGAATTTGGTTTCGGGGCACAGTTCGGCGGTAAATATTTTGCGCATGATATCCGGATTATCCGCCTGCCGCGTCATGGCGGTTCATGCCCTATTGGTTTGGCGCTCTCTTGTTCATCTGACCGTAATATCAAAGGGAAGATAACAAAAGACGGGATCTGGCTGGAGAAACTGGAGTACAACCCGGGAAGCTACATTCCGGAGTCCATGCGTACTGAAGATGAAAGTAACATGGTTAATATCGACCTGAACCGGCCGATGGCAGACATTCTGAAAGAGCTGAGCAAGTATCCGGTTTCAACCCGCGTATCACTCAGCGGACCGCTTATTATTGCCCGTGATATCGCACACATGAAACTGAAAGAGCGTGTGGACAGAGGCGAGGGCTTACCGCAGTACTTCAAAGATTATATGGTGTACTATGCGGGACCGGCGAAAAAACCGGAAGAGCTGGTTTCCGGCTCTCTGGGGCCGACAACCGGTAACCGTATGGATCCGTATGTGGACTTGTTCCAGTCGATGGGCGGCAGTATGCTGATGCTCGCGAAAGGAAACCGCAGCCAGGCAGTGACGGATTCCTGTAAAGCACACGGCGGTTTCTATCTGGGCAGTATCGGCGGATCAGCGGCTATTCTGGCACAGGAATATGTGAAGAGCCTGGATATCCTGGAGTACCCTGAGCTGGGTATGGAAGCGGTCTGGAAAATGGAAGTGGAAGGGCTCCCGGCATTTATCCTTGTGGATGATAAAGGGAACAATTTCTTCGAGCAGGTTCAGACTAAAAAATGTGATAAATGCGTGGCGGGTCAGCCTGCCTGAGCCAACACTTTCCCTGAGGAGTTTGCATGAGTGACGAACGTTATCAACAACGACAACAGAAACTGAAAGATCATGTCGATGAGCGCGTTGCCGCTGCTCAGAAAACCGGTGGCGTTCTGATGGTATTCACCGGAAACGGGAAAGGGAAATCCACAGCGGCTTTCGGGACGGCAACCCGCGCCATCGGACATGGTATGAAAGTCGGTGTTGTGCAGTTTATCAAAGGTCAGTGGGAATGCGGCGAGCGCAATGTTCTGGAAAAACTGGGCGTTGAGTTTCATATCATGGCGACCGGTTTTACCTGGAACACGCAGGACAAAGAAGGTGATACCCGTGCGGCACAGGAAGTGTGGCAGTACGGCAAGGCAATGTTACAGGATGCATCTTATGATCTGGTTATCTTTGATGAACTGACCTATATGGTGCGCTACGGGTATGTTGACCTGGATGAAATTATTTCCTTACTGAAAAATCGTCCGGAAAATCAGAGTGTGATTATTACCGGGCGGGGCTGCCACCGGGATATCACGGATTTGGCCGATACCGTCAGTGAGTTGCGACCGGTCAAACACGCCTTTGATGTCGGTATTGCTGCTCAGAAGGGTATTGACTGGTAAGTCTCTGCTCTGCTGTGAATTCTGCTGTATCTGTTTTAAATATCGCCTCCGTTATTCACGGGGGCGATTTTTTATATAGTTATATAAAAAATACTAATGATTTAATGGCAGTGTAACCGTATTTTATTACCCATAAAAATGAGTTTTTGATCCCGGAATGAGAACATTCTGTGATTTTTCAGAATAGGCTGCTTCCGGTCTGTGACTGAAAATTGTTACTTTCTGATACGTCGTATAAAACTAATTTATAATAAATGGATAGGGAAATAATGAAACTGAAAACAGCTCTGGCTATTGCATTAACAACAACAGTACTTGCAGGGTGCCAGAACATGAATTATGACGCACTGGCGCAATCCGGCGGACAGTTATTTCAGGCCGCAACATTAACGGATGCGGATATGGTGAAACTGACTGACGGCGCCTGTAAAGAAATGGATGCGCAGAACAAGGTTGCTCCGGCATCAAGTAAATACACTGCCCGCATGAATAAAATTGCCAAATCATTAGGTTCTAATATTGATGGCACTAATGTTAATTATAAAGTGTATATGACAGAGGATGTGAATGCCTGGGCAATGGCAAATGGCTGTGTGCGTGTATACAGCGGCCTGATGGACATGATGACTGACAATGAGGTTGAAGGTGTTCTGGGTCATGAAATCGGTCACGTTTCCCTTGGTCACTCCCGTAAAGCGATGCAGGTTGCTTACAGCACCGTTGCAGCAAAAACAGCGGCAGGCTCTGCCGGGGGTATCGCATCACAGCTGAGTAACTCTCAGTTTGCTGATATGGGTGTGAAGTTAGTGAATTCGCAGTTCTCTCAGCATCAGGAATCAGAAGCGGATAATTACTCTTATGACCTGCTGAAAAAACGTAACATTTCCACCGAAGGGTTGGCAACCGGGTTTGAAAAATTCGCCGCTCTGGATAAAGGCAAGAGCAGCATGTTTGACTCTCACCCGCCATCAACTGAGCGCGCTGAGAATATCCGCAACAGAATCGCGAAAGACAAAAAATAAGTCTCAGTGTCTTTGATGCAAAAGAAAAAGTGATACCGTGAGGTATCACTTTTTTTGTCCGGTACTTGTTTGGTATTAAGGCAATATCAGCTCTTTTTCCCGTGATTTCTGATGGATCCAGTCACTGAATTTACGCAGATTCAGGGATCCCTTTTTGTCCTCTTTATAGGTGAGAACAAAACGGTTGCCGGTGCTCATCGGCAGGTCGCACGGAATAACCAAATCACCGTTTTCCAGATCTTTTTGTATCGCAAAGCGCGGCAGAAGTGCCACACCGAGATTGGAGCGGATTGCGGAGATAAGCATAGAGAGCAAATCAAAGCGCGGGCCGACACGGGTTTTCGGATTGTGAATTCCGGAAAGCTGGAACCAGTCACTCCACGCGTCCAGCCGTGTGGTCTGGTGCAGCAGGGTAAATTCTTCCAGTACCTGGCTGGTGGTGAGTTTGACACTGTCATCACACAGCATCCGGCTGCATACCGGTACCAGTTCTTCTTCAAACAGATATTCAAAGTCCGGCCACGGATTGCAGAAATCTTCCCGCATAATTGCCGCGTCATATTTCAGGCTGGTAAAATCGGATGGTGTGGTTAATGCACTGATGCTCAATGCGATTTCCGGATGTTTCTCACGAAACCCCTGAAGATTGGGGATAAGCCAGTGTGTGCTGAATGTCGGCGTGACCGCCAGTTCAAACAGTTGCTGGGAGGATTGCCAGGACATAATATCCTGCGTGTCTTTCTCCAGTTTATCCAGAGTTTCATGTACCAGCCCGAGGTAATGTTTTCCCGCATCACTGAGAAAAATACGTTTACGGACGTGATGAAACAGCGACACATTTAAAAACTCTTCCAGCCCGGCTATCTGGCGGAAAACGGCACTCTGGGTCAGTGATAGCTCTTCCGCTGCCCGCGTGTAGCTTTCATATTGTGCGACAGCCTCAAAGGTTATCAGTAAATCCGTTTTTGGGATCTTCTTTCGCATTGCGTTTTACTCCCTAAAAAAATATCCATTTTACCGGGTCGGAGACGGCGGCAGCGAGAAACCACTGGCGGCCTGATGTCCCATATAGCAGTACATACTGCACGCGGCGTTGATGACTGACATTGCTAATGCCGCGCCACTGCCTTCACCCAGGCGGAGATCTAAATATAAGAACGGTTTGAGTCCGAGTTGCTCTAAGGCGATACCCGCGCCTTTTTCCGCAGAAAAATGAGACGGGATCAGATAATCACGGACTTTTGGTGCCAGGCGACAAGCGGCTATCGCACAAGCGTAGGATAAAAAACCATCAAGAACAACCGGGATACCGCAGGCGGCAGCGCCAAGGATAACCCCGGTCATCCCGGTCAGGTCATACCCGCCGATTTTGGCAAGCACATCAACCGCATCCGCCGGGTCCGGCTGATTCAGCGCGATAGCCTGACGCACTATCGCTTCTTTATGGGAAACGCGATCCAGCGGAAGATTGGCACCGATCCCGACAGTATCATGTGGATCAAGCCCGCACAGCACACTGATCATGGCTGAGGCCGGAGTGGTATTGGCAATACCCAGCTCACCGGTACCGATCACGCGGATACCCTCTGCCACGCGGGTTCTGACTAATTCTGCACTGGCTACCAGCAGGTGTTCGGCATCCTGGTAAGACATTGCCGGACCTTTGGCGATATTGCCGCAGCCCCGTGCCAGTTTCAGGCTGATCATGCCGTCGATAGGCTCACAATCAATACCGATATCCACCGGCAGCACGCTGGTTCCGCTGCTGCGGGCAACCGCACAAACACCGGTCAGCTGCTTTTGGATATTACGTGCCTGAATAGCGGTAACATTCTGTGGTGTGACGGCGACGCCTTCTTCAAATACGCCGTGATCCGCACACATCACAATAATTTCTTTTGGTAAATCATCGAGTTTATCAATACCCGGCATGCCTGCGAGGAGAACAGCAAGGTCTTCCAGCCGTCCCAGGCTGCGCGGGGGCTTGGCTAATCCCCCGATATGCTGCTCTGCCATCTGCATGGCGGTGTGATCCAATGGCGGTATTGCACGGATCAGGTCTTCCAGTGTCGTCATTGTCGTTTGCTCACATTATTATTTTATAATTAAACAACAGGCGTATACCCTTATTCATTCAAACTGCAGGTTTGTTGGCTGCATCCTGAATGACGTTGGGTATATAATTAAACAACAGGCGTATAAGGTGACCGCCCGTTAAATACAGATAACGTCATAAATCCGGCGCGGCATTCGACCACGCTGTAACTGTCCTGCTCACAGGGAAACTGCCACATGGCATCAGCAGGCAGACCAAACCAGCGGGCAATCATCAGCCCCAGAACACCTTTATGTGCCACAATAAGCCGGGTGCCGGGGTTGCCTGCTGCTTGCTGGCGCAGCGTGTCAGCAAGAGTTTGTACCCGCGCGGCGAAGACCGGAAACGGCTCTCCGTTTGTAGGCGTCGCGTTCTGCCAGTCATTTATCCAGCCTTCCCAGTCTGCCGGGAAACGGGTGGCTATCTCACTGAAATGGCACATTTCCCAGTCACCGAAGTCCATTTCATTCAGTTGTGGTTCAGTGGTGTATGTTTTTCTGTCCGGCGCAATAATATGTTCTGCGGTTTGTTGAGCACGCAGTAACCCGCTGGTCAGCACGCTATCAATATGTACCTGCTTCAGATAGTCCGCGACAGCGGCGGCTTGGTTGTGACCGGTATCTGTCAGGGGAAGATTCGTGCTGCCGTAAAATAAACAGTCCCGGTTACCGGTGGTTTCACCGTGACGGACAAGAATAAAGCGGCTGAGGCTCACAGTCACATCCAGAAGAGTGCGAGCAGAAACAGAATCTCTCCGCACTCTTCAGCGGCACCGAGGGTATCTCCGGTTTGTCCGCCGAGGTGATGACAAAAATAGCGCCCGAGCCCGTAAATAATAAAGGCAGTAATAATCAGCGCGCCAAATGCTTTCATGCCGCCGAGCAGCGTAACAATGACGGCGCCGGTTGCCAGCGTGGTGATAAACCGGCGCAGGCTGATGCGCCCGATATAAATATTGCCCATACCTTCCCCTTCGCGGGCGTAGCGCTGGTTATACATCAGCAGCGACATACAGGTGCGCCCGGCGACCGGAGCACAAACCAGCAGCCCGGCGGCGGTCATCAGAGAGAGGGGATGTAACATAAGGACTTCATAAGCGGCGGCTGATTTTGCCATCAGCGCAAAAACCAGCGCCAGACAACCATGCGTACCGATGCGGCTGTCGCGCATAATCTCCAGCATCCGCTCTCGTTTCCGGGCGGAGAAAATACCGTCGCAGGTATCAGCCAGACCGTCGAGATGAAACCCTCCGGTCAGTAACATCAGGGCAAATACATATCCGAGTGCTGCAATCAGCGGGCTTTGCGCGGAGTAATCTATCCAGACGGTGAACAGTGCAGCGATGACGCCGACAATTAGTCCGGCAACCGGAAAGTACGGAACCCCGCGGCGGTACTCCTGAAATTCAGTTCCTTCACTCCAGTGCGCAGGCACAGGGATGCGGGTGATAAATTGCAGTGTCGCCCACAGGTATTTCAGATTCATTTGATTTGAACTCCGATCCCGGAAACGACCAGCCAGACCTGTTCTGCCTGACGGGCAAGCTTTTGGTTAATACGCCCGGCGATATCCACAAAGTGGCGCGCCAGGCGGTTTTCCGGCGTGATGCTCATGCCCAGCTCATTAGTGACGATATACACCGGGCATTCGCTCTCTTTGCAGGCATCGATGATATGGTCGATTTCGCTGTTGATGCCGATTTCCAGTTTTGCATAATCCAGCGTATCGGGATCAGCGCCCCCTGAGGCATCATAAAGCAGGTTGGCGATAAGTGTGGTGATGCATTCCAGCATAATCCCTTCGCCGGGTTTGCGCTCATAACGGATGGCATCTGCAATGTTTTTAAAGCCCTCCCGGGTCCGCCAGTGCTGCGGGCGATCAGCTTTATGGCGGGCGACACGTGCCGCCATTTCATCGTCAGTAATGACAGATGTGGCGATATACAGTGCGCTGTGGCACCTTTCCGCGACAAGATTTTCGGCAAAACTGCTTTTTCCGCTGCGGGCGCCGCCGGTGATAATAATCATGCTGTTTTTTCCTTGTGCGCGCGCATCAGACGGGTGATCTCTGCGATATCCAGATGTTCCCGCATCTGTGCGGCGAGAATATTGAACTGCTCTTCCTTGTGCAGGGCATAATCAAAAATACTTTCGGGCAATGGCTCAAGCCCTTTAGATTCCCGTAATTTATTTAGCAAAGGGCGGGTGAAATTATTTCTGTCGAATATTCCGTGCAGATAAGACCCCATCACGCTGCCGTCCGGGCTGACTGCGCCATCTGCATGATTGCAGGGCTCCCGGTTTTTCTGATGCATGTGCGCAAACGCCAGTGCATCCGGACCTAATTCTGATACGCCCATGTGGATCTCATAACCGCTGACCGGCTGTGTGGTGCATGCCGACCAGATCCCCGGCAGTGTGCTGCTGATGGTTCCGGCGGTTTGTGTGGTATTTTTTTCCGGGGAAAAACGGGTGGTGATATCGAGCAACCCCAGTCCCGGTAAATCTGACATGCCGGATTCGATATCGTCATAAATATGTTTGCCGAGGATCTGATACCCGCCGCAAATACCGGCAACCGGCGTGCCTTTTGCGTGTTGTGTCAGGATCGTTTTATCCATGCCTTTCTGGCGCAGCCACAGCAGATCACCCAGGGTATTTTTACTGCCCGGGATAATCAGCAGATCCGGTTCACCGAGGGCTTTCGGATCTGATTCATAACGCAGGCGGACATCCGGTTGCGTGGCAAGGGCATTAAAATCAGTAAAATTAGCAATGTGCGGTAACTGAACCACGACAATATCCAGCACTTTCTCTGTTTTGCCGTCATATTTACCGACCTGCAATGCCACGCCGTCTTCATCTTCCAGATCGACATCCAGCCACGGTAACACGCCCAGAACCGGAACGTTGGTGAGCCCTTCGATCTGTGTGATCCCGGGCATTAACAGAGCAACATCGCCACGGAATTTATTGATGATAACCCCGATTACCCGGGCGCGTTCCTGATCACTGAGCAGGGCCAGGGTGCCGTAAATAGAGGCAAATACCCCGCCGCGATCGATATCTGCCACCAGGATCACGGGTGCGTCGATCATCTCCGCCATACCCATATTGACAATGTCGCCATCGCGCAGATTGATCTCCGCAGGGCTGCCCGCACCTTCCAGCACGATGATGTCGTGCTCAGCGGCAAGACTGTTATAGACCTCGTGGATCAGTGTCCGCAGCTGTGGTTTATAGTTGTGATATTCCACCGCGTCCATGTTGTTGGCGACTTTACCCATCAGTACCACCTGAGATTTGCGGTCAGAGGTCGGTTTGAGTAAAACAGGGTTCATGCGCACATCCGGCTCAATACCGGCGGCTTCCGCCTGAAAAATCTGGGCGCGTCCCATCTCCTTGCCGTCACGGGTGATCCCCGAGTTCAGTGCCATGTTCTGTGATTTAAACGGGGCGCAGTGATAGCCGTCCTGAGAGAAAATCCGGCAGAATCCGGCGACTAATACACTCTTTCCGACATCGGAAGCAGTGCCCTGGATCATCAGTGAAACTGTCATGCCATTACCTCTAGTGTCCCGGCGGCGGGAGTTGTTTGCTGTTGCAGTTGTGCAAACAGCGCCTGTTCAGTTTTACACAGCGGCAGACCGGTCTCACAGTGAAGTTTGACCAGCCAGGGCTGTTCCAGACCGGCGGCGGTTATCATCTCTTTTTGCAGAAAAACCGCTTCCGGTGTGCCGTGGCCACACACTTCGCCGTGCGACATCACGTAAATACCATCACAAACCTGATAGATAAGGTCAATATCATGGCTGGAAATGACAATGTGTTTGCCTGCGGCGGCAATGCGGGCGAGCAGGGAAATCATATGTTGCCGTCCGGCGGGATCAAGTCCGGCGGTGGGTTCATCGAGCAACAGATAGTCCGATTCCATGACCAGCGCACCGGCGATCGCGACCCGTTTTTTCTGTCCGAAACTCAGGTGCTGAATCGGCTTATCGCGGAAAGAGAGCGCATCGACCAGGCGCAGCGCTTCATCAGTCCGGCGTTTTATCTCTGCTTCATCCATCCCGAGATTACGCAGGGCAAAGGCGATATCGCTGTCCACGTCAGTATAAAAGATCTGTAAATCCGGGTCCTGGAAGACTGTCACAACGTGTGAACGCAGCTCAAGAAGGGCTTTTTTGTTATAATTCAGCGGCTTGCCATGCCAGAGAACCTGTCCGTGCTGCGGTTTGAGAATACCGGATAAATTCATAAACAGGGTGGATTTTCCACAGCCGTTTGCGCCGATAATTCCGGTTACCTGATGCTCACTGAAATCCATTGTCAGGTTTTTCAGAATATTATCATCCTGATAGCGGAAAGTGAGGTCATTAACGGCTAATTGAGGGCGCTGGTTCATATATGAAAATTCCCCTGATATAACTTCACATCGAGTGCAACCGACATCTGCTGATAGCGCATCATGACTCTGGAAAATAGCATGGTTACCAGCATGGCCAGCGAGCGGTAGCCCGTACACAGGTTGCGGTAGCCGAAGCGCAGGGACTGTGCGTGATAAATCACTGCGGCTTCTTCCAGAAAGATAAAAATAAACCGCCACGTCAGCAGGATTTGTTCGATAAGCACCAGCGGAATACGTCCGTGTTTCATCAGTTTTATCAGCTGTTCAAACGGCATATTGAGCATAAACCAGAATGTCGCGGCAAGTGCCGCCATACTGCGCCAGAATGTCAGATTTGCTGTTGCAATACCTGCGGGATCTAATCCTATCCAGTACTTTCCGAGATGAATACTCCACAGTAATACATCCGGCTGGCGGGCAAAGGAAATAATAATGGCCACCAGACCGACCGCCAGAAAACTGAACGGGATCAGCAGCCATTTCAGATAGCGCAGCGGTGATACCCGTAATAACCAGCAGGTAAACGCTGCGATAATAATAAGTAAAGCCGCCTGGCCTGCCGGAGGCAGGCTCATCGCCAGCACCATCATCAGAACGTAGAGGGCGAATTTCGTCCTCGGATCACGCTGACGCCAGCGGCTTTGATAACTCAGCGCATCAAGGCTTTGCATTTTTCCGGCCGCTGCGGTAGTAACCGAGCACATAGAAAATAACTGCGGTGCCTAAACAGCCCTGTAAGGTAAATAACAGGCTTTCGATTTCACCACTGGCCGGTTCATACAGGGATTCAAACCAGGGTTCATAATCCGGCGCGATAGCAAGGATCTGCTGTTCAGCCTGATCATCTGATCCGCCATATTCACCACCGTGATCGATAAAAAACGGGATGATAAAAATAGCGATGGTCAGAAACAGTAAAATCAGTGTCTTTTTCATGCCCGTACCTCATTTCCCACCAGGTTTCGTTTCACTAACTGGTCATAAACCATCACAGTGAGCAGACCTTCAGCAATGGCAATCGGCACCTGAGTCAGACAGAAAATACTCATGAATTTCAGGATAGCCGCGCCCATACCCATTTGTGGATCAGGGAAGGCGACACCGAGCTGAACAGAGGTGACAAAGTAGGTGGTCAGATCGGCAAACACCGCCACAAGGAAGACGCAGACATCTTTACGCCAGCCGAGTTTGGTGGTGAAACGCCAGATAAGATAACCGACCATCGGTCCGATAACTGCCATCGACATGCCGTTGGCACCCAGTGTGGTCAGCCCGCCGTGTGCCAGCATCAGTGCCTGGAACAACAGAACAATAGAGCCGAGCACCGCCACAACTGACGGCCCGAACAGAATAACCGCCAGCGCCACCCCGGTCGGGTGAGAGCAGCTTCCGGTTACTGACGGGATCTTCAGTGCGGAGAGCACAAAGATAAATGCGCCGCACAGTGCCAGCAGTACTTTCTGGTTGGCATCTTCCTGAACAATCGCTTTGAGACGGACAATCCCTGCCACAAGAAACGGCAGGAAAATCAGCCACCAGGCAATAGCCCACATCGGCGGTAAAAAGCCTTCCATGATATGCATGGCAAAGGCTTCCTGAGGTGCGATCATCAGCAAAATTGTGACGGCGGCACCGGTTAACGAGAACTGCGTGAGTTTCTGTTGCATAACAACCTCACCGAATTATTTCCGGGTTTTATTAATTAATACCGTTGAGAAATAAGGCAGTGTCTGTTCGTCGTCTATCTCATCCAACCGTGTCCAACACTGTTCGCTTTCCAGCGTCGCGTCGGCCATCAGTATGGCATGGTCAAATAAGTCATGGCGGCGGAGCAGATCGCGTACCTGTTGTAAACGACCATAAACTTTCATTAAAACAATACAATCGTGATGGGTAATCGCATGCTCAAGTTCTTCGGGCGATGCGGTACACGCCATAACGGCAAGGCTCTGGGTTTCCATCGCCAGCGGCACAACCGCGCGTGAGGCGATGGCGGCAAACGAGGTCACGCCCGGTACGACTTCCAGCCATGGCTGGTTGCCGATGCGTTCCAGTAAGGAGACCCAGGTACTGAACAGCATGGAATCACCCAGGGTAATGAAACCGACTTTTTTACCGTCAGCCACATCTTCCTGAATTGCTTTTGCAACATCATCCCAGACTGCTTCTTTCGCTTCCTGCGGGGCTTTCATCAGGAAGTGATAGGTTTTCACCGTGGTTTTTCCGGTGATATACGGGGCAACAATAGTATGTGCCAGGCTCGGGGCATCTTTTTTCCCGGCCGGTGCATACAGAATGTCCAGTTCACTGATGATCCGCGCACCGCGTACTGTAATCAGATCGCTGGCGCCGGGACCGGTGCCGATAGCGTAGAGTCTGCCCTGTGGTTGTTCTGTTTGTTCGCTCATGTATGTAAGGACCTTACTCCGCGTTATCCATTGTTTGTGCGAGATGTTCGACAAACATCTGGCGGATCATGTTGTTTTCGCCCATGCCCTGTAACCATGGCATAGCTTCAATACCGGCCTGCTCAAGCTGTGTGCGCCATGAATCTTCTTCGTCAGATGCCATGTCGTTAATGGCATGGTCACCGGCAACCAGCATCAGCGGCATAAGATGCACTTTGCGGATATTGTCGGCTTTCAGTCCTTTGATAATTAAATCAATTTCAGGATAGCTTTCGACGGCACCAACGCGACCCGGAAAACCGCTGTTGGTCATCATGTGATCAAGACAGGCGTATGCGGAGAACGCATGGTGCGAGGCACCGTGCCCCATAAAGACCACGCGTTCATCGTCTTTGAGTTCCGGCATCTGGAAATGCAGAGCATCAATCAGTTGTGAGTAATCGTCAAAGCTGCTCAGCAGTGGTTTACCCACGCGCAGATAACGGAAGAACGGACGGTATTTTTCGACCTGGCTGACAATTTTTTCGTACTCACCGCCATTAATCACATGCAGAGACTGTATCGCCACATCCTCATAACCCTGCTCGTGCAGGTGACGCAGTGCTTCTTCGGGGTTATCGATATGCAGGTTATCGCGCGTTTTTAATTTGCGGATAATCATACCGGACGTAAAGGCACGGAAAAAATCACGGCCGGGAAACGCTGCCGCGAGCTGTTTTTCACAGCTTTCAATATTTTTTTCCCTGGTTTCCGCGTAACTGGTGCCGAAACTAATCACTAATAACGCTTTTTTCATCTCATAACCTCAGTAAATCAACAGACAGAAAAACGGGATATCAGATACTGCTCTACCCCGGAAAGATTATTTAATTCAGTTACATCACCGGACACCTGTGTCTGCGGGCGAACCACCACAATGCAGGGGATCCCCAGCGCCAGGCAGGGTGCTACTTTCTCACTGAATCCGCCCTGAGCGCCGGACTCTTTGGTGATAACCACATCCGCATTACAGTAGCGGTAAAAGGATTCATTAAACTCAGCAGAAAACGGGCCTTTCAGGGCAAAAATCTGGTCGATAGTCAGCCCGTAAGATTCACACTGTGCGAGAACATCCTGTGTCGGTAAAACGCGTGCCAGTACGGTTTTACCCGGCAGGTGCGCAATATAGTCCGCCAGTTGTTTACTGCCCGTTGTCAGTAAAATCCGCTCCCCGAGCTGCATTGCCAGTTCACAGGCGCTGTCAATGGAGTCCACTTTATGCACCAGCGGGTTATCAACGGTGTCAATGTGACTCGGGCGGTTATAACGCACCAGCGGAATTTCCAGCTCGCGCTGCACCTGTAAGATATTCTCACTGAGTACAGCGGCGTACGGATGGGAGAGATCAGCCAGTACGCTAATCTCATGACGGCGGCAGAAATCTGCCATCTCATTTGCATCCATCCGGCCCTCGAGGATCTCACCCTGTAACCCCGCAGCCTGCTGACGACCTGCCGGCGTGGCGACAGAGAGCTTGTAAGCCACTCCCTGTGCATCCAGGCGCTCACAGAGCAGGCGGGCATCCCCGGTCCCGCCGAAAATCAGCAGCCCGCGCGGGATCACAGTACGTATCCCCGTGGTGTGATCATCAGGTCATCACTGATATAAGTGGATTTATTACCGACGATCACCAGGCTTGTCATATCAACGCGCTCATATTCCATCTCACCGAAGGTGGTTATCCACTTCTCTTCTTTCTTACGCGCTGCCGCTTTGACAACCCCGACCGGCGTTGTGGCTGCTTTGTACGGCGCCATCAGTTCAAATGCACGCGCCAGATGACCTTCACGACCATGGCTGCGGGGGTTATAGAAACAGATAACAAAATCAGCATCAGCTGCTGCAATAACGCGTTTTTCGATGACTTCCCACGGCGTCAGCAGGTCACTCAGACTGATGTGGCAAAAGTCATGCATCAGTGGCGCACCCAGCAGGGACGCGGCGGCGATACTGGCGGTAATGCCCGGGACAACACGAACTTTGATATCCCGTTTTTCTTTGGTGACAATTTCGAGGATAAGCCCGGCCATGCCGTAAATACCGGCGTCACCGCTGCATACCATCGCAACGTTTTTACCTTCCTGTGCCAGATCGATAGCCAGACGGCAGCGCTCAATCTCTTTACACATCCCGGTTTTGATCACTTCTTTATCGCCTACCAGAGGTTTCACCAGATGGGTATAGGTTTTATATCCCACAACCACTTCCGCTTCTTTCAGTGCGGCGATGGCTTCTCCGGTCATCATGGCTTCGCTGCCGGGACCAATGCCTATAACGGTTAACATATTGTTTCTGCTCCTAACGTAATGGTGATCCCCTGGTCTTTACGGGTTTGTCCGATCAGGTGACCACGGCTCATAAGCCAGGCCACCGGTTGGGAAACACTCCCTACGCCCACGGTTTTCTTAACAAATTCGGATGCCGGGAACTGCGCCGCAACGGGTGCCAGTTCCTCAGCACTGAAAACAGTAAATGGCACGCGGTAATGCTCCGCGAGTGCCAGTAAAGCTGGTTCTTCTGCTTTTAATTCGATGCTGCCGATAGCCCGGACGGCCTGCGGCAGCAGATTATTTTCTGCCAACTGCTCTGCAAACAGGCGCAGGACCGCCTCAGTTGCAGTTTCTTTCCGGCAACCCATGCCCGCTATAATCCGGCGCGGAATAAGTTTATAAACCGGTATAGACAGTAATATTTCTTCACTGCGATAGCTTACACAGACTAAAGCATCCAGTTCCGGCAGATTGCGCAGGTTATCCACCTGTATCAATCCGGGAGTGGCGTACTTATCCTGTTCACCGGCAACGTCCGGATGCCACCAGATCCCGATACGCTGACCGCTGACCATCATCTGATTTAGCGTTTTGACGGTTTGACGGAAATCGGTGAATGTGGCATCCATCTCCTGAGCCAGCAGATCAAAACTGGTTACCTGATTGACATCAGTGGCGGTGGTTATCACCGCCTGTCCGCCGATCCGCTCTGCCAGCCAGACTGCCAGTTCATTTGCGCCGCCGAGATGTCCGGAGAGCAGGCTGATAATAAACTGCCCTTTTTCATCCATCACAATTACGGCAGGATCACTCATTTTGTCTTCAATTACCGGCGCGAGAACGCGCACCGTGATACCGGTTGCACCAATCACGATTAATGCATCGTTATCACGGAATGCCTGTTGCAGCCCTGCTCTGAAACCACCGATAAAGGGCTCAAAGCCGTCTGACACCAGTTTTTCGCTGGTGTAACAGGTCACCGGTAGCAACGGGCGGATTTTTTCCGCCAGTGCTTTGCCGCCCGGTGTCAGACAAAACAGCGCAATGCGCTTACTCTGAGGCTTTCCGGTATTCATGGCTGAAGCCTGCATCGTACAGTTTGGAATAATGGTATTCGTTGCCCAGGAAAGGCCCGACCAGAATCAGCGCTGTTTTGCGGATTTTCGCATCACGTACCGCGACAGTGATATTTTCCAGTGTGCTGCGCAGCACCTGACAGTCCGGCCAGGTGGCTTTGTACACCACGGCAACCGGGGTTTCTGCCGGATAACCGCCCCCGGTTAATTGTTCAACCACACCGGAGATATCCTGCACGGAGAGGAAAATAGCCATAGAGGTCTGGTGAGCGGCAAAGCTGCGCAGGCTCTCTTTCGGCGGCATCGGCGTGCGGCCTTCAATGCGGGTGATAATCAGGCTTTGTGACACTTCCGGTACTGTGTATTCCACGCCCAGTTCTGCGGCAGCGCCCAGGAAAGAACTGACTCCCGGGATCGCACTGAAGCCGATATTGTGCTCATTGAGCACTTCACCCTGTTCGCGGATGGAGCCGTAAATAGAGAGGTCACCGGTCTGTAAGCGCACCACCAGTTTGTTACTTTTCACACCATCAACCATGACAGTGATGATATCGTCCAGGGTCATGCCCGCGCTGTCATAGCTCACAACACCGTCTTTGCAGTAATCCAGAAGCTCTGTATTAATCAGTGATCCGGCATAAATGACGATGTCAGCCTGTTGTAAAATACGGTAGCCTTTCAGGGTGATAAGACTGATATCCCCGGGACCGGCGCCCACAAACCAGACTTTTTGGTGGTCAAACTGTTCAGCCACAACGGGCCTCCTTACGACAGGAAATAAGATAGGTAGGGTTATTCGGTTTAAAATAGTAACTGTGTCCGAGCGCGGTCATGTGACCCGCCTGTAATTCACAGCAATCCAGCTCAGTAACTTCGCACTGTTTCAGATGGGTAATCGCCTGCGTCAGGTTATCCAGCAGGATAAAGGTCATGACCAGGGTGCCGTCGTTATGCAGATGGTCAAGTGACCAGTCGATAATCTCTGTGAGATTGCCGCCGGTGCCGCCGACAAATACGGCATCTGCTTTTTCGGCGATTTCCACAGGCGCATACGCTTCAATCAGGCGGATCTGCGGGCACTGAAAGTGGAGGCAGTTCTCTTTGATAAGTGCGACGGCGTCCGGTTTTTTTTCGATGGCAATAATATCCAGCGCCGGATAGCGGAGTGCAGCTTCAATAGCAATGCTGCCGGTGCCCGCGCCCACATCAATCAGCCGTGCAGCGCCCTGTAAATCAAGCCGTGAGAGCGCAAGCGCCCGCACCGGCTCTTTGGTCATCGGGATTTGCTGCCCGCGCAGAAAAAGTGCGTCTTTCATCAGAAAACCTCACTGCCTTTTTTGTCGATTAACACGACATTCATGTCGTAGTCGCCCATAACCTGATCCGCATTGAGAATGGTTATCCGTTCATTGCGCATCGACAAATTTTCACCAATTATCAGGCGGCGGTTCTGTCGGCGCTGAATAATTTCAGAGGCAATTTCTTTAGGGCCGATATTTTTATCTGTGACCATACCAATACGCTCATGACCGAGCAGCCAGTCAAAGTCCGGGCTGCGGTTATGGCTGCTGGTGAGATAGATATCATTCATATCCATGCCCACTTTGGCGCACAGATACTGCACCGAGCTTATCCCCGGGATTATCTGTACCTGCTCCGGTGCAAAGGTGTCACAAATTCGTTTGCCGATACCGAAATACATCGGGTCGCCGGACGCGAGGATCACAATACGGCGATCAAGACGTTCCGCTATCCAGTGCATCAGTCCGCTGACATCGGCATCAATTACTTTGGTTTCAATATGCAGATCGGCAAATTCATTCAGGTGACGCTGTCCGCCGATTAAAATATCCGCACCGGAAATTGCATCAGTTGCCCGCCGGGTCAGATACGCCTGTGACCCCGGACCCACGCCGGTTACATAAATCATCGGAATCCCTCCGTAATGGCGCTCAGCGGACGGTTTGTCCCCAGCACCTGATTATCAAATGAGAACAAAATGGCATCGCATTGCGGCGGTGAATCAGAAAAGCGCAGCATCTGATTAACGCGATCACAGATTTTCTCTGCAATGCGCGGGTAAACCGCCTGAAAGCCCTGAGCATTGATAAGCTCAATTGCTGCTTCTGTTGTGGTGCAGTCGTCAACTTCCTGTAACAGGGAGAGCGGCGCGCCGATTAAAGCAAGATTTGAAATGAGTGTTTCCATCCTCGCATCCGCAATATGGCTGTGAGTGTGGAAAATACCGGCGGCGATTTTAACCAGCTTGCCGAAATGCCCGAGGATCACGACATGCTCGAATTTCAGCCGCGTGACTTCCTGCAACATGTAACCCACAAAGTTACTCATGGTGACGACATAGTTGCCGTCCAGCCCGAGCTGTTCATTAACAAAACGCTCGCCGTGGTTGCCCGGCACTAAAAAGATCCGAGTCAGACCCTGCGCACGTTTCATCTCTAATTCAATGGAGAGCGAGCGCTTCCAGCTCTCTTCCGACATCGGTGTGACAATACCGCTGGTGCCGATCACGGAGATCCCGCCGAGAATACCCAGGCGTCCGTTATAGGTTTTTTTCGCGCGCTCTTCGCCTTCGGGGGCAAAAATCGTGACATCCGCACCCCGGTTTGGTCCGATGGCTTCACGGACAGCGGCTTCTATTGTCTGGCGCGGGGTTTTGTTGATCGCGGCATCGCCTATCGGCAGCCCGACCCCGACTTTCGTTACCCGCCCGACACCTTCACCACCGTCTAATGTGATGATTCCACTGTCATTGATAACCACGCGGGCAAAAATCAGCATGCCGTGGGTGGCATCAATATCATCACCGCCATCCTTGCGGATAGCGGCGGTGGCGGTTTGTCCGCAAATCAGCGGCTCTTCCACATTCAGGGACAACGCGACACCAGACGGTGTGACGATAGAGACCTGCTGAATAACTTCCTGACGCAACACCATCAGCGCAGCGACTTTCGCCGCTGCTGTCGCACAGGAGCCGGTTGTATAACCTTTGCGCAGTGCTTTGCCTTTGTGCCAGACAACACCGGTTCCGTTGTCATCTGTGGCTGTGGTGTTTTCCTGCGTCATGATTACGCCTCCGGCATCCGGTAGAGGATAGCGTTAATAATCGCGGCGGCAACATTACTGCCGCCTTTACGCCCGAGGGCGGCGATGCACGGCAAATTACTCGCCGCAAGAGCATCTTTGGATTCAGCCGCGCCCACAAAACCGACCGGGACACCGACAACGGCAACCGGTTTTTCTGCGTGCTCCATAACCCGGAACAGGGCGGTCGGTGCATTACCGAAGACAAAAATTTTCTCACCCGGCTCCTGCATGGCGATATCAACCGCGGCCATCGAACGGGTGATTTGCTGTGCTTTTGCTGCGGCAACCACTCGCGGGTCGCTGACATAGCAGCGGCATTCTGAGCCGTATTGTGCCAGGCGGTTTTTATTGATCCCTGACAGCGCCATGGTGGTATCGGTATAAAGCGTACAACCGCGGGCGATACCGTCGCGGAGAGTCTCAATCACTCCCTCAGAGAAATGCAGAATATCCAGCCAGTCAAAATCAGCCGTTGTGTGGATAGCGCGCTTGATAATGGCGGCGTGATCATCACTGGTAAAGCGGTACTCCGGGCGAGAATCCCGGATAATGTCATCAATGATCAGGAAACTATTTTTTTCGATTTCCTGCGGTTGTTGTATATAACTCATCATTTTCCCTTACAAAATCCACTGTGACAGAAGATAAACGACAGCAAACAGTGCCAGCGCGGCGGAGGAAGCAACCCACATCAACCGGATGGTGCTGAGAATATCGTCTGCATTAATTTCCCGCGTATCGTTGCCGAGCCATGGTTTATCAACTAACTGACCAAAATAGGTATTCGGGCCGCCGAGGCGGACACCGAGCGCACCGGCAACCGTTGCTTCTGACCAGCCGCTGTTTGGGCTGCGGTGATTAGCGTGGTCGCGCAGTCCGATGGTGTAAGCGAGCTGGTTATTGAGTTTTAAGATACGGGCGGCAAAGGTGAACAGCAGCCAGCTCAGGCGTGCCGGAATATAATTGGCGACATCATCCGCGCGGGCGGAAAACATCCCGATATCGCGGTATTTATCATTTTTATAGCCCACCATGGAATCGAGAGTATTGACGGCTTTGTATGCCATCGCCAGTGGTGCGCCACCGAGTAATAAGAAGAACAGCGGGGCTATCACGCCATCGACGGTATTTTCTGCAACCGTTTCAGTGACTGCCCTGGTGATTTGCGGCGGCATCAGTTCGCTGGTATCCCGCCCGACAATCCATGAGAGTTTTTCTCGGCTTTCGGCTAAATTTCCGGCTTTCAGGGCGTGATACACCCGCATGGCAGAATCCTGTAAACAGCGGGTTGCCAGCGCGGTGTAAGTCATCCAGACAGTAACCAGCCAACCAAGACTGGTTTCGAGATAAAAGGCCAGCGCCAGCACGCCGTAGCTGATAACCCAGGTGCCGCCGACAATCACAATCCACAGTACGATGCCGCCCCGGCGCAGTGCGGCGTCACTCCGGCAGCGGCTGCGGATCATACGTTCTGTTTTGCGGATAGCATTGCCAATCCAGCGGATCGGGTGCGGCCAGTGCTCCGGGTCACCGAGGCGCCAGTCGAGGAGAAAGGCAATCAGCCAGCTCAGCAGTGTCATAACACGCACCGCGCAAGAGAGAACCAGTGATCGAGTAATCCCGGACGCTGGGCAAAATGCACATGCAGATAACCGGCAAAGGTATTTCCGACCTGGTAACCGCCCGTCCAGCGTTTTTGCACTTCGCCGTCCCGCTCTTTGATAAATTCAAACGCAGGCGCCAAATCAGTCACGAAATCAGAATAATGGAACTCATGCCCGCGCAGGCGATCACCTGCTTTAACCAGTGTGGTATCTGTCAGCGCGGTTCCCTCACAGTAGCCGAAACGCCTGAGACGGTTACCCATTGTGCTGTGTCCGCTGATAATGCCGGTCATCGGGTAAGCCTGGTTGTTGCTGTCGGTCAGGGTGTCCCCGAGATACATCAGACCGCCGCATTCAGCATAAACAGGAATACCGTGCTGGTGGGCGGCAAGTAAAGCCTCCCGCATCTCTTTATTGGCGGACAGTTGCTCTGCGTAAACTTCCGGGTAGCCCCCGCCGATATAAATCATATCGCACGCGTCAGGCAGTTTTTTGTCATGCAGCGGGCTGAAAGTGATGATTTCTGCGCCGGAATGGCGGATGAGATCCAGATTATCGGGATAATAGAAGTTAAAGGCGGCATCCTGTGCCACCGCGACTGTCAGACCGCGTCCGGCATCCGGAGTGGTCAGAAGCGGAGTCGCACAGACCTGCGGTGCCTGCCACTGTGTCAGTGTGAGTAACTTGCTGATATCGGTTGTTTTTTCAATCTGCTCAGCCAGCCGCTGCCAGCGTTCTGTCTGTTGTGTCTGCTCCTGCGGCGGAATAAGTCCCAGGTGGCGGGAAGGCAGTTCAATATCGGACATAACCGGAATGTAGCCGAGAACAGGCACGTCGCAATAATGTTCAATCGCGTGTTTCAAAAGCTGATAGTGATTGTCACTGTTGACCCGGTTAATCAGCACACCGGCAATATTCAGTGTCGGGTCGAAATGCTGAAAACCCATAACAGAGGCGGCAATAGAAGTGGAAACCGCTTTGCCGTCGACCAGTAAGATGACCGGACAGCCGAGTTGTTTTGCCATCGCGGCAGTACTGCAATAGTGCGGATCAGTACCAAAACCGTCATAGAGCCCCATCACGCCTTCAATAACACCTGCGTCTTTATCCTGCATATAATGATGAAACTGAGAAGTCAGGATGGATTCCGGCAGCATAAAAGCGTCCAGATTACGGGAGGGGACACCGGTTACTGTGGTATGCCAGCTGCTGTCGAGATAATCAGGGCCGACTTTGCAGGGCTGAACCGTCAGTCCGCGGGCACTCAGCGCCCGCATAATTCCCAGCGTAATGGTGGTTTTACCGCAACCGCTACTGGTTCCGGCAATAACAAAAACCTGTTTTTGTGCCTTATTCATACGCTACCTTTGACACTATATTGTTGCCAAAAAAACGTCCTGATAACAGGAAAGCAAAAAAAGGTTAAATAAATTAACCCGGTGACTGTCTTTTTATTTTCATGATCATTAGCAAAATGAAAAATGCTGAACAGCGACATGAAAAAAATTAATGATCATTTAATTAACATTGCCGATTTTTGATATAGTAAATTTGTTACGGCTATTTATATTCGGGTTTAATAAAACATAAAACTCTGTTTTTATATATCGACATATTACAGTTTGTGATGTTGTTCACATAAATACTTGATTTGTGATCAAGATAAATAAAAACAGATCTATTTAATTTCACAAATAGACATTAATATGTGAAATAAATGTTCTTATTATCATAAGTTGTTAATTTAAAATAAAACAATAGTAATTTGTTTGTTGTTGATAATGACTTGGTTTTAGGCGGATCATGTAAAAAATCATTTATTTCATGTGTTTGAAAATTATTGATCTTCTTGATTTTTTTGTATGAACTCTTCCGTAGCGTGAACGTATTATTGAGACATAAATCATGTATTTTTTTCTGTTATTATTCGATAATACAAAATATTAAACAGAATTGTCTTTATTAAGCATTTATCGTGAGCAGATCAAAGAATATCGGTAATGATTAATTAATACTGCTGTTCATCTATTAAGACATCATTAATAAGACGTATTTTTAATAGTCATCAGGGTGTAAGTATTACCAGCACAAATGATGATGATAACAATGGTGTTGTTTCTTTCTGTTGATTACTTTAATTGATAAGGCAATAAAATGAGCGAAGGTAAAGTATGGCTTGTCGGAGCCGGACCCGGAGATGCATCATTAATTACCGTAAAGGGACTTCATTGTATACGCCATGCCGAAGTATTAGTGCATGACCGTCTTGTCAATCCTGAGTTAATCGCTTGTGCGCCGTCCGGATGCAAAATTATTAATGTCGGCAAAACACCGAACCATCATCCGGTTCCGCAGGATGAAATTAACGACATTCTGGTGAAATACGCGTCAGAAGGCAAAAATGTTGTCCGTCTGAAAGGCGGGGATCCGTATGTATTTGGCCGTGGCGGTGAAGAGGCGGAATCACTGGCACAAAAAGGGCTGGATTTTGAAGTCATCCCGGGGATCAGTTCTTCTATCGGCGGGCTGGCATACGCGGGTATCCCGGTCACACACCGCGACCACGCATCCAGCTTCCATGTTGTCACCGGTCACATGTGTCAGGGGAATGAACCTCAGAACTGGCAGGCGCTGGCCGCATTAAGCGGTACCCTGGTTATTCTGATGGGGATGACCCGCCTGGCAGAAATCAGTCAGTTATTAATTGATAACGGAAAATCGCCTGATACCCCGGCGGCTGTTGTGATGTATGCAAGCCAGCAGCGCCAGCAGGTGGTTACCGGCACACTGACCACATTACCGGACGAAGCCGCGCGCCTTAAACTACACCCGCCGGCACTGATTGTTGTCGGGGATGTGGTTAATCTTCATCAGGTTCTGGCATTTGCTGCCACACAAATTGATATTACGCAGGAACCCCCGTTAGAAGCGGTGTCATAGTGTTATCCTTAAAATAATATTACCCAACGTCATTCAGGATGCAGGCAGGAGGCAAGGAAGACTGACGGGGAGCACAGATAAACTATGTGACCCGGCTGGCTGAGTACTGCCAACGAACCTGCGGTTTGAATGAGTAAGGGTATAAGCATCCGGTTGTATGCAGATCATACTGTGTGCAGCCTCAGATTTGGAGGAGGCTATGAGTGAACACGGTGGTAATGTAGTTGAAGTGGCTGAGCATCTGGGGATCTCACCCGCATCAATTTTCGATTTTAGTGCCAATATTAATCCGCTGGGACCACCCGACCGGGTTAAAGCCATTATCCGCGACAACTTATCCGTTATTGAGCGCTATCCTGATATTGAATACCGTTACCTGCACGCTGCACTGGCTAAAGGTGCCGGATGTGAACTGGGGCAGGTCATTGCCGGGAACGGTGAAACCGAACTGATTTACTCGCTGGTGCGCCATCTGAACCCGCACAGCGCACTATTATTAACCCCCGGATTTGCCGAGTACCGCAGAGCACTGGAACACCTGGGTTGTGACATCATTGAACACGCACTGACAGAAGAGAATGACTTCCAGCCGGATGACTCTCTGCTGGCAGATATTGAAGCCCGCCGCCCTGATTGTGTTTTTATTGCCACACCGAATAACCCGACCGGTTTGATGCCGGATATTGCATTGCTGCATAAACTGGTTTCTCTGTGTGAATCCCGCCATATCCATCTTATTGTCGATGAAGCTTTTATTGATTTCCTGCCGGAAGGCTCACCGCTGACCGCACGTCTGCCGGAAACCCGCTATTTGTATCTGCTGCGCTCCCTGACGAAATTTTTTGCCATTCCGGGACTGCGCCTGGGTTATCTGCTTTGCGGTGACAGTCATGTTATCAGTAATCTGAAAGGATGGCGGGAGCCCTGGACGATTAACGGACTGGCGGCGCTGGTGGGAGAAGTCCTGCTGGATGATAAAGAGTATATCTGTAAAACTCAGGAACTGATTGCTTCACAGCGTGAGTATTTGTGTCAGGAATTGCGTCAGTTTCCGCTGCTCAAAATCCGCGAGCCGACAGCAAACTATATTTTTATCCGCTGTCTTAATGGTGTGGAATTACAGTCTGCCCTGCTTAAATATAAGCTGCTTATCCGCCGCTGCCAGAACTATCCGGGGCTTGATGGCTCGTATTACCGCATCGCTGTCCGCAGCCAGGCGGAAAACCGCCATCTTATCGGCGCATTAAAACAGGTATTCCAACATGGCTGAGGCACACTGTCCGGCATCCTGTGGTGAATTATTACAGGGATGGATCCTCGGGGGCGAGAAACTGGTTTCCTGTCCGATCAACTGGTTCAGCTATGTATCTGTCACTGAAGATGTGCCGCTGGGGCTGGAGCGCCCCCGCATGCGCCAGATGCTGGAGCGGGTACTCAGGCATCTGGATATTGTTCCGGAAGCGACCGGCATGCTGCGTATTGAATATGACTCAACAATCCCTGTCGGCAAAGGGCTGGCGAGCAGTACCGCAGATATTGCAGCAACTGCACAGGCAACGGCGCGGTTTTACGGACACGAATTATCACCGGAAACCCTGGCAGCACTGTGTGTGGATATTGAACCGACAGACAGTACGCTTTTCTCTTCTCTGACACTGTTTGATCATCAGACTGCCGGCACGCAAATCTCTCTCGACTGGGCACCAGACCTGAACATTCTGTTACTGGAAAGCCCGGATATTGTGCTGACAGAGGATTTTCATAAGCGGGATCGCCGTGCGGCGTTGTTAGCCCGTGAAACTCAGCTGGAACAGGCGTGGAAGTGCCTCAATACAGCCTGTGAACAGCAAAGCCCGCAACGCCTGGGGGAGGCCGCAACACTGAGTGCGATAGCCAGCCAGGATCTTCTGCCCAAGCCCGGTTTTAACGGGCTGTTTGAACTGGCAGAGCAAAATAAAATTTACGGGCTGAATGTCGCACACAGCGGCAGTGTTATCGGGCTTATCTACGATGATGTACAGCACGATAAAGATTTTATTTATGACTGGATCCAGCGCCACCAGCTGGATATATTTTATCCTCAAGTACACGAAGTGTGCATGACGCCGGGCGGCGTTCGCTAATCCCGCGTCATCCTTCAGCCTGTGGCTGTGTTGGCTGCGCTCAGAAATCCGGGTCACATACTTGTGTATGCTCCCCGGATTTCTTCACTTACCGCCTTGCCACAGACTGAATGATTATCCGCGTCATCCTTCAGCCTGTGGCGGTGTTGGCTTCGCTCAGCTATCCGGGTCACATACTGATGTATGCTCCCCGACTATCTTCACTTGCCGCCTTGCCACAAACTGAATGATTTAGCGGATATATTTCACCTTTTTTAAAATCTTAATTCTTACAAATTGAATTTTATCTCTGTCTTTTATAAATGTTCATGTAAAAGGCAGATAACGGGCAGGCGAACGAAAAGCATGCGCGCCATGGATGGCGCGCCTGAGCTTACAGGGATGTATTTACAGCGACTTTTCGTTTTGCCCGTTATCAGCCCGCCCCCGGTGCTGAAATTAGTACTCCCTGATGCCAAATCCGCGTCATCCTTCAGCCACAAACTGAATGATTTAGCGGATACATTTTCGCCTTTATTTTTAAATCTGAATTCTTTCAAATTGAACGCGATCTCTGCCTTTTATAAATGCCCATGTAAAAGGCAGATAACGGGCAGAGAAACGAAAAGCATGCGCGCCATGGATGGCACGCCTGAGCTTACAGGGATGTATTTACAGCGACTTTTCGTTTTGCCCGTTATCAGCCTATCTACCGAAGCTGAAATCAGCACTCCCTGATGCTAAAGACATTCCTCCATACCCCTGTTTGCCCGCCGACAGTTTCCGGCGCTGTACCGCAAAGTCAGCAGCGGAGTGCTGCGTGGATGACGCGGGCGGGATATGATGCGAAAAATACTTTCTGACCGAATAATCCGGAGAAAAAACATTATGCTGCGCTATCCGTTGTTTTGTGACTTACAGGGAAAAATGTGCCTGATTGTAGGCGGGGGAGAGGTTGCTCTGCATAAATGTCAGGCGCTGTTGCAGGCCGGCGCAAATGTCACTGTAGTTGCACGCTATTTTCACAGCGACTTTGCCACACTGGCGGAACGCCCGCAACTGACATGCACTGAAGCGCCGTTTGACAGCACGTTGTGGCCGGATGATTGCTGGCTGGCATTTGCAGCAACTGATTCACCGGAGGTTAATCAGCAGGTACTGGCTCTGGCAAACAGGCACCGCTGCTTTTGTAATGTGACTGACTCACCGGAAACCGCCTCATTTATCTCTCCTGCGACAATTGATGTACTGCCGGTACAGATAGCGCTGATCTGCGGCGGAAACCCCGTATATACCCAATTCCTGAAACACCGGGTGATGCAGGCAATACCCGCAGATGCCCCGGTGAAACTACAGCTTGCCGCCCGTGTCCGGGAGCAGGTAAAAGCCACAAATGCCTCCCGTGATGCCAAGCGGCTGTTCTGGCAAAAATTCTTCACAGATACCGCACTGGAACAGCTTTTATCATTACAGGATGATGATCTGCTGACAGATTACCTTTCCTATCTGCTGGCACAGTTTACCGAAGAGCAGGGTACGCGCTGAAACATACTTTAAGATTATCGTCATGAGCATATACCCTTATTCATTCAAACTGCAGGCTCGTTGGCCGCGCTCATCCGGCCGGGTCACATACTAATGTATGCTCCCCGTCAGTCCTCCCTTGCCGCCTTCCTGCATCTTGAATGACGTTGGGTATAGACGCCCGGTATATATTGATAAAACCGGGCTTTTATTTATGGATAAGAATAATATTATTACCGCGTTTTTTGAGCTGAATGGTTTAGTTTAAAATTATAATGCGTAAAATAACCAAAATAAACTAACGGTATTATCATATTAATAGTAATTAATTTACTTTTCCGCATCATTTATTTTTATATGTTTCATAATATTGACGTTTCATCATTAAATAAGATGTACGTCACACTATTAAGGTGATGTGTATCAAAATGCATTCATATCAAATATACTGTAAAATATAGTTTAAATGTTAAAATTTAATTGTTGTTTTTATTTGATCCAATAATATAACGATGATCACAAAAACAAGAATGATTTATTATCCATTATATTTAAATAATTGTTAATTAAAGTTTTTATATGTTTATTTTAATGGTATCCATATGATTTTTATCATAAATTTAATGTGATCCGCGTCTTGTTTTGTACCTTACTAAAAACCATTCCGTTTTTGCAAGATATCCTTACTTTATATCAATTGTTTTTAAATCCCCTGGATTGCACATTAGAATCAGTGGAAAGTTAAGGGATTAAATAGGAATGAATACATAATTTGTACTTAGTTATCTTCTTAATTAACGCCAAACGGATTTTATAAAAATTGTATTGACTTTAATTCCGAACATTTAGTCTATTTAGAGGTATATCATGCAGAATCCTACCATTGTTATTGGTGTAATTGGTGCCGATTGCCATGCCGTCGGTAACAAAGTTTTAGATCGCGTTTTCGCGCAACACAATTTCAACGTGATCAATCTTGGTGTCATGGTAAGCCAGGACGAATATATTGATGCTGCCATTGAAACCGGTGCGCAGGCAATTGTTGTTTCTTCTATTTACGGACACGGTGAAGTTGACTGTTTAGGAATGCGCGACCGTTGCATCGAACGTGGTCTGGGTGAAATTCTGCTGTATGTCGGCGGTAACCTGGTTATCGGTAAACAGGCACCGGCTGAAATCGAGAAAAAATTCTCCGCTATGGGCTTTAACCGCGTGTTCTTCCCGAATACTGACCTGGAATTTGTCTGCGATATCATGAAGAAAGATATCGAGAAAAGCCTGTCAGCTAAAAAAGAAGGAATGACCGCGTAATGATCTCTGTCTCTATAGATATCGGTTCTACCTGGACGAAAGGTGCCGTGTTCGACGTGGGCAGTGATGATCATATTGATGTAAAGAATTATGCCCTGACCCCTACGACGACCGACCATCTGGCTGACGGATTTTTTACGGTACTGAATAAAATCCTCAATGTGTCTGATGCACGTCCTTTACTGGAAGCAGGAAAGATAGATATCAGCTATTCCTCTTCTGCAAAAGGCGGGTTAGCGGTAGCGGCACTTGGTCTGGTTCCGACTATAACCCTGGAGTCGGCGAAAGTTACCGCTCACTCAGCGGGTGCAAAAGTGTCACAGCACTTTGCTTATAAACTTAACCGGACTGATATCCGCGCACTCGAACAGACACCTCCGGATATTTTTCTCTTTACCGGCGGGACGGATGGCGGCGATGTCGGGTACGGACTACAGAATGCCAGAATGCTGGCGGAATCTGACCTGAACTGTTCCATCATTTATGCGGGTAACCGCGATATTCAGGATGATGTTGCTGAGATCCTCGGCCATAAAGATCTGACTATCGTAAACAATATTTTACCCAGTCTGGATAGCCCGAATCCGTTCGATGCACGTAAAGCTATCTGTGACATCTTTCTTAAAAAGATTGTTAAGGGCAAGGGACTGGATGTCATCGTTGAACAGACAGGCGAAGAGCCTCGTCCGACACCGTTCTCTGTCTTTGAATTAGTGCAGCAAATACGTGACACCATTCCCGGCTGGGAAGAGTTTGTTCTGATGGATATGGGTGGCGCAACGACGGATGTCTATTCGTCCTGCAACAACAGTTTACTGCCGGATACCATTTTACACGGTATTCCGGAGCCGAAAGTGAAACGGACGGTGGAAGGTGACCTCGGTATGCGGGTGTCAGCAGTCATCGCCGGTGAAGCAGGCCGTGAGCTGGCAGAAGCACAGTTTGTCAACCATCCGGAGCAACTGGACGCGTTTTACCGGTATACCCATTACATCAACGCGCATCCTGATTATTTGCCGCAGACAGACGAAGAACGTGTTTACGACCATCTGTTAGCAGGAATTTGTGTCGCCCTCGGTACAGAGCGCCATGCAGGGACCAAACAACAGGTCACAACATGCGCAGGAACGGTGGATTTACAGATCGGACGTGATTTATCACGCGTTCGTAAAATCATCGGCACCGGCGGCTGGTTATCACGCACGGATGATTTTGCCATTCAACAGTATATGAAGTACCGCAAATTCGATAACAAAGGCCGCCAGATTTTGCTGCCGGACGAATTTGAGTATTACCGGGATTCACAAGGATTATTTCCTCTGTTAGCCAATGTCGCCTGTCGGCATCCGAAAGCAGCAGCTCAGACTGGCGTACAGATTTTGACCAGATAGCGATATTATTGGAGCCATTAAATGGAACTGAAAAATAAAAAGATTGCGATCGATGACTTTATGTCTGAGCGCAAAGACGTTTTAAAGACCTGGGTAACAGGGAAAGATGTAACCAATTTTGAAGATGGCGTGAAATATCAGTCGACTATCTCTGCTGATAAAAACTTTGCGAAAAAATTATTTGAAGCAGACCGCGATGGCATCACATTAAGCCAGCCGCGTGCAGGTGTGGCATTAATCGAAGAGCATATCGAGCTGCTGAAAAAATTACAGGTTGAGTGTGACCTGCTGCCGACAACTATCGATGCGTATACCCGTCTGAACCGCTATGAAGAAGCGGCTGTCGGTATCCAGAAATCAGTTGAAGCCGGTACATCCAAACTGAATGGTCTGCCGGTGGTAAACCACGGTGTGGCAGCCTGCCGTCATATTACTGAATCCCTGGATAAGCCTCTGCAGATCCGTCACGGGACACCGGATGCCCGTCTGCTGTGCGAAATCTCCATGGCGAGTGGTTTCACCAGTTATGAAGGCGGTGGTATCTCTTATAACATCCCTTACGCAAAACGTGTCACCCTGGAAAAATCTATCCGTGACTGGCAGTACTGCGACCGCGTAATTGGTTTATATGAAGAAAATGGTATCCGTATCAACCGTGAGCCATTCGGTCCGTTAACCGGTACGCTGATCCCGCCATTCATTTCTCATACTGTGGCGATTATCGAAGGTCTGGTTGCACTGGAGCAGGGTGTTAAATCTATCACTGTCGGTTACGGTCAGGTCGGTAACTTAGTGCAGGATATCGCGGCAATCCGCTCTCTGCGTGAACTGTCCCACGAATATTTCCGCTCTTACGGCTTCGAAGATTATGAACTGAGTACCGTATTCCATCAGTGGATGGGTGGTTTCCCTGAAGATGAATCCCGCGCAGCGGCAGTTATTTCCTGGGGTGCAGCGGTCGCCGGTATGTCCGGTGCAACTAAAGTTATCACCAAATCTCCGCATGAAGCATTCGGTATCCCGACTGCAGAAGCGAACTGCCAGGGTCTGCGTGCTTCAAACCAGATGCTGAACATGATGCGCGACCAGAAATTCCCGCCTTGTAAAGACGTCGATCTGGAAGTGGAACTGATTAAACGTGAAGTTCACGCTGTCATGAAGAAAGTGCTTGAGCTGGGTAACGGTGACATTGCAGTCGGTGCTGTCCGCGCATTTGAAGCCGGTGTACTGGATATTCCGTTCGCTCCGGCGATGTGTAACTCCGGCAAAATGCTGCCTATCCGCGACAACAACGGCGCAATCCGTGTGTTCGACGCAGGTGCCGTTCCTCTGCCGGCTGATGTACTGACTATGCACCAGGATTTCGTTGCTGAGCGCGCCCGTGTTGAAGGCCGTGAAGCTTCATTCCAGATGATTATTGATGACATTAACGCAGTATCTCACAGTAAATTGGTAGGAAGACCATAATGAAAATTAAACATGCATTGTTCACGGCGGGTAACTCATCTTTCTATTTTGATGATCAGCAGGCGATTAAAGACGGCGCAGGTCACGATGGTTTCGTTTATACCGGTAAGCCGGTAACGCCGGGCTTTACTGCAATTCGTCAGGCAGGTGAGTGCGTATCAGTTCAGTTAGTCCTCGAAAATGGTTCTGTGGCTATCGGTGACTGTGCGGCTGTTCAGTATTCCGGTGCGGGTGGTCGTGACCCGTTATTCCTGGCGGAAAACTTTATTCCGTTCCTGGAAAAACACATCAAACCACTGTTGGAAGGCCGTGATATCAGTGAATTCCGTGCTAACGCCAAGTTCTTCGATGAACTGAAAGTGGAAGGCAAACAACTGCATACTGCTATCCGTTATGGTCTGTCTCAGGCACTGCTGGACGCTGCGGCATTAGCAACTAACCGTGTGAAAGCGGAAGTTGTCTGCGACGAATGGCATCTGCCGGTTGTAGCTGAGCCGATTCCTCTGTTTGGTCAGAGCGGTGATGACCGTTATAACGCTGTTGACAAAATGATCCTCAAACACGTTGATGTGCTGCCGCACGGTCTTATCAATAACGTGGATGAAAAACTGGGTCGTCAGGGTGAGAAACTGCGTGCATACGTTTCATGGCTGGCAGAGCGCATCGTTGAATTACGCACAGAAGACAGCTACAAACCTTCTCTGCACATCGACGTTTACGGCACTATCGGTATCATTTTCGACAAAGATCCAATCCGTTGCGCAGATTATATTGCAAGTCTGCAGGAGCAGGCCGGTGATTTAGAACTGTACATCGAAGGCCCGATTGATGCCGGTAACAAACCAGACCAGATCCGCCTGATGAAAGGCATTATGGATCACCTGAAAAAAATCGGTTCAAAAGTCAAAATTGTTGCTGACGAATGGTGTAACACCTGCCAGGACATCATTGATTTCACTGATGCAAAATGCTGTGACATGGTTCAGATTAAAACCCCTGACCTGGGTTCAGTTCATAATATCGCTGACGCAGTGCTGTATTGCCAGAAGAACGGTATGGAAGCATACCAGGGCGGTACTTGTAACGAAACAGACGTCAGTGCACGTACCTGTGTTCACATCGCTATCGCAACACGTCCGATGCGTATGCTGATCAAGCCGGGTATGGGCTTCGACGAAGGTATGAATATCGTTAACAACGAAATGAACCGCACACTGGCTGTACTGAAAGCAAAAGGGTAAGGAAACATTATGTCTGAGACATTTAAAATTCTGTCTCCCACTGCCATTCTGGGGTACGGATTTCCCGAAGAGAGTTTCATGAAGGCGATGGAAGAATCGCCGGACCTTATCGCCGTTGACGCCGGGTCTTCTGACCCGGGTCCGCACTACCTCGGTTCAGGTAAAGCATTTACCGACCGTGCCGGTGTGAAACGCGATCTGCGTTATATGCTGAAAGCCGGTGTGAAAAATAACATTCCGGTTGTTATCGGGAGTGCAGGTGGTTCCGGCGCGCAGCCGCATCTGGAATGGTGCCGTGAAATCATCCTGGAGCTGGCGAAAGAAGAGAACCTTTCTTTCTCTATGGCGCTTATCCCGGCTGATGTTGATAAGAAAACCGTTCATGAAGCACTGGATGCCGGTAAAATCACACCATTGCATTTCGTGCCTGAACTGACCCACGAAGTTATCGACGAAAGTACGTATATCGTTGCACAAATGGGTATCGAGCCGTTCCAGGAAGCGCTGGCAGCGGGTGCTCAGGTTGTTCTGGCCGGTCGTTCTTATGACCCTTGCTGTTTCGCGGCACTGCCGATTATGAAAGGGTTTGATGAAGGTCTGGCACTGCACTGCGGTAAAATCCTGGAGTGTGCGGCAATCGCCGCAACACCGGGTTCCGGTTCTGACTGTGCGATGGGTATCATCGACAAAACCGGCTTTACCCTGAAAGCGTTCAACCCGCTCCGTAAGTTCACTGATACCTCTGCAGCGGCGCATACCCTGTATGAGAAATCAGATCCGTATACTTTACCGGGTCCCGGCGGTGTGCTGGATCTGAAAGAGTGTAAGTTTGAAGACTTGGGTAACGGACAGGTTCGCGTAACCGGTTCACGCCACGTTGCAACGCCGTACACGGTTAAACTGGAAGCAGCACGTCCGGTTGGTTATCGCACCATCACCATCGCGGGGACACATGATCCAATCATGATCGCCGGAATGGATAAGATTTTGGTTGAAGTGCGTAAGAGTGTTGAGAAAAACCTCAGTATTGACCCTGACAGTGTGAAAATGAATTTCCACCTGTATGGTAAAAACGGTGTGATGGGTGATGCAGAACCAGAAACCGTGACTAAGAGTTATGAACTGGGAATTCTGTTAGATGTTGTTGCACCGACTCAGGAGCAGGCTGACAGTATTTGTTCTCTGGCACGTTCCACCATGCTGCACTACGGATACGACGGTCGTATCGCTACAGCGGGTAACTTAGCCTTCCCATTCTCACCATCGGATATTCGTGCCGGTAAAGTGTATGAGTTCTCCATCTATCACCTGATGGAATATACACCGGACATTAAATTTAAATTCCGGATGGAGAATGTGACACCAGAAGGAGTGACGAAATGAAACAGTCAATTTTAGAATTAGCAAAAGTTGTGCGTTCTAAAAACTCCGGCCCGTATGAAATTGTAATGGATATTTTATTCAAGGATAAAGCAACTTATACCGCGGTAAAGAATTCAAAACAGTTTAATAAAGAAGTCGTGGCTGGTTTATATTGTGTTAAACCTGACTTTATCGATAATATTGTTTGGTTTGACCCGGCTAATGCTGTAAAAATCGTAATGCCGAGACATATTGTTTCTGGTGCTGTCGGTGATACCGATGTTTATGGTGCTCAGCAACATGCGCCTTTGTTAAAACTGGAATTTGATATTTAGTTAATATCAACACTCCATCATCTCTATAGTTCGACAACTCGGTGTGGTGAGAGAGGCGCTTACTCTATCCCTCTCCCCGCATCGATTTCAGAAACAGAAATCGTCATTTTTCTCAGTATGTTGTCTAAATTTATTTAATATTTAAAGTCATGGAAGACCGGGTAAAAATAACTGAAATAAAATTTCAGAGGATATTAAGTGAGTTGAGAATAAATGCGACCCAACACAGAATGGAATTATTATGAAATCGAAGAGTTTAACTACTTGGATAGTCCTTGGTCTTATTATCGGTATCATTGTTGGCTTTAGCTTTAATGAAATGGCCTCGGCTGAATTTACTAAGGTCTATGCAAAAGATATTTCAATTATTACTGATATCTTCTTAAGACTGATTAAAATGATTATCGCACCATTGATTATATCAACACTGGTTGTTGGTATTGCGAAAATGGGTGATGCGAAAACGTTAGGTCGTGTTTTCTCTAAAACATTATTCTTATTTATCTGTGCATCGTTTATCTCAATCCTGTTAGGACTGGTTATTGTTAACCTGTTCCAGCCGGGTGCCGGGATCAACTTTGTGGCAGATACTGCGGTTGCAGTTGAAGGTTTGGTTGAGCCAGTTCCATTCTCGTTCAAAACCTTTATTGCTCATGCTATCCCGACCAGTATCGTTGACGCCATGGCGCGTAACGAAATCCTGCAAATCGTTGTATTCTCAATCTTTATGGGTATCAGCCTTTCCGCTATCGGCGATAAAGGCCTGCCGATTGTGAATGTGCTTGAGTCTCTCGTCAGCCTGATGCTGAAATTAACCGGCTATGTCATGCTGTTCGCACCGCTGACTGTATTTGCCGCAATTTCAGGCATGATCGCAGAGCGTGGTCTGGGTGTTCTGGTCAGTGCCGGTATCTTTATGGGTGAATTCTACTTCACACTGGCGCTGCTGTGGATCATTCTGATTGGTCTGGCGGCCCTGGTTGTCGGTCGTTGTATTTTCCGTCTGACTAAAGGTATCACTGAACCTGCACTGCTGGCATTCACCACATCAAGTTCTGAAGCTGCATTCCCGGGTACCCTGGAAAAACTGGAAGAATTCGGTGTTTCCAACAAAATTGCCAGTTTCGTATTGCCTATCGGTTACTCTTTTAACCTTGTTGGTTCAATGGCTTACTGCTCGTTTGCAGTCATCTTTATCGCCCAGGCATGTAATATCACCTTAACAACAGGTGAGCAGATTACCATGCTGCTGATTCTGATGCTGACATCCAAAGGGATGGCGGGTGTACCACGCGCCTCTCTGGTTGTTATCGCGGCAACACTCAACCAGTTCAACATACCGGAAGCGGGTCTGATATTACTGATGGGTGTGGATCCATTCCTCGACATGGGTCGTTCAGCAACGAACGTGATGAGTAATGCGATTGGTGCTGCAATGGTCGGTCGCTGGGAAGGTGAGCACTACGGTGAAGGCTGCCGTGGTAAGCCAAAGGCTGTCATTGAACCTCCGGTGTCGCAGGCAACCACTGCCTGACCATTGATAGCTCAACATAATGCAGTCAGAGCGGTACGGTAAGACATATCACCTGTACCGCCCGTAAAAGAAATGTGTTGTCAGCGAAACGCAAAAGGACCTCCGCCTTTTGCGTTTTTTTATTGTTGTGGTGCCGTATGAATGCGGATCGCTCCGCCTTCTGTCCGTACGGCAAAATGGGCAACAGAATAGGCGGCATCCTCAAGACACAGACCATCCGTTAAGCGAAAGTGCTGTTTTTTCAGCGGGCTGACAATCCACAATTCATTGTCATGTTCTGCGATTAACCCACGTGACAACACACTGGCTTTTGCAAAGGGATCAATATTGCTTAATGCAAAAATCTGGTCGTCATTGTAAGGGCGGAACAGCGCAACCTGCTCTCCATTTACCAGTGCACAAACGCCGGTTCCCGGCGTGATATCACTTACCTGACATACTGTTATCCAGTGGCTCATCATTACTCCTCCCCGATAAGTGTTACAGCTATCCGTTCTTCAGGACGGGCCGGGCGATGTTGTAAGCGCTCACTGACTATTTGTACATCCGGGTCCGGCAACGGGCTATTAATAAAGTGATTAAAGCGCTGACGTGCATGCAGATTATCCACGGTTTCCTGCCATTCGCAGATGACTTTTTTGCGCAGATGAGTCAGTTCCTGCTCCAGTTGGGTATTCAGCCCGAGTTTGTCGCTGACAATCACATCACGCAGATAATCAATGCCGCCCTCCAGGCTTTCAAGCCAGGTGGATGTCCGGTTCAGTTTATCCGCAGTACGGATATAAAACATCATAAACCGGTCGATATAGCTTATCAGTGTCTCTTTATCGAGATCCGCCATCAGCAGATCGCCGTGACGCGGTTTCATACCGCCGTTACCACAGACATACAGATTCCAGCCTTTGTCCGTGGCAATAATTCCGATATCTTTTCCCTGTGCTTCTGAGCATTCGCGGGTGCAGCCGGAAATACCAAATTTCATTTTATGCGGTGTGCGGATGCCTTTATAGCGGTGTTCGAGTTCAACACCCAGCCCGGTACTGTCCCCGACACCGAAGCGGCACCAGGTTGACCCGACACAGGTTTTTGCCATACGCAGTGCTTTGGCGTAGGCGTGCCCGGTTTCAAACCCGGCAGCAATCAGTTTTTCCCAGATAGCCGGGAGATCCTGTTTATGTGCGCCAAACATAGCCAGACGCTGAGAGCCGGTAATTTTGGTGTATAAATTGTATTCCTGTGCAATGGTACCGACAGCAAGCAAGCCCGCCGGGGTAATTTCTCCGCCCGGTGAGCGGGGGATCACAGAATATGTGCCGTCTTTTTGTATGTTGGCGAGAAAATTATCGTTGGTATCCTGGAGGGAAACCAAATCATCCCGCAGGATATAATCATTCCAGCAGGACGCCAGCAGAGAGCCGATGGTTGGTTTGCATACTTCACAGCCATAACCTTCGCCGTATTTTTTCAGCAGGTCATCAAAGTTCTTTATTTTTTCCACGCGGATCAGGTGATACAGCTCCTGGCGTGAATACGCAAAGTGTTCACAAAGGTGATGATTAACCTCAATACCCAGGTTAGTCAGTTCGGCATTCAGTACCTGTGTTATCAGCGGAACACAGCCACCGCAGCCGGTGCCGGCTTTGGTTTGTGCTTTGATAGCCGCGACGGTCTGGCAGCCGTTTTGAATAGCCTGAATAATGTCACCTTTGGTGATATCAAAGCAGGAGCAAATCTGCGCGCTGTCCGGCAGGGATTCAACACCAATAGCCGGTTTACTGCCTGCATGAGCCGGTAAGATCAATGTATCCGGATTTTCCGGTAGTTCGATACGGTTCAGTGACAATTGCAGCAAAGTACCGTAATCTTCAGTATCACCGACCAGCACCGCTCCCAGCAGATATTTATTGTCCTTACTGACAATAAGACGTTTATACACCTCATTCGCTTCATCCAGATAAATATAGCTGTGGCAACCGTCTTCGTGACCGTGTGTATCCCCGATCCCGCCGACATCCACACCCAGCAGTTTCAGTTTTGCGCTCATATCTGCGCCGGTAAACTGATTATCATTGCCCAGCAGGCTATCAACCGCAACCTGTGCCATTTTATAGCCCGGGGCAACCAGTCCGTAGGTTTTGCCATGCCACGATGCACATTCGCCGATGGCGTAGACATCCGGGTCAGAGGTCTGACACTGGTCATTAATCACCAGACCGCCGCGTTCAGCAACGACCAGCCCGCACTGACGGGCAAGTTTATCCCGCGGGCGGATCCCGGTGGAAAATACGACAAAATCGGCTTCCAGTGATGACCCGTCGGTAAAGTGCAGAATTTTACGACTGTTACCGCTGTCTGAACGGGTGATTTCTGCGGTGTTTTTACGGGTGTGAACGGTCACACCCATCCGCTCAATTTTTTGTTTCAGTTGCTCACCACCCAGTGCATCAAGCTGTTCCGCCATTAACACCGGCGAAAACTCGATTACATGGGTTTCAATACCTAAATTTTTCAGTGCTCCGGCGGCTTCCAGCCCTAATAACCCGCCGCCGATAACCACACCTTTGCGGCTGCGGCGGGCGCAGGCTTCAATAGCATTCAGATCTTCTATCGTCCGGTAGACAAAGCAGTCCTGAGTATCATTGCCTTTGATAGGCGGAACCCACGGGTACGATCCGGTGGCGGTCACTAATTTGTCGTAATGAACGGTGCGTCCGGTATTGGTGTGCAGCACTTTTTCCTGCCGGTTAATGGTGATTACCCGTTCACCGGTCAGTACAGTGATATTGTGCTTTTCATAAAAACCCGGTTTAACGAGGGACAGCTCTTCCGCCGTGTGATGGGAAAAGTAAGAGGAAAGATGCACCCGGTCATAGGCTACGCGCGGCTCTTCACAAAAAACGGTAATATCAAAATACCCGCTTCCGGCTTTATCGGTAAGTTCTTCAATAAAGCGATGCCCCACCATGCCGTTACCGATTATCGCTAACTTGACGTTGCTCATTTAAGCCTCATATTTTGTATGGATTAAGGCTAAAAATACGGCGATCCGGGTTTTTCTCATTGATGTATATCAAATGCAGCTTAATCAATTCAGCTAATGTAAAACAAAGATGTGATTATTTTTTGTCAATACCTCTCAGGTGGTAGGTATGACTCCGGTTTAATGCAGTTATGCCGCTGAATAGTCAGCGGCATAACCGGTACCGGAAAGAGTAAGCGATTACTGTGCAGCTAATTCAGCCCGTGCTTTACGCTTTTTAATATTAATAATTAAAATACCGGAAGCAAAAGCACCACAGAAAGCAAATAATGCCATTAAACCAAAGACGATTTTATAGCCTGTTATGCCCGGGTAGATATCCAGAATATGACCATACAGACTGAAGCAGAACATGGCAGGTGCGTAGCCGATAAAGCTGCCCAGCGCCATGGCAGAGCCGGTATTGGACTCTTTAATATTAGCTTCACCGATAGGTGCAAAGAAAATAGCACGTTGCGTGAAGACGATGGTTCCGAAGCCCAGCGTACACACCATGCCTAAATAAACCGGCATACTTTCATGCGGCAGGAAAATAAAGACAACCAGTACGATCACACTGAGAATAAAGGTATAGAACAGGTATTTGGTTGGTGATTTTAATATTTTATCAGCAATTAACCCACCGATAGGACCACCGACCATTTTCAGACAATATTGATTCAGAATACCGTAAACACCCACTAATGCGATAGGCAGTGCATAAATATTACTCAGGAACGGAATGAAAAAGGTTAATCCGCAATATACCGCGTAGACAAAGAAAATACTCAGGGCGATAAGCCACACGGTGCCGTCTTTTAATACTGCACCCACACCCGGTTTTTTCTCTGTACTTTCTTCTTTGGTTATCTCTTTTGTGACAACGGTTTTGTCATCTTTCAGGAACAGGAAGATAACACCACCAACAAGAATAGCCATGCCGGAATAGAATAAAATGCCCATTTTAAAACCAAGTAAACCACTGCCGAACCAGGTAAATACCGCCAGTGCGGAAAACGCAACAATGGTGTCGATAACACCGCGACCGGTTTCAAAGAAACCAAAAATCCGCCCTTGTTGCGAGCTGTTACCCAGCAAACTGACGGATTTTAATAATACCGGCCAGTTGAGCATGTCACAGGTAACACCAAATAATGCCCAGACAAATAATATTCCCCAATAGCCCGGCATAGTGGATAAATAAATACCCAGTAATCCGGTTGCTATTAATGAAAATGAAATTGTCAGACGGCGGGGCAATTTATCTGAAAAATAGATAGATAAAAAGAAGCCGATGGTAGTGACAACGGAATTTACCGACATCGCATTACCTATCTGACCATTTGTCAGATGAAAGAATTCCTGCATCGGAATATAAAATGCATCTTTAAGTGAAGGCAGTTTATATATCGTACCGCCGCATAAAACTAATAAGCTGAATATTGCCCATCTTTTTTTATCAAGCATAGTGCCTCCAGCCTGAAAAGTAGTTTACTTTTTCAGCCAGTATGAATTGTTATTTTCAGAGTTTTCTGTGTATAGAGCAGGTATTAATTAGAGTATAGAAGAGCCTCAGTTTTAATTTCATTTATTATTTTACGGACATAATTGATTTGATTAATGGCATCCTTTTTTTCCAGGGCTAAACGGGCACTTATTTCATTTTCCGGCAGCGGTGTTTCACTCATCTGACGCCACGGGATCCACGGGTCGGCAACTTCATCTGCAAAACGGAATGCCGGTGCGTAATAATCCACTTCTTCTTCCAGCCCGTAAGAAATAACCTGCGGACGCTCTCCGCCCAGACATATCAATGCCTGCAGCATCTCTTTAAACGGCAGATTTCCCTCGCCGGAGCGGCAGGCTTTATGACCGAAACCCTGTCCTTCTTTCAGGATCACCGCATCTTTGATATGCACCTGAGTGATATGCCCCTGCATGGCAGACAATGCATCCATCGGCAATTCGCAGGCATTGATCATATTACCGAAATCAAATAGCAGAGTAAGTTGCGGGAAACCGGCATTTTTTATCAGCTCAACCAATTCATGGCTTTTTAAATCCTCATGTTGTTCGAGGACAAATGTCAGGCCGCTGTGCTGATAAGTTTCTTTGAGATAGCGCAGGTCGGCGGCAATGGTTTTTAACACCTCTGACAGTAAACCTTCATAACGCGGATAGAAACGGACAGAGCTTGCGCCGGTTTTCAGTGCAATTCTGATAGCGTCATCAAGGGTTTTATTGTCTGACGCACTGGTTTCAATATTAATATCGAGATTATAACGCGTTGCTTTTTCGCCGAACTCTGCCAGTTTTTCATCATTCATGGTGGACAGCGATTGTGTTTCACCATCCAGCACATGTATTTTGACACCCGGCAAATTATGCTCGTGTGCAATATCAAGAAGATCGCCGGGTAGCAGTTTTTCAAAACGCATATTCAGGTGGTAGGCATACGCGTGCAGATACAGCGGCAAATTATCTGCACGTTCAATAATCCGGCGGGCTTCATCTGAAGTCATGGGTATATTTCCTTATCTCAAAGCTCAACAAAAAAATTAACAGATTCAAAACGCCAATATTCGATATCTATCTGAACAATATTATGTGCAGGATCGCAGCGGTATTTTTCGACCCGGATCCCCGGCGAATTGGCGGTACAGCCGATTTCTTTACTGGCCGCTTCAGGCATACGGGCAGGTTTAAATGCCAGGCTTGCCGTGGTGGTGGTGAGGTGGTATTCCTCTTCCCAGATAGCGGCAAAAGAGTGATTATCCAGTTTGTCAGTAAATCCGGGACCGACTGCCGGGTTGATATACGTCTGGTGCCGGAATACTTTATGCCCGTCGAGTGCGCCCCAGCCACAGATACAATAAACCGGCTCTCCTGCCGCAAGCCCCAGTTTTTCAGCTATTTCCGCAGGCGGGTTGGTTATCAGTGATTTATCACTGTATTCCCACGACGGCTCCCGCCCCTGTGCTCTTGCTGCCTGATTAAAACTGGCGGGTGATTTCGGGTTGTAATTAAACCGCGGAAGCGCGGCAAACCAGCCACTGCGGTTTTTGCGGAAAATTTTCCCGTCACTTTCCATGCTCAGTAATGCCTGGCGCAGTGACATCCGGTTAACACCGAGCTGTTCCGTTAGCGTGCGCTCAGCGGGTAATTTATCGCCGGGTGTAATTACGCCGTCTGTAAGCAGTATTTCTAATTTTTCTCTGGCAAGGTCAGCCGCAGTTTGTGAGTTTTTCATATTATTTATTTTTGGTTTAAACCAGATTGATTGTAAGTTACGTCAGTCGCATTGCGCGCGCAAGTGAGGAACCCGGGGATAAGTGTCAATTTGCGAGATACTTCACATTCTGATACTCCCCGGTGACAGGGAAAATAACAGATCAATTCATTATATGGTAAATATTTGCTGTTCATAAACGATACCCTTATTCATTCAAACTGCAGATTTGTTGGCGGAACGACGCTACCCGGGTCACATACTTGCGTATGCTCCCCGTCTATCTTCCCTTGCCGCCTTCCTGCATCCTGAATGACGTTGGGTATAGCGATAATAAGCAACCTGTTGAATTACGTATTTATATGTAAGTGATAATATGTATTTTCGTTATTTCCTGCCGATTTATCTTTTTTGTCACAATACGATCATGATGAAACCTCACTATTTCCCCTCCGTGATCTCTGCCTGTTACAAATTAACATTTCTGTCAATTAGTGATCTGTTTCAACTTTTGGGCGTGCTTGCCGATTTTTGTTATCCCCTTTTTAAGAGTATGACTAGGATTGAATTAATTCTTATGAGGAGAGTGCGATGGAAAAGGAACGTATCATCCAGGAATTTGTTCCCGGTAAACAGGTAACCCTGGCGCATCTGATTGCGCATCCCAGCCCGGATCTGGCTAAAAAAATCGGGGTTCCCGGTGCCGAAGCCATCGGCATTATGACACTGACGCCCGGCGAAACCGCCATGATTGCCGGCGATATTGCCACTAAAGCCGCTGGTGTTGAAATCGGTTTTCTTGACCGTTTTACCGGTGCGCTGGTGATTTACGGCTCAACCGGGGCGGTAGAAGAAGCCTTGATTCAGACTGTACGCGGACTGAGCCAACTCCTCAAATACGCTATTTGTGATATCACCCGCAGCTAGCCGGGTGCAGTTAAGGATGCCGTCTGAATGAAACGAATTGTGTTTGTGGGTGATGTGGGAGCAGGAAAAACGACATTATTCAATGCGTTGCAGGGTGATTTTGAACTGGCACGTAAAACACAGGCGATTGAATTCAATGAAGAAGGTCGTGTTGATACACCGGGTGAATATTTCAGCCATCCCCGCCTCTACCATGCATTGATTAATACGCTGGCAGACTGTGATGTTCTGATCTACGTCCACGCAGCAAACAATCCGGAGTGCCGTATTCCGTCCGGATTACTGGACATCTACTCTCACATGCGTCGTTTTGCCGTGATAAGCAAAATTGATGCAGCCGATGCAGATGTGCCGGCAACCCGTGAACTTCTGGCCTCACGCGGCTTTGAAGAACCGATGTTTGCTATCAACAGCCTGAATCCTGACGACATTCTGCCAGTGAAACAGTTTTTGGCCTCACTCGACAGCCAATAAGAGGAATATCCGATGAAGAAATTAATTACGGCCAATGACATCCGGGATGCACACGCAGCGGGCAAAACCCGTCTCGATGTTGTGCTAAAAGGTAGCATTATTACCCCGGAAGCCCATGTTGTGGCTGAACAATTGGGCTTTGCCATTTGCGAAGTGGCGACTGCACAAAATACCGCGCTGACAGCAGCGCCGGTTGCAGCAACCGCCGGAACAGAACCCAATATTTCATCCGCAGAGCGGCAGAAAATCCGCGAATGCATCATTGCACAACTGCCTGCCGGTAATGTGACTGAAACCCTGATCGCCCAGTTGGTTGATAAAGTGGTTCAGGAGCGTATGGCGCAGATCAAAGCAAAAGTGGCGGCATTTAAACCGGCCGCTGCTGAGAACACCGATACCCCGAATACCCAGAGCTACCGCAGTGTTACCGGCAAAGGCGGCATTAAAGTTGTCGACAGCAGTTCGGTAAAATTCGGTAATTTTGATGGTGCCGGTCCGCACCGTGTCGGGATTGCTGATTTGATAACTGCGCAGGATAACAGCAGCATGGCTGCCGGCTTTATGCAGTGGGACAAAGGTTTCTTCCCGTGGACACTGAATTACGATGAAGTGGATCTGGTATTGGAAGGTGAGCTGCATGTGCGCCATGAAGGCGAAACTATGATAGCGAAAGCCGGTGACGTGATGTTTATTCCGAAAGGCTCTGCTATTGAGTTCGGAACAACTTCCACTGTCCGTTTCCTCTATGTGGCCTGGCCGGCTAACTGGCAGGAGTGCTGAGGAGTATCGCCATGACCTTTATCACTGAAGACTGGCTGCGCGACAACTTTACCCTGAGTGAAGGCAGTGAAATTCATCTGCCTGCGGACAGCCGCATGACGCCGTCCGCCCGTGAATTGATTGAAGGCCGCCGTTTACAGGTGAAATTTCAGGATAAACAAGGTCGTCTGTTTGTGGAAAAACCGGATGCGTCCGGTAAAACCGAAACGGTCGTCCCTGATCTGAAAGCAGTACACGGATTAACCAGTAAAGATAAAGCGGATGTTGCAGCCTGCGAGCTGTGCCATCAGCCGGTGGCGAAAAAGCCTGATACCCTGACGCATCTGAATGGTCACACCATGGTTGCTAAAAATGATCCGCGTCTGGCATTTCGCGCCGCGCTGGATGCAACCATTGCAGAAGCGGTCTGGTTACAGACTGAATTTGCCCAGACGCCGCTGAAAGGCTGGCTGGCAGATATCCGATCTGTTCTCGGCAATATTATGCGTGCCGATGCACTGAACGAGCCGTTAGACGACCAGCGTATTGCAGACCTGAGTGCGGATGAGCTGCATAAGCTCTCTCATAACCCGCTGAAATACCTGGGTCACGACCATATTGTTCCGGATGTGAGCCACGGGCGTGATTCCGCAATACTGAATCTGCTGCGCACCAAAGTCCGTGAAACAGAAGTCAGTGCCGCGCGTATTTATATCGATTGTTATTTTCAGGTTATCCGTCCGGACATTATGCAGGCGCTCAACCGCCTTTCAAGTGCGGTCTATGTCCTGATGGTGATGGTGGTCCGCGAAGGCGGTTTTATGACCACACAAGCCCTGAAACAGGCGCTGACCAAAGGAGAAACACATGCTCATTGAACGATGTCGTCAACAGGCAAAACGGAACCCGCCACGGGTGGTTCTGCCGGATGCACTGGATGAGCGGGTTATCCACGCGGCGCGTTACCTGAAACAAAATGGTCTGGCTGAGCCGGTTCTGCTGGCAAACCCGTTTGCACTGCGTGACTTTTCACTGCGCACGGGTGTCATTATGGACGGACTGACCACGATTGACCCGGATAATGCTGATGAATGGCGGGCAGAATTTGCCTCTGCGATCACTGAACGTCTCGGCGAAAAAGCGCCGGAAGATGCGGATAAAGCCATGCGCCAGCCGCTCTGGTTTGCCGCAGCAATGGTTGCTGCCGGAAAAGCGGATCTGTGTGTGGCGGGGAATATCTCGTCAACGGCCGCCGTACTGCGTGCCGGACTGAAAGTGATTGGTCTGAAGCCCGGTGTTAAAACATTATCCTCTATTTTCATCATGTTGCCGCCGGGAACGGAAGGCAATGTACTCGGTTTTGCAGATTGCAGTGTCGTACCTCAACCCACTTCAGCACAACTGGCGGATATCGCGCTGAGCAGTGCTGAAACCTTCACCGCAATCACCGGCGAAACCGCGCGCGTCGCAATGTTATCGTTTTCATCCGCAGGCAGTGCCAAACACCCGAACGTGGCAATGGTGCAACAGGCAGTAGAAATGATCCACGCACGCGCACCGCAGTTAAAGGTGGATGGCGAATTGCAGTTTGATGCGGCGTTTGTGCCGGATGTTGCTGCAAAAAAAGCGCCAGACAGTGAGTTAAAAGGCCGCGCAAATGTCATGGTCTTTCCGTCACTGGAAGCCGGTAATATCGGTTATAAAATTGCCCAGCGTCTTGGCGGTTACCGGGCTCTCGGCCCGCTGATTCAGGGATTAAACGCACCGGTACATGATTTATCACGCGGCTGTAATGCCCGCGACATCATTGAACTGGTGCTGGTAGCACAAACACAGTTAGCTCAGGCAGAACAACCTGTTCTCCGCCCTGAAGCAGAAAACGTTATTTAAACCGGTCCCTGATGGGATCTCAATGAGAGGAAGATATCATGGAAGCATTAGGACTGATCGAAACTAAGGGTCTGGTTGCATTAATCGAAGCATCTGACGCGATGGTCAAAGCAGCACGCGTTAAATTAGTCGGCGTTAAACAAATCGGCGGCGGTCTGGTAACTGCTATGGTGCGCGGTGACGTTGCAGCATGTAAAGCAGCTACTGACGCAGGTGCAGCAGCAGCTCAGCGTATCGGTGAACTGGTTTCTGTACACGTTATTCCGCGTCCGCACGGTGACCTGGAAGAAGTGTTTCCTATCAAAATGTCCAGCGATCAATCTATCGATTAATTGTTGTTAGCGTGGCGTTGATCTGACGCCACGCTTATTTAATCTCCCCGGTTTTTTTGCTGTCACTCAGACGGCAGGGGATTTTTTTACCTGAAATCCGTAGCCGGCTGTATTCAGGCTGCTGAAATATAAAGGAGGTGAACATGAAACTCGCTGTTGTTATCGGACAGATCGTGTGCACCGTGCGTCATCCCGGATTGGATCACGACAAATTACTGCTGGTGGAAATGATTGACCGCCAGGGAAATCCAAACGGTGAGGTGGCCGTCGCAACCGACAGTATCGGTGCGGGTAATGGTGAATGGGTGCTGATCGTCAGCGGAAGCTCGGCGCGGCGTGCCCAGAACAAAGAAGCATCACCGGTTGATCTCAGTATCATCGGCATTGTGGACGAGGCCGTTATGGAAAGTCAGGTGATTTTTCATAAATAAATCGCCGCAACGAGTCACAGAAAGAGGCGTGGGTGAATATGGATCAGAAAGAAATTGAAAATGTGGTCAAAGCAGTTCTGGCCAGCATGAGTGCAGGCGCACAACCGGCTGCATCAGCAGCACCACAGCAGGCGTCAGCCTCACAGAATAATGGCTCCGGGGTTTTCGACTCATTAGATGACGCCGTACTTGCCGCAAAAGAAGCACAAAAATCATTAAAAACTGTCGAAATGCGCAAACGCTGCATCGATGCTATCCGTCATGCCGCCGCAGAACATGCACGCGAACTGGCTGTTATGGCAGTTGAAGAAACCGGCATGGGCCGCGTGGAAGACAAACTGGCAAAAAACCTGGCACAGGCAAGCGGTACGCCGGGTGTTGAGTGTCTGCGTCCGGAAGTCTTAACCGGCGACCGTGGTTTGACCCTGATTGAAAATGCACCGTGGGGCGTCATTGCCTCTGTTACGCCGTCAACTAACCCGGCGGCAACCGCAATCAATAATGCGATCAGTATGATCGCGGGCGGTAACAGTGTGGTCTTCGCACCGCATCCGGCAGCAAAAAAAGTATCACAGCGCACTATTACTGTTCTGAATCAGGCGATTGTCGCCGCAGGTGGTCCGAACAACCTGCTGGTTACTGTTGCAAATCCGGACATTGAAACCGCGCAGCGTTTATTCAAATACCCGGGGATTGGTCTGTTAGTCGTGACCGGCGGTGATGCAGTTGTTGAATCTGCCCGTAAACACACTAACAAACGTCTGATCGCAGCCGGTGCCGGTAACCCGCCGGTTGTTGTTGATGAAACGGCTGATATTGAACGTGCGGCAAAAGCTATCGTTCATGGCGCGTCATTTGATAACAACATCATCTGTGCTGATGAAAAAGTACTGATCGCGGTTGACAGTATCGCCGACAAACTGGTCACAGAAATGCAGCGTAATCACGCGGTATTACTGACCCGTGAGCAGAGCGAGAAACTTATCCCTGTTCTGCTGAAAAATGTGGATGAGAACGGACACGGCACTGTAAGCCGTGACTGGGTCGGTCGTGATGCAGCGAAAATTGCTGCTGCTATCGGCATGACAGTTCCTGCTGATACCCGTTTGTTGATCGCAGAAACGGATTGCAAACATCCGTTTGCCGTCACTGAGCTGATGATGCCGGTTCTGCCGATTATCCGTGTGAAAAATGTGGATCAGGCAATCGATCTGGCGGTGAAACTGGAAGGCGGCTGCCACCATACAGCAGCAATGCATTCCAATAACATCAGTAACCTGAACCGCATGGCAAATGCCATCGATACCAGTATTTTCGTGAAAAACGGACCGTGTATTGCGGGACTGGGTCTGGGCGGTGAAGGCTGGACAACCATGACGATCACCACACCAACCGGTGAAGGTGTGACTTGTGCGCGGACTTTCGTTCGTCTGCGCCGCTGCACCATGGTGGATTCATTCCGCATCGTGTAAGCCACTGCGGTGGGATCTGCTATCCCACCGCCTTTTTTCAGACGTTACGTTTTCAAACCGGAGGAACCGATGGTTCAACGCAATCAGGAATGGCTGGCATCACGCTTACAGCAGGCAGCGACAATCTGTAATCAGCCGGCAACGGATGATAAGAAAGATGCGTCGTTGTGGCTGGGGATTGATCTCGGCACCTGTGATGTGGTGTCCATGGTGGTCAACGCAGAAGGTCAGCCGGTCGCGGTTTGCCTCGACTGGGCAGATGTTGTCCGTGACGGCGTTGTCTGGGATTTCTTCGGTGCGGTAACTATCGTCAACAAACATCTGGATGCGCTGGAAAAACAGCTGGGTTTCCGGTTTGACGTTGCCACCACATCCTTTCCGCCGGGAACCGACCCGCGTATTTCAGTCAATGTGCTGGAATCTGCCGGGCTTACAGTCTCCAGAGTGCTGGATGAGCCGTCTGCGGTTGCTGACATGATGGGGCTGGATAAAGCCGCTGTTGTTGATATCGGCGGGGGCACCACCGGCATTGCTATCGTGCAGAACGGGGAAGTTGTCCGTTCCGGTGATGAAGCGACCGGCGGGCATCATATCTCTCTGACCCTGGCGGGTAATCAGCGTATTGAGCTGGAAGTCGCCGAGCAGATGAAACGTGAGCGCGGCGAAAGTATCTGGCCGGTGATCCGTCCTGTATATGAAAAAATGACGGACATCGTTGAACATCATATTCGCGGTGAAGATGTAACCGAACTCTGGCTGGCGGGCGGCTCTTGTATGCAGCCCGGTGTGCAGTCGTTGTTTCAGGCGCGTTTCCCGCATCTTAATGTAGTACTACCACAGCAATCTATCTTTATGACACCGCTGGCGATTGCCGTCTGCGGTGTACCTCAGGGGGAAAAGCATCATGCCGGATAATAAATTACCTGCGGACGCGATGCAGTCCGCAATCTATCAGGCACTTGACCTGGTCAATGCCCGTCAGGTGCGCGAGTTTTCTGTTCCGCCAACCACATTAATCGGTCCGGGCGCGGTCGGGCGCAGCGGGGATGTTCTCGCTGAGCGCGGTATTAAGCACGTTTTCATTATGGTTGACGGCATGCTATTGCAGGCCGGACTGACTGACGTGCTGGAACGTAATCTGACCCGCAGCGGCATAGCCTATGAAATCTGGTCGTGCCCGCCGGGTGAGCCGATGGACAAAGATGTCTTCAATACTGTTGAGCATCTGCTGAAAGTGAAATGTGACGGGATCATTGCCCTCGGCGGCGGTTCTGTTCTCGATGCAGCAAAAGCGGTCGCGGTCCTGGCAGCAAATCCCGGTCTGCCGCTGGCAAATTTAATGCCCGGTGCGGTACTGAATCCGCGCCTGCCGTTTATCGCTATTCCGACCACTGCCGGAACAGGCTCTGAAGCCACCAATGTTTCCGTCATTATTGAAGAACAAAATCATATCAAACAAGTACTGGCACACAGCCAGTTGCTGCCGGATCTTGCCATTATCGATGCCTGTCTGACACTCGGCGTGCCACCGCACATCACTGCCATGACCGGAATTGATGCCTTAACGCATGCGATTGAGGCTTATGTGGCAAGCAATGTCACTCCGCTGACTCAGGCACTGGCACTGCGGGCGATCACCATGATCAGCCACGCTTTGCCGATTGCGGTTGGTCAGGGGCATGATATCAACGCCCGTGAAGACATGATGCTGGCGTCCTATATGGCCGGCATGGCGTTCTCCAATGCAGGTCTGGGATTGTGCCACGCGATGGCGCACCAGATTGGTGCGGCGTACAACATTCCGCACGGCAAGGCGAACGCCATTATGTTGCCGTGGGTGATGCGTTTTAACCGCCTGGTGTGTAAACAGGCGTACAGCGAAATTGGTCATGCCCTGACTCAGCGTCAGATGACCGACATAGAGGCCATCGGGGCCGTGGAACAACTGATTAGCGACGTGGAACTTGCGCAAACGCTGCCATCTCTGGGCGGGAAACGTGAGGATTTTGATGGTTTTGCCAAAGCTGCATTGCAGGATATCTGCATCAAAACCAACCCGCGTGCGGTCACAGCGGCTCAGATAGCGGCGATTTACGAATCTGCCTGAGTCAAATAAGAACAGCCTGCGCGACAGGCACGGAAGGAGTAAGGTATGGGCATTAACGAAATTATCATGTACATCATGATGAGTTTTATGCTGATAGCAGCTGTGGATCGTATCTTCAATCAGTTCGGTGGTTCAGAAGCTATCCTCGGCAAAATTGGTCTGGGTAAAGTCGGGAAAGGCATTGCCGGTTCCGGTGAGCAGTTTGAAGAAGGGTTCATGGCAATGGGTGCGCTGGGTCTGGCAATGGTCGGTATGACTGCGCTGGCACCGGTTATTGCCATGTTGCTGGGGCCGGTCATTATCCCTGTATATGAAATGCTGGGCGCGAACCCGTCAGTATTTGCGGGCAGTATCCTGGCTATCGACATGGGCGGCTTCTTCCTCGCGAAAGAGCTTGCAGGCGGTGACGCCGCAGCATGGTTATATTCCGGCGTGCTGTTAGCCTCCATGATGGGTGCCACTATGGTGTTCTCCATCCCTGTTGCACTCGGCATTATTGATAAAAAAGACCGTCGTTTTCTGGCACTCGGTGTACTGGCAGGCATTGTCACCATTCCGATTGGCTGTATTGCGGGCGGACTGGTCGCGAAATTTTCCGGTGTTGAATATAACGGTGAGATTGTTGATTTCAGCATGACCATGTTACTGGTCAATATGATCCCTGTGATCATTGTGGCAGCGCTGGTTTGTCTGGGTCTGAAATTTATCCCTGAAAAAATGATCAACGGCTTCCAGATTTTCGCCAAAATCCTGGTCGGCATCATTACTATCGGCCTGGCGGCTGCGGTGGCTAAATTCACTGTGGGCTGGGATATTATCCCGGGGCTGGATCCAATCTTTATGACAGAAGGGGATGTACCGGGACAAGTGATGCGCGCCATCGAAGTTATCGGTTCTATCTCTGCGGTACTGTTAGGGGCTTACCCGATGGTGCTGCTGCTGACCCGCTGGTTTGACAAATCCTTTATGAAAATCGGCAGCCTGCTGAAAATTAACAATATTGCAGCCGGCGGCATGATCGCAACACTGGCGAACAACATCCCGATGTTCGGCATGATGAAAAACATGGATACCCGCGGCAAAGTTATTAACTGCGCATTCTCTGTATCAGCCGCATTTGCCCTCGGTGACCACTTAGGTTTCGTGGCAGCCAATATGGCACCGATGATTTTCCCGATGATTGTCGGCAAAATTGTGGGCGGTATTACGGCGATTGTTGTTGCCATCATTATGATGCCGAAAAATATTGAGCAGGAAGATGTCGCAGCAGACGCTGAAGCACAGGCTGACAATGCAGCGGAGGAAAGCCGCGCATGAAAACCCTCGAACTCTTAAGTGTCGGTATTGATGTGGGCACGACCACCACTCAGGTGATCTTCTCCCGTCTTGTTCTGGTAAACCGCGCGGCGGTGTCACAGGTGCCGCGCTATGAGTTTGTGGATCGCTCGATTATCTGGCAGAGCCCGATATTATTCACGCCGGTGGACAAAGACGGTCACTTGCGTGAAGAGGAGCTGCTGGCGCTGGTGCTGGCACAATATAACGCCGCCGGAATGGACCCGGCGACGATAGATTCCGGTGCCATCATCATTACCGGTGAAACGGCAAAAACCCGCAATGCGCGTCCTGCTGTGGTGGCGTTATCCCAGAAACTGGGGGATTTCGTGGTAGCTACTGCCGGTCCGCATCTGGAATCGGTGATTGCCGGTTTCGGCTCGGGCGCACAGACACTCTCAGAACAGAAGATGGCGCGGGTACTGAACATTGATATCGGCGGCGGCACAGCAAACTATGTGTTGTTTGAAGCCGGTCATGTTATCAGCTCCGCCTGCCTGAATGTCGGCGGACGTCTGTTTGAAACCGATGCTCAGGGGCGTGTCAGTTATGTGCATGCGCCGGGACGTCTGATTGCCCGTGATTGTTTCGGGGAGCAGACGGATCCGATGTCACTGACTATCGCGCAGCTTAATATCATTGCCGATCGCATGAGTGAGCTGCTGTATGAAGTGATCAGCGGGAAGTTATCGCCGCTCGGTCGTGAATTACTGATGACGGATGGTTTGCCGGAAAACAGTTCCTATTATGCAGTCACACTTTCCGGCGGTGTCGGCGAGTGCTACAGCAATCCTGAAACCGGTAATGATTTCCGTTTCGGGGATATCGGACCACTGCTGGCGCAGGCTATCCGCCGCGATGCCAATTTCAATGCATTACCGATGCAGACCCCGGCGCAGACTGTCCGCGCGACAGTTATCGGAGCCGGTGCGCATACCTTATCACTCTCCGGCAGCACCATCTGGCTGGACAGCATCACTTTGCCAATCCGCAATATCCCGGTTGTCCATCCGGCACTTGGTCGTGCGGATGATGAGGATCTGGTCAATACCTGGAGCCGCGCTCTGACGCAGATGGATCTCAATCCGCAGCAGGATCTTTATGCACTTTCTCTGCCGGACTCTCTGCCGACCAGTTACGCCTCGGTGCAGTTCTGCATTGATGCCCTGGAACGCTTTACAAAAATGTACCCGAACACCATGCCGCTGCTGGTGATCGCCGGTCAGGATTTTGGTAAGGCGCTGGGTATGTTGCTGCGCCCGCTGATGAACGGCCGCGAACTGGCTGTCATTGACGAAGTTATCACGCGTACGGGCGATTATATCGATATCGGCTCACCGCTGTTCAGCGGTTCGGTCGTCCCTGTTACTGTTAAATCACTCGCATTTCCTTCCTGAGGGAACGTTATATGAAATTAAAAACAACGCTGTTTGGTCAGACCTATCAGTTCCGGGACGTCAAAGACGTCCTCGCGAAAGCTAACGAACTCCGCTCCGGTGATATCCTGGCGGGTGTTGCGGCAAGTAACTCACAGGAACGTGTGGCGGCAAAACAAGTGCTCGCTGACCTGACTATTGCCGATGTCCGCAATAACCCGGTTGTTCCGTATGAAGAAGACTGTGTTACCCGTCTTATCCAGGATGATATTAATGAGACGGAATATAACCGTGTCAAAAACTGGACTATCGGCGAACTGCGCGAGCATGTACTGAGCGACACCACTACTCTTGATAACATCAACCTGCTGCGCAAAGGGCTGACGTCTGAAGTTATCGCCGGTGTGGCAAAAATCTGCTCTAACGCCGACCTTATCTACGGCGCGAAGAAAATTCCTGTCATAAAACGCGCGAATAACACCATGGGTCTGCCGGGTCACTTCAGCGGCCGTTTACAGCCGAATGACACCCGTGATGAAGTGCAGAGTATTGTTGCACAAATCTATGAAGGGCTTTCTTATGGTTGTGGTGATGCGGTTATCGGCGTTAACCCGGTCACCGATGATGTGGATAACCTCAGCCGCGTGCTGGATGCTATCTACGGCATCATCGACAAATACGACATTCCGACACAGGGTTGTGTGTTATCACACGTTACCACCCAGATGGAAGCCATCAAGCGCGGTGCGCCGGGAGGTCTGATTTTCCAGAGTATTTGTGGTAGTGAAAAAGGTCTGCGTGAGTTTGGTGTTGAGCTGGAAATGCTGGATGAAGCCCGCCACGTAGGCGCGCAGTATAACCGCATCGCCGGACCTAACTGCCTCTATTTTGAAACCGGACAGGGTTCTGCACTATCAGCAGGCGCTCACTACGGCGCTGACCAGGTCACTATGGAAGCCCGTAACTACGGACTGGCACGCCATTATGATCCGTTTATGGTTAACACCGTTGTTGGTTTTATCGGACCTGAATATCTTTATAACGACCGCCAGATCATCCGTGCCGGTCTTGAAGATCACTTCATGGGTAAACTGAGCGGTATCTCTATGGGTTGTGACTGCTGTTACACCAACCATGCGGATGCAGACCAGAACCTCAACGAAAACCTGATGATCCTGCTGGCGTCTGCGGGCTGTAACTTCATCATCGGGATGCCGCTGGGTGATGACATCATGCTCAACTACCAGACTACCGCGTTCCACGATATCGCTACTGTCCGCCAGCTACTCGGTCTGCGCCCTGCGCCGGAATTCGAAGCCTGGCTGGAAACAATGGGGCTGATGGAAAACGGACGTCTTACCAACCGTGCCGGTGACCCGTCACTGTTCTTCTGATTGTTGAGGTAAATCATCATGGATCAAAAACAAATTAATGACATTGTACGCAGTGTGATGGCTCAGATGGGGCACACGGGTACCAATGCAGAAGCGGTTGCTGCGGCAACACATGCGGCGCTGAATCAGGGTAATACCTCTGTTGAGTCAGTTGCATTAGATCTCGGCTCTCAGGAAGCAAAACAGTGGATCGGGGTTCAGAACCCGCACCGCGCCGAAGTATTACAGGAACTGCGCAACAGCACCGGTTCACGTGTCTGCTCCGGTCGTGCCGGTGTGCGCCCGCGTACACAAAGTCTGCTGCGTTTCCTGGCGGACCACTCCCGTTCAAAAGATACCGTTCTGAAAGAAGTCCCGGCTGAGTGGGTGAAAAAACAGAATCTGCTGGAACTGCAATCTGAAATTGCTGACAAAAACCAGTATCTGACCCGCCCGGATATGGGGCGTATTCTGAACAAAGAATCCATCGAACTGCTGAAAACCAAATGTGTGCAGGCGCCGGATGTGCAGGTCATCATCTCTGATGGTCTGTCTACAGATGCGGTTACGGCAAACTATGATGAGATCCTGCCGCCGCTGATGAAAGGTCTGGAGCAGTCCGGTCTGAAAGTCGGCACGCCGTTCTTTGTTCGTTATGGTCGCGTGAAAATTGAAGACCAGGCCGGTGAAATACTCGGCGCGAAAGTGGTTATCCTGCTGGTGGGCGAACGTCCGGGTCTGGGACAGTCTGAAAGTCTCTCCTGCTACGCGGTGTATTCACCGACTGTCGCGGGCACAGTAGAAGCTGACCGCACCTGTATCTCGAATATCCACCGCTCCGGTACACCACCGGTTGAAGCGGCAGCGGTTATCGTGGATTTAGCCAAACGTATGCTGGAGCAGAAAGCGTCCGGCATCAACATGAATCGCTAACGGGGAATTTACTATGCCTGTATTAGATCTTATCCGTCCGAATATCACTGCAATGCGTCTGATTGCTAATGTGCAGCAAGATTTCTGCCGTGAACTGAATTTACCGAAACACATCCGCAGTCTGGGCCTTATCACTGTTGACTCTGATGATGTGGCGTATATCGCCGCTGATGAAGCAACCAAGCAAGCGATGGTGGAAGTGGTGTTCGGGCGCTCCCTGTATGCAGGGGCGTCAAACTCACCATCACCGACCTCCGGCGAAGTGATGATTATGCTGGGTGGTCCGAACCCTGCGGAAGTGCGCGCAGGTCTGGACTCAATGATGGCAACAATCGAGTCAGGCCCGGCATTCCGCTGGGCAAATGACAAAGAAGATACTGCATTTCTGGCGCATCTGGTATCGCGTACCGGGTCGTATTTATCGGGCGGTAAAATCCGTGCCGGTGATCCGATTGCGTATCTGGTGGCTCCGCCGCTGGAAGCCACATTTGGTATTGATGCTGCACTGAAAGCCGCTGATGTACAGTTAGCAACCTATGTGGCGCCGCCATCAGAAACTAACTACTCAGCCGCTTTCCTGACCGGCAGCCAGGCTGCATGTCAGGCCGCGTGTAATGCCTTTACAGAAGCGGTTCTGGATATTGCCCGCAACCCGATTCAGCGCGCCTGAGTCCGGGAGTACCCAACGTCATTCAGGATGCAGGCAGGCGGCAAGGGAAGATAAACGGGGAGCATACATCAGTATGTGACCCGGTTGGCTTCCCTGCGCCAACGAACCTGCAGTTTGAATGAGTAAGGGTATAGTCAGTTCAGTCATTAATACAGGAGAGAGGTCATGATCGATTCGTTGGGATTACTGGAAGTGTACGGTCTGGTGTCCGGCATTGATGCGGCTGATGCGATGCTCAAGTCGGCCAATGTCCGCATCCTTAATTATGAAATGGTGATCCCGGGGATGGTGACCCTTGTTGTTGAAGGCGATCTGGCGGCATGCCGTGCTGCTGTTGACGCGGGCATTGCTGCCGCATCACGCACCGGCAAAGTGGTTGGTCATAAAGTGATTGGACGCCCTGACAGTGATACCGAATGGCTGGTTACCGGGTTCAGCGGCGTGCCGGTTAAGGTAAAACCTCAGCCTCCGGCACCGGCTGCTGCTGTTTCTGTTGCTGCGCCGGTTTCCGCACCTGTGGCTGAAGCTGTAACTGCACCGGATACGGATGCACTACTGGCGTTTACTGCGAATGCGCAGCATCGTCACGGCGTGACCGCCGGTGAAGCCGCCATGCACTTCAGTTGCCTGATTGAAGAGAGCCGCGATGCGCTGGAAAACTTGTTTAAACAGGGAAAACTGCGCAAACGCGGCAGTCGCTACCGGGTGAAACAGGAAGGAAACCGCGATGAGTAGCCTGACTCCGGGTCTGCATGAGTACGGGCCCGACATTATTCGTCAGCGGGTGCAGGATGCTGGTGTCGTCGGTGCAGGCGGAGCGGGGTTCCCGACTCACGTCAAGCTGGCGGCACAGGCTGAAATTTACCTTGTGAATGCGGCTGAATGTGAGCCGCTTTTACAGGTGGATCAGCAGCTTGCTGTCCGTGAAGCTGATGCCCTGATCCGTGGCTTGCTGTATGCCATGCGGGCGACCGGTGCAAAAGAAGGCATTATTGCCATAAAGGGTAAATATCAGGCGGCTATTGATATCCTGAATACCCGGCTGCCTGATACCCTTCGTCTGCATATTTTACCGGATGTCTACCCGGCGGGTGATGAAGTGATCACTATCTGGCTGGCAACCGGACGACGCGTACCACCTGCGGCACTGCCGCTCGCGGTCGGTGTGGTGGTGAGCAACGTCCAGACACTGATCAATGTGGCGTATGCCGTTGAAAAAGAGCAGGCGGTGATTTACCGGGTCTTAACCGTCAATGGCGCGGTTCATCATCCGGTCACGCTTTCCGTCCCTGTCGGTACCACTTTGCGTGAAGTGCTGGCGCTGGCGGGTGGCGTAACCATCAGTAATCCTGCTTATATTAACGGCGGGCCGATGATGGGGAAATTACAGACATCACTTGATGATGCGGTGACCAAAACGACCGGCGGATTATTAGTGCTGCCGGACGATCATATTTTAATTCAGCGCCGGACGCGTTCAGAGCGCACGGTGATTAACCAGGCGCGCACGGTGTGTGAACAGTGCGGAATGTGTACCGAGCTTTGCCCGCGCCATATTATTGGTCACGAACTGCCGCCGCACCTGATTGTCCGCGCGGTGGGTTACGAGCAAATCTCGTCTCCGTCAGCGGTTGTGGCAGCACTGACCTGCTCGGAATGTGCGATTTGTGAAGCCTGGTCCTGTCCGGTCGAAATCTCTCCGATGCGTCTGAATCAGATGCTGAAAGTGAAGTTGCGCGAAGAAGGTATCCGCTACGAAGGTGAATTGCGCCCGGAAGATCCGATGGCGCAACACCGGATGCTGCCGGTAAAACGGCTTGTCCGCCGTCTGGAACTGACGCAGTACATGCACAAAGCGCCGATGACAGATGATATTTACGCGCCGCAGCAGGTCATTATTCCGCTGCGTCAGCACATTGGCGCACCGGCAGTGCCTGTGGTCAGTGAGGGTGATAAAGTCACCGCCGGTATGCTTATCGCAGCGATCCCGGAAAAAGCGCTGGGCGCACCGGTTCATGCCAGTATCAGTGGCGTTGTCCGCCATATTGACAGCACCGCTGTCACGATAGAGAGAGAATAAATATGCACAGCGCAATTGCGATGGTTGAGCTTTCCAGCATCGCCAAAGGCATGGAAGTGACCGACTTTATGCTGAAAAGTGCCGATGTAAAATTGCTGATGGGCAAAACAGTCTGCCCCGGCAAATATGTTGTCATGGTCGGCGGTGATGTTGCTGCTGCGCAGCAGGCGATGCAGTGCGGTGTTGAAAAGGGGGGCGCTCAGGTGGTGGATGAGTTTCTGCTCAGCAATATCCATCCTGATGTCCTGCCTGCCATCGGCGGTGTGACAGAGGTAAATGCCCGCGAAGCCGTGGGAGTAGTGGAAACCTTTAGTGTTGCGACCTGTATTGAAGCGGCAGATTTTGCTGTTAAAGCAGCAGGCGTCACGTTAATCCGTCTTCATATGGCGTATGGTATTGGCGGTAAGTGTTACTTTGTAATGAGCGGCGATGTCGCCGATGTCGAAACCGCGAAAAAAGCGGCATCACAGGTAGCTTCTGATAAAGGTGCGCTGGTCTACAGCATGGTCGTACCTAACCCTCATCCCGATTTCTGGCAGCAACTGGTCGCAGGTTAATATGATGACGGCCGTTCACTTTGGGGAAAAACTGATGAAGAAAATCACGCCTGATTTGCATCACCTTAATGATGACGTGCCGCAGGACCGCGATCTCAGCCCTATTGTGATCGAGCAGAATTTTACCCAGCGCTACACCCATGATGCCTATGATCAGGCTTGTGCTATCACCGCCTGGCAGCAGTTGTATGATCAGCTCACGCCGGGCCGGTTCGAGGGTGAACTGACTGAAACTTTGTTTGACGGGCTTCAGGTGTTCCACGAATACACAAACCTCTCTTTGCGCCAGTCCTGTATGGTCTGGCCGAACGCGTTCTGGTTCGGTATTCCCGGAGAGCAGCAGAATACCGGCTACATTGGCAATCAGATGCTGTGCAAACAGAAAATCGCCGTGCGTCCCGGTGGTAAAGAATTTGAGCTGAGTACGCCGGATGATTATCACATCCAGGGCCTGGTTATCTCTTACGATATCCTGAAAAAACATTCGGTTGTGCTGCAAAACCCGGAACGGCTGATGAATCTGCTCAGTGAAAACCCGGCAATCGGCGTGAACCCGTTTAAAAAAGAAGCGATCTGGCAGTATATCCGCCATGCACTCTGGCACGCAAAAATAGAGCAGGAACGTAACCAGAATGTCAGCCGCGTGCTGAGCCACAATCTGCTGACCTCTTTCCTGGGATTACTGGAAGATGCCAGTACGGTGGCGGATGAACATTACACCAACCGCGTCAACTACCTGAAACTGGTCTCCAAAGCCCGCGAATATCTGTTTGAAAATGCATCAGAGCCGGTCACTGTTCTGGAATTGTGTAATGAGCTTTATGTCAGCCGCCGTACATTGCAAAATGCTTTTCAGCAGGTGCTGGGAATTGGTCCGAACGCATATCTGAAAACCATCCGCCTGAATGCAGTGCGCCGTGAACTGATAAGCCCGTATTCAAAACAAACCACCGTCAAAGACGCCGCCATGCAGTGGGGATTCTGGCATTTAGGTCAGTTCGCTACAGATTATCAGCGCTTATTTAATGAAAAACCGTCGGTGACATTAAGTAAGCGATTGATGTAAATAATTATTTTTATATCCTTATTCATTCAAACTGCAGGTTCGTTGGCTACGCTCAGCCTGCATCTTGAATGACGTTGGGTATAGTCCCCCCTCTCCGGAACCGGTATTGTTTGCTTAGTCCCTGATTTATTTCCTTCCTGGTTATTTTCATCGCTGTTTTTTTGCTACCCGTCCCATTTTCGATATTTTTTTATTATTATTTCCCCTACGTCACCTTTTAATATCGCATTTATTGCTTTTTAAGCTAATAATTTATTGGAAAATATTGTTTATTAATGGGGTTTACGGCATGAAAAATAGCAATAAGGCATTATTGGCGACATTGATCTCACTGTTTATGGCACCGGCTCTGGCATTACCGTCCGTCACCATACTGGCGACCGGCGGTACGATTGCCGGCAGCGGGGATTCTTCAACCTCTTCCGGCTATCAGGCAGGCAAAGTCAGCGTGGATGCACTGATTAATGCAGTGCCTGAAGTGAAGGCACTGGCGAATCTCAGTGGTGAGCAAGTTGTGAATATCGGGTCACAGGATATGAACGATCAGGTATGGCTGATGCTGGCGGATAAAATTAATCAGACGTGCGATAAGACTGATGGATTTATTATTACGCACGGTACCGATACGCTGGAAGAAACAGCGTATTTTCTTGATTTGACTACAGCATGCAAAAAACCTGTCGTATTAGTGGGGGCGATGCGTCCGTCGACCGCATTGGGGGCAGATGGTCCGCTCAATCTCTACAACGCGGTTGTCCTTGCCACCGATAAATCGGCGGCGGATCGTGGTGTCCTGATGGTTATGAATGACAGCGTTATCAGCGGGCGCGATGTCGTTAAAATGAATACAACAGAGGTTCAGGCATTCGCTGCTGTTAATGCGGGTGCGCAGGGATTTATCCATGATGGTAAGGTGACTTATTATCACGCAGCAGTACCGCGTGAGTCCGGCGCGGTATTTGATGTCAGTAAACTCAGTGCATTACCGGATGTCGGGATTGTTTATAACTATGCCAATGCTTCAGCCGCACCGGTTAAAGCGCTGCGGGAAGACGGTGTGAAGGGAATTGTCAGTGCCGGGGTGGGTAACGGCAATATGTATAAAAGTATTTTTGATGCACTGGCGACGGCGGCAAAAGAGGATGTTGTTGTTGTCCGCGCCAGCCGTGTGCCGACCGGTTATACAACACGCAATGCCGAAGTGGATGATAACGCTTATGGCTTTGTGGCATCAGAAAGGCTGAATCCGCAAAAAGCACGGGTATTGCTGCAACTGGCTCTGACGCAGACAAAGGATCCGAAAGAAATCCAGTCGTTGTTTGAAAAGTATTAATTGACCAGAACTGACCGCAGTCATCAGTAATATGATGATTGCGGTTTTTTTTCGGGTGTGAAACAGAATAGTTACTTTTTATGATAGTTAACAAATGAAACAAAAAAGATACAGGTGACTACAGGAATTTAAAGAAAAACGGGTCTGAATCCGTTTGTATTCACAAAGCAGTAAAAAGAATTATTCTCATATTTACCCTTTGAATTTGTTCAGTATATTGACTGGCTATAAGTTTTTAATTTGCCGTATTTATCACGATAAAATAAAAAATGAGAAGGGTATGACAGCGACTAAATTTGTACTTGCACCATTGGCAGCAATGGTGATTTTACCGCTTTATGTGCAGGCGGAAACACCTGAGAAAAATGACACTATTGTTGTAAATGCATCGACGATTGAATCGACAAAAGTGAATGAACTGGCAGATTACGGTAATAAACTGCATGTCATTACCCGTGATGAAATAGAACGTTCCGGCCCCTCTTCCGATTTAAACCAGGTATTACAGCAATATGTTCCCGGCTTATATGTCTCTATGGGACAGGGGGCTTTTGGTTACGGAAAATATTCTTTTATGGGCGGACGCCCGGATGACACCTTAATTTTAATTGATGGTGTCCGCCTTAATAACCGCCTGTTCGGCGGGATCTATCTTGATACCCTGCCGCTGGTCGCGATTGACCGCATTGAAATTCTTCAGGGCGCACAAAGTCTCTCTTTCGGGACTCAGGCAATCAGCGGTGTGATTAACATCGTGACGAAAAAACCCACCTCTGAAACCTTGTCCGGTGAATTCAGTGTGGGTGCGGATACAGACAAAGGTCGCTCCGGGGAAGGTTATGTACAGAAAGCGTTTGATAATGACATTGGCAAAACCGGGCTTATGGCGTGGGTCAGCCGTCATAAATCTGAGGGCTATCAGCCATACCGTGACCGTGATTACAACGGCAAAATCGGTGATAAAAAACGCGGCTATGACCTGACCTCTGTGGGTGCTCAGGTTACACAAGTCTTTGCGGATAAAGCACAGTTACAGGCATTTTATCAGTATACGGATGCCGACCTGGATATGGTCACGCCGAATAATCACCGCAGCGCGGTAAACAAGCGCGACCATCATCTCGGCACACTCTCTTTCGAGCACTTTCTGACTGCCGACACCAGCTATTCCCTGCGTGCGCACATGAATGACTGGAATACCCGCTATGACCGCAGCCGGTATCTGGCGGATGGCTCAGTCGAGGTGCAAAACGATGATTCGTATTGGGGATTCCGTGATTACGGCATCCAGGCACAGTTAAAAAGCTATCTGTTTGGTGAGAATGAATTTGTCTTAGGCTCTGATAACCAGTGGTATAAGGGCAAAGATGAGGTGATGAAAATTGAGACAGATACAGCAAAAGCCAATGCGCTGTATTTGCAGGTGCGCCCGGCGATCACCTCTCTTCCTGAATTAAAACCCGGACTGGGTGTGCGCTATGAACGCTTTGAGGGCGGGCAGGACGCAACTGTCTGGATGGCAAGCACGGCTTATGAAGCGAGCGATAACCTGACACTGCGCGGGCAGGTCGGAACTGCCTTCAAACTGCCGAATGCGGAGCAGTTATTTGTCAGTGATGCAAACAAGCAGGTGGTGGGCGACCCGGATCTGAAAGCCGAGAAAAGTAAGAATATTGAAGCCGGTTTTGATTATCTGACACAGTGGGAAAACGGCGGTGCATGGCAGTTTGGTGCCACAGGATATGCCCGCGAAATCAATGATCTGATTACAACGGTGAAAGTCGGCAATGTGGATCGCTGGGTTAATGGTGATGGTGAAATCCGCACCAAAGGCGTGGTGCTTGCCACCAAACTGAATTTCAGTGAAGAGTGGTATGTCTCCGCAGATATGACCCGCAACTGGCTCGATACCAAAAACGGCGCAACACTTAATGATATCCCTGATTTCTTTACCCGCGGGCGCGTTGGTTATGATGCCCCGGCGAAACAGTGGGGCGCGGAGCTGTCCACCCGCTATGTCGGTGAGCTGAAATCCGGCGGGGTATCTTATGGTCATTACACTGTGTTTGATGCGGGCGCATATCGGTATGTCGATCATGCACAGCAGCACAAACTCTCTCTGTTAGTGGAAAACCTGCTTAACCGTGATTATCCGGCAGGGCTGACCAGCAACGGTCTGGTCAAAGTGGATAACCTAGGGCGTCCGTTAACCGCAGAACTGCGCTATACCTACCGTTTCTGAGGAGTCTGAAAAATGGGAAAGAGCATCACACTGTATCTGGATACTTTACAGAATGCAGATTTTTTATCTCCGGATTTCCGGGGTGCGCTCAGTGAGAGAGGCTTTCCCGCTGATATAGCCTGCTGCTCAGACAGTGAGATGGTATTACAGCAGTTGGCACAGCAGATAACGGATAACACCCGGCATCTGTTGCTGCTGGTATTTACCGGTGCGGAACAATCCGGTGAGGCGCTGATGTCTCTGACATCCGGGCTGGAGCAGAAAATAACAGTGCAGTATCCGCAGTTACGGCTTCACCGGCGTTTGTGTGTACTCACCGGGGCGGATAACACACTGAATTCAAAACAAGCCGCAGAGCTGCTGACTGATCTGGAAAAGCAGTCGCAGAGCCGTGAACCGAAAGCAGAATCCAATCCGAACTGGGAAAAAACACCGCCGCACCGCTATCATCTTTTCTTCTGTATGGGACCGCGCTGTGTTTGCCGGGGGGCAAAATCACTGCTGACACAACTGCGCCACCAGCTTGCGGCACGTAATCTGTTTGAAAATGAAAAGGGAGTATTGCTGACCCGCTCGCATTGTCAGTATCCCTGTAATCAGGGGCCGCTTGTCACTGTTTATCCTGATAATTTATGGTATCGGCTGACTACGCCGGAAGAGATACATCTGTTTGTTTCCGAGCAGATTGAGCAGGGAAGACCGGTTCCGTCTTTGCTGGTGGAGCATAAATAACATTATGTATATTCAGCATTTTATCAGGATGGCAATCAGCGGGGTGCTTCTGTTTCTCTCTTTCGCTGCGGCTGCTGAAAAGCAGTGCGAGCCGCTGTGGACAAAAGCGACACCGCCGCAACATATCATTGCGATGAATCAGCACGCCGCAGATATGCTGCTGGCGCTGGATGCCGGAGAGCAAATGCTGGGCGTCAGTTATATCGATGACTCAGCCGACGCTATTAAAACCGGGTTCTATCATAAACTGCCTGTTTTTTCGGTTAAATATCCTGGATCAGAAAAATTAATCGCCTCCGGCGCTGATTTTGTTGTTGCCGGGTTTTCTTCCGCATTTACAGCGTCGGTGAGCAGCCGCACTGATTTGCAGCGGGCTGATATCGGCAGCTATTTACTAACCTTTGCCTGTGAACGTCAGGCATACAGCGGGTTTGACGGGATCAGAATTGATTTGCGCAGATTAGGTGTGGTTCTTCACCGGGAAAAAGAGGCAGATGCTGCGATAGCCCGCGTCGATGCGACTCTCGCACAGGTAAAAGCACTGCCACCGCTGCCACGTAAGCCAGTGGTTTTTTACCTGGACAGTCAGAGTGACACTCTGATGTCGCAGGGGAAGAAAGGATTTATGACGGAAATGATCCGGCTTGCGGGCGGTGAAAATGCGTTTATAAACATGCCGATGGCAGGCATTCAGGTATCACCGGAGATTCTGCTCAGCAGTCAGCCGGACTATATTATCCTGGCTGATGCGGTCTGGTCGCCGGCAGAGAAGAAAAAAGCCTGGCTGGCAAATCACCCCGCGCTTTCTCACCTGGAAGCGGTTAAAGCACAGCGCTACATTGTTATTCCTTTCAGCGCGATCTATCCGAATATTAAAAGCCCGGACGCATTGCTGACAGTCGCAAAGGCTATTCGTCAGTAAGTGGTCACTTACTCTTCATCTGTTTCCAGATTGCGGATAAACCGGTAATCCTTCGAGGCCGGCTTTAAGCGGTACAATGCTGCCGGACGCCCGCGATCAGCCCGTTTTTCTCCGGTCTCAATCAGTAAATCAGCCTGCTCCAGACGACGGCGGAATGATTTTTTCTGAATCGGCTGTCCGATAAGAATTTCATGAACCTGTTGCAGCTCCGGCAGGGTAAAGGTTTCCGGCAACGCAAACCCCGGGACAACGGAATAGAGTGATTTTTGCCTCAGGCGCGCTTTCGCCTGTTGAATCAGCGACTGATGATCAAATGCCAGGCTCAGCTGTTCCGCTTCTTTCAGTGATACCCATTTCACATTACTTACAGTATCAATATGTTTTTCACATACCTGGTGCGCGATCAGTGCGGTATAGCAAACCGTGACTGACCAGCCGCGTTTATCCCGACTATCATTGCCGGTAGTGCATAACTGCTCAATATATGGCGGCAATATCCCGGTTTTCTCGCGCAGTTTGCGCATCACGGTATCTTCCAGACTCTTATCCTGTGATTCATCGATAAATCCGCCCGGCAGCCCCCACTTACCTTTCTCCGGGTGCTCTGCGCGCTCAACCAGCAACACTTTGAGTGTCTCTTCGTGACAGGTAAAAAGAACGGTATCCACGGTTATCAGCGGGGAGAGAAAGTCGCGGCGCTGATAATGCGCAAGGTAAGTTTGTTCGTCCATCGGGCTATCCTGTTCAGGTATGAGAATGCAGGTTCGTTGGCGAAGGGAAGCCAGCGATTTGGATGACGTTGGCTATATTGTAAGGAGCCTGCGACATATTGCAAATTAAATGTCATTGAGACACTAATTATACTTGACATCAATAGTGTCTATGAGTCACTATTGATTTATTGTCATAAGGACACTTAATGGAGCGATATCATGTTAAATCTCAGATTCTTTAAAGCAGACCCGTCCACATTTGTTATTAAATCCGTCAACGGAACTGTCCGTTATCAGGGAAAAGGGCTGAGTTTCTGGTACAACACGGCGACAACCTCTGTTTCTGCGCTACCGCTCAATGCGCAGGAAACGCCGTTTATCTTTAATTTCCAGACAGCCGATTTTCAGAGCCTGCGCGTGCAGGGACAGCTCTCATTTCAGATAAGTTCGCCGGAAAAAACTGCCGGTGTGCTTAATTTCACACTGAATAAGGATGGCAAAACCTATGCCTCAGAAGACCCGATGAAACTGAGTGACCGGGTTGTCCGTGCCGCCCAGACTATTATTCAGGCCGAAATTCAGGCAACGCCTCTGCGACGCGCCTTGTTACTCAGCCAGTCTCTTGTCGCTCTGGTGCAATCACGTTTATCACAACTGACCGCACTTGAGGCTCAGGGGCTGGCGGTACTGGATTTTTCTGTCACGGCAATTACACCGACACCGGAAACTGCAAGAGCACTGGAAGCCGAAGCCCGCGAATCCCTGATGAAAGAGGCCGATGACGCGATTTACGCGCGGCGTAAATCGTCTGTAGAGCAGGAGCGGACCATCAAAGAAGCGGAGCTGGAAACCGATCTCTCTATACAGCAAAAGGAGCAGGAGATAGAAGAAGCCCGGCTGGAAAATGAGCGCACATTATTACGTGAGCAGGCAGAAATGGCGCAGGAGCGCCTGGCTGCAGAGATCGGGGAAGAGGAGCAGCGCCGGACACTGGTTTCACTCAGTGCCGGAAATCAGCGGATTCAGTCAGAGGCAGATGCATATTCCATTGAAACAAAAATGAAAGCATACCGCGAATTGCCGGTAGAGAATCTCAAAGCCCTGGCATTAAGCCGGATGGCACCGGAGCAATTGATGGCGATGGCATTTGAATCCCTGGCACAGAATGCCGGAAAAATTGGTGAGCTGAATATTTCACCGGATATGTTCAGCCAGATGATGAAAAAAGGGAGCAAAGCATGAGTATAAAAGAAGATATCCGCGTGGTGCTGGTCACCCGGAAAACCCGTTTGCAGGAGCTGACCGAACGTTTCAATACCTGGCCGCAGGCAAAATTTTATCTGGAACACAGCGGGGTCTCAGTCAGTGATTATCTCGCGGAGCATGACCTTTACCAGGCGCAGCTGACACAAGCAAAACAGATCCTGCAACCGTTTGGTCACTTTCAATTGCTTGAGCGCACATTGCTGCCGGGCTATCAGTTTTCTGCCCGTGATCTTGTGGTGGTGATAGGCCAGGACGGGCTGGTTGCTAATACACTTAAATATCTGAGCGGCCAGCCGGTTATTGCGGTTAACCCTGATCCGCAACGCTGGGACGGACCATTGCTGCCTTTTGAGCTGGCACAGTTGCAGGATGTGGTGACGAACACGCTGAACGGAAAAATGGACTGGAAAACCCTGAGTTTTGCACAGGCGACGACCAATGACGGGCAGCAGATGCTGGCGGTAAATGATTTGTTTATCGGACCGAAAAGTCACACCTCCGCGCGCTATGTTCTGAGCTGGTCAGGTGATACGGAAACACAATCCTCTTCCGGAATTATTATTTCAACCAGTCTCGGATCAACCGGCTGGCTGCAATCCATTCTTGCGGGCGCGCTGGGCGTGACCGGTCAGGTATCTCACCCGCTACAGCAGGGGGTAAGCTGGGCAGATAAGAGGCTGCGCTTCAGTGTCCGCGAGCCGTTTCCCGGACGCATGACCGGTACCAGGCTGGTATTCGGCACCATTGATGATGCCGCACCGCTGCAACTGGAATCGCTGATGCCGGAGAACGGCGTGATTTTCTCCGACGGCATCGAATCAGATTTCCTGCACTTTAATGCGGGCTGTATTGTCACTATCGGGACAGCAAAAACAGAAGGGCGGCTGATATGGGGATAAAATAACACAAGGGACTTTAATTACGTAAAGTTCCTTTATAAAAATAACAGATTAATACGGTATCAATATTATTTACGGCTTGCTTTAACCCATGATGAAATCAGGGAAACAGATTGATCTACGATAGTACCAACACCGCGACCAATTAATGCACCTGCATCAGAATAGACACCGGCACCGGAAACCATATCAATTTCAATTACGCTTAATTGTTTTATTTTATATCCTTATTAAATGTTTATTATTTAAAAGTATATTACCCATTATGTGGTTGGTATATATTAGCGTAACTGTTTTAAATTAATCCCGGTGAAATGGAGTTGCAAAAAATGCTGACCAGCATATACAGGATTAAATAAAAATAGACATTTTTTTGTTTTTTATTTTGTAAGTATAAATATATCATGAAAGGTAATATCTTTGTGATAAAAAAGAGTAACCAGGCGTTTTTCCCTGATGGTGTTTTTTTGGTAATAAAATCATGATGATATGAACTGCATCAGATATTGAATAAGTGTGTGGAAAGGAATGAAGTATGAAATATAAGGAATTTAAGAAAAATCTGTTTTATCAGGGGAAATACTTAAAGGGGCCGGTAATATCCGACCCCTGAGATAACACGGTTATGGAACAAAGATTCTTAATACGCTGTGCGTATTATTTTCTGACAGATTTAAACCATGAAGAAATCATAGAAATAGATTGGTCAACGATACCACCAATGGTTTTACCAAAATCTAAACCAATCTTTGCACTCTGCTCTTCAGTACCTTTGTAGTGACCAACAATACCACCGATAGCCTGGCCAATTAATGTACCTGCATCAGAGAAAATACCAGCACCGGAAACTGCCTGAATTTCTGCTACGTTTAATTCTTTCATTTTATATCCTTATGAATTTGTCCATTTTTAAAATAAGCTGCTCTGTACGCACGTCGGCGTTACAGACAACGACTTATTGTCTGACTTAAAAAATAACAAATCAATTGGTAAGAGTTGTTAATGAAATAATAAGAAGATTAAATGTGTTACAGTTATATAATAAAAAACCGGTACTGAAATGCACCGGTTTTATACTTTTATTTATTCAGATAGCTGGCTTACCGGCTGATATCTGCCTGTATCCGGAATGACACCGGGTATATAAATCACTCAGAAAATATTAAATCGCCCAGCCTCCGGCATAGAACGCGACTAACACAATAGCAATAATGACGGTACCGGCATTCAGTTTGCGCCACTCTCTGGCGACCAGACGCCCGATTACCAGGGTGACATAACCCAGCATAATACCGGTGACGATATTACAGGTCAGCACGATAAAGACGGCACAGACAAGCCCGGACATGGCATCCACAGAGTCATCGAAATCCAGTTTTGCCACATTGCTCAGCATCAGCAGCCCGACATACATCAGAGCGGGTGCGGTTGCATAGACCGGGATCAGATAGGAAAGTGGTGAGAAAAAGAGGATAAGCAGGAACAATACGCCGACAGTGACGGCCGTCAGTCCGGTTTTTCCGCCCGCTGCCGTACCGGCTGCGGATTCAATATAAACCGCTGCAGGTGATGCGCCGACACAGCCTGAAATAATGGAGCTGACGGAGTCCACTGTCAGCGCCTTGCCGCCATTGATAATCTGATTATCTTCATCCAGCAGATTTGCCTGACCGGCAACCGCGCGGATAGTCCCGGTGGCATCGAAGACGGCGGTCATCACCAGCGCAAGAACACTCGGCAGAACGACAGGTTGTAATGCACCCATAATATCCATACTGAATATCAATGAATTACCATTGGCATCATTCAGCGACGGCATTGCAATCAAACCCTGATAGGTGACATTCGGGTCAACTATCAGACCAATAACGGAGATCCCGACGATAACCAGCAGGATGCCGCCCGGAACGTGCATTTTCTCCAGGCTGACAATCATCGCCAGACCAATCAACGCCATGGCAACCGGGAAAGAGGTAAATGCACCCATTGCCACCGGCAGACCTTCCAGCGGGTTTTTGATAACCAGTCCGACGCCATTTGCGGCAATCAGCAGCAGGAACAAGCCTATCCCTATCCCGGTGCCGTTTGCTATCCCCATAGGGAGATTGCGTAGTATCCATTTTCGCACACCGGTGACAGAGATCAGGGTAAAAATAACCCCCATCAAAAACACAGCGCCGAGGGCAACAGGGATACTGATGTGTTGACCGAGCACCAGACTGAATGCGGTAAAGGCGGTGAGTGAGATAGCACAGCCGATTGCCATCGGCAGATTTGCCCACAGACCCATCATGATGGAACCGATACTGGCGACAAGGCAGGTGGCGACAAAGATAGCTCCGGGCGGAAACCCGGCTTTGCCGAGCATGGAGGGTACGACGATGACAGAATAGACCATGGCGAGGAACGTGGTCACACCTGCCAGGATCTCCCGTTTGACACTGCTGCCACGGGAGGAAATTTTAAAGTACGTATCAAGTGCGCCTTTAGCAGCGGCTCCTGAATGATCCGGTGTTGTATTATCAGACATAATTGCAGACCCCGAGAATGAAATGAAAAAAAAGTTTTTTTATTCACTACGCCGGTGTGCGTCAGGTCCGTTCATAGACCAGGCGTCCATCGATATAAGTCCGGTAAATCGTGCGGTCATCACCAAGCGCAATCAGCACAAATAATTTTTCCGCCAGCGTGCGTGAGTTGTCATAACGCAACTGCTGGAGCGGGGTCGCGGTCGGTTCCAGTACCACAAAGTCGGCTTCTTTGCCGATATCAAAGTTACCAATACAGTTATCCAGTCCCAGTGAATGTGCGCCGCCGAGAGTGGCGAGGTAAAAGGCTTCAAAGGCGGATAAACAGGTTTTCTGCAACTGCATCACTTTGTATGCTTCACTCAGTGTTTGCAGCATATTGAAGGTCGTTCCGGCACCAACATCAGTACCAATCCCGACTTTTACTTTTTTGGCGAGCGCTTTTTTCAGATTAAACAAGCCGCTGCCGAGATACAGGTTTGAGGTCGGGCAGAATGCCACGGCAGAGCCGGTATCGTGCAGGCAATCCCACTCTTCTTCCTCTAGATGGATACAGTGAGCAAACACACTGCGCTCACCGGTTAAACCGTAATGGTGATAAACATCCAGATAGTTTTTACTGTCCGGATAAAGCTCTTTCACCCAGGCGATTTCATCTTTATTTTCATTCAGATGCGTATGTACCCAGGTATCCGGATACTCTTTACGCAGACGCTGACAGACGGCCAGCTGTTCCGGGCTGGAAGTCGGGGCAAAGCGCGGGGTGATGGCATAGAGCAGACGCCCGTTTTTGTGCCAGCGTTCGATAAGCGTTTTGCACTCTTCATAGCTGCTTTCCGGGGTATCGGTCAGATAATCCGGCGCATTTCTGTCCATCATCACTTTACCGGTGATCAGCCGCATATTGAGCTGGCTGGCGGCATCAAACAGGGCATTGACGGATTCAGGGTGTACAGTACTGAATACCAGCGCCGTAGTGGTGCCGTTGCGTAACAGTTGTTTGATAAAAAATGCAGACATTTCCCGTGCGTAATCAATATCCTGATACAGTTTCTCTGTCGGGAAAACGTGTTTATTCAGCCACTCAAGCAGTTGTTCGCCGTGAGCGCCAATCATTTCACTTTGCGGATAGTGAACGTGGGTATCTATAAAGCCCGGTACAACCAGTTTTCCGGTGTAATCACGCACGCGGACAGATTCAGGAATAAGGTGTTTTCCCTCTTCCCACTGACCGAACCACTCTATTTTTCCGTGGCGAAGAAGCATTAATCCGTCGTCAATCAGGCGGACCGCGCCGGGCAAATCATCCATTGAGGTTACTACACGGGTGATATCGAGAAACTTCCCGCGTACCGCCTTGACGGTATGTTCCGAAGACATAGCTGACTCCTCTGCTTACAAAAAGCCCTCACCGGAACCGGTGAGGGCGGGTGTTGGCCGGATTACATTTTGCCCATGCCGCGCAGAATTTTTTCCGGAGTGAAGTGCCATTCACGCAGCCAGACACCACAGGCGTCATGGATAGCGGTGGCGATGGCAGGAGAAGCCCCGTTGACGGCAATTTCAGAGATAGATTTCGCACCATACGGACCGACTTTATCATCACTCGGCACCAGGAATGCGCGGAAGTCACGCGGGATATCGCCGATTTTTGGTGCGCCGTAAGTTTTCAGGTCGCGGGTCAGCGGTACACCTTTCGCGTCGTAGCGGATCTCTTCTGACATACTGTGACCAATGGCACGCATGGATGCGCCGTAAATCTGACCTAATGCCAGATCCGGGTTCACCGGGGTACCGCAGTCGAGCAGCGCATAGAATTTATCCAGGCGAATTTCACCGGTACGGGTATTCACTGACACTTCAGCAAAGTTTGCGCCATACGGGAAAGCAAAGTCCGGCGTGATATAACTGGCGTTCGCCACCAGCACACCAAACCCGGTTCCGCCTTCTGCGGCATGTGCCAGATCCCCGAAAGAGATTTCTCCTTTTTTACCACGTACCACACCCGGCGCGGCAAGCGCGACATCTTCCACCGGTTCGCCAAGCTGTGCTGCGCCGTGGAACAGGATTTTTTCGCGCAGATTTTCAGCTGCCATTTTCGCCGCATTACCGGAAAAACAAGTCCCGGATGAGGCATACGCGCCTTTATCAAACAGGGCGTGGTCGGTATCACCCGAAATGACATGGATATCATCAAGATCACAAAGCAGTACTTCGGCAGTCAGTTTTTTCACAACCGTATCAAGCCCGGTACCGATATCAGCCCCGCCTGAGTGGACAATAAAGGTACCGTCAGATTCCAGTTTCACCATACAGTTTGCCTGGTCGATATCCGGAATACCGGATTTCTGCATGATAATGGCAACGCCGCGCCCGGTTTTCCAGTCTCCGTTCTGTTTGCGCGGGGAATCCCAGTTAATCAGTTCGCGGCCTTTTTTCAGGATAGGACCGAGGGCGCAGCTGGCTGCGCGTGGTACGGAGGTCGGCATTTTACCTTCCCCGATAGCGCCGAGGATTTTCAGTTCCTGACCTTCATGCACACGGTTTGTTTCGATCAAATCAAGCAGGTCGATATTCAGTTCTTTTGCCAGTTCTGCCAGGATCATAGTCAGCGCAAAGTTACCTTTTGGCGCGCCATATCCCTGATAAGCCCCGGTCGGACAGATATTCGAGTAATACGTGGTTACCTGAAAATCGACGTTATCACACGGATAAAGCGGCAGTGACAGTGCAGGGCCGTTACTCGGTACAGTCAGTGAGTGGTTACCATAAGGACCGGTATTTGCGAGAAATTCCATATTGATGGCAGTGATTTTGCCGTCTTTGGTGGCACCCAGCTTAATTTTCACTTTTGCCACGTGGCGGCTGGTATTGGCGATAAACTCTTCTTCGCGGGTGTAGCGGAAAGAGACAGGACGCCCGGTCACATAGGTTGCCCATGCGCAGACTTCTTCCAGCAGTATGTCCTGCTTGGAGCCGAAGCCGCCGCCGACACGTTCTTTGATGACATGCACTTTATTCTGTTTCAGACCGAGGATACGCGCCACCTGGCGGCGTAAGTGCCACGGCACCTGAGTGGAGGCATGAATAACCAGGCGGTCGTCGTTCATATAGGTGTAACAGATGTGCGGCTCAGTCGGACATTGCTGAACCTGGCGGGATTCGTATGTGCGCTCCAGCACAACATCCGCCTCTTTAAAGCCCTTATCCAAATCACCGATATGACCATGCACGCCAGCGGCGATGTTTTTGCACGGTTTTGAGCCGATAGGGAAATTAATCTGCATGTGCTCGCCGCGATCGGCAGCATTCTTGTTTTGTTCAGCCAGATCAGCGGGTGCGCCGTTGACATAAATAACCGGCTCATCATGCACCAGCGGTGCGCCATCGGCTTTGGCTTCATCAATATTCAGCACAGGCTTCAGTACTTCATATTCCACACTGATCAGAGATAATGCTTTCAGTGCGATTGCTTCATTTTCAGCGACAACAGCGGCAATACGGTCACCGACGTGGCGGACTTTTTTGCCGAACATGCGGCGGTCAAGCGGAGACGGCTCCGGCGCACTCTGTCCGCCAGGGGTGTAATAAATATCCGGACAGTTTTTATGTGTAATCACATGCACCACGCCCGGCAACGCTTCCGCTTTGCTGACATCAATATGAGTGATCAACGCATGCGCATGCGGGCTGCGCAGCATTTTTATCACACAGGTATTGGCAGGGATGCGGTCTTCCACATAGCAGGGTTTTGCCTGCACCATAACGGCGGCATCGGTTTTCGGTGTGACTTTCCCGACAACTGTCAGATCGTCGCGGAATTCCGGTGCGGTATCGGCTTTATAACGGGGGTCTTTGCGGCGTTTGATCAGTAATTCGATAACCTGATAAAACTGCTGATAACCGGCATCACGGCTGAATAAACCGGAGAGTGCATCATCAATTTGTGCGCGATCAGGCTCCGGAATGCGGTTGATCAGATCAGTCAGGATTAGGGCAGCGGCAGGATCGTTGTAACCGGACTGGATCACACCGACATCCACCATTGCCTGCTGAACATCGCTCAGCTCATTCCATTTGCCGAGGGATTCGGCGGTCTCGATTACCGCACCTTCCAGCTGGGCGGCGATCAGCAGTGAGGCATTAACAATATTGCCGTTGAGTAAAATGGCATCAGAGCCGGCAAAACCAAAGCCGTCATCACTGTTACGTACTGAGTGCATTCCTAAACCAAACAGAATATCGCGGACATTTTCGCCCGGGATACAATCAAGTGAATGCGGGGTGCCGTTAAGTATAAAATGGACGTTCATCTATTATTTCTCCCCCATTTGCCGGCAGTCTGTCAGCAGGTCTGATACTAAAATTCCGGTGATATAGCGTTTGTACTCTTCGCTGCCCGTCAGGTCAGCTTTCGGACTTACCGCCTGACTGACTGCTTTTTCCAGGGCTTCGCCACTGAGTTGTTTTGCTTCAATCTGTGGCAGCCGGGCAATCGCACAGCCAACACCATCCACAGCAATTCGTTGCTCATTGTTGCCGGTCAGTGCAACGGCGGCGGTAACAACAGACCAGCCATCGGCAGTTTCACGGATTGTCCGGGTCGCGCAGCGGCGGAACGGATCCTGCAGAACTAAGTGAGTGATCAGGCGCTCATCCGGTTTAGCGAGGTAGCTTTCCAGCGAAATAACATCATTGCTGTTGGCGAGTTGTACCTGTGCATCCAGCACCAGCAGAACCGGCAGCAGCGCATGCTCGCGCTGGCAGGCGGCAATTTCCCCGCCGATAGTTGCCTGGTTGCGGATATGGCGTGAATAAATAAAACCCAGTGCGTCATACAGCGCGCGCGGAATAAGCGGGCTTTCACGCAGGGCTTCCAGCGTGACAGTTGCTCCGATACGCAGAATACCGTCCTGCCATTCAATGGTTTTCAGCGGCAGAAGAGACAGCGAAATCGCAATATTGCGGCTGGTTTTTGTGAGTAAGGCATTCAGCTTACTGCCGCCGGCAAGCCAGACAGCACTGTCCTGAAACCGGTTTTTCAGCTCAGTTGCCTGCGATAAAGTGGCAGGACGGAAAAATTGTTCGATCATGGGTTACCCCTACATTGCTCTTCAGACCTGCGGTATAACCGCAGGCCATGGTTTTATTTATTTCAGTGCGTCCATCCGGGCCCACATTTTCTTCGCGGCTTTGCGCGCATCGGCAAAAATTGGTTCGATATCAAACGGGAACTGTCTGTTTTCATAGACCATCACGCCATCCACCATCACACTGTGAACGCTTGATGATCCTAATCCGAACGCCAGATGACCCGGCAGATTGTCACCGACAAACGGGGTCGGCGGCATGTAATCACAAATGGTTAAATCTGCCTGATAGCCGGCTTCGACGCGACCAAACTGTTTACCAAAGTTGCGCGCCAGCAATTTGTTGCCGTTCCACAGGAAGCGGGTAAAGCTGTCCGGCCACATAGAACCACCGGCATCGCGGTGTTTGAAGAACGCGAATTTAAGCTCTTCAAACATATCGGAGCCGATACCGTCCGTGCCGAGCACCACATTGTTATAATCACCCAGGCGGTGGTTATAACCGACATGGTTATTCATATTGGAGCGGGCGTTGTGAACAAGGAAACCATCTTTTTTATTCAGCAGGTCAATATCTGCGGAAGATAAATACAGCCCGTGAGCAACAAGGGTTTTCTCATTGATAAGATCAAATTCACCCAGGCGGATCAGCAGGTCTTTGCCATATTTATCATGACTGTATGATACATCGTAGCTGTCTTCCGCCGCATGAATGTGCAGCCCGCGCCCCGTTTTTTTGATGGCATCGCGCAGCATTGCCAGACCTTCATCAGCAACAGTGAACGGCGCGTGCGCCCCGATATGGGCTTCCACCAGATAGCGGGATTTACCGCTTTTGCGCTCGCTGTCAATCAGCTCTGCAAAGGCGATATTTTCTGCCACACCGGCTTCCAGCTCTTTCAGTCCGCCGTTGCGATCAGTGGTTTCATAACAGGTCATTCCGCGCAGACCGGCTTTCAGGAAGCCGTCACGCAGGGTTTTCAGGGAGCCGGCGATATAATCGGGTGATGCGTGATGATCGACCACGGCGGTACAGCCGCTTTTAATCGCCTCGAGTGAGCAGATAAGCCCGCTGTAATAAAGAGATTCTTCATCCAGCGCGCGATCCAGCCGCCACCACAGATTTTTCAGTGTGGAAATAAAATCCGGGCTTGGTGCGATATTCGCCATGATCCCGCGGGATAAACCGGAATAAAAATGGTTATGGGAGCAGACAATCCCCGGCATCACCAGACGACCATGCATCTCTTTGGTTTCCGACCCCGGATAGCGGGAATTCAGCCCGCTGCCGGTAGCGACAATTTTGTCACCGTCGATGGCGATATCAATCCCTTCGCGGATAGCCGCCGGTTCAAACTCAACAACTGTGGCATTTTTCAGGATCAGCATGGTTTATACCTCCACCCGGCCTAACAGATAGTGATAGTGCTTATTGACGTGACTCATAATGCGGCACATCGCTTCCAGTTCCGGCGGAACATTACTGAATTCACCATCACTGTTCAGTTTCATCTCGCAGACCTTGCCATCCAGACGCACGGTAAATTTATCGCCGTCAGCCAGGAAACCCGGGTTGGTGCTGTTGGTGAAATCTTCCGGCAGACTGAAGATAGTGACTTTGTCTTTGTAAGGCTTACCCTGCCACGGACAGAACTGCGCACAGTTGCCGCACTCATTACACATTGCATCAAGGTGGAGTGTCTGATAACGGTCACGGAAGCCCGGGATAGGCAGTGAAATATTGGCGCGGTTCGGACAGACATCCACACATTTCGCACAAACGTAATTACATTCCAGGCAGCGCTGTGCTTCCTGTTTCACAAAGGCTTCGCGATCGTCACTGTTTACCATCTGTACAGCGATTGCGCCTTTGCGGTCAGTGATTTCCTGCGGATCGGCATTGAGCCAGTATTTATTACCATAGTGAGAAAGGATATTTTCGCGCTCAAGAATGGTATCGACCGCATGTCCGGCGTCACCGATAGCGGCAACAATCGAGGATGGACCGCTCTGCACATCACCAATCAGGAACACATTGGTGCGGGTGGTTTCACCGCTGTTGCGATATACAGCAGGCCAGCCGTCATCACCCATCGGCACGCCGATTTGTGATAATGCTTCGCAGTCCTGCTGTTCGCCGATGGCGGTTATCACGCTGTCAATTTTCAGAGTGACGGTTTCATCAGTTGCAACAGGGCGGCGGCGGCCTGACTCATCCGGCTCACCAAGTTTCATAGTGCGCACCAGCAGTGTGCCGTCAGCATTAAACTGTTCCGGGTTATGCAGGAACATAAATTTCACATCATCTTCAACCGCTTCTTCATACTCTTCCGGCCAGGCCGGCATTTCAGATTGAGAGCGGCGGTAGATAACGGTCACGTCCTGTACACCGGCAATGCGTTTGGCGGCGCGGGCGCAGTCCATTGCGGTATTACCGGCACCGATAACCGCAACGTGTTTACCCATCTGTAATGGCGCGTTGTTGTTGTAATCGTGCAGGAACGGCAGAGATTTGTAGACATTGCGGTTATCACCCGCCAGTTTCACGCCGCTGTTTTTATCTGTTCCGATCCCGACCAGCACATAATGGAAACCCTGCTCCAGCAGTTTATCGACAGTCAGTTTCGGGTCGCAGCTGTATTCAAATTTTACGCCGTGGTCGGCAACAAACTGAATATCATGTTCAATGGTTTCACGCGGAATACGGAAATGCGGAATAATATTGGCGACGACACCGCCCGCATTGGCTTCTTTTTCAAAGATAGTCACCGGGTGACCGGCGCGGGCGAGGAAATACCCGGCAGCCAGACCGGCAGGGCCGGCTCCAATCACAGCAACAGGATTTTTATCACCGGTTCCGGCGGGTTTATGCCAGCGCGCTTTATACTCTTTCCAGCCTTTTTCCACGGCGATTTTTTTCAGTTCGCGGATATTCAGCGCACTTTCATAATCCAGGCGGGTACAGTTGTACTGGCATTGGTGATCACAAATATGACCGGTGATAGCCGGCAGGGCATTGCGCTGATAAATCAGCTCCAGTGCATCGGCGTAGCGGCCTTCGCCCAGCAGGCGGATATACTCAGGAATATCCTGCTTAATCGCACAAGCGGTCACGCAAGGTGCGACATAGCAATCTGTCATCGGCAGCGGGCCGCCGGCATCAATTTCCTGGTCTGATTTCCAGTGTTTCTGGGTGTATTCCATGCTGACAGAGCGCTCAGCAAGTGCATTCAGTTTGCCCACATCAACCTGTGTCATGCCCCAGGCGTCTGAGTCTTCCAGTGCATTCAGACACTCAGTCTGGCGCATGTAACCACCGGGTTTCAGCAGGTCAGTTGCCATGGTGATCGGACGAATACCGGACTCAAAAATATCGCGGATATTAAATTTGCTTGCACCACCCGAGTAGGAAATCGGCAGTTTGCCGTCAAAGTGGCGGGAAAGCAGGGCGGCAACATTAATAGAGAGCGGAAACAAGGCGCGCCCGGACATATACATCTCTTCACCCGGCAGACGACCTTTGTGATTAACAGTGCCGAGGGTATTGGTCAGTTTCACGCCGAAGCCGCGCTTCACTTCTTTCCCGAGATCCAGCAGACGCTGTAACATTTCCAGCGCGCGATCCAGTTTCAGGTCATGTGAGAAAGACTCTTCACTCAGCCCGATATAATCAAATCCGCAGGTATCAAGAATCTCACGCACGCGGGAAAAACCGAGCAGTGTCGGGTTCAGCTTCACATATGTGTTGATGTGCTTCTCTTCCAGCATATAGCGGCAGATAGCTTCAATCTCATCCGGCGGGCAACCGTGCATGGTGGAAAGTGTCACACCTCTGGATAAATCGCCCGGAACCAGGTCGGCGACCACCAGCAGATCAGCTTTGCGGCTCTCTAAACCCAGTTCGGCAAGGAAACCCGGACGAGAGATAAAGGCTTTCATTTCGTCGCGGTACTGCGCGAAAGACGGCAACTGAGAAGAGTCCATCATGGCGTGAATATACTGCTGCATACGCGGCTGCTTAATTCCGTCAAGGTTATACCCGACACTCATATTAAAGATGAATGACTTGGCTTCGCCTTTGGTGCGCGGGTCAAAAATGGCTTCTAATAAATGGAGGGCAAACCAGGCTTTCAGATATTCATCGTGGGCTTTCGGCAGGGTAAATTCTGTGGACCATTCGGTGTTGAAACATTCATCCTGCGCATCAATGCAGGGTTTTTCCAGTTCCAGGGTATCGATTATCTGAACGGTTTTCACCTCGATAAAGCGACCGCCGGTAAGCCATGACACCACTATATTTTGTGCAAGCTGAGTATGGGGACCGGCTGCGGGGCCGATCGGCGTCTCATAGGTTTCACCAAATACGGACAGAAGCGGGTGCTGCTGAGCCTTGCGGTAAAATTGCCGTTCATTGATCCCAAAAATAGAACGGCTCGCCTTATATTCTTCAAAGATCCGGTTCAGAAGTTCGCCGAACGGAACGGGACGCATTATATCTCCCATAAAAACTCTCCTTGCTGCAATGTGAGGGGGCATGCCGGTGGAGCGGGACATGCAGCTGTATAGACTCAACGGTTGCAACAATTACGCCAGATAGCGCAATTCATCATCGGGGAGATAAAAAAGTGTGAGACAAATCTAATATTAATGACAAAGTGTGAAACAGCTCGCACCATGCTAAATGCGAATATGAATCAATAAAAAACATCTTGATTACTATGGGGTTAACATATGAATGAGATTCTCAAAAAAAAGAAAATCCGTATCAGATTGATAATAGCAAAAGCATATTAAGGGTTAATGTTATTAATGAGACGGATGTAATAGTGTGCCGATGGCTTACACGCGATAATACTGCTGATAAACATCCCTGGTGTCGATGTCGGTTACCACCGCATCGTTCTCCATATCAAGGAAGTGATGGGGTCCCGCAAGCAGGCGTTTTTTCATATTATTGCCCTCCGGCAGTGCCAGCGCATTCAGCAGGCAGTCGCGGGAGAGCAGCACGGGATGGCCCGGAACTTGCTTGTATCGGGGAAGCAGTGCGGCATCACTGCGCAGTGCCCATAACTGCTGCCAGATGTCAGGAATGAGAAACGGCACATCACCGTGAGTAAGAAAGCAGTAGTGAGTACTCACAGCCTGCGCAGCAAGGCGCTGTGAGGAGAGCAGGCCGGTTTCAAAATCCGGATTATGCAGGATCTGAATACGGCTGACTGACTGATAACGCGCCGCCAGCTCTGCGCCACGGTAGCCGGTCACCAGGATGATGTGGTGACAAAAGTGCAGCGCATTATACAGGCTGGTATCCAGTAATGTGCCGGTACCGTCGCCCCAGGGCAGCATCATTTTCCACTCGCCCATCCGTGAGGAAAGCCCGGCGGCGGTCACAATGCCCGTCGTTTCCTGCGGGCAGAGCGGCGCAGGCAAATCATGCAGACAAGGCACAGAAGAGGATGCAGAACAGGAAAACCAGGACAACGCAGTATCGGCTGAAGCCGGGTGAGACGGCATAATAGGTGTGAACTCCGCTGATGGTTTTTAAAAAGTGACCGACATTCAAAGGCTTAGAGATGACAATGACAAGTGCTCTGAACACCCGGATACCTGCCCGTAGTTGCGCCACTATACCTGAACCGCTGCGCCGGTTATGTGATACACATCCGGGCGGACACGCCATGGTGATAAGTATTGTCGGCGCAGGCGGCAAAACCAGTTGCCTGTTCTGGCTGGCACGCGCTTTTTCTCAATTAGGGAAAAAGGTGATGATCACCACGACGACCCACATGTTTCTGCCCGACGAGGGCTTTCCCGTCATTTTTGCCTGCCACCCGTCGCGGTTACCGGATGTAGTTACCAAACGCGGATCGTTTGCCTGTTATGCAGGCTGGAGCCCACAGAATAACAAGGTTTGCGGCTTCACCTCCGCAGAAATTAATGCACTTGCTGAAAAAAATGCAGTTGATGTTATTTTGACCGAATCTGACGGAGCCCGCGGTTTTGGCATAAAAGCGCCGGGTGAGCATGAACCTTGCATACCTGAATACAGTGATTGTGTTATTGCTGTAACGGACGGGCAGCTCCTGGGCGCGGCCGTCGGGCCTGATAATGTTCACCGGTGGTCACATTTCTCCGCTATAACCGGCTTAAACAGCGGCGATACGCTGGATTTGAGCGCAATAAGCCGCCTGATCCGGCACCCGCAGGGGATGTGGAAATCAGCACCACCGGACGCATTACGGATCTGGCTGATAAACCGTTTTTCTCAAAATGAGAATTTCTCGCCGGATGCGCTGGCAGACTGGATCCGCGGCACGTCACTGGATGCTGTCTGGTTCGGTGCCGTCAGGGAACACCCCGCAATCACACATATTTTGCAGCGACAATAATATCAATGATAAATGCAGGGTATCCATTGAGGTCTGTTTATGAAAATTTTTACCGAAGCAGCGAAATTGGTTGAGAAAAACTGCCCGTTTGCCATGGCAGAAATTATCGAATGTTCAGGCAGTACGCCACGTCACAGCGCACAAATGCTGGTGCTGGGGGACGGAAAAACCATCGGCACCATCGGCGGCGGTATGGTTGAGCGCAAAGTCATCGAAGAAGCGGTAGAGGCATTGCACGAAGGCCGCTCAAGAATGTTCCACGGGCGCATGGCGCGTAACGGGCAGCATGCGGTCGGTTCTGACTGCGGCGGTGCGATGTCAGTTTATATTGCGGTACATGGCGTGCGTCCGCGTCTGATTTTACTTGGCGGCGGGCATGTGAACCGCGCAATCGCCCAGATGGCGGCATTCCTGAATATCGATATTCATGTGGCGGATGTTTATGCGGGCAGCCTGGAGCCGGACTTGTTCCCGCCGTCCACCCGCCTGTGGCATGTCCCTTCATTTACTGATGCCGTTGCTCAGCTTGATCCTCAGCCTGAGGATTATGTGATTATTGCCACCAACAGTCAGGATCTGGAATCCCTCAATTGTCTCATTGATAAACCGCTGAAATACCTTGGCTTACTCGGCAGCCGCCGCAAAGTACAGACATTCACCAAACAATTAAGTGAATCCGGGGTATCAGAAAATCAGTTAGCGAAACTGTATGCGCCGATTGGCTATGACATCGGCGCGGAAACCCCCCATGAGATTGCGGTCAGTATTCTCGCGGAGTTATTACAGATTATGCATGGCGCGCCGGGCGGGGCGATGAAACAGAGCCAGACGGAAAGCCGAAGACCAAAACGGGTAGTTATCCGCGGGGCGGGCGATCTTGCCACCGGCGTGGCGCTGCGCCTTTATCACAGCGGCTTTGATGTGATTATGCTGGATATCAGCAAACCAACTGTTATCCGCTGTACTGTCTCTTTTGCCCAGGCGCTTTACGACGGTGAAAGCTGTGTGGAAGGTGTCTGTGCCCGTTATGCCCATGATATTGATGAAGTAACCCGCTATCTGAAAGAGGGCACTATCCCGGTGCTGGCGGACGAAAACGGCGAATTATTACCGGCGCTTCAGCCGGATGTTGTGATCGACGCCATTATTGCCAAGCGCAATATCGCCGGGACACACCGCAAAATGGCACCTTGTACAATTGCACTCGGTCCCGGCTTTGAGGCGGGAGTGGATTGTGATGCTGTGATTGAAACCCAGCGCGGGCATCATTTGGGGCGTGTTATTACCCACGGCTGCGCGGCACCTAACTCAGGTATTCCCGGCAATATCAACGGTAAAACCACAGAACGTGTACTGCGTGCACCACACAGCGGCATGATGACGCGGCACATTAATATCGGCGATGTCGTTCATGAAGGTGATGTTATCGCGCGCATAGGCGAAACAGAAATTCTCTCCCCTATGGACGGTATGGTGCGCGGTCTGCTGAATGAAGGTCTATGTGTTCCGGAAGGCTTTAAAATTGCGGATGTTGACCCGCGCGGCGCACTGGCAGATTTCAATTCTGTTTCTGATAAAGCCCGTGCGATTGCCGGTGGTGTGCTGGAAGCGATAATGACCCGGCTGAATAAGATGGATAATGCCAAATCCTGCTGACAGACAGCCGTAAAAGAAACCGCCGGGATAGTATCAGTGATCCCGGTTTTTTTATGGCTGTAATCTCTGATTTTCGCGGATTTCGGATGATACCGACTCCGGTCTCTTACGTATTGCGCTACCCTCTTTCAGGGCAGTATAAGTGCAAAAAGGAAGGATGATGAAAATCGGCAAATACACAGTCTACGCGCCGTTTCTGGCTGATGATAAGCCCAGCGAGGCGGAGATTTGGGGGGCGGCAGTCTGGTTATGGATGCTCTCCCCCCGGCACAGTAAAACGCCGCTGCGTTCGCTGGGAAAACTGCTGTTGCCGCTGGTGAAACAAAAACAGTATGTGCTGGCGCTGGATAATAATCAGCCCTGTTTTTTCCTCAGTTGGGGCGCGTTGAGTGCGGAGGTTGAACAGCGCTATTTAAGCGGCTGTGATGAATCTGACCTGTATCAGCAACTGCGCACAGGTGAGCGCATCTGGTTATTTGACTGGATAGCGCCTTTCGATGACGACAATGAAATGTCAGCTATTTTAATGAATTCTGTTTTTCCGGATCGCTGTTTTCGTATGCTGCGCCTGAATGAAACAGAAAAAAGTATAAAAATCATTGAATTTAAAGGAAATAACCTCAGTGAACAGCAGGCGCTGGCGTGGCGGGCGGCGCATCCGGTTACGTATCCTGATAAAACAAGCCCGGAGAAAATAAAACAGTGAAAAAAATATATCTGATCATTGCACTGTTATCAGCCGGGTGTGCAGATGAATCCATTTATCCTGCCTATACTTCTGATTCGCTGATGATGCATGCCAACGTGGCAATAACAAAAGACTTCTCCGCGAATGATATTTCAGATCTGACCATTACGGATGTTGTTGAAAGCCCACCGTCATTTACCGGGAAAAGAGAGGTTTGTTTTACCGTTTCTTCCGGTATTACAAAGAAAACGTATGATTGCGTCCGCTCCGACTATGCTGCCCGCCGGTTTGGTGAGCAGGTTATGAACCCGGTATCGCCCGGTAATATGGAATGTAGAATACAAAATAATCAGGGCTGAACACTCTTCAGCCCCGGACGCGATATTTAGTTTATCGTAAAGAAAACCAGTGAAATACCCAGCAGCATCAGCAGAATGCCAATAACTTTATCCATCAGTAATTGATGATTAAGAATTTTATTACGGATAACCGGATTAGAAAAAAACAGCGCGATCAGGCTGAACCATAGCAAATGGACAAACGAAATAAATAATCCGTAACTAAAATTCATCAGCAGGGAATTATGGCTGCTGATGACTTGTGTATAAACGGACACCACAAAAAATAGGGTTTTCGGGTTCAGGGCATTAACAAAAAAACCATTGCGGAATGCGCCGACAGCAGACAGCGCAGCGCTTTCCGTATTATTTACCGAAATCCGGGTTTTATTGGTGAAGGATTTAAATCCCAGCCAGACCAGATAAATAATCCCGAACGATTTCGGGGTTTATGACAGACAATACTGCGTATTATCTGCTTTTCCCGTCAGTGCCGGAAAAAGAGAGTCCTGCATGGGTTTTTTCCCTTTGGCTGCGTGAAAACATTAATGAAAGCCTGGCGGCATTGCATATCCGCAGCTTCCCGCCGGGAGAGTGATATGATTGGGTCAGATATCTGTTTTTTGCTGTGTTACCGGAGAAAACCATGACACCACATCTTTTTCATGTTGATGCATTTACCAAAGAGTTGTTCAGAGGGAATTCAGCTGGTGTAGTGCTGCATGCTGATGAGTTAACTGAAGAACAAATGCAGCTGATTGCCCGTGAACTGCGCCATTCTGAAACCGCGTTTGTTCTGAAAAGCGAAGAAAGTGATATACGTATCCGTTATTTCACACCATCAGCGGAGGTGCCGATTTGTGGTCATGCGACAGTATCGGTGCACTATGTCCGGGCAAAAATGCTGGGACTGAAAAGTTGCACACTGTATCAAACCTCTCTGGCAGGTCGCCATCGTGTTGATATTGATTATAAAAATAATGATTACATCATCACCCTGGAGCAGGGGACGCCTTCATTTGAGCCGCCGCTTGAAGGCGATATCCGTACCCGGATCATCCGTGCGCTTGGGTTAAGTGAAGACAATATTCTGACCGGATTGCCGGTACAGATTGTTTCCACCGGACATTCCAAAGTGATGATCCCGCTGAACCCGGATGTGTCTGTTGATAATATCAATCCTGATTTACCCGCACTTGCGGCGATCAGCGGTGAAATTGGCTGCAACGGATTTTTTGTTTTCACCATCCGTCCCGGCACCTGTGAAACTGACGGGAGAATGTTTGCCCCGGCGATTGGTATTGCTGAAGACCCTGTGACCGGCAATGCTAACGGACCGATGGGCGCATGGATTGTCCGCTACGGACTGATGCCGCATGATGGTAAAACATTGCGGATCAAAGGGCATCAGGGACGGGCTATCGGGCGTAGCGGGACTGTGCATGTGACGGTGAATATTAAAGACAATCAGCCGCAGAAAGCCAGTATTTCAGGGGAAGCGGTTATTTTATTTGATGCGCCATTGCCGCTGTTGGGTTGATCTGCACTGAAAATATCGTAAAGAGGGGAAGAGATTCCCCTTTTATACTCTAAATAATTCGGGATGCATGTAGGCGACAAGCGAAGATAGACGGGGAACATAGATAAACTATGTGACTCGGCGAGCTTTGCGTAGTCAACAGTTGGGTATCCTGATGTATGACCGGGTATGTCATTAAATTTTCTTATTTTACCTGTGTCAGACTCATCAGCTGATATTTTGATGTATGCTGTGGGGTATTATGGAAAAGTTAATTGAGATATATGATTTTATCGCATCAAGCGCCATATTATCGGCGGTATTTTTGTTTGCGGTTTTATTAGTCACCTGGTTTCTCGGGCGGATGATTTTTTTGCGGGTCGCAAAACGCCTGCTGTCATTATTTACCAACCTGACTGATGACGAGACTATCCACAGCGTTGCCAAAAAAAGTGCCTCTGTCGTTTCAGTCACGCTTGTTCTTTATATTAATAAAATGCTGCCGACATTCTCGGCAGAAATGAATATTCTGTTCAACACGGTATGCAGTGTTTTTCTTATTATCAATCTGGCATCACTGGTTAATGATGGTCTGGATATTTTTATTCTGCGCCATTCCGGACGGGTATCTAACCGAAACAGCTCAATAAAAGGCTACATTGAGATTGCGAAAATCGGGGTGTGGGTCGTCACATTCATCTTGATAATAGCCCTGATGACATCTCAGTCACCCCTGATTATTATTTCCGGTTTTGGTGCTATTGCCGCTGTACTGATGTTTGTTTTTCAGCATACGTTATTATCATTTGTGGCAAATATTCTGGTTTCAAACGGTAAAGTACTAAAACTGTATGACTGGATAGAACTGCCCAACAGTAATATCAGCGGGGAAGTGATTGATATTGCACTGCATACTATTACTATCCGTAACTGGGATAATACCATTTCCCGCATTCCGACCAAGGATTTCCTGACAGAAAAATACACCAACTGGCAGCCGATGTTCTCTTCCGGCGGACGCCGTATAAAACGCAGTTTTTATATTGACCAGTCTTCAGTTTCATTTGCCACAGAGGATCTGCTGGCGGAACTGCGGGATTCTGAACCGCTGCGCCGTCCGCTGGACGCTATGTTAGAAGAGAGCAATCATAGCGGTGATATTAATGAGTGGATGGTAAGCAACGGAGTGACTAATTTACAGCTCTTCCGTAAATACATTCTTAACTGGATAAAGGCGCGGGGTGATGTGCGGGCTGATATGTATCTGGTGGTCAGAACGATGCCGCCGACCCCGAACGGGCTACCGGTTGAGATATATTGCTTTACCCGTTCAACAACCTGGGTGGATTATGAGGAAACACAGTCGCAGATTTTTGAGTATGTGAATGCGTCAGCAAAATATTTTAAACTGGATATTTATCAGCATCCGTCAGGGAACGATCTGTCAAATATAAGACGCTACTTGTGATAAATAATATATAACAAGACACCGGCAGATGTACAATATCGTGCCGGTGTTGATTTCAGTCTGCATTAAAAAATAAAACAGATTTAATATATTAAATGCCGTTGGTTATTTCATCGAATTTAAGGCGAAATACGGATTTCATCTGTACTCTGCACTTAATATCAACTTTGCCATTTCCGGCCTGGCGGATGCGGTTAGCCATTTTCCCTAATTGTGATGCGATATAGCCGATACCTGGCATCGCGCCTGCGGGGGTCGGAACATATGCCATCATATTTGTGCATTTTTCTGCTTCAGACAGCATTTCCCAAATGACAGTAACCGCTTTATCGGTCATGGGTACTCTGCCCGCATAAACCGGGTCGTAGAAATTAGCTAAAATCACGCGTGCATTATTTCTGTCAATATCTGTAAACTGTGACATATTATCAGATTCCTTTATATATTTGATAATAAAAGTAATTCATCCATGTTGTATTGCTGTCACATGTTAATTCATTAGCTGCGAAATAGTCAAAATATAAATATTTAGCAATTTACATCCAATTAATAATTATATTTACGTATTTTTATATCTGGTTTTTATTCTTATTCCTGCATGCATGAAGCATCCGGGATAATATTCCGGTTCACTGGTTATGTATTATTTTCGGACCCGGCACCCTGCTGACCCGCGCTATACAGCCGGCGGTATTGTGCGGTATGGTTACGCCATCCGTGCTTACCATCTGTGAGCCTAAGTTGATAAAGGAACCGTTATGAAATCACGCGCAGCAGTTGCCTTCGGGCCGGGGTTACCCCTTGAAGTTGTTGAAATCGATGTTGCTCCGCCGAAAAAGGGTGAAGTACTGATTAAAATCAGCCACACCGGCGTGTGTCATACGGATGCTTATACCCTTTCCGGGGATGATCCTGAAGGGCTGTTCCCTGTGGTGCTGGGTCATGAAGGTGCCGGGGTGGTGGTCGAAGTCGGTGAAGGTGTGACCAGTGTGGTGCCGGGTGATCATGTGATCCCGCTGTATACCGCCGAGTGCGGCGAGTGCGATTTCTGTACCTCCGGCAAAACCAACCTGTGTGTGGCGGTACGCGAAACTCAGGGGAAAGGGGTGATGCCGGACGGCACCAGCCGTTTTTCTTACAATGGTCAGCCGCTGTATCATTATATGGGTTGCTCTACATTCAGTGAATACACTGTGGTTGCCGAGGTTTCTCTCGCGAAAATTAACCCGAAAGCGAATGCAGAGCAGGTTTGTCTGCTCGGCTGTGGCGTGACCACCGGCATCGGCGCGGTCCACAATACCGCGAAGGTGCAGGAAGGGGAGTCAGTTGCTGTATTCGGCCTTGGCGGTATCGGGCTGGCGGTTGTGCAGGGCGCACGTCAGGCAAAAGCCGGACGCATTTTTGCCATTGATACTAATCCGTCAAAATTTGAACTGGCAAAACAGTTCGGCGCGACTGACTGTATCAATCCGAATGATTATGACAAGCCAATTCAGCAGGTGCTGGTTGAGATGACCAAATGGGGCGTTGAGCATACCTTTGAATGTATCGGCAACGTCAATGTGATGCGCTCAGCACTGGAAAGTGCGCACCGTGGCTGGGGACAGTCTGTGATTATTGGTGTGGCGGGGGCGGGGAAAGAAATTTCCACCCGTCCGTTCCAGTTGGTGACCGGGCGTGTCTGGAAAGGCACAGCATTCGGCGGCGTGAAAGGGCGGACACAATTGCCCGGCATGGTCGAAGATGCCATGAGCGGAAAAATTGAGCTGGCACCGTTTGTCACGCACACCATGGAACTGGATAAGATTAACGACGCGTTTGACCTGATGCATGAGGGTAAGTCTATCCGTACGGTCATCCATTACTAATATACCCTTATTCATTCAAACTGCAGGTTCGTTGGCTGTGCTCAGATAACCGGGTCACATACTAATGTATGCTCCCCGTCTATCTTCCCTTGCCGCCTTCCTGCATCTTGAATGACGTTGGGTATATATCCTTATTCATTCAAACTGCAGGTTCGTTGGCGGAAAGACGCCCGCCTGCATCCTGAATGACGTCGGGTATATACGTGTCACAGATATTATTTAAGGGAATATTATGGAACGGATCGAACACCATCAGTGTTTCGGCGGGAGCCAGGAAGTCTGGCGTCATTATTCAGAGACGACTAATACGCCGATGACGTTTTCTGTATATTTGCCGCCACAGGCAAAAACAGAAAAGTGCCCGGTGCTGTATTGGCTCTCCGGGCTGACCTGTGACGAGCAGAATTTTATTACTAAAGCCGGTGCGCAGCGCTACGCCGCCGAACACGGCATTATTATTGTTGCACCGGATACCAGCCCGCGCGGCAGTAATGTTGCGGATGATAAAGAGTATGATCTGGGGCTGGGTGCCGGGTTTTATGTGAATGCCACACAAGAGCCGTGGAATGAACATTATCACATGTATGATTATGTTCTGAATGAATTACATGAGCTGGTTACCGGGCACTTTGAAACATCACCAAAACGCAGTATCTGCGGGCACTCAATGGGCGGTCACGGCGCACTGGTTCTGGCATTGCGTAATCCGGATGCCTTTTGTAGTGTCTCTGCGTTTGCGCCGATTGTTTCTCCGTCACAGGTGCCGTGGGGGGAGAAAGCATTTTCAGCTTACCTCGGTGCAGATACGGCGGCGTGGGAACAATATGACGCGGTAAAACTGATCGAATCCGGGCACAAAATGGCGGATATTTTTGTCGATCAGGGGCTTGCGGATCCCTTTTTCAATAAGCAACTGAAAACCGGATTACTGAAATCTGCCTGTGAAGCCAATGGGATCCCGCACAATATCCGTATTCATGTCGGGTATGATCACAGCTATTACTTTATTGCGAGTTTTATCCCTGAGCACATTGCGTATCACGCCGCACGGCTGAACGCATAAATCTGCGCAGTAATCTTAACCCGGCTGAGCCGGGTTTTTTCTATGAGAAGTATTTGATCGGGACATGCGGGGTCTGCCAGACGCCGTCATCCGCCAGATAAAACGGATACCCGGTTTTAAACATTTCCCCTGCCGCAATGGTCAGCACAACAGGATCGCCGTGGCGTGCACCGGCTGCCAGCGCCGTGTTTTCGTCAGCACTGAGATGTACATTGTTCCTCTTTCCGGCTATCAGGCCTAATTCACAGATATCACTGATAAAGCGGATCGCTGTGCCGTGAAACAGAATATCCGGCGGGGTCTGCGGCGGATGGTCAACTGCTACCTGTGTGGCACAATGTCCCTGTGCAGAGCGGATAAACAGCCCGTCCGATGAAATCGTGAAAGGATCTGTCGTGTTATCGTGAACAATTTTCTCAAGCGTTTCCCGGCTGAGCAGCGTGCCGTGTATCTGCATCTGACGGAGTAATATTGCGATATCAGTCCAGCCGTCATTATCCGGGTGAATCTCAATGAATTCAGGTTCATGTCTCAGGACATGGCTTAATAATTTGCTGACTCTTTCGTATTCATTCATCTTATTGTTTTCTGTTGTTTATTCTCCGGCAATATAAACAGATATATTGCATATGAATGATATCTGTTTATTACCGGCAACAACCTGATGCAGGTCAGATTGAGCTAAGTTCCCGGTTTTTAGTTTCCTGCCCGAGGAAGATAACCGCGAGGACAGCGACCACAATGGCCAGACTGAAAATCAGAAAGAGACTGCTGACAGCAAATTGATACTGGATCATATATCCCGCCAGCAACGGGCCGATGATCCCGCCTATCCGCCCGACAGCCGTTGCTGTGCCTGTACCGGTTGCTCTGATACTGTCCGGATATTGCTCCGGCGTATAGGCGTACAGTGCGCCCCACGCGCCGAGGTTAAAGAAAGAGAGCAGCATCCCGGCTATCACCAGCATGGTGGCGGAGTCCGCACAACTGAACCAGTAAGCACTCACGGCGGTTCCGGTGAGATAGGTGACTAACACAAATTTTCGTCCGTATCGTTCAATCAGCCAGGCGGCACTGAAATAGCCCGGTAACTGCGCCAGGGTCATAATCAGAACATACTGGAAGCTCTTGATTAAACTGAACCCTTTGAGCATTGCCACGCCGGGAAGCCAGAGAAAAATGCCGTAATAGGAAAATACAACGCAGAACCAGAGGATCCACAGCATCAGGGTGGCACGGCGGTATTGCGGCGACCAGATAAGCGACATGGACTGCGCGATGGTGAGTTTCGGGCGGGTTTGTACCGCATAACGGGATGTCGGTTCCGGCAGTTTTGCCCGCAACCATAGCGCATACAGTGCGGGCAGTGCGCTGAGAAGCATAGCGGTACGCCAGCCGTAATCCGGAATGACGTAATAGGCGATCAGTGCCGCGATCAGCCAGCCGACTGCCCAGAAGCTTTCCAGCAGCACAACAATGCGCCCGCGTTCATGAGGTGCGACACTTTCACTGACCAGTGTTGAGGCAACCGGCAGTTCACCACCCAGCCCCATGCCGATAAAAAACCGCAGAATCAGGACAACGGCAAGTGAGCCGGCAATAGCGGTCAGTCCGGAGCCCAGACTGAACAACAACAGTGTCAGGATAAAGACCGGTTTGCGTCCTTTCCGGTCTGCCATAATGCCGAATACAAAGGCACCGATTGCCATTCCGGCTGCATTTATACTGCCTATCCAGCCGAGTTGTGCCGCGCTCAGCCCCCAGTCAGCCTGCAATGCTGCCAGCAGGAATGCCAGCAATCCCACATCCATGGCATCAAATGTCCAGCCCATCCCGGCTATCCATAATAGTTTGTTCCGGGAGAGTGTTGCCGGTGCCTCAGGTGTGTTCGCCATGCCTTTTCTGCCTATCCGGATAAGTGTGTTTAGTATACTAAACAAAAAGTGAGGTGATGTTAATACTAAAATACAGGTTTAAAAAAACAGTAACATGTTTACAGGTATGAAAGTGTCACAGGTTACTTATTTTTAAGGTTATTCCGTTATCTTCCTGCAGATTGCGGATTTATTATAAAAGGTTATTAACCGTATACCCTTATTCATTCAAACGACGGTAATTCTGATAATCAGGGAGTCAATGAAATGGCATTAACGTACAGCGTGAAAAGTACGCTGCTGGTAGCCGGTATGGTGATATCGGCAGGTGCGGCAGCAGAAGCACAAAATGTAATTGTTCAGGATGTAAAACTTAACAGTGCGACGATTTTTCTGCGTGGCGCGGAACTGTTTAACAGTGCCACACTGACACTGCCTGCCGGAGCAAGCGAAATTGTGCTGTCAAATGTGGCAAACAATATTAATCCCGCCAGTCTCTCTGTCATATTGAATAATGATGATGTGACGATTCAGTCAGTCAATTTGCGCAGCGAAGCAAAAGAGCCGGTTTATCCTGCGGATATCAATGCACTGAAAGCACAGATTGACACCGGTGAGCAGGCTGTTGCGCAGCTGAATATGTTTATTCAGATAAATGATGAACAACTGGGATTACTGCGGGATCAGGATTTTTTCGGCAGCAGCGGGGCATTATCCACGGAGCAATCCGTGCAGAAGCTGGCGTTTATCCGTGAACAGATGACAAAAATCTACGGTGAACAACTCGGTTATCAAAAACAAATCAGTGATAAAACAGAAGAAATCACCCGGCTGAAGGCTCTGTTTGCAGAAAAAACCGCCCGGTTTGACGGACGTCAGCCACAGATTGTCGTCAGTGTGGCGGCGAAAAAAGCGGTTACCGCAGAGCTGGATATTGCTTATATCACCGCCGATGCCGCCTGGGCACCTGCGTATGATATCCGCACCACCGGGCTGGATAAGCCGGTTACACTGACATATAAGGCAGATGTTATTCAGAATACAGGCATTAACTGGGATCAGGTAAAATTGACATTATCATCGGCAGACCCGGTACAGACTATTGCGGCACCACAGCTTTTCCCGTGGTATCTGGCTCAGGTTCAGGACTATGAAACCCGGAATATGATGGCAGATATGGTTGCAGCACCCGCTCCGATGGTGATAGCGAGAGAGAAGTCAGCGAAAAATAAAAAAGTAAGCCGCGGGATAGCTGACTTTGTCAGTACAGACAGTAATGGTATCAGTCTCAGTTATAATATCGCGCAGCCGTATTCACTGCCGTCATCACAAGAGTCGCGTTCGCTGACCATCAAACAGACAGAGCTGACCGGGAAATACCGCTATATCACCCGACCTAAGCTGGATGAGCATGTTTATCTTCAGGCGGATATTGATAATGTCCCGGCACTTAATCTGCTGAGCGGCAACGCTAATATTTACTTTGCTGACCGTTATATCGGCACCTCGTTTATTGATGCCCCTACTCTGACGGATAAACTGGCGGTTCCGTTCGGGATGAATAAAGATATTCAGGTATCCCGTACTGTGAATGCGAAACTGAAAAAACAACCGGGTATTCTCGGCTCTGCCGTTGAGCAATCTGAAGGTTATATTATCCGTCTGAAATCGGTTTACAGCGAGCCTGTTACGGTACATGTCTTTGATCAGCTTCCTGTTAGTCAGGACAGTAAAATCCTGGTGAAAGAGAGTGAATTTGGTGACGGAAAACTGGATAAAATAACCGGTGAAATTGAGTGGGAAGTGACATTAAAGCCACAGCAGGAAGTGGAATTACCGCTGAACTATACCCTTAAATATCCGAAAGATACCCAGATTTACGGGTTATAATCTATACCCTTATTCATTCAAACCGCAAGTTCGTTGACTGCATCTTGAATGACATTGGGGATATATGAAAAGCCGGTTAAAATAACCGGCTTTTTTATGATTAATTAAATGTGATGGCAACTTCTGCGGTCGCATTTACTTTTCCGTAGGGTAACGGATCTGATTTATTCCCTGCGGAGCACAGTCGCCATGTTACAGGTGTATCAACTGATTTAGTCTTTTCGGCTGGTGTGATAGTGGCAATTTTTATTTTACTCTGATTAAATTTGATACCATTAGATAAATTACACTGCCCGTTAAAATTAGCACCGACAGCGTTTTTTATTTCACCGGTAATATATCCGCCACCTTCTTTTAATTTCAGCCTGGAGTAATCACCATTATATATTCCGGATACGGCTCTGAATTCCAGGTTCATATTATAATTAGATCCCTGGCCATTCTGCGAACAGCTTGCATTAATCACTGAGGTTGTTTTACCCAGTTCTTTACCTGCTTCATTACTGTAGGGGACATCGCCGAAGTTGATGGTTGCCGGTGTGCTGACATTACATTCCAGAGTAGATACTTTGATGATAGTTTCAGGGGAGAATAATGATTCAACCTGTGTGCTTGCTGCCCATAACGTGGTATGTGCCCGGAAGTCGGTGATAGTGGTATTTTTTTGTGTACCATCACCGTGAATAGACCAGCTTCCGACCATCCATACCCGCCGGGTTGGTGAACCATGAAACGGAGATACCGTATTTACATCACCAAAGTTTGCACAGTTTGCGTATTTTTGTGAGAGCTGAAGTGGCGGAGAGCTGGCGATATTGGCTGACAGAAATGGATTCGGACCAAATTCACCGCCAGCTTCTACTACTCTGCCGGCGGTATTGGTGTAAGTGACCTGAAAACTGGCCTGAGGAACGATAATAATACCGGGAGCCAGCCTGACCCCCTGGGCTCCGTTTACCATGGCGGAATAATCTTTTTCGGAACAAAAAATATAATTACTGCCAAGAGCCATTGCAACATTAGGGAAGCCGAAATTAGGTGCCATATTTGTTACGCCAGTTCCCGTCATTGTTATGTTGAACGTCTTACCCGACCAGAGTTGTCCCTTCCCGCCATTAATTGTAATGGTTTCAGCGTATACCGCAGAGTGAAGTGTTAATGACAGTATACCTGCCGAAATTAAGCATTTAGTTATACTTCTTTTTATTGTTGTCATTTTTTTTACCTGAAAAATAATAATCACTATTGACTGCAATCAGATATAGTTTGTTTTTCTGATGGTGTTATCCAGCCACTTTCATCAATCAGCGTCCATTCCGCTTGCTGATGATTTAAATCACGTTTAATTTCATACGGATAACTTTCATGAGGCGGTATCATATGGCGTAATTGTTCCTCGCCGATATTTTCTTGATCCGTTTTAAGGGAGCTGAATACTATCCAGTATGGCGTATTGTTTTTTGCAATCAGTATATTATCTTTTTTGCATAATGCCGGTAATGAAGATGATGCATAAATAAAATCCCGGGTTAATTCTTTTGGCCGATAAAATAATTTTAGATTAATAACAGTAGCCAGAACAATACTATTATCAGTGGCATCAGGTTGCTCAGTAACCGGAATTGCTTTTAACGAAATAAAGAAAGCCGATTCATTCTTATTTGATAGCGGAATGCTGTTTACCCGGCGGATATGCAGTGTTTTTTCACTGTGTGCTGTAAATTTATCAAGCGGTGGTGTAATGATAAATGGCATCTTTTTACGTTCTGACTGACTTACGCCTCCTGTTTGCGGATCAATATCACGGACAGTGGATTGAAGAAGGTAGTCATTATCTGAGTTATTTATAATGTTGAGCGTAACGCCTTTCTGGTCATCTTCATGAAAAATAACCCGGGTAACATGCAAGGATAATCCGCCGCTATTATCAGGTGCTGCCTGAACAGTTGTCAGCGAACTTAATAAAATACATAAAATCATAAAGAGATATTTCATAATAAGCACCATTTTTTGATAAGTCTTACTGACACTGTAGTGAAACTTCTTTAATAAAATGATTATCGTCATCAATTGATGTACTGTCTTTTTCCAGGTTGTAATTACTGCGGCAGGACTGGTTTGCCGAATTACCCCATTTTGCCAGTATAGTTCCTTCAGCAGGAAGACCGGAAAGATAAACCTGTCCGCTGTCACCGACAATTCCGCTATTTGTGTTATCACCTTCAGCGGAAACAATTGTACCAAATGGTAATTCATTTCCGTTATGGCTTAGTGTAAAGAGTACCTGATATCCCTGCTTTGTTTTAAATTTTGCGAGAACAACGGCATCTTTTGTCGGATAAACATTAATAACAGAGCTGTCTACTTCCACATTATCCGGCAGGGTTGTGACGTCTAATGCAACTGAATTTTTATTATAGGGATTACCGGCAAAAACTAATGCCTGTCCATTGCTGTTTATATCGGAAAGCCCTGTATTAATTTTTGTACCACCGGCACCCGGTGCGTCAATGAGGACTAATGCCGTATTGCCCGCCTGTTTAGAAAAAATTACCCCTTTTTCATGGAGAACAATTGTACCATTAATATTGGCATTCAATGAGTTATAGTTATTCCCATAACTATAACCGACACTGCTGTTTGTAATGTTTCCGGTATAGTTGGCATTCAGGTTTGTATTATTAGTCTGGTCGCTGTTATGTGAGTAATCCTGATTTAATGACAAACCCACTTTATTATCAAGAAAAGAGGTTCTTAAACCAAGATTATTCGTTGTCGATGCATTCCTGCTGCCATTGAGTGAATAGGAAGCTGATGAATTTTTTGCAAATTCATTATTACTCATCACAGATAAAGGGATCTGTATATTGGCGGTCCAGCGCCTGTCTTCCGGCCAGGTATTGTTATCACCTTTCTTTTTTTCAATACTGTAAGAAAGAGAGTAATTTATATTGTTGAGAGACCCGTTATAACCCATGGATAAATTATTATTTACTGTTTTATTATCCCAGAAGTCTTCACGGTTACCGGCAACAAAAACAGAGCCATACTTACCCAGTTGCTGGCTGACACTCAGGCGTAAACTTGAGCGCTGTTTTCCGTGCGTCCATGCATTATCGGTATACTGAAAATTATTAATTTCATTGAAATCATGATAATTTTCAGTCGAGTAGCGGTACGCCGCCAGGTCAATAGTAGTTCCGGTGGATAACATGTTTTTTGCATATTTTATCCGGTAAGACTGACCTTTTTCCCGCTGATGAGTATTTTCCGGTGTTGTATCTGATGTCGTAATATCAACAGACAGTGCGCCGAATTTACCCAGAGATGTACCGACACCCATAACGGTGGAGTAATATTTTTCTGAAATCAGGGCACCACCATATACGGTGATATTTTTTGGTAAACCATAACTGAATGCCCCAAGAAGGAATGACTTCTTTTTTGAGTTTTTACTGTTATATTCCCCTGACGATACTTCATATTTAAATCCGCCTTCCCGCTCCATAACAGGTAGTCCGCTGGATGCATAAATCTGTTTTCTGACCGTACCATCGGCTTCTGTTATTGTTATTTCTAATTCCCCGGATAACTGCGATTGCCGGATATCATCAATCGAAAAGGGACCGGGAGAAACATAGGTCTGATAAATTACATTATTATTCTGACTGACAGTGACGGTAGCATTGCTGTTGGCATAACCGGTGATAGTCGGTGCAAACCCACGCAGTGATTCCGGGATCATGTCGTTACTGCTTGATAATGATATTCCTTTGATAGGAAATGACTCAAAAATATCTGAGGATGGAAAAATTTCACCAATTTTAAGATTGGATTTTAATGATTTAATGTCACGGTATAACCTGACATTATTAATATCATGATTGTTATTGGATGTAGTTTTTCCATTTAAACTTGATTTATAGTAGTTATTACTGGCATTCATTCTCAGACGCCATGCCTGAAAATTTATACCACCATATAGTTGTGTGAATAAATTTTCGGATTTAGTGCCATTTGATTCTGTTTTCCCACCCATAACATTATAGTTTAGTATTAATGCAGGTACGCCATCATCCCAAAGCAATGGATCAGTAGATCCATTATCTTTATTTTTCATTACAATCTGAGGGAAGCTGAACAGCAGATCCAGTTTATTTTCATTAAATGTAAACTGATAATCTGGTATTAATTCAGATAAATTAATAATAGGTTCATCTTCAGGTAAATTCTTTAGGTAAGGCGTATCTTTTACATTGACACCAAAACTAATTAACTGCAATGGTGTTAATAATGGCACAAGTTTATTTTCTTTATTAGTGTGGAAAGTAATTAGTTCTTCACTGTTAAATTTTTTATTAACACTAATATTTACGTAATATTCACCTGGAGGGAGTTGATCATCTTTTTCATAACTGGATAAATCCAGATCAGATACTGTATTATCACCAAAGGATAAAAATGCAGGATCAAAAAAATCATCTGCAAATGCATGGTTTGCAGATAAAAACACAGATACTGGTATTATTGTTAATACAAAAAAATGTTTATTTTTTATTTTATGTTTTTTCATTTTTAAGTATTTCCTTGTGTTAAAAATAATGTCTTTTATTAATTATTCTTTATTCTGGTATCACAGTACTTAGAATGAATTCCATAGTCATTGATATATCTCCATTTTATTTTTTGTATTTCCGGAGCTATATTTATTTTCACATTACCAAAAGGGTAAATCATTACGGGTCTGTCTAATATATTCTTGTCATCATTCACTATTATTTCACTTATGGTGATGAAATAAGCTGTCGTGTTGGTTGCTGTAACCTGTTTGTTCATTGTTTTTTCAAAATTCAGGCTACATACTGAATGATGACTGGGTTCAGGCAATGATGTTGGTCTTATAAATACTTTAATAACACTTCTTAATCCAACTGAAACGTAATCATTATTAATATAGCTTTCAGGCGTTGACGGGATCGCCAGAACAGATAGATACGCAATATCTTCACGATCTGATACATGATGTTTCTTTTTCCACAGTTTTATGGTCTTTGTTTCATTTCCCTTTATTTTTAGTAACGGAGGAGAAATGATCATGCTGTCATTTTTTTTGTCGTTAATTTCAGGTCCGGTCAATATATCGCTTTTGATAAGATACGTATCATCGCTGTTATTTTTTATTGATAAGCTATCAGTATCATTGACAATAATTACTCTTGTTTTATTAAGTATTATCCCATTTGTGTTGCTTTGTGCATGACAATTAAATACGGATACGAATAATATTGTTAAAATAATCTGATTAAATATATATTCTTTCATTTAGTCATATCTGAAATCAAAATAAACAATGGCTTTCATTTCACCCGGTTCTTTTTGTGCTTTATTACAGGTTACAGTATCACCACACGTAAGCCCGGCATGAAAATTTATGGATTCACCTATAGGGAAACCCTGTCCATTGTAGTTAAACTCAACTCTGTCTCCGGGATTTAATTCTTTATCCTGGTATATCGGCGATTGATTTTTATGAAATATCATCGTGCCGATATTTTTAAGTTTTGAATTATCCTGTCTGAATATCCACTTTCCATCCTGACTTTTAAATCCATTTCCTGAGATAACCACCTGAGGTTTCAAACCGGTTCCGGGTAATCCGGTACAATTTTTAATATTAACTGAAAATTGTTTTATATCTGACAACTGTGATCCTTTCAGTTGCGACGCTATTACCCGGTTAAATCGTATACTTGAATTTGATACTGATAACTCACAGGACAAACGCAAAATATTTGCTGTAAAATTTAACTGGGCAGTCGTTGCTGCCTTAGCTTGAAAAAATGGTAATAATATCAATAAACTGATGATTATTTTTTTTATGTTAACGGGTAAACTCCAGCAGGCCACCAGCATCATTGATAATTGTCCATTTTATTTTTTTGTCAGTGACCATTTTATTCAGCAGGTATGAATGCTTTTCAAATGGGGCAAGCATTGGTTTTTCTGAAATAACAATATTTTCACTACCTATTTTTACATTGATTAAATTGATGTAATAAGGTGATGAATTTGTAATGGTCAGTTTTTTATCAGTGACAGAAAATGTAAGGTTTTTTTGTGCATCATCTATAGTTACCGGAAGGTTAGCGGGTCTGTAAAATAGTTTAATAACAGATGCGATTCCGATATTAACGCCACCACCTACGGCTTTATCATCATTATCATTTTTATTTGCAGCACTCAGTGCTTTGCTGTTTATATAAAAAATAGATTCTCTATCTTTAGGTAATTCTCTGTTTATCTGAATTATTTTTATCTGATTAGATGAACCCGGTAACACTTTAGTTAGTGGTGGAATAACTTTGAAGTCATTTACTGCTTTTCCTTTCGGATCATCAATAATTATCGTCTGTGTCAGAATAGGCGTATCCGGAGAGTTGTTAATGAGATCCAGTGGAGCACTTTTTTGCCCCTCATTATAGACAACCCGCAGTGCGCCTAACTGAAATGACATACCTGCTGTGTTCGCATGAGCAGATAGTGTAATAAGTAAAAGAAAAGGAATTAATATATATTTCATTTTTTTTCTTATAAAGAGGGAGGGATATACACTGGTATTCAGATAGCCTGAATAGCGTGGGTACCCTCCCTGAAAATTAATTACTGATAAACAAATGAGAACAGAACAGGTGCGTTGAAAGTACCGACTGTTACGTTTTGGGATGTTGCAGTAGATGCGTATGCAGCCGTTAAGGTGACGGTATTATCAGTCAAAGGATTTAAGGCGCCGCCTTCCCCCTGAGTTACTTTACCAATTTCAACGAGTGAACCGTTTTCTACAGGATTTGCACCATTCATCAGCATAACACCGACATTACTGGTTGGATTTTTAGATTTCTGCAGGAAGATGTTGTTGGTACCTGATACGGTATCACCACTCACTTCCAGTGATGCAGTACCCGCTGCTGCAGGTGTATCACAGCCGGTTAATGCAATCTGGAATTCTTTCTGTCCGGCAGTGATGGCGCTGTTGGCAGTTGAAAAATCAGATGTTTTTACTGTACCCAGAGAGACCTGGCTCTGACCATTCACGCTAATATCACAGCTGATTGCCTGAACGTTACCCAAAAACTCAACACTTGTTTGGTTTGCAGCCTGAGCCGCAGTAGTTCCGAATAAAGCAGCAATAGATAAAACGATTAATTTCTTATGCATAATATACCCCGGTTTGTTTATACAGATAATAAACGGATTGTTGATTTTTATTTTTTTAATAAAATAAAAATAGATAAATAAATTAAATATATCTTTTTACGAGTGTTTTAAATGTTGAAATCAATATTCAAAAATAATTAATTTAATATGTCAGGATGATTTCAGGTGTTCGATTATACGTATTAAATTATCCATTGATATATATTAATTATTTTTACTTATTGTTTGTATGGTTTTGTTTATTGTGTTTCGTTTATTTTTATTTTAAAAATCAATAAATTACCTTCAATTGTGTATTTTTTGTTATTATTTTCTGGTTTTTTATTTAGAATTTAATCATAAAAAGAATGAAAATAAGTTATTTGTATTTCTTATTTTTGATTTTATGGTTGCATATCTCTCATGGCTCTGTCTGTTACAATTAGCGCGAGTAATTTGTTTCAATGTGTAATTCATTATTGCGATTTATTGTAATTATGTCATTTGCGTATTTTGATTTTATTTAGTAAGTTGAATTCAATGGTTTTTTTTAAAATAAGTTATTTTTTAATCTGATGATTTTGTTTTTTATCTATATATTTCATTATGTGTCGTATGAAAACAATAGAATGCATTAAGTGAAAAAACTTATTATTTTATTAAAAATAAAACAAATATCATTTTATACCAGATGAAAAAAATGACCGGATATCCGGTCATTTAGTTATTAATGATTTTTGTACCATCAATAAAAAGGGAATTTAACAGAAAATCTATTCGTCACTGATAACAGTTCCTGTTTTACCTTCGATCCCGTCTTTTGCTTTGCTCAGCAGGGTAATCAGCGCTTTACGCCCTTTACGGCTGCGGCTGAATGACAGTGCCGCTTCCACTTTCGGCAGCATCGAACCCGGTGCAAAATGTTTTTCATCGATATAGCGCTGCGCATCTGCGGATGTCAGTTTATCCAGCCACTGTTCGTTTGGTTTGCCGAAATTAATCGCAATTTTTTCAACGGCAGTCAGGATGATCAGCATATCTGCATCAATCATTTCTGCCAGTTTGGCGCTTGCCCAGTCTTTATCAATAACCGCATTTGCGCCGCGCAGAGTATTGCCTTTACGGATAACCGGAATACCGCCGCCGCCGACAGTGATAACCAGTTGATCAGCATCCAGCATCGCTTTGACAGTTTCTTTTTCAATAATATCAACCGGTTTTGGTGAAGAGACAACACGGCGGTAACCGCGCCCGGCATCTTCACGCATTTCAAACCCTTTTTTGGTCAGCTCATCTGCTTCTTCTTTGGTATAAAATGCGCCGATAGGCTTGGTCGGGTTAAGGAATGACGGATCGTTTGCATCCACTTCAACCTGGGTCACCAGTGTGGCAACCGGTTTATTAATTCCTCTGTTCAGCAGTTCTTCCCGCAGTGCATTTTGTAAATCATAGCCGATATAGCCCTGGCTGAGTGCCACACAGACTGACATAGGCAGAACCGGCGATTTGGCTTCAGTCTTGCTCGCAGCTTCAAAGGCTTGTGTGATCATACCGACCTGTGGTCCGTTACCGTGTGTGACTACAACGCGGTATCCCTGCGCTATCAAATCAGCAATAACAACGGAGGTGGTTCTTACTGCTTCTCTTTGCCCCGGAAGGTCATTCCCCAGTGCGTTGCCGCCCAGTGCTAATACGATTGTTTTTTTCATTCTTTCTTACCCGTATTGAATTAGTTGAAACGATAATCGGACAATGATTAATAGTGCCGGAGCGGAGCCTGAAACGGACGCCGTTTCAGGAAACGACCGCGTCCGGGCTCTGCGATAAATTCGCCGTCACGGTAAATAATCTCACCGCGTGACAGGGTGCAGCGGACAGCTCCCTGTAATATCATGCCCTCATACGGGCTGTAGTCTGCATTATCATGCAGATCCGCGTGGCGGATAGTGGTTTCCTGTGCCGGGTCGATAATGGTAATATCACCGTCTGCTCCCGGGCGGATAACGCCTTTTTCCGGCCAGATCCCGAACAGTTTCGCCGGCATGGCGCTGGTCAGTGATACAAAGCGCTCCGGTGAAATCCGCCCCTGCATAACGCCGGCTGAGAACATCAGCAGCATACGGTTTTCCACGCCGGGCAGCCCGTTAGGGCAGCGGGTGAAATCGCCTCCGGAAAGCACCTGTCGTTGCTGATACGGGAAGGTGCAATGATCGGTTGCTACAACATCCACGGAACCATCGCCTATCCCGACCCACAATGCATCAAGTTCCCGCTGATTACGCAGCGGCGGGCTTAAAATAAATTTCAGTGCATCACTGCGCTCATAGCAGCGCTCATCCAGAAACAGATATTGCGGACAGGTTTCTATCCAGACCGGCTGATGGCGGGCTTTTGCCATTTTCAGGTAATCCAGACCCAGCCCGTTGGACAGATGCACAATATAGAGCGGGGCATTACCGGACAATTGTGCCAGGTTGATCATTCTGCCGATAGCTTCCGCCTCACATTCAGCCGGGCGGCTAAGGGCATGGAAAATCGGTGAGGTCTGACCTTTTTTCACAAATTCAGCTTTGCGCTGCGCTATCACCGCATCATTTTCCGGATGCACGGTGGTCAGTGCGCCTGACCGGTTAAGTTGTTGCAGTGCGCGTAAAATATCGGGGTCATCCAGTTTGTACTGATAAGTCAGATAGAGTTTAAAACTGCTGATCCCGTCCGCGACCATCAGCGGAATTTCATTGAGGATATCATCATTGATATGCTGAATAACACCATGAAAACTATAATCAATAACAGCGCGTCCCTTGGCGTAGCGGTGATAATTCTCAAGCTGGTGATGCAGTGAGCAACCCGCAGGACCAAATCCCATATGATCGATAATGGTGGTTGTTCCGCCACAGGCTGCTGCACGCGTACCGGTATAAAAATCATCACAGCTGCGGGCAAGTCCGACATCAATATTAAAATGGGTATGAACATCAATCCCGCCGGGGAAGACGTAACATCCCTGCGCATCAATGACCTGACAGTCATCCGGAGGATTTATGGACGGAGCAAGCTGTGCGATGAGACCATTCTCTATCAGTACATCCTGCCGGTGTTGTCCGTCAGCATTGACGACGGTGCCGTTGATAATGAGTGTGCGCATAGGGGGTACTCCGGAAAAAGCCCCGCACATGAGTGCGGGGCAGATATTACTGACAAGATTATTTTTTCAGTTCAGCCATATAGCTTAACGGAATGGCTGCATACATTGCCGCACAGGTAACCAGATGGTCTTTCCAGGTTTTTTCATTTGGTGCGTGAGCTTCAGGCTCTTTACCCGGGCCAAAACCGATAACCGGAATACCATGACGACCCATGATAGACACGCCGTTAGTGGAGAATGTCCATTTATCAACAACCGGCTCTTTGTTGAACAGGCCGCGGAATGCGCGATCCAGGGTTTTGACAGTGAAATGATCTTCTTCCACTTTCCAGGTCGGGAAGTAACACTCTGTCGGATAGACCAGGCCGGTCCATGATGCGCGCTCATAAGTGTACATAGTCACCACACCTTTTGCGGCTTTCACTGCCGGTAATGCGCGGATTTCTTCCAGTGCGCCTTCCCAGGTTTCGCCCCAGGTCAGACGGCGGTCGATAGACACGGCGCAACTGTCAGCCACGGCACAACGGCTCGGAGAGGTGTAGAAAATTTCAGATACAGTTAATGTCCCCTGACCCAGGAATTCGTCAGTTGCCAGACGTTTACCCAGTTGCTGCAATTCACCCAGGATCGGCCCCATTTTAAAGATAGCGTTATCGCCGCGCTCTGGTGCAGAGCCGTGACAGCTTATCCCCGGAACATCAATGCGGATTTCCATACGCCCGCGCTGACCACGGTAGATCTGGCAGTCTGTCGGTTCAGTACTGACCACAAATTCAGGTTTGATTTTATCCTGCTCAATAATGTACTGCCAGCACAGACCATCACAGTCTTCTTCCTGAACGGTACCGGTCACTAACAGGGTGTACTGATCTTCCAGACCTAAATCTTTGATGATTTTACCGGCATACACCATAGAAGCCATACCGCCTTCCTGGTCAGATGTACCACGTCCACCGATAATTTCGTCGTTTTCCATTCCTTCGTACGGGTCGAATTCCCAGTTTTTGATATTACCGATACCCACGGTATCGATATGTGCATCCATTGCAATCAGGTGCGGACCATGACCGATATAGCCGAGGATATTACCCATCGGGTCAATATCCACTTTATCAAAGCCGACTTTTTCCATCTCTTCTTTAATGCGGTGGATCACTCGTTTTTCATCACAACTTTCGCTGGGAATTGCCACCATATCGCGCAGAAAGCGGGTCATGTCTTTTTTATAGTGTTCTGCTTTTTCGACAATTTTATCAAACGGGATTTGCTTAGCCATCTTTCAATTCTCCAATCAGTTAAATTCGCAATCAGTTAAATTTGTCATGGCGGATACATGCGGCACCGCCATAAAATGATTATTTATGAGCCGGGTTTTTACCTTCCCAGACAACTTCACGATAATGTTTTGTATCTGTGTCACCTTCGGTGTTGATAACCAGAATGACGGAATCACTGTTAAGACCGAGTTTTGCCATCAGTTCCGCGCGTTTCGGGTGATGATGAACCGCTGCCAGCACGCCGAGACCCACCGCGCCGGATTCACCGGAGATCACTCGTGTATCATTGCCGTACGGGTTACCGAGAACACGCATGCCGAGGGCGGCAACCGCATCTTCACAGGAGATAAACTGCGTCGCACAGTTGCGCATCAGTTCCCAGCCAATCGGGTTTGGTTCGCCACAGGCAAGACCTGCCATGATGGTTGCCATATCCCCGCCGACATTGACGATTTCGCCTTTCAGGCTTGAGCGGTAGAGGCAGTCTGCCAGTTCCGGCTCAACAATAATGGAGTGCAGATCTTTTGCGCCGAACTCATCAACCAGATAGCCCAGCACGCCGCCTGCCATCGCACCCACACCTGCCTGTAACAGAACGTGAGTCGGGCGTGTGATCTTCATTTCTTTCATCTGGGCGACCGCTTCGGCAGCCAGCGTTGTATAGCCCTGCATAATCCAGGTCGGGATCTTGGTATAGCCTTCACAGGCGGTATCCTGCACCACGAGCCAGCCATGTTTTTTGGCATTTTCCATGGTGAGACGGACGGTATCGTCATAATTCATGTCAGTGACGATGCACTCAGCGCCGAGACCGGTAATGTGATCCACGCGCTCCTGTGCGGAGCCTTTCGGCATATAAACAACGGCCTTCTGACCTAATGCACGGGCAGCCCATGCCACACCACGTCCGTGGTTACCATCAGTTGTGGTGGCAAACGTCATTTTTTCGGTCAGTGTGCTTTTGAGTTTCTCAAAGGAGAAATCATCAATATTCATGTTGTACTTTTCGCACAACAGGTGGGCGATGGCATAAGAGCCGCCCAGAATTTTGAAGGCATTGAGTTCAAAACGCTGTGATTCATCCTTTACCAGGATGTTGCCCACGCCGAGTAACCCGGCGAGATCTTTCATGTCATACAGCGGGGTAGGATGGTATCCCGTAATTTTCTCATGAAATTTCAGCGCTTTGTGAGCTTCAGCGCGGGAGAAAAGCGGGGAATGTTTTCCGTTAAAAAAACGGTTATCTGAAATATCTAACTTTAGTGAGAAGACAGACATATTGCCTCACCTCATATCATCGGGAAAAGGACCCGGCCGCTGGCGACCGGGTTCCGGATTACAAAATACGTTTACGTGCGTTTTTCAGCAGTTGCTCAAGCACGACGGCAGGCTGCGGGAATTTGCGGGCCAGGATCATGGCGGAGATAATATATGGCTTCCAGCTCGCTTCTTTGTAAGTGGCGATACGGTATTTCTCAAATACAGCTTCTTCCACTTCACCCTCTTTACAGGAAACGCCGGAGATATCCGCAGGCAGACAGTGCATATAGAGTGCTTCGCCGCCTTTGGTCAGCTTCATCATCTCTTCAGTACAGTGCCAGTCTTTGTGATTGGCATTCTGTGCCAGGCAGCTCTGTTCCAGCGCTTTCAGACCGTCATGGTCATCCGCACGAAGCAGACCGGTGCGGGCTTCCATGACTTTGTAAGGAGCCCAGGATTTCGGATATACGATATCCGCATCTTTGAACGCTTCAGCCATAGACGTCACTTGTTTAAAGCTGCCGCCGGACTGTTTGGCATTATTTTTTGCCACATCAATCACATCAGGGATCAGGTCATAACCTTCCGGATGCGCCAGAGTCACATCCATACCATAGCGGGTCATCAGACCGATAATGCCCTGCGGAACAGAGAGAGGTTTACCGTAACTTGGTGAATACGCCCAGGTCATGGCGATTTTTTTGCCTTTCAGATTTTCCAGTGACCCGAAGTGCTCACGTAACCAGGCCAGATCCGCCATTGATTGTGTCGGGTGGTCGATATCGCATTGCAGGTTAACCAGCGCAGGGCGCTGCGGCAGTACGCCTTCTTCAAAACCTTCATCCAGCGCGGCACCGACCTCACGCATGTAAGCATTACCGGCTCCGAGGTACATATCGTCACGGATACCAATCGCATCCGCGCAGAAAGAGATCATATTCGCGGTTTCACGCACGGTTTCACCGTGGGCAATCTGCGATTTTCCTTCATCAAGATCCTGCTGAGCCAGACCGAGCATATTCAGTGCGGATGCATAGGAAAAACGGGTACGGGTGGAGTTATCACGGAAAACAGAAATACCAAGGCCATTCGTGAACACATTGGTTGCGATATTATCGGCACGCAATCCTTTCAGCGTCGCAGCAATATCAAGCACCATCGTCAATTCATCCTGACTCTGCTCCCAGGTGAGTAAAAAGTCTTTTTGATGAAGATTCGATTTCAGTCTGGCGATATCTTTCAATAATTCATTAACGTTTTTCATCTTTAAATCCTATGTGAAATGGCCGGTGACAATTGAATATGCAGTGAGACGAAGGCATTTCTGCATCTGTACTCTGACTATTAACAATAAGCATGCCAGGTAAGCCCGTAAGGTGGGTTTTGGTCTGAATACAGGATGAAGTTGCGAGGATGGTCACAAATATAAGGGGGTTTTAGATAGCTTATGTCTGACAAATGCGAATAAAAGTTATTTTCAGTAACGACAGAACAGGGTCAGAATCAGACAGGTGAGAGGGCAAAACAGAGGGAACGGGGCCAGAATGATAAAGTCAGTGCGGTGATTATCATATTGATAAAATAAAGTGATCACGCTTGCATTTTCATTATCAAAGCTAAAGAAAAGTGTGATTTTCGTACATGTGTTAGAGTTTCGGCGGGAGATATCTGGCAATGTGCAGTTACGTTATACCCTTATTCATTCAAACTGCAGGTTCGTTGGCGGAACGACGCCGGCCGGCATCCCGAATGACGTTGGGTATACACTATATAACTATAATAAAATCATTAAATTACCGCGTTATGCACTTTCTTTCATATTATGTCATTTGAAGAGCATAGGAAGTCGTAAGCATGATCACTGAAAAATCACTGTCTGTGCTGATGCAGATACAACCGACGATCGTTCATTTCAGCAAGATGCTCGCCAGCGTGCTGCAACTTGATGTGGAGATCGTCGATGACAAACTGACAAGGATTGCCGGAACCGGGCTGTTTAATCAGCATCTGGGGCATCGTCTGACGAACAATTCGCAGCTTCTGCGCTATGTACTGGAGACAAAAAAGGAAAAAATTGTCACCCATTCCTGTTTTGATCCCCTGTGCCTGAATTGTGAGGATAAAGATAACTGTAAGGAGAAAGCCTTTATCGGTACGCCGATCATTTTTCAGGATCGCTGTATCGGTGTGATTAGCCTGGTGGCGGTCACATCAGAACAACAGGAACGGATCCGCGATAATATTCACGATTTCTCGGATTATGTGCAGCATATTTCAAATATTTTTGTCGCTAAACTGCTGGATGAACAAGAAGGTCGCAGCGGGGCGCAAAAAGTCTTACTGAGTCTGATTGAATTTATGGATCAGGGCGTATTGATCCTTGATGATTCTAATCATCTGAAGTTTGCCAATCCTCATGCACTGAAAATTCTCCATATTCCGTATGAAAAAATCTCAGGCAAAATTGTAACCATCCGTCCGCTGACTTACTTCAAGAGCCTGAACAGCGGGCATTTACAGCACATTGTGTCATACGATGGTGAGAGCAATATCATTATCGGTCAGTTGCATGTGGTGAATGGCTGTCAGATGTTCCTGATGGCATTTCATCAGTCTCATGCGGCGATTGATATGAGTGAGGCGCGTCAGGGTGAGAACGGATTATTTATTGAGCATCTGGTCGGGAAGTCCGAACCTGTCCGCCAGCTCAAACACCTGATTTCCCGTGTGGCACCCAGCCCGTCGAGTATTCTTATTACCGGTGAAAGCGGCACAGGGAAAGAAGTGGTGGCGCGCGCCATCCACAAGCTGAGTAACCGCAGCGAAAAACCGTTTATTGCAATTAACTGTGCCGCCATTCCTGAGCAGTTACTGGAAAGTGAGCTGTTTGGTTATGTGAAAGGCGCGTTTACCGGGGCATCCGCCAACGGAAAACAGGGGCTGATTCAGGCGGCAGACAAAGGCACTTTATTTCTTGATGAAATCGGGGATATGCCGCTGCTTGTTCAGGCGAAATTGTTACGGGCAATCGAATCCCGCGAAGTGCAGCCCATCGGGTCAAGCCGGACCATTCCGGTGGATATCCGCATCGTGTCTGCGACCAACCAGAACCTGGAGCAGTTTGTCAGTGAAGGCAAATTCCGGGAAGATCTCTATTACCGTCTCAATGTTATCCCGATAGCTCTGCCGCCGCTGCGTGAGCGCTATGGCGATGTGGAACTGCTGGTACATCATTTCCTCAATGTGCATACCAAACGCCTCGGATTGGTGTATCCGGGTATTTCGGATGAGGTGATGGCGGTGATTAATGCCTGGCCGTGGCCGGGTAACCTGCGGGAGCTGAGTAACCTGATGGAATATCTGGTGAATGTGGTGCCGCCGGGCGAAGTGATTGATATCTCACTGTTACCGCCGAACTTTGCGAAACATGCCGGACAAACAATAAATGCACCGGCGTTGCCGGGTCAGACTGGCGGGGATGTGTATCAAAGCGACATAACTATTCCGGTTAAAAGTATTCCGGTTAAAAGCATTCCTGTTAAAACTATTCCGAACAGCGCCGTGCCACTCAGAGGTATTCCGCCGCTGCCGGCAGATGACCCTGTATTGCACGGGGAAACTATGCTGGAAGAGATGGAAAAGCAGATGATCCGCGAAGCACTGCAACGTTATGATAATAAACGTCAGGCGGCGGAAGAGTTAGGGATAGGGATAGCCACACTGTACCGGAAGATTAAAAAATACGAGTTATCAGCAGACTAGCTATGGGTGCTGATACAAAAAAGCCGCCGGATTTTACTTTCGAGCGGCTTTTTTACTGTTAAATCATGCTGTTAAATTATGGAGATAATCTGCTCTTCCGGAAAACGGGATTTTGGCAGGGCGGCATTGAAATCATCCGCACTGCGATAGCCGAGAGACACAACGGCAACCGGGGCTAACCCTTTGGCAGACAAACCAAATTCATTATCCAGCGTACCAAAATCCATACCTTCCATCGGTACAGCATCTACTCCCAGAGCGCCGGCACCCAGTAACAGCGCACCAAGGTTCAGAAAGGTTTGTTTTTCCAGCCAGTGCGGCAAATCACCGAGTTTTTCCTTATGGTAATTGACAAAGAAATTCCGTCCGCCGTTATTCATTGCTTTGTGCTCTGGTGTGGCAAAACGTCCGTCTTTGTCTTCCTGCTCCAGCACGGCATTGATATGGGCGTCATCAATATCTGTTTTTGCACACAGCAGCACAACATGGGAAGCCTGTGTAATTTTCGCGGTATTAAATTCATAGCCCGGCTGAGTGGATGTGGCAATACGCTGCTTGCCTTCCTCTGTTTGCGCAATAATAAAATGCCATGGCTGGATATTGACGCTGGACGGGCTGTAGCGCAGCAGGGTTTTGATATCTTCCATAACATCCGCGCTGATTTTCTTTGCAGGATCAAATGATTTGGTGGAGTAGCGGTGCATTACAGCCTGTGTGATTGTCATAACGGGATCCTTGTTGATTAATGTGTGCTGGTTAACTTGTGTTGCTGATTTTTCAATGGTGCTTATCATAAGCTATGATATGTTTTTAACAAGTACGCACATTTTTGGTATATAGGTACAAAATGGATACTGTAAAAAAGACCCGCTACGAGTCATACGCTTATGAAGCCTGTCCGGTGGAAGCATCACTGGAACTGATGGGCGGAAAAGGGAAAGGGATGATCCTTTATCATCTGATCAGCGGAACTAAGCGGTTTAATGAACTGAGGCGGCATCTGGTGTTTATCACACCGCGTATGCTGACAAAGCAGTTGCGTGAGCTGGAAGCCGCTGAACTGATCCACCGCAAAGTGTATCCGCAAGTGCCGCCGAAAGTGGAATACAGCCTGACGGCAGCAGGTGAATCACTGACGCCGATATTACTGATGCTCAAAAGCTGGGGAGAAGCGCACGCGCTGCCGGTATTGCTGAAAAAACAGATGCCGCAGCCCTGAAACCGGCCGCGGCATTCTATTTTATACCCTTATTCATTCAAACTGCAGGTTCGTTGGCTACGCTCAGCCAGCCGGGTCACATACTTCTGTATGCTCCCCGTCTATCTTCCCTTGCCGCCTGCCTGCATCCTGAATGACGTTGGGTATCACTGATTTTTCTGAAGTTTATCGGCTGCGTCTGCCACCATCTGATAACCGGTACAGCGGCACAGGTTACCGGCAAGTCCGTGGCGGATCTGGCGGATAGTCAGGGGATGCCCCTTATGTTTCTCCAGAAGTCCGGTGGTCATCATAATCAGCCCCGGTGTGCAAAACCCGCACTGTACGGCACCGCTTTCTGCATAAGCCTGCTGCACTGCTGAAGGTTTGCCGTTCTTCATTTCACCTTCCGCCGTGCGGATCTGTTTTCCGTCTGCCCAGACAGCAAGATACAGACAGGTATCGATAGCCACATCATCAATCAATACCGTACAGGCACCGCATTCACCCACAGAACAGCCATGTTTCACGCTGATCAATCCCTGCTCCCGCAGAACATCAGACAGCCTTGCTGCCGGAGAGACTGTCAGCTCGCGTAATTTCCCGTTCAGCGTGCAGCTGATGGTTATCCACTCTTTCATATTCATGCGATTTTTTCTCCCAGGTGCTCAGCCGCCGCGCGGATCACCCGTTCACTCAGAACACGGATGAGATGTAAGCGGAACTCTTTTTCGGCGCGCCATGAGGTGCGCGGTGCAACATCCTGCTCAATGGCCTGACTGACGGCTTTCAGTGTTGCCGCTGTGACCGGTTTTCCGACAGCTGCCGCTTCAGCGTGTTCACAGCGCACCGGCGTGGGTGCGGCAACACCAAAGGCAAGGCGCAGTTCTTCAAAGCGCCCGTCGCGGATATCACACAGAGCCGCACAGTTGATTGTGGCAATATCCATCGCACCACGCATGGCGTATTTATAGCTTGCCGCACCTTTGTTTTGGTAATTCTCCGGCGAAAAATGGAAGGCAACCAGCAGTTCGCCCGGCTCAAATGCCACTTTTCCGGGACCGGTATGGAAGCCGCGCAGTGGTCTGCGCCGGATGCCGTCCGGTGTGGCTATCTCCAGCTCTGCCTGATAAATCAGGGAAGGGCAGGCGGAGTCACCGCTGGTGGCACCGTTACAGATATTTCCGCCGTAAGTTGCCACATTGCGGATTTGTGGTCCGGCAATGGTTGCCGCCGCTTCACTCAGTGCAGGAAGGCACTGATTAATCAGCGGGCTGTCAATCAGTTCGGAGAATGTTGTGGCGGAGCCTATCCGGATATGACCGTTATCATCAGCGCTTATTCCGCGCAGTGCCGGTAAATCATGGATATCCACAATATGACGGAAGCGCTCATTCAGGTGATGTAACTGAATTAAGACATCTGTTCCGCCTGCCAGTAGTTTTGCCTGCGGGTTCTCAGCAAGCAGGGCAACGGCATGAGTGATGCTCCGGGCGCGTTTGTAAGTTTCAAAATCATACATCGTCATTATCCCCTGATTAGCCCGGCGTTGACAAATTCACGGAACAGCCGTTTTGGTGTCATCGGAATTTCATTAATGGAAATACCTGTTGCCATCCGGATGGCATTACGGATAGCGGCAGCCGGGGAAATAATCGGCGGCTCTCCCAGTGATTTATGACCATAAGCGGATTGCGGCTCGTACGTCTCGACAAAACCGCATTCCAGATCCGGCAGATCAACCATGGTCGGCATTTTGTAGTCGAGCAGATTAGGGTTATGAACAACGCCGGATTTTTCGTTGATCAGCATCTCTTCAAACAACGCCCAGCCGATCCCCATTCCCATCCCGCCGTGAACCTGACCGGTGGCCAGTTGCGGGTTCAGGATCTGACCGGAGTCATGCATATTAATAATGCGGTTTATTGTCACCTGACACATCGGGATATCGACCGTGACATCAACGAACGTACAGCCGAATGCCGGCGGATTAGTTTGTGTCTTATAAGAGGATTCTGCGGAGAGCTGTCCGCCGATTTCCTGATGATAAAAACTGTGCATTGCGACTTCGGCAACCGTGGTAATGACGATTTCCGGTTCTGCTTCCAGAACAACATCCCCGTTGAGGATTGTCATATTAAAGGCGGCCTGGTGAGTCATCAGTGAAGCATGAGCCAGGATCTTCTGCCGTAATGTCAGTGCCGCCTCTTTCAGTGCGGGAGCTGTAACATAACTCTGCCGTGACGCAAACGCACCCGGGTCAAATGGCGTGATATCGGTATCCTGTGTGGAAATTAACTGAATGGTGCTGACGGGCACACCGAGGGTTTGCGCGACCATCTGGGAAAATACCGTATCAGATCCCTGCCCGATTTCGGTTGCACCGACCTGCACATTGATGGTGCCGTCCTGGTTCATCAGCAGGCGCGCACTGGCAATTTCCACGCCGACCGGATAGGTGTTGGAGGAATAACTGAAGCAGGCAACACCGACGCCCCGGCGGATATCGCCTCTGGTTGCCAGCGCCAGCGCTTTGCGTTCATCCCAGCCAAACAGTTCTCTTCCCTGCTTCAGACATTCAATTAAGCCCGCGCTGTAAATCGTTTTTTTATTGACCGGGTTGCAGTCTCCGGTTTGTGCCGCATTACGCAGGCGGATCTCAACCGGGTCGATATTCAGTTGTGCGGCGGCATCATCCATCAGGCATTCAAGTGCGAATGTAACCTGTGGCGCGCCATAGCCGCGCATAGCCCCGGCTGCCGGGAAATTGGTATACACAGTTGCTGCGGAATAACCGTAATCGCAGCGGGGATAAAGATACGGGATTTTATTTCCCCCGGCGGAAGCAATGGAGTGCCCGTGAGAGGCATATGCGCCGGTATTGGATATCACATCCAGATGATAACCATTAAGCGTGCCTTCTGCGGTCAGCCCCATTTGCGCATCGATATGGAAAGCATGACGGGTGCGTGTGGCAAAAAAGCACTCTTCGCGGCTCAGTTCCACTTTGACCGGGATCCCGCCGAGTTTGAGTGTCAGCCAGGCGGCCATCGGTTCTTCCAGAACATCCTGCTTGTTACCAAAGCCGCCGCCGATATACGGCTTAATCACACGAATGTGTGACCAGGGCACATCCAGTGCCTGCGCGACGACCCGGCGGACAATATGCGGGATCTGTGTGCTGGATACGATAGAGATTTTATGATCATTTTCCTGCCATGCGTAGCAGGTAACGCCTTCCATATGGCAGTGCTGGACGACCGGTGTATCAAAATGACCACGGAACTGATACGGCGAACGGCTGACGGTCGCTATTGCACTCTCTGCATTAATGGATGTGCGTTTGAGCAGGTTACCACCGGCATGGATCGACGGTGCATCAGCGGTCAGTGCCGCTTGTGGTGAGGTAATCACCGGCAGTTCGTCATAAGTGACTTTCACCCGCATGGCCGCTTTTTCTGCGCTCAGTTCATCACGGGCAACCACAATAGCCACACCGTCGCCGTGGTGGCGGACATGTCGGTTGAGTAGCAGGCGGTCAGCCACATCGCGTTTGGCAGGCTCCAGTGACCAGGCGTGTCCGGCGGTCGCAAACGGGATTGGCGGTACATCGTCACATGTAAAGACGGCAACCACGCCCGGCATCGCGAGCGCCTCTGCGGTATCAACGGAGGTGACTATACCGTGTGCAATAGTGCTGCGGACATATTTGGCGTAATGCATACCCGGCATGGGCATATCATCGGTATAGCGGGCACGCCCTGATGTTTTACTCAGAGCATCGACGCGCAGGTAAGGTGTACCCACGGCGTGTTTTCCGACTGCTTCAGACATTATTGTTTCTCCGGCTTTCAGGAAAATAGTGCATACCTGAAAACAAGCAATAAATACGCCAGCAGGGAAAAATAGCGTAATTTACAGAGGAATTTGTGACTAAGGTAAAAAAAATAAGGCGGAGAGCGGCAAAACGTCAGTTTATTTTCCGGCGCTCTCTCATATTGAGAGAGAAAATACCGTCATTATTGATAATCCGGCACTAAGCAGAGACATAATGATAATCCATCGTTTGATAGCGATATCAGTCATATTAAGCGTAATAAACCTGATAAATCCTGCTAATTTTAAATTATGTACAGATAATGGCTTTATCATTAAATAATAAGGAAAATAAGCAGGTAAGGCGGAACACAAGCGCTGTCGCATAATTAAGAAAAAAGAGATAACACACATAAAATATTCATTTATACTCCGGCTGAGAACTCAGGATAACATCAGGTTGCGCACTTATCCTGTAATCATCGTAATGCTTTCAGATTTACAGCAGAGTTGTCTGTGGCGGTTAATCGATTTTATTCGTGGATAAGATATAATAGCCCATCGGGGATAGTTTCATTTTTACGTTCTTTTTTGGACGTGTACACATACCCTGATACATGTTTTTATTAATTATTACAGAATTTCCGGCAATTATCCGGAACGTATCCTGTAAAATAAATTGGCTGATTTATGTTCTCGGTCTGCTACAACGGACCGGCAGAGCAGAATAATAACGAAGAAAAATTGTTAGCGCGATAAGCATGAAAATTCAGATTGTGCGGCTGTGGTAAGGTGTTCGGATAACAAAAAACGAATAATTCAGACTCACCCGCGGCGTAATGTATGTTATATAAGCCTGAGTTGTGACAGGTTAGAGTTTATTTTCAGAAGCTCTGGCTATACAATTGGTGCCTATTTTTGCACAACGCAGCAGTGGCCAAATTATTTCTCTAAGGTGAAACTATGTTATCCAAGACAGCACTGAACAAAATGACGGGGATACTCCTGTTAGGAGGCGTGGTAACCCTGTCAGGTTGTTCATTATATACTCCGCCTGCCCCGGCACCAGTGGCACAACCGGTTCAGCCGGTTCAGTCTGAGCCGGTGAGAACATCAGCACCTTTGCCAAGGCCTGAATTGCAGCACTCTTCCGGACCGATCTCCCCTGAGCTGAGTATGTGTGTAAAAGAACTCGATTCACTGAAAACCATTTCACCGAAAGACTATAGTCAGATGGTGTCTGCGTTCAGTGAGATCAGCCAGATCAACGGACTGTATCGTCAGCTTGAAAAAACTGCCAGCCCGGATACGCTTAAACTGTTGAAAATGACTGTTGAAGCGAAAACCAAAGTCCTGTGCGCGCAGGTTCGTTACTACTCTGTTCTGTCTATTGAGAATACCCTGGAGAAGGTTAACGGGTTATGAGACTGAACATTAGGTTGTGTATTACGGTAGCATTGTTTGCAGTAGTACAACCGGCAACGGCATCTGAATTTAATCAGGTTATAGAAGATTTTGATCGTTATATTCAGACTGAGAAAGACTCAGGCAGTTTTCCTGCTTCCGTCCGGCAACCTAACAAGTATCCCGCTTCGCGGGTTGACCGGGCTCCGGCAGTAAAATCTGTGGGGAAAACCACCGGGTCGTCACGCAAAGGCACTCAAAAAGTGTCCCGCGCAGAAAGAAATTCTGTCCCGCCGGCGTCTGAACGCGCAACACGGACAGTGAGTACTCAGAAAGCGGAAACAACAGCCCCGGCAATTTCTGTGCCGGCACAATGTGAAACCATTGTGGTTAAGGAACCGGTTGTTGTAACCAACCCTATTCCTGTCGGATACCCTCAGTGGTCACCGGCTTATCTGGTTCGTGACAGCCAGAAATGGAGCGGAAAACACAAGGGGTTTGTTTTCTCACCAATCCCCGGACGCCAATCCTCCTCACTTATTCTCACACCGGAAATTATGTTCTCCATGTTGGGTGAACCTTTCCGTTCAATGACTTATTTCTCAGAACTGCCGCTGACTGTGGCCCGTGTGCTGGAACCTGAAAACTGGTTTAAGCCGACGGATGCACAGAAACAGCTGCGTCTCACCCGTATAAAACTACAGGATGTGAGCCGTGAACTGGCGGCATTGAACGAAAAGTACCAGCAGGTTAAGCGCGACTATGATGATTCCCTCATTGAGATTGCGAAAAACGAGATGGCGTTAAAATCGCTGACTCTGGCAAACAATGAGCTTAAAGTCGCCGCAGAAGGTGGTAATACGCAGTTAGCCGCTGAACTGGATCAAAACAGAAAAACGATTGATTCACTGAATCAGCAGATAAGTGAAAATTTATCACGCTACGGGCAGTCAGAAAGTCAGATTACGGCACTGACCGGTGAAAAAACAGAGTTGGAAAAACAGATTTTATCTCTTAATAAAGAGAAAGAACTGTCAGATAAAAATATTGCATTGCTGGAAAATAAAAATGCCGATGTGGCAAAAATATCACAGCAACTTATTGAATTAGAAAAAAAAGTTGCTATCCGGGACACTGAGAAATCAGCACTGACTGAACAACTTTCGCAGAAGAATGCGGATAACAGTAAACAAACGGAGTTACTGAAAGCAGATTTGCTGGCACTTACCGCAGAAAAAAATGCGTTGGATAAACAGATAGCAACACTGACGGCTGATAACCTTTTGTCAGAGAAAAATCTGGCTCTGTTGCAGGACAAAAATGCCGACATGGCAAGCGTCTCACAGAAACTGACCGGGCTTGAGAAGCAGCTTGCGGTTCGTGATGCAGAAAAAGAGAACCTGACGACTCAGTTACGTCAGCAGGCGGCAGATAACAGCAAGCAGAGCGAACAGCTGAAAAAAGAGTTACTGGCACTGACTGCCGATAAGACGCTGTTAGTAAAACAGATTGCACAACTGAATACAGATAAAGTCCTGGCAGAGAAAAATATGGCTCTGTTACAGGATAAAAATGCCGATATGGCGGCTGTTACGCAAAAAGTGACCTCGCTGGAAAAACAGTTACAGCAGCGGGAAGCGGATAAGCAGCAACTGACTGAAAAAGTGCTGGCGCTGACAACCGATAAAACAAAAGAAAGTGATGCCCTGAAACGGGATTTACTGGCACTGACGGCAGATAAAGCCGGGCTGGAAAAACAAATTACCGGGCTGACATCAGACAGCGCTGCGGCAGAAAAAAATATTGCTCTGTTGCAGGATAAAAATGCTGATATGGCAAAGGTATCGCAAAAGCTTACTGAGCTTGAAAAACAATTGCAGACACAAGAAGCTGAAAAACAGCGGCTTACTGCAAAACTGCAATTACAGGATACTGAAAACAGCAAACAGAATACACAGTTGAAAACCCGTATTGCAGCATTAACGACAGAAAAAGCAACACTTGAAAAACAGGTTGCACAGATGAGTACGGATCAAAATCTGTCGGAAAAAAATATTGCCTTACTCAGCAGCAAGAATGCGGATATTGCAAAAATATCACAGCAACTGGCCGCGACTGAAGAAAAATTAAAACAAAGTGATACGGAAAAATCGTCGCTGACAGCTCAACTGGCCAGCCGCGGAACAGACAGTGATAAACAGAGTGCTCAACTGAGAAAAGAGCTGATTGCTCTGACAGCGGATAAAGCCGGGCTGGAAAAACAAATTACAACGCTGATGGCGGATAACGCAGCATCAGTAAAAAATGTCGGATTGCTGAATAATAAAAATGCAGATATGCAGAAAATGACGCAGCAACTGGCTGATTTAAATAAACAACTTCAGGCAAAGGATGCTGAAAAGCAGGTGCTTGCTATGCAGTTGTTACAAAAAACGACAGATAGCCAGCAACAAAATTCGCAGTTGAAGAAAGATGTGTCAACGCTGACAGCCGATAAAGCTGTTTTGGCTGAGCAAATTGCCCGTCTGACGGAAGAACAGACTCAGGCCGGCAAAAATATCATGCAGCTGAATAGTAAAAATGCAGATATGGCAGCAGTCACTCAAAAACTGAGTGCGCTGGAACTGCAACTGAAACAGCGTGATGCTGAAAAACAGGCGCTGGCAGTACAACTGGCAGATCGCAGTAACGACAGTGATAAACAGAGCGCACAGCTGAAAAAAGAGCTGGCAGCACTGAGTTCGGATAAAGCCGGACTGGAAACACAGATTGCTCAGCTGACGGCAGATAAAGAGCGTTCTCGGAAAAGTATAGCTCTGCTGAGTTCTGAAAAGACGGATATGACCAATGTCTCCGGTCAGTTACAGGTGCTGGAAAAAGAATTACAGCAGCGCGATGCTGATAAGCTCAAGCTGATGGCACAGTTACAGAGCAGAGAAGTTGAAAATGTCCGTCAGAGCGACAATCTGAAAAAAGATCTGGCCGCACTGGCTGTTGATAAAGCGACACTTGAGCAAAAAATTGCTCAGTTGACCGCCGATAAAAAAGTGTTATCAGCAAAAGTCTCCGGTTCAGAAAAAGAGAGCGGAACAATACAGACAGATAATGCTGAGCTGAATAAGAAACTTGCTGCTGAGCAGCAGCGGGTTGCCCAACTGGATAAAGAGTTAAAAGAAAAAGCGCAGCAGGTTGAAACCTTAGCTAAATCTGATGTGGCCTTAGCAAAGTTGAATACGCAACTGGATAATCAGAAAAAACAGCTGGAAGATAAAGATGCCGAGCTGGTAAAAGCCACAGCGAAGCTGAAAGAGAATGCAGATGTAGCCGCTAAATATACGGCATTACAGAAAGAGATGGATAAACAGAAAGCCGATATCAATACACAGCGTACGGTTAATAACACGCTGAATACGAAGATAGCTAAAGAAGAAGAAAAAAATAAAGCGGTTACTGCGTATACATTCCAACAGGTTGGCGAGCTGAATAAACGGAAAAATAAAGAGCTGATAACCCGGCTGGAAAGCCAGAAGTACGAAAAAATGTCACCGGATGTCTATTTCCGTGTGACAAAGCAGGGGCAGAAAAATAAAGCCCTGAAAGGTAAAACAATTACGTTTGCTATGCGTGAAGAGCTGACAGATGGCTCAGTAACAGTTTCTCATGGTAAAGATGCACCTGCGGTGGTTCCGTTTAACGAGCTGCCGGGAGATTTAGCGAAATTTGTTTCTCTTGCCGGTGTCGGCGGACAGGTTGATGTTTATATTAAACCAGAGGGTGGCTACGGTGTTGAAGGAATTGAAGGTCAGATCCCGCCAAACTCAATGTCGATGATTACGCTGAATGTACTGAAAATTGAATAACGTATGTATAAAGATATAAAAAAAGCATCCAATGGATGCTTTTTTTATATCTGATGATCCGGATAGCTGAGAATCTCTGCGAAAATGAAAAAATTAACATGACATTATTGAGTTACTGAATACGTTCTCAAAAGAGAACAATATTATTTTGACATGATAAATAAGCAGAAGATTTGAAGGGGAACTTAGCAGACAGCCATCCTTTGTTACGCATAACCGGCGTAACAAGGTCGGGTGTCAAAATTGTAACAAGATACTAAAATGCGTAATTAAATATAAATTTATTATCTTGGATTTTTATTTATTTAAGGCAAAAGCAGTATCATAAAATTAGTTTTTCAGACTATATCACTATTACAGTATGTACTAACAGCGCATACATAACGCAGATACGTTTAGTGTGTTATTTCGTTACTAATTGTTGTAATAAGTAAAATAGTAAGTTTTAGGTGGGATCACGGTTAATATACCTGATCCCACATTGACGGAGATATGCCAAAGACAGTTAAGTGAATTAGACAAGAGTAAAAATATAAAATCATCGGTATGTTATTTTCTTATAAATAACGGAATATAAATAATAATATCAATCTAAATCAGATAGAATCGGAATAATTTTTGTAGAAATCGTATTCCTGGACAAGCTGAGGTAACGATTTAATACGCAATTTGGTATACATATTAGAACGATGAACTTCAACGGTACGCGGAGACAGAGACAGTTTCTGTGCTGCTTCTTTGCTGGTATTTCCATCCAGGATCATATCCATAACTTCTTTTTCGCGTGCGGATAATTTGCTGAATTTATCTTTAAGTCGTTGATAAGTATGGTATTTGATAAGGCTTTTTTCATATTGACCAAATGCATCATGAATTGCATTAACTAACAATTCAGAATTAATTGGTTTTTTAAAGAACTCCAGTACACCGGCTTTGAAGGCACGGCGGCAGGTTTCAAAAGAGGGATATGCGGTAATAACAATCGTCGGAATAATACTTTTCAGGCGTTTAAGTTCATCAATCAGATAAAATGCTTCTGCTGAAGATTCGCCGACTTCCAGAATAATACATTCGCGGGCATGCTCTTTTGGTGTATTAACATAGTATTTAAGAAAAGCCTGCTCAGATGAGTAGGATTTTACTTCACAATTCATATCGTCGAGCATGAAGTTGATATTGTTGCTTGGCAGGTCCGCACAGTTGATCAAATGAATAACGGCATCCATAAATAACTCCTTTATTAAAATAGGATACTGAAATAAAAAGGTATTTGCTGATAAAAATACACGGGTGTTAAATTTACCTAAGTTTATCTACGCACTACTTGTATTGTAGACAAGATAACTTCAATAAAATGTTTAAATACATAAGAAAATTTCATTTCCTAATCAGTGTGCAGTCTTGAATAAAAGTGATGATAATGTGGTGTTTTTTCTTATTTTAAAGATAAAAAACAATGTGTTATATCTGGTCTGGTTTCTCTTAATTATAGGTCATTACGCTGTTTTTGTGAAACAAATATTTACATTTACTCTTGGGGTTATAGTGCTGATATGTTATAAATGATTGCTCATACTTTTCTTTATCTTTCTTACTACAGAAACTTACACTTATTTTCTACTGATAATAATATGGCATCACTTAAAGATGTTGCCCGACTGGCATCAGTATCTCTGATGACAGTATCGAGAGCGATAAATAACCCTGAGTTATTGAAGCCTGACACTCTGAAACAGGTTCAGCATGCTATTGACGTTCTGAATTATGTACCTGATTTATCAGCCCGTAAAATCAGGGGGAAGAGTACAAAACTGTCAGGGTTAGGTGTCCTGGCGTTTGATACAGCGTCGGCCCCTTTTTCCGTAGAGCTTCTTCTTTCTGTTGAACAATGCTCCAGAAAATATGGGTGGAGCAGTTTTGTTGTCAATGTTTCATCACAGGATGATTTAACTAACGCTGCCAGACAAATACTGTCTCAAAGGCCTGACGGCATTATTATCACCAGTATGAAGCTGCGCGAAATCGAGATCCCTGAATTATTACGTGATAAAAATCTGGTATTAACGAATTGCTTTGATTCATCTGATGATTCATTACCGGCTTATATTCCGGACGATTATCATGGTCAGTACAATGCAACTAAATACCTTATTTCGCAGGGATACCGTCATCCACTCTGTCTCTGGCTGCCCGCAGAGTCTGTCTCTGCCGGTATCCGCCGTGATGCTGTTCAGGATGCCTGGCAGGATGCACAATTATGTCCGGATAACCTTATCCAACACAATATCAGACACCCTGATACACAATACCGCGACGCTATTTCGCTGATTGAGCGGTATTGCCCTGATAATAAGCCGCTATTTGACAGCATTATTTGCGGAAATGACCGCATTGCATTTATCACCTACCAGGTCTTGTTAACCCGCGGGATACGCATTCCTCAGCAGATTGGTATTCTTGGGTTCGATAATATGGCGGGTATTGGTGAGTTATTTTATCCGCCACTGACAACAATCCAGTCACCTTATTACCAGTTAGGTGAAGCTGCTGCATTACATCTTATTGAAGAACGTCAGTCACAGGGGCGTGTTTATGTGCCTTGCCGCGTTCTGAACCGGGATTCACTCTGAAACCCGGTTAGTCTCAAAATGTTACTTTCTTTGCTGATATTCCGGTTAATTTTATTTATTAACCGGCGGAGATCCGTCCGGATACGGTTTATAATATGTTCATTTCTCCACTGGTGGGTTTATCTGTCAATTTGAGAAAAAAAATAAGCCAATCTTACGGAATCACTAAACATAAAACTTTCAATTACGTTTTTTTATGCTGTATGATCTATTTGTATATCATAATTATAATTAATCATACCTATCTTATGATGTTAACGTTAAACTTTTTAATTTAAAAAAAAATAGCCACATTTTTTAAGGACAAAGCTACCGCACGGATGATTTTTAAATCTCCGGAGGGGGGAAGTCTGAGTTGTTACTCTGATTATCATGAAAATGAACATTAAATGATTATTTATCTTTTATCATCAACGTATTAACAGTAATAATGATTTTCAGGGTATAAAAAATCAGGGGATCTATCTAGCTATAACTACGCTAAGTTAACGTTAACATCCAATATTAGGAATAATACCCAAAATTGATTTGTTAATGATACTTATTATGTTAACGTTACCAGTGAAAAAATCAAGTTAAATTGATGTTTTGTAGTTATATGCACGTAATCCTCAGGTTGTTTTTCATGAACATATTTTGAATGTTATGCAGTGAATTATAAATACGTATTTTTCCTGTGGTGCACTGACAAATTTAATTCTTTTTTGTAATAGTAAAAACCACGCCCCGGTAATAATGTCTTCACTTTATCGCAGATATTTAAATTGAGCTGGCTCATGGGATTTCCGGAGCAGAGGGGTATGATAGACGTCAGGATAATAATGAACAGGACTGACTGAATTATGTTTTTACGATCTGGCGCGATGCTGGCGATTTTCTCTTATTTTTTATGGGGAATAACACCGCTGTTTTATCGTCTTTTGCCGGGCGTCCAACCCCTGGAGTTATTATCTCAGCGGGTTATCTGGTCAATTCCGTTATTACTGCTTGTCCGTGTGTTTTTGAAAAACCGTACCCGTTTTAGTGGGGTATGGGCAGATAAGCGATCGTTATTTCTTTGTTTTTTCAGTACCGGTGTCATGGCGGTGTCATGGTGTACTTTCACATATTCGATGACACATGATTTAGTTCTTGAAGCCAGCATGGGCTATTTTATTACGCCGCTGTTTTCTATTGTGCTCGGTGTGGCGTTTTTACATGAACGCCTGAAACCGGCTGAAAAAGTTGCATTGTTATTTGTCTGTGCCGGGGTCGGTTATCAGCTGATTCAATATGGACGTTTGCCCGGGCTGGCGCTGATGATGGGCTCTGCATTTGCATTTTACGGGTTTATCCGTAAATTTATCCGCTATGATCTGACTACATCACTGTTGGTTGAAAGTCTGTGGTTGCTGCCGGTCGCGGTTGTGCTTTATTTCTGGCTGGAAAGCACCGGGCAAAGCACATTTGCCACAGCAGATGATTTTACCCGCCTCTGCTTTATCCTGACCGCGCCGGTGACCTTGTTGCCGCTGCTCTTTTTTACCGCCGCTGTGCGTTCAACCACGCTGACGACCATCGGGCTGGCACAATACCTGGAACCGACTATTCAGTTCCTGCTCGCTGTATTCCTCTTTAATGAACATTTTGATGCGGTAAAAAGCGTGAGTTTCTCACTTATCTGGCTGGGATTATTGTTCTGTATCCTCTCACTTATTCGCCACCACTGGAAAAATACCGCAAAAATTGGCTTGGGTATGAAACCGCGTTAAGTATTCACATTAATTTACTGCCCGGTTAGTTCGCTACCAAAGCAAACGATTGCGTGTATAATGATGCCGCTATTTTCCGGTATTTTCTGAACAGGTGACAGTAATGACAATGTTAGGCACGGCGTTACGTCCGGGAGCAACAAAAGTGATGCTGCTCGGGGCGGGTGAATTAGGTAAAGAGGTGGCAATTGAGTGCCAGCGTCTTGGAATCGAAGTGATTGCTGTTGACCGTTATGATAATGCGCCGGCTATGCATATTGCGCATCGCCGTTATGTTATCAATATGCTGGATGGTGCTGAATTAGAATCCGTCATCCGCAAAGAGCAGCCGGATTACGTCGTACCGGAAATTGAAGCGATTGCGACAGATACTCTGTACCGCCTGGAGCAGGAAGGGCTGAATGTTGTTCCGTGCGCCAATGCCGTGAAGCTGACAATGAACCGGGAAGGTATCCGCCGTCTGGCAGCAGAAGAGCTGGGTTTGCTTACATCGGAATACCGGTTTGTTGATGATGAAGCTGCGTTTGTCCGCGCCGCCGGTGAGATTGGTTTTCCCTGTATTATCAAGCCGGTGATGAGTTCATCGGGTAAAGGACAGAGTGTTATCCGCAGTGAAGCCGGACTGAGCGCGGCCTGGCAGGCGTCCCAGGATGCCGGTCGTGCGGGGAAAGGGCGGGTGATTGTCGAGCGGATGATCCCGTTTGATTATGAAATTACTCTGCTGACAGTCCGCGCCGTTGATGGTGTGCATTTTTGCGCACCTGTCGGGCATCGCCAGGAAAACGGGGATTACCGCGAATCATGGCAGCCGCAGTCGATGTCAGACTCCACACTGGCACGGGCGCAGCAGGTGGCAGAGACGATTGTTAACGGGCTGGGAGGTTATGGTCTGTTCGGCGTGGAACTGTTTGTGCGCGGCGATGATATTATCTTTAATGAAGTTTCACCACGACCGCACGATACCGGGCTTGTGACATTAGTTTCGCAGAATATCTCTGAATTTGCACTGCACGTACGGGCATTTCTGGGACTGCCGTCGGGGGATATTATTCAGTATGCGCCGGCGGCGTCAGCCGTTATTTTACCTTCTCTTACCAGTGATAATGTGTGTTACAGCGGGCTGGAAAATGCACTGCACGGAACGGTTCAGTTGCGTTTATTCGCCAAACCGGCAATTGATGGCTCCCGCCGGATGGGGGTTGCACTGGCAACGGCATCCGATACAGACAAGGCGATATCTGTGGCAAAACAGGCGGCTGCTGCCGTGGTGGTTACCGGTTAATTTTGTTTGCTGATACAGCAGAAACAGCAGAGTGAGTTTTCTGCTGTTTCTGTTTTAACTGACTTTATAATATCCGCCCTGTTTTATTCATTATGCCGGATTTTAATGATTAATTAATTTATGACGGACAATAGTGTCATAGTCTCTCTTCAATATATTCGTCATACTTCAGGATGTCCGGGTGTTGACTACGCTACGCCCGCCGGGTCACATAGTTTATCTATGCTCCCCGGCAGGCGTAGCTTGTCGCCTACATGCATCCCGAATTATGTAGAGTATAAAAAATTAAGGACTGTGATATCGCGCTGACTTTTGAATTGACACATTCTTTGGTTATGGAACAATACCGCGCAATAAATACCAGAATAAATCTCCCATATTGTCTGTCAGGTTATGCATAAAAAAATCCGATTCTCAGCATTTTTGCCTCCGGCATCATTAATTCTTTTTGTCTGTCTTCTGCATATCAGTTTTGGTTATCCGCTAAAGCTGGTGTATGTCTTTAGTGCGCTGGCATTTTTCGCCTTTATTGCATCCGTGAGCCGCAAGGTATATCTGGTTGTGATATTACTCTATGCGCTGACCGGTATATTTTATGCGCCGGTAGGAATTAATTACGGCTTTCCTGATGTGAATTCAGTCGGCTCACTGATTTATACTAACAGCCGTGAGTCTGCCGAATTTTTTATGGGAATATCTCTGCGGATTTACCTGTTTATGGCAGTATTGCCCGGCAGTGCAATAGCGGCAATGCGGTTAAAGGTGAATGTCAGAAAACCTGTGCGCTACTGGTTGTTTGCGCTTTTCTTTATTCCTGCGTTCTGGTCGCCGGTAAAAAATGTAGTTAAAGCGGGCTGGAATTCTGAATTCAGTATTGTGGATTCCGGTCTGCCTGAATTACGTTTCTTTTATGATATTGCCCGGAGTTATAATGAAGTGATGGCGTCCAACAGCCATTTCGCGAAAATAATTCAGACCCCGGATAACTGGAAACCTGTTGCTGTTTCCGGAAAGTATGACACTTATATTCTGGTCATCGGTGAAAGTGTCCGTAAAGACTTTATGCAGGCGTATGGTTTCCCTTATGCGGAAAATACGCCCTGGATGAGCCGGGCAAACGGCACATTATTTACGGATTTCATTTCAGCCGCCGGTGCCACTCAGCCTTCTCTGACTAATGCGTTTACTCTGCATGAAAATACCAGGCGGGATCTGAATAACAGTATAATTACTCTGGCAAAGCGCGCCGGGTTTGAAACGTACTGGCTCTCTAATCAGGGATTGCGCGGCAAATATGATTCTCCGGTTGCCATGATAGGAAAACAGGCGGATCACACTGTCTTTCTGAAAGAAGGGAATGCGGGCGATCGAGATTATTTACCGGATGAAAATCTCCGTCCGGATATCCTGCATCTCCTCGCAGAACCGTCGGATAACCGTAAGCGTCTGATTGTTATTCATCTTATGGGATCACACCCACAGCCTTGTGCGCGGACCAATAATCAGTTTGATAAATTCATTACGTCTGAAAATATCTCCTGCTATGTGCAAAGCATTGCGGATACTGATAAATTTCTGTCAGAGATAGCGCTGGATGCGGGAAAGCATCATGCAAACTGGACGATGATCTATTTTTCCGATCATGGTCTGCGTGTGACAGACAATGGTCTTGATACGATGAACCTGGTGCATTCTGATGAATTTAAACAAAATTATCAGGTACCGTTCTTTCTGACCGCCTATGATGCAACGGAACAAAAAACGGTTCAGTCACGCCGCAGCGGGCTTTCTATGTTGCCGTTCCTGGCTCAGTGGATGGGGATCAGCGAACCGCGCCTGTCTCAGCAGTGTGCCTGGCGTGATGATGTTCCTTGTGAGGATCAATCCGGCTATATTTCGTTTCATAACAAAGTACAATCTTATGATGACTTGCCGGATGATTTACCAACATTGATAACGGACGATAATAAAACTGTGGAGTAACAGAATGATGCGCAGGTTTCTGAGTGTGGTGCTTTTGTCTGCGGTGTCGTTGTCTGCGGCGGCGTATTCTGAGGCTCAGGCGGTGAAAGCCCGGGAATGGGTTAAGGCGAAATCAGCAACCCCGTCAGATGCCGAGGAGTGCTTTAAACCGGATAACCCGTATCAGATCTGTCTCTATCAGGACAAAAAAACCTACGGTTTTCATTTTACAGATATAAATTTGCAGGAGCCTTACGAGCCTTATTATTTTGATAACGGACCTGATTATCCGTCAGAGGGACGTTACCGCGTCAAAATCGGGAATAAAATCGGCTTTGCTGACAGCGCCACCGGAAAATTAGTGATCCCCGCCATTTATGACTGTGCGCATCCGTATAGCGGAGGAATGGCGCAGGTAGGTGTGGGGTGTGACACTGAAGGTGATGGTGAGCACCACTGGTGGGTCAATGGCTACTGGCTGCGCATCGACCCTTACGGACTGATTACCGGGTTTGAATCGCTGCCCCGCCGGTAATGCTTAATTATAAAGTGCCAATTATAATGTGTCGTGACGGCGGCGCATCAGAATACGCAGACGCCAACTGTGCAGAATATAGGTACACAGCAGCACAAAGGCGATAACTCCCCAGACAATCATTTCACCATAGCGGGCGCCGAAGTCCGCGATCTGTGCTTTCACCGGGTTATCTTTTTGATAATAAATGCCGGTCGGGCCGGTTTGGCATTCTGACTGACAGACCAGGCTATCCGGCGAGGTGAATGTCACAATTTTATTATCCGGCGTGACAAATTTAATCAGCGGCCAGCCGACAAGCTGTTGACCGGAGCGGGTATCACGCATTTCTGTCCGTGAATACCCGGTTATCTGCCCGTCGGTGTAAGCTTCATTCTGTTGTGTCTGCCAGGTCTGATAAATCATAAAACTGGCGAGAAAAAGCACGCAAAAGGTCAGAAGGCGGAGAAAGCGCTGTATCAGCATGCCGCGCTGTGTGTGTTTGTCGGTACAGGCCGGGTGGCGCATGTGATGAGAGTCAGATTTTTTGGTCATATCCGTTGGTGTCTTCTGTCGGTTTCAGGTTAGTTGTGTATAAAATAATACTTTTATAAAAAAAATGATAAAAATTACAAAAAAATTTAAAAATCATAACGTTAACCCGATCACAGAATTCAGTGCCTTTGGTACAGTATAAAACCGCCCGGCAGCAAATTGTGACCGCTTAATCCGCTATATTACCGCTTACGGGATAATTCCCGTTTCCTGCCTTGATTTTTCTATCATAAAACACACTTGCAGAAAGTTTCTATTTTCTTTTTTCCGGACCATTTTTCTCCGCACGGAAGCGGAACATTTGCTTATCACAGTCATACTTAAAGGTGTGTTATGAACTCTAATCGCTTATTTAAGCACATTCCCTGGATACTGTTAGGGATAATAGGTGCTTCCTGTCTCGGCGTAGTTGCATTACGCCGCGGCGAGCACGTCAGTGCATTATGGATCATTGCTGCATCGGTATCAGTCTATCTGGTAGCTTACCGCTACTACAGCCTGTATATCGCAACAAAGGTCATGAAACTCGATCCGACCCGGTCAACACCGGCGGTTATTAATAATGATGGTCTGAACTATGTTCCGACTAACCGTAACGTTCTGTTCGGTCACCACTTTGCCGCGATCGCTGGTGCCGGTCCGTTAGTCGGACCGGTACTTGCCGCGCAGATGGGTTATCTGCCGGGTACGCTCTGGCTGCTGGCGGGCGTGGTGCTGGCGGGTGCGGTACAGGACTTTATGGTGCTGTTTATCTCCTCACGCCGCAATGGTGCCTCTCTTGGTGAAATCATTAAAGAAGAGATGGGCACCGTTCCCGGGACTATTGCACTTTTTGGTTGCTTCCTCATCATGATCATCATCCTTGCGGTGTTGGCACTGATTGTGGTCAAAGCACTGGCAGAAAGTCCGTGGGGTGTGTTTACTGTCGTATCCACTGTGCCGATTGCCCTGTTTATGGGGATCTACATGCGGTATATCCGGCCGGGACGCATTGGTGAAATCTCCGTTATGGGTGTGATTTTACTGATCGCCGCTATCTGGTTTGGTGGTGTGATCGCAGCTGACCCTTACTGGGGCCCGGCGCTGACCTTTAAAGATACCACTATCACCTATGCTCTGATTGGCTATGCGTTTGTTTCCGCACTGCTGCCGGTCTGGCTGATTCTGGCACCGCGTGACTATCTGGCAACCTTCCTGAAAATCGGGGTTATCGTCGGCCTGGCTGTGGGTATTGTGATCCTGAACCCGGATCTGAAAATGCCTGCCATGACACAGTTCGTTGACGGTACTGGTCCGGTCTGGAAAGGGGCGCTGTTCCCGTTCCTGTTTATTACCATTGCCTGTGGTGCTGTTTCCGGCTTCCACGCACTGATTGCGTCCGGTACTACGCCGAAACTGCTGGCCTGTGAAACAGACGCCCGCTATATCGGTTACGGCGCAATGCTGATGGAATCCTTCGTGGCGATTATGGCACTGGTTGCCGCATCGATTATCGAACCGGGTCTTTATTTTGCGATGAACACCCCGCCGGCAGCATTAGGTATCACCATGCCTGATCTGCATAATCTGGGGACAGCGGATGCGCCGATGATCATGGCTCAGCTGAAAGATGTTACCGTGCATGCTGCGGCGACTGTCAGCTCCTGGGGCTTTGTGATTACACCGGAAGAAATTTTGCAGACTGCAAAAGATATCGGTGAGCCGTCCGTTCTCAACCGTGCAGGTGGTGCGCCGACACTGGCTGTGGGTATCGCACATGTCTTCCACCAAATCATTCCTGCTGCCAATATGGGCTTCTGGTATCACTTCGGGATCCTGTTTGAAGCGATGTTTATCCTGACGGCTCTGGATGCAGGTACACGCTCCGGCCGCTTTATGTTGCAGGATCTGCTGGGTAACTTTGTTCCGTTCCTGAAAAAAACCGATTCTCTGGTTGCTGGTATCATCGGTACAGCGGGTTGCGTGGGTCTGTGGGGCTATCTGTTATACCAGGGCGTGGTCGATCCTCTGGGTGGTGTTAAGAGCCTGTGGCCGCTGTTCGGTATCTCCAACCAGATGCTCGCCGCTGTCGCGTTAGTCCTTGCCACTGTTGTTCTGATTAAGATGAAGCGTACCAGGTATATCTGGGTGACAACCATCCCTGCGGTGTGGTTACTTATTTGTACAACATGGGCGTTAGGTCTGAAATTATTCAGTGATAATCCGCAACTGGAAGGTTTCTTCTGGCTGGCGAATGAATACAAACGCCGTATCGCAGAAGGGACGGATTTAACCCCTGACCAGATTGCGAACATGCAGCACATCGTGGTGAATAACTACACCAACGCCGGTCTGAGTATCATCTTCCTGGTTGTTGTTTACAGCATCATTTTCTACGGTGTCCGTACCGCTTTGAATGCACGTAAAAACCCGGAACGCACAGACTGTGAAACACCGTATGTGGCAGTGCCGGAAGAAGGGATTAAAACCGTCTCTTCACACTGATAACAGCATGTTTTACAGCCGATGTTTTACTGCTGAGTAATCCCGTCCCCCGTATGATGTGAGTCACATTGTCCGGGGGATGTTTTTTATCTGCGCTATTATTTGTTACTCTGATACTTTCTGTATTCCTGTCTGTCAGTAAGAAGGATCTGATGATGCAACCTATTTCTGTGACTATTCTGACCGGTTTTCTGGGCGCCGGAAAAACTACGCTGCTGCGCCATATTTTGCATGAAGATCACGGGCAAAAAATTGCAGTGATTGAAAATGAATTTGGTGAAGTGCCGATTGATAATGAAATTATCGGCGATCGCGCCACACAAATAAAAACCCTGAGTAATGGGTGTATCTGTTGCAGCCGCTCAGATGAACTGGAAGATGCACTGCTCGACCTGTGTGATAACCTGGATAAAGGCAACATTGATTTTGACCGCCTGGTGATTGAATGCACCGGTATGGCAGATCCGGGTCCGATTACACAGACTTTTTTCTCGAATGAAAAATTGTGCGAGCGTTATGTTCTGGACGGCATTATCACGCTGGTGGATGCAGTTCACGCGCCGCAGCAACTGGATCAGTTTACTATCGCGCAGGCACAGATTGGTTATGCGGATCGCATTCTGCTGACCAAAACAGATATTGCGCCGGATAATGAAGTACTGATCACCCGCTTGCAGCGTATTAATGCCAAAGCTCCGATCCATAAAGTGCTGAACGGTGATATCAAGCCGGAGCTATTGTTTAACGTGGGTGGTTTTATGCTGGATGACAATGTCACTGTCAGTCAGCCGTTGTTCCGTTTTGCCCCTAAACAGCAAAATGATATTCAGTCGCTGGTGATCACCATGGACAAGCCCGTTGAAATCAGTGCGATTTCCCGCGCGATGGAGACATTACTGCTCAGTTATGCAGACAATCTGCTGCGTTACAAAGGGTTATTGTGGATTGAAAATGAGCCGCGCCGCTTATTATTCCAGGGCGTTCAGCGCCTGTACAGTGCGGATTTTGACCGCGAATGGCGGGAAGGTGATACCAAACAGAGCGTGCTGATTTTTATCGGTATGCAACTGCCGGAGCAGGAAATCCGCAATGCATTTGCGACTCTGACGGCCTGACAGCGGGTAAATTCCAATTAAAAAAATGAAAAAACCGGCCGTTACGGCCGGTTAAGGAAAGGGGGCTTCCTCAAAAGCTAAACCCGGAAAAATCAGACTGATTTTGCCTTGTTTGCCATGATTTCTATAATCTGTACATCAGTGTGCTGCATCGAGAGGCTTGCCAGTGCGCATAGGTTGGCGATAGAGCCGTCCACATCGGCACACACAATACCGTCGTTACCACCGACACATTGTCTGTCCATTGCCATCAGTACTGCTTTGTAGGCGGCACTCACGCCACTGGAGACTTTCATGGCACAGCTGTTGGATGCACCATCGCAGATAATCCCGCTGATATCCCCGATCATACTGCTGATTGCCATCGCAACCGGCTCATATTTTCCTTCAAATAACCAGGCAATACCGGCAGCCGCGCCCATTGAGGCGGTTGTTGCCGCGCATAACGCAGAAAGCGGCGGAAACTGGCTGTGAATATAGATAGCCATCAGATGTGACAATGTCAGTGCGCGGATAAGTTGCTCTTCATCTGCCTGTAAATACTCAGCAACGACAACCACCGGCTGTGTGGCGGCAATTCCCTGATTACCGGAGCCTGAGTTGCTCATTGCAGGCAGTTGTGCGCCGCCCATGCGTGCGTCAGAGGCTGATGAGGTGCGGATCATAATGTCGGACAGTAAATCTTTTGCCAGTAGCCCGCGGTTGCGTTGCTTTTCCAGCGTACGCCCGATTTGTAATCCGTATGGGTTTGTCATGCCTTCGCGGGCGAGCGCGTCATTCAGAACGGCAGCCTCACGTATAAAATTGAGCATTGCGACAGGGGCTTGTGTGGCGAAATCATAGATATCCTGCGCACAGGCATCAGAAAACGGATTATCACTGCCGCCCTGATGCGCAACCGCATCATCCTGATAAATGATTTTACCATTGTGACTGATTTCAGTGACATGAGTGTGATCACCGCAAATAATGGCGGTTGCCTGCTCATCGCCGCTGTATACGGTTGCTTCGGAATAGAGTACATGGCTACAGGGCGCTTTGATTTCCACAGACACTGCGCCGGATGCGAGAAACGCTTTTCCTGCCGCAATATCATCCGGTGTCACGCCACACAGAACATTGAGACCGGCATCAGGTTGACCGCCGATAGCCCCGAGAGCTGCGGCAACCGGTAAGCCGGTCATGCCCGTTCCCGGAACCGTTACGCCCAACCCGTTTTTCATCAGGTTAGGTGAAACAAAGCAGCGGATTTGTGTCGGCGCGCCGCTCAGACAGGCCGCGGCTTTCGCTGCTGCCAGTGCCAGAGAAATGGGTTCGGTGCAACCGGTCGCCGGTTTCACTGACTGACGCAGTACCGTAACAAAATTATTCCATTGGGAAGGGGTGTGATGTGTTGCCATTTTTCAGCCTCAGTACGCTAATCCGTTATGCTGCACAGTGTAACGAAAGAGAAGCAGAAAAATCCTTTCAAAGTTCAGGGGTATTTTCAGAATCCGGAGAAAATCTTTCTCCGGATAATAAAAAATAGGGTAAAAAGGGGCAAAGGGAGCAAAAAATCAGACCACCGCCAAAAGACACAAGCCAGCTATTCTAATCATTTGATTTAAAAGAATTAATTAATATGATCTGCCGGCATTTGGTTATGCAAAAAATAAAAAGTGTGATATTCCACCGTGATACCTATCACGAATAGCTGTGGGGTAAGTGGTTTTTTGGAATATATCACTTTATTTTTGTTTTTTTATGAATAATTTCAGTGTTATTAACCAGATAATCTGTTTTTTTTAATAGCGCTGTCCTTAACGGATTACCGGTGGGGTGATTATAAAAATAAGGCGGGACAGCGCCGGGCTGCCCCGCCAATACTCAATAGAAAAGACCGATAATCGTACTGTGAATAACAAACCCGACCATCAGCGGAATAGCTGTGCGTTTAACGACATCAAACGGCTGGAGTTTTGCACCGCTGGACACGGCAATGATGACACCGGAAACCGGAGACATACCACGGCCCATATGAGACGCCTGCTGCATCGGCAGGATCATCGCAATGGCACTTGCTCCCATGCTGTGTGCGATTTGCGGAATAAGCTCAACAAAGGCGAGGAACGGCGCATTACCTGAACCCATAATAATAGCGGCAGCTAATGTGATCAGTGCAAATACCAGCGCCATGGCAAATGGCGGTAAACCGACGGATTCCGCCATCACAATCAGGTGATCAATCGCTCCGCTTACTTTGATACCATGGGCAAATACGCCGGCGGCAACCAGCAGCCCGACAACATTACTGAAGGCATGTCCCATCCCGTTAAGGAAATGCTGGAATCCGTTACAGACCGCTTTGAAATTACGCACCCGCAGTGTTTCAATCACCATACAAATGGCCATCGCGATCAGAACGATTGTCACCACATCAAGATGAATACCTTCAAAAAACAGGTTTGATGTTCCCACCGCCATGATAATCGGCAGCATCGGCAGCAGGGCATAATAACCCGGCGCACCTTTGGTTTTTTCCTTCTCATGAGCAATAACGGATTTGCCGATTTCAGGAATAAATCCCTGTTTCCGGTCACAGTGGCGTTGCCAGAAGATATGGGTGATCCCGACAGCCAGAACCGTGGCGAGAGCAGCAGGCCCCTGATAATAAAGCACATAATCAACGACTGACATATCTACGGCCTTTGCCCCGCGGATTGCATCAATCGCCGTCGGGGTATATGCCACACCCAGTGATGTGGCGATAACCCCGGCGGCAGATGCCGGTGATAATCCCAGCCCGATCATAATGGGGAACATGGTCCCCATCAGCAGAACGGCAAGCCCGGTCGCGGACGGAATAGCAAGTTGCAGGATGCTGGCGAGCAGAAAGGAGAAAAACAGCAGTACATAAGGTGAACGCATGTTTTTCAGCGGTTTAGTGGCAACATTGACCACCGCGTCATTGGCACCGATATGATCCATATAGTGAGCAAAGCCCATCAGCGCCATGATCATCAGACCAAGATCGGCGGCACGGCTGCTGAAGAGATCACGCATCACTTCAAACGGATCAAGCCAGGTTATCCCGGTTGTGGCAAGGTTTTTCGGTAAAATAGAGCCCCAGCCAAAAATTAGCGTGCAGCTCATCAGTGCCAGACCGGCGATAAATAACACCGGCTCGGCTTTGTAACCCTTCAGGATAAAACGGGCAACAAGGATAATGACGACAAGAACGGCCAGAATCGGGAGCATACTCAGACCCCCGGCTTAAAGCGGGAAGCGGTCAGTGTAACGACGTTTTTCAGTACATCGCTTGCGGCATACAGTGATTTCACCGGCAGATATTCATAAATTGAATGGAAGTTATGTGCGCCGGTAAAAATGTTCGGGCACGGCAGGCCATTTTGTGACAGTGCTGCGCCGTCGTAACCACCGCGCATCGGGATCACTTTCGGCTCAATACCACAGGCGCGGTAAGCGGCTTTGGCAATATCCACAGGATAGCCATTTTCACCCTGCAGGCTGTTGAATACATTGGAGTAACGATCAGCAAGTGAAATCGCCACACTGCCTTCACCCCAGAGTGCATCACACTGCTCAGCTAACTGTTTCAGAAAGGCCATCCGGCTCTGATAACCTGTTTCGGTAAAGTCACGCACATCCATTTTCAGTACTGTGCGCGCGCTGTTTCCGGATAGTTGTTTCACCCAGTAATAGCCCTCACGACCTTCGGTATACTCAGGTGCTTCACCGCCCGGCAGCATAGCAATGAACTTATGCGCCATCAGCAGTGAGTTTTTCAGTTTGCCTTTTGCGGACATCGGATGTGCGGACTTTCCGGTGAAAACAATTTCAGCATCACCGGCATTCCAGTTTTCATATACCAGTTCGCCGATACCACAGCAGTCGAGGGTATACGCAAAATCGGCACCGAACTCTTTAACATCAAACACTTTAGCGCCGCGCAGACCTTGTTCTTCATCCGGTACAAAGCCGACTTTTACCGTACCGTGTTTTATCTGAGGATTCTGTTTAAAGTATTGCAGCATATCCATAATGGATGCAATGGCTGCTTTATCATCTGCGCCAAGCAGACTGGTGCCGTCGGTCACAATAATATCGTCGCCCAGATAATCCGCCAGCTCCGGGAATTCACTTTTCCGCAGATAAATACCCAGCTCTTTATTCATGCAGATATCATCACCGGTATACGGCAAAATTTGTGCATGTGTATCATTAGTTTGTTCTGCACTGGTATCGAGGTGCCCGAAAAAGGCGACTGCAGGCACGTCGTAATCCAGATTTGACGGCAGTGTTGCAGTGATGATGGCGGTATCACGCAGTTTAATGTCGGTGAGCCCCAGCGCTTCCAGCTCCTGCACCAGCTGTTTTGCCAGTACACGCTGGCCTTCTGAGGACGGCATAATACCTGCCGCGCCTTTTTCTCTGTCAGTTGTTGTATTAATTTTTGTGTAAGCAATAAAGCGGTCAACGATGTTCATTATTCTTATTCTCCGGCTGCTTAATGTGATGTGTGTTTTTGTTTGCTTCCTTTACTACGTATTTAATCCGGCAATTTTTATGTGCCCCTTATTGTTTAACACATATTTAGTCTATTTTGATATCCGACCTGTTTATTTTCTGACTGTTTTTTACTGAGACAGGTTCTATTCGATACAAGTAAGTATATAATTATACTGAGTTATAATTCTGGAGGCATGTATTTTTCGTAACCGATTGAAATAGTAAAATATTTGATTTTTATCTTCGGTGATGGTTTATTTATTATGAATGTTTATTTTTCGGAATATTTGTTGCGTGATTCCGGGAAGGGAATAATAAACAGAAGTAAAGCGGGGGAATATTCCCCTCTGAATCAGAATAAAACAGAGGGGAAATAACAGAGCGGATCAGCCTTCAAGATCAAGACGTTTTGATTGCCATTTTTTAGAGCGCCAGCGCCAGGTGTTAACCAGACCGCGCAGCCATTCATCACACAGAAAACCCATCCAGATACCGAGAATGCCCATTTCCAGTTTTATCCCCAGCACGTAACCCACCGGCAGGGCAACGCCCCACATAAAGATAAGGGCAGTACAGAGCGGAAAGCGGGCATCGCCTGCGGCACGCAGGGCATTGACCATAATGATATTCAGGGTGCGTCCGGGTTCTAAAAAGACAGAGAGCAGGAACAGCGGCAGCAGCAGTTTGATGACGGATTGATCATCACTCAGCCCGTAAGCAAGGTGATCGCGGAACAGCCAGAACAAAAAGACGATAGGAATGGTGCTGAAAAACCCGGTTTTCAGGCTTTTCATTCCGCGCTGATAGGCATCGTCAAAGCGTTTTGCACCAACGAGGTGCCCGACAATAATCTCATTACCGATGCTGATGGTTATTCCGAACAGCATAATAAATAATGATAACTGGAAGTAGATTGTTTGTGCTGCCAGTGCGGTTTCCCCCATCAGGCCGATAAAGGCGATGGCAACCATGTAATGCAGCATCCAGACCAGGTTTTCACCGGCAGACGGCAGCCCGACATGCAGGATTTGGCGCAGCATATTTTTAGACCAGTGAAACAACATGCGTGGCACAAATTTGATCCGCAGACCATAAAAGAGCAGGGCGCACAGCAGTGCAACTGCTATCAAACGTCCGGCGACAGTTGACCATGCCACACCAACCAGCCCGTATTCGGGCAGACCAAACAAGCCATACAGCACAATACAGTTCCCAATGACGGTCACAACGTTGGCAACGAGAGTGACATACATGGCAGGCTTGGCTTTGCCGTACACGCGCAGACAGGCAGCCAGAATAATGGTAATCGCTTCCGGAATTAAGCAGATCCCCAGAATATGCAGATAATTAAAGGCATCTTCCATCAGATGTGCCGGCGTATTCATTAATTCCAGAATTTTATAGCCGAAAACGATGGTAAACCCGGCGGACACTAATCCGAGCAACAGGTTGAATGCAATGGAAATATGAATCGCCTGGCTGGCTTTATCGCGCCTTCCTGCACCGATGTACTGGGCTATTACCACACTGCATCCGACACTGATAAAGTTAAAAATAGTAATAAACAGGTCAAATGCCTGATTACCGACTGCCATTGCCGCCAGATATTTTGACGAGACGTGGCTGACCATCCAGGTATTAATCAGGAAAGTGGAAAAATGTAATAACAGGTCGATAAAAATCGGCCAACTTAATGAAAAGAGCCCGCGCTCTGTAACATCAGACTGATGCATGACAACCTTCTTGTTGTGAGTGATTTTCTTCCGTGAGGGGATCCGGGGAGCCGGATTTTACCAGGATAATATTGCTAAGAATAGCGAAAGGTAAAAAATAAAACATTTTTTTCATAACTATTTAAGAAATCAGTATTTCCTTTTATAAATAAGTGTGATTTTCTGACGTATACCCAACGTCATTCAGGATGCAGGCAGGCGTCGTTCCGCCAACGAACCTGCAGTCTGAATAAATAAGGGTATATAACCATCAATAATGACAGAGAGAATCCCGTGAAAAAAATACGTGCAGCCGTCGTCGGTTACGGCAATATTGGTCAGTATGCGATTGAGGCTCTGGAAGCCGCTGATGATTTTGAGATAGCCGGTGTTGTCCGCCGCAATCCGTCTGCTTCTGATGCACAGATTGCGTACCCTGTTGTGGCAGATATCCGCGAACTCGGATTGGTAGATGTGGCACTGTTGTGTTCGCCGACCAGGGCTATCCGTGCGGTTGCCGCAGAAATATTGGCACTGGGCATTAATACGGTGGATAGTTTTGATGTACATAGTGAAATTGTATCGCTGAAACAATATCTTGATCCGATTGCCTGTGCGGGAAAGAGCACTGCGATTATTTCCGCCGGATGGGATCCCGGGTCTGACTCGATTGTCCGCACACTGATGCAGGCTATGGCACCGAAAGGGCTGACTTACACTAATTTCGGGCCGGGTATGAGCATGGGGCACAGTGTGGCGGCTAAAGCCATACCGGGTGTGAAAGATGCGCTCTCCATGACCATTCCTATGGGTACCGGGGTTCACCGCCGTATGGTGTATGTTGAGTTATCCGAAGGTTATGATATCGACACCGTCACGACAGCGCTCAAAGCAGACAGCTATTTCTCTTCTGATGAAACTCATGTCCGTCAGGTTGACAGCGTTGATGCACTGAAAGATGTGGGACACGGCGTGTCGATGATCCACAAAGGTGTGTCCGGCAAAACGCATAATCAGTTATTTGAATATACAATGCGCATTAATAACCCGGCATTAACGTCTCAGTTTATGGTGTCTGCTGCGCGTGCTGCATGTCGCCAGCAGCCGGGCGCTTACAGTGTGATTGAAATTCCGCCGGTCAATTTTCTGCCGGGTGATGTGAACCACTGGATCCATAAACTGGTGTAATACAGATTCGTTGTCTGTATCTTTCATGACGCAGGATATATACCGGCGTCACAAAATGAAAATAAAAAAAGTGGTGAAAGCCACTTTTTTATTTTCCCCGAAACAGGTAATTAACTTAACTGTTATATACCAAATGTTATGGTTTCATAATGTTCTCACTGATATAAAAAATTCAATAAGAAGAGCAGTGATTGATGAAACTGCCATGTTCAATGATTCGTCAGAAATACAGGGCTAAATATAGATAAGATAATAACAATGGAAACTTGTTAAATTAGCTAATGTATATTAGTTGCTTCATGAATAATATCATTTATTTAATCATTTCATGTGTTAGTTATGAGATATTCATCATAGACAAAAGAATTATTCAATGTAATTTTGTACATTACTTATCCACTGAGGGGGGCTTGTGTATGAATTTCTTATCTATCCAAAGTCGTCTTACTGATGCCTGTCATACACAGGCGTGGTTTAATATTGATCATCGTATCTCCAATTTCTTCCCGAACTAATTCTCCTTTCGCGTATTTTCTTAAAATAAACAATTAAAAAACACACGAATAAATACCGTGGCTGTTTCTGTATCTCCTGTATTTTATATTTAATAAATCGGGGTGAGAAATAATAAACAGCTGCTTGCCGGAGAATTAAATAATGAAACGTATTCCTGAACCGTTCCGTATTAAAATGGTAGAAAATATCCGCATGACTACCCGTAATGAGCGCGAGGTTGCACTGAAGGAAGCCGGATATAACCCGTTTTTATTACCCGGGGATGTGGTTTTTATCGATCTGCTGACAGACTCAGGCACCGGTGCGATGAGTGATCGCCAGTGGGCCGGGCTGATGATGGGGGATGAGGCGTATGCCGGTTCCCGTAACTATTATCATCTGTGTGATCAGGTAAAAAAGCTGATTGGTTATCCGTTTACTATTCCTACCCACCAGGGGCGCGGCGCTGAGCAGATTCTGTTCCCGTCACTGATCGCCCGCCGGCGTAAAACCGGAGCGGATAAACCGGTCTTTATCTCAAATTTCCACTTTGATACAACGGCGGCTCACGTAGAGCTGAACGGCGCAAAAGCGATTAACGTCGTGACACCAAAAGCCTTTGATACCACGACATATTATGACTGGAAAGGGAACTTTGATTTAGATCTTCTCAATGCCGCGATTGCAGAGCACGGTGCGAAAAATGTGGCTGCTATTATCACAACCATCACCTGTAACAGTTCCGGCGGACAGCCGGTGTCGCTGGCAAACATGAAAGCGGTGTATGACATTGCGAAGAAGCATGATATCCCTGTGGTTATCGATTCTGCCCGTTTCTGTGAGAACGCCTGGTTTATTAAACAGCGCGAAAAAGGTTATGCAGATAAAACCGTCAAAGAAATCGTCAAAGAGATGTATAAATACGGCGATATGCTGACAATGTCGGCGAAAAAAGATTCTCTCGTTAATATCGGCGGGCTGTGTTGTTTCCGCGATGACGAAGACCTGTTTAATGAAGTCCGCATCCGTTGTGTACCGATGGAAGGTTTTGTGACATATGGCGGTCTGGCCGGACGTGATATGGAAGCGCTGGCAATCGGGCTGGAAGAGGGGATGGATGAAGATTATCTCCGCTACCGGATTTCGCAGGTTGAATATCTGGGTGAGCGCCTGCGCGAAGCCGGTATTCCGATCCAGTTCCCGGTCGGCGGACACGCGGTATTTGTCGATGCTAAAAAAATGCTGCCACATATTCCGGGCGATCAGTTCCCGGCGCATGCCCTGAATAATGCACTGTACCTGGAGTCCGGCATACGCGGTGTGGAAATCGGCTCTCTGCTGTTAGGGCGTGATCCTGAAACCGGTATTCAGAAACCGTCTCCGATGGAGCTGCTGCGTCTGACTATTCCCCGCCGTGTGTATACCAACGACCATATGGACTATATAGCAGATGCATTTATTCGCCTGATGGATAACGCATCGTCGATAAAGGGGCTGACATTCACTTATGAACCGCCGGTTCTGCGTCACTTTGTCGCCCGCCTGAAACCTATCATGTAAACCTGCCGTCTTACAGGAGGATGTTGCGGCATCCTCCTGAATTCAAAAATAATCATAATGTTAAGCCACCAGAGGTACTCTTATGGCTACTGTTCCTGCGTCTTTTGTTTCACCGTCGGTATTTGGCGGAGCAATGATTATCGGCGGAACTATCATCGGAGCGGGAATGTTTTCCCTGCCGGTGGTAATGTCCGGCGCATGGTTTTTCTGGTCGGTTGTGGCGCTGGTATTCACCTGGTTTTGTATGCTGCATTCAGGGTTAATGATTTTAGAGGCTAATCTTAATTACCGCGTAGGTTCCAGTTTTGACACCATTACCCGTGATCTTCTGGGAAATGGCTGGAATATAATTAACGGAATAACGATAGCCTTTGTTCTTTATATTCTGACTTATGCCTATATTTCGGCCAGCGGATCTATTCTGGGGCATACATTCGCTCAAATGGGTATTCATCTGCCCGGACGGATGGGCGGATTCTTATTTGCGCTGGTGGTGGCGTTTATTGTCTGGCTGAGCACAAAAGCGGTCAGCCGGATGACGACCATTGTGCTGGGAGCGAAAATTCTGACCTTTTTTATGACATTCGGCGGCCTGCTGTGGAATGTCAAACCGGCCGTATTACTGAATGTCGCCCAGCCGGATGCTTCTTATCTGCCTTATGTTCTGTTTACATTACCGTTTTGTCTGGCGTCTTTTGGTTTCCACGGCAATGTGCCGAGCCTGATGAAATATTACGGCAAAGATCCGGGTAAGATCCGCCGGTGTCTGACTATCGGCACACTGATGGCGCTGGTGCTTTATATCATCTGGATGCTCGGTACGATGGGAAATATTCCGCGGCCGGATTTTATTCCGATTGCGGAAAAAGGCGGAAATATTGATGTTCTTGTTCAGGCGCTGAGTGGTGTGCTGCACAGCCGCGGACTGGAGCTTCTGCTGATTGTATTCTCAAACTTTGCCGTTGCCAGTTCGTTCCTCGGGGTGACATTGGGGCTGTTTGATTATCTGGCAGACTTATTTAAATTTGACGACAGCAAATCCGGGCGACTGAAAACAGCCGGGGTAACCTTTATTCCGCCAATGCTGGGCGGACTGATTTACCCGGATGGTTTCATTTATGCCATTGGTTTTGCCGGTCTTGCGGCCACAGTCTGGGCGGCTATTGTGCCTGCATTACTTGCCCGTGAATCACGTAAACGTTTCGGCAGCCCGCAGTTCCGGGTCTGGGGCGGAGAGGCGATGATTTGGCTTATTCTGAGCTTCGGGGTACTTAACGCGGTAGTTCATATATTGTCGGGTTTTAATCTGCTGCCGGTATACAGATAGAAAATCCCGCCGTCAGAGGGCGGCGGGATTTATATACCCTTATTCATTCAAACTGCAGGTTCGTTGGCTGCTCTCAGCTTGCCGCCTGCCTGCATCCTGAATGACGTTGGGTATACATTTATTTATTCATTCACTCAGGAGGCTGACTCAGATTAATTATCCGGTCTGCCGACTCAATGGTCGACTCGCGGTGAGCAATAATCAGGCGGGTTATCGGCAACTGGCGGATAGCCTGGTTAACATAGGATTCACTGTCTTTATCCAGCGCACTCGTGGCTTCATCCATAAACAGAATACGCGGCTTGCGGTACAGGGCGCGGGCGATAAATACCCGCTGTTTTTGCCCGCCGGACAGACCTTCGCCCAGCTCACCTATCAGCGTTTCATAGCCCATCGGCATCTGCGTGATAACATCATGAATGAAGGCTGCCTGTGCGCAGGCTATCATCAGCGGTTCATCCGGGTTTTCGGTAAAACCGCAGATGTTTTCACGGATGGAGCCGGAGAACAGTTTGTCATCCTGCATAACGCAGGCGATCATTTTATGATAGTTATTTACACCGAGCTGACGGATATCAATGTTATCAAGGAAGACCTTGCCCTCTGTCGGCTCAAACAGCCCGCACAGAACTTTCATCAGTGTTGTTTTCCCTGAACCGGATGTACCAACAATAGCAACACTCTCTCCGGGTTTTACCGAGATATTAATATTGTGAAAAATCGGTGGTGACTGGCTGTCGTAACTGTAAGCCAGATCTTTGGTTTCCAGCCCGGCTGCTTTCATCTGCGGCTCATACGGGATATCCGGTTTTTTATTTTCCGGCTCATTCAGGGCGATATCTGAAATACGCTCGTTGTGCAGGCTCATCATCCGCAGTTGCAACAGAAATTCAATAACAGATGCAGCTCTGTCCGAGAATTGCTCGCGGTAAGCACCAAACGCGACAAACATACCGATAGTCATCTCGTTATCAATAACCAGACTGGCACCAACCAATAAGATAGCTATCTGGTCGCACGCCATAATAAAGGTATTTACCCCGCCGAACAGCAGGTTCATTTTTGTCAGGCGGATACCGGTATTGATAGAATCTACTTTCAGATTCAGCCAGTGATTACCCCGGCGCTCACTCATCCCCTGGGTTTTCACTGTGGTGATGCCGTAGAGGGACTCCATAAAATAAGAGCCGGCACGCGCTTCTTTTATCAGGGACTCTTCCGAGAGCTGGCGGTAATAACCATAGGTTGCCAGACGCAATGCAATGTATGCCGTGGTAAATGCAAGAACAATCCAGGTCAGATGTCCGCCGTAGAGGATCATCATGATAAACACGCCGATCAGCATGATGCCGTCCATGATCGCCCCGACCACACTGGTGGTAAAGGTTGATCGCAGAGCATCAAGGGAAGCAAAACGGGACTGAATATCCCCGAGCTTTCTTCGCTCAAAATAGCCGAGCGGCAGGCGCAGCATGTGGGTGAACAGCCCTGATTGCCACTGAACATTAATCAGCGTTTCCATGATCAGGGTTGCCCAGGCCCGGCACATACTGACGGCGGCGCGCAGCAGAATAAAGAAGAGCAGACCGATGGCTATCAATGACAACAGCCCTTTATCCCCGGCAGGTATTGCATGGTCCATTACCAACTGGGTACCTATCGGCATAATCAGCCCGATGGCCTCAATCACCACAGAGAAAGCAAAGATTTTCAGCAGCGCTTTTTTCAGCCCGTGAATATTCCCGATAAGCTTGCGCAGGCTCAGTTTTTTAACCACTTCCTGCTTGGTAAAGGTACTGCCGGGCCAGGCTTCCAGCGCAACCCCGGTAAAGTTGCGGGACATCTCTTCCATCCCGACTACGCGGCGGCCGTATGCCGGGTCGTGCAGGACAAAACGGTTGCCTTTTATTTTTACCAGCACCAGGAAGTGGTTGAAATCCCAGTGTAAGATACACGGCAGACGCAGGTTCGGCAGATCTTCCATATCCAGTGACAATGCGCGGGTCGTCATACCCAGCTCAGAGGCAATACCCGTCAGCCCGGCCAGTGTTGCACCACGGGCTGACAGGTTAAACTGCTGGCGCAGAGAAATAAGGTCGATACTTTTACCGTAATGCGCGGAAATCATTGCCAGACTGGCAAGCCCGCACTCGGAAGATTCAGTCTGGTGAATAACCGGAATGCGCTGACGAATATTAATGTCGAGCTTTTCAATGATGCCTTTGATTGACAAACGGCTCATGAAGCCTCCCGGTCAACAGGCAGGCCGGAGATTAGTGCCCGTTGTGTCATGTTTTATCCGCTCCCATTCCGTGGGCTGACGACGATGATGGTGGTGTGCCGAAAGCACCCAGTGACGGCCCGCCGGTTTCCGGTGGTGATCCCGTGTTATTTTCCGGTACCGTATCCTGAGATAAATACTCCGGATTAACAGGTTCAGACAGACTGAGTGCGGGTTGTACCGCTGACAGGCTGGTTAATTTTTGTGTTTCCTGAACTACGCCGGACAGTGGATTTTCATTCGCAAACTCTACCGGACCGGAAGCACTTTGTTTCATGTCATAGAACGGTGACACCATCCATTGATAAATCTTCCGTTTTTCCAGGAAGAGAGAAGTGTTGGCTTTCATTCCGTTTTGCAGGCTCAGTTCGCGGCCGTCATAAGCAATCATCTGTTTTTCCGGGCGCACAATGACTTTATAGTAAGGTATTGACTGAACTTGGTTATTTTTCGGTGCACCTGCATAAGTCATCATCTCTTGTTGTGATGCCGGTGTTTTGGAGATAACTTCAATTACGGCAGCGAACTGACCGAATTTTTCAGCCGGAAACGCTTCATAGCGGATATTGACGGCATCGCCGATATTCAGATATGGGAGTGCATCATTGGGAACCCAGAGGACCAGCCAGTATTGGGTAATATTCTCAGGAAGAATTTGCAGCAGTGTGTCACCCGGGTTGACCATCTGCCCGACAGTCACACCCAGTGAGTCAACGCGCCCGTCTGTCAGGGCACGGACGATAATTTCACCGCCGACATCGGTATTAACTAACTCTTTTTGTAACTCGTAGCGCTGTAACTCCATCTGATAAATCCGGTTATCAAATTCAGCCGCCTGAGTGTAGATCTGACTTTCCAGAGAGGTAATTTGCAGCGCATTTTGTTCATTTTGTCCGCTGAGACCTAACAGACTGTTTTGCTGAGAATAATAAGTCACTACCTGGTTAAGCAACTGATCTTTGTTAATCAGTCCTTTTTCCTGGTAACCGCGATAGTTTTCCATATTCTGCTTCATTATCGAAATCCCTTCTTCGGCACGTTTAACGATGCCGGTCGAACGCCGGAATGCGTCGACATAAAGGTTTTTCTGTTTCTCCAGGGCATCCAGCGTTGCACGTTTATTATCTTCCAGCCGGGCGATAATAGTGTCTATACGCTGTAACTGATTTTCAATCTCACGGCGCTGGTTCTCATTTACAACCCCGCTGGAGGTTGCTTTACTTACATCAATGACATAAACCGGTTCGCCTTTTTTAATATGCTGGCCTTCACGGACATACTGTTTTGTGACAAAGCCCTGAACATTCGCGTAGATAGTAACAGCACGTGGGTAAGTGGTAACTTCTCCGGTCGCAACCACCTGACGGGTGTAGGATCCGAAAATAATAAAAAGAAGAAAAATGAATAAAAAGGCTGAGCAACCAGCCGTAATTATCCAAAGCGGAATACCAGGTAAAAGCATTGCTTTTCCCCGCCATTTCATTTTTCTGTTATCGAGAGCTTCCTGCCGGAACAATATGGACTCCAATCCTTAATCAGGAGGTGAGTAAATAAAATTACTGAAGTGTTCAATCCTGTGATGTGATTATTTTAATCATCAGGAACGTTTTATCGTATCCGAAAATATACGTATTTACAGGAAAGGAACAGAGTAAAGGCATTAATAATTAGTATTATCAGAATTATCGTATCAGGATAAATAATATATTTTGTCTTCCATTCTCATTGTTTAGTGTGTTTTATACGGTATTGTTTTTATGTGGTGATAATTTTAACTGGCTAAGTTATGGCTACTTTACTTATACGTATGAATGCTTTTAAAAACAGGATTAATATGAACATGATGCTTTCATGTTAAGTGAAAACATTAATTAAGATTAATGTTAATTTTTAATAAAAATACATAACGAGACTTTTTATTACAAGCCAAGGGTGTATACTCCGCATCCGTTACAGTGAGTATATTAGCTTGCAGTAATGTATGCCAGCCCCGGAATGACGGGTAACTGGTTAGGGACAACATTTCCGAACGGAAAATAAAGGAATAAAAAATGAAAGAATTAACTACTCAACAAACCAATGATGTAAATGGCGGCCTGTTAGGTCTGGGTCTGGTATTCGGTGGTATTGGTGCAGTTATGGGCACAGCTATCGGCGGGATCGTTGATGCAGGTTGTAAAGCGGGTGGTTATACCACTAACTTTAAACAGTCTGGCGCAATGTTAGGTGGTGGTATCGGTGCTGCTGTAGGCCTGAGCCCAATCTTAGCAACAGCAGGTATCGGTTTTGGCGTGACCAGCATTGTTGGTAATGCAAAAAGCATCAAAGCACAGAAAGGCCTGTAATTTATAATATGTTATCCCGCTGATTCGGAGTAACGCTGTTATTCGGAATAAAGTGGGTGATAATATTATGGGTTTATTATAAATCCGCTTCTTCCTGAAGCGGATTTTTAATTTTAATATCATTCATAATACATATTGTATTCATGTGGTACGTACTTATCGCTAAAAAATAAATGATAATATAGTAATTTTGTTTACCTTACTTTCTGTTAATAAGCTATTAGTGCTGAATATTTCCTTATTCATGATGATTTTTTTGTTTTATGTATAATGGCGATTTCTGAAGCAAAGTTGGTTATTTATTTCTTCAGGTAAACACTCTTTCTGTTTTATTACGGATATCTCTCTGCTAAATATGATAAGGAAATACAATGAAAGAATTAAATATGAATGAAGTTAGTAATGTTTCCGGCGGCCTGATTTTAGGCGCTGCAATCGGTAGCATCGGTGCAGTTATGGGTACAGTGATCGGCGGGATTGTTGATGCAGGTTGTGCCGCTGGTGGTTACCAAACTAACTTTAAAGCATCTGGCGCAATGTTAGGTGGTGGTATTGGTGCTGCGGTTGGCTTAAGCCCTACTTTAGCAACAGCCGGCATTGGCCAGGGTGTTGTCAGTATCGTAAATAATGCGAACAGCATTAAAGCACAGAAACGCCGCTAGTCGTCATATCAGTAATATGATTGTTATCAGGAACAGTCAGAATTAATTTTTGATTTATCTGATTACTGATATTACATTTCTTATAAGAAAGATCTGATATTAAATTTTAAATTTAATCAGGTCTTTTTTTATTCCTGTTATTTATACTCATTTTTTAAGTGATGGGAATTATCCTATTATTTTTACTTCATATTTATTTTTTTAATAAAATAAACTTACTTATTTTCATTTAAGATTTTTCCATTTTATTTTCATTGCTCTTGTTCGTTTTTGTTTTTATTCATGTGGTTGTGATGTTATAGTTTCATTTGTATACCAATGAATTAAATTCCTGTTTACTGTTTTTTATTACCTGGTGTTAACTATATATTATATTTATGTGAGCTTTAATATTGAGGTAATTTATTTCAACTTATTTTATGACTATACTCAGAACAGCTGAAGGAAAGTATACCTCTCAGTTTGTATTGCATAGTGTGGCGCTTATTAGTTAACAGTGACGCACAGTCAAAGGATTTGATTTACGTGTATTTTCATAAGGAGATCACAATGAAAGAATTAACTAAAAGCGAACTTAATGAAGTCAATGGCGGCCTGTTAGGTCTGGGCCTGGTATTTGGTGGTATTGGTGCTGCATTGGGTACAGCTATCGGCGGGATCGTTGATGCTGGTACCGCAGCAGGTGGTTATAAAACCAACTTCAAACAGTCTGGTGCTTTATTAGGTGGTGGTATTGGTGCGATAGTTGGTTTAAGTCCAATCCTGGCAACCGCCGGTATTGGTATGGGTGTTGTCAGTATTGTTGAGAATGCCAACAGTATTCGTGGTCAGAAATTAGCTTAGTTCTTAAGATAAGGGTTAATACCTTTATTTTTTGGTAAGCTATCACATAAATACGATTATGTATTAAATCTGGATATTTAATTGCGATTTAATATTTAAGCCCGGTGATCTTTCGTAGACACCGGGTTTTTTAATTTCATGATGTAAGTAATGCACGCAGCATCAAATCTAAGAGAAAAGGTTTTAATTTAACTTTTTTCATCGCTACCCTGAATGCTTTTAAATAAAAATACAGTATATTTATTTGGTATGATTTTGGAAAGGCTCCGAGTGAATGTATTATATTCGGAGGTTTTTTTAATTCCTGAATGAGTTATGGTCATTCTGTTTTTTTAATATCTTAGTTTTGTGATTATTATAACGCAAAGATATAATAACTATTTAAAATTAATGTTTAATAACAATCTACATCCATTTTGTAATGATTTTATTTTTTTTAATTTAGGAGTGTGTAATAATATATATTATTACAATGCAGGATATATTGTAATAAGCACATTGCCATGTTAACTGGTAATATAAATAGTAAGTATTTTAATATATAGGGAAATAAAAATGAAATCTTTATCACAAACAGAATTAAATGAAGTAAACGGTGGTTTAATGCTTCTTTCTGCACTGGCTTCATCTTATGGTGCTTCTATGGGTCAGGCGATTGGATCTGTTGTTGATATGACCTATAAAACAGTTGGTCTGAACACTAATTTTGGTCAGGCGGCAGCCATACTAGGCAGTGGTATTGGTAATGCAGTTGGTTTATCACCGCTGAAAGCTGTTACGGGTATCAGCCAGGGTGTAAATCAGATTATTAATAACGTGAATATTCTGAAAGCAGTAACTAAACCTGCATAATTGATTTATCTGAAAGACCTGATTTTTATACAAAATCAGGTCTTTTGACTTCTCCGGTATGAAAAATATTTTATATAAAAATGCCTGTAATAAACATTACAGGCGTCTGGTGTCGGGCAATATCCAGTGTACCGGATAAAAATAACGTCTTATCTTTTTATATTTTTAAAGGCTTCTGTGGTAGCTTTCAGTGCTGTTTCTGCCGGTAAACGCTCCATCGAGCTGGCTCCGTAAAAACCGTGGCATTCAGGACAGTGTTCTAAAATATACTGTGCATCTTCCGGTGTGGCGATGGGGCCGCCGTGGCACAGGACAATCACATCCGGACGGATGGCTTTCGCCGCTTTCGTCCAGTCATTAATCATTTCAATGCAATCATCCAGAGTCGTTGCTGTTTCGGCACCAATATTACCGCCGGTCGTCAGCCCCATGTGCGGAACCAGAATATCTGCCCCGGCGTGTGTCATGGCTATGGCATCTTCGCGGCTGAAAATATACGGGGTGGTGAGCAGCCCTTTTTCATGTGCTTTGCGGATCATATCGACTTCAAGCGCATAACCCATACCGGTTTCTTCGAGATTGGCACGGAATTTCCCGTCAATCAGCCCGACCGTCGGGAAGTTTTGTACTCCGGAAAAACCGGTTGCTTTGATCTCATCAAGAAATTTGTCAAACTGACAGAATGGATCTGTCCCGTTTACCCCGGCTAAAACAGGGGTATGTTTTACCACCGGGAGGACTTCCTTTGCCATATCCATCACGATTTCATTAGCATTGCCGTAAGCCAGCAGCCCTGCCAGTGAACCACGCCCGGCCATACGGTAACGTCCTGAATTATAAATTACGATAAGATCGATACCACCGGCTTCTTCGCATTTTGCGGACAACCCTGTACCGGCACCGCCACCGATAATCGGCTCACCGCGTGCGATCATATCATTGAATTTTTTAAGTAGTGCGTCACGGGAAAGTGGCATGGTGTGTCTCCTTATTTCGCCCGTAGTATCTGGTGTTGGTTAATGACAAATCGGGTAAATTCCGGGTCATTAATATGATACGGGCATTTGTGTAAAATACGTTTTTCTGTTTGTTTATAATGAGTTTCAAAAGCATCAATAAAAGCGCGGTCTGCTTGTGGTGACCAGAACGGCGCACCTTCGGCATCCAGTGCGGAAAAGCCACCTTCAGGAATGATAAAAATGACGTCACCGTTACAGCGGTTGAGTTTTTCTGCGATCCAGCGTCCCATTTCTGCATTTTCTACAGGGGTGGTCCGCATCAGTGTGACCTGGGCATTATGGTGATAAAACTGCCGGTCTGCGTACTTTTCCGGTACGGTGGACGGGCGGCCGAAATTCACCATATCAAGTGCGCCGCAGGATCCGATATACGGTGTTTCCGAACGGGCAATAGCACCAAAGCGGTCTTCATCGCAGGCAAGAGCGCCGCCGAAAAGGTAATCGCACACTTCTGTCGTGGTCAGATCCAGAATGCTGTCGAATAATTTATCATCCGCCAGTTTTTCCATTGCCTTGCCACCGCTGCCGGTGGCGTGAAAGACCAGACAATCATAATCCGTATCCAGCTCTTTACTGAGCTGCTGAATACAGGGGGTGGTGACACCAAACATGGTCAGTGCTATGGCAGGTTTATCAGTTACCTGCTCTTCCTGACTAAAGTAAACCGCCCCGGCAATTTGATTTGCCGCGTTACGGAGAACTTTACGTGAAATTCGGTTCAGGCCGGAGACATCAGTGACAGAGTAAAGCATGGCAATATCGCTTGCGCCGATATAGCCGGAAATGTCGCCGGATGCCATGGTGGAAACCATGAGTTTGGGAATGCCGATTGGCAGGGATTGCATTGCTGGTGTAATCAGTGCCGTTCCACCGGATCCGCCTAAACCGAGAAGTGCTGCTATATCATGTTGTTTTGCAATAAAGCATTCAAATGCGACAGCCATCGCCGCAATAGCCTGACCGCGATCGCCGCAAAACACAGCACTTTCACCATCAGGGTGGCATGCTGCAACATCGCGGGCGCAAACATCGGCTTCCCGTGCTAACAGACCGGGTTTGGTGGTTAAATCTACCGTCCGTACGGTTAAGCCGGTGCGCTGAATTAACCCGCTGATGTAAAAAATTTCATCACTTTTCGTATCAAGCGTTGTGGCGATATAGATAGCGCCTTTATTGTTAGTCATTGTTAACCTCAAAGGTATACCTGATGTCTGATAACGCATGATAACCAAAGTGAGACGGTAGTATCATTTTGTTTGGCTGATTTTGAGACATTAGTCTCAATTTGTCTATCTTTAAATCATATTTATAATAAAAAATGGTCACAGTGGTGTTGCAGGCGGGGATGTTGTGTAAGATAGCGACGCAAAAACTTACAGAAAGCATGTTTAAAGGATAAATCAGTTATGGCCTGTACTGATGATGGTGTGCCTTATTCGGGCACCCGGAGAAGGACATTTAATTTACTTATTAACACGGCTCTGACCCTTTTTGAGCAGGGCGCTATCCCGTCAGTGTCTGAACTGGCAGCTGATGCCGGTGTTTCCCGTGCGACGGCATACCGTTATTTTCCGACACAGAGTGACCTGATTTCTGCCACTGTAAATGCCAGCCTCGGTCCCATTCTGACCTGGCGTTCGGAGAGCCCTTCGACACAAACCCGCATGGAGCAGTTGCTTGCATTCGCGTATCCGCAAATGTTTAAACATGAAGGGGCATTACGTGCTGCGCTATATGTGTCGTTACAGCAATGGGCGCAGGATCGCTCTGCATCTGCCAAATCGCTGGTTAATGATGAGAAAAAATTGGTCAGAGGGCATCGCAAAGCGATTCTGGCAAATGTGGTGGAGCCGCTGAAAAATCAGGTGGATAACGATACGCTGGATAAAGTTATCCGTGCGTTTTCATTGGTTTATGGCTCGGAAGTCTTTCTGGTGATGAAAGATATCTGGAAGATGGATGATGGCGGGGTCATCGATATTACACAGTGGATGGCAAAAGCGATTATCAACCAGGCACTGGCCGACAACCGGGCGGATCAGGATGAGCAGTCGTAACCTGATCATTCTTTGACCGTCAGGCGCAGGGAATAGACCGGATCAGAGGTGCCGCACATGGTGCGGTAGGACATGCCTTTTATATTTATCTGCACTTTTCCGGGTTCAGGCGGTGTGCCCCGCAAGTGGGCGGCGATCAACGGAGGTGTATCCGCCTTCATCACCCTGGTCTGCCACTCTTCTTCTGTAATAAGCGGTATCCATTCACCGGCGCTATTTTTTGATAAAAGCGTGACTGTCATCCATTCCGGCTTACCGGTGACATCAAAGGGGATCATCCCGGAGTGAGGGGCAACCTCAACGGTTTGGTCATACGGCTGAGCTACCACGGCATCCGGCACCGGGATTTTTGTTACCGACTCCGAAGGCGTGAACAGAACCATACTGCCGCACATCGCGCCATAAAATATCCCGCATCCGCTCAACATCCCGCACAGAATCAGAATAGATATTCTTCTGATAAATCCGTTAATTATCTGCGGTATTATCATTTTATCCCTGATATTGATACAAAAAACAGAGTCGTCAGTATAAGGAAATTTAATGGTGAAAACTGTGTGCGGTATCTGCCTGTGTATTAAATAACACAATATGTACTGGAGAATACGAATCACTCTTGTTAGACTCTCATTGTGTACTTGTGAGTACAAACTTACTTGTGCGTTGATAACTAACAGTGCGATAAGCGGAGTAATAACGAAATGACAGATAAAGCGCAGGATCCCTCAAGACGATCTTTTCTGAAAAATGCCGGGATTGGGACTATGGGGCTGGCGGCCGGGGCTATCGGCAGTCACTCAGCGTTAGCCGGCGGTAACCCGGTATTGACAGGCGCGGATGATAAAAATAAAGCCTATATTAAAACAGATAAACGTAAAAAGCTGATTTATAACGGTTATCTCATCACTATGGATGAGGAATACGGGGATATTGAAGACGGCGCAGTGCTGGTTGATGGCGATAAAATTATTGATGTGGGTCCGGTTTCAAAATTTGCCAACGTGGATGCCGAACTGATTGACGCGGATGGTGGCATTATTCTGCCGGGGATTATCGACAGTCACCGCCACACCTGGATGTCTCTGCTGCGCGGGATCTCCGCAGATATGTCACTGGCGGGCTTTCTTGGCTCCACGTTTTACGGCATCGGCTCCGTGATGGAAGCAGAAGATATTCGTATGGCGGCATTAGTCGGCTCTGTGGAAGCACTGAATGCCGGTGTGACAACAATTCTCGACTGCTGTGACTGTGTGAATTCACCTGATCACGCACCGGCGGCAATTGAATCTCTGCGCGCATCCGGGATACGCAGCATCTACGCCTACGGTATGCAGGCGTATGACTTTAAAGGTCCAAACCGTTTCCGCAGTCATCAGCAGCGTCTGGATGTGATGAAACAGATGCATCAGCAATATTATGGCTCCGGTAATAAAACCCTGAACCAGATGGGTGTCCTGCTGAGTGACTTCGGGACGCTTCCGTTTGCAGACACTGCGAAAGAGATCGAGCTGGCAAATGAACTGGGAATTTTTGTGGCATCTCATACCGGGGCGGCAGAAAAATCAATCCTGCTCAAAGGCTTGCATGAGCTGCAACATAATAACCTACTGAAACCGGGGCATTTACATATCCACTGTACTTCTCTGGATAACAGCGAGTGGGAGATCCTGAAAGAGACAGGCGGCAAAGTCTCCATCGCGCCGGAAACCGAAATGCAGATGGGGATGGGACGTCCGCCGTTCCGTGCCAGTCTCGATCACGGTTTTAAACCGGGTCTGAGCAGTGACATCGTGTGTGTCGGCTCTGGTGATCTTTTCTCTCAGATGCGTCTGGGTCTGCAATTCCAGCGCTGCATGGACAGTGAGGCTGAAGCAAACCGTACCGGAAAAACCACCACTAAGATTGGTTTAGGTGTGCGTGATGCGCTGACCTGGGCAACACACGGCAGTGCGGAAGCGATGGGGATGGAGAAAGAGATCGGCTCAATTACCAAAGGTAAAAAAGCAGATATCGTGATTGTTTCTCAGAAAGAAGCCTTTGTACCATCGAGCTATCCGGCAGGCTCTGTTGTGTTACAGACCACCGCATCGGGAGTGGATACTGTTATCGTGAATGGTGACGTGAAAAAACGCTTTGGTAAACTGACACAGCAGAATACGGATAAAATCCGTTCTGATGCGACAGAAGCACTGGGTCGTATTCAGCATGCTGCGAAAAAACTGCCGAAACAAACCGCAGAAGAAGTGGCTACATTCTTTGACGCGGCACAGGATCAGGCACGGGAGAATTTCTCAGCCGGTTACAGTTATAAAAAATAAGTAAACGTAAGCAGTGGCTAAAAAAAACCGCACCATTTTGGTGCGGTTTTAATATTAACATAACGTATTGTTTTTATTCTAGTATAAACATGCCGTACGGATGAATTTGCAGGAATAAATTGTCTCCCGCAGACGGCTGCAATTGAGTGGCATTGATTTGCAGCAGCATTGATTGCCCGTGCCAGTCTACTGTCACTTCATACTGCGGTCCCATGTAAGCAACGTGTGTTACTGTGCAGCGCTGGCTTTCATCACCCTGTAAACTCAGGGTAACCGCTTCAGGGCGAACCCCCACCGTGACACTGGTTTTATCTGTCACAAACTGCGGCGGACGCGGCAGGCGGTAATTGAAAATCTCCACAGCATCATTATTTAATGTGGCCGGGAAGATATTGGCATCCCCCATAAAGCTTGCCATAAATTTTGATGCCGGCTGGCGGTACAGCTCCTGTGGTGAACCGAGCTGCATGATCTTCCCTTTATTCATCACCAGAACCATGTCGGAGACTGCAAACGCCTCGCTCTGATCATGGGTGACATAAAGAGAGGTAATATTAAACTGCTGCTGTAATTCACGGATTTTTTCCCGCATGTTACGGCGCAGGTTTGCATCCAGGTTACTCAGAGGTTCATCAAATAACAGCACTTTCGGTTTGAGGATCAATGCACGCGCCAGCGCAACACGCTGCTGCTGTCCGCCGGAGATCTGATCGACAAAACGCTCACCAAACCCGGCGAGATCCACCATCTCCAGCGCTTCTTCCACGCGCTCTTTGATCTCCGCTTTCGGGCGGCCGAGCATCTTCAACCCGTAACCGACATTATCCCCGAGGGACATGTGCGGGAACAGGGCATAAGACTGAAACACCATACAGATATCACGCTGCTGGATGGAACGGTCAGTTACATCCTCGCCATCAATAAACATCTTCCCTTCAGTCGGTTTTTCCAGACCTGCTACCAGGCGCAGTACCGTGGTTTTTCCGCAGCCGGACGGGCCGAGCAGTGTGACCATGCTGCCTTGCGGAATGGAAAGACTTAAATCGTCGATGACCGTGTTGGTGCCAAAGCGTTTAGTCACATTTTTTAATTCAACAAAACTACGTTGTGTCATGTCGGTTACTCCGTGATTACTGTGCATTTTTGGCTTTGGAACGTGAAACACGGGCTTCGCCAATCAAAAAGTCGAACAGGAAGATAATCGCCAGCATCACGACGATAAGGATCGAACCATACGCAATCGCCACGCCGTATTCGCCGTCTTCCACCCGGTTCAGGATGTAAGCGGTTGCCACACGGGTGTCCGGTGTGACGAGGAACACGATGGCGCTGACCGTGGTGATTGCACGGACAAAGCTGTAGATAAGTGCTGAGAGAATAGCCGGGCGCAACAGCGGCAGCAGGATGTGAAAAATTGTCCGCATTGATCCCGCGCGCAGGCTGAGTGAGGCTTCATCCAGCGATTTATCTATCTGCCCCAGACCGGCGATACCGGCGCGAATTCCGACCGGAACGTTACGCATAGTCATGGAGATAATGACGATAGCGGCAGTACCGGTGATATAAAACGGTGAATCATTAAAGGCGAGAATGTAAGAAACCCCTGCCACGGTGCCCGGTACAGCAAAGCAAAGCATGGTGGTGAATTCGATGGTTTTCTTACCCCGGAACTCCTGGCGCACTACAATGTAAGCTATCAGCAGACCGAGAACTGCCGTGATTGGTGCGGCAATACCGGCGTAGAGCAGGGTATCGAGCAGTGAAGGCCACGCGCCGTCATTCATGCCCTGACCAAACAGTTTGACAAAGTTATCCAGGGTTAAGGTGTAATCCACGCCCCAGTTTACAGTGAAGCTGCCGTAGAAGATGCTGCCGTACAGTACAAGGTTGAAGACCACCCAGATTGCCAGGAAAACAGTCACAAAGGTGACCAGCGCCGCCGGTAATGGTTGTACATCACCACGGTAGGATTTTCCGGAAACCGTGACGTAAGAACGCTTGCCAATCCACATATACTGCACGCAGAAGATAAGCAGGGAGAAGACCAGCAGGGATGCACCCAGGGTACTTGCTGCCTGATAATCAAGCTGGGAGCCGGTGATATAGAAATAGATCTGTGTGGCGAGCACATCAAAGTTACCGCCGAGGACCAGCGGGTTACTGAAGTCTGCCAGTGATTGCACGATAACAATCAGGAACGCATTCGCCAGCGCCGGTTTCAGCAGTGGCATAAAGACGTTGAAAAAAGTCTGAAAACGGTTGGCGCGCAGGGTATAAGAGGCTTCTTCCAGCGACGGATGAATAGTTTTGATAGCGCCGTCGAGGATCATAAAGGACATCGGCGTAAAGGCGAGCACTTGTGCCAGCCAGATACCGGTGAAGCCATACAGCCAGTTGGTGTTTTCAAGCCCGGCGTAAGTCGCCAGAAATTCGGTTACATACCCGGAGCGTCCCATCATCAGCGTCACACCCAGTCCGACAATAAACGGCGGGGTGACAATCGGCAGAATAGAGAAAATACGACCGATAACGGCAGAGCGTTTGGCGATTCGGGTGGTATAAATAGCGAGGATCAGCCCGAAGAAAGTACATCCCGCACCTACGGCAAGGGAGAGGATGACAGAGTTCCAGATAACCTGCACAATATGTGATTGTGTCAGGATCGCGACAAAGGCGAAAGGCGCGAAATCCCCGTTATTGTCTGTGAACATCGGGATGAAAATCGCAACACTCGGGAAGACAATAAACAGTGCAATCAGTGCGACAACCGCAATCAGTGAGCCGATAACAAACTGATCGCCACCCAGCCATTCTAAGCGCTTGAGGGCGAGGGTCATTATCATGCCGAGTGAAATAAACAGCACAATGGAAGAGTAACCCAGACCTTTACCTTCCCATATTGCGCTGAGAATAGTGGCAACTAAGGTCAGTGCTGCAATGGCAATATCGGTATAATGCCGGCTCCGCTGGTTACGGGTAGCCGGTGTCAGCGGACGGAAAAACAGCACTGATGGCAGCAGATACCAGAGCCAGCTGATGTTAAGTCCGTTCCAGCCGTAAGCGGCTAAAATTTCATCTTGTGTGGAGTCGGTTAAACCATAATCCAGGCTCCATGACGGCAGCAGGGCAAAACCCAGCCACGCGATCAGTAACCATAAGAAGATGGTATCCCGTCCCTGTTTTGAAGACAGAGTCAGGGTCTGAGACATAGAAATCTCCCTTGCCCGCTCTCATTCAGTTTGCAGATGCGTTGGCTTCATTCACAATCCGAATCACTTACTGGTGTAAGTCTATCGGTTTGTTTCATTTGCCGACTGAATGAATCAGAGCAATATAATTATTATTTAATTTAATAAAGCCGTGCGGAGATCACCGCACGGCGGACAGCATTACTTACTCATTTTGACGTCAGTGACCCATTTGTTGATCAGGTTTTTACGGACTTCGGCGTCGCCGTATTTGTCCATATCGTAATTGATCAGTTTCAGGTCAGCGAGTTTCAGTGACATAGGTGAGGATTCAGCCGTGGTATTGGTCAGGATCTGGTAAGATTTACCCTCTTTCCAGCTGATTTCCTGTGCTTCTTTGGAGAGCACGAAATCGGTAAACAGTTTGGCGTTATCCATGTTGCGGGCATTTTTCAGGATACTGATCCCGCCGATTTCATAACCGGTTCCTTCACATGGCGCGATTAATTCCAGCGGCGCACCGTTTTCCACTTCCAGAGAATAGTCATGCAGGAAGCCGATACCAATGGCTGATTCACCACGGGCGGCGTTACGCGCCGGGGCAATACCGGATTTGGTGTATTGAGAGATATTACCGTTGAGTTTTTTCAGGTAATCAAAGGCTTGTGCATTGCCCCATAACTGATCAAAGGTTGCCAGAGCCGTGTATGCCGTACCGGAGCTTTGTGGGTCCGCAATCTGAATTTCACCTTTGTATTCCGGCTTGGTCAGATCTTTCCAGCAGGTCGGGATCGGCAAACCTTTCTCTTTCAGACGATCTTTATTCACACCAAAGCCCAGGATCCCGACATAAACGGCGGAAGAGTAGTTACCTTTGCGTTTGGCCGGATCACGGAACTGCGGCATGATCTGGTCTAAATTCGGGGATTTGTAAGGCTCCAGCAGATCCATTTCACCCGCCTGTGAATGCGGATCTAATGTACCGCCGTACCAGACGTCAGCCTGCGGGTTACGTTTTTCAGCTTCGATTTTAGCCAGCGTACTGCCGGAACCGTTGCGGACAAACGTGGTTTTGACATCATATTTTTTGGCGAATGCCTGGGTTTCGGCTTCACACATCGCATTGGTTGCACTGCAATAAACAACCAGACGACCGGCGGCGTTAGCTGAGGTGGTCACAGCCGCCAGCGATAAACCGGCAGCAACAAGAGCAGAGAGGGTGTTAAGTTTCATTATCAGTTCATTCCTTTTATAGGGTTCTGTCATCGGAGAGTGAAACAGAGCCTGCCAGATGCTCGCGTTTGCTGACATTAGCAATCAGAAGAGGCATCAGCAGTAATCCCGTCAGCGCCGCAGCACTGGTCAGCAGGGTAAACATTCCCTGCCAGCCGTAATGTGCCATGACCTGAGCGAGCGGCCACCCCGCCATTGCCGCCCCTAAATAGGCGTACAGACCGAGGTAGCCCGTTACCGTGCCGGCGGCTTTTTTATGGCAATATTCTGTCGCCGCCAGCCCGATTAACATTTGCGGCCCGAATACAAAGAAGCCGATACTAAAGAAACATACTGCCAGCAGCCCGTAGTGATGAATCGGCATTAACCATAAAGCGCTGACAGCAACAAATAAACCTAATGAAAACAGTAGGATCATCGGTGCCCGCTGACCACGGAACAAAATATCCGACCCCCATCCCGCGCAGACCGCACCGAGTAATCCGCCTAACTCAAAGAGTGACAATATGGCATTTGCACTCAGCAGATTTGCGCCGTGTGTTTCAGATAACCAGAGGTTTCCCCAGTCGTTTATCGCCATACGGATCAGATAAACGAGAATGTAGGAAAAACCGAGTAACCAAATCATCCGGTTACATAAAATCGTCTCTTTCAGAATGGTCAGCATCGGCTGCGGCGGCGATAACTGTTCCTGGCGCAACTCTGACGGGTCATGCCGCCATTGTCCGACTGTCGGCAGCCCCTCTTCCTGTGGCGTGCCGTGCAACCGGGTACAGAGCCACAGACCGGTCACCATCCCGATAATCCCCGGCACAATCAGTGCCATCTGCCAACTGTAGCGGGTTGCCAGCCAGGCGGTCAGCAGCGGCAGGGTAATGCCGCCGAGGTTGATGGAGATATTCCATAATCCCCACCAGAAACCGCGCTCGTTGCGCGAATACCAGTGTGTCAGGATGCGGGCGCACGGCGGCCAGCCCCATCCCTGAAAAAAGCCGTTCAGTGTCCAGACAATCAGCAATGCAGGAAACGACAGACACCAGGCAAATACAATATTGAGCACGCCGGTCATAAACAGTCCCGCGCCCATAAACCAGCGGTAACCTGTAATGTCGTGAAAAATCCCGGACAAAAACTTTGAGATACCGTAGCTGAGGTAAAACGCAGTGGCTATCCAGCCAATGTCGCTTTTATCCAGAAATAACTCGGCCTGCATAACCGGCATAACAAAATTGAAGCTTTTTCGGGTCAGATAAAACGTGGCGTAACCGATAATCATCGATAACATCAGTTTGTTGCGCCAAAAATGATACGTTTTATCCATAGATGCTCCCGCTCAGGATGAGAAATGTAATCAATCTGTCAATGAAAAGGATGAGATAAGGTAGTAGATGACTAGGAATTAGTCTTAGTTTTCAGTATTTTCATCAGAAAATGTGGGCAGGTTAACAATAATTCGGGTACCGCCGCTGGTGGTCAGTGTCCAGTCGCCGCCGAGCGCCTGCACCCGTTCTTCAATGCCGCGCAGGCCAAAGCCGCCGCTGCGTTTGTTATCAGGTATTCCGATGCCGTTATCACTCACATGAAGCTGTATCGTGTCACGTGTTTGTTTCAGGGAGATCAGAATATGGGTTGCTCCGGCGTGCTTGCTGATATTATTTAACAATTCCTGAACAAGCCGGTAGAGCGTAAACAAAACCGTCTCATTTTCCGGCGCCTGTTGCAGCTCATAATGAAAATCACATTGAATGGCGTTTTCCCCGAAGGCAAACTCCGCAATCAGGTGGCGCAGGGCATCTTCGAGTGACATTTCATTCAGTACTGGCGGACGCAGTTCACGCAGTAACTGGCGGGTGGATTGATGAATCTTTTGTGCCAGCTCGTTTATCTGTGCGGCGGCCTGACAACTGCGCGGATCAGGCGCTGTTTTTTTGACCAGCATGGATTGGATCTGAATAGCGGTAATGTTCTGCCCGATTTCGTCGTGCAACTCGCGGGCAATCGCTTTTTTGACATCCTCTTCCGTATGAACAAGCTTCTGCATCAGGTCACGGCGTGCCTGTAGTTCCTGCTCCAGCCGTTCCCGGTAGCGCTGCAAATTGCGTGATAACTGCTGCTGGCGGCTGATGGCAATCCCCAATCCGATCCCAATCAGTGCCTGGGTACTCATAAACATCTGTAATTCCTGAATATCAGCAAATGCGCCGTTAAACTGCCGCGCAAAAGTGATAATCAGGCTGCCGAGCAGGGCTGATAGCACGCCACCCTGCCAGCCATAGCGGTAAGCCATGAATACATTCGGGATAAACACCAGCAGCACCAGCAGGCGCTCAATCTCCGGGGTGAAAAACAGTTGTGCGCTCAGACCCGCCAGACAGAAAAGAAAACACCACATCAGCAGTGATGTGCGCAACTGCGGGTCTGGTGAGCCATAATCCAGGATCAGGCGGAAGTGTTGTTCATGGAGATATTCATAAATCAGATACACAAAAGGTGTCAGCAGAATGCCGCCGGTGAAGCTGGTAAGAAACACCTGACTGACACTCAGAGGAGTAAGCAGACCGAACAGGACTGTGTGCAGAATACTGTTGATACCGACACCGGCAAGCAGCAGTAACAGTCGCTGCCAGTACAGTGTGTAGCGCCACCAGATAGCCTGTACGGCAAAGGCGGTCAGCAGGCTTAGTAACGGGGAGAGCAGAATAGCGGTGTGCGGCATCAGCTGTTCCTGCGATAACCAGGTGCTCAGCAATAATTCAGACAGCAATAATACCGGCCAGAATCGACGCCACAGCAGGATCATCAGCGCCAGGCGTAATCCCTGCGGCAAAAATAAGGTGGACAGCATACTGTCCGGGCTGAGATAAAAACTGATGATCCAAAGCCCTATCCAGGTCAGCGAATAGGTAAACAGCAGAAAGACAGATTGTAACAGCAGACGCGCACTGCGGCTCATGGTTTATTGTCCCGCGATCAGATGATGCGCCAGGGCAAAATGAACCAGATCAATGGTGTTGTCACAGTGCAGTTTTCCCAGCACATTGGCGCGGTGAACATGCACCGTTTTGTGGCTGAGTGTCAGTTTATCCGCAATGGCTTTTACACTCATTCCGCCGACGAGCAGGTCAAAAATTTCACGCTCACGCGGCGTCAGGTCATTCAGTGCCCGGTTTTCCGGGGGAGACTGGCGCAGCGCACGCATTGCATCAGCACACAGATAGCAGCCGCCTTTATGTACAGAGCGCACTGCCTGTACAAGCTCTTCCGGACCACAGCGTTTGGTCAGATACGCCGCCGCACCTGCATCCAGTGCACTCTGCACAAAAGCAGGTGTGTCATAAATACTCAGAATGATGGTGCGGAAAGCCGCATTATGCTCACGCAGGCGGGTCAGTAACTGCAACCCGTTTTCGTCAGGCATGGAGATATCCATGATAGCCACATCAATATTCAGGCGGGTCAGTTCCGGCCATGCCTCTTTGGCACTGGCATATTGTCCGGCAATCGTGATATCCGGTTCCAGAGTCAGGAGTTGGGCAAAACCTGACCGTACGACTACATGGTCATCGATGAGCGCTATTTTTATCATGTCCGGACAGCGTGTTATCAGTCAGAGAGGGGGGAATTGGATAAAGGTTATATCAATATAGTGAATGATAATCGAGGGGATTCACGCAGAAATCAGCTATCCGGTGTTTTTTTTACAGCTAAACCGATTCGGTTGCGGGCAATTTACCGGCAACCGACAGGCTGATTATTTTACGTAGGCAAGCAGTGAGAGTGAATCGCGGGCAAGAGCGGTGCATTTATAGTTTTCTGAGAGCTTGATCTCTTTAATATCGAGATAATTCTCTTTATTCAATTTTGCCATCTCTTTCATGTTGTAATTGCTCATATCCCAGCGGTTACTTTGTGCAAATAATAAAATGGCTTTTTCGATACGGGAATTCTGCAGATCCTGATAGCCGCAATCATTTTTCAGATAGATAAAAACAGCAGTCAGCCCGGCAAGATCTTCAGCCTGTGACGGCGTCAGTGCTTTCGCAGGAAGGGAAAGCAACAAAGCAAAGCTGATAAAAAGACTAAGTAATATTTTCATAAAGGTAGTGTACCGGTAACGCTTGTCAGTTTAGGTGAAGATTTTAATAGTTTTGTCGTGAATTTAATAGTCTGACTAAAGTGGTGTAAAGCCCTTGTTTTCAGCGTGGCATTATATTGACCTTGCCCTTAGGTCAGGGTTTAGTCTTTGCTGTAACAGAACTAATTTGTCATAGCATATCATTATTGATGATAAAGGAAGCATATCATGCAACGACGCGATTTTTTGAAATATAGCGTATTCTTAGGCGCCGCCACAATGCTGCCGGCATGGAGCCGGTTTGCCTTTGCCGCTGAAAACCGTCCTTCCCTGGGGATACCTCCACTTTTAACCTCTGATAATGCACAAAAAATTACCCTGAACATTCAGCAGGGACAGATGTCTTTTGTCGCCGGAAAAACCACACCGACATGGGGATATAACGGCGATTTGCTCGGACCTGCGCTGAAATTGAAACGCGGCAAACCGGTCACCGTGGAGATTGTGAATAAATTACCGGAAGCCACCACGGTTCACTGGCACGGGCTGGAAATCAGCGGCGAGCAGGATGGCGGTCCGCAGGCGATTATTGAGCCGGGTAAAACCCGGACAGTCAATTTTACCCCGGATCAACCGGAGGCAACCTGCTGGTTTCATCCGCATACCCACGGAAAAACCGGGTATCAGGTCGCGATGGGGCTGGCGGGACTGGTACTGATTGAAGATGAAAACTCCGCAACCACCGGCTTACCGAATCAGTGGGGAGTGGATGATATCCCCGTTGTATTGCAGGATAAGCGCCTGAAAGAAAACGGCGAAATTGATTATCAGCTCGATGTGATGTCTGCGGCGGTCGGCTGGTTCGGCGACATGATGCTGACGAACGGCACTGTGTATCCGCAGCATATGGCACCGCGCGGCTGGCTGCGTTTGCGCCTGCTGAACGGATGCAATGCCCGCAGTCTGCGGATAGCCACCAGCGACGGGCGTCCGTTGTATGTGGTGGCGAGTGACGGCGGTCTGCTGGGTGAACCGGTAAAAGTGCAGGAATTACCGATCCTCATGGGAGAACGTTTTGAAGTGCTGGTGGATACCTCTGATGGTCAGCCGTTTGATATTATCACTCTGCCGGTACGCCAGATGGGCATGACGCTCGCTCCGTTTGATAACCCGCTGCCGGTGCTGGCTGTCCGTCCGACACTCGATGCTGCGCGCGGTAAACTGCCGGATGTTCTGGCGGCAATGCCGGCGCTGATTGATGCCTCCCGCCTGCCGGTGCGTGAGTTCCGTCTGATGATGGATATGCGCCTGGATATGCAGGGCATGATGATGCTGACAGACAAATATGGTCAGCAGGCAATGGCCGGTATGGGAAATCATGGCGGCATGGGGAACATGGGCAATATGAGCAATCATGGCAATATGGGTGGTGGCATGAAAGGTATGAGCCGCGGAATGCACGGCGGTGGCGGTAACAGCGGCGGTGGTCACTGTGGCTCCGGAAATATTGACATGATGAATGCTAACAGTATTAATGGTCTGCCGTTCTCAATGACAGAGAGTGCGTTTGATGTGAAACAGGGGCAAACGGAGCGCTGGGTTATTTCCGGTGTGGGCGACATGATGCTGCACCCGTTCCATATTCACGGCACGCGCTTTCGTATCCTAAGTGAGGGTGGGCGCAAACCGGCTGCACACCGGCAGGGCTGGAAAGATATCGTCCGTATTGAAGGCGATGTCAGCGAAGTTCTGGTGAAATTTGATCATCCGGCAACCAATGCACATCCGTATATGGCGCATTGCCATCTGCTGGAGCATGAGGACACCGGGATGATGACGGGCTTTACTGTTTCAGCCTGATTCATTTTTGTACACTCTGTTATCCGCGTCATTGTATGATATGGCGCGGATAGGTTTTGTTCTCCCGCCCGTTATCGCGAATTTATCCGGGGTATGCTAGACTAACGCGCTTTCTGACCAGTGTTAAACCCGTATTCGTTTAATACTGAACCACTGTAACAGCGTAGCGTTGACGGCAAAAAAATCATGAAGAAACATACCTTAGATACAATGATCTCCGAAGCGGAGATTCAGCAGCGTGTTGCCGAACTCGGCAGTGAAATTTCCGCACACTATCGTCACAGCGATAAAGATCTGGTCTTAGTCGGATTGCTGAAAGGCTCTTTTATTTTTATGGCTGATTTATGCCGTAAAATCGATGTTCCGCATGAAGTGGATTTTATGACCGTATCCAGCTACGGCAGCGGCACATCATCCACCCGTGATGTGAAAATTGTCAAAGATCTGGATGAAGATATCCGCGGTAAAGATGTCCTGATCGTGGAAGATATTATTGATTCCGGTAATACATTGCACCGGGTGCGCGATATTCTCTCTCTGCGCGGCCCGAACTCTGTTTCTATCTGTACTCTGCTGGATAAACCCTGCCGCCGTGAAGTGGATGTACCGGTGGAGTGGGTAGGTTATGCAATTGAAGATAAATTTGTCGTGGGCTATGGCATTGATTATGCCCAGAGCTACCGCCACCTGCCGTATATCGGACATGTGACACTGCTGGAAGAGTGATAGCTTTATTATCTTCATCTCAGACAAAATGGCGCCGGAAGGGCGCCATTTTTGTATCGGAATATTAGCGTTTTATCAGTTTCAGGATACTGGCCTGGATAAGTGGTGAAATTAATGCAGTTAACAGTAGTAACTGAAAATAATGAAACAGGGATGATGATATATAGTTCAGTTCTTCTGGCGCACTGGTACTGAAATATATTTTTCCGTAACAAAATGATACAAGTATCAGCACAATAATATTACTTGCCGTCATTAATATTGCGCTCATCACTGTTATTTTTTTCGTTATAGCGTAAATAACACCTAATGATATCAGGCTGATACATAAAAAACCGGCCGAAAATATCAGGCTTGTGATGAAAATGGAATTAATATCATTATAAATTAATGTGCTGCCGACCGGGAGATAAGCGTCAGCTGCAAACCGGACAAAAAAGTACCCGGTTAATAAATTGATAAAACCAAATAAAATGATTATCAGCAGATTATTTTTTTTCATAACCAGCCTTAATTAAATTCAATATTTTAGTGAAATCGCTTTCATTTTTGATGATCCCCAGATGGCGGTTTTTCTTATCAAATTTTCCCAATGCTGTAGGAATACCGGTTCCGCCCTGATCCATAAAAAATTGTACATGCGGGTTATTGTATAGTCTGACTGATGGTATCGGATCTTTTCCGTAAAGGTACGGACTCGGCAGTAAATCATTATTGTAGACATATTCGGTTGTCAGGGATTTTGGTAAAAAATTATCAAATCCGGCAACCGGTGTTATATAGGTATCAAATCCGGCATATTCTAATCCGACAATGGCTTTGCCGCTCTTTTTATCCTTCTGGGAGATAAGATCTTTATCAAACAGTGCCCGCAGTTGCTGCCAGGTACTGAGGTCGTTATGATTGATCTTTTTATTTTCGTAGAAAATATCCTGCTCAATTTTAAGCTGAAAAACCATGCGGTAAATTTGTTTCCCTGACGGGCCGATTGTATTGGCGAATGAGGGAAGACCGGATTTCGGGTAGATTTGTTCTTTGATAAAATAAACACCCGTATCTCTGATAATCATTGTCTGCATAAATATCCTTTTATGATGAACAAAATGAAATTTACGGGAAGTTATATTAAATTATCAGGGGAGGAGCAATGAAATCATGGGTTATCGGGTAACTATACGTAAACAAAAAATATGATATATACCCTTATTCATTCAAACTGCGGGTTCGTTGGCTGCATCCTGAATCACGTTGGGTATAAATAAAAACAGTATCCGAAAATACTGTTTTATTTTACTGTATGAATCGCAGGATCAGGATTGCTGCAAGCTGGAAAGCTTGGCAACCGCCTGACGATAGACCAGTTCCATTTTTTCCCGGCTGTCAGAGCTGATATCCAGATCGTGAAGCAGACCTTTGTTTATCCCGTAGATCCAGCCGTGGATCATCACCCGCTGACCGCGTTTCCACGCCGCCTGCATAATAGTGGAATGACCTAGGTTATACACCTGCTCAACCACGTTCAGTTCGCATAAGCGGTTGATTCTGTCCTGCGGGGCGAGTTCGCCCAGTAGTGAGCTGTGCTGATACCAGATATCGCGGATATGCAGCAGCCAGTTATTAATCAGCCCGAGCTCGGTACCCTCGATAGCCGCCTGAATACCGCCGCAATTGTAGTGGCCGCAGACGATAATATGCTCGACCTGTAAAACATCCACCGCATACTGAATAACCGAGAGACAGTTGAGATCAGTATGGATAACCAGATTGGCCACATTACGGTGAACAAACAGATCTCCCGGTGCGGCGTCGATCAGTTTTTCGGCGGGTACGCGACTGTCAGAACAGCCAATCCAGAGGAACCGCGGCTTTTGAGCCTGTGCGAGTTCTTTGAAAAAATCCGGATCTTTTTCATTTACGGATTCGGACCACTGTTTGTTATTGGCAAACAGCTCTTCGATTTTTTTCATCATGACGGATAGCCTGTTGGAGATCCTTTCGCTAGAATCTGTGTATAAAAAATTTGAATTTTAATAATTTGTTATTAAATGATTTCAGAAAAGAAGACAAATTGTCAAGAACCGATTCCGGTTCGCAGGTAATATTTTGGTTTATATTGCACTCAAATTTCTAAATTAAAAAGGTATTTTTCTGTTATGACCTATGCACTGGAAATATCACAATTAACCAAGCAGTATGCAGGTGGCGTGCAAGCTTTGAAGGGAATTGACCTGAAAGTCAGCGCCGGGGATTTCTATGCGTTACTGGGTCCTAACGGCGCAGGAAAATCCACCACCATCGGCATTATCAGCTCTCTGGTCAATAAAACCGCCGGGAAAGTCTCGGTTTTCGGCTATGACATTGATACCGACCTGGTGCTGGCAAAGCGCCAACTGGGGCTGGTACCGCAGGAGTTTAACTTTAACCCGTTTGAAACCGTATTACAGATAGTATTACAGCAGGCGGGCTATTATGGCGTACCGCACGATGTGGCGCAGGAGAGAGCAAAAATCTACCTGACGCAACTGGATTTATGGGGAAAGCGCAATGAACGCGCCATGCATCTGTCCGGCGGGATGAAACGCCGCCTGATGATTGCGCGCGCGCTGATGCATCAGCCGAAACTGCTGATCCTCGACGAACCGACTGCCGGGGTGGATATTGAACTGCGCCGCTCAATGTGGGGCTTCCTGAAAATGTTGAATGCGCAGGGGACGACTATCATCCTCACGACGCACTATCTGGAAGAGGCGGAAATGCTGTGCCGCAATATCGGAATTATCCAGCACGGCGAGCTGGTGGAAAATACCAGTATGAAAGCACTGCTCAGCAAGCTGGAGTCTGAAATCTTTATCCTGGATTTAGGTGCAAAAAGCCCGCTGCCGCAGCTTGAGGGCTATAAATATCAGTTAACAGACACCTCAACGCTGGAAGTGGAAGTCCGTCGTGAGCAGGGGCTGAATGGTATTTTTGCACAGTTGAATGCGCAGGGGATTGATGTGTTAAGTATGCGAAACAAAGCAAACCGTCTGGAAGAATTATTTGTGCATCTGGTTAATCATGATGCGGAGGTTGAAAAATGATGTCGTTGTACTGGGTGGCGCTGAAAACAATCTGGCGCAAAGAGATCACCCGCTTTATGCGGATTTGGATACAGACACTGATCCCGCCGGTGATTACGATGTCGCTCTATTTTATTATCTTCGGGAATTTGATAGGTAACCGGATTGGGGAGATGGGCGGCGTGGGGTACATGCAGTTTATCGTGCCCGGGCTTATCATGATGTCCGTGATAACTAACTCTTACGCCAATGTGTCGTCTTCTTTTTTTGGTGCAAAATTCCAGAAAAGTATTGAAGAATTGCTGGTCGCCCCGGTGCCGACTCACGTTATTATTGCCGGGTTTGTCGGCGGCGGCGTGGCGCGTGGTGTGCTGGTTGGCATACTGGTCACGCTTATTTCCCTGTTTTTTGTGCCGTTACACATCCATTCGTGGTTTATGATTGTCACCACACTGCTGATGACCTCGATCCTTTTCTCGCTGGCGGGACTGCTCAATGCGCTGTTTGCGAAAAGCTTTGATGACATCAGTATTATTCCGACTTTCGTCCTGACGCCTCTGACCTATCTGGGCGGGGTATTTTACTCCCTGACACTGTTACCGGCATTCTGGCAGGCGGTTTCCAAGCTCAATCCGATTGTGTATATGATTAGCGGCTTCCGTTATGGTTTCTTAGGTATCAGTGATGTTTCTGTGGCGACAACACTCGGCGTTCTGAGTCTGTTTATTGCGGTATTTTATATTCTGACCTGGCGTCTGATCGAGAAAGGACGCGGACTGAGAACCTGATCCTGAATCACTGCTCTGATAAAAACCCGGCAAAATAATTGCCGGGTTTTTTGTCTCATCACCCCACCATTTCTCTCCGTCATGTAATTATTTTTCCTCCGGCTATCTCTGATAGCTGAGCGCCTTCTTCCGTTTCCTGCCACTCCAAAACCAAATAACAGAATTAATGTGCATTTATTTATCACCCAATAGATTAGTTAAATTAATGTGTTTATCGTGTGCAGACTGATGGGATACATCAGTTTTATTGAATTTTTAAGGTGAGTTTCATTCTGTTTAACGACTATGCCTGATGTCATTCAAGATGCAGCCAACGAACCTGCTGTTTGAATGAATAAGGGCATATACCGGAGGTATTTTATGGGTGTGGTTGCATACGGCAAGGAAGGCGGGTGGTCATTTATTAATGATTTTCTTGATAGTCCGGGGCGGGGTAACGGGCGTTATATTAATAATAAAATCTCATACGATGCATTTGATGCGGGTGATCATATTGCCCGGAAAAATACAACATGGAATGGTATCGATAAAATAGGGCAGCCAGCGGAGGTGACATACTCCTTCCCGACATGGGAAGGTATGTACAGGAATGCTTTCGGTGATAAAGGATTACAGGGATTTAATGAAAACCAGCAGGCACAGGCGCGCCTATCACTACAATCGTGGTCTGATGTGGCAAATATTAAATTTACTGAAGTGAATGCAGGGAAGGGGGAGATATATACCAATATCACCTTCGGATATATTAATGATAAATATACTCAAGCCTACGCCATGCTGCCGTTCAGCCGTGATTCATCAGGGCAGCCGTTTACTGATTCACGCGGCTATGATGTTTCCGGTCAAACCTGGTACAGCTCAACGCCCGGCGCGCTGAACATCACACCAGAAGCGGGCAATTATGGCCGCCAGACTATTACGCATGAGATTGGTCATACTCTGGGGTTAATGCACCCCGGCGACTATAACGCGGGCCGTGGAAATCCGTCTTATAAAGATGCCGATTATGCAGAAGATACCCGTCAGTACAGTGTAATGAGCTACTGGAGTGAGAAAATGACCGGCGGGGATAATAAAGGAAGCTATGCTTCTGCGCCTATGCTGGATGACATCACGGCTATCCAGAAACTCTATGGTGCCAATTACAATACCCGGTCGGATGATACCGTGTATGGATTTAACTCCAATACCGGACGTGATTATTACTCGGCAAAAAGTGGCAGTGACAAACTGATCTTCAGCATCTGGGATGGCGGGGGCAATGATACGCTGGATTTCTCCCGTTATTCCAATGACCAGCGGATTATCCTGGAAGCCGGCAAATTTTCTGATGTGGGCGGGCTGACCGGTAATGTCTCAATTGCTCATGGCGTGGTGATTGAGAATGCCATCGGCGGGCGCGGCAATGATGTGATCATCGGCAATGATGCCGACAATATTCTCAAGGGTAATGCGGGGGATGATGTTCTGTACGGCGGTGCCGGGCAGGATAAACTCTGGGGCGGCACCGGACAGGATATTTTTGTCTTTTCTGCCGTCACCGATTCTCTGTATGCGCAGGCTGATCGCATTATGGATTTCTCAACAGGTCTGGATCGCATCGACTTACAGGGTCTGAATCAGAACCGGTTTGGTGACAAATTTATTCATTTTGTGGATGAATTCAGTGGCACAGCCGGAGAAGCCATGCTCAGTTATGATGATGACCGAAACCTGACAGAGCTTCTTATCAATATTGGCGGGCATCAGTATCAGCCTGATTTTAAAGTCGATATTGTAGGCACGGTAAATGTCGCGACTGACTTTATCGTGTAATGCAGCAGGCGGGCGCGGCAGGCGTGACTGCGGCGTCCGTACCGCACAGGGGAATGGTTGAAATGCTTGTCAGATACTTAATATTACCACTGTTTTTTCTTCTTTCTTCAGGATACAGCATGGCGGATAGTCAGGTTCTGCCCGCAGCGGGCGCATTAAAAGGTGAATGGAAGTTTACTGATGTGCAACACACTCAGACGGTCATTCTGACCGATATCCCGGATGACGCGGCAAACGGCTTTGTGCTCCGTTTCATTACGGGTGCGGCAAACCAGCCGGTTACCGCCTGGCGTCCGGAACCGGACGGTATTGCGTTTGTCACCGCAGACGGCACCGCCCGTTACTTTTTTTGTGCTGAATCTCCCGGTCATTACCGGGCCGAAATCTGGCGTGAAGGCGGCGCACAGCTTGTGAAAGAATAGCCCGCCATCCTGCGTGTCCGCAGCATCCTTATCAATAATACTATACCCAACGAACCTGCAGTTTGAATGAATAAGGGTATATCAATAACAAGACTCCTGAGCTATGACTCAGGCGGAGCACCTATTTATGTTTTCCGGGAAAACCAGAAATGAAATCACAACATTTATCACCACACGAAAACAACTGTTTACCACGCTCGCATTATTCACCGCACTGATTAATCTGCTTATGTTGGTGCCGTCAGTGTATATGTTACAGGTCTATGACCGCGTTTTACCTTCCGGTAATGACATGACATTACTGATGCTGACACTCATTATGATCGGGCTGTTTATCCTGATGGGCGGGCTGGATTTTTTGCGTAATCTGCTGGTTATCCGTATGAGTAACCAGTTTGATATGGCACTGAATACCCGTATTTACACGGCTGCATTTCAGGCAAAATTAAACCGTACCCCGGGTATCACACCATCAGCGGCACTGACCGATCTGATGCTGCTGCGCCGCTTTATTACCGGTAACGGTATTTTTGCCTTCTTTGATTTACCCTGGTTTCCGGTTTATCTGCTGTTTATTGCGTTGTTTAACCCGTGGCTGGGATTGTTTGCATTATGCGGGGCATTGCTCCTGCTGTTTCTTGCCATTATCAATGAGCGTTTTTCCGGGGAGCCGCTGACGGCGGCGAATCAGTTTGCCACCACCGCGCAACTGATGCAGAGCAGCCACTTTGAGCATACCCAGCCCGCTGACGCGATGGGAATGCAGCATCATCTGCGTCAGCGCTGGCTCAATAACCACCACCGCTGCCTTGAGGCGCAGACTCAGGCGAGTGATGTTGCCGCCAAAATGATGTCACTGACCAAAACTACGCGTATAGCACTGCAATCGCTGATGCTTGGGCTGGGCGGCTGGCTGGCGCTGGACAATACCATTTCGCCGGGCATGATGATTGCGGGATCTATTCTGATGGGGCGCGCACTTGCGCCTATTGAACAGGTTATCGGCGTATGGAAAAGTGCGAAAGAGAGTCGGCTGGCCTATCAGCGCCTGAAAACTCTGCTGGCAGCACATCCGTCACCGCCGGCAAAAATTGCGCTGCCGGTCCCAAAGGGAAACTTGTCCGTGTCTGTTATGCAGGCGGGGTACCCTCACTGCAATGTGCCGTTGTTACATAATCTGTATTTCAGTCTGGCGGCGGGAGAGGTCCTCGGGGTAATTGGTCCGAGTGGTGCCGGTAAATCGACTCTGGCAAAACTGCTTACCGGGCTGTGGCCGGCAACGCGCGGTGCTGTCCGCCTGGATGGCGCGGATATCAGTCAGCAGGACAAAGCGGAGATTGGTCAGTACATCGGCTATCTTCCGCAGGAAATAGCCCTTTTTGCCGGCACAATCGCCGACAATATTGCCAGGTTCGATCCTCATGCTGATGCCGATAATATTATTTGTGCCGCAAAAATGGCGCAAATCCATGAACTGATCCTGCAACTGCCACAGGGATATGAAACGCTCACCGGACCCAACGGAGAAGGGCTTTCCGGCGGACAGCGCCAGCGTATTGCACTTGCCCGCGCACTGTATGGTTCACCGGCGCTGATTATTTTAGACGAACCGAACTCTAATCTGGATGATGCGGGGATACTCGCCCTGGTCAATGCTATTAACACACTGAAAGAACAGAAAAAAACCGTCATTCTGATTACTCACCATAAACAACTGCTGTCTGTTACAGACAAATTGTTACTCCTGATTGACGGACACACAAAGCTGTCCGGACCAACTGCTCAGGTTATCGCACAACTGAATCATTCACCGGAAAACGATCCACCAGAAAATAATACCCAGGCGGGTAACGCACAGGGAAACCGGGCGGAACATAATGATAAATAAACATAAAAAAACAAAGTCAGACGCTGTGATTGTGCCGGTGGACACCCGGATGTACCGGCGGGCAGGTAGTGTGATGATTATCGCCGGTTTCTGTGGTTTTTTGCTGTGGGCAGGGTTTGCACCACTGGATAAAGGTGTTGCCGCATCGGGAACGGTGATCGTGTCCGGTAGTATAAAGCAGGTTCAGTCGCCGGTGGACGGGGTTATCTCTGCTATAAAAGCAGAAAACGGGCAGCGGGTGGATGAAGGTCAGGTGCTGGTCAGTCTCAGCCCTGTGCAGTCTCAGGCGCGCAGGGTGTCACTGGCGGAGCAACTTGACAGTACACAAGTCACTATCCGCAGGCTGGAAGCTGAACTCAGCGGGCAGAGCGGGTTTACACTGAATGCAGCTGATAAATACTACGCACCTGCGCCTTACGGAGAAGTGCAGTTACAGGCACAAAATGCATTACTGACCGCTCGCCGTCTTGAGCTGGAGAGTGAAATTCAGGGCTGGCAGGTGACCATCAGCGGGCTGACCCGGCGGCTCGGCACACTCAGCGATATTGCCCGCAACAAGCAGCAGCAACTGAGCAGCCTGACCACTCAGACGAAAAACCTGAAGTCACTGGCGGAGGAGGGCTATCTTGCACATCACCGCTATCTGGAGATCGCCCGCGAAAAAGCAGTGTGTCTCAGTCAGATTAATGAAAACCGCCTGCACATCAGCCAGGCAGAGGAGCAAAAGGCCTCTCTGATACAGCGGATAGCTCAGCGGCAGGCAAATTTTCAGCAGGAAGCGCGGGAAACGTTGGTGCGCCTGACGGTGCAGTATAGTGACCTGGAAAAACAGCGGATTATTGAAACGGATCTGACGGATAAACATCAGATAACCGCACCGGTGACCGGAACCGTGATGGATGTGTCCGTTTTCACACAAGGCGGTGTGGTGCGGGCGGGTGAGAAACTGATGTCGGTTGTCCCGCAGGAACAGACATTAATTATTGACGGAAAATTATCACCACAGTGGAGAGACAAAGTGGCATCCGGTCATCCGGTGGATCTTATTTTTACGGCATTCAACCAAAACCGGACGCCGAAATTGCGCGGTGAGCTGATATTTATCTCCGCTGACCGCCTGACAGATCCCGACACCCGCGAGCCGTATTATCAGATTCAGGTCGCTGTAGCACAGGAGCCCGGACTTCCCGCGATAAAGCCGGGTATGCCGGTGGATATTTTTATTAAAACCGGCGAACGCTCACTGCTCAGCTATCTGTTCAGACCGGTAACAGACCGCCTGCATTCCGCACTGGCAGAGGAGTAACAGCATGCACTATTTTTCAGGCGCACTCTGTGCGGCATTGTTGTGGCTGCTGACCGGGACGGCGCAGGCTATTACACTGTCTGACTTCTGGTTACTGGCGCTGGAGTCAGATCCGCATTTTCAGGCAGCACTGAAAACCCATGAGGCGGATTTGGCTCAGGCAGATGCCGGGCTGGCACACCTTTTACCGACAGCCTGGCTGAGTTATCAGAATGCGCCGCAAAACCGCCTGACAAAACGGGAGCCGGTTGCGGAGCAGCAGACTTACCGCAGCCACTCGCTGAATGTGGTGGTGACGCAGCCGCTGTTTGATTATGCGGCGTACAGTCAGTATAAAGCGTCACTTATCAGCCGTCCGGCGGCGGACAGCCGCAGACAGCAGCAGGTATCTGATCTGATGGTCAGAGTGACAAAGGCATATCTGACACTCGCTTATGTTCAGGACAAACAGGCACTGAACCGGAAACAGGAGGTATTGCATCACGCTCAGCTGGCAGCAGCGCAGCGGCTTTATCAGTCGGGAGAAGGTGTGCTGACGGATATTCAGGCTCAGCGGACACAGTTGTTACTGGCACAGGCGCTGGTGGCGGATACAGAGCCGGAGATTGAACATGCCCGCCGTACCCTGGCAGACATTATCGGTCAGCCGCAATTGCGGGCCGATGATATTGCCCGGCTGAATTCTGGGGATTTTCAACCACCGGCGCTGTTACCGGCAGAATACCCGGCATGGGAACAGCGGGCGCTGGCAGAAAACCCGCAGATCCTGGTGGCACAGTACGAAGTGAGCCTGGCAAAACAGGCGGCGGAAGTACAGCGCGGGGCGTTCATGCCTACTGCGCAGATCTTTGCATCCTGGTCTGATAATAAATCTGACAGTAATAACATGATTAATCAGCGTTATGAATCACTCAGCGCCGGAGTTCATCTCTCTGTGCCGCTGTTCAGCGGTGGGAAAGATGTGGCGGGAATGCGCCGTGTATCGGCACAGTATCAGATGGCGCAGCATGAGCGGGATGCGGTGGTGCAGACGCTGCTGCGTGAATTATCACGCCGGTATCAGATTTGTCTGGGCGGCAGGGTAAAACTGCTGGCGTATGACCAGGCCGTGGCGGCGGCACAATTGCAGATTCAGTCGACACAAAAAAGTATTGCAGCCGGACAAAGCAGTCAGCAGGATATGCTTAATGCGCGGATACAGTATCACCGGGTGCTGAGTGAGCAGATAAAAGCACGCTACGACTGGCTGGAGGCATGGATCTTGTTATTGCAGTACAGTCATACGCCGGACAGTGATACTGTCCGGCGTATTGAAGGATATTTCAGTCAGCAGGCGGCAGATTAACATGGAGGCAGTCAATCAGGCGGATGCTTCCCAGCCAGACTGAGGCCAGAATAACCGCTTTCTCACTGTTTACACGTACATCCTGTAAATCATCTGCATCACAGATTTCCAGGCTGACATCACGGAAACCTGCGGTGTTTAAATCTTCGCGGGCATTATCCAGGCTTTCACTGATGGCACTCGGGCGTTCGCGGATCATATCTGCCAGCGTTTGCAGCGTCCGGTAGAGATGCGGTGCGGCTTTTTTCTCATCCGTATCGAGCAGTGTATTGCAGGAACTGAGCGCCAGTCCGGTTTTTTCGCGGACGGTCGGAATAGTTGCCAGTGCAATATCATAGTTCAGGTCGCGGATAAGGCGGCGGATGGTCAGATAGCGGGGATGGTCGTTTGTGCCGAAGAAAACAATGTCCGGGCGGACAAGGTTGAATAATTTGCACATCACGGTGGCAATACCTCTCAGGCGTGTGCGCTGATGCGGCTCATCACACTGATGAACCAGCGGCGGCACAACAACCTGTGTCTGATGTGTCAGCCCCTGAGGATAAACATCACTGACGGCGGGGGCATAGACCAGATCAACCTGTGCTTTACTCAGTTTTTCACAATCGGCCTGCAAGGTTCGCGGATAGCGTTGTAAATCTTCTTCACGCACAAATTGCAGCGGGTTAACAAAGACGGAGACCACCACAATATCAGCCTGGGCGCGGGCTTCTTTAATCAGCGCCAGATGACCATCGTGCAGGTTTCCCATTGTCGGGATAAACGCAACACGTTTGTTGTCAGTGCGCAGGCGGGCGATCTCGTTGCGCAGGATAAGCGCGGTTTCAATAATCCGCATCAGTGTCTCCTTGTCTGTCCGGTAAGCCAAAAGTACAGAGTCCCGGCATGTCTCACGACCAGAGCGTGAGCCCGTTTTCCGGGGTCCGGGTGATAACGTCTGCAAGTGATTCGCCATCCGGCAGGATAAGCCCGGGCGCTATCTCTGCCAGCGGGTACAGCATAAATTCACGTTCTTTCAAACCATAATGCGGTACGGTCAGCCGTTCATCATGAATGACTTTATCACCAAACAGCATAATATCTAAGTCTAACGTGCGCGGACCCCAGCGCTCATCTTTGCGCACACGACCTTGTGACAGCTCGATAGCCTGGGTGGCATCAAGCAGATCATGCGGGGTCAGTGTGGTTTCCAGCAGGGCAGCCAGATTGAGATAATCAGGCTGACCGGCAGGTCCCATCGGTGCGGTGCGGTAGAATGCAGAGTGGCGCACCAGGCGGCTTTGCGGTATATCATTTAATGCCGCAATCGCCCGGTTGACCTGATCCAACGGAGAGTCCAGGTTACTGCCGATGGCAATATAGACCTGGATCACGATGCATTGTTCTCATTACCCTGACGGGAACGCGGGTGACGACGGCGCGGGCGGCGTTTGAGTGTATCACTGCCCAGGTCTGATACCATCGTGCGCTGCTGCGGGGCATTCGCCAGTTGGAAATCAGCCCACCAGAGTGTCAGTTCCTGCAATTCGTGACGACCTTCCACTTTTGCACGTAATTCCAGCAGATCAAATGCCGCACGGAATTTCTGGTTTTCTATCAGACGGTTAGCCCGTTTACCCTGACGGCGCGGCAGGCGAAGCTGTAACTGCCAGATATCCCGCATTGCGGTTGTCAGGCGTTTAGGAATAGCAATTGCGCGGCACTGTTCATCCAGAATATCGTTGATGGCGATAGCAAAGGCTTCATAGTAGGCCAGACCGCTTTCCTGGGCGAGTTTCTCCGCATGTTCGCACAGCGGATACCACAGCATTACCGCAAACAGGAACGCCGGGTTGACCCGCTGATCATGATGGATACGGTAATCGGTATTTTTTAGTACCTGGTCGATAATACGTGCCAGCGGCGTGTTGCCACTCTCTTTTAATGGTCCGGCGACCAGCGGGAACAGCATATCCAGCAGATTGTATTCACGCAGCAGATTGAATGTTTTATATCCGTCACCGGCCTGTAACAGCTTCAGCACTTCTTCAAACAGACGGGCTGCCGGGATATCACGCAGCAGTGTGTTCAGGGTGCGGATGGGTGCAGCGGTTTGCGGCTCAATGGTCATGTCCAGCTTACCGGCAAAACGGATAGCGCGTAACATCCGCACCGGGTCTTCGCGGTAACGGGTTTCAGGATCACCAATCAGGCGGATAATCCGCTGCTGTAAATCTGACAACCCACCGACATAATCCCGTACTGAGAAATCGGACACACTGTAATACAGGCTGTTGATGGTGAAATCACGTCGCACTGCATCTTCTTCGATTGTGCCGAAAATATTATCGCGTAGCAGCATACCGTTCTTACCCTGCTGGGAACGGGTTTTTTCATCGGTTTCGGTGGGTTCTTCCACATTGTCATGCGGACCACGGAAAGTGGCGACTTCAATAATATCCTGCCCGAACATAATATGTGCAAGGCGGAAACGACGACCGACCAGGCGGCAGTTACGGAACAGTTTTCTGACTTCGTCCGGTGTTGCGTTAGTGGCAATATCAAAATCTTTTGGTTTGCGATCAAGCAGCAGATCACGGACACCCCCGCCGACAAGGTGGGCGTCAAAACCTGATTTATTCAGGCGGTACAGAACTTTAAGCGCATTTTCACTGATGTTCTGACGGGAGATAGCGTGACCGCTACGGGGAATGACTGTCGCCCGGATTGTTCCGCTATTATTATCCATTTGTGCCGGTTTTTTACGTTTCACGGCAGGATGCGCGGGCTTAGCCCTGCGGGTTGATGGATTCTGCGGCGCATGGTCAGCATTCGGGGCCGGCCTTTCAATGGCAGCCTCTGTGCAATCTGTTTTATTTTCGCGTGAAATCAGACTGCGACAGAACTTTGCGACTCGATTTAAAATGGTACACCTCTGTATAACAATTAAATGATCTAAAAAATAAGCGACTAATAATATCGTACACTTGTATTTTTGAGAATGCTTTACCAAAGGTAAAGCTAAATTATTCCCTGCTTGCAATCATATTGTCACGGGGAATACAGGCCGTTTGCCCGGAGAGTTTACGCGCGGCAGGGCCTGGCATCAAGTAAATGAATATATACCCTTATTCATTCAAACTGCAGGTTCGTTGGCGGCATGAAGCCCGCCGGGTCACATACTGATGTATGCTCCCCATCTGTCTTCCCTTGCTGCCTGCCTGCAACTTGAATGACGTTGGGTATAAGTGATTTACAAAGCCGGTGTTTATTGTGGCGGCGGAACGCAAGACAGCCCCTGGTACACGACCGGAGAGCCGGAAAGAGGTGCCGGAGGAAACAGGTACGCCGCATCGGCAGAGCAGATTGCTGTTTTCACTACATAGGATACAGGATACAGGATAAAAACAAAAACGGACGGCGCTGTAAAAGCGCCGTCCGACGTATCCGGGGTAAATGTATCAGCCTGCCATCTGCTTTTCGCGGATTTCAGCTAACGTTTTACAGTCAATACACATATCTGCGGTCGGGCGCGCTTCTAAGCGGCGGATCCCGATCTCGACTCCGCAGGACTCACAAAAACCAAAATCGGCGTCCTCAACCTTCTTGAGGGTTTTTTCGATTTTTTTGATCAGTTTTCGTTCGCGGTCACGATTACGAAGTTCCAGGCTGAATTCTTCTTCCTGAGCCGCGCGGTCGACCGGGTCCGGGAAGTTTGCTGCTTCATCCTGCATGTGGGTAACAGTACGGCCGACTTCGTCTCTCAGTTGGTTGCGCCATGCTTCAAGTATCAACTTGAAATGGGCCAACTGAGCGGCATTCATGTATTCTTCGCCTGCTTTTTCGTGATACGGCTCAACGCCGGCAATGGCAAGAATGCTCAGGGACGAGGTTTTACGTTTTTGCCCTTCCTGCATAATGCTTCTCCTACACACGCATGTCTGACAATATCCCTTAGAGGGGAAAAAATAGGTCGCTATTGATAGCAGATGATTACGGGTAATGCAACCCTGGTTCTCATTAGTTTTGTAAGGTGTGAAGAACAGCGTGTTTATTCGCCCACAGCTAACAAAACATCCTACTTATTATTAAAAAAACTGATATTCACCCTGTGAATGTAAAGGGTGTTTTTTCCTCAACCCTTATGCCATCCGGTGTTATGCGCATCTTGTAGCAGATAATTTCCATTCCGGATAGTCCTGCCTGCTGCAATAGAGATGAATATTTTTTATCAATGTGTGCGGCTCCTGATACTGACTCAATCCCTGAATGCAGTACAGCAAAAAAGAGAACTGCACGGTTTCCCGCTTCAGCAGTTGCTTGTAACTCACGCAAGTGTTTTTGTCCACGTAAAGTTACGGTATCGGGAAAATAACCTTGTCCGTTTTCCAGCAATGTGACGGATTTTACCTCGATGTAGCAGGGCGCTTTATGCGGATCTGTCAGTAAAAAATCTATCCGGCTATTTTCGCCGCCGTATCTTACTTCCTGCGCCTGAGTTTTATACCCGGCAAGCTCCGGGATTTCCGCCTTTATCAGTGCTTCACTCACCAACTGATTCGCCCGCTGGGTATTGACACAAATCAGATGTCCGTTTTGTGTCTGTGTCAGCTCCCAACTGTGCGGATACTTGCGCTTCGCATTGGCGGATTCGGAATACCAGACCGTATCACCCGGCGTTGCACAGCCTGTCATCGCGCCGGTATTGGCACAATGAATGGTGATAGTACTGCCGTCCTGCGTGATAATATCGGCAAGAAAACGCTTATAACGCTGAATCAGTGTTCCCGCCTGTAACGGGGGATGAAACTCCATAGCAACTCCTGTCAATGTGACTGCACTTTTCAGGGGGCGGCAATGCTACAATGTTGCGCGTCGAAAGTTAAGCAGAAGATGATGAGGTTTTTGTGACATATTCCCCTGTTTGTAACATTTACCCTGCGCTGAGTGCGGCACTCAGGCATGCGCCACAAGTATTATTACAGGCTCCGACCGGTAGTGGTAAGTCCACTATATTACCCTTGCTTATGCTTGATGATGCATCAGTTACCGGGCGGATTATCATGCTGGAGCCCCGTCGTATCGCGGCTCGCAGCGTGGCGCACCGGCTGGCATCACAGCGCGGGGAAAAGGTGGGTGAGACAGTCGGTTACCGGATGCGCGGCGAAACCCGCGTCAGTAAAACGACACAAATAGAAGTTGTAACAGAAGGTATTTTAGTCCGGATGTTACAGCAAGATCCGGAATTATCTGACGTAAATATTATTATTCTTGATGAATTTCATGAGCGCAGTTTACAGGCTGATCTCGCTCTTGCACTACTATTAGATGTGCAATCTTCACTGCGCAGTGATTTGCGGCTGCTGATTATGTCCGCCACATTAAATAATGAACAATTATTATCTCTGCTGCCGGATGCTGAAGTGATCACTGCCGAAGGCCGGGCATTCCCGGTTGAGCGGCGCTGGCAGTCTCTTAACCCGCATCAGCCATTTATCAGCGAAATTGCCCGTCATGTGTTGCAGTTGTATCAGCAGGAGTCCGGGTCTGTGCTGGTCTTTTTGCCGGGGCGTGCTGAAATCTGCCGTTTACAAGAGCAACTGACCGGAAAAACGGATGCGGACACGCTTATCTGTCCGCTGTACGGAGCGCTTTCTCTTGATGAGCAACAGCAGGCAATTGAACCTCCGCCTGCGGGCATGCGTAAAATTGTACTGGCAACTAATATTGCAGAAACCAGTCTGACAATAGAAGGTGTCACACTGGTTGTGGACAGTTGTCAGGAAAAAGTGGCTCAGTTTGATCCGCGCAGCGGGTTGACCCGCCTTGTGCGCAGCCGCGTAAGCCGTGCTGCCATGATACAGCGCGCGGGACGTGCCGGGCGGCTCAGTCCCGGAATTTGCCTGCATTTGTGCGGGCAGGCGGAGGCAGAGCGGGCGGCGGCACACAGCGAGCCGGAAATCTGCCACACGGATTTATCCGGATTAATGCTGAACCTGGCGCAGTGGGGCTGCCGTGATGTATCGCAATTGCTCTGGCTTGATACACCGCCTGCTGTTGCTGTACGCGTTGCACAAAAATTGCTGACAGATATGGGCTGTCTTCTGCCGCAGGGCGGGTTGACGGCAAAAGGTGAAGCGATGGCGGGAGCCGGTACTGAACCCCGCCAGGCGGCATTGTGGTTATATACGCTGAATGAGTTTCCGCAGCAGATTTATTGGGCGGCAAGATTGATTGCTGTACTGGAAGAACCCCCGCGTGAGGGGAACGGAAACCTGTTGCATGATCTGACTTACCCGTCTGCGCGTTGGGACAAGAGGGCGCAGCAATTACTGCATGCCGCAGGGTTGCCGGTCAGAAAAACGGCACAACAGCCGGACAGTGACTGGCTGTGTCGCACCTTATTACAGGGCTTTCCTGATCGCATTGCCGGTAACCGCGGGCGTTTTGGTCTTTTTCAGCTGGCAAACGGTGTGGGGGCCGCGACAGATGAAAGCAGCCCGCTCGGCAATGAAAACGGGCTGATTGCTCCGCTGATTTTACAACATGATCAGTACGCAAATGCGCGTATCCTGCGTGCAGTGCCGTTTTCACTGTCACAATTGCAGGATATTGCCCCGCATCTGCTGAAAACAGAGAATCGTCTGACCCGTGATGAGAGCCGCGGAACATGGCAGGCATGGCGGGCGGTCACCTGTGGTCAGCTGATTATTGAGCGCAGACAACTTGCCGCACCTTCTGCTGACATTGTCCGTGAGGCATTACTGGGCTGGATAGGTGAGCAGGGTTTATCTGTGCTGACCTGGCGTGATGAGAGTCAGCAGTTGCTCATCCGCTTACAGTTAGCGAAAATCTGGTTCCCGGAGAAAACGCTGCCGGGAGGGGATGATGAAACGCTGCGTGACACACTCGCGGTCTGGCTCTCTCCTTACCTGAATAATGTGCGCAATCAGCAGCAACTGGCGGGAATTGATCTGTATGGCGCATTGCGCCAGCGCCTTGACTGGTCACAGCAGCAGTGGCTGGATACGCAGTTTCCCCGCCATTTTGATGTTCCCACCGGCTCACGGATCCCGGTAGAATATACATTGGATAAACCACCGGTGATGGCAGTACGTATTCAGGAGATGTATGGTGTGGGTGAAACACCCTCTGTGGCGCAGGGACGTCTGCCGGTCACTGTCAGTCTGCTGTCTCCCGCGCACCGTCCGATTCAGGTCACCGCAGACCTGAAGGCCTTTTGGACAGGGAGCTACCGGGAGGTACAAAAAGAGATGAAAGGGCGTTATCCCAAGCATTTCTGGCCGGATGATCCGGCAAACGCGCAACCGACAAAGCGTGTAAAAAAGTTTATGTAAATGCAAAGATTGCTTTTTTTAACGCGATTTTTGCTGTGTCTGTTGCCGGAATCGGCGACAATAACAACTGTATACCCTTATTCATTCAAACTGCAGGTTCGTTGGCTGCGGGAAGCCAGCCGGGTCACATACTGATGTATGCTCCCCGTCTATCTTCCCTTGCCGCCTGCCTGCATCTTGAATGACGTTGGGTATATATATTATCGCCTGTCCCGCTGAAACAACGGACGGCGGCAGACAGACTGACAGGAGAGAGCATGTCTGATTTTGATCGTGAACGCACCGGCCGCAGTGGCAAAAAAGCCGCTGGTGGTAAGAAAAGGCGCTCAGACCGCCGTCGCCGGGACGCGGATTATGACGACGATTATGAGTATGACGATGAATTTACTGATGACGAATCTGAAGATGATGACGATTATGATGATGAGGAAACTGCTCGTATGAGTAAAAAAGGGCGCAAAAACAAGCCGCCTAAGCGCCGCTGGCGCTGGATTTGGTTCCTTGTCAAAATTGGTGTTGTTATGGCGGTACTGCTGGGAATTTATGGCGTGTATCTGGCCAGTAAAATCAGCGAGCGGCTGGATGGTAAAGTCTGGGATCTGCCTGCGGCGGTTTACGGGCGTACAGTGAATCTTGAGCCGGGCATGGATTACAGTCAGAAAGAGATGGTGAAACTGCTGGAAGGCATGCAGTACCGCCAGGTGACTAAAATTACCAGCGCCGGTGAATTTACCGTTAACGGCAATACGATTCAGTTGCACCGCCGCCCGTTTGACTTCCCTGACAGTAAAGAAGGGCAGATTAACGCTCGTCTGGTCTTCGGCAGCAGCGGACTGGAAAAAATCGAAAACGTGGATAACGGCCGGGAATTCGGCTTCTTCCGCCTCGATCCGAAACTGATTACCATGCTGCAATCCGCCAATGGTGAGCAGCGGTTGTTTCTTGCCCGTAACGGTTTCCCTGATGTACTGGTAAAAGCATTGCTGGTCACAGAAGATCGTAATTTCTATGAGCATGACGGGATAAGCATTACCTCTATCGGGCGTGCTTTACTGGCAAACCTGACCGCCGGACGTGCGGTGCAGGGCGGCAGTACTCTGACACAGCAACTGGTGAAAAACCTCTTCTTATCGAATGAGCGGACACTGGTACGTAAAGCAAATGAAGCCTATATGGCGCTCATTATGGATTACCGTTATGACAAAGATCGCATCCTCGAACTGTACCTGAATGAAGTCTATCTGGGGCAGAGCGGTGATGAGCAAATCCGCGGCTTCCCGCTGGCAAGCCTTTACTATTTCGGGCGTCCGGTGGATGAACTGAGTCTTGATCAGGTTGCATTGCTGGTGGGGATGGTTAAAGGTGCGTCGTATTACAACCCGTGGCGCAATCCGCAAAATGCCCTTGAGCGTCGTAATGTGGTGCTTAAATTGTTGCAGACACAGGGCAATGTTATTGATCAGGATATGTATGATGTCCTGAGCGCCCGTCCGCTGGGAGTGAAAGAAAAAAGCGGGGTTATCACACCGCAACCGGCCTTTATGCAACTGGTTCGCCAGGAACTGCGTGAGAAGCTGGGTGATAAGGTAGATGATCTCTCCGGCGTGAAAATTTTCACCACCCTTGATCCTGTATCGCAGGATGCCGCTGAAAATGCGGTGGAAGAGGGGATTAAAGCTATCCGTGAAGAGCGGAAAAAACCGGCTCTGGAAGGCGCGATGGTTATCGTTGACCGGATAAGCGGGGAAGTCCGTGCAATGGTCGGCGGCTCTCAGCCGCAGTTTGCCGGGTTTAACCGCGCAATGGCGGCAGAGCGCTCTATCGGCTCGCTGGCAAAACCGATGACATATCTGACGGCGCTGGGAAATCCGGATACTTTCCGTCTGAATACCTGGCTGGATGATAATCCGCTGACCATTCAGGTTCCGGGCGGCGGCGGTACCTGGTCACCGCGTAACGACAGTAAAACCTTCAGTGGCCGCGTCATGTTAGTGGACGGGCTTGCCCGCTCTATTAACGTGCCGACAGTCAACCTTGGTATGGCGGTCGGGCTGGATGCGGTAGCTGATACTTTTATCCGCCTTGGCGCACCGGCGAAAAATATACAGAAAATCCCGGCAATGCTATTGGGTGCGGTTAATCTGACGCCATTGCAGGTTTCGCAGCTGTTCCAGACTATCGGCAGCGGCGGTAACCGGGCAACATTATCAGCACTGCGTTCTGTTATTGCAGAAGACGGTACGGTGATTTACCAGAGCTTCCCGCAGGCACAGCGCGCGGTTGCACCACAGGCGGCTTATCTGACCTTATATGGTATGCAGCAGGTTGTGGTGCGCGGTACGGCAGCCCGCCGGTTAGGACCGAAATTCGGTAAATATAATCTGGCAGGGAAAACCGGGACCACCAACGAAATGCGCGACAGCTGGTTTGTCGGCATCGACGGGAAAGAAGTCACCGTGTCCTGGATGGGGCTGGATGACAACAGTCCGTCCGGTTTGTACGGCGGCTCTGGTGCGCTGGTACTCTATGCCCGTTATCTGGATAATCAGCCGCCGCTGGCGCTGAACCTGAATCCGCCGGAAGATATCACCGATATGTCGGTTAACGCAGATGGTAATTTTGTTTGTGACGGCGTGGGTGTCACCCGCACTCTGCCGGTCTGGACCACAGATGCCCAGGCACTGTGCGGACAGCAGGCACCTGTACAGCAGGAACCGCAGTCCGGCGAAGAAGCACCGGGCTGGTTAAAAGAGATGTTTGATCAGTAATCATTATGCTCTTTTATTTGCATTGAAAACCCGCCGTCAGGCGGGTTTTGTTTTTTTGTGGCTAAATATCAGTGTTGCATTACGTGTAACAGCATAGTAAGGTGTTACATGTCAGGCAACAGAGCTGAAATGATGATCAAATCATTCAAACACAAAGGGCTTAAGCAACTTTTTGAAAAGGGTATTATTTCAGGTATTCCGGCGCAAGATGCAATCCGGATAAATGATCGTCTTCAGGCTATTGATTCTGCAAGCATAATTGAAGATTTAGATATTTATATCTATAAATTACATCCTCTGCGGGGTGACAGAATCGGTATCTGGTCAATTACAGTAAGAAGTAACTGGCGTATTACGTTTGAATTCAGAAATGGTGATGCGCTTATCTTAAATTTGGAGGACTATCACTGATGAAACAAGCTATTGTTTCCCATCCCGGTATTATTGTATCCAATATCCTTACTGATCTTGGTGTGGGAGTCCGTCAGTTTGCTAAAAATATTGGTGTGACACCGGCAACGGTTTCCCGTTTTTTATCCGGTAAAACAGCTCTGACACCCTCTTTGGCTATCCGCGTGGCAGCTGCATTAGGCAGTAATCCGGCTTTTTGGCTGCGTTTACAGGCAAATTATGATTTGCACCGCCTGGAAAATGAAATCGATATTTCAGGTATCATGTTATACGACGATCCTGAAGATGATGCTTTTCTTAACTCACTTGTGGATGAAAGGATGGAATCCGCTGAGATAGTAAGCGTCTCTTTGGATGATTTATAATCCTGAATCCGAAAAGAAAGTATCGGGAACCGACTGATATAAAAAAACGCATCCGACCGGATGCGTTTTTTTGTTCAGAAACTGATTTTCAACAGCTTACTTCTGCTGTTTTTCGTCTTCAGCGGCTTCTTTGGCTTCCACTTCTTCATACCAGCGCGGGTGATGTTTCTTCGCCCAGCGGCGGCTGACTTTACCTTCAACCATTCCTTTAATCGATCCTTTCACCCAGAATGCCATATACATATGGATCAGGATGGCGTGGATCAGAATGATAGCGGCAGCCGCATGAATCAGCAGGCTCCAGCGGATCATCCACATCGGGAAGTAATGCGCGAAGTACGGACGCCAGATGACAATACCGGTGGCAAGCAGCACAAAAATCATGCTCATAATGCTCCAGAACATCATTTTTTGTCCGGCGTTGTATTTACCGACCCGTGCCACATTATGTTCATTGCCTTTCAGTACTTCCACAATATTTTTAACCCACGAGATATCTTCGCGGTCAGGAATATTGTGTTTGACGAAGCGGAAAAACATAAACATCAGCACGAAGAAAATCAGCACGCCAAAGAACGGGTGCAGAATACGCCCCATCTGTGGTGTCCCGAATGTTTCTGTCAGCCATTGCAGTGTCGGGAAGAACAAGGCAATACCGGATAAGGAAACCATAAAAAAGCAGATAACCACGGTCCAGTGACAGGCACGATCAACAAACTTTGTGCGCAGGATCATTTTGCTTTTTTTCTTACTCATGATGGTTTTCCTCCTCTTCTTCTTCATCGCTTACTTCTTTATTCGGTCCGATCCCCACATAGTGGAAGATAAGCCCGGCAAACGTGGCGATAAATCCGATGGCAGACAGCGGTTTCAGTACGCCTTTCCAGAGGTCGATCGGGGTGTCTATCTGCGGATCTTTCGGCAATCCGTGATAGAGCTCCGGGTTATCCGCATGTTGCAACACATACATGACGTGTGTGCCGCCGACACCTTCCGGGTTATAAATACCCGCATTGGCAAACCCGCGTTTTTTCAGTTTCTGTACGCGTTCATCCGCCACTTCCAGCATGTCTGCTTTGGTGCCGAAATGAATTGCGCCGGTCGGGCAGGTTTTGACACATGCCGGTTCCTGACCCACGGTGACCCGGTCAACACAGAGCGTACATTTGTACACTCTGTTGTCTTTCGGGTTGAGGCGCGGAATATTGAACGGGCAGCCCGCAATACAGTAACCGCAACCGATACAGTGTTCTGACTGAAAATCAACGATACCATTGGCGTACTGAATGATTGCCCCGGCAGACGGACAGGCTTTCAGGCAGCCCGGGTCTGTACAGTGCATGCAGCCGTCCTTGCGGATAAGCCACTCCAGCTTACCGTTCTCTTTGGTTTCACTGAACCGCATGACAGTCCAGGATTTGGCGCTCAGATCTGTCGGGTTATCATAAACCCCGGTACAGAATCCTACGTCATCACGGATATCATTCCACTCAGAACACGCCACCTGACAGGCTTTACAGCCGATACAGGTGGTGACGTCGATAAGCTTTGCGACTTCAAGTTTGTCGTCGCGTGCCTGCGGAGGTGGCGTTATGCTGTTAGTCGCAGAACGTTTGATAATGTCTTGAGATTGCATGGACATAATTCCTCCTTACGCCTTCTCGATGTTAACTAAAAACGCTTTAAATTCAGGCGTTTGTGAGTTGGCGTCACCGACTCCCGGCGTCAGTGTATTGGCGATAAAGCCTTTTTGTGTCGCACCTTCGAAGCCCCAGTGAATCGGGATACCGACCGTTTCGATGGGTTTTCCGTCCACCATCAGAGTTTGCAGGCGCGCTGTGACGACGGCAACGGCGCGGATAAAGCCGCGTTTGCTGCTGACTTTCACTTTATCGCCACTGCTGATCCCTTTGGCTTCACCCAGTGTTTCACTGATTTCGACAAACTGTTCCGGCTGCGCGATAGCATTAAGCCGCGCGTGTTTGGTCCAGGTGTGGAAATGCTCGGTCAGGCGGTACGTCGTACCCACATAAGGGAACTCGGTATGACTGCCCAGGCGTTTTTTGTCATCTTCAAAGATACGGGCGGCCGGGTTAGAAATCACATTCGGGTGAAGCGGGTTCGTCCCGAGTGGTGTTTCAAACGGCTCATAGTGTTCCGGGAACGGACCTTCCGCCATTTTATCAATAGCAAACAGGCGGCCTAAGCCTTCCGGTTGCATGATAAATGGCCCTGTACCGACTTCCGGCGCAGAGGTGTTGAAGTCCGGGATATCATTACCGACCCATTTCTTGCCGTTCCACTCGATAAGCACGCGGTTTTTATCCCACGGTTTACCCTGCGGATCCGCAGATGCGCGGTTGTAGATAACGCGGCGGTTCAGCGGCCATGCCCATGCCCAGCCCAGCGTATTGCCGATACCGGAAGGATCGCTGTTATCCCGGTTCGCCATCTGGTTACCTTTCTCCGTCCAGCTGCCAGTGTAGATCCAGCAGGAGGACGCGGTGGTACCATCATCGCGCAGGTGTGCAAAGGTACTGAGAAGTGCACCTTTTTTCGCCAATAGATTACCGTCGGCATCAAAAAGGTCTTCCAGAGCAACACCGTTATTTTCGCGGGCAACTTCGTCAGATTCCGGATGGAATTTACGCTTGTAATCCCACGACATCTTCATCAGCTGATCAACGCCTTTACCGCCTTCTTCTTCATATAATTCACGGATCTTATAAAGAATACCGGCAAGGATCTGACCATCGTTGCGCGCTTCGCCCGGGGCATCTGCTGCTTTCCAGTGCCACTGTAACCAGCGCCCGGAGTTGGCAATGGAACCATCTTCCTCAGCAAAACAGGTGGATGGCAGACGGAACACTTCTGTCTGAATTGATGCGGTATCCACATCATTCATCTCACCGTGGTTCTGCCAGAAATTTGAGGTTTCTGTAACCAGCGGATCGATAGTTATCAGGTACTTAAGTTTGCTCAGGCAACCGACGACTTTGTTTTTGTCCGGGAAAGAGGCAACCGGGTTGAAGCCCTGACAGATGTAACCGGTTATCTCATTCTTATTCATCATGTCGAAATACTTCAGCACGTCATACGCCTGATCCCATTTCGGCAGCCAGTCATAGCCCCACTGGTTTTCCGGCGTAGCCGCATCACCATAGAAGGATTTCATCAGACTGACAAAGAACTTAGGATAGTTGCTCCAGTAGTTCACCTGGTTCGGCAGTGTCGCTTTCGGTGTATTCGCTTTCAGGTAGCTGGTGATATCCGTCTGTTTCTCTGACGGCAGTGTCAGATAGCCCGGCAGGCTGGTCGAAAGCAGACCGAGATCAGTCAGACCCTGGATATTTGAGTGTCCACGCAGGGCATTAACACCACCGCCTGCCACACCCATATTTCCGAGCAGTAACTGGATCATTGCCATAGTACGGATGTTCTGCGCACCAACGGTGTGCTGAGTCCAGCCTAAGGCATACAGGAACGTGGCTGCGCGGTTCGCCGGGCTGGTAGAGGCCAGGATTTCGCACACTTTGAGGAAATCCGTTTTTGGCGTACCGCAAATTTTCTCAACCATATCCGGCGTATAGCGGGATACATGTTCTTTCATCAGGTTCCAGACACAGCGCGGGTTTTCAAGTGTATCATCGCGCAGCGCATGACCATTTTCATCAAACTGGTAGTTCCAGGTTGCTTTGTCATAGCGGCGTTTTTCAGCATCATAACCACTGAATAAGCCGTCATCAAAAGTGAAATCCTCACGAACCAGTAATGCGGCATTGGTATAATGGCGCACATACTCGTCATGGAATTTCCCGTTCTCTGTCAGATACAGAATAACCCCGGAAAGGAAGGTAATATCAGTACCCGAACGGATAGGAATATAATGATCCGCGACGGAGGCCGTCCGCGTAAAGCGCGGGTCAACCACGATCAGCGTAGCATCGTTATTATTTTTAGCTTCCATCGCCCAGCGGAATCCGACAGGATGCGCTTCTGCCGCATTCCCGCCCATGACCACAACGACATTGGCATTTTTGATATCAACCCAGTGGTTGGTCATCGCACCGCGACCAAATGTTGGAGCAAGACTTGCTACCGTTGGTCCGTGTCAGACACGCGCTTGGTTATCAACTGCCAGCATCCCGAGGGAGCGGGTAAATTTCTGGGTTAACATGCCGGTTTCATTACTGGCAGCGGAAGCGCAAAGCATTCCCGTTGTCAGCCACCGGTTAACCGTGGTGCCTTCGTTGTTTTTTTCAATGAAGTTGGCATCACGGTCAGCTTTCATCAGGCGGGCGATACGCTCAAAGGCATTATCCCAGCTGATACGCTGCCACTTATCTGAGCCGGGAGCCCGGTATTCAGGGTAGCGCAGACGGCTGTTACTGTGGATATAATCAAGTAAACCGGCACCTTTCGGGCATAATGCCCCGCGGTTAACCGGATGATCAGGGTCACCCTCGACGTGGAAAATCGCTGATTTAGCATTCATGGCACCATCGCCCATGCTGTACATCAGCAATCCGCACCCGACTGAACAATAGGTACAGGTGTTCCTGGTCTCTTTCGAGCGGAGTAATTTGTATTCCCGTACATTAGACATTGCTATTGACGGCATAAAGCCTAACGCGGCGGCTGTGGTTCCGGCCAGCCCGCCCGCACAAATCTTAAAGAACTGTCTGCGGCTGAAATTCATCGCATCCTCTTTTTTTTATATATTTGTAAAAAATCATGAGGAGAATATCAGCAAAGGTTGAATTTATATTGCCTGAAATCAATGAAAGTGAACTTTAATGTTTAATTAAAATTAATCGGGAGATTAAGCACAATTTGAATAATCACAAAGTAGTAGTTACTTCTTCGCAATTGACGCAGATCAATTAATATAAATATCTGCTCACAGAGGGGATGAATTAAATCAACTTTAACTTCGGTGTCATAATAAGTTTAAATGTCAGAAAAGACAAATTAAAAATGCCGGATATCCATTTCATCCACTTTAAAATGGGAAGGTGACTGACCCATTTGTTTCTTAAACATAATAGAAAAAGCCCCCGCGCTATTATAGCCAAGATCATAAGCAATTTCTGTAATCGATTTTCCCGATAATATATGAGAAAGAGAATTAAGCAGGCACGCCTGCTGACGCCACTGCGAAAATGACATCCCGGTTTGTGTGCGGAAAAACCGGCTGAATGATCGCTCACTTTTATGCAGTTTTTCAGCCCAGGCGCCGGGCTGAGAGGTTATCACCGGGCTGCGTATAAACTCACGGCACATAAGGCCGAGCTTTTCATCCCGGGGAACGGGGACGAAAAATGGCAAGGGCCGGGCGCGGCTAAGTTCACAGAGGATCAGCTGCATCAACATTCCGTCACGTCCCTGAATATCATATTCGGCGGGCACATCAGCGGCTTCAAGCAGTAACTGGCGCAACAGCGGAGAGACACTCAGGACTTCGCAATCTGCTGAGTGACGCGGCTTTGCCGCCGGTTCGATATATAAGCTGCGGGTACTGACATTCAACATGCGGGTTTCGTGGGCAACCTGTTGCGGGATCCACACGCCGCAAGAGGGCGGAATAACCCATTCACCGCCTGCGGTACTGACCTCAATCAGCCCTGTAGCGGGGTAGAGAAACTGCGCCCGCCGGTGAGAATGGTACTCCAGCAGGGTATCCGGCAGATAATCGGTTCCGAGCGCGATGACATCCCGCGCAATATTATCCACGCTTTTTAACGGAATATTTCTCATAAGTGATGTACTCCCCATTTTCTGACTGAAGATGATTGCCTGCAGCCAACGAATTTGTAGTTTGAATGAATAAGGGTATACATTCGGGTGTTTTGAGCAACAACTATAACGCATTAAATTAACAGCAGGCAAAAAGAGGCTGAAATTCAAATGTCCTTGTCCGGTTTGCGTATGGCAGCAATATATTAATCCATTACCATTTTGCTGCCGCCATTCTGTTTATTCAGATTCTGATTACTTCCGGTTATTAATGTGTTACCGGGGGTGCGGCGTTATTTCCGGTCATTTAAAATTAAATATTATTTATTATTTTCTGTTTTTAAATACCGCTCTCTGTTTCTCATCCGGGGTAAATCCATTATGAGTCATCAATCCGGCCATGATAATGAAGGTTCCGGCGCTATCGGTGAAATAAGCCGCCGGCGCTTTATACAGGTCAGTTCTGTATTATCTGCGGTGCCATTTCTGGCATCAGAAAGTATTGCTTCCGTTTCACCTGATCCGGCTCACATTCCTGTGCATCCGGTGGATGACGGCGTGCGGGTTATTCCCACATGCAGCAGTTTTGACTGTGGCGGCAAGTGTGATATCCGCGCTCATATCAAAGATGGTCAGGCTATCCGTATCACGACGCGCCCGGATGCTGATTTGAATGAAGATATGCCAATCATGCGTGCCTGCGTACGCGGGCGCGGTTACCGGAAATTTATCTATCACCCTGATCGCCTGAAATACCCGATGAAACGCGTTGGTAAACGGGGTGAAGGGCGCTTTGAGCGGATCAGCCGGGAAGAGGCAACATCACTGATTGCGCAGCAATGGCAGCGGATCAGTGACAAATACGGTCCGGCATCGCGCTTTGTCAGCCTGAGTACCGGGGTGACAGGCGGGATTTTCTCCGGGGCCAATATGCTGCGCCGCCTGTTTAACCTGACCGGCGGATTTCTGGAAAATTATCACTCGGTCAGTAACGGCAATACCATGACGGCAACGCCGTACACCTACGGCACGTCTGCCAGCGGCAGTACACTGGATACACTTGAAAATACCCCGCTGGTGATTTTGTGGGGGCATAACCCTAACGAAACGATTTTCGGGCACAGCAACCACTATTTCCAGAAGATGAAAAAGAACGGCACAAAATTTATTGTCGTTGACCCGCGCTATTCCGATACCGCCTCTTCTCTGGCGGATCAATGGATACCGATTCTGCCGACTACAGATAACGCCATGATGGATGCGATGATGTATGTCATCGTGACAGAAAACCTCCACGATCAGACATTTATCAACAAATATACCCTGGGATTCAGTGAAGGTCAGATGCCGGAAGGCGTTGCTGATAATGAATCGTTGGTGGCGTACCTGACCGGGGAAAAAGACGGTATCGCCAAAACGCCTGAATGGGCAGAGAAAATCACTAAAGTCCCGGCGGACACTATCCGCCAACTGGCGCGTGAATATGCCTCAACCAAACCGGCGGTGCTCATGCAGGGCTGGGGACCGCAGCGCCATATCTGTGGCGAGCGCAGCGCCCGGGGTGCCACTTTGCTGGCAACGATCACCGGAAACGTGGGTGTACGCGGCGGTTGGGCGGCCGGTTACGGCATGGCACTGAATCCGGATCTGCGCAAAACCATTTCCGGACCGTCGCTGTTTGATAATCCGGTTAAAGAAAAAATCAATATCACCAACTGGGTGCAGGCGTGTGAAGACAAAAATCTGGTCACACCGGCAAACGGCCTGAAAAATGCAGAGAAACTCGGTACAGAGATCAAAATGATCTTCTCGATGGCGGGTAACTACATGACAAATCAGAACACAGACATTCTGTATGCCGCAAAAGTGCTGGAGGATGAATCGAAGGTTGAGTTTATCGTGTGCAGTGATCTCTATCTGACGCCGAGTGCGAAATATGCCGATCTGCTGCTGCCGGAAACCAGTTTTCTGGAGCGCTGGAATATCGGCGGCACCTGGAGTTACGGCGATTACCTGATCCTCTCGGAAAAAGCGATTGAACCGGATTTTGAGCGCCGCACAGATTATGACTGGTTATGTGAAGTAGCAGAAAAACTGGGTGTATATGATGAGTTTACCGCCGGTCACCGCACTGATCGTGACTGGATTGAATTCTTGGTAAATGATGCGGCAGCTAAGCGTCCGGAAGATAATATTCCGTTCTTTGATGAACTGCTGGTCAAACGTCGTCATTTATTAACACACCGTCCGCATACGCAGAATGTGGCGTTTGAAAAGAATATCCGGGATATCGAAAACAATCCGTTCCCGACTCCGTCCGGTAAAATCGAAATTTTCTCCAAACGTCTGTATGACATGGATAACCCGGAAATTCCGGCGCTCTCCCATTATGTACCTGCGGTTGAAGGTCCGGAAGATACGCTTACCACAACCTATCCGCTGCAATTAATCACCTGGAAAGGGCGGAACCGCGCAAACTCTACGCAGTTCGCCAACCCCTGGTTGCAGGAAGTGCAGCGCCAGGAACTGTGGATCAACCCGTTTGACGCACAAGAGCGCCGTATTAATGACGGCGACAAAGTGAAGATCTATAACGAGCGCGGCATCACTATGATCCCGGTAAAAATTACCCAACGAATTATGCCGGGTGTGGTTGCACTCCAGGCAGGTGCCTGGTGGCTGCCGGACAGTAACGGCGTTGATCAGGGCGGCTGCGCCAATGTGCTTACCTCGTCACGCAGTACGGCGCTGGCTCATGGCAACGCGCATCAGACACTATTAGTTGAGGTGGAAAAAGTATGAATAAATTCATTATTTATCCGGCAGTCAGTGAAAAACAGTTAGGGTTTTATATTGATTCTGCCCGCTGTTCCGGCTGCAAAGCCTGTCAGGTTGCCTGTAAAGACAAAAACAATTTAGATGTCGGACGCCGTTTCCGCCGCGTGTATGAAATGACTGGTGGTGGTTACAGCCGTAACAAAAATGGTGCGTTGATCAACAATGTATTTGCTTACACGCTCTCCATTTCCTGCAACCACTGCAAAGACCCGATTTGTGTCCGCAACTGCCCGACGACAGCAATGCACAAGCGCGAAGGTGACGGTATCGTGATGGTCAATACAGATAAATGTGTCGGCTGTGGTGCCTGTGCGTGGTCTTGTCCGTATGGTGCGCCGCAGATGAACCCGGAAACCAAACAGATGTCGAAATGCGATTTTTGCATCGATTTACAACAAAAAGGTGAGCAGCCGGTATGTGTCAGCACTTGTCCGCTGGGCGCGATTCAGTTCGGGCCGATTGATGAATTGCGGGCGAAATACGGAGATCTGGATTATGTGACCGGTCTGCCTGATCCGTCCATTACACAGCCAAACCTGGTGATCAATGCGCATCACGGGGCACGTTTTGATGACATAAACAGTGAGAGAAAAGAAAATGAATGAGTGGTCGCTTTTAATTTTCACTTACATGATGAATGCGGCGGTGGGGTTGTGCGTTGTGAGCGGGGTGTTTGCCGCACCGCTCTCCCGCCGCCTCACGGCAGACAGTTTTAAACGCATGATGATGCTGACAATCTTTATTATCTGCATTATTGCGGGGATCGGATCAGTGGCATCAATCACTCACCTTGGTGTGCCGTTAAATGCCCCGAATGCTATTAATAATGTATTCACCGCCTGGCTCAGCCGTGAAGTGGTGGTGACCGCAGCATTTGTCGGCAGTCAGGGGGTGACGCTTCTCTGGTTGTGGAAGTCGGGAAAACTCTCTTTCCTGTTGTTTGGCGCGGCAATGGCGATTGGTTTGGCTGACATTTACTGTATGGCGTCGATTTATCGCTATACCTCGATTCTGACGTGGAATGATGCCAATACCTATCTGATGTTTTTCGCCACCATGCTGAGCCTCGGTGCGGCGCTGTATGTGTTGCTGATGATGTTTGTTCAGCGTTTTGGTCAGAAAGCCGGGATTATTGTCCCGGCAGATTTTCTGTCAGTATCCCGTTTATGGCTGCTGTGGAGTGTGATGACGGTAAGCCTGACCTGTCGTTTGTTGTATCAGCCATTTTATGAGCACTGGCTGACCGTCACGCAGTTATCGCAGAAGTCGGTTACTTTTCCGCTCTCACCAATCACCGCCTATTACAGCATTGCCGGGCTGCGGATATGTACCTGGATTATGGCGGTTACCGGGCTGCTTTTGTGTGGCATCGCCTTGGTTCGCGCAAGGGTATCGAAAAGGCAGAATACAGAGTTTCAGACAGCGGGCGGTTTGTTTCTTACCGGGTGTCTGCTGACCATTATTGCAGAATTTATGCTGCGTTATGTCTTCTATTATATTCATGCCTGACGGGAGCGCCTGATGAGTAAGATCTCCCATTATGCGGCGGCATTTAACGTGCTGGGTATTTGTTATCTGTTCTCACCGGATGATGACAGTAACCGCGTTGCTATGCGACTGTTTACTCAGCCGGGGTTTGCGCAGCAATGGCCCTGTGAGGTGGATGAGGCGCTCCGCACACAGTTAAGCAGTTCAGCCGGTTGTGGATCAGAAACACTGAAAGCGGCCTGGCAGAATTTGTTTGCCGGTCCAGGGGCACTACCGGCGCCGCCGTGGGGCTCGGTTTACCAGGATGCGGAAGGGTTGTTACAGGGGGATTCCACGCTGGCACTGAATGCATTTTTAAAGCAGGAAAGGCTGAAACTCAGCACGGCATATCCGGAACCGGCGGATCACATCGGGCTGATTTTATTTCAGGCGGCAGTATTGGCATCAGAAATGCGGGCACCAGCGGTAAATACACTGCTGAGTCAGCATCTGCTCACCTGGCTGCCTCATTACGCAGAACGCCTTAATGCTCACGGACACAGTCCGTTTTATTCAGCACTGACACAACTGGCGCTGGTGACGGTTCGTACATTTGTAAAGCAGAAGTAACTTATTGAATTTTATTTCACTGTAAAAACGCCCGGTATAATCACCGGGCGTCAGCTTGCAGCAGTTACAGTTTCGAAAACGCGTAAGCGGCAGCATCAATGGTTTTGCGGATATCTTCATCACTGTGTGCGACAGACATAAACCCGGCTTCAAAGGCGGATGGTGCGAGATAAATGCCTTTTTCGAGCATCAGATGGAAGAACTTTTTGAAGCGTTCCACATCACAATTCATCACATCCTGATAGCAGGTGACAGTCGGCGAATCAGTAAAGAACATGCCGAACATTCCGCCGACATGATTGACCACAAACGGAATGCCCGCTTTCTGTGCTTTCGCAGTCAGACCTTCTGCCAGCATTTCTGTCAGTTCAGTCAGACGCTGATGCACACCCGGCTGTGAAATTTCCTGCAAGCAAGCAAGACCGGCCGCCATGGCAATTGGATTACCGGAGAGAGTGCCTGCCTGGTAAACCGGGCCTGTCGGTGCGAGTTTCTCCATGATCTCACCACGCCCGCCAAATGCACCGACCGGCATTCCGCCGCCGATAATTTTACCCAGGCAGGTCAGATCCGGTTCAACATCATAATACGCCTGTGCGCCGCCGAGGGCGACACGAAAGCCTGTCATCACTTCATCGATAATCAGCAGTGCGCCGAATTCATCACACAATGCACGCAGTCCCGGCAGGAAATCTGCTGCCGGCGGAATGCAGTTCATATTACCGGCAACCGGCTCGACAATAATACAGGCAACATCGTGAGGATGTTTTTCAAAGGCTTCGCGGACAGAATACAGGTCATTATAGGTGCAGGTCAGCGTGTGTTTGGCGAAATCCGCCGGGACACCCGGTGAGTTTGGCTGACCGATAGTCAGTGCGCCGGAACCGGCTTTGACTAACAGACAGTCTGCGTGCCCGTGATAGCAACCTTCAAACTTGATGATTTTATCGCGGGCGGTGTAACCACGCGCCAGGCGGATAGCACTCATGGTCGCTTCCGTTCCGGAGTTCACCATGCGTACCATATCCATGGACGGCACCAGTTCGGTGACAAATTTTGCCATTTCCACTTCATCAGCCGTCGGTGCGCCGAAACTCAGACCCTTTTCAACCGCTTTGATAACGGCGGTGCGGATAGCCGGGTGATTATGACCCAGCACCATCGGCCCCCAGGAGCCGACATAGTCAATGTAGGCTTTACCGTCGACATCATAGATATACGCCCCGTTGGCGCGTTCAATAAACAGCGGGGTGCCGCCGACGCCGTTAAACGCGCGGACCGGGGAGTTTACTCCGCCGGGGATAAAGTGCTGTGCTTCGGTATACAAGGTTTCGGAACGGCTCATGCAGGGCTCCTGTCAGTCAGTGAGCGGAAAGTTGGTGATACACCCTTATTCATTCAAACTGCAGGTTCGTTGGCCGCGGTCAGCCAGCCGGGTCACATACTGATGTATGCTCCCCGTCTGTTTTCCCTTGTCGCCTGCCTGCATCTTGAATGACGTTGGGTATAGTGTAATGGAGAGCGCTGCTGAATCCAACTTGTCACATTATTCTTGTGAGGATTATATCCTTATTAATAATATGGTTACTGTTCTTTATGTGTGGCGAAACTTGAACGATTCTGTTAGGTGGTAGATAATTGATAATAATGTCCGGGAGCTGACAGCTTTCTGAGTGTGTTTACTGGTCGCGGCCAGTCTGGAGTAATAAATGAGCGATGATTCAGCACTGCCCCTGCAATTTACGGATGCGGCAGCTAAAAAAGTAAAAATCCTGATTTCGGATGAAGAAAATCCGAACCTGCGCCTGCGTGTTTATATCACCGGCGGCGGGTGCAGCGGGTTTCAGTATGGTTTCACCTTTGATGATGCCATGAATGACGGCGACATGACTATCGAGAAAGAAGGTGTGGCGCTGGTGGTTGATCCGATGAGCCTGCAATATCTGGTCGGCGGTTGTGTGGATTATACCGAAGGGCTGGAAGGCTCGCGGTTTATCGTCACTAACCCGAATGCCAAAACAACCTGCGGCTGTGGTTCTTCATTCAGTGTCTGATTGAATTACCGGCAGCTATCAGAACGGACGCTCAGGCGTCCGTTTTTTATCAGGTAAAAAGTGAATAATACTACGGGACAGATGTTGCGCAGAGTTAACAGGTGTATTAGTGCTATATTATTCCGGTATGTCGGTAAATAAAGAATCTCCGGCTGAAATAAGATATTTTCATATTATGAATAACAGTATATGTATGTCAGTTGATTGTTATTAATACGGGTAAATTAACAAAATGAAACAAAATAATATTATTTTAAATCTGCCTGGTTTGATAATGAAATAGTGAATTAAATAAAATATTTTCTACTTTATACGACATCTTCATATTATACAAAAACCAATAATCATTTGTTACTTATTGATTTTTAATTAATTAAATTCCATCTTCAGTTTGTTGTTATATTAATGATATTAATTATTCACCACACCCGATATGTGTTTTAGTTTATAGCGTAAACTAATAACAGGGTAATAAAGGTGAAAACATTTTTGATCCTGCTCAATAACCTTATATTTCATTCCTCTACACTAAAGATGTAAAAATATTACATCTACTCCTCCGTAAATATGAGAATAATCCGGCGGGAATTACATCACCGGCTGTTAACCATCACATCGTGACACCCGCCGACTGTCCCCGGCAATATACGTAAAGGAACAGCCATGATTTACCCGCTGACGGAACAATGCCTGAGCACTTATCGCAACAGCACATTGCAGCGCTACGCACAGCGCTATCTCGATATTGAAAAACAGACGCAGCAGGCGATCGCGCAGTATGGGCTGGTATTTGAAGCGCCACACCGGCGTCAGGCGCAGATTGATCTACTGCGCCGCGAGGTGAAGGCGCTGGGGGCAACGTTTTCGAATAACGGTAAAAGTATCCACAGCAAATGGCTGTCCGGCGCCTGTGTGCAATGCCGCACGGGAGAGGGCAGCTATACCACGTTTTTATCTCTGAAATGCCACCGCGACTGCTATTTTTGCTTCAATCCGAACCAGGAAAATTACGATGGTTTTCAGCATGAAATGCGTGATGCCATTGGTGAGGTGAATGCGATTGCGCAAGAGGGCTATCCGCTGAGCCACATTGCACTGACCGGCGGCGAGCCGCTGTTGTTCCGTCAGGAAAGTATCCGTTTCTTTGAGACAGTGCAGGAAAAACTGCCCGGCGTTCATACAAGACTCTACACCGCAGGTGATCCGTTGGATCGCAATACTGCACTGGCGCTGGCGGAAGCGGGTCTGAAAGAGGTGCGTTTCAGTATCAAAATTGATGATCCGCCGGAAAAACTGGAAAAAGTACTCAGCCGTATCGCGCTGGCGCGGGAGATTTTCCCTGACGTCATGGTGGAGATGCCGGTTATCCCGGGCAGTGAAGAACAGATGAATGAACTGCTGCTGAAACTGGATGCTATCGGCATCGATGGTATTAATCTGCTGGAGTTCTGCTTTCCGCTGGCCAACAGTCCTGAATATCAGACGCGGGGTTTCACGCTGAAAAATCCGCCTTATGAGGTGTATTACAATTATTGGTACGCGGGCGGACTGGCGGTTGCGGACAGTGAACTTGCCTGTTTGCGGGTGCTGAAATTTGCCCTGGAAAATAATCTTTCCCCCGGCGTGCATTATTGTTCGCTGGAAAACAAACATACCGGGCAGGTGTATCAGAGCAATGCGTTTCTCAGCGCCGGTCCGCATTATCTTTTTTCTCCCCGTGATTATTTTTTCAAAAGCGCCAAGGTATTCGGTGACGATTGTTCATGTGTCGCCGCTATCCTGCGTGAGGCCGGTCTGCCGTTTTATGAAGATATTCTGCATGGTTTTTTACAATTCAATCCTGAATCGATTATGCACCTGACTCCTTTCCCCGATCTGCCAGTTGTGCTGACGTCCCATATTGCGGAAGACGACGGGCAGGGTAATCCGTTAATTAAAGAAGTGCGGGTGGAATTCACCACACCCGCTGAATTTTCGCCTGATGATATACACGGAGGTGTATGTGAGCAGTGACAGCCGGGAACTTGATTATCTGTATGCGCGTCAGTTTGCTTATGACGTATTGCGCCGTTTGCTGACAGAAGAGCCGACAGCAGAACTGCTTATTTACCTGCGCGATGAGGGGCTGTCTCTGTTTCCCGCGGATGAAAGCCTGCCAGCCATGCAGACTGCGCTGGATGCAATGCAGAATGATTTGAACACCCGCATGCTTAAAAGCGGAGCATCAGATTTTGAAGCTCTGCACTGGGATTTTACCCGGTTATTTATCGGGCCTGAATCCCCTCCTGCCGCGCCCTGGGAGTCAGTGTATGTCTCGCGGGATAAATTGCTGTTCCAGGAAAGCACCCTGAGTGTCAAAACCTTTTATCAGCAGCATGGTTTTCATCTGCCGGAAACAGAGTATGAAGCCGCCGATCATATCGGCTATGAGCTTGATTTTCTGTGGAATTTGAGTGTGAAAGCCTCACAGGCGCTTGATAGCGGACAGATTGAGGACATTAACGCGCCGTTGCAGGCGTCAGCAGAATTTATGCAGGCACATTTACTGGCCTTTATGACGTCGTTCTGCCGTGAACTGAATAATCACGCAGAGACGGTGTTTTATCGTCAGTTCAGTATTCTTCTTGAAGTTTTCACCCGTAACGATCACAAAAAAATCAATGAATTAATAAACTTATAATAATAATTTTAAAACCTGATGATGAGGTATGAGCAATGTCAGACAGACAAAAAACAGGCTTAACCCGCCGTTCATTTGTAAAATGGACGACAGCGGCATCAGCTATGGCAGCGCTGCCGTTAAGCAGACAACTTCATGCTGCAACACCGGCACCGGAAAAAACAACCCCCGTCACCGGAACGGCTGCCAAAGGGCAGTGGAAACCGGTCGCCTGCTGGCATAATTGCGGCGGGCGCTGTGTAAACAAAGCGCTGGTTGTTGATGGCGTGGTAGTCAGACAAAAAACCGATGATGTGGTTGCCGATTCACCCGACTTCCCGCAGCAGCGCGGGTGTCTGCGCGGGCGCTCTCAGCGCAAACAGGTTTTCGGTGCTGATCGCCTGAAATACCCGATGAAACGCAAAGGCTGGGCGGCGGGCGGCGGGGATAAAACTCTGCGCGGGCGTGACCAGTGGGTGCGCATCAGCTGGGATGAGGCACTGAATATCGTCGCCTCCGAAACAAAGCGGATCACCGGGCAACACGGCAACGAATCTCTCTGGGTGACCGGCGGTAATGGTACGGATTTCCAGAGTGTGTTCGCCAAAGCGGGTGGTTTTACCGGTGACTGGGGAACCACCTCCTGGGGCGCCTGGTTTGAAACCCCGGCACATCTGGGATTGCTGGAAGGATTTTACACCTTCGGCACCAATGATCGTTTTGATATGCGCAATTCACAACTGATCGTGATGTGGGGCGCAAACCCGGCCTGGAGCAGCCCGGGCAGCCCGACGTATAACTATTATCAGGCGAAAAAAGCCGGTGCGCGTTTTATCAGTATTGATCCGAGCTATACGGCAACGGCAGAACTGATGGATGCAGACTGGTATCCAATCAACCCGGGAACCGATCACGCACTGGCGCTGGGCATTATGTCCGCACTGCTGGAGATGGATAGCCCGGCTAACCCGCTGATTGACTGGGATTTCCTGCGCCGCTGCACAGTGGGCTTTGATGAAACCAATATGCCTGCGGGTGCGGATCGTCAGAAAAACTTCAAAGATTACCTGCTGGGAACCTACAGCGGTGAGCCGAAAACCCCTGAATGGGCATCGGATATTACCGGAATTTCTGCATCTGATATCCGTTCGCTTGCCCGCCAGATCGGCGGCACACAGCGGGTGGCGCTGTTAACCGGCTGGGCGCCTGCCCGTATTCATAACGGTGAAGGATGGGTTCAGGCGTTTTCAACACTCGGATTTATGACCGGGCATATGGGGCGTCCGGGTCGTATGACCGGGGTGAGTTGTCACTTTGCTGCGGGTAATAACGGAACGCGGCTGGTGGTTGCCGGGGCAAATGGGTTGCCTGCGGTGAAAAACCCGGTCAGCCTGAAAATTAATCACAACGAACTGAACCGCGCACTGTTGGAGAAAAAATTCCGTCAGCGCGGTACGGGTGATGTGGATGCCAATATTCAGATGATTTTTCATCCGTTTAACGCCACTTTACAGACCCGCGCTAATATCATGCAGGGAATTGAAGCCTATCGTCAGGGGGTTGAGTTTATCGCGACCGCCGCGTATGTCCCGCATACCTGTGCGAAATATTCTGACCTGATCCTGCCGGTGACGACAGAGTGGGAGCGCGAGGGAACCATTCTTAACCCGAGTAACCGCGAAGTTATCATTGCTGCGGTGAATGTCACTCCTCCGCTGTATGAGGCGAAAAGTGATCAGTGGATCGCCAAAGAACTGGGCAAACGTCTGGGTGTGAATGTGGATGAGATCTTCCCGATCTCCGAAAAACAGCAGTTTTTCAATAAGCTGAATGGTGCCACTATCATCACGGAAGACGGTATTACCAAAGCACCGCTGTTTACGGTCACTCAGGCAGATATTGATGAATGGCAGGTCACCGGTACGCCGCAGGAAGGGCGCATCACGCTCAATGAATTCCTGACCAAAGGGAAGTATCAGGTAGAGCGCACGGCGGATGATAACTACAGCTACATTGCTTATGAGGATTTTATCCGCGACCCGGCGGCAAATCCGCGTCCGACACCAAGCGGTAAGTTTGAAATTTACTGCGAAACGCTGGTTGAGAAAGCGAAAGAGTGCGGCTGGACGGAATTGCCACCTATTCCTGAGTATATTCCGTCAGCAAGCGGCTATGAAGCCAGTTTCAGTGATTTCGCCAAAAAAGAGAAAGGGGATTATCCGTTCCAGGTCTATAACCCGCACTATCTGCGGCGCTCACACAGTACGCTGGATAATGTGCCGTGGCTGCGTGAGCAGTGGCCGAGTCCTGTCTATATTAACGCCTCCGATGCAAAACGCCTGGATATTAAGCAGGGTGAAACCGTTATGGTGACCAGCCCGCAGGGTAAACTTCTGCGTCCGGCGCTGGTCACTCAGACCATGAAACCCGGCGTGATCGCTCTGCCGCACGGCAGCTGGACCAATGTGGATGAAGCCACCGGCATTGATATGGCGGGGGCGGATAACACACTGACTATTCAGGTGCCGACCGGGCTTGGAACATCCGGATGGAACACGATGCTGTGTAATATCGAAAAATGGCATGGCGAACAGTTGACAGAAGATGCGCGACTGCCGCAGCGGATCATCGGATAAGGGGCACAGACATGGACAAACAAGTAGGATTTTATATTAATGTCGCCGCCTGCATCGGTTGTAAAACCTGTGTTGTGGCGTGTAAGGATAAGAACGATCTCGAAGTCGGGCGTAATTTCCGCCGGGTTTATGACATTGAGTCCGGTGAATATCCGCGCCCGCGCCGCTGGCATCTTTCCATCGCCTGTAACCATTGCGACGACCCGCAGTGTGTCAGCCATTGTCCGACCACGGCAATGCACAAGCGTGAAGAGGATGGTGTGGTGCTGGTGGATCATGACAAATGTGTGGGCTGCCGTTATTGCACCTGGGCGTGTCCGTATGAAGCGCCGCAGTTTGATCCTGCTATCGGGATGATGACCAAGTGTGATACCTGACTGGATCTGCGTGAGCAGGGCGGCAATCCGATGTGTGTGGATTCCTGTCCGATGCGTGCGATTGAGTTTGGTCTTATCAGTGAACTGCGCAAAAAATACGGTACAAATGCTGATATCAGCGGGCTGCCAAATTCATCCATTACCAAACCGAACCTTGTGGTCGGGATGAAAGGATAAGGAGAATTATCATGCATGAACTGCCTCTTGTTATATTCACCTTATTTATGCAGACGTCAGTCGGCTGCCTGGTGATCACATTACTCTGCTATTTCCGCCTGTTCGGCAGCAAAGATCCCCGTACTGCGATGAAATGGGTGCGTGCGCCGCTGATAGCCAGCTTTTTGCTGGGCTGCGCCGGGTTACTCGGCTCCCTGTTCCACATGGGAAATCCGCTGCACATGTTTTACACCCTGATGCATGTTTCTTCATCGTGGATGAGCCGTGAGGTTCTGGCAACTGCCATTTATATGGGGCTGTTGTTCCTCAGTGTTGCGCTGCTGCTCTTAAAACAGAAAGTGAATGGCTTACTGCTGCTGTTAAGTGCTGCAGCAGGGCTGGTGTATATGTACGCGATGTCTGCCCTTTACGCCGATACCTTGTTCACTCTGTGGAGTGGTCTGTTCACGTTTGCCGGTTTTGCCGGGACGATGCTGCTGACCGGCGGGATAATCTCTGCGCTGCTGCTGGTGACGGCGCTGGGCTATGCCCGTGAAGATGAATTGATCCGTCGTGTGGTGAAAATTGCGCTGGCGGCAGGTGTTGCAGGGCTTCTGCTGATGCTGCTGGGTGCACTGTCACTGCTGGGCAATATCGGTGAGCCAATCTATACAGGAATGACGCCACGGGCGATGCCGGAAGGATTGCTGAGTCTGAATATTGTCCGCGTTGTACTGATTGGTCTGGGGTTATTTTTTGCCGGACGTCTGCTGTGTCAGAAACAGGCTGAGATAACCAATGCCACACTAATGATGTCACTGGCAACAATTTGTGTTTTTTCCGGGGAAGCCGTGGGCCGCGTGGTCTTCTTCTCTCTCGGTGGCTGATATACCCTTATTCATTCAACCAGCAGGTTCGTTGGCTGCATCCTGAATAACGTTGGGTATATAATTAATTAAATCATTTGTCATAAAAAATCCGGACGTGAATGCATCCGGATTTTTTTATGCTGTACTTACAGAGGGTAATCAGCGGGTCAGGATCACTTCCCCTAAGATATTATCTTTCAGCAACCCGCCATTTTTTGCCTGATAAAGAACAAAATCGATATCCCGCGCCTGATAACGCTCGCGCAGAATAGTGGTGATTTCTTTAATCGGCTTGCCCTGTAATAACCCGTCAATCACCATCGCCAGCATCAGTGACTGATCACTGTATGTCAGCGGATTAAGTGAACCCATCACCCGGTTCAGGTAATGATCAAACGCCGGCAGCGGATTCTCCGGGTTTTCCCGGTTCAGTTTGATCTGAACATCAATCAATGTATTAAAATCAATACCATGAGTAGCAATCCAGTCACGCAATTCATTGACGTAGGCATCAACATCATCTGAATGCAGGGTGCTGATGGTGCCGCTGAAATTAAACAGATTCACTCCGCTGAGCCGTTGCAGAATATAAATTGCAACATACAGATTATAGCGTGACGGGATCAGCAGGCAGTTATCAATCCACCAGACCAGAACATGGCGAGGACTGATACGGTCATCAATATATTTCACCGGCGGATACACCATGATATCAACATCGGTTAATTCACCGAGGTAAGTCTGGATCAGGTTATCCACCTGACGCCACTCCAGCCCGCCGCTGCCACAGCCAAGTGCCGGCATCGCCACCGATTTCAGCTCCTGTTTTTTAATCAGCGCTTTCAGCTCCCGCAGACCATTTTCGATAAATTCATAGCCGGAGGGGGTATCCCATTTATCACGGGTCGGAAAATTAATAATATTCCGGCCGTGCTCTTCGGTAACAGATAACTGACCGATACCGATTTTATTGCTTTTACACAAAGCCTCATAGGCCCGCGCATTTATCGGATAATCCAGTTTGAATTGATAGGCTATTCCTTTCCCCATTACACCCTGGCAGTTAACCGCGTTAACCAGACCCCGGGCATCCGATCTCAGTAAATCGCCTTTAAGGTATTTAATCATCGTTGCAGTCCGTTTCTTTTTTCACTCAATTCCTCCGCGGCCTTTAATCACAGGCAGATACGCCCCGAACCAATCCGGAGATAAAGCATCCGGTTGCGGAGACCAGAATCCTCTGACATTGTCGCTTTCTCCGACATCAACTGATATCAGAATCTTCTTGGGTTTGTTATGAAAAGGATAACTTTAGCTAAGTGAAAATAGCTATTATTTTGTGATGATGATTATTTAATTTAGTTTGGTATCAGTTTGTTATAGACTCTAATTGAAATATTAAAGTAACGTTATTTTATATATTATGTTGGTTTTAAATTAATCATTATAAAAAATAATAATTAAATATTGTTACGGGAATAATAACATTATTGAAATAAAGATGAGAGCATCAAAAAATATGCCGCATTTTCAGCGGCGTATTATTAACATAATATATTCATATTAAGTGTTATTAATCTTCTCACACAACACTTCTGCGGCCTGTAACAGGCGGGGCGTGCCACGCTGGAACCAGTCGGCATTTATTGTGATGATTGGCACATCCAGTTGCGGAGACCAGAAACGCCGGACATTTCCGACTTCCCGTTCATCACCGGATATCAGGATAACCTCCGGTTTGCGGGTCAGTACCTGCTCCCTGTTAACCTGCGGCCAGGGCACCGGGCTATCAGCGAAGATATTTTTGCCACGGCACAGGGAAACCACTTCACTTTGTAATGTCGTGCCGGAGGCGGTAAAAATCGGGTTCTGACCAAACTGGAGAAAAATCGGTTTTTCCGGTTTGTTGTGATAGCGGGCTTTCAGTGATTCAACCCCCCGGCGCATATCCCCGGCGGCTTTTTCAGCCAGTGCCGGTTGCGTGCTGTATGGTGCCAGGCGTTCAAGGTCGTTGGCGATATCATCCAGATTTTTCGGGTCGAAATACTCAATCTTTATGCCCAGATGCTCCAGCTGACTCAGCGGACGCTGTGGGTTACCGCCTCGCCAGGCCATAATGAGATCAGGCCTGAGGGCGATGATGCGCTCAAGATTAAGTCCCTGCCAGTTGGATACCTGCTCAATATCTTTTGCCTGCGGCGGGTAATCAGCATTGGCGCTGACGCCGACCAGGTTTTCACCCATGCCTGCGGCATATGCCATTTCAGCCAGAGAGGGTGACAGTGCAATCACCCTCTGTGCGGCAGCCTGCGGCCCGCAGGCTGCGAGCAGCAACAGCGGAAAGCACAGACGACGGACAAAACCGGAAACCGGGATCATCTCAGCGTATCAATATTGGCTAGGATCTCTGTCACCATCAGGGAGGACTGCTTTGCTGCCAGGGGCAGGAACTCATCAAAACTGAGATGAGACGCTTTATCCGCCACATCAGAGATTGCGCGCACAACCACAAACGGCACATTGTACTGATAGCAGACATGACCAATCGCGGTGGATTCCATCTCAACGGCAACCACGGACGGGAAGTTTGCGCGGATGCGTGCCAGCGGCTCTGCGCCGTTAATAAAGGCATCACCGCTGCAAATCAGACCACGGACGGCATTCAGCCCTGTTGTCTTAATGCATTTCTCTGTCAGCGCGATAAGACCGGCATCAGCAATAAATGCCGGCGGGCATTGTGCCATCTGACCCGGTTCATAACCGAATGCGGTGACATCCGCATCGTGATAACGCACTTCAGTGGAGATGACAATATCGCCGACATTCAGATGCGTTGCCAGACCGCCCGCAGAGCCGGTATTAATGACCACATCCGGTTTGCACAGTTCCAGCAGCAACGTTGTGCCGATAGCGGCCGCCACTTTACCAATACCGGATTTGAGCAGCGCCACGTCTGTGCCGTTAATCTGTCCGGTATAGATTTCACAACCGCCGTGACTGAGGGTTTGCATGTTGGTAATCTGATCACGCAGCAGGGTTACTTCCTGCTCCATCGCACCTATGATACCGACTTTCATTATGTCATACTCCCTGAATAGAAATTGAACTACAGAATAACGAATCAGCAACAGTTTATCACTGAATCCCGGCGGAATGTGTCTTTTCCCGTCCGTCAGAATGTCACGCCGCGGGCTGAATAAAAAGACGGAGGCAATGTGCCGGTAATTGATTTTAAAAAGAAGCTGAATTTTCATCGCCAGTTCGGACCGCAATCTGAAAAATGTGCTGAAGAACATATTGTTAATCAGGCATTTGAAAGTGATCGCGGGCGTATTATCAATTCTGCCGCTATCCGCCGGCTGCAACAAAAAACCCAGGTATTTCCGCTTGAACGCAACTCCGCTGTCCGCAGCCGCCTGACGCATTCGCTTGAAGTTCAGCAGGTGGGGCGTTATATCGCCAAAACGATCCTCAGTCAGTTAAAGCAGGCGGGAAAGCTTGCGGAATATGGTCTGGACGAGCGCCCTGATGCCTTTGAGAGTGTCATCGAAATGGCCTGCCTGATGCATGACATCGGCAATCCGCCGTTCGGGCACTTTGGCGAGGCGGCTATCCAGAAATGGTTCAGTACGCTTCTGGGTGAACCGCACAGTGAAAATGAAGCAGAGGATCAGTGTCAGATTGCGGTACTGAAACTGACCGGAGATCCGCAGGCAGATGAACTGCGGCGCATATTGCGCCGGGATTTGTGTCAGTTTGAGGGCAATGCGCAGGGGATCAGAATGGCGCATCATCTGCTGAAACTCAACCTGACCTTTGCCCAGCTCGGCAGTGTGCTGAAATATACCCGGCCTGCGTATCAGCAGTCGCCGGTGCCTGATGAATTCAGCTATCTGACAAAAAAACCGGGTTATTACTGGTCTGAAAACGCCCTGATCATGCGGCTGCGTGAGGAACTGCAGCTCGGTGAATTCTGCCGTTTTCCGCTCTGTTATATTATGGAAGCGGCAGATGATATCTCTTATTGCATTGCGGATCTGGACGATGCCGTTGAAAAAGGCATTCTGACGCCGGACTCTCTGGTTGATTATCTGCGCCTGGAGTGGCGGGCGCTGGAAGGGGAGCCTGATTCAGCGCTGTTCAGCGAAACCGTGGAGCGTGCATATAACTCGCTTGCGCGTGACCATCACCGCAGCGCTCAGGATCAGTTTTTTATGTATTTGCGGGTGTATATCACCAATAAACTGGTGCCCTGTACGGCGCAGCGGTTTATTGATAATCTCCCGGCGCTGTTTGACGGCACTTATAATCAGGCGCTGCTGGAAGATAAAAGTGAAGAACACCGTTTGTTGAAAACCCTGAAACGGGTCGCATTTAAGTATGTGTTTACGCATCACGAAGTGGAAGAACTGGAATTACAGGGATTTAAAATTATTAATGGTCTTCTGGATTTTTACCGGCCGCTGTTAATGATGTCCGGTCCGGACTTTGCGGAACTCGTCCGTGAAAACTTTCATAAACACTATTTTATTGAAACCCGGCTGTTGCATAAACTGTCCCGCAAACAGAGGGCCGCATACAGTGAAGCCGTGGAAGCGCTGGCAGATAAACCGGAAGATGAGAAAAATATATCGGAATTTTATTACCGCGCCCGGCTGATTCAGGATTATATCAGCGGAATGACCGACCATTATGCTTATGAAGAATACCGGCGCTTTTCAGTTTGTCAGTAACCTGCTGATTAATGACAGCAGATCCGCACAAGTGACATAACAATTCCGGTTCATTATTTCCGGAATTGTTGCTACGATTAATCAGCAGGTGTTGCTGAAATAGACTTACTGTATTCAGTACGGAATAGCTGTCATCTGGTAAAATAATATACTCGTCATACTTCAGAATTATTTAGAGTATACCAGCATGAATTGCTGTTGAAATGTTAATTAATATAAAACTATTAGTTATTATTTGCACATCAACAATAAGAGAATTAACCGGGATTACATCGCTTATGCAAAAAGAGTATCGGGTCGGGATTGAATTTGAATATTGGCTGACACAGTACCGGGATAAACGTGCCGCGGGTATTAAATCCTTTGACAATATTACCTTATCAGAACTGGCACCGGCGCTGGATAACCGCCCGGGGCTGGATGATGAATCTCTGCATAAAGGAGACGCAGGTATTAAGGCCGGTTACTGGTATGTTGAAGGCGATGAGCGTTTTTCAATGGCAGGAAAGCTTACCGCGCAGGTGATTAAAGGCATTGAAATCCGCACGCCGCCTGCGACATCTGTTACTGATGCGCTGACTGCATTACAGACTATCGAGGCGCAACTGAGTGAGCGCCTGCGTCTCTGCGGGCTGGGATTGGCGATCAGCGCTTATCACCCGGTGTCACCGCGCTATCAGTTTATCCCGCCACTTAATGACTGGGAAAAGGCATTCCGTGAAGAACATTCCGCCTTCCATCATGCGGATTTGGTGATGCAGACCTGCGGACCGGACATTAATATTTCTGTACCGGAAATGAGTGATGCCCGTGTTGTACAGGCGGTTGAAAAACTAACCTTTTTTGCACCTTATCTGGTCGCGTTATCCCTGAACGGCCCGGTGGAAAACGGACAATTGTGGGGCGGATTATCACGACGGACAGCGCTGCGCAGTTGTCATCGCCCGTCATGCAAAGGATTTCTGACAAACGCGGCGGTGTATCCGCATGACTTTATTTATCCTGCGCGAAATGAGAATGAGCACGGGCGAATTGAATTCAAAGCATTTGATGCTGTACCGGACCCGGTGTTGCTGGGCGCATTTTGCGCGTGGATACTGGGGCTGGTGCTGGATGATACCATTTCGTTTAACTATGGCGTACAGCCCGATGCCCTGTTTAAAGCTATTGCCCGTGAGCCGTTTGCGGATCTGACGGTCGCGACGGTTGTCGAAACATTACTGAATGCAGCAAAGCGGGCGCTGGAGCAGCACGGTCTGCTGAATGAAGCGCAGCGCCTGGTATTACTCAGTGAGCGCCTGTCAACTAAAATGACCCCGGCTAATGAGGCGATTACCCGTTTTCTTACCAACGGGGAGTTAATGCATTTTGGCGGGCTGTGGCCGGATTCAGTAAAATAAACCCGTCGTCATATATACCCAACGTCATTCAAGGTGCAGGCAGGCGGCAAGGGAAAACAGACGGGGAGCATAGATAAACTATGTGACCCGGCTGGTTGAGTGCAGCCAACGAACCTGCAATTTGAATGAATAAGGGTATAAGTACACACTTTAAAACCCATAAAAATAGTCGTTATTTTTTTAATAACGGCTTTTTTTATGATAAAAAACAGAACGGGTAAGTTCACGTAAATTTATTATTAATCGGGCGCTAATATTGTGTATTATTTAATTTATCATTATTGTATCTGGCGTTATAAATAATAAAATTAAAAACATAGACTTATATAGATAAATATCGTTTATGCTTTTAACAAATAATGCTAAGGCGCTATCCAGCCTTATGATATGATTTATGTGATCCGTAGAGTGTGATGCAGCCGAATAATCCATTGGTCAATGCGTCACTTTATGGGAAAATCACCGACCTCACAGACTAAGTTTTTATCACTATGGCGCAATTTTATTCTCAGCCCCGTCAGACCCCGCGGCAGTCACGGACTGTTACGGTAACTGCTGACTCTCTCGATGCCCAAGGGCAGGGTATTGCCCGCCTACAGGGAAAGACTGTTTTTATCCCGGATTTGATGCCGGAAGAATCCGCGCAGGTCAGACTGACTGACGAAAAACGTCATTACGCCAAAGGTGTGGTGGTTAAACGTCTGTCGGATAACCCGGCACGCCGTAAGCCGCTGTGCCGCTATGCCGCTCAGTGCGGCGGCTGTCAGCAGCAGCATATTCCTGTTGCCATGCAGCGCGATACTAAAGCCACGTACCTCGGTTATCTGCTTACCCGCGAAACCGGAACTGAATGCGGACCGGTCACTGTGCTTTCCGGTGATGAGTACGGCTACCGCCGCCGTGCGCGGCTGGCGCTGATGTATTCCCCGAAAACACAGCAACTGACTATGGGCTTTCGTCAGGCGCAGAGCAAATCGCTGGTGGCGGTGAAACACTGCCCGGTGCTGGTACCGCGTCTGGATGCGTTATTATCACCGCTGAGTACCTGTCTGTCGTCCCTGTCAGCTGCACCGAAACTGGGTCATGCGGAACTTGTGGATACGCAGGACGGGCCACTGCTGGTGTTGCGTCATCTGGCGCCTCTGAGTGAGGCGGACATGTCCGTCCTGACAGCATTCTGCGGGACTCACAATGTGGCTCTGTATTTACAGGGCAGTCACGATGAGCCACCTGTTGCCGTTTGTGCGCAGCATACTGCATATTATTCGGTGGCCGGGTTAAAATTGCAGTTCAGCCCGCAGGATTTTATCCAGGTAAACGGTGAACTGAATGAGATAATGGTGGCTCAGGCACTGAACTGGTTGGAGCTGACAAAATACGATCGCGTGTTAGATCTCTTCTGTGGCATGGGCAACTTTACCTTGCCGGTTGCACAACGCGCCGGAGAAGTTGTGGGTGTTGAGGGCGTGGAAGCGCTGGTCCGCACAGCACAGGAGAATGCGCGTTGTAATAATCTGGCGAACGCCACATTTTATCACGCCGATTTATCGCAGGATATGACCCGGGAGCCGTGGGCGGCTCGCGGGTTCAGTAAAATTTTATTAGATCCGGCACGGGCCGGTGCGGCAGAGATGATGCCGCATATTGTTGCGCTTTGCCCTGAGCGTATTGTTTATGTTTCCTGCAATCCCACCACACTTGCGCGGGATAGTCAGGTTCTGCATGATGCCGGGTATTACCGGAATGCTGTCTGTATGCTGGACATGTTTCCGCAAACCGGCCATTTGGAGTCGATGGTGCTGTTCACAAAGACACCACCGGTCAGTCAGTAGGGAGAATTTATGGTTGCGGTAAGAAGTGCGCATTTAACACCCGCCGGTGAATTTGATCCGGTTCACTGGATTAACAGTCTCGGGCTGCATGGTCCTGCAACGGGTGAGAAACTGGAAGAAGTCTGGCATTACTGTCATCAGCAGGTTGATGGACATCAGGATGCGGCGCTGTTGTTGGGGCGCGGTATTGAGATGGTGGAAATTTTAACCACCCTCAGTATGGATTTGGACAGTTTACGCGCAGCTTTGCTTTTTCCGCTGGCTGAGGCGGGCATCCTCGATGAGGAAAAGATAGGTGAGGTCTTTGGCCCTGCTATCTGGCTGCTGGTCAAAGGTGTGATGGACATGGATGCTATCCGTCAGCTGAAAGCGACCCATAACGACGAAACCAGCTCTGTGCAGGTGGATAATATCCGCCGTATGCTGCTGTCGATGGTGGAAGATTTCCGCTGCGTGGTCATCAAGCTGGCTGAGCGCATCGCCCATCTGCGGGAAGTAAAAGACGCCTGTGAAGATGAGCGCATCCTGGCGGCCAAAGAGTGTTTTAATATTTATGCACCGCTGGCAAACCGCCTCGGGATCGGGCAACTGAAATGGGAGCTGGAAGATTATTGTTTCCGCTACCTGCATTCCGATGATTATAAACGCATTGCCAGCCTGCTGCATGAGCGGCGTCTTGATCGCGAAGAGTATATTGACAATTTTGTCACCTCTTTGCGTAACGACATGAAAAAAGAAGATATTCAGGCTGAAATTTACGGGCGCCCGAAACATATTTACAGTATCTGGCGCAAGATGCAGAAAAAAGCACTCACGTTTGATGAGCTGTTTGATGTCCGCGCGGTGCGGATTGTTGTCGAGCGTCTTCAGGATTGCTATGCGGCACTGGGGATCGTCCACACGCATTTCCGCCATCTGCCGGATGAATTTGATGACTATGTGGCGAACCCGAAACCAAATGGTTATCAGTCAATTCATACCGTTGTATTAGGTCCGCAGGGCAAAACCCTGGAAATCCAGATTCGCACCCGTCAGATGCATGAAGATGCAGAACTGGGGGTTGCTGCGCACTGGAAATACAAAGAAGGTACGGCAACGGCTGGTAAAACAGGTAGTTACGAGAACCGGATTGCCTGGCTGCGCAAACTTATTGCGTGGCAGGAAGAAATGTCGGATTCCGGCGAAATGCTGGATGAAGTGCGCAGCCAGGTCTTTGATGATCGGGTTTACGTATTTACACCTAAAGGTGATGTGGTGGATTTACCGGCCGGCTCCACGCCGCTGGATTTTGCCTACCATATCCACAGTGATGTGGGTCACCGGTGTATCGGGGCAAAAATCGGCGGGCGCATTGTGCCGTTCAGCTACCTGTTACAGATGGGCGATCAGATTGAAGTGATCACACAGAAACAGCCGAACCCGAGCCGTGACTGGCTGAATCCGAACCTGGGCTATGTGACCACCAGCCGCGGACGCGCCAAGATCCACAACTGGTTCCGCAAACAGGATCGCGATAAAAATATTATTGCCGGACGTCAGATGCTGGATAATGAACTGGCGGCGCAGGATCTCAGTCTGAAAGAAGCTGAAAAACTGCTGATCGCCCGTTATAACGTTCATTCTATTGATGAAGTCCTCGCCGGTATTGGCGTGGGTGATATCAGAATTAATCAGTTATCTAACTTCCTGCAAAGCAAACTGAATAAGCCGACAGCAGAAGAAGCCGATCGCGAAGCACTGAAAACACTGGAAAAAGCCCCGCCGGCGAAACCGGCTCCGGCGCATCAGAACAGTGGTCGTATTGTGGTCGAAGGTGTCGGTAATCTGATGCATCATATTGCACGCTGCTGCCAGCCAATACCCGGAGATAATATTACCGGGTTTATCACCAAAGGGCGCGGGATCTCCATCCACCGCGCAGACTGTGAGCAGTTGCTGGAGTTACAGGAACAGGCACCGGAACGGCTGGTGGAAGCGGTCTGGAGTGCGAGCTACTCCAGTGGTTACTCACTGGTTGTGCGCGTGGTGGCGAATGACCGCAGCGGTCTGTTGCGGGATATCACCACCATCCTTGCCAATGAAAAAGTCAATGTGCTGGGTGTGCGCAGTCACAGTGATGTAAAACAGCAGATAGCAACCATTGATATGGATGTGGAAATTTACAACATCCAGACGCTCAGCCGCGTGCTGGTAAAACTGAGTCAGTTGCCGGATGTGATTGAGGCAAAACGCCATACACAGTGATCCCACAGAGGCTGTTTACTTATCGTATTCAGCCTCTGTGCTTTTTACTGACAACAAATCTTCAGAAATAAAGTCTTCAGGAATAAATTCTATGTCTGCACCAATTGAGCGTCTGCTGACCATCATGACACAACTGCGTGACCCGCAAAGCGGCTGTCCGTGGGATAAAGCGCAAACCTATGAAACTATCGCGCCCTATACTCTGGAAGAGACCTATGAGGTACTGGATGCGATTGCACGTGCTGATTTTGATGACCTCAAAGGCGAATTGGGTGATTTACTGTTCCAGGTGGTATTTTACGCGCAGATAGCACAGGAAGAAGGGCGTTTTGATTTCAGTGATATTGTGAATGCGGTCAGTGACAAATTAACCCGCCGCCACCCGCATATTTTTGCTAAAGAGCAGGGGATCAGTGCGGACGCCGCGATTTCCGGCTGGGAGCAGCGAAAAAGCAAAGAGCGGGCAGAAAAAGCACAATATTCATTGCTGGATGATATCCCCGTCAATCTGCCCGCACTGATGCGGGCGTATAAAATCCAGAAGCGCTGCGCGACAGCCGGGTTTGACTGGGACACACTGGCGCCGGTGCTCGGAAAAGTTTATGAAGAGCTGGACGAGGTGATGGAAGAAGTGAATCAGCCGCAGGTCAGTGACGAGCGGGTGGCGGAAGAGCTGGGTGACCTGCTGTTTGCTGTGGTGAACTTTTCCCGCCATCTGGGACACAAGCCGGAGATGGTGTTGCACAAGGCGTGCCGTAAGTTTGAAGCCCGTTTCCGTCAGGTGGAAACGCAGATTGCAGGGCAGGGGCTGACGATGGAATCGGCAACGCTTGCAGATATGGAGAAAAGTTGGCAGGATGTTAAATCCCGTGAGGATTTAGCTTAATGCTTTCAGCTAATGATTTACCAAGAGAATGAAAAGTTTTTTATTTTATGTAACCAATTGATTTTTTAGTGATAAAAGCCGGTTTTAATAGGGCGGAAGGTAACAGATAACCTAAATGAGGCGACGAGATTATTTGTCGGCAAAATAAGGTTAGGGTATACTATTTTCCCGTCCGGTTATCTCCATCATCTATTACACCTAAACTTTCAGGTTCAGCATGAAAACTAATTATATTTTTGTGACCGGCGGGGTCGTATCCTCTCTGGGTAAAGGCATTGCCGCAGCCTCTTTAGCGGCTATACTCGAAGCCCGTGGACTCAATGTCACCATGATGAAACTGGATCCGTACATCAACGTCGATCCGGGAACAATGAGCCCGACCCAACACGGGGAAGTCTTCGTCACCAATGACGGCGCTGAAACTGACCTCGACTTAGGTCACTATGAGCGCTTCATCCGCACTAAAATGACCCGGGGTAATAACTTTACGACCGGGCGTGTTTACTCCGAAGTTTTGCGTAAAGAGCGCCGTGGCGACTACTTGGGCGCGACTATTCAGGTTATTCCTCACATCACCAATGAAATCAAAGAACGCATCATCCGTGGTGGTGAAGGTCATGATGTCGTGCTGGTGGAAATCGGCGGAACCGTCGGTGATATCGAATCACTGCCATTCCTGGAAGCTATCCGTCAGATGGCGGCACAAGTCGGCCGTGAGCACACGTTATACATGCATCTGACATTAGTGCCGTATCTGGCCGCTGCCGGCGAAGTAAAAACCAAGCCGACCCAGCATTCTGTAAAAGAATTATTATCTATCGGAATTCAGCCGGATGTGCTGATTTGCCGCTCTGACAGAGTGATCCCTGCTAACGAAAGAGCAAAAATCGCCCTTTTCTGTAATGTTCCTGAAAAGGCAGTGATCAGTCTGAAAGACGTCGATTCCATTTATAAAATCCCCGGCCTCTTGAAATCCCAGGGATTAGATGATTATATCTGTAAACGATTCAGCATCAATGCGCCTGAGGCAGATCTCTCCGAATGGGAGCAGGTGATTTACGAAGAAGCCAATCCGTCAGGTGAAGTGACCATCGGAATGGTCGGTAAATATGTTGAATTGCCGGATGCCTATAAATCTGTGATCGAAGCGCTGAAACACGGTGGACTGAAAAACCGTGTCACGGTTAACATCAAACTGATCGATTCTCAGGATGTGGAAACCCGCGGCGTTGAAGTATTACAGGGACTGGATGCAATCCTGGTGCCGGGCGGATTCGGTTCCCGTGGTGTGGAAGGCAAGATAATGACTGCCCGCTATGCCCGCGAGAACAAAATTCCGTATCTGGGCATTTGCCTGGGTATGCAGGTGGCGTTAATCGATATCGCCCGCAACCTGGCTAATATGGAAGGTGCAAACTCCACAGAGTTTGATGTGGATTGTAAATATCCGGTCATTGCGCTTATCACTGAATGGCGCGATGAAGAAGGCAATCTTGAAGTCCGCAGCGAAGAGAGTGATCTCGGTGGTACGATGCGTGTCGGCGGTCAGTTATGCCATCTGACGAACAATACACTGGTTCGTCAGCTGTATGGAAAAGATGCGATTACTGAACGTCACCGCCATCGCTATGAAGTGAACAATATGTTGCTGAAGCGTCTTGAAGATGCAGGTTTGTTGGTTGCAGGCCGTTCAGTTGACAATAAACTGGTGGAAATTATTGAGAACCCTAATCATCCGTGGTTTGTGGCTTGTCAGTTCCACCCGGAGTTCACATCAACCCCGCGTGATGGTCATCCGCTGTTTGCAGGTTTTGTCAAAGCGGCCTCTGATAACCAGAAAGGTCTGCTGAAATAAGATATGAGATAAGTGACCGGCGATAAGCTCCGGTTACTTATCAAAAATTTAACGTGTACTGAGGAAAACCTAATGTCCAAAATCATTAAAGTGATCGGCCGTGAAATCATCGATTCCCGTGGTAACCCGACTGTAGAAGCCGAAGTCCATCTGGAAGGCGGTTTTGTTGGTATGGCTGCTGCTCCGTCAGGTGCATCTACCGGTTCCCGTGAAGCACTGGAACTGCGCGATGGTGATAAGTCACGTTTCCTGGGTAAAGGGGTTCTGAAAGCGGTTTCCGCAGTTAATGGTCCGATTGCACAAGCGCTGTTGGGTCAGGATGCAAAAGATCAGGCCAAAGTTGACCAGGTAATGATTGACCTGGATGGTACTGAAAATAAATCCAACTTCGGTGCAAACGCGATTCTGGCTGTATCTCTGGCAAATGCCAAAGCCGCAGCGGCATCAAAAGGTTTACCTCTGTACGCACACATCGCAGAACTGAACGGCACCCCGGGCAAATATTCTATGCCGCTGCCGATGATGAATATCATCAATGGTGGTGAGCATGCAGATAACAACGTTGATATCCAGGAATTCATGATCCAGCCTGTTGGCGCGCCTTCTTTTAAAGAAGCGGTCCGCATGGGTTCTGAAATTTTCCATCACCTGGCGAAAGTGCTGAAAGCGAAAGGTATGAATACCGCAGTGGGTGATGAAGGTGGTTATGCACCAAACCTGGGTTCAAACGCAGAAGCACTGTCTGACATCAAAGACGCGGTTAAAGCAGCCGGTTATGAGCTGGGTAAAGATGTTACCCTGGCGATGGACTGTGCGGCTTCTGAGTTCTACAACAAAGAAACCGGGATGTATGAACTGAAAGGCGAAGGCCGTACCTTTACCTCTGCTGAATTTACTCATTACCTGGAAGATCTGACCAAAGAGTATCCGATTGTCTCTATTGAAGATGGTCTGGATGAATCTGACTGGGATGGTTTCGCGTATCAGACTAAAGTCATGGGCGATAAAATTCAGCTGGTCGGTGATGATCTATTCGTAACCAACACCAAGATCCTGAAAGAAGGTATCGAAAAAGGTGTTGTTAACTCCATTTTGATTAAATTCAACCAGATCGGTTCACTGACTGAAACGCTGGCTGCAATTAAAATGGCAAAAGATGCCGGTTACACTGCGGTAATCTCTCATCGTTCAGGTGAAACTGAAGATGCCACCATTGCTGACTTAGCTGTCGGTACAGCAGCAGGCCAGATCAAAACCGGTTCAATGAGCCGCTCTGACCGTGTTGCAAAATACAACCAACTGATCCGTATTGAAGAAGCGCTGGGTGAACGTGCACCGTTTAACGGCCGCAAAGAAATCAAAGGTCAGTAATTTATCAGCTGAATTTATTTTATGAATTCAGCAGGTGATTGTTAAAAAGGTGTGCCCGAAAGGCACGCCTTTTTTGTTTCTTTGTTGTTCCCGCTCCGATGTTGTCTTATGCATATCCCCTTTGTATTCATCCGTTTTCTCAATGAATAAAACTGGTCATTTATCCAACTATCACAAGTTTTTTTACTTGTTCTGTAGTCGCAGATCTCAAAACCGACGATTTGTGATGTCTTTTATCATTAATAGTTTTTATATTTCACATGAAGAGAAATTGTTTAACATTTTTAGCATTCACGCAAAATAACCGGTTGCTAAATTCTATACCCAACGTCATTCAAGATGCAGGCAGGCGGCAAGGGAAGATAGATGGGGAGTATACATCAGTATGTGACCCGGCTGGCTTCATGTCGCCAACGAACCTGCAGTTTGAATGAATAAGGGTATACAGTAATCGGTTTCGTGAATGCTTTTATATCAAACTGAGGGAATTATCATGGACGCTTCAGAAACACTCACCCAATCCACCGGGATGAGTTCTTTTAATAAAAAAGGACTTATCATCGTGGCTCTGGATATCGTGCTGCTGGTGCTGCTGCTCAACTATCTGCCATATAGCGATAAAGAAAACGCGGGTCTGGCTTTAATGGCCTTTGTCGCTATCTTATGGCTGACAGAAGCAATACATGTCACGCTGACGGCGCTGCTTATCCCTATTCTGGCGGTCTTTCTCGGATTGCTGGGAACAGGAAAAGCGCTGCAATCGTTCGCCAGCCCGACAATTTTCCTGTTTTTCGGCGGGTTTGCGCTGGCAACCGCGCTGCATATTCAGGGGTTAGACCGCCTGATTGCAAACCGCCTGCTGGTGATCGCCAAAGGGCGTTTATGGGCCGCCGTTATTTTACTGTTTAGTGTTACTGCGGCTCTTTCCATGTGGATCAGTAATACCGCAACCGCAGCGATGATGTTACCGCTGGTACTCGGCATTCTGAGTAACCTGGATATCCGCAATGACCGCAATACTTTTGTGTTTGTGCTGCTTGGCGTGGCTTACAGTGCCAGTATCGGGGGACTCGGGACAATGGTCGGCAGCCCGCCGAATATCATTGCTGCAAATCAGCTGAATATGGATTTCTTTACCTGGATGAAATACGGTATTCCGATGGTATTGATTCTGATGCCCATCATGTTCGGTATTATGTACCTGATGTTACGCCCTAAGCTGGGTGCGCATTTTGATATTGAAGTTGAACAGGTTAAGTGGACACCAAAGCGCTTACTGACCCTCGGTATTTTTGGTCTGACCGTTATCTGCTGGATAACAAGTGTTCCGCTGAGTGAGTTGTTCGGTAATCTTAAAGATTTTGACACCATTATTGCCCTGAGCGCAGCGACATTGATTGGTATCACCGGTGTGGCGAGTTGGTCACAAATTCAGAACAACACCGAGTGGGGGGTTCTGTTCCTGTTCGGCGGTGGTCTGACACTGAGTATGATCCTGAAAGATTCAGGTGCCAGTGAAGTGATGGCAGACTGGATGAAAACCACATTTGGTAACAGCAGCTGGCTGGTAATTATCATCGCGGTGACAACATTTATTATTGTACTGACTGAGTTTACCAGTAATACCGCGAGTGCCGCCCTGCTGGTACCTATTTTTGCCGGTGTGGCTGACGGACTGGGAATGCCGGTTATGGCGCTGACAATGATTATTGGTATCGGTGCATCCTGTGCCTTTATGTTGCCGGTGGCAACGCCGCCGAACGCGATCGTCTTTGGTACCGGGTTTATCAAACAGTCAGAAATGGTGCGGGTCGGGGCAGTACTGAATGTCGCCTGTATCATTGTGATTTCAGCATTTGCCTGGTTGTTCTGGGTGTAGCTGAAACTGAAACAGCAGTAATCATCAGATGTCAGAACTAAAAACCGCCGCTGAACTGTCAGCGGCGGTTTTGTTTTTACAGGGTAAATAGATTGCGCTTAACTCAGCTGCGTTTCCCGGCTACATAAACAGTTAATTCAACACCCGGATGCAAATCTTTCATTTTCACTTTACTGTTCCAGGACATCAGTTCTTTCAGGCTGACACCATGACGTTGCGCAATACCGTAGTAAGAATCACCCTGGCGCACTTTGTACTTAGCCAGATGCATGGCATTTTTGGTTGCCGCTTTTGATGGTTTAACCACTGGGCTGCCTTTTACCTGTAATGTCCTGCCCGGTTTGATAGCACTGGTGGTTTTCAGTCCGTTCAGTTTTGTCAGTTCAGTGACCGTCATTTTATGACGGGAGGCTATCGCATAGAGTGAATCACCGCTCTTCACTTTGTATTCGCTTGCTTTTACGCGACCTGCCGGCGTACTTAACTGATTGCTGCGCTGGTTATTTTTGGCAACCGCCATGCGGATATCACTTAATACCGCATCATCAGACAGCGCACTCATCAGCTGATCAACTTTTGTTTTTGGCAGCATCAGATAGTGCGGGCCTGCCGGTGAAGTCACACCACGTTTCAGACTCGGGTTATAATCTTTCAGCTTTGCGACCGGCATATCCAGTAGTTGTGCTGCCATATCGAGCGAGATTTGCTGCCCGATATTGACCCGTGCCAGGGCGCGTTCTGAATTCGGAGCCGGTAAATTGACTCCATTACGATCACTGTTGCGGATAACATTGCTCAGCGCAAAAATACGCGGCACATAATCCATGGTTTCTTTCGGTAATGACAGTGACCAGTAATCGGTCGGCTTGCCCGCCGCGGCATTGGCTTCCATTGCGCGCAGAACACGACCTTCTCCGCTGTTATAAGCGGCAAGAGTCAGCGCCCAGTCTCCGCCGAACATACCGTTGAGGCGCTCCAGAAGATCCAGCGCGGCTCTGGTTGATGCGGCAACATCCCGACGGTCATCGACCCACTGGTTCTGGTCCAGCCCGTTTGCTTTACCGGTACTCGGGATAATCTGCCACAAGCCGGCGGCCTGTGCTGATGAGGTGGCATGCGGGTTAAAAGCACTCTCCACTATGGGCAGCAGAACAAGCTCCATCGGCATATTCCGTTCATCGATTTTACCGATGATCCAGTACATGTAAGGTTCTGCGCGGAGTGTCACATCGTGGAGATAGCTCTTTTTAGACAGGTAGGACAATTCTTCAGCACGGACACGGTCATTGTCCGGGATGTTCATTGTCATTTCATCACGGATATAACCCCAGATATCTTCGTCCGGATTAACGGATGACGTTTTTGCCATTTCCATCTGCTGAGCAGACAGTAAAAAACCGTTACCCGAAGGTTGATAAGATTTCTGAGCTGTTTTGGGTGGTGTACTCTGACACCCCGCTAACAAAATAGCAGCGGCAAGAAGGGTGGCTTTAATTTTCATGTTGGCGGAGTCAGTACCATTATATTTAGTCTTTGAGTTCAGCAATCATACGGGGGTTGCTCCGCCCTGACAACGTCTTCGGCTAAAATTTATCCTTTTTTACACGTATTGCGGCAAAAGTCTGCTCAGGCGTCATAGTATGTTTACCTGCGGATAAATTATGTTGCAGATCAAGATCATCACAGTTAAGAAAAACATTAATTTTCTTTTCTGTTTCCAGTGTGACAGGCACAGTAGCGTCATTATTCTGACGTAATTGTGCAACATGAGTCTGATATGCCTGAATTATATCATTTTCGGGCCAGATCGCGCGGGCAAAGGCGATATTGGATTGTGTATATTCATGCGCGCAGCATATCAGGGTTTCATCCGGCAAAGAGGCGAGGCGGGTAACCGAGTGATACATCTGTGCCGCGGTTCCTTCAAAAATGCGCCCGCAGCCGCCGGAGAAAAGGGTATCGCCGCAAAACAGATAGGGTGCGCAATAATAAGCCAGATGGCCAAGCGTGTGTCCCGGAACCGCGATAACCTGAAAAATAAATTCGCCGCAGGTGATAATGTCATTGTCTTTTACGCAATGATTAGCCCCTTTATCCTGTGTTTCTTCCGGGCCGTATACCGGTAAATCCGGATAGTGTGATAAAAGATCCGCCACTCCTCCTGTATGGTCAGCGTGGTGGTGGGTCAGCAGGATTGCAGCGGGCGTTAATCCGTGCTTTTGCAGTGCTGTCAGGACGGGGGCGCTCACGCCGGGATCGACAATTACGCAGGTGTGCGCATTATCGCGTAATAGCCAAATGTAGTTATCCGACAAAGCGGAAATTCTGATAAGCTCCATACATACCTCACCTTTAATTGGGTATAACTCAAGGATAACGCCATGTTTTCTGCGCGAGCGACAAATAAACTGACGATGCCCGGCTCATGGTGCGATATTCCCCGTGGACGTCAGTTCCGCCAGTCACTGGAGGCACAGTTAGCGCCCTGGTGGCCAAAAATGTTTGGTTTTCATCTGATAAAAATCGGGGCTTTGAGCTGTGAAATTGACAGCAGCGATTGCATGATCCCGCATCAGGTGAATGTTGCACCACAGGGTAACACCTTACAGGTATTCGGGGAGGCGGCGCAATTACCGTTTCTGGATAAATCAGTGGATGTCTGTGTGCTGGCGAACAATCTGGGTTACAGCAGTGATCCGCACTGGCTCCTGCGGGAGGCCGACCGTGTTCTTATTGAGGATGGTTGGTTAATTCTCAGCGGATTCAATCCGTTAAGTCTGCTCGGATTGCGTAAACTGATCCCGCTATATTCCAATCAGCACCCGCAGTCCAGCCGGATGTTTTCACAATTCAGGATACTGGACTGGCTGAGTCTGCTTAATTATGAAGTTATGCATCACCGCCTGTTCACCCCGGTTCCCTGGTGTGATCCGGACAGTTTCGGTAACCGGCATGGTCGTCTTCTGGGCTGCATCAGTGTCATTGTCGCCCGCAAGCGCACCGTTCCGCTGACCTTTACACCACAGAAGAGGCGGATACTCAAACCGGGTCTTAATAATGTGGTGGCCGCAACCCGGCAGCAGACGCCGCCGGATTGTCTGAAGCGCCGCTGATTAAAGCGGCTGCGCTATTATGTTGCGGGCTGATAGCCGGCATCTTCCTGTGTCGGGGACTCAGCTGCCGCGCGGGCAAGATCATCACAGCGCTCATTCTCAGGATGACCTGCATGACCTTTGACCCACTGCCAGTCAATCGTGTGACCGGCAATCGCCTTATCAAGGCGCTGCCATAAATCAACATTCACGACCGGTGATTTATCCGCTTTGCGCCAGCCGCGTCGTTTCCAGTTATGGATCCATTGTGTGATCCCCTGGCGCACATACTGGCTGTCGGTGGTCAGAACAATATCGCAGGGGCGTGTGAGGCTTTCCAGCGCAACAATAGCCGCCAGTAACTCCATTCGGTTATTGGTGGTAAGGAAAAAACCGCCGCTGAGGGGTTTTTCACGGCCTTTATAGCGCAGTAGTGCGCCGTATCCGCCGGGCCCCGGGTTACCGAGGCAGGAGCCGTCGGTGAAAATTTCTACCTTGTCACTCATCTCTGGTAGACTCATCCTTTGATCGATTGGCAATTACCTGAGTCTGACATAAAACAGCATTATGAGCACTGATATTACACGAAAAATTGTTCTCGATACCGAAACAACCGGTATGAATAAACTGGGTGCCCCCTCTGAAGGGCACAATATAATTGAAATCGGTGCGGTTGAGGTGATCAACCGTCGCCTGACCGGTCGTAACTTTCATCTGTATATCAAGCCGGACAGACTGGTTGATCCGGAAGCATTCGGCGTCCACGGGATCAGTGATGAATTCCTGATGGATAAACCGGTTTTTGCTGATATTGCCGATGAATTTATTGAATTTATCCGTGGTGCAGAGCTGGTTATTCATAATGCGCCCTTCGATATCGGCTTTATGGACTCTGAATTCCGTAAACTGAACCGGGGTATTCCGCCGACAGCTGAATTTTGTACCATCACGGACAGCTTAACGCTCGCCAGGAAACTGTTCCCCGGCAAGCGTAATAATCTTGATGCGTTATGTGACCGCTATCAGATAGATAACGCCAAGCGCCTGCTGCACGGCGCATTGCTCGATGCCGAAATTTTGTCAGATGTCTATCTGGCAATGACCGGCGGACAGACATCACTGGCATTTCTGTCCGAAGGTGAGAACGCGGGTCAGAAAAATGAGCAGGTTATTCAGCGTATTACCCGTCCTCAGACAGGTCTGCGGGTGGTATACGCCACGGATGAAGAAATTATGGCTCATGAGGGACGCCTTGATTTGGTTGAGAAAAAAGGGGCGAATCTGTGTATCTGGCGCAAACCTGCTGACGATGAAGAAACGTCAGCTGATAAGGCCGGGTAATTGAGAGTAATCGAGAGAAATTCGGGTCGTTAATAGCAAAAGGCGGATATATGGAATGTCGCAGTGGTTGCGGGGCTTGCTGTATCGCGCCTTCAATTTCATCACCCATTCCGGGTATGCCGGACGGAAAGCCCGCCAATACCCGATGTGTACAATTATCAGTTAATAACGCATGTCTTATCTTTGGTCTGGCGTTACGTCCGCAGGTTTGTATCAGTCTCAATCCTGCACAGGAAATGTGTTTATCGACCCGTGCAGAAGCAATGACGTATTTGCTGGATCTCGAAAAGAGCACGTTACCGTAAGCGCTGATGGCATTTTTTTATACTGCTATCTGTTGTATCCACACAAAATTACATGTTCAGGTGAAAAACTGTGCAACTGCATGGTTTTGCGTAAATTAACATTGACGAACGACACCCGGCATCGTATTATCCGCGACGTTCCCGAAAGGAACAATCCGGAGCGGTAGTTCAGTTGGTTAGAATACCTGCCTGTCACGCAGGGGGTCGCGGGTTCGAGTCCCGTCCGTTCCGCCAAATATGAAAGCCCTGACAGCAATGTCAGGGCTTTTCTGTTTTTATCACCCCGGAGTACCATCCTTCCTGTTATTGTTCCGTTCTGTTCCCGCCGTACAACCGCACAGAAAGCGGTATTTCTGCTTGCTATTCGTTGGGGTAATCGGGTCTAATAGGTCACTTCCGCTGTTGCGCAATATCAGTAGCTAAAAGGATTTTGTCAGCAAAAATGCCGCGGGCGCGAAGTTTCATGACAAATTATTCACCCGCTGTATATTTTGCCTGACAAGCCTCGCCTGACGTCTTATCTTTTGCTTTTTTTAGCGCCGACGCTTTACCCTGACCGGTGAAAGGATTGCCATCCGAGCGCGGCACTGCGAAATAGCCTATACCCAACATCATTCAGGATGCAGGCAGGCGGCAAGGGAAAACAGACGGGGAGCATACATCAGTATGTGACCCGGCTGGCATCGTTCCGCCAACGAACCTGCAGTTTGAATGAATAAGGGTATGTATCTGCTTTTTATCCGAACCTGGAGTAGACAATGACCTCTCGTAAAACTCTTGCTAATGCGATTCGTTTCCTGAGCATGGACGCGGTGCAGAAAGCAAATTCCGGACACCCCGGCGCACCAATGGGCATGGCTGATATCGCAGAAGTTCTGTGGCGCGACTATCTGAAACACAACCCGACCAATCCGCTCTGGAGCGATCGTGACCGCTTTGTGCTGTCAAACGGTCACGGCTCTATGCTGATTTACAGCCTGTTGCACCTCACCGGCTATGATCTGTCGATGGATGACTTAAAAGCATTCCGTCAGCTGCATTCAAAAACACCGGGTCATCCTGAATACGGCTACACGCCGGGCGTGGAAACCACCACCGGACCATTAGGGCAGGGCATTGCGAACGCCGTTGGTTTTGCTATCGCAGAACAAACTCTGGGCGCACAATTCAACCGTCCGGGTCATGATATCGTTGACCATCACACCTACGCCTTTATGGGCGACGGTTGTATGATGGAAGGGATCTCTCACGAAGTCTGTTCACTCGCCGGTACCCTGAAACTGGGTAAATTGGTTGCATTCTACGACGACAACGGGATTTCCATCGACGGTAATGTTCAGGGCTGGTTTACTGACGATACCGCTAAACGCTTTGATGCTTATGGCTGGCATGTTATCAGCGGCATTGATGGTCACAATTCTGACCAAATCAAAGCGGCAATTGAAGAAGCAAAATCCGTTACAGACAAACCATCTCTGCTGATGTGCAAAACCGTTATCGGTTTCGGTTCGCCGAAGAAAGCCGGTACAGCTGATGCGCACGGCTCTCCGTTAGGGGATGCAGAAATCGCGGCAACCCGCGCGGCACTGAACTGGCCGTATGCGCCATTTGAAATCCCGCAGGATATTTATAACGAGTGGGACGCGAAAAAGGCCGGTAAAGAAGTTGAATCTGAGTGGGATGTAAAATTCGCTCAGTATGAAAAAGCCTTCCCTGAACTGGCGCGTGAATACCGCCGCCGTGTTGAAGGCGAACTGCCTGCACAGTGGAAAGCAGATGCAAAAGCCTTTATTCAGAATCTCCAGGATAACCCGGCAAATATTGCCAGCCGTAAAGCGTCACAAAACGCGCTGGAAGCATTCGGTAAAGTTCTGCCTGAATTTATGGGTGGCTCAGCTGACCTCGCACCAAGTAACCTGACTATGTGGTCCGGCTCTGCGCCAATCAATGAAGACAAAGCCGGTAACTACATTCACTACGGTGTGCGTGAGTTCGGTATGTCTGCCATTATGAACGGGATCGCCCTGCACGGTGGTTTTATTCCTTACGGCGCGACCTTCCTGATGTTCGTTGAATATGCCCGCAACGCGGTGCGTATGGCGGCACTGATGAAGATCCGCAGCATCTTCGTTTATACCCATGACTCTATCGGTCTGGGCGAAGACGGTCCGACACACCAGCCGGTTGAGCAAATCGCCAGCCTGCGCGTGACACCAAATATGAGCACATGGCGTCCGTGTGACCAGGTGGAATCTGCGGTTGCCTGGAAATATGCGATTGAGCGTAAAAACGGCCCGACCTCACTGATTTTTTCCCGTCAGAACCTGGCGCAGCAGCCACGTACGGCACAGCAACTGGCTGATATCGAAAAGGGTGCTTATATCCTGAAAGATTGCGCCGGTCAGCCGGACATCATTCTGATCGCGACCGGTTCTGAAGTGGAACTGGCGGTGAGCGCGTATGATCAACTGACAGCCGAAGGCCGTAAAGCGCGCGTGGTCTCCATGCCGTCAACGGATGCCTTTGACAAACAGGATGCGGCTTACCGTGAATCTGTCCTGCCGTCAGCAGTAAGTGCGCGTGTTGCTGTTGAAGCAGGTATCGCTGATTACTGGTTCAAATACACCGGTCTTCAGGGTGCTGTTGTTGGTATGCATTCATTCGGTGAATCTGCACCTGCAGGTCAGCTGTTCAGTGAATTTGGTTTCACTGTCGAAAATGTTGTTTCTCAGGCAAAAGCCCTGCTGAAATAATCAGCTGATTGTTTTTTTGAAAGCGCATTTCGGTTTTTTTGACCGAATGCGCTTTTTTCGTTTTTGCCCGCCGGACGGCCTTGCGATTTTTTTCCAATTAGCATAATGTGGTCTCAGTGAGCTGAACCGTTTCAGTTTGTTGTGGTTCTATATTCCGCTGCTGATGAACAAAAAAAGTTTACGGTTTCTATGATAAATGCCCCGTACAAAAACCGGTGAGTCCGTTATCCTTAGTCCGCTGATAATTTGGCTATTTCTGAGGATACTATGACAATAAAAATTGCAATCAACGGGTTTGGGCGAATAGGGCGGAGTGTGCTGCGGGCGTTGTATGAAACCGGGCGTAATACGCAGATGACCGTGGTTGCCATTAATGAGCTGGCGGATACCAAAGGTATCGCCCATTTACTCAAGTACGACACAAGCCACGGGCGCTTTTTTAAATCAGTACAGATTCTGGCAGATGATTTACTTCAGGTGGGGGATGATAACATCCGGATCCTGCATGAAGCGGATATTCACCAGCTTCCCTGGGCGGAGCTGGGTGTGGATGTGGTGTTAGATTGCAGTGGTGTGTACGGCTCCCGCGAAGACGGAGAATCACATATCGCCAACGGGGCCAAAAAAGTCTTGTTCTCACATCCCGGCGGCAATGATTTGGATGCCACCATTGTGTACGGCGTGAATCACGACACACTGACGGCGCAGGATAAAATAGTCTCGAATGCGTCCTGTACCACTAACTGCATCATCCCGGTGATTAAATTGCTGGATGAAGGATTCGGGATTGAGTCAGGCACAGTGACAACCATTCACGCGGCAATGAATGATCAGCCGGTGATTGATGCGTATCACAGTGATTTACGGCGCACCCGGGCGGCAGGGCACTCCATCATTCCGGTGGATACTAAGCTGGCGGCAGGGATCCGGCGGATTTTCCCGAAATTTGAAGATCATTTTGAGGCGATTTCAGTCAGGGTGCCTACAATTAACGTAACGGCGATTGATTTGAGTATCACCGTGAAGAATAATGTGACCGCGCAAGAGGTGAACCGGCTTTTGCAAAACGCAGCGATGACCTCATTTCGTGGTATAGTGGACTACACAGAATTACCGTTAGTCTCTACAGATTTTAACCATGACCCGCACAGTGCAATCGTTGACGGCACACAAACGCGGGTCAGCGGACAGCACCTGATTAAGATGCTGGTCTGGTGTGATAACGAATGGGGTTTTGCAAACCGCATGCTGGATACCACTCTGGCAATGGCTGAGACTGGTTTTCACTGAGGGCTGGTGCCCCGGCAGAAAATTGAAGACAATTTAACTGATAAGAGAATCAACAAGAGGATTCACCATGTCCGTAATTAAGATGACCGATCTGGATCTGGCGGGTAAACGTGTTTTTATTCGTGCTGACCTGAACGTTCCTGTCAAAAATGGCAAAGTTACCTCTGATGCACGTATCCGTGCCTCGCTCCCGACAATCGAAGCTGCCCTGAAACAGGGTGCAAAAGTCATGGTGACCTCACATCTGGGTCGTCCGGTTGAAGGGGAATACAACGAAGAGTTCTCACTGAAACCGGTTGTTGATTATCTTGCAGATAAACTGAACTGCCCGGTCCGCCTGGAAAAAGATTATCTGAATGGTCTGGAACTGAATGCCGGTGAACTGGTAGTTCTGGAAAACGTCCGCTTTAATAAAGGCGAGAAAAAAGACGACGAAACGCTGTCGAAACAATATGCAGCACTGTGTGATATTTTTGTGATGGATGCATTCGGCACAGCACACCGCGCTCAGGCATCCACCCATGGTGTGGCAAAATTTGCCGATGTTGCCTGCGCAGGTCCGCTGTTATGGGCTGAGTTAGACGCACTGGGCAAAGCACTGAGCAATCCGGCGCGTCCGATGGTAGCGATTGTCGGCGGCTCTAAAGTGTCCACAAAACTGACCGTTCTGGACTCACTGTCCAAAATTGCGGATCAGATCATTGTCGGCGGCGGTATCGCCAACACCTTTATTGCAGCAGAAGGCCACAATGTGGGTCGTTCACTGTATGAAGCTGACCTGATCGCGGAAGCAAAAAAATTACTGCTCACCTGCGATATTCCTGTTCCGACAGATGTCCGTGTGGCAACTGAATTCTCTGAAACCGCAGACGCTGTTCTGAAATCCGCTAATGACATCAAAGATGATGAGCAAGTGCTGGATATCGGTGATGAATCTGCGGCACATCTGGCTGAAATCCTGAAAAGTGCGAAAACCATTCTGTGGAATGGTCCGGTCGGCGTGTTTGAATTCCCGAACTTTCGTAAAGGGACTGAAATTGTTGCCAATGCTATCGCAAACAGCGACGCATTTTCTATCGCAGGCGGCGGTGACACATTAGCTGCTATCGATTTATTCGGTATCGGCGATAAAATTTCGTATATTTCTACCGGCGGCGGCGCATTCCTGGAATTCGTCGAAGGCAAAAAATTGCCTGCCGTTGTAATGCTCGAAGAACGTGCAAAACAGTCATAATCAGATGAAAATAACGGGCGACCCCGGTTGCCCGTGACAACTTCCGACAGACCAATACAGGAAATTTGACATGTCTAAAGTTTTTGATTTTGTAAAACCCGGTGTCGTCACTGGCGATGATGTTCAGAAAATCTTTGCTGTTGCCAAAGAAAACAAATTTGCGCTGCCAGCGGTAAACTGCGTCGGTACAGACTCGATCAACGCCGTATTAGAAGCGGCAGCCAAAGTCCGTTCTCCTGTAATTGTTCAGTTCTCTAACGGTGGTGCTGCATTTATCGCCGGGAAAGGTTTTAAAGGCGAAGGCCAGCAGGCTGCGGTTCTGGGTGCGATTTCCGGTGCGCATCATGTGCATCAGATGGCGGAATATTACGGCGTACCGGTTATTCTGCATACTGACCACTGCGCGAAGAAATTACTGCCATGGTTAGACGGGTTACTGGACGCCGGTGAGAAACACTTTGCTGCAACCGGTAAATCCCTGTTCTCTTCTCATATGATTGACCTGTCAGAAGAGTCCCTGGAAGAAAATATTGAGATTTGCAGCAAGTACCTGGTGCGTATGGCCAAAATTGGTATGACACTGGAAATCGAACTGGGTTGTACCGGCGGTGAAGAAGATGGCGTGGATAACTCTCATCTGGATAACTCTGCACTGTATACTCAGCCGGAAGATGTGGCGTACGCCTATGAAAAACTGAATGCAATCAGCCCGCGTTTTACTATCGCAGCGTCATTCGGTAACGTTCACGGTGTTTATAAGCCTGGTAACGTGCAGTTAACACCGAAAATTCTGCGTAATTCTCAGGACTATGTTTCTGAGAAATATAACCTGCCGCACAACAGCCTGGATTTCGTCTTCCACGGCGGCTCCGGTTCTACAGCAGAAGAGATCAAAGAAGCAGTCGGTTATGGTGTGGTGAAAATGAATATCGATACTGATACTCAGTGGGCGACCTGGGAAGGGATCCTGCACTATTACCAGAAAAACGAAGCTTACTTGCAGGGTCAGTTAGGTAACCCTGAAGGTGCTGATAAACCAAACAAAAAATATTATGATCCGCGTGCCTGGTTACGTGCCGCTCAGCAGACCATGATTGAACGCCTGGAAAAAGCATTTACTGAACTGAACAGCACCAACGTTCTGTAATGTTTTCTGCGTGAATAATTAAGCCGTCCGGTATAAAACAGGGCGGCTTTTTTGTAGCTTATTTTTTATTTTCATCCCCGATCTCATTCCTTCTGATAACCGATTCAATTAATTCATCGATATGAAGTGTCACCAGCATTTCAACCGCATCACTGCGGGTTTTTCCTGAAAGCAGAGAGAGATGGTTAATTTTTCTGATCATTGTGCCGGTCAGTGACAGCGAAATGGCTTTTTTCTTCTCTTTATCCAGGGAGACTTTCCCGCTGTAATATGCCGGTTTTTGTCCGTTATTATTTTCCAGCCCTTCTTCCATTTTCCGCAGTGCTTTGCGGTTCAGTTCCCCGGCATCTGTCATCTGATAAGTATGTGAGGCTTTACGATAGCGGATCTCTGCATTATAGGTATCGCGTAACTCTTTGAATGTACGTGTAAGAGTTGCTTCTGAACAGCGGAGTGTCGTCAGAATGGCATCCGATGAAACGGGTTTTCCTGTACCGAGCAATGTTGCCAGTGTGAATAAACGGACTTGTCGTGTGCTTAATTGCATAGTCTGAAGACACCTGTATAAGAACAAAATCGAAAAAAATAACGTTATGCCGGATACAGAAAGTGATTACCGGCAGGATACCAGTCATCCGACCATTATGACTACTTAATCAGTTTGTAAAGATATTTCAAGATGTCCAAATACAATAATACAAAGACATTCACAGTAAGAATGTATACCCTTATTCATTCAAACTACAGGTTCGCCGGCTGCACTCAGCCATTCTGTGTTTTAAACGGCATTCCGTCCGTTTTTCGTTGTGAAATGCCGTAAACCCGCGCCCGTGCGAGTATTGCAGATGCCCAGCGGCGGTGTGTTGCCGGTTCACACATGGCACCTTGTGATTTAAATACCGCCTGAGTAGAGTTCAGGATGCGCAGGGCATCTGCGTGTTCATCGGCTGAAACCCGCAGCGCCTGTTCAATTACCGCGACCTGATTCGGATGAATGGCTGTTTTGCCGACCAGTCCGTGGGCGATATCCAGCGCCAGTTCCCGTGTCATCACATCGTGATCATCAATGTGCTCACACACCGGTGCGGTCATGGCAAAGTCACGTGAAGCAAACACGGCGACCAGCATTTTAATGACATACCCCATAGGCCCGTCATACAGCGTCAGGTGCCGGGAGCGACGCAGTGAAATGACATTCATCAGGTCGTTACCACCGATACGCAGGGCAATAATCCGCTCATGGCAGGGATGCGATTGCAGCACCTGTGCCAGTTCACGCATCTGCACCACATCATAAACTTCTTCTGTTTCCAGGGTCGGCATCATGCACAGCGGGCTGTTTTTAACCACCAGCCACCAGACCGGCAGTGTCGCTTGTGTAAATTTCGGCAATACCAGCCCGTCGATTGCACTGAGGTCACAGTTATCGCGCAGCCACAGCCCCATTTCAGGGTGACGCGGGCGGATAAACACCAGCGGCCAGCTCTGATTACCGGTGCGCTGCTTTTCTGCGGTCAGTGTCGTTAAAATATCATGCAGATTGCGCAGTGCCTGCGGAATATCGGCTTCGCTGACGGCATCTTCAAGGCAGATGATAATAGAGCGCAATCCGCTGATTTTATTGTTTATGATTACGTCAGCAATATCTGTGCGTGTCGCAGGCATATAGAGTGACGCCCCTAAATTCCAGGGAGAGAGACGTTGTGTCATGGTGATACCTTTCTGATAATAGTAACGGCGCGGTATTGCCCCAGGGCATCACCCGCTTGTGTAATAGTAATATTTTTCTGACGCGCCAGATAAACCAGCAATTCCACATCCGGTTCATTACAGTCGCGGACTAAAACGTGCTCCGGCACACGGCGCAGCACAGCCCGGGTCGCTTCAGCAATACCTGGTTTCAGCCGGTTGAGATCTGTCAGTCCATAACGCGCAGCCAGTGTGTCGATGACCGTTTTACTTTTTGCCCGCAATGCAGCTTTGTACTGCGGATCAGGTAATGTCATCATCGGCGTGCTGGTAAGTTTCCGGCGCAACCCGGCAACCCGGTCTGTCAGCAGGCGGCTGCACTCATATTGCTGTAAGTGTTCACAATGCACGCAGCCGTGCGGACCCTTATCTGACCAGACGGAGCGGGAGATAAGCCCGGAAACCGGCGCACCCATAATGCCGGACGGGATCAGCCAGTCATCATCTGCGGCAGAAAGCCAGGCACAGCCTGCGGGATCAGCCAGCACAACCAGGCGGGGATCAGCCGGATAGCCCGGGCGGTTATGCAGTGAGCGGATTAATTCACCCGTAATAGCGCCTTTGCCTGTCCAGCCATCGACAAACACAATACCGGCGGTTCCGTGCTGATGCTCAATCCACTCCAGCGCGGCAGTATCAATGCCCCGGTCGCGGATGATGCTTATCCCGTAATGATGTGAGGTTTTTTCCGCAGCGCGCAGCGCCTGATGCAGCATCACACCTAAGGGTACGCCTGCGCGGACAAGGCTCACCAGTATAATGGGTTGCTCTGCAAAATGGTTGCTCAGGGCCTGAGAGAGAAACGCAACATCGCGTGCCAGGCGGGGTGTGCCGTTTTCCAGTGCCCGGTTAAACAGATCAAGATGCCAGGTCGTCGGCGCCGGCTCCTGACTGAGCATATCGGAGTAATGTTTTTGACCTGACTGAATAAGCTGTTCTTTTAATTCAACCGGTGTCATATCAAGCGTGATGGGTTTGAGCAGAAACTGCACATCTCCCGGCAAATAACTGCCTGAAAATTCAGGAAAATCATACATCTGGCACCTCACTGAATATCCGGCGGGCGATAGCATCGGCGAACTGACTGCGGCGCGGCAGACCAAACCAGGTGCAATGCTGCATAAAGCGGTAGTCGCTCAGGCTGTCGCCGAGCCCGATAACCGGAAATATTCCCCGCTCTGCCCGCAATGTGTCTAATAACCAACTGACCGCGTGCCCTTTTTCGATGGCATCGGGAAGCCAGGCAACATTGTTGCCGTTGCGGTGGATATAAAATCCGTCTGTTCCGAAACGCTGCTCTGCTTCATCGGCAATGTCATACAGTTCATTCAGGCGGTTGCTGTCAGTGTGTTTCATCACCAGATAGACCGGTACGTCGCCGTATTCATAGTTGATCCGCGCCCATGCATCAACACCGCGTTCTGCCATCAGTTGTGTGCAAAACGTCTGCAATGAGAGCAGTCGTTCACGGTAAGGTGCCAGCGCACTGAGTATGAGTGCCTGCCAGTGCAGATCCGGCGAGCCGTCCGGCGTGAGGATCACTGCGCCGTGAGTGGTTATTGCATAAGAGCGGAAGGGAATCGTCACACGGCGGAATTCCTCTGTGCCACGGGCTGTCACGGGGATCAGATCCGCGTGCGCCAGCAGCCAGTCAACCAGCATGGACTGTTCTTGTGTCATAAAACTGCGTGGCTCCAGGCTGCGATCAAGTGCGCCCGCACGAAATGGGGTAACATTTTGTTCTTCCGCCATTTTTCGCCGGGTCTGAAACAGCGTGTCATCCAGATCGGTCAGGATTACCGGGTCAGTCATCATAAATTACCTCCGTCAGGGGGGCTACGCGGGCAAGTGCGCGGAGCAATTGCGGATCCACACCTGCGGGATCGGTTTCTGTACAGAGCAAAATGCGATCAAATGACTGGTGCGCGACATTGTAGAGGTAATTCGGTATTCCCAGCCCGTAGTTATCGGTGAACGAAATAACAGATTCGATCGCACCACCGGCGGATATCGGAGAGCGGGTCAGGGCGCTGAATTTAACATCTGCACCAAGTGCTTCCAGGCGCTCCGCCAGCAAAAACGGCTCCCAGACAAATTCCCCGGAGCCGAGTACCAGCACCCGTTCACCGGGTGCGGCAGTGATGTGTTTGCCAAAATCCGCGCAGGGCTCAGCCATGCCGAGTCTTACCCGGGATTGCGGGCGGCGGATAGCCACATTGCCACCGGCAGTCACATTTACATCAGGCATAGCGGGCAGTGGTGCAGTTTTATCCGCTTCCCAGTGCCAGCTTCCGTTTATCAGTGAGACATTTGTCAGCGGCAGCTTATTGTGGGAAGTCAGGGGATTATCACGCCAGTCTGTCAGTGTGACAGTCACAACCTTTTGTAAATCAGGCAACTGTCCGGTTTCACACAGCGCGGTCAGCAGGTTGATAAAGGTATTGCCGGTTGTCGCTTCGTCATCGACCAAAACCAGTGTCCGTGCCTGTTGCAGCTGCTGTTTCAGTTGCGGATCTGCCGGGAAATACAGGAGATGGTCGGTCGCGTGGCTGTGATTTTCTTTAAATTCACACAGCAGTTCCCCGTCCGCCGGATGGCGGGTGGAGGAGAGATACAGGGAGTCAGGATAGTGACGGCGTATTTCATCAAATACACCTGCGCCCAGCCCGACGGCGGTTTCCGCCATGCCGGTTACCAGCAGCGGTTGTGGCAGATCCTGCGGGAACTGATGACTCAGTTGCCGGTAAACGCCGCGCATGATCGTTGGTTCAACCGGAATATGGCGTCCGAGTACTTTGCTGACAAACAGAAAGGCGCGTTTCGGATTACGCCGCTCTGCGATATCAAACAGGGCATCCAGCGTTTGCGGGGTGGCATCGCAGGTTATATCCAGCGTACCGGTGGAGAGTTGAAACCGGTAAAGACCGGGATGTGATAAACCGGACATATTTACCTCAGTCTATTTCATTGTTCAGTGAAAGCGGGTAACTGATGGCTTCAGTCAGGGCGCGGATCGCCGCAGGGCGGAATGCGGTGCGGTTTTGCTCCCGCACATCATCAGCACTCATCAGCCCGAGGCGGCGAAATGCGAATAAACCGGGCAGATTCAGCCCGCTGAGCGCGGTATAACCTATGCCGCCTGACGGACGCATATTGATTTCGAGTAACAGTGGCTGCCCGTGATGGTCATTGCGGGTCTGCACATTGATCAGTCCGTCAGCATGCATTGCCTGTGCGCAGGCACAGCCCAGTTCAAACGCCGCACCATCATGCTCCAGGTATTGCAGCGCACCGTCTTTGCGGCGGGCGACCGCCGCGAGAACCTGTCCGTTCTCAGCGAGAATATCCACGGAATATTCAGGTCCCGGCAGGTACGGCATCAAAACCTGCGGCGAAAATTTACCGGCACTTTCCAGTGCGCAAAGATATTGCTCTGGTGTGGTTATCCGCCGTTCAGGGCTCTGAAACATTGCCATCGGGGATACATTGTCATCAAACTGCCAGAAACCTGCGCCATAAATACCCTGTACAGGTTTAATGCACAGTGGTGTTCCGGGAAAAGGTGTGTTCTTCAGCGCGGCGCGCAGTTCTGCCGCACTATTAATACGCATGGAGGGTACAACAGGCAGCCCGAGTGTATTCATCGCATCAGCAAAACTGGTTTTATCTTCTGCAACGGCCAGATCGGACAGGGATATGGCTCCGGTTGTCAGGCTTGCACCGCTTGCTGTGATAGCGTCACGGTGAGTTTCAAACCAGGCGGTGTGCCGCCCGGTATGGATAGCCTGTATATGATGCTTTTTCACCACGGACAGAATAAAACCCAGGCGCTCATCATCATTTTTTGGCTCTGTCAGGGCATAATCTGCAAGAGCAAGGATCTCATGACGTGGTTGCCGGTGAGAGGCAAATATCGTGAGATTAACCTGTGACTTTCGTGAAAATAGCCTGATGTTCTGAATAAGGTCCCGCTGTGAAGAGAGCCCTTCCATAAGCCAGATAGTATGAGCCATTATTGTTTATTCCTGTTTCCCGTTATCCGGTAAATTAGAAAGAAGTCTATTTATAATAACGCCACTTGTCAATCATATTATGATTGAGTCGTGAGTTGACAAACGGTTGACGATAATTGACATTGATCACAGTTTTAAATGGATAAAACCAATATTAAATTATTTATTAATTCATTGTTTATTAAGTAATTAATTTGTCTTTGTGCTTTTTTAAGAAAATAGATCTTGTCAAAGAACTTCATCATGATATGATTTTTTTCATGAAGGGAATATCTACATTGTCACCCGTTTTTTTCTCCCGTTTAAGGAATGAAAATATGGTTTCACTAAATAAGAATCAGACCGTTTCTCTCAGTAAAGCATCAGCTGCATTAAATCAGCTGCATTTCGGCCTTGGCTGGGACCCGGTACAAAAGAAGAAAGGTTTTCTCGGCTCCTTATTCGGGGGCGGCAGTGACTCGATTGATTTGGATGCCAGCTGTATTTTGCTGGACGGTCACGGCAAAATTCTTGATACCATCTGGTTTCGTAAACTGAAATCTGATTGTAAATCCGTTGTCCATGAAGGTGATAACCTGACCGGCGAAGGTGATGGTGATGATGAAGTGATCCGCGTGGATTTGACTCGTCTCCCGGCAAAAGTTGAGTATCTGGCGTTTACGGTAAACAGTTTCCGCGGCCAGTCATTCAATGATGTTGAAAATGCATTCTGTCGCGTGCTGGACCAGAGCGGTAAAGAGTTGGTGCGCTATCAGCTGAATGAGCAGGGTTCTCACACCGGTATTGTAATTGCCTCTCTGCGCCGCAGCGGTGGCGAGTGGAATTTCACGGCACATGGTGATGCCTGCCGCGGCCGGACAATTGACGAAATGTCATCTGACATTATCAGTACGGTGGTGCGCTGATGGATATGACCCCCGGGGGAAATGCTCCCGTTCCGGTAAAGACATTACAGATTAATGTGTTGTCCGGTGCGGCGGCAGATGCATCAGCTTTCCGGTTATATGCGGATGGCAAAGTGCAGGGCGATCCGGATATGGTGTTTTACGGGCAGCCGCAGAATGATGATAAAACCATCAATTGGCAACAAAACGGTAATAACACCATTTTTACGGTAGATCTCAGCCGTTTGCGTCACGAAGTGCAGAAAATTGCGTTTGTTGTCACCTGTGACGGCGGAAAAACAGTTGCCGGGTTACGCAGTCTGGCGGTTCAGGTTGAATCTGATCGCGAAATTTTGCTCAATGGCACAGTGGAAACCGCAGGACGTCAGGAAGCAGCACTTATCCTCGGTGAACTGTACCGGCGTAACAATGAATGGAAATTCCGCTTTGTTGCACAGGGCTTTAACGGCGGGTTGCAGCCGCTGGCAGAGCATTTCGGTGTGGATGTCGCCGCAGAATCCGCTCCGTCAGCGACACCGGCACCGGTTGCCAAACCGGCAGAAAGTAAAATCAGTCTGAGCAAGGTTTCACTGACAAAAGAGAAACCGTCAATCAGCCTGACTAAGCGCGATAATTTTGGTGAAATCCGCATTAACCTTAACTGGCATCGCGGTGAGAATACCGGGGCTTCCGGCGGGTTCCTGAGCAATGTGTTCGGGGGTGGTAATAAAGGTATTGATTTGGATCTCGGGGCATTCGCTGAGTTGCAGAATGGTCAGAAACTGGTCATTCAGGCACTGGGTAACGCGTTTGGTGATTATCACCGCGAGCCTTATATTCAGTTACAGGGTGATGATCGCACCGGTGAGGTTTCGGACGGTGAATGGTTGCATATTAACGGCGGCGAATGGAAACATATCCGCCAAATCCTTATCTATGCATTTATTTATCAGGGTGCGCCGAGTTGGGATAAAACGGATGGTGTTGTCACTGTTCATGTTCCGGGGCAACCGCCGATTGAAACCAGGCTGACAGAGGGCGACAACCGCCGTACTATGTGTGCGATTGCGCGTCTGGTAAATGAAAACGGGTCAATAAAGGTTGAACGTCTGAACCGTTTCTTTAAAAATCAGAGTGATATGGATGAAGCTTTCGGCTGGGGATTCCGCTGGAAAGCCGGCTCTAAATAATTCAGAGAGGATGAAGTGATGAGTATACTGAACCGGGTAAAAAATGCGTTTAACACAGGTCGTGAAGAACTGACAAAGCAGGTCGGTCGTTTTAAAAACCGTAAGTTTATGGAAGGTACTGTTGCTGTTTGTGCCCGTATTGCGGTCTCCAGTGATGGTGTCAGCGCAGAAGAAAAACAGAAAATGATCGGTTTTCTGAAATCATCTGAAGAACTGAAAGTATTTGAAACCGCAGAAGTCATTGAATTTTTCAACAAGCTTGTTACCAGCTTCGATTTCGACATGGAAATCGGTAAAGGTGAAACGATGAAATATATACTGGCATTGAAAAGTCAGCCTGAAGCCGCACAGTTAGCGGTGCGGGTTGGTATTGCAGTTGCGAAGAGTGACGGTGATTTTGACCAGGATGAACAGAAAGCTGTAAGAGAGATAGCGACCGCTCTGGGTTTCGAACCCGCTGAATTTGGTCTTTAATTTTTACCTGAGGGTTAAGTATGGAATCAACACATATCGGTTTTCCGATGGAAACAGTCACTGTTTTCGTTGTCCTCGCTATTGGTGCGATTTTTATTGATTTGTTTATGCACCGTGGTGATAAACCGGTTTCACTGAAAAATGCCGCCATCTGGTCTGTTTTCTGGGTTGCAGTTGCAATGGGGTTCGCCGGGTTTCTTTATATTCACCACGGCGCGGAAGTGGCAAGCCTGTTCGTTACCGGTTATGCACTTGAGAAAGTGCTGTCAGTCGACAACCTGTTCGTAATGATGGCGATTTTCTCCTGGTTCTCTGTGCCGGATCGTTTCCGTCACCGTGTACTGTACTGGGGAATTATCGGGGCTATCGTATTCCGCGGAATTTTCGTGGCGATCGGTACCAGTTTACTGAGCCTCGGGCCGTACGTGGAAGTCATTTTCGCCGTCATTGTTGCCTGGACTGCGGTGATGATGCTGCGCAGTCGTGAAGAGAAAGATGAAATTGAAGATTATTCTCAGCACATTGCGTACCGGGCTGTGAAAAAGTTGTTTCCTATCTGGCCTAAGCTGGCAGGACACGCGTTCCTTCTGACACAAAAAGAGGTGGATGCAGAGCTGGCTAAGCCGGAAAACAAAGACGTTACTATCGGTCGCGGCACGAAAGCCGCACTGTATGCCACCCCGCTGATGCTGTGTGTGGCAGTCGTTGAGTTATCCGATGTGATGTTTGCGTTTGACTCTGTGCCGGCGATTATCGCTGTCAGCCGTGAGCCGCTGATTGTATACAGCGCCATGATGTTTGCGATTCTGGGTTTACGTACCCTGTATTTTGTTCTGGAAGCCCTGAAACAGTATCTGGTTCACCTGGAGAAAGCCGTTATTGCGTTGCTGTTCTTCATCGCGCTGAAACTGGGTCTGAATGCGACAGACAGTCTGTGGGGTCATGGATTACATATTTCAGCAACCAGTAGTTTACTTGTGGTGCTCGGGGTTCTGGCTATCGGTATTATCGCCAGTCTGCTTTTCCCGGACAAAACGGAAAACGCGGATAAATAAGTTATCCGCTTTCCGTCACTGATTTAACTAAGGAGTAAGTGAAATGAGCGTTTCTCTTTCCAAAGGCGGCAATGTGTCGCTGAGTAAAACCGCGCCTTCAATGAAAAACGTCCTGATCGGTTTAGGCTGGGATGTCCGTTCAACGGATGGTCAGGACTTTGACCTTGATGCTTCTGCTTTCCTGTTAACAGCAACCGGCAAAGTGCGCGGTGATGCAGATTTTATTTTCTACAACAATCTGCGTTCAACGGATGGCTCTGTATCACATACCGGTGATAACCGCACCGGTCAGGGTGATGGTGATGATGAATCACTTATCATTAAACTGGATATGATCCCGGCGGAGATTGATAAAATCGTCTTTGTTGTCACTATCCATGATGCGACGGCGCGACGTCAGAGCTTTGGTCAGGTATCCGGCGCATTTATCCGCCTGGTTAATGATGATACCAATACCGAAGTTGCCCGTTATGACCTGACTGAAGATGCGTCAACAGAAACGGCTATGCTGTTCGGTGAACTGTATCGTCATAACAGCGAGTGGAAATTCCGTGCAGTAGGTCAGGGATATGCCGGTGGTCTGGCATCAGTTTGTGCCGAATACGGTATCAACGCATCCTGATAATTTCTTTTTCAGTTTCTTTCAGCGGGCTGGTATCCGGCCTTTCTGATACCCAACGTCATTCAGGATGCAGGCAGGCGGCAAGCTCCGACCGCCGGGGAGCATATAAACGATGTGACCCGGCGGGCTGAACGCAGCCAACGAACCTGCAGGTTGAATGAATAAGGGTATATAATTGGTAGCAGGAGTCAAAAATATGGCAGTTTCTCTTACTAAAGGCGGTAACGTATCGCTGACGAAAGAAGCCCCGACAATGAGCGTGGCAATGGTTGGGTTAGGTTGGGATGCACGGGTGACTGATGGTCAGGATTTCGACCTCGATGCCTCTGTATTCATGGTAGGTGAAGACGGAAAAGTATTATCCGATGGTCATTTCATCTTCTTTAACAACAAAACCAGCCCGTGCGGCGCGGTAGAACACCAGGGCGATAACCGCACCGGTGAAGGCGATGGTGATGATGAGCAGGTTAAAATCAGCCTGAATACTATCCCTGCTGAAGTGAAAAAACTGGTTTTCTCCGTGACTATTTATGATGCGGAAGCCCGTAAGCAGAACTTCGGTATGGTCAGCAACAGCTTCATCCGTATCTGTAATAATGATAACGGTGCTGAGATTGCCCGCTTTGATCTGTCTGAAGATGCATCAACAGAAACAGCCATGGTCTTCGGTGAGTTATACCGCCACGGTGCGGAATGGAAATTTAAAGCCGTTGGTCAGGGCTTTGCCGGTGGTCTGGGTGCATTAGCTGCACAGCATGGCGTGAATATCTGACGGTAGTTTTCAGGTATTTTCAGTAATAATGCCCTGTCCGTTACGGACAGGGCATTTTTGTTTACGGCTCCCGGGGACAGGGATTACTCTCTGGTGCCTTAGAATGGAATTTCGGTTCATCGTTTCACTTTTTATCGCTGATTTATTGAATATGCACCGATCCTCCGTAATAAATTAAAATTCTGTCAATTTATTCGTACCGTATATACCCAACGTCATTCAGGATGCAGGCAGGCAGGCAGGCGGCCAGCTGAGCGTAGCCAACGAACCTGCAAAGGGTATAGCCACGGCAGTCCGATAAAATGGATACGTGAATAATTTATCTTTATGATTCGGTTGTTCAGTGTAGAGATTATTTTGGTCTGATGGACTTTCCCGGATAGATCGAAAAAATGCACATCCTAATTATTAACAATAAATCTTAATATTGCTTAATTGTATGTTATAAATAGCTGCAGTTTTATTCGGATATTACATTTCCTTGTGATGGATTTATGTAGGAATGTAAACGAATATATCCAATAATATTATTGGAGCGCAGTTAACATATTACTATTTTCTCAGATTATATTTACTGTAATCACTTTGGCTTGTTTTTTATTTGTCGTTAAGTTAAATTTTGAGTTTTTTATGTTCTACGTGTCAATTTTTAATATTAATCTGAAGGTATTATCGAAATTCGGGTTTTTTTTTGCTGCTTATCATTTTTCTGACTTAATGTTTTTGATGAATATGCTTTGTTACACTCTACCTGTTAAATACACAAGTTAAGTATATTCATATACACTTATAATAAGTATTATTCATGCTACTTTTATAAAACAAAACACTTCAAAAAAACATTAATTAATAAGGTATATGAAATGAATAAAACTCTAATTGCAATTTTATTAACGTTAACGACAACTTCAATTTCTGCTATTGCTGCTGATGCGGGTTCCGGCAAAATTACGTTTAAAGGTGTTGTAAATAGTGGCGCATGTACTATTTCTCCTTCTGATGTAAATAAGGAAGTTGAATTAGGTAGTATCTCTGCAGCAAGCTTATCCGAAGATGGTAAAGTAGGTCCATTAAATACATTTGAATTAAAATTACAAGATTGTCAATTAGACCCTGCATCAACGGGTACTAACTATTCTAAAGTACAAATTGCTTTTAATGGTTTATCTGATTCAGATAAAGCAACCTTATGGGCGAATACGGGTAGTGCAGGTAACGTTGCAGTTGCTTTCTTCGATAACGAAGGTAAAACAATTAAACCAGGTGATACTTTAGAACAAGGTATGAAAACGCCGGAAACGACAATTATTTTATCGGCTCAAGCTCAGGCGACAGGCATAGCGACTGCCGGTTCTATCAATTCTGTTGCAAATTACGTATTAAGCTACGAATAATAAATTTATAGTAAATTAATATTTTTTCAATTAATTGCCTTACGCCATTCTTGGGTAAGGCAATTGATTTTCATTATGATAACAATGAGTAATCTTATGTGTTTTAAGAAAAAAAATATTTGTTATTTTATTTCGCTTCTTATTTTTTGCGGGCATTCTAATGCTGAGACATTTAATATAAAAGCACTTAACTTATCGGCAGATGATAACATTGACTTAAGTTATTTTGAAAAAAATAATTTAAGTGAAGGTTTGTACGAAACAGATATTGTATTTAATGATAAACGTATTATTCGTAATGAAAAAATTAAGTTTATTAATAATAATGGATTGATTAAACCCTGTATTACTACTGAGTTATTAAAGCGTCTCCCGTTAACAAATGAAGCAAAAGATAAATTAATTGCTGATCAAGAAAGTGATTGTGTTAACTTAAATTCTCTTGATCCTAATGTGGCTGTGGATTTTAATGACAGCGAACAAATTCTGACTATTTCTATGCCACAAAAATATACTGATCTGGTTTATTCTTCCTGGGTTAGTCCTGAGATGCGTGATAGCGGTATTGTGGGATTGATTTTTGATTACACAGTAAATAATAGCTATTTTTATAGAAAAAATAGCGGTAGAAGTCATAGTATTAGTACATTTGGCAATATCGGCGCTAATGTTGCACAGTGGCGTTTTCGTGCAAATTATCAGTACGAAAATAAACTTATTGATCCTAATGGCGATAAACAGAACCGGTTCGATTGGGAACAAGTGTATGCATTCAGAGATGTAGCTGATTTATCAGCAAAGTTGTTTGTAGGTGAGGTTTTCATCAGATCTGACTTATTTGATAGCGTCCGTTTCAAAGGCGTGAGTTTTTTCACTGATGAAAGTATGATGACTCAGAATTTGAGAGGCTATGCGCCGCAAATTACCGGCGTTGCTGCCTCAAATGCAACGGTGACGTTATCCCAAAATGGTCGGATCATTAACCAGGTTAAAGTTCCCGCAGGTCCTTTCGCCATAAAAGATCTTAATCAGTCGGTGATAGGAACGGTTGATGTCACCGTCACTGAAGACAATGGTCAGGAAACAACATTTCAATTTACGACGACAAATATTCCATTCTTAACCCGTAAAGGGCAAGTGCGCTATAAATTGAATGCAGGCCAGCTGGCACCTAAATACAGTAATCATACAGATGATAATTTTATTGCTATGGAAACCTCGCTGGGGGTTTTCAATAATACGTCATTATTCGGCGGGCTTGTTGCAACTCAAGGGAATAAATATCGTGCTTTAAACGTAGGTATAGGGCAAAACCTTGGTTTTTTAGGGGCATTTTCTGCTGATATAACGCAATCCTATGCCGATGTTCTGACCGGAAGAGAGCAGGGAAAAAGCTATCGTATTAACTACGCAAAAGATTTGCCCAGTATCGATGGTCAATTGACTTTGACGGGTTACCGTTTTGCGGATCAGACATTTAACTCACTGACTAATTTTGTTGACCGAAATTTTGATGACAATAGTTTCAATGATATCAATAAAGATAAGCATGTTTTTTCTCTTTCACATGCTCAGCAGTTACGTTTTATGAATGCAAGTGCCAATATAACTGCATCACGTAAAACGTATTGGAATGGTAAGCAAAATAACTACTTTAGTGTAGGAATGAATAAGTTTTTTGATGAAGGCATAATGAAAGGCGGTAATATTTCGTTATCTTTTAATCAGATACGTAATGGTTATGATAAAAAAGATAATCAAATATATCTTTCAATCAGTAAGCCATTAAGTTCAGATAATAAAAATGCATCAGTGTCATATTTTGCTTCTTATAGTGATAAGGATAATCGCTATACTAACAATGCAAACTATAGCCATTATGTGGATAATAACACCAATTATAGTGTAACAGCTTCAACGCAGGATAGTTTATCCGATGGCGTGGTGAGCACCTATGTTTCTCATAGTGGTGATTTGGGTCAGGTGCAAATAAGTGGTTCGTTGTCAGATTCAATGAATTCAGCCAGTGTGGCAATGAGTGGTTCAGTTACAGCGACACAACATGGTATTTCTGCACATCGTTTAACTTATCGTGACCAATCCCGTTTAATTGTTGAGGTGCCTAAAGCAGGGGGAATTGTGATTGAAAATGGGAATACAACCACAAATAACTTTGGTATAGCGACAATCAGCAACGTACCAACCTACTATAATATGGAATATAAGATTGATATAAATAAACTACCGGATGATGTCAACATTGAAGAAAATATTCTTGAATCTACACTTACTGATGGGGCTATCGGTTATGTCAAAATGAATGCCAATATCGGTAAGTCATTAATAACGCGTATAAAGCTTATTGATGGTAAATATCCACCGTTAGGCGCTATGGTAACGAATGGAACAAATGATAAAATCTCAGGCATTATTGCTGAATCCGGTATTGTCTACTTAACCGGGCTGAATATGGGCGATCAAATGAGTGTGAACTGGGGTGATGGCCAATCGTGTTCTTTCTCCGCAGACAGCATTCTTACCGGAAGCAGTGATATTACGTTATGCAATCACTAAGGTGGTTAAAAATGTTGGTGAAAAAAATGACTCTATTTAAAAAAGTAATTTTTGTTGTTTTATTATCTGGTGTGATGAGCCAGGCACATGCTGTGCTGGGCTTAGATAGAACACGCATTATTTTTAATGAAGAGGATGGAGGGGTAAGTGTTGTTATTGAAAATCAGGACAGTGCATCCTCATTTTTGGCGCAAACCTGGATTGAAAAACCAAACGGTGAGAAGTTAAATAACTCTTTGGTTGCACTGCCCTTTTTGCAAAAACTAAGTCCGAAACAGAAAAAACAGATAAAAATTACTTATATGGAAGGTCAGAACTTACTGCCACAAGATAGGGAAAGTTTATTCTATTTCAATTTATTAGGTATTCCACCTCAGGGAAAAGAATCCAGTGTGGTTCAATTTACGATTCAGTCACGATTAAAATTATTTTATCGCCCAAAAGGTATTGATTATAAAATGTCTGCGGATAATGATTTTCGACGTGACCTTTCAGTCATAAAGCAAGGCGGGAATGTCAAACTAACTAATCCGACACCATACAATATTATTATCACTAACCTGAATATCAATCGGAGCAAAGATAACGATTTTCCTGAAACTGTTGTTGCGCCTTTTAGTGATTTAACGGTGAAGTTAAAGGATCCATCATGGAGTAGTTTTGAAATTGCTTATATTGATGATTTTGGCGGGTTAAAATTCAGCAAATATCAGTGTGGTGCATCACCGCTTTGTCAGCTGCTACCTCAGGCAAAAAATAAATGAAACAAGTCAATCAAGCAAAATCTAACTTCAAAATGAACGTCAGACAAGGCGTGTTGGGGGCATTTTTACTGGTTCCCGGAACTTTAGCTTATGCCGGAGTGATTTGTGATCCGGGAAATGGGAATACATGGTACCCTTTACCTTTGATATCTATCGATATGAATATGATTCCCGGGGATATTCCTGCAGGAACTGTATTAGGTTCAGGTCGATCTGTGGTTCTGTGGAATTGTACTTTTTCCGGTTCTCAGGCAGAGAGAACTATTTGGTTTTATAACCAAACACCGCTATCAACAAAAGAATACCTTTTGTCAAATGGTGTCCGGGTTTATCAGCAAGCTTATGGCCCTGATGAAGTTGAAATTACGGCACTGAATACACCACGATTGCTAATTGGGTATTGGAATCCCGGCTATTATGGGATAGGTCTATGGCATTCCTTTGAGTTAAGAAGAGGGGCCGGTGAATTAAAATCCTTTGATACGGGAGATTTTATTATTGGTTACCATATGGATGGTATTGGTCAGCGTATTGGTGATTACTATACTATTCGTCTTGTTGGAAAATTAATTAACTATTGCCCTACACCGATTGTCACCATGAGTGATAAGGTCGTTGATTTTAAAGAGCTGACGCCAGACCAATTTAACAATGGTAAAACGGTTAAGGAGAATTTTGATATTACCTTAACCCCCGCTTCAACCTGCCAGGCAGCATTGGAAGTGAGTGTTAAATTCCAAAGTAACAGCGGGGTGGTGAACAGTAAATATTTGGTTTTTGATAATGGACTTCAAGCCGTTATAACGGATAAAAATTTGGGCCAGGAGGTTCAATTTAACCAAGAGTATTATAAGGGTACTATCTCCCAACAAATACCGGGTAACTACCAGTATAGTGCTGAGTTATCTAATAGAAATAATGAACCGATTAAACAAGGTTCTTTTAGTAATACGGTAAATGTCCAATTTTCATATCGATAATTCGACTTGATACTTTAAATAATCCGGGATGAATGCAGGCGTTTATAATAAAAGAACCCGGTATATGCACCGGGTTCTGTAAACAGCATGTAACACTTAATTATTACAGGCTGCTGTTATCAGGCAAGATTTTTGGTTGCACTGTCGTCTTTCATGATTTTGTTCAGTTTCGGTACAATTGCCCACATAATCAGTGCGATGACAAAGGTTGCAATACCGATTTTACCAAACACATCAGTGTAGATACCCAATGTTTGCAGCGGATCAGTCACACCCTCAGGTGCAGCAGTAAAGGTCGCCACATAACCGCCCATCAGATACGCTGTTGCCTGAGTCAGGAACCACATACCAATGATAAAGCCCATCAGGTACTGCGGTACGAAAGCTGCAACCATCGCCAGACCCAGCGCACTGATCATCAGCTCACCAATACTCTGGAAGAGATACACCAGTACGATAAACCAAGGGGACGTTAAGCCGCTTGCATCAGCAAACCACATACCGGAAGCCGCAGCGGTCAGGAATCCGAGTGAACAGCAGAACATACCGATGGTGAATTTTGCCGGCATGGATAAATCTTTACCCTTCGCACCCATGCGGCTGTACATGATGGCCAGAATCGGGCTGCCGACAATAATCCAGAACGGATTCAGTGCCTGGAAGCTGATCGGGTTAATTTCAAAGCCGAGAATGGTGTGGTGAACGTTATAAATAGCAAAGAAGTTCAGTGATGTCGGCATCTGAGCATACAGCACGTAGAAAATAACGGCTTCCAGCATCAGAACGAACGCAACATACATTTTATTGCGGGCAACGCCCTTCAATTTAAATGCTTCACGGAAGAAGAAGTACACAACACCAATAATAACGGCAATCAGTACATATTTTGCGACTGAGACGTTGTGCAGTAACCATGCACACAGGAACACGGTTGCAACGGTTCCCAGCAAAACAATCAGCAGCCATTTAAAATTGAGAGGGTTGCTGTCCGGCTCTGAACCGATATTACGCACCATTTTCTGACAGAACAGGAAAACCGCCAGAGCGACCAGCAGGCCGATACCACAAATATAGTAGGTTACTGTATAGCTGTATTTTTCAGCAATGACCGGCGCGAGCGCCAGTGAAATCAGTGAACCGATATTGATAGACATGTAGAACAGCGTAAATGCGCCATCTAAACGCGGATCTTTTGGCGGATAACATTTCGCCAGCAGACTGGCCGGGTTGGCTTTAAATAAGCCGTTACCGACAGCGATTGTCCCCAGTGCATAGAAAATCAGATCGGGATGCATGATGGACAGGCCGGTCATAAAATAACCGATTGCCAGCACGATAGCCCCGAGCGTGATTGTCCGTTTGGTTCCCAGTAAATGGTCACCAACGTAACCACCGATAGAAATCAGACCATAAACCAGCGCCGAGAAGGCACCGAAGGTGATAAAAGCCTGTTCCTGACTGAATCCCAGTTTCTGAACAAAGTAGACGGCCAGGATGCCTTGCACGCCGTAATAGCCGAAGCGTTCCCACAGCTCCACGATAAAAATCATGAAGAATGGTTTAGGCTGGTTAAACAAACCAGCCTGCGCGGGTTTACTCATGGTTAAGTGCCTCTTATTAATAATTATTCATTACACTAAATTTTTTCCGGCATTGTGGAGGCAACGCTAAAGATAAACTGTTGTGTAAAGTTGAGTGTTTGCGTATTTGTCAGGGTGTTTGCCAAAGGCGTTAGGCTAATATATTGCAGCTTAAGCATCTCAAAGGCAGATCACACTTACTGCAATAATTAATATCACAATTGAAATAAAATTCATTAGATTGACATCAATAATTACATGGTAATGGTTTTGTTGACGGGTAATTAACCAAATTGATGGTAAATTATTCTGCGGGAGAAAAGCACACGAAATTAAACATACCTGAATATAACAATCATTTTTCTGTTGAATATCGATTCGTTAACACAAAAAGTGTTAACGAATACGGATATTGAGAAGAGAGTGTCAGGCAACGGCAGAAGAGAGGGCTTCGCTGGTTTCGATCACACGGAAGTCGCGTTTAAAATAAATCAGTCCGTGTCCCCGGCCGCGCACATCAATGTTTTCAATCTCAACCATAAATACATTATGTGTGCCGATTTCCTGAACCTGTGTCACCACACCTTCCAGGCTGGCAAGCGAGTTATTCAGACAGGGCTGTCCCAGCTGACCGGGTTGCCAGTTATCACCTGAAAAGCGGGCATCCATACTCAGCCCTGTCATTCCGGCAAAGTCACAGGCCAGCGCCTGATGGGAATGAGTGAGCACATTCACACAGAGGCGGCCGTTGGTTTTAAAGACCTCACTGAGTGCGCTGCTCCGGTTGATACACACCAGCAGTGTCGGCGGGTTATCGGTGACGGAACAGACTGCGGTTGCTGTCAGACCGGCGCGTCCGGCCTCGCCGTCGGTGGTAACAATATTGACGGCGGCACAGAGATTAGCCATCGCGTCGCGGAACTGAAGACACCGGGAATTATCAAAAGACATGCCAACTCCTGAAGAGCAAATAAAATGTGACACAATTGTTGCTATATTGCGAATGATACGCAGTCTAATGATAGCCGGGCAGAAAAACAAGGGAGAGTCAGAAAATGCGGCTGCATATTCCGTCAGCCGCGGTGTGTGTGTACCCTATTCATTCAAACTGCAGGTTTGTCGCCTGCACCCTGAATGAATAGGGTATATATCCGGATTCAGTTGATCCCGCCAAAGCAGAGATATTTTATCTCCAGATAATCATCAATGCCGTGACGGGAGCCTTCACGCCCCAGTCCTGACTGTTTTATTCCCCCGAACGGTGCGACTTCAGTGGACAGAATGCCTTCATTGATGCCGACCATTCCGGCTTCCAGGGCTTCTGCCACACGGTACACGCGCCCGATATCCCGCGAATAAAAATACGCCGCAAGACCAAACTCGCTGTTATTCGCCGCCTGTATCACGTCTGCTTCATCAGTGAACCGCACAAGAGGCGCCAGTGGACCAAATGTTTCTTCGCGGGTGACTATCATGTCAGCAGTTACATTTGCCAGCACGGTTGGTTCAAAAAATAATCCGCCCTGAGGTGCCGGTTTCCCGCCGGTCAGCACAGTAGCCCCTTTGCTGACCGCGTCTGCAATATGCTCACGCACCTTGCGGACAGCTGCGTCATTTATCAGCGGCCCCTGTTGTGCCTTTTCATCTGTTGCGGGGGCGATATGCAGTGCTTTCACGGCAGCGGTCAGTTTTGCGGCAAACGCATCATAAACCGCATCCTGAACATAGATCCGGTTGGCACAGACACAGGTTTGTCCGCTGTTGCGAAATTTTGCTGCCATCGCACCTGTAACCGCAGCATCCAGATTGGCATCATCAAAGACAATAAATGGCGCATTTCCGCCCAGTTCAAGAGAGAGCTTTTTAACGGTTTCTGCACTCTGTGCCATCAGCAGTTTGCCAACGCGTGTTGAGCCGGTAAACGAGATTTTGCGCACCACCGGGTTTGTGGTCAGTTCGCCGCCGATAGCCGCGGCATCAAGACCTGTGACAATATTGAACACGCCTGCCGGAATACCGGCCTGTTCGCCGAGAGCGGCGAGAGCAAGGGCAGACAGCGGTGTTTCGGCTGCCGGTTTCAAAACAATGGTACAGCCTGCCGCCAGTGCCGGACCCACTTTGCGGGTGATCATGGCATTGGGGAAATTCCACGGTGTGACAGCCCCGACCACACCTATCGGCTGCCTGATAGTGACTATCCGCTGACCGGCCTGAGTGGCAGGTATGGTTTCGCCGTAAATGCGTTTGCCTTCCTCGGCAAACCATTCGATAAAACTGGCTCCGTAGGTGATTTCACCGCGGGATTCTGTCAGGGGTTTTCCCTGCTCAAGGCTCAGGATCTGCGCCAGTTCTTCCCGGTTTTCAATAATTAAATCAAACCAGTTACGTAGAATGTGTGCACGCTCTTTACCAGTCAGCTTGCGCCAGCCGGGCAGTGCTTTTTCAGCGGCATCAACAGCCATACGGGTTTCAGCGGCACCCAGGTCGCTGACACGGGTAATTAATGCGCCTGTGGCAGGGTTGGTGACATCAAATGTGGCGTTATTTTGTGCATCAATCCACTGACCATTAATATAGCCTGCGTTGTGCAGCAGGAGGAAAGAAGGATCGGTTAACGATGAGGTGAACATAGGGAGCTCCGTTGCATTTTCTCAAAAAGATGATGAGGGCACAGGGATATGAGCAGAAGACCATTGATTTATTGTTAATATAGCGTTAATAAAAGGGGTGTCCTTTTAGGTCTTTACGGCTGGTATGCTTTTTATTCTAACAGAGGATATCCTATTGCGCAGTTTCCCCGTAAAATTGCGCCTTTTTTGATAACGCCGATGTTTATACCCAACGTCATTCAAGATGCAGGCAGGCGGCAAGCTCAGGCCTCCGGGGAGCATAGATAAACTATGTGACCCGGCGGGCTGAGCGTAGCCAACGAACCTGTAGTTTGAATGAATAAGGGTTTATTATGCGGATACATCGCGGAGACATTACCCATTATGCATGAATCATTACTTATCGCCCTTTTACAGGCACGCGAAGTGGTCCTCGGCTACTTCCGTCCGACACTGAAAGCCCATCAGCTGACGGAGCAACAGTGGCGGATTATCCGCATACTGGCAAAAACGCCGTCTCTGGATTTCCATATACTGGCGCAGAAAAGTTGTATTCTGCGCCCGAGCCTGACCGGCATTCTGACGCGGATGGAAAAGGCCGGCATTATCCACCGGATGAAACCGCTCAGTGATCAACGCAAGCTCTATCTCTCTCTGACGGAAGAGGGAATTGCACTCTATCACCGGGTGCAGGCAGAGGTGGAAATCGGCTATCAGGCACTGGAGCAGCAGTTTACGCCGGAGAAAGTAGAGCAGCTTTATGTGTTGCTGGATGATCTGATTGCGCTCCCGCAGCGCAATAATGAAAACGGGCAGCCATAAAATACCTGTGCCGCTGCTCAGAGAGAGCAGCGGCACAGGTAAAACAGCCGTCAGTTTTGTTTATTTCTTGCCGATTAAGTGCAGGAAATGGATATGCTTTTCGTATTGATCAAGGATGTCGTGAATAATCTGCTCCTTGTTCCAGCCCATGATATCGTAATCCTGCCCGCCTTCTTTAAGATGAATTTCGGCCCGGTAGTAACGGTGCTCATCATCTTTTTCTTCATCACTCAGGCCGGATAAGGCAAAAGAGGGCTGATTGTAATGACGCAGGCGGGTTTCATACAGGAAGTTCATATCATCACCCAGATCCACCTCAAAGGTCAGCCGGTTATCGTGGCTGTTATCAATGTGGCTCGGCGTTCCCTGTTTATCCAGTTCTGCCGCAACGGATGCCATGGATTCTGACACCACTTCATCGATAAAGCGTTTGACGAGCGAACGTTTCGGGAAGTAGCCGATATTACGCAAACGGCGCTGCCACGGGATCGGTGTCCGGCTGGCGGTCGGTGCTATGGTGGCTAACTGCTGGCTGTCCCGTTTATGGACGTCTATCCGCAATGCTTTTATCAACCCGTAAATAGAGACTAACAAAATAGCGGCAAATGGCAGAGCGCTGGCAATTGTCACTGTCTGAAGCGCTGACAATCCACCCGCCAGCAGTAGTGTGATCGCGACCACACCCATCAGCCCCGCCCAGAAAATCCGCTGCCAGACCGGTGTATTTGAATCACCACCGGATGCCAGGGTGTCAACAACCATCGCGCCGGAATCCGCCGAGGTGACAAAGAAAACGATAACCATCAGCATGGCAAAGAAAGAGAGAACGGAGGAGAACGGGAAATATTCCAGAAACTGGAACAGTGCCAGTGAGACATCTTCTTTTACCACCGTGGCGAGTTTAGTCGCACCCTGGTTTTTAATCAGATCAATCGCGGTATTGCCAAAGAATGTCATCCACAGCAGGGTAAAACCGGCAGGAACAAATAATACGCCGGTTACAAACTCGCGGATGGTGCGCCCGCGGGAAATACGGGCGATAAACATACCGACAAACGGTGACCAGGATAACCACCAGCCCCAGTAGAGCAGGGTCCAGCCGCCCAGCCAGCCATCTGACTTAGGTTCATAAGCGAAAAGATTAAAGGTATTGCTGACTATCTCGGAGAGGTATCCTCCTGTATTTTCAACAAAAGATTTCAGCAACAGTACGGTCGGACCTAAAATACCAACCATTGCCAGCAGCAGAACCGCCAGCCCTAAATTAAGCTCGGAGAGTATCCGTATGCCTTTATCCAGCCCGGAAACGACGGAAAGGGTTGCCAGGGAGGTGATAATAACAATGAGGATCACCTGTACAGTCTGTGTCTGAGGCAGTCCGAAAAGATGGTTCAGCCCGGCATTGACCTGTAAAACCCCGAAACCGAGTGATGTTGCGACACCAAATACAGTACCAACTACCGCAAAAATATCGACTGCATGACCAATCGGGCCATAAATCCGGTCGCCGATTATCGGATAAAGCGCGGAGCGCAGTGTCAGCGGCAGGCCGTGGCGGTAACTAAAGAATGCCAGGATCAGTGCTACGATGGCGTAAATCGCCCAGGCGTGCAGTCCCCAGTGGAAGAAGGTCAGGCGCATTGCTTCTTTCGCGGCCTGAACTGTTTCCGGTGTACCGACCGGCGGCGAAAGGTAATGCATCACAGGCTCTGCCACGCCGAAAAACATCAGTCCGATCCCCATACCGGCGGAGAACAGCATGGCAAACCAGGAGATATAACTGTATCCCGGGCGGGCATGGTCGGGACCGAGTTTAATATCCCCGAAACGGGATAATCCCAGGTAAGTGACACTCATTAAAATAAGGGCGACAGCCAGAATGTAGAACCAGCTCGCATTTTTAAACAGACTTGTCTGTAGTGCTTTCAGATGGGTTTCTGCCACCTGAGGAAATAACGCGGCAAAGCCGACGATCAGAAAAATAATAAGCGCGGAAGTGAAAAAAACGGGTGGATTAATCTTAATATTTTTTTTAGGTTGTTCTGTGTCCTGATGACTCATGAATTATTCCTTTTTTACCCAACGTCATTCAAGATGCAGGCAGGCGGCAAGAGAGGACAGTCGGGGAGCATAGATAAACTATGTGACCCGGCAGGCAGAGTGCAGCCAACGAACCTGTAATTTGAATGAATAAGGGTATATCAGTTGCAGATAACGCCGGCAGTAAAATGGTGAATGCACTGCACTAAAGCGTCGGACTTTCCTTCTGAAAACGGTACGCGTCAGCGTAGCGATAAATAAAAAAAACCAGCACAAAGGTGTGCGGGAATATCAGAAATTACGGATATGCAGACAGGTAAAAACAGATAAAAACGGGAGTGATATTTTGGATGAATTTCCCCTTAATGATAAAAAAAAGAGGGTAATAGTGCCAAAAATGTCACTCTGCGGCAAGTTATCAGGCTTTTTTACGGGAAAAGATGAAAATATTTTATCTGAATTCCGGCGCGATATGGTGGGAAGCTGATGATATAAAGCAATAAAAAAGCCGAAAAAATATTTCTTTCCGGCTCGTCTTTATTTTACGGATTATTACTGGTTCAGCGCTTTTTGTGCATCACCGGGTTTGTCAGACAGGTCTTGTTTCAGTTCGTCTTTTTTCTCTGTGGCTTGTGTTTTCAGTTCATCCGCTTTTTTCTCTGCGGCCTCTGTTGTGTCAGTTGCCTCTTTTTTCAACTCAGCGACTTTTTCTTCAGCGGCTTTTTTAGCGTCTTCGCCTTTGTCTTTGGCGTCACTGAGAATACTGTCTGCTTCTTTCTTCAGTTCACCGGCTTTTTTATCCGCTTCATTGCGGATATCGGCAGCTTTCTCTTTGGCATCATCGATGACCGCACCTGTTTTCTCTTTTGCATCCTGCTTCAGTTCATCCGCTTTCTTTTCAGTTTCATTTGCGACATTTTTGGCGTCCTGTTTTAGTTCGCCCGCTTTCTGTTCTGCTGCATCCTTAATCTGTGCAGCACCTTCCTGCGCCTTCTGCGCGGCAGGATCGGTTTTACTGCTGTCATCACAGCCGGTTGCAAAAATAAATACACCCGCCAGGATCAGTGAACTTAATAATGTCTTTTTCATGATTAACCCTCTTCGGAAAACGTTGAGTAAAATAACCAGAACAGATAGAAAGATATCTGTGATATATCATTATACCCTTATTCATTCAAACTGCAGGTTCGTTGGCTACGCTCAGCCTGCCGGGTCACATACTGGTGTATGCTCCCCGTTAGCCTTCCCTTGCCGCCTGCCTGCAATCTGAATGATGTTGGGTAATAAAACTAAATCAATGTATCTGCAAACCGATATAATGATGTTATATCATTGTCCCTTTTAGCATAGAAAACTAAATTTCGCTTGTATATGATTTTTCTTATTTAATTAGTAATCCAGAGAAATTATACCCTGTATAATAGAACGGATTCTGCAATATGTTCTGTGGTAATAATGATTGCCTTTTTATTGTGTCGTCATTAAGGAAAGTCTATGACATATTATCTGTTTGTTATTGTTAAGTTTATCATTGGTTTTATTATTGTGATTACGCACATGAATATTTCCGGGAAAACACAGTTATCACAAATGACACCGGTTGATTTTATTGGTAACTTTGTGCTTGGTGGTATTATCGGCGGTGTTATCTACAGTGACAGTATTCCATTGGCACAATATGTTATTTTACTACTGATTGGTGTTAGTTTTATCAGTGCCGTCAATTGGATTAGCAAGCATATTAATTTTTTTCGTTCTGTTGCGATAGGTAATCCGATACCCATTATAAAAAACGGGTTATTTATCATGGATAGTATCCATGAAAAACGAAATAAAATTGATATTCTAAATATTGCATCAAGAATGCACTCTCAGGGGATTTATTCGTTCAGTGACGTTTATTATGCGCAAATAGAGCCGGATGGCCAGCTGACAGTAATTTGTGATAAAAAACAAATGCCTTCTGTGATTATTATGAAAGATGGCGTACGACGTAAAAACGAGCTGGAGCAGATTGGATATGATGAAGCCTGGCTGGAGAGCGGGTTGAAAAAGCTTGGTATCGACAATCCCGAAGAGGTGTTTCTTGCTGAATTTTATGACGGCAATATTAATGTGGTCATGAAGGACGGGCGCATGACCGGACATCACAGTGAACCGGTACAACCGTAAGGGGAGCGCCCCTTACGTCACGATCACAACCTTTTCGGGGTAGATATCCCGGAATTCGTGTGCTTTTTGCCATTTATCGTCACAAATTATTTTATCGATACCGGCAATTTCCGCAATTTTTAAAATACCCTGCTGACCGAATTTGCTGGAGTCCGCCAGAATAATTTTTTGCTTACTTTTTTCCAGCATTTTTTGCGCGATCATGCCCTCTTCCACACTTTTGACCAGTATTCCGTCTCCGTTTATTCCCCCTGCGCCGACAAAGGCAAAATCAGCATAAATATGATCGATTTCATGCAGGGTTTTGGCACCGAGATTGGCGCGGAATTCATGGCTGTACTCGCCGCCCAGCACATAGACTTTCGCGAGTGCATTCTGTGAGGCAATTTTATCGGCGATCAGTGCGGAGTTGGTAAAGACAGTGAAAGCAATTATCGGCAGCAAGCCTGAAAAGAGCAGAGTCGTGGAGCAGGAGTCAATATAAAGTGTGTCGTGTTCAGAGACCAGTCCGGCGGCATAACGAGCGAGAATCATTTTCTCATCACGGTTCAGTTCAAGGCGCTGTTCAAAGCTGCCTTCGCTGACACTTTTTTTCTTCATCGCGCCGCCGTGGATTTTAATGATTTCCCCCTCTTTTTCCAGAATGGAGAGGTCGCGGCGGATAGTTTCTGAGGTGACATTCAGCTCATCAGCAAGATCCTGAACACTGATTTCCCCCTTCAGACCCAACTGGCTGAGGATATATTGCTTTCTTTTAACCGGATTCATGACTGTTCTCATCGCGTCCTTAAACAGTAACAATATTAGCGCATTATCCGCCGTTGCGGAATGCTGAGATAAAATGGCGGAGTGCGGCGGCAACACCGTTATCCCGGCAGGTGCCGGTGATAAAGTCTGCATGTTGCTTCAGCGCGGGAACGGCATTACCCATCGCAACCCGGATATCGGCAGCTTCAAACAAAGAGAGATCGTTTTCCTGGTCACCGATAGCGATGACGGTTCCGGGCGGAATAATACCTTTTTCTGTCAGTTCATGCACAGCGGCGCCTTTGCTGACGGATAATGGCACCAGCTCAAAATAGTGCTGATCGGTAAAAAATGTTCGCAGCGCTGACGGCAATTCCGGGCGCAGAGTCTGTACCTGCAGAGCCAGTTCCTCTGCATCACCGCACAGGGTAATTTTGAGAATATCAGTGCGGCTGAATAATTCATCGGCTGTCACTGTGTTGACCGGCAGATTAAACAGAGCGGCTTCGTGTGTTGTATGTTCTGAGCGTTCACCGGGCAGACAGAGCAGGGCATCTGTAGTAAATGCATGCCAGCCGCAGGAGGCAGAGTTTAAATCAGCATGCAGGACAGGCTGTAACCGGGATAACACAACCGGACAAAGTGTGGTTTTGCTCAGTACCGAATGTGTGCGGTAATCGTAAATAACCGCGCCGTTAAATGCCCCGACAGCCCGGATAACAGTACGCAAACCGGCATCATCAAGCAGAGAAAGAATAGGCTGAAGCGGGCGGGCAGAACAGATAACAATATTGGTTTCAGCCGGGAGGGCCAGTAATGCCTGCCGGTTTGCCTCAGAGATATAATTATCAGGGTGAAGTAATGTGCCGTCGAGATCGATAGCCAGAGTTGTCATAAAAAACCTCAGCGGGAGCAGGCTCCCGCATTGGATAACAATCAGTTGTGATGAATAAAGGATTGAGTGACCTGCGCTGCCGCCTGACACACCACATTATCAATCGCTGTACCGACCACTAAAATATGTACGCCGGTTTCTTTAAATGCTTTGGCATTGGCGACGTTAATTCCGCCTTCCGCCAGTGTCGGCACACTCACTGCGCCAACCAGAGCTTTCAGACGGGCTTTGATTTGTTCCGGAATTTCACCGGCACCCACGCCTTCGTAGCTCATACCGGTCATCAGACCAATCATATCCACGCCGATAGCTTCCATTTTTTTCGCGACTCTTGCGACGTCTTCCGGTGTTTCAGCCGGAATACCAAAGGTGTGTAAATCATCCGGATGACCAATATAGGCATCAACGGTCAGACCAAAATGGTGCGCCAGATTGACAATATCCGCCAGGTCTTCAAAGGTGGATTTGTGCGTGTGCAGCCCGTCAGCCCCTGCGCGGGCAATCTGTAAAATGTCTTCTTCTGTGACCGGTACCGGGATAGTTTCAGTAAAGCCACCGGCGATCCCGACAGTAATAAACACATCGTCAGGGATAACATTACGGATGCCATTAACTGCTTCTGCCATCTGCGTGGTGGAGATTTCATGGCGGATTTGCTCTGCGGCGTGCATGTTATTCACACCACGGTGTCCGCGCGCCAGCGCCAGTGCCGGATGGTTTGGTTCAAGCATTTTCACTCCGGCATCACACACTGCTTTCGCCAGTCGCGCGTCATCACCGGTGATACCTGTACTGAGCAGTGTCTGCCCGTTGTGCAGCGCAATAGCGTTTCTTACTTTAATCATTGCCTGTTCACGTTTTTTATTCATATCACCTATAAACATATTAACCTCTTACATTTTTATATTTTTAGTTACCGACACTTTAAAGTGCCGTTTTAATAAAGCCCTGGTGTTGGCGTGTGATATTTTTTCACACTTAGTATTGCTGCTGTGTATACCCTTATTCATTCAAACCGCAGGTTCGTTGGCTGCACTACGCTCGCCGGGTCACATAGTTTATCTATGCTCCCCGTCTATCTTCCCTTGCCGCCTGCCTGCAATTCGAATGACGTTGGGTATAGTCTTTGGGTCAGCCCGCCGCTTTCGCGGTTGTCACTGCACTGAAACGGTTGGCAATGACAGTAATGGTACAGGTTAAAATCAGAATAACGGTCATGGTCAGCGCCATGTATGCCGCGTTGTTGGATAAGAACGGGGAGGCAAATGCCGGAACATACGCGACGCCTTTAACATCAAACATACCGAGCATCATGCCGCCGATACCGGCAGAAAGAATGGCTCCGCCGAACACAATTTTATTGGCGAACATGAAGGGATAAGCGGACTCCACGAAGGTGCCGAATCCCATATTAATCAGCAGTCCCGGTGCGGCAACCGCCGCTTCACTGCGTTCGCGCGGTGCGATGACATTAGCAAGGTTAATCCCTGCCGCGACCATCACCAGCCCGACCATATCAACAGCACCCAGGAAGCTGACGCCGGATTTCTCCATCTCCAGTAGCACCAGCGGGAGGATAACCGCGTGATAAACACCGCCGAGGATAGCCGGCCAGATAACTAATCCTGCCAGTAAACCCGCCAGTACCGGACTGAATGCCAGTGTGCTTTCCAGTGCCAGTTTGATGTAGTTACCGCCCATCAGCGCCAGCGGGCTGAGGAAGTAATACATAATTAAACCGGCTGCCAGCCCTGAAATTCCGCCTGCCACAATGTTGACGGTGGTCATCGGGAATTTCCAGTTCAGGCACAAAGTAAACAGATAGCGGACAAACACACCTGCCATGATCCCGCCGGCGATCCCGCCGATCAGCCCGCCTTCAACAGAGAGCACCCCGGCAACCACACCGGCGACAATAGAAACTTCATCCAGCTCAGAAACCTGCTTGGCGGCAATCACGGCAACAATCACCGGCAGACCTTTAAGCAGTAACTGGAAGATAGCATCCAGGCTTTCCAGCCCCGGAATGTGACTCAGTGCCAGTACAATTGCCATGGCGATAAAGCCGGGCAGTGCGGGGATCATAATGCCGCGGATATTCATCCGTTTGAGCAGGCTTTTATCAGAAGGACCGCCTGCGGTATTAGCTGCACCTAAAATCGGTCGGAATTTAACACCCCAGTGTTTGCACAGGGAAGAGGCAAATGAAATAGCCCGGGTTCTGCTGGTGGTGCCGGTAGTGCCGGAGGTCGCAATCACATTGGCACCACTTGCCGCAATGTGCGCCATGGATGTACCGCCGGTGCCGACAACCGGAACTTTCTTTGTTGCCGCCGCAGCAAGTGCCAGCCGGTTAGCATTGTGCGGGTCGCCGCTCATCACAATAATGCCGTCGATTTCACCTTGTTCTATCTGTTGTGCAATCCGGGCATCACAGTCACGCACGACATCATTGACTTCAGCCAGTGTGCCGGAAAAGGTAACTGCAGGAATGGCATCCTCTTCTGTCAGGGTATAAACCGCGGCTGCGGTTGTGGGTTTGGCGACATCCATTGACGCTTGTGCCGCAATAAACTGAACAGCAGCAATACAGATATCTGCGGAATGACATTGTGTGTAAATCTCGTTCAGAAGTTTTTCAGGATCTGCACCACCGAGGTTGTACAGATTCCCGCCACTACTGCCCAGTATTACAATCTTTTTCATAATCGGACCTCAGGGGTTCAGGGTAAGTAACGACTTATTGTTGTTTTTTGTTGATATTGCATGGCATAACAAAGCAAAGCAACACGTCAAAATAAGGCGTGTTGTTTATAAAACGATCATTTACCGAGCTTTAATCAGACTTAATGCCCGTTTTCATTCTATATAGTAGTTATGTTTGCTATTATTTTGACATTTACTCGTATTAATATCTTTCTGATTGTTATGTAATTATTTTGTTATATGTTGTTTTATGTGACAGTGATCTGATTAAAAAGTGGTAATGAGAATAAAAACAACATAAAACAAAAAAAGCCACTCAGGAGAGTGGCTTCAGTAAAGATGAAAAAATATAAAATCGTAAATCAGCCCGGCAGATTAACCAGTGAGTCGCGGGAAATATCGCGGATGGTTTTTGCGCCGGTCAGGGTCATTGCCACGCGCATTTCTTTATCAATCAGATCAAGCAGATTTTCAACACCGGCCTGTCCGTGAGCCGCCAGCGCATAAACAAATGCGCGTCCGAGCAGAACCGAATCCGCCCCCAGGGCGATCATCCGTACCACATCCAGCCCGTTGCGTATCCCTGAATCACTCAGAATGGTGATATCCGATTTTACAGCGTCAGCAATCGCAGGCAGGGCGCGGGCGGTGGACAATACTCCGTCGAGCTGGCGTCCGCCGTGGTTTGAAACAATAATACCGTCTGCGCCAAATCGAACTGCGTCTTTTGCATCTTCTGCATCCAGAATGCCTTTGATGATCATCGGGCCTTCCCAGAATTCGCGGATCCACTCCAGATCTTTCCAGGAAATGGATGGATCGAAGTTTGCACCCAGCCAGCCGATATAATCTTCCAGTTTGGTCGGTTCACCGCGATAGGCAGAAATATTGCCCAGATCATGCGGTTTACCCAGCAACCCGACATCCAGCGCCCAGCGCGGGTGTGTCATGGCTTGTAATACCCGTCGCATGGCGGCATTCGGACCGCTCATCCCGGAATGCGCATCGCGGTAACGTGCACCCGGCACCGGCATATCCACAGTGAACACCAGGGTTTTTACCCCGGCAGCTTTCGCGCGCTCCAGTGCATTTTTCATAAAGCCGCGATCGCGCAGGACATAGAGCTGGAACCACATCGGGCGGTCAATCGCCGGGGCGACTTCTTCAATCGGACAGACCGAAACCGTGGAAAGCGTAAACGGAATACCTTTATTTGCTGCCGCTTTTGCTGCCTGTACTTCCCCGCGTCGCGCATACATTCCGGTCAGCCCGACAGGGGCGAGGGTGACCGGCATCGCCATTTTTTCACCAAACAGCTCTGTTTCCAGGCTGAGGGAAGACATATCACGCAGCACACGCTGGCGCAGGGCGATATCTGCAAGGTCGGCGGTGTTGCGTTTCAGGGTATGCTCTGCGTAAGCCCCGCCATCAATATAATGAAACAGAAACGGTGGCAGTTTGGCTTTGGCAGCGGCCCGGTAATCCGTTGAAGCGGAAATAATCATCTTTAATACCTATTTAATGTCTGTAACAAAATCAGCATAGTGTCTGTTTATAAAGTCAGGATAAACGCCATCGCGGCAGCAATCAGCCCATAAATAAACATCGGAACCACGGTCTTTTTGATAATCGATCCCTCGGCATTACTGATCCCGAGAATGGTACATACCGCGATAATATTATTGAGGCACACCATGTTGCCCATTGCCCCGCCGACAGATTGCAGCGCCAGGGTTAAATTCACATTCAGCCCGGTAGTCTGTGCAATAGATTGCTGAATACCGCCGAAGGTCAGGTTTGATACGGTATTGGAGCCGGAGAAGAACGAACCGAGTGCACCCAGATAGGAGGCAAACCAGAGCCAGTTTTCACCGGTAGCACCTGCAAGCGAACGCCCGATAATATAAACCGGCGCATTTTCACCGCCCTGCATCATCAGATTGACCATGATCAGCGCACCAAGCAGGGCAATAAACGGCTTGTTTGTCTGTTGTGCGGTCTGCACAAACATGGTTTTCACTTGCCCGCGCGTCAGTCTGAACAGAAAGATACCGATGATCACGACGAGGAAAAACGGGATCAGTGCCGGGACATACAGGGTTTTATAATCTGCCGCCGCCGGGGTACCGAAGACATTACTCAGGCGGACAATCAATGCATCACTCAGCGTGATATGTCCGAAGAAACCCAGAGTGCCTTCCCAGATAACATTGGTGCTGTTGAGCAGGCCTTTGATCCCGAGCTGGTGGATGCGGGTCACAATCAGAATGGCGATCAGTAATAATGTCGGCGCCATCGCTTTGATAACCTGACCGAACGGGATGATTTTTTTCTCTTGTTTTTGTTCTGTTTTGGTCAGCCCGATTCCGGCACGGGCAATTATCACAGAAATACCCAGACCAATCGCGCCGCCCAGCAGTGCCGGGAATTCATAATTAACCTGCGCCAGCAGCAGATACGGCACAGTACAGGAGAGCACACTGAGAAGAATAAACACGATATTACGGCGGATCTCCTGCCAGCTGACAATAAAGCGCAGCGCCAGCAGCGGAATAAAAAATGCCGCCACAAAGTGAATAAGGGCAGAATAATGGCTTATCTGATACACATTCTCTTCTGACAGCCCGAGATTGGCAAAACCAAACCAGGTCGGCGTACCGACCGCACCGAATGAAACGGGCACGGAGTTCATTACCAGTGTCAGTAATGCGACCCGCATTGCCGGAAAGCCCAGACCTACCAGGATCGGTGCGGCAATTGCTGCCGGTGTGCCGAACCCGCTGGCACCTTCAATCGTAAACGCAAATGCCCAGCCGATAATCATCAGTTGCGCGACCGGGTTCGGGCTGATGTTCTCCAGCCAGTTACGGACAACATTTTCCGCGCCGCTTATCTGCATCAGTTTATTGAGCATAATGGCCCCGGCGATAATGGTTACCGGGGTCAGAACAGACATAAACGCAGTAATAATATTGGCACCGAGTAGCGTAAAATCGGTTTTAAACCAGAACAGCTGAATGCAGAGTACCACTGTCGCTGTAAGCGGCAATGCGATGTAGGAAGGGATACTGCGACGTTTTGTCATCATCCAGATTAACATCACGATAGGTGCAAGACTGAAAAAAATAGCCATAAAGCCCTCAGATATTATTATTGTTGTATACCTTTATTCATTCAAATCGCAGGTTCGTTGGCGGAACGAGGTCCGTCGGGTCACATACTAATATATGCTCCCCGTCAGCCTTCCCTTCCCTTGCCGCCTGCCTGCATCCTGAATGACGTTGGGTATATACCCTTATGCATTCAAACTACAGGTTCGTTGGCTGCACTCAGCCAGCCGGGTCACATACTGATGTATGCTCCCCGTCAGCCTTCCCTTGCCGCCTGCCTGTATCTTGAATGACGTTGGGTATACTGGTTGTAGGGGTTCGTTAAATTTTCATTACGCAATTATTTTAATCACAACCGAAATGAATTATCTATGCTGCATTTTTTTAACAATTGCAAAACAGATAAAAATAGTGAAAAACAGGAATCGATGAATTTATTCCTGTAAATTAAAATTATTGTTTATCAAACAGATAGTTGTTTTATTTGTATGATGAAAGGATGAGATCACATTAATTAAGTGGTTCAGGACGATAGAGAAATTCCAAAAAACGACTAATAGATTGCAGTGAATACATAAGTATACCCAACGTCATTCAAGCGGCAGGCCGGCGGGAGGAGTGCAGCCAACGAACCTGTAGTTTGAATGAATAAGGGTATCAGCCGAAATAAGGACGGATAGCCTGATAAGATTGCTGAATATGATCAATCAACAGACGGATTTTCATCGGCAGGTGCCGAGTATAAGGATACACCGCGTAAACACCGAGTTTTTTTCCGCTGTAGCCGGGCAGCACTTCAGTTAATAATCCGGCGTCTAAATCTTCATGCACCATACAGCGTGGCACCATCGCAATACCATGTCCGCCCAGCAGGGTTTTACGGATGGCGCGGGCATTGTTAAACGCAATATTACCGCTCACCTGAAGCTCATAAATCTCCCCGGTATCCGGGCGTCTCATCAGCCAGTTTGATGTACCGCTTTGCTGATAGGTGTAAGTCAGGCAGTTATGTGTCAGTAAATCTTCAGGGTTTTGTGGTGCGGGATGTTTTTCGAGATAGCGGGGCGAGGCGAGGATCACCCAGTGAGAATCGATAAGCGGGCGGGCTATCAGGCTGGAATCACTCATCATCCCGGTGCGGATAGCGAGATCAATACCTTCATTCACCAGGTCAACAAACCGGTTCTCAAGATGCATTTCCACCTTCACATTCGGGTATTTTTCACAAAATTCTGCCACGCTGTCGCTGAGAACCAGTTCTCCGGAGATAGTGGGTACTGACATACGTATCAGTCCTGTCAGCTCATCACTGTTTGCACTGACGGCCTGCAAAGCGCTGTGAACCTGACCGGTGAGGGATTTTGCATGCTGATACAGCACCTGACCATTTTCTGTTACTGACAGGCTGCGGGTAGTGCGGTAAAGCAGGCGTGCGCCGAGGGCTTTTTCCAGCCGTCCCACCCGTTTACTGAGTACGGAGCCGGTAACACCTGCCATTTCGGCGGCTTTGCTGAAAGAGCCGCAATCCACAATAAGCGCGAACAAAATCAGGTCATTAGCGTAATCGTGGGCGGGCAGCATGATAAAATCTCCGGCGGTGATGTATAAAAGCCACTATATCAAAATAAGCATAACAGTGATAACGCCCCCGCCATGTCCGGGCTTAAATTGTGTATACCATATGGTCATAGGCGAAAACTGTCTCCGGGAATACCGCCTGACATTCGCGGAGTAAACGCTCACAATCTTCTGCGCTATAGCGCCCGCTGAAGTGAGTAGCTATCAGTGTTTTTACCCCGGCATCGCGGGCAAGTGTGGCAGTCTGTATTGTGGATGAGTGCCCGCGACTGTTGGCTTTTTCTGTCATTGAGCTGTCCAGAGTGGCTTCCAGGACAATCACATCGGCGTTTTGTGCCAGGTTCAGTGCATTTTCACACGGCGCGGTATCCCCGAAAATCACCAGGTGCCGCCCGCGCTGTGATGCGCCGAGGTAATCAGCACCATGAATAACCCGGCCATCATCCAGGGTTACATCATCACCCTTTTTCAGCGCCTGCATCCACGGACCTGACGGTACGCCATCATCTTTCAGGCGCTGAGCATCCAGCGCGCCGGGCTTATCATACTCTTCGATACGGAAACCATAGCTGACAACAGGGTGCTCAAGTGAGTAAGCGCTGACTTTCAATTGTCCGTCGTCATAAATTACGCCTTCTTCCGCTATCTCAATAATCTCCAGCGGGAAAGTGAGATATGAACCGCTCAGGCTCAGGGTTGTTTCCACAAACTGCGCCAGTCCTGCAGGGCCAAAAAGCGTGAGTGGTTCTTCACATCCACCCATAGAGCGGCTGCATAACAGACCGGGCAGACCAAAAATATGGTCGCCGTGCAGATGGGTGATAAAGATTTTTTCCAGTTTCGGGATTTTTACCGGGCTTCTCAGAATTTGGTGTTGTGTGCCTTCGCCGCAGTCAAACATCCATAAACCGCGCTGTAATGATTTGAGATCCAGCACCAGGCTGCTGACATTGCGGTTGTTTGACGGAACACCGGCACCGGTGCCCAGAAAAATTAACTCCATATTATTCCCCGAATTACTATTTTTCTGCCCGTCGGTGGCGGCTTACGGAATAAGTCGCCGCTGCGGCGAGCGGGTAAGATTTTCCGGTAAGATTAGCGGTTCTTCGACCATCGGTAAACTCAGACGGGTTTTGCCGTTAATAATTGTCAACCCGGCAGACTGCCAGGCCTGCGCTACCAGTTGAGTACAATAAAGACCTTCCTGCGGATTGATACTGAAAGGAATGCCGGTTTGTGACAGGGCATTGTCACGGGCGAGCAGGTGATGAGCGTCATCTGCAAGTACGGCGTAATAACTGACCTGTCCGTTTTTGGCATGGCGGATAAAAAAATCCGGGGTGTCGCGGTTAACACCGGCTATTCCGCCCCGGGGCTCCTGTGGCGTGGCATGAATAACATAAATGCCGTCCGGGGCAATATCAAGCATACCGACATGACTGAATCCGCTGTGATCCATGGTTCTGACAATGTCACTGATGGCTTCACCGCCATCACGGAAGATAAGGTCGCCGCTCTGAATGCCGGGAGCAGGCTCCCGGCGGATATACGGGGGATCATCAGCGCAGGATAACTTTCCAGTCGTCGTTTTCCTGAGTGAGCAGGAAGCGCTCATCTTTCTGTTTGCCGTCATTGAAACGGACGGTCAGAATAACCGTTGCGCGTTTTTTAGCCTCATCAATATCAACAGATTTCACTTCTGTGCTTTTTACGCCACCGTTTTTGGCGATGCGTCCGGCCATATCCCCGACAATCATCTGTACTTTGCCTTTGATTTCCATCTCATTTTTCTTTTTATCTTTTTCCGGGATGGCGAGCAGATCATAGGCTTTATCTGCATCTTTTTTCTCGACGGCGCTGTAAAACTGTTGTGCCACCGTTTCCGGTGGTTCGCTGCCGCAGGCGATCAGCATAAGACTGCCGGTGATCAGCAGCAGGGAGAGCGCGATTTTTTAAACATAGTTTTTCCTTAACAGCAGCAACGAAATTTTTATTATTTTTAACAAGGCTAAAGGAAATATACGGACATCAGATGGCTTATCAATCCCGGAGGCGGAGCCTGCCTGAGATTCAGAAAAAGATAGCGCAGTGAGGGAGATGCTGCGCAGATTGTGATAATGGCACGCGGATTCGGATGGTTAACTACGCGATAAATCAGGGATTATCGCTGAACAGGCTTTCCAGTACCATCGCGCCAGCCCCCTGAGAAACCACTTCGTAGGAATCAAATGCGGCGACTATCCGGGTATCGATTTGAGGGAATCCGGCGAGTTTTTGCGCCACAGTTTTCTGAACAGTGGCAAAAAACGTATGCTTTGGCGTTAGCGTTCCGCCACAGACCACGACATCGGGCTGAAAAGAGAGAATGATATTGGCTATCGCCTGCCCGTAATAGTAAGCCGCTTCTTCCAGCGCTTCGGTACAGAGAGGATCAGCCAGTTCAATCGCCTTAAAAATCACATGATAATCAATTTCCTGTTCATCACTGACCAGGGTGGTAATGACTGACGGTTTACCACGCCGCAGATGCTGAATTACCGTGTTGCGGATAGCGTCCAGCGAACTGTACTGATTAAGACAACCAAAGGCGCCGCATTCACAGGCACGTCCGCGAAGATCAAGTGTCATATGACCAAAGGCATTTTCCGTACCGGGCGGCATAAAACGGATAGGTTCACTGAGGATGGTACTGCTGCGGATCTCTGCATCACAGGTGGTAAAAAACAGGCGGCGGCTCTGTTTGTGACGCAAGCGGTATTCTGCAAGGGCAGCAAAATTGACACCGCTGCCGATAGTGACCTGACATCCGGTCCGGGTTTCTGCCATTTCTTTCAGGTGCGGGATCAGATATTCATTTACCGACTGTCGGTCACTGCCCGCAGGCAGGGTATAGTCTGCGGCAATGCCGATGCCGGCCAAACCGGCGGTGGTGAGATTATGTTCTTCCAGCAGAGTCTGCAACCGCGAGAGCAACTTATCCAGCAGTACCTGCGGGGTTTCCTGTCCGGTAGCCTTGATTTTACAGGTTGCCAGCACATCCAGTCTGAAATTTTGCAGCACAATGGTGGAGTAAATATTGCTGATCTCAATACCGGCGAGGCGTCCTTTATCCGGGTTGACACTGTAAAGGATAGGTTTACGCCCGCCGGTGGATTGCCCCAGTTCACCTGCAGAGATAAGGCCGAGTCTGATAAGTTCATCGAGCAACCGGGCGCAGGTTGCCGCGTTCATATTGGCTTTTTCTGACAGCGTGTCCGCGCGGACAGATCCATCATTGAGGATAATTTGCCAGAGTGCTTTCAGTTTGCGGGTTTTGGAATTTTTGGATGACCGAAACTCACTGAGTATGCCGGATAGCGCCATAAGCCAGAATCTCCTTTTTTACGGATCACACATGTTTCACCATTATAAGTGAAATCTTTTTCTCATATTGAGAAGAAGATCGTATTTCCATGTTTACATCTGGTCTACAATCGCATCATATACTTCACCTATATACCCTTATTCATTCAAACTGCAGGTGCGTTAGCGGAACGAGGCTAACCGCCTGCCTGCATCTTGAATGACGTTGGGTATAGTTACATACCGGACTAATTCAGGAGATAAATAATGCATCTCACAGCCGATATTGCAGAGAGCAAGGCGTTTGTTGAAGCACAGATAACCATTAAACCGACTATCGGGATCATTTTAGGATCAGGTCTGGGACCGTTTGCCGATACTCTGGAAAACGCAGTGCGTATTCCGTATAACAGCATTCCGCATTTTGTCAGTTCTTCCGCTGTCGGTCATGCCAATGAGCTGGTTATCGGCACACTGGGTGGTCAGAATGTGGTGGCGATGAAAGGGCGCTTCCATTATTACGAAGGCGTATCACTTGATCAGGTAACTTTCCCGGTTCGCCTGATGAAAGCGCTGGGTGTGGAAAAACTGATCATTACCAATGCCTGCGGTGCAGTAAATACCGGTTTTCAGCCGGGCGACCTGATGCTGATTACGGATCACCTTAATCTGACCGCAAATAATCCGCTGATCGGGCCGAATAATCCGGATTTGGGTGTGCGTTTCCTGGATGTCAGTCAGGTGTACAGTAAAAACCTGCGCACAATTGCGAAAGACGTCGCTGCTGAGCAGGGCGTGACACTGCGTGAAGGAGTTTATGCCTGGTGGACAGGTCCGGTATATGAAACACCGGCTGAAATCCGCATGATCCGCACGCTGGGCGCAGATGCGGTCGGAATGTCGACTGTGCCGGAAGCCCTGGTTGCGCGCCATGCCGGTATCGAAACCCTGGGCATTTCCTGCCTGACCAATATGGCGTGCGGCATTCTGGATCAACCACTGAGTCATGATGAAGTGATTGAAACCGCCGAGCGGGTAAAAGGGACATTCCTGAAACTGGTGACAGAGATTATTACCCGTTTCTGATCAGAAAATTATCAATTAAATGCCGCTTTTTTCTCTTAATCAGAGATAACAATAGTGGTGTTCACAGGCCGTGTTGACATCATGGGACGTCGGCGGCCTTTTCCCTCTTTATCTCAGCGGAGATACCCATGGATATCAGAATCAGACTGAAAGCGATGTTGTTTCTCCAGTATTTTATCTGGGGCGCCTGGCTTATCACCCTCGGCGCATACATGATAAAAACCCTGAATTTTACCGGCGCAGATGTGGGCTGGATTTACAGCACCAAAGGGTTGGCGGCGATTATTATGCCCGGGCTGGTGGGTATTATTGCGGATAAATTTATTCCGGCAAACCGGCTCTATGGTTTGTGTCATCTGATCTGCGCGGGCGCACTTTTTTATGCCGCAACCGTCACCGATGTACATGTGTTGTTCTGGGTGATGCTGATTAACGCAATGGCATTTATGCCGACGATTGCGCTGTCAAATTCCGTCAGTTATGCAAGCCTGCAAAAATATAATCTGGATTCAGTGTCACATTTCCCTGCTATCCGCGTATTCGGAACTATCGGTTTTATCGCGGCGATGTGGACGGTCAGTCTGATGAAGTTTGAACTGAGTAATACTCAGTTGTATATCGCCGCAGGCGCTTCGCTGTTGCTGGCGGTTTACTCACTGACTCTGCCGGCTATCCCGGTGGTGAAACAGACCGGTAATACGACCTGGGCACAGCGTTACGGGCTGGATGCATTTGTGCTGTTTAAACAGCCGACAATGGCAGTCTTTTTTCTGTTTGCCATGCTGCTGGGTGCTGTACTGCAAATCACCAATACATTCGGCAGTCCGTTTCTGCATGATTTTGCGCGTGTTCCGGAATATCAGGATTCGCTGGTGGTGCAGTATCCGTCCATTCTGCTTTCTGTTTCTCAGATGGCGGAAGTCGTTTTTATCCTCGCCATTCCGTTCTTCCTCAAGCGCTACGGTATTAAAAAAGTCATGCTGATCAGTATGGTCGCATGGACACTGCGCTTCGGACTGTTTGCTTTTGGTGAACCGGTATCAATCGGTTTCTTCTTCCTCGTGCTGTCCATGATTGTGTATGGCTGCGCATTTGATTTCTTCAATGTGTCCGGTTCGATTTTTATTGAACAGACCGTCAGCTCAAAAATCCGCGCCAGTGCGCAGGGGCTGTTTATGATGATGGTCAACGGCGTGGGTGCTTATGCGGGGGCGATTATCAGCGGTATGGTTGTTGATATGTTTACGGTTGATGGTGTGAAAGACTGGCAGTCAATCTGGCTGATTTTCTCTTCCTATACTGTTGTGCTGGCAATTATTTTCCAGTTTACTTTCCATTATGATCACCGGACTGCAAAACCTGCCTCTGTTTGAAACAAATTAACGGTAACGTAAAAACCCAGCCGCGCCGGGAATGGCGCAGCTGAGTGTTTTTTTAATGCAGCGCGAGCTTCAGCGCTTCTTCTTTCAGATCAAGCTCCTGTATCAGATGAACATAGGTATGCTCATTGATATTTTTACTTTTACGCAACTGTTTCAGCGCTTCCCGCTCTGCGCGCAGGGCAATCAGAGACATGCGCCGCTCCATGCGGATAACATTGTGCCAGTCAAAATTAGCGGTTTTATCATCACCGTCACTGTCCAGGTGGCGACCGTAGATCTCCAGTAAGTGAGTCCCTACTTCAGTGCGCAGTGTCATTTCATCTATATCTTCCAGCGGTTCTGCCATTTGCAGCCGCAGGTTATTCATGGCTGCTTCATTGAGGGTAAAGCGGGCATTCAGCTCATCATTATTATGCGGTAAGTCTGTACTCAGCCCTTTTGTCAGGATTGGCAGGGCGACGGCGGCGATCACCAGCGAGAACAAAATCACGCCCATTGCGAGGAAGATGGCAAGGTCGCGGTGCGGAAACGGCGTGCCGTCATTAAGCAACAGGGGCAGCGTCAGAATGCCGGCAAGTGTAATCGCCCCACGGACACCGGCGGTTGCCATAATCGCCATCAGGCGCAGATGCGGCATTGTTTGCTCGTTACCTTTACGGCGCTGATGGAAAATGGTCAGGGTCATGGAGATCCATACCCAGGAAAAACGCAGCAGCGCCAGTCCGACAGTAATAATCACCACATACGCCAGGAGCATCCACGGCTCTGCGGCACCGGCATCCGCCGCCACTTCAGGAATAGAGCGCCACATTGCCGGTAACTGTTCACCCAGCAGAATAAAAATCATCCCGTTCAGTGCGACCTGCACCGTATCCCAGACCGCTTTGCTCTGCATACGTGTGGCAGACTGCATACGCCCGACAATCCGCTCGTAGTGCATTGCGATACCGGCAGCGACCGCCGCAAGTATCCCGGATACACCCAGATGCTCAGCCGCCAGATAAGAAACAAACGGGATCATCAGGCTGATCATAATCTGGATAGCCGGGTCTTCCCCCGTTCTTTTTACCAGGAACTGGTTTACTTTGCCGACAATCAGGGCAATCAGCAGCCCGGCAATAATACCACCGAGTGCAACAATAACGAATTTCCCGGTGGCTTGTGGCAGGGAAAATGTTCCGGTCAGTGCCGCGGTAACGGCAAAACTGAAGCAGACTAGTCCGCTGGCATCATTAAACAGGGATTCCCCTTCAAGAATGTGTGCCATACGGGAAGGAAGCGGGGCATTAACGGTCATTGCCGCAACGGATACCGGGTCTGTCGGTGAGAGGATCGCTGCCAGCGCAAACGCAACCGCCAGGGAAATGGCAGGTATCAGCCAGTGAATAAATAATCCCATGCCGACGACGGTGACAAAAACCAGTCCGATAGCCAGGGAGAAAATGGGTTTGATATCACTGAACAGGGCTTCTTTCGGAATACGCCAGCCATCCAGAAACAGCAGCGGCGGAATAAACAGGAACAGGAACAGGTGCGGATCAAACGCCACATCAAAGCCGAACAGTGATAACCCGGCACCAATTGCAATCTGAATAAAAGGTAACGGAATTTTATCACCCAGCAGACGGGAGATAAAAACACTGGCAATAACGGCCAGCAAAAAAACGAGAATTAGTGTAACGACAGACATAGGCAGTTTTTATCCTTACAGGATTTTGATACAGAGCCACAGATTTCGGGCAGGCAGAGTATACGATTGACAGTAGAAATAAAGCAGAGAAAACCGCAATTGTAAAATTATTGTGTATCAAAAGATTAACAGAAATTTCTGTTTCATGCTGTTACATTAAAAGGTGACAGATATCTCATTTTTGGTTTTGTGTCATTGTGTGTTCATGAGCTAAACCGTTGCAGCGCGCATGCCGCTTACCTTTTTCGGTTTTATCCTGTCAAAAAACATCATTTCTATGCATATTTTCGTTATTAATATGCATGTTAAGGCTATCCGGCAGTAATGGAATAGATTAGATAATATTAAGTCGTAATTAATAAAAATAAAATAATACGATACACGTAATAGATATTTATTGGATCGTATTTTTATAAAAATAATAAATTCTATATTTTATATAGTGTTAACAATTTAATATTTATAATCGATTAATCACATGTGTTAAATATTAGTTACTAACAGCGAATAACGTTATGTTAACGCATTTTTTGATAAGAATTAACGCATTATTTATTCATGTAATATATAAGATAGTCATTTAAACTCTTAAAAATCAATGAAATACAATTAACTTCTTTTGTGTGAACATTAGGCTTTCTTGTTGCTCAGGATCTAAATTTGTTTTGTAGCGCATTACTCGGCTTAAATTAGTCATTAAAACTGATTGAAGCGATTCAGTCAGGATTTTAAGTCTGATGCTGTCTGGTTTTTTGGATTAAAGTTTTACTAATTCAAAACTTGCGCCAGATCAATTCTAAAGGTGTAACCCTGTATGTTAGAGTATTTCCAAGTTAAGCTACTTACATCCAAATATATCCAAATATAACTATACCCAACGTCATTCAAGTTGCAGGAAGGCGGCAAGGGAAAATAGACGGGGAGCATAGGTAAACTATGTGACCCGGATATTTTAGCGCAGCCAACGAACCTGAAGTTTGAATGAGTAAGGGTATAAATTTATTATTGAGACGACGAGAATATACTCCATGAAAAAAATTAATGTAATTACCGCTATTATTTTTGCTGCTATTTCTTCCGGCGCTGTAGCGGGTGATGGTAAAATTACGTTTAAAGGTGAAGTGGTAAAACAAAGCTGTGTAGTTGAAGGTTCGGATAAAAGTAAAACGGTTACATTACCGACAGTCAGTTCGAATGCATTGCAAACTGCCGGCGATACAACAGGCACAACACCTTTTACCATTCAATTATCAAAATGTGCCGCAGCAGAAACGGTAACCGATGTTGGTTTAAGTTTTATCGGCCCGAACATTGATTTAGCGACGAGAACGCTGAATACCGCCGGCGTGGGTACAACAACCGCGAAAAATGTCAATATCGCATTGTATAACCAGAATGATCAGCTTATTAAGCTGGGTATGGATAAAGATAATCAGAATGTTGGCTTTACCAAATTAGCGGAAGGCAATGTTCAGTTAAACTATGTTGCCAAGTATTATGCCCTGGGTATTTCTGAGCCGGGTTTAGTGGAATCTAACGTTGATTTCGAAATTATTTATAAATAATATTTATTTATAATAATATAATGGAAATAGTCCGGTTAATTTGTTCTAATCACCCTGTTTCCATTTTCTGTTTTTTGTCTTTAACTCATCATTATCCGAGTATATAAAATACGTATGATTAAAAAGATGATAGCTGTCTTTCTGTCGTTGGTGGCTATTCCGGCGACAGCCAGTATTGTGATAACCGGTACCCGGTTTGTATATCCTTCAGGTGATAAGGAAATATCCATTAATGTTGAAAATAGTGGTGAAAAAACAGCACTGAGCCAGGTATGGCTGACAACAGGATTTTCAGAAAAAAGAACAGATAAAGAAATCTCAAAGGCCGATATTGAGGACACTCCATTTGTTGTGCTGCCGCCATTATTTAAAATCAAGCCCGGTAATGTCCAGACTGTCCGTATTTTGTATACCGGTGAACCGCTTGCAACGGATCGTGAAAGTATTTTTACACTGAATGTACTTGATGTCCCGCCAAAAAGTAAAAACATTGAAAATAGTCTGCAAATCTCTGTTTTATCTAAATTTAAATTCTTTTACCGGCCTTCTGCTATTGCCGGTGATTACAATACAGCGGTTGATAAGATTGACTGGACAATAACAAAACAAGGTTCAGATATTTTGTTATCAGCGAAAAATAACAGTGCTTTCTATATAACCCTTGATAAAGCAAGGGTTATTACAGGCGGGCAGGAATATGACGTACAGCCGGGCTTAGCCATGATGTCACCTTTCGGCGGAATAACTAAGGCAAAGATTAGCCGGTTAAATACCGTTCCGGGTCAGTCTGCGGAAATTAAATTTAGTTACATTAATGATTCAGGCGGCAACACGGATTCAGTTAAAATAGTAAATTAAGGTTATTTGGTTAATTTCATGAAATGGTTTATTTATCTGCCGGTTATTTTATCCTCAGTCATGCTGCCGTGCAGTGTGGTATTGGCTGACGATAGTGACGACGATTATGAATTTAACCCCGCATTTATTAAAAATTACGCGGTTAGTGACGATGTCGATTTGCGTGTGCTGGCGACTGATAATGATCAGATGCCGGGATTATACAGTACGGATGTTTATATTAATGAACAACACATCGGCCAGTTTCTTGTTAAACTGGAAAGTAAAGATGAGAAATTACAGCTTTGTTTAATACCTGAATTGATTGATTCTATGGGGTTAACCGATTCATTTGTTCAGTTGTATCATGAGAAATACGAAACACAGGATGAAAATAGCTGTTCTTATTTATCAGACCTGATCCCCGAATCATTTTTCGAATTTATTTTCAATAAACAGCAACTTTCTGTTTCTGTTCCGCAACGCGACTTACTTAAACCCGTCCCGCCGGAAAGTAACCCGAAAAATTGGGATGAAGGTAATTCAGTCATATTCAGTAACTATTTTTATAACCGCTATACCACCCGTGCTGAAGGTTATGAAAATACCGCCGATTCATTAACATTAAACTCAGGTATTAATTTTTATAAATGGCGGCTGCGCCATGACAGTCAGATTAATGATGATAAATATTCAGCGGTAATGACCTGGCTTGAACGGGATATTGATAGTGTCAGAGGAAAACTGACGCTGGGTGATTTTTATTCCGGCTCTGTATTTTCTAATGGCAGTTCATTGCGTGGTGTCAGATTACGTAATGATAATAGTATGTTATTCAGCAGAGAAACCGGTTTTGCGCCGGTTATTCAGGGAATAGCCAAAACACAGTCGCAGGTAAAAGTGTACCTTGCGGACTCCGGCACAGAAATTTACAGCACAGTTGTTCCTGCCGGACCTTTTGAAATAAGCGATCTGCTGCCGCTCTATTATTCAGGTGATTTGCGCGTTGATATTATCGGGGCCGGTGGTGATGTGCAAAAAATGAATATTCCGGTTCAGAGCGGGCTGTCATTTACCCGCCCGGGAAAATTAGACTTTGATATTGGTGTGGGTAAATTACGTTACCGGAATAGTGTCTTTGGTGATCCTGTGACGGATGCGTCATTGCGCTATGGTATTAATAACCGGATATCGGCTTCTCTGGGAACGGTGGTCAGTAATGATTATTTATCCGGCGCGGCAGGTATGACGGTAAATACACCCGTTGGTGCATTTAATGGTGAAGTTATTCATGCAAAAGCTCAGTTGAACGATGCGGATAAAACCCTTGAAGGGAGCGCCTATAAACTCAGTTACAGTAAATCATTTGCGGCAACAGAAACCTATATAAACCTGTCTTCTATACAGTTTGATTCTAAGAACTACATCAGTGTTTATAACGCGATGCAGATAAATGATGCGTATTATCAATATGATGACCAGCAGCAAAATAATGCGTATAAACTGAAAACCCAATATACATTATCAATGAGTCAGCGCCTGCCTTATAACACCGGCAGTATCAGTATGAGTGGTTCAACGGCGGATTACTGGAACAGCAGAGCAAGCAGTAAACAATATACTCTCTCTTACTCAGCAACGGTTTTTGATGCCGGTGTTATTGCGTCATTACAAAAAACAGATAACCAGTATAATAAAGATACGCTTTTCTCACTGTCACTGAGTATCCCGCTTTCTGTCGGTGACAGCACCTATCTGACCAGTAATTACCTCTCTTCAGACAGTACCCGCAATATTGGTGCCGGTGTCAGCGGACGGCTGAATGAAAATCTTGATTATTCGTTATCTGCCGGTCAGGACCGATATGACGGTGAAGCAAACCGGTATGCAACTGCCGGAGCGCGTTATAAAACATCATTTGCGGATTTTTCTTCGGATTACAGCCATTATCCTGACGCCAAAACATTGAGTTTAAGTGCTTCCGGGGCAATAGTCGGTCACAGTGGGGGAATTTTATTCTCCAATACGCTGGGAAGTTCATTCGCTGTTATTAAGGCGGAAGGTGTTGAAAATGCGCAGGTTATTGGTGCGGATACAACAACTAACAGCGCCGGTTATGCTATCCAGCCGAATTTAGTGCCTTACCGGAAGAATTTAATCGGCGTGGAAACCAAAGATCTGGGGCAGAATTACACCATTGAAGAATCAAAGCGAATGGTTATCCCGCGTTCCGGCAGTGCGGTGTTTGTGACACTGGATACACGGATTGGTGCGCCGGTCGTTCTGAAAGCCACAGATGAACAAGGGCATGCATTGTCTCTTGGCGCCACTGTCTATAGTAATGATAATACGCCGCTAACGTTTGTCGGACAGGGCGGGAAAATCTTTCTGAATCTGAATGAGAAACTGACAAAAATTCTGGTGGATACGAATTCGGCTGATGGTGGTCAGTGTGAGGTAGATTTGAATGCAATCAATCAGAAATACCTTATGAATGATAAAGTGTCAGTCATCACAGTTACCTGCGGAGTGATTAATCATGAGAATTAACTGTTTGTTTTCCCTGTTATTGATGATTATCAGCATGCAGGTATCAGCATTCAGCACCATTACTGATATTAAGGGGCACGTTGCCCCGGTCTGGCGGGGAGCGACAAATATTCGTGCCACTATCGGCGTATTTAATTCAGGTAGTTACGGGTTTGGTGAGCCTATCCGTGATACCAGCGGGCGATTAATTGAAACCGAATATATTCCGCATTTCCATACAAGTTATTCATCGCCCAGGTTTAAGTGTACAAAAGGTGAAACGTACCGCGCATCAGTGACTGCAGAAGGAATTGGTACTGTTCTGGGCGAGAAAGACGGCTATGCCATTATTCAGTCAAATATCCCGGGGATTGGTTACCGGCTGGATATCGGCGGCGCATTTTCAGGGACATATGTTAATCCGGTTATTACCCGGTACAGTAAAATAAGCACCACCGGCGCATCAGATATTGATATCAGTTGTACCGCGACGGCGCAGTTTGCACTGGGCGTTAAAGTGACACTGGTCAGAACCAATGAACAGCCGGATGACAATAACGGGCTTGCTTATCTGCCGGTAAATGTTAACTCACCTTATCCTGTTGCTATTTCAATATATAACCGCAGCGGTGCCATTGAATTAGACGGGCGCTGGACTATTCCGCTGAAAAAAAACAGCAATGTTTCTGTTAAATACATGAAAGAGTCCTGTCGTTACCGGTTTTCCAACCGGGAGCAACTTCTGAGTCTCGGCAAAGTCAGCTCTGCTCAGTTTTCCGGAACAGGCAGTACCGCTTATGGCGATAATGGTGCACAGAGTGTGGATGTGTATATCGATTGCGCGGGTACGAATGTTATTCATAATATCCGTGCATCTGTTTTTGAGGCTATCGCCGGAAATGAAGCATCGGGTGCATTGCGGCGTCAGGGGGTTTTACTCAATAATCTGACCGGACAAAATGCAGCAAAAGGTGTCGGTGTTCAGGTATTAATTGATAATAATATTAAGCCACTCGGTACGGATGCGCCGGTTTATATTGATGATGATACTCAGTGGGATGTGGAAAACAGCCATGAGATAATCAGAGGCGTTTATCATTTTTCTGTCAGTGGACGTTATTATCAGGTTGCACCTGAAATCCGGGAAGGTAAAATTCAGACGACCGCCGGGTTTACACTGATATACCGGTAAAACCATTGCCTTGCCAGGTTCAGCAACGTGGTACAGCACCAAAAATTACAGGTATAATCCCGAACATTATTCAATCGGTTCCGAAACGAAAAAGAAACGAAAATGACAAAACTCACCTTACAAGAGCAGATGCTGAAAGCCGGTCTGGTAACCAGCAAAAAAGTAGCTAAAGTCCAGAGAACCGCTAAAAAATCACGGGTTCAGGCGCGTGAAGCAAGAGAAGCGGTGGAAGAAAACAAAAAAGTACAATCTGAGCGTGATAAACAGCTGAGTGACCAACAGAAACAAGCTGCGTTATCTAAAGAATATAAAGCGCAGGTAAAACAGCTTATTGAAATGAACAGAATCAACATTTCAAGAGGCGATATTAGTTTTAACTTCACAGATAATAATCTGATTAAAAAAGTGGTAGTGGATAAGGTGACTCAGGCTCAGCTGATCAGCGGTCGTCTCGCCATTGCCCGTTTGGTTATAGATAACAGTGACGTGAGTGAATACGCTATTATCCCCGCGAGTGTTGCTGATAAAATTATGCAGCGGGATGCGGACAGTATTGTATTAAATAATGCACTTAGTCAGGAAGCGGAAGATGAAGATGATCCGTATGCTGATTTTAAAGTGCCTGATGATTTGATGTGGTAATGGCGCATATATAAGCTTTTTGCGGCAGTATGATTATAAATACGTTTGCTGTCAGAACGTGCCGGCATTTTGGGCGTTAATTGGCTCTCCGCTGACGGGATGAACAAAATTAAGCTCACTGGCGTGCAGCATCAGCCGGGGTATCTTTTCTGTCCCGGGTTGCAGGAGCCCGCCATAAAGGTCGCAGCCCAGAATAGGATGTCCCAGCAACTGACAGTGAATACGCAGTTGATGGGTGCGCCCGGTTTCCGGGGTTAGCTCTACCCGCGTCACGGGCAGTAATGTTCCGTCTTCTGACTTATGATAAAAGCGCTCAATGACCCGGTAGTGCGAGAGGGCGGGCTTGCCACGGATTGCGCAGACAGACATCCGCGGAAATAGCGCAGGGTCTTTGGCAATCGCGGCATCTATCATGCCTTCATCGTCGCTCAGATGTCCGCAGAGCAGTGCGCGGTATACCTTGGACACTGTGCGCTGACTAAATTGTTGGCAGAGAGCGGCGTTTACTGCTTTATTGCGGGCAATCACCATCAGCCCGGAAGTGCCGAAATCCAGACGGTGAACCAGGGTGCAGCCCGGAAATAGTTGTACCAGCCGGTGATGCACTGAATCAAGATTTTGCGGGTTTTTTCCCGAGAGACTGAGCAGTCCTGCGGGTTTATTGATAATCACCAGATGATCGTCTTGCAGGATTATCCCGATCTCGTTATGACACGGCGGGGCAATAAAAGTATCAATAATTGCAGACATCAGACTATCCGGTTGAAGAGCGGAAATGGATGATAGCGAATTTTAAGCCGGCTGGCGACAGTGACTGCCGGGCATTCATCATCCTGATGTATACCCAACGTCATTCAGGATGCAGACAACGAACCTGCAGTTTGAATGAATAAGGGTATAAACCAAAGACATGGTTTGCACAGGCAATGTGCTTTATACTGCGCGCTGCAAAAACTGAGTATATAAATGATTAAGCAGGGGTAATGGCGATGAACGGAACAATCACAACGTGGTTCGAAGATAAGGGTTTTGGGTTTATCAAAGATGAAAATGGTGATAACCGTTATTTTCATGAGGTTAAGGTCGCCAACCCTGAGCTGATAAAAAAAGATGCAGCAGTCACTTTTGAGCCCACGACAAATAACAAAGGCTTATCCGCCTATTCCGTAAAAGTTATACCGGAAAGCAAATACATCTATATCGCGGGTGAGCGCATTAAACTTACATCGATCAAATCCTACCTGATTTACAGTGAAGAAGTGCCTGTTGACTCCACAATTGATAAAGAGAAGACCGTCCTGTCAGTCGGGGTACTGATGAGCAGCATCAGACCCAAATTAACTACTGCGCCGGATGAAATGCGCTCACTGAAAAAACTGGCGATCACCACTTTCCAGGGAACAACACTGATCTTTTCGGAAGATGAGATTGATGTGGATGCTACCGTGAAATTGCTCGGCGTCTGACATTATCCGGGGCTGCCTGCGGCTGTTTATCAGCCGGGTCCCGGTATTGTTTACTGATCTTAGTATGCCGGGCATACGGCTGCTATACACACGGGTAATGAGCGCCTTATTGCATTTTTTTGCAAATTATATTGTTCCCACGGCACTGCTCATATGGCCAGCCCACCAGCGTTTCGATTGTTTTGCGGACCTCTGGCCGGGCATCTTTAATTTTTCCGCCCTGCCTGATCCGCACAATTTCATCTAACACAATCTGATGTGTTTTACGGTTAAGCGTCATCTGGCAGCTAAAGAAAATGGCGATCAGAGCAAGAAGGGTAACTCCGCTAAAAAAGATCAGGGAGATTGCATTAACAGCACTCTCCGGTTGTATATGTGACTTAGGCTGAAAGCCAAAATGTGTCAGAGTAGCCCCCACTGAAAACACGATAACCGAACGTGAGATTTTACCGGCAAACGTCATCGGACCGGCATAAATCCCCTCCCGGCGCCGTCCGGTAAAAACTTCGTCTGCATCCGCCAGAAAGGTATATAAAGCCCACGGAATAGAATAGGCTGAGGGGATTTCAAAACGCACGCTGCAAAATGAGATGGTGGCGGTGAGAAATATTTTAGCCGTTGCCGGTCGGGGAAAACTGGCCGATCCGCAGCATGAGAAACTTAGTAATAAAGCCCTCGGATTGTCCGGTGGGAGCCGGGATGGTACTAAGATTGCCATCAGTGCGGAGCACTATCTCGCTGCGGTTTCCTGTGCAGAAATACAGGACGCTGGTGTAGCGGCGGCGCTGCTGCGCGGAGAGGCGAGGGTTCGCGTAGTATTCGGCACAAAAGGTGGAAGGCCACGTGATACGACGGTGATCGACAGAGAAAAATGTTGTACGCAGTGAATAATGCCCTGAAGGTGGCGGCTGTGCAGAACGGCCGGATCTGAAATCAGCTATTGACCGCTACCGGAATATGGCCCGCAAAGCCGGGCTGACCGGCAAATCGGCACCGCACAGTCTGCGCTATGCCCGGGCGGTGGACGCGATGGCATTCCACACACGCAGTGGCATGAGTGAAAAGGAAGTCAGCGCGATGGTGTCAATGGATCTCGGGCACGGTGACGGGCGCTATGTCGTCAGCGTTTACACGAAATCTTCTGAAAGCGGAATATAGTTTCTGATAGCTCTGTCAGCACAGGCAAATTAGCATCAGGCGGCTAATTCGTTGTCACTGGCAACAGCCGAAATGTGATGTTTATATTAACCCGTGCGGGGGATTTTCCTACGGGAGATATCCCCGTTTTTTAACGGACAGGGATGTCTCATGATACAGAAAAAAACCGCAAACCCGTTGTAAAAGCTGATTTATTCCGGGAGGTAAACAGAGCTGATGTAGCCCTTAAAGGAGGAATGAACAGACTAAGTTTGACTTTAACGGAGAAGATCTGTAAAACTCGCACGCATAAAAAAACAGACTTGCGCGAACAAGTCTGTTTTCTTGAGAGCTTTTTCAAACACGAGTAACAATGCTACGTTATGTTTTACCTTGCTCTTTTTCGCACCTGTCAGGATAACATCATGTTTAACTGACAAGCCGGTTCTGAATTAATTGGTGCCCGGACGCGGAATCGAACCACGGACACGGGGATTTTCAATCCCCTGCTCTACCGACTGAGCTATCCGGGCAACGGGACGTATTAAACCTGATTCTGTCCTGAGCGTCAATCCTATTTCATTAAAACTGTGTCAAGTGACGGTTTTTTCTGCGATTTATTTAGTTTTTAATCAGACCGGATTGTTTTTACGGCAGTACACCCAATGATTCCGATATTGAGTCAGATATCCCTGCTATGCGGAGAGCTCGTTTTGCGTTACTAAAACACCGGGCACTGTGGCTGATTTACAAAATGATAGCATGCTTGGTTTGGTTTTAATTTTGCAGGAACAAGTACGTATTTTTTTGTATGTATTTTTGTGTGACTGAGTTTTGGTAAGAGGGCATTTATTTTCAAAGGAAGTATGTCACAATTACATGCACTCCCACCACATCCTTCAAGACACCATATTTTACATATACACTCTGTATTTATCTGACCATTAATAATGCACTCTGATGGAATGCTATTACAAACATCTCTACTTTCTGTATTTCCAGCCCATGCGGTATCAACTAAAAAAATAAACACTAAGAGTGTTAATTTAAAAGTATACATACGTGACGATCCTCTGGCTATAAGTGGGGTTACCTGATGTCACATGTCGACATTATATGTATACCCTTGTTTATTCAAACTGCAGGTTCGTTGGCGGAACAACGCCAGCCGGGTCACATATTCATGTATACTTTCCGCCTGCATCCTGAATGACGTTGGGTATATATCAGTAGGCATATTGATAGTTCATGATGACAATCCCCGGGTTAAATAAATTAATTATTTTTATAAATAACACAAGTAGATCATTGTTCTATTTATTTTATAGCGAAATTTTTTGTATGTTAATGTTGTGGCGTGAGTTTTAATAACATGAAAGCTAAAGGTAGTGTAATGGGTTTTATGATATGCGTAAAGATATGCTGTTCTGTTTTGAATATCATAAATAAAAGCACTTAAGATAAAAAAGATAATTTCACGTATTAAGTATTTTTATTATTTAAATTAATCCTTTACGCTGTGGTCGGTGGAGGGCTAGTAATGGGTTTAAATAATTATTTTCATTTATTGTATATTGCTATTACCTAAATGTAAATTATAGCGATGGTTCATAATAAATCATTGTTAATTTAAAATACATGATACTTAATATTATAAATAAACTCATGATGACTATATCAATTTCACGTTGTATTTATAAGGTGAACGAAGGGATTGAATATGATATGGCATAATTATTTATTATTGTTTTCCTTCTTGGTTATTAGATTAGAATGAAAATTAATATTCAGAGTTAATTAATTTAAACGATCAGGGTGACTTATTCTCATAACCTGTATTTATCGCAATAAAACAGTATCATTTTACAATGAGGGTGTATCAATGAAAAAAAATCTGGAAAAAAGAGATGTAAGTCGCGTAGAGTTAAATGTTGCAACAAACCAATGGCCTGAAAGTGAGTGGGGACATATTTCAAATACATTTTATGTTACGGTAAAGGATGCAGATGGAAAGGCTGTTGAAAATGCTGTAGGTACTCTGAAGTTTTTAGATGACCTTGGAGAGGAGTCTGAATTAATAACTGCTACCATTGTATCTGAAACTGCACAAAGTAATAAAAATGGTATTTTAGAATTACAATATTATTTATCTGCAATACCATCCCCAACACCTGTAATTGTAGATGTTATTGCTACTATTGATGACGTTGATTCTAACCCGGTTTTACTTGAATTTGTCAGTCCTGCTAAGTTTCTGGCAAAACCCAATGTTCCTGCAATGTTAGATGGCTCTATCGATGATAGTGATGTTGAAAAAGGTATTTATGTCTACGCTAACATAGCAGCAAGTGAAGATTCCGAACTTTATTTTTGCTGGGAAAATGCAGTCTCGTCGTATCACATAAATGCAGGAACAGATATCTACTCTCTAAAAATAGATGAAGGTATGTTAGAAAATGGTGAGCATGATATTTCATTTTATCTTGTTGATGGTGTGAAAAATGCGCAATTCTCACATATTACAGTGGTAAATATTGAACGGGTAGATGGAGGGGGCGCTGCAGAACTTCAGGATTTAGGTCCTGTCGTTATTGTTGAAGCTGAGCAAACAGGGTACATAAATAAGTCAATGTCTGATAGAGGCATAACTCTGAAAATAAATGAGTGGCCAAAACTTAACGATGCAGATGCGACGATAAATGAAGAAAAAACAGGTTTAATTTCCTTGCAAGGATTTAATAAAAAAGGGGATAAAATTGGTTCGCCTCAGTTTTATACGTTAAAAGCAGATACTGATTTTGATAATAAAGCAAAGACATTTAATCCTATTACCAGAGCGGTTCCTTCCTCATTTTTTAATGCTATCGGAGAAGGATCTGTCCAAATTAAGTATTCATTGAATTTAATTGAGGATGGTAAATCACACACAAATGCGAATGCGAATGTGAGTAAATATTTGGTTGATGTGATTCCACCGGCAAGAAATTAATATAACTATAGCCACTTAGCCTATATGGGGAAGTGGCTTTTTATTGTGTTAGTTATGAGAGATAAGCTACATACTCATCATATTTGTCCATATTATGATTCTTTTACTGACAATACGGCAGTTCCTGTTGGCAGAGGTCGATTATCAACCGCAATGTCGTCAGGCCAACGGTAAGCTATTACCCGATCTGTGCCAAATGACTTGATGTTAACCGAGTCGGATTGGTTACCTCCTAAAATAAGTAATGATCCATTTTCAGTTTTACCAACACAAAAACCAACATGCCCGCCACCAGAACGAGAAAAACGGACAATACAGCCGTACTTAGGTTCACTTAATTTTTGCCCAAAATTATCATAAGATCCGGAACTGTCTTTACGTGGAGAGCGGATACCTGAGCGTTCCAGCATGGCATTGACAAAACCGGCACACCAAGGCACTGATTTTGCGGTACCAACTAAACCTGATAATTTACTATCACGCCACATCTGGTCTATTGATGTTGAGCCCGCGGGAGTATGTTCAGATATGCCGATTTCTCCTCTGGCTGCAATAAGCCATTTAGGTTCATTCACGGGTGACTCCTTTAAATGTTATATTTTTATCTGGTCGGATTACCCGGATACAGAATATTAAGTTATTGCTATTTCAAATAGGACTGATTAGCTCATAATAAGATAGATTAAAAGGTCACAACAAATCACTATACAGAAAGTGATTTGATGAAATTGTATAAATTTTTATTCAGCCATAATTATATGGTTGATGATTAAATATAGATGAGCTATCATTATTGGTCCATTTATATTAATATGCTCTGGCTATTCTGTGGAGTTAACATAATTTTAAAATAAGGCGTGGTTTTGAAAAAATTATTATACCCTTTGGATGACGTTGATCAAACATGGAGTAATGTTTTTTAGACTACGTCAATTTAAAATTATTTATTTTTATCTCCAAACCTATTTTTAAAAATTTGCACAGCGCCATCAAACAGCGCATACAGTTTTTTAGTTCCAAGAAAGCCGATCATTACACCACAAAACTCAGCCAGAATAACCCATGATTCATCATCTCCACTCCGGGTGAATTGCCAGGCGATTAGCCGAATAGCGCCCACACTTAAAAGTCCGCATGTTATCGATTCACCCAGCGATTGTCGTCGACAGGATCCTTCTCTGCGCTCCCTGATATAAGAAATTGTTGCTGACATAAAAAAACCACCAATAAAAGGGAGGGCATTTTGCAGCCAATGTAATATTTGCTCCCACCACTCGAATTTATTTGGCATACACTCATATCTTACTCCTTTTGGAGTGTTCTGTGATTAACACCAGTATAATGAGTAGCTAATCACTATAATTATTGAAATACCAACCTAAGTGCAATTCATTATCGAAGATTGTAATGCAAAAAATATACAGCACGTACTAATATAATCTGATTACCGTAGTTATAGAATGTATCAATTGGCTGATTTTTAAATAATGTAATTTGGTTAAATAATAATTGGTAATAATCATAAGTTATTATGAAAAACAAAAGTATTGAGTATGCCTGACTCGTTTGTTGCGTATTTAAATAATAAACTCATTATGCAAGTATTCACAATAACATCGCCCAATATCTGTAATCTGATTTTTATATTCACACAAAAACAATCAATAATCTATAAAAATAATTATCTTTCTAATCATTGGAATAATCTAAAAGAAATTCATTAACTATCTGATGCTTGTTATATGGAAATAACAACAATTAATATGTAAATAACTATAGTGCATAGATTGGGATATGCAACCTATTTCAATAACACATTACGTGATTATCAATCAATTGATTTTTTTTGATTGGATGTATAAACAAATTATCCGAGTGATTCTAATGTTTATGTTTTATCATTTGTAATGACACACTTCATGGGTTGAGCTAAGGTTTATTGATATATGAGATGATAAATCCAAAAAATATATTGCTTTATTAAAAACATAAAATTTACGTATTTTTATTATTGTCAATAAATAATCCGCAATTACTCTATTTATTTGTGTCATTATTTATAACAATAAAAATAAGTTTATTATCGTTTGTCATGACAATTTTACCCGGGAAAGTTGTAATAGCCTAATTATCACCAATGTAAATTGACATTATATTAAGTAAGACTATATATTACATTAAGCCAAGCTAGTGATTCTCACTTCGATAATATAAATATTGAGAGGTTCAAATGTGTACGAATTTTCATATCAAAACGAAAAATAATGCAGTAATTGTAGGGCGCTCAATGGACAATGAGCTGTTACTGCCACCTGCTTTTTACATACATCCGAGAAATAAGCCACTGAGTAATAAACATGTATCTCTTACTCATAATAAAGGAATAGAATCTCAAAGTTCTGTTTATGGCTATGTTGGTGTAAATATTAATAGCTTACCATCCATAAATGAAATTAAAGGCGTTAATTTACGGAATATTATTGTAGATGGTATGAATGAAAAAGGCTTAAGTGCGGGTTTTTTGTATATGCCGGGAACTAAATATCAAAAGCCTGCTGATGAAAATAGTGATATCAGAGTGCATTTTTTGTGTCATTGGGTGTTAGCTAACTACGCAACTGTTGATGAAGTTAAAGAAAAATTACCTAATCACCATGTTTGTTGGTATCCGGGGCTTGATGCTTTATTTCCATTTTATCTTGCTGTTGTAGATAATACTGGTCAATCAATTGTAATTGAATTCAAGGATGGAAATATGTTAATTTCAGACAATCTTGTCGGCGTTTCAACTAATGAGCCTTGGTTTGATTGGCACTTAGAGAATTTAAATAACTATGCATTTATACACCCTTATACTCAAAAGTCATTTATAATGGGAGAGCATAAAGTATCTCCATATGAGGGAGGGGGAGCATTATGCATTCCAAATCAAAGCAGTTCAGTCGGGCGCTTTATTCGTACAGCGTATCAAAAGCATTATTTGATTGAACAAGAAAATGCTGATGATGCATTCAATGCTGTAACTCATATGCTAAACAGTATAGATCATCCCCCGGGAATGATTTTAGATACAGAAAATGCTAATGAACCTACTGATGGAAAAGTTGATGTGACCCGTTGGGCTGCTATTAAAAATCTTACTGATGGCGTTTTTGCTTTACGTATATACAATAATATGCGTTTTCGTGCTCTGGATCTCCGAAAAATTGATTTTGACAAAGTTAATGCTCAAATATTGGAACTGCCAATATTACCACCATTTGAATATATTGAACCAAAATAATAACGAGACCTGAATATACTGATAAGTTTTGTATTCAAGGTGCGCATGAATTTTACCATATGTATTGTAATCCAGAGCTAAGTGATGAATATTCATTACGGGACTATAGTCATTATTTTTTAAAGTATCAATTTAATCATTATTAATTAGTTACTTACTTTAAATAAAGGCATGGCTTCAATGTATGAAACTATGCCTTTTTATTAAAAAACTATTACAAAAATAAATTATTATATTTAAATCACACCAGAATTCTTCAGGAAGTTATGGATGAAGTCACGGTATTTTTTATTATCTGTTGCAATACTATTTTGATGAATTGCATTATCACAAATAAAAACCATATCCTTAGGGTTATTATGTGCATCTATAATATTTTGTGTTACTTCAGGTGAAACGAGAGGGTCATATCTTCCACTAATACTACACAAGGGGATATATGAGCTATGGGTTATTTTATCTATCGTCAATCCATCTTCCAATTTAATTAATTGGTCTTTAAATAACAAATCATTAACGACATCTTTAACAGCTAATATATCTTCATAAGAAAGAAAAGGAAGTACCAGACCAATATTGATAATAAGAGACTCAACAGTTGAGCGATAACTACTATCACTAATAGCTGCTTTCACATTTGATAAGATTGTATCTGAAGACATGGTTTGTAACATGGTACCCGCCCCCATTGATATTCCCATTAAAACAATATCATGGCCGGGCGATATTGTTACAATTTTATTGATCCATTTTAATAGATCTTCATTATCATGGAGCCCAAAATTTCGGTTCAGCTCTGTATTTCGTCCATGCCCCCTTAAGTCAGGTGTTAAAATATCAAAACCTAATTCATAGAACTGCTTCACCCATGCTCCGGTATTATCTGCTTTCCCCGAAAATCCATGAAGTAAAATTAATGTTTTTTTCTGATTGCTCACATTCTTTATTAAGTCAGCAAAAAGTTCATACCGTTTTCCCCCAGGTGATTCATAAGGTATTGTTAATAGTTCTTTTTGTTGCAGTCGGTACCAATCTCTATCTTTATTAGTAATTGAAGAATCAGGGCCGGCTAGTATTCCGTGAAGATCATTAATAAGGTTTGAGAAAAACATGTTGTAATAAAAATTAGCTAAATCCTCAAGGTCATAGTTTTTATTCATATAATGTCCTTAGTTAATAATAATTATTGTTGCAGATGTGCTGTCTATTTCATTGTAGTGTTATTTTCCATGGGTACATCAATTTTTTATAGAATAAGATACAGTAAAATTAATACCTTTTTACAAAAAGCAGGTCGGCGGAAATAATAGATCCTGAACTTTCAGGTAAAGTAAGTGTGGCTGTGATCTTTTCTTCAACAGAATTGATAATATCAATTTCAACTGAATGGTCACTATTAAGTAAAATATCTGCTGTTTGACCGGGATACCCGACAATTTTAGCATTACCTGATACCACGACTCTGACCTGAGTAATTGGTCTTTTAAGTGAACTTTCATTTTCTGTAATTAAATAAATAGAACAAGGCATGATTTCATCTGCGGATGCATTTGTAGATGAAGCCCATGCAATAAATTTACCCTGCTGATCGTGATAGGATTTAAATTGGGTAATAGCACTTGCTTCAATGCCCGGATTGGATTCAACAAATCCGCCTACTACAATAGTGCCTGATGAGGGTGATAAAAGCCTGAAGCGCGCTATGCCACTTTCGTTTAACGTGACACGATAATCACTACTGCCGGATTCATCAAATTCTGCCGGGCGGGCACAGCTAAGTGCAACGGAGGATCCCGGCGAACCAATGATGATACCATGATTAAATGGATAAACATGAATAGCATGATAATCATGGGGAGGCGCTCCGGTAGTCAAAAACATCTGCAAGTCAGGTTTAGTTATCATATTAAGTTTTGCTTTTGATGTTTCTGAATAATCGAAACCTTGAGAGCTGTTGTATTGGACAGAGTAGTTGGAAAAAAGCTGGCCATTATCACCAACAGAAATTGCTTTTTCTAATGGCAATTTAACTTGTATAAATCCTTCGCTCACATTTTGAGATGACACAATGTGCGAAGCCTGCCATGTGGCATTCTGTACGTGATTATTTGATTCATCGAGTCCGTAAACATGAACAGTCACTCTGTCATTGATCGCTAAAGTATCATATTTTATCTGAATAATGACCCCATTAGTTTCGGTGATGTCATCCAATGACAAAATATCATTTGTTGCCTGAGTGAACAGAGGGGGAGGTAATAATTTATTGTCTATTACATCAATATTTACACTACCAAAATAAGATGAGGATATAATACCATTTTTGGTAACGGTATAATAAGAATCAAATCTGCCTAATCCTACGAGAGTCGCAATGTTTTTAGAGAATGTTATATCAAAATAACCCAGCTCAACATTAGAGGAATTAATTATTAATTTTTGAGATAAATCAGTTCCGGGTACGGCCTGACCCTGTATATCAAACCCAAAAATAAATAATTCAATGTTATCATTGATTGATATGCCAGGGTATTCTCCACGGACTTTTATCCCATTGATAGTTTCATTTGATGTCAGCCAACCATCAATATTATCTATAAAATCTGGAGCGGGTAACGTTTCAACTGGTAATAAATTTAATATTGCTGTTCCAATTTTGGAGTTTTCTGTTATGTTTTCATTTCGTTTTACAACGTATCGTGCCTGGCAAGTTCCTTTGCTTATAATATTTAAATAGGCTTTAGGAACTAAAACATTAAAACCATCAGTAATATCTTCATTGATGATAGTATGGTTAACATAGTACTGAGAACCAGGAACGTTTTGTCCATTTTCATCTAATGTCCAATAAAAAACATCAACATCCTCTCCCGGGCTAATACCTTGGTAGGCTGGTATACTGACATGTGTTCCGTTATTTGAATTAATAGACCCCTGAGTTATTTGATTATTACCATCAGCATCGATGAATATAGGTGGCGGGAGTACTCCTTCGTTGAATCTATCAACGATTGCCCACGAAATAGGCGATATATTTTCATTACCGGCTAAATCAGTAGAGCTATAGCTAACCTGATATTTCCCATCACTAATTAAATCCGCATCATATTCAATTATTATTGGGAAGTTGGTTGTGGGATTTGTTACCAAAAAAAATTGGGTACTAAGATTTCCAAATTTTAATCTGATTTCGTCACCTGCCTGAGCATCGGAATAAAACAAAACCTCCACATAAATTTTATTTGTTAGCTGAATATCTTCAATGTTAATAACGCCATCATTCATTTGAGGCAAGTAAGGAGGGTAAAGCATGTTAACATTCCTCATATAAGTAAATAAGCACCTTTAAAAGGTGCTTATGTTATAATTTAATCAATAATAGGTGTGATTTTAAACCCATTTACATTTATTTTTTTTCCTGGTACCCGATTATTCCTCCCTTCTCCAGGCGCGATTATATCTACCTGGTATTTAATTTCTTTTGAAAGATAATATGCATTAGTGTCGATATCAAAATATGACACCCATACGCCTATATATCCTTCACCAATTCTTTCTAAAATAGACCTGTCAGGGCCTGGTTGATTAGATCCTGGTGTTTCGATCAAGGTGACGGGTTGTATAAATAATTCTTTATTTTTTTTATCATAACCCCGATAAACACATTTTGATTTACTTACATCTACCTGTATTTTCTCCCCGCTTCCATACACCGCCTCTGGTAAATAAGTCTCGAGGCCAGCAATTGCCATGACCTTATTTATATATTGAACTTCTTTCCCTAAGAATAAAATTTTTGATTTTTCTGTTAAAGGCTCTGAACTGCCACCTCCATTCAAACGGTCAACAAGTATTCTGCTCTGAGTTGAAAATGAGGCATTTTCATTTTCATCTAATGAATAAAATGCACATTTATGCAGTCCGTTAGTCAGGAATGATTCATCAATAATCACGCTAAAATTTGCTGCAGGTTGGGAAATGACAGATTCAATAACCCCCCGGTTAAGTGCGAATCCGATTATTGATCCTGCCGGCAGTATATTGCCATTTTGTAAATTAACTCTGATGCCATTTTCCAGTTCAATATCTTTGTCATCAACAACGCCATTTGACATAGCCGGAATGATAGGTGCGCTTAATCTGGATGAGGGATCTTCAATTTCGATAATTCGTCTCATAACATCGACAGAACTGATAATCGCTCCATCCGTATTTTCATGTTCTGCAATGATTTCCATTACGCTTTCTGCAACACCGTCAATTTGCATATAAAATAAGGCAAGCCCGTACTGATCGGTATACTGAACTCCGGAGCTTGGCTGTATGGTATAATCAAAGTCATTACCGGAAGCGGTGGGCACGACATTTAATTGAACTTTGGCATTTTCAATGGGCTCACCATTTGGACCAATTGCAATAACAGTAATTGGTTTTAATTCATCTTTCCATTCAGAACACCACTCATAATGGCTCATTGAAAAGTATAAACTGTCAATATCTACCGGAGCAGGCTCTGCTGTAAGAACACCAATATTTACACTTTCAGATTCTGTACCTTCAGCTGCTGTCAGCATTATCTCACCTCCTGCAATTCCTTTAACTTTTACAGTCGCTTCGCCTGCTGCGTTTGTAAGCATCTTGTCAGGTGCAACCGTTGCTATGCCGGTATCGGAGCTGGTAAAGCTTATTTCAATACCCTGAGCTTCAGGAAGTCGTTTTACCGTAACATCTTCTTCTTGTCCGATAATAATACCGTTAGATGGAACGCTTATAAATTCGAGTGACATATAATTATCCTTGTTTTAATTGGCCTGGCAAATAACGCCATAGCTTAGTGGTTTTGCGTCAGTAATCTTTCCGGTTCTTACATCAAATCTAATGTTTTTAGATTCTGTTCCTGACTCCTTTTGTATATATATAGGTGCGAATTTGCTTTCAATATTAGGATAGTAAGTCAGAGCACCCCATTGACTCAGAAACTCTCTCTTAGCGATATTTATGAATATGTTTCCTGCTGTTAATTGATTAATAGGTGCAACCTTGGCACTTCTGTCAATACACCACTGTTCATATCCATTTTCTGCCATTGATTCTCCCGGTGCTGTTATTATGTACCAGTATGTCGGTGAAAATACTAAAGATTGATAATTTACAGGGTTACCAATTTCACTTGCTGTAATAGTGACTCTCATGTTATTTCTGAATTTATTTTGGAATGTAACAACGCCATAGATTGAAACCGTGACATACGGATTATCACTGGTCCAATTAAGTGTGCTGTTAAATTGCCCATCACTATTATGCAATATTTTAAATGTAGCACCTTCAAAGGCTGAGTCAGGAAATATAGAGTTATCAGGTATGTCCTGCCTGTTTCCTGCAACCTCTATCTTATTTAGGTTTATTTTTACTCCTGTGCTAAAGGACATTTCAATATTCACTGATTTATTATTTGAATCTAAAATTGCAGTTATTAATTTTGTTTTTGTCGTTGAGCTAATTATAGCAATTTCAGCTTGACCATTGTTATCGGAGAGAACCTCCGGTGTTAAAATAGTTACCCCCTGGTTTGACGAACTGAATTTTATTTTTTCACCTTCTACAGGATGAGCATTTCCATTTTGGTCTCTTGCTGTTACGGATGCCAATATTTTGTTTTGGTCACTACCATTACCCAGCGCACCATTTTTTATAATATCTAATTTTATATCTATAAGCTGAGGATCAATCCTGAACATTACTTCTGCTTCTTTATCTGTACTATTAATACTCCCTTTTATAGTGCTTTTTCCCCAGGAATAGCTGGTTATGTCAGTGCCCGCTTCGCCTTGTGCATCTGTTTGGACTGCTACTGTAACCACTGTGGCGCCGTTTGTTGCACTGAATGTGACGGTCTGATTTGCAACAATATTTCCGGTACCATCTGTGACAGTGGCTTTTACGCTGTTGGTCGCAATGCCGTTTGCTAATGCGTTATCTTGAGTGATAACTAAGCTATCGATCCTGACTGTCGCGCTGTCCGGTATAAAGGTAGTGTCCGCTGTTTTGCTGGTGTTGTTTATGCCGGCGGTAACCGCGCTCAGTCCTGCTATTGTGTTTGTCAACTCAGCGGCTGCAGTGCCCTGAGCATCAGTTTGTACTGTCGCCGTGATCAAGGTGGCGCCATTTGTTGCACTGAACGTGACTGCCTGATTGGACGCCGGATTTCCCGTGCCGTCGGTGACGGTGGCTTTTACGCTGTTTTTTGAAATGCCGTTTGCCGGAGCATTATCTTGTGTGACAACTAAACTATCGACTTTAACCGTCGCACTATCAGTGATAAAGGAGGTATCTGCTGTTTTACTTGTACTGTTTGTGCCGGCGGTAACCTTACTCAGTCCGGCCACTGTGCTGGTCAGTTCCGCGGATGCAGTGCCCTGTGCATCAGTCTGCACTGTGGATGTGACCATGGTGGCACCATTTGTTGCACTGAACGTAACAGTCTGATTGGACGCCATATTTCCGGTAGCGTCGGTGACTGTAGCGGTTACGCTGTTGGTCGCAAGGCCGTTTGCCGGGGCGTTATCTTGCGTGATGACCAGGCTGTCAACTTTAACCGTCGTGCTGTCCACGATAAAGGTGGTATCCACTGTTTTACTTGTGCTGTTTGTGGCGGCGGTAACTGTGCTCCGTCCTGCTATGGTACTGGTTAAATCAGTGGACGCATTACCCTGAGCATCAGTCTGCACTGTTGCCGTGATCACGGCAGCGCCATTTGTTGCACTGAACGTGACGGTCTGATTTGCCACCACATTTCCGGTACCATCAGTGACGGTAGCTTTTACACTGTTTGTCGCAAGACCGTTTGCCGGGGCGTTATCTTGTGTGATGACTAAGCTATCGACCTTAATCGTCGTGCTGTCAGTGATAAAGGTGGTATCTGCCGTTTTACTGGTATTATTTGTGCCGGCGGTAACTGTGCTTAAGCCTGTCACTGTGTTGGTCAGCTCAGCGGATGCATTGCCCTGTGCATCTGTCTGCACTGTCGATGTAACCATGGTGGCGCCATTTGTTGCACTGAACGTAACAGTCTGATTGGACGCCGCATTTCCGGTAGCATCGGTGACGGTGGCTGTTACGCTGTTGGTCGCAAGGCCGTTTGCCGGGGCGTTATCTTGTGTTATGCCCAGGCTGTCAACTTTAACCGTCGTGCTGTCCACGATAAAGGTGGTATTTACTGTTTTACTTGTGCCGTTTGTACCAGCGGTAACTGTGCTCTGTCCTGCAACGGTACTGGTCAGCTTAGCTGACGCTGTGCCCTGTGCATCGGTCTGCACTGTCGCTGTGATCACGGTAGCGCCATTTGTTGCACTGAACGTAACGGTTTGGTTTGCCGCCGCATTTCCGGTGCCATCGGTGACGGTGGCTTTTACGCTGTTGGTTGCAATGCCGTTTGCGGGGGCGTTATCTTGCGTGGTAATCAGGTTGTCAATTTTAATGGTCGCACTGTCGGCGATAAAGGTGGTATCCACTGTTTTACTGGTGTTGTTTGTGGTGGCGGTAACTGTGCTTAAGCCTGTCACTGTGTTGGTCAGCTCAGCGGATGCATTGCCCTGAGCATCTGTCTGCACTGTTGATGTAACCAGAGTGGCACCGTTTGTTGCACCGAACGTAATGGTCTGATTTGCGGCTACATTTCCGGTATCGTCGGTAACAGTCGCTTCTACGCGATTGGTCGCAATGCCGTTTGCCGCAGCATTATTTTGTGTGACGACTAATTTATTGACACTAATTGTCGTATTGTCCAGGATGAAGGAAACATCGGTATGAGCATTTTTCCCCGGGATACTTTTCAGATTCGCGTAAACTTTCGTATCTATAACCTTGCTACCGGAAATCATCGTAACAAGTAAGCCATTAGTATCGGTTAGTCCTTCTTCTATAGATGAATTAGCTTCTCTTACATTAAAGTTAATCGTTTGGCGGGCTATTGGTATACCATTGCTGTCAGTTAATTTCGCTGTCGCAACAATAAGGTCATTGTTATTAGCTAATGCAATATTTTTATCTGTCGTTAATGTCAACAGTGAAGATTCTAAGGATGGTGGAGCAACAATAATCAGCATTGAAGCTGTATTTGATCTGTTTCCTTTAATATCGGTAGCTTTGGCTTTGAGCTGATAGGTGTTATCACCATTATTATTATAATAAGGTAGTGTTATTTCAACGCTATCATCTTGCGGGTATGAAGTAATACCACCAGTAGGAAAAGTGCTATCATCCCAGAAAATATCATTTAAGGTATATGTTGATGTTATATTTGCTTTAACTAAAATGGTATCACCCGCATTACCTATTTTTGATTCAGGTAGTGATATTTTAATTACTTCTTGTTTTTTATAGTCTAAAATTATTTCGTTATTTCTATTAACTAAGTCATAGCGGCTTTGAGATAGTTTTCTCATATTATCAACATAAAGCCCTGATAACTGATTTTTAATATCTTCACCGAATTGATAATTAAATTGTAAATTCAGAGATGTGTCATTTTTATTACTTTTTCCCATCTGGTGATCAAGACCAAGTGAAACCAGAGGGAAGGGGGTATAGTTTACTCCAAGGGTGAATGCATAAGGGTTTTTTTGCCTTTCATCTTTTCCGAAAAGGGCAACTTCATTTCCCTGATAAGTTTCATAAATAAGTTTAGTACCTAACTGAGGATAAAATGGTAAATACCCTTCAGCCCGAATATCAAAGCCATTAGCCGGCCGTTCATTATAGTCGGAAAAGTCACGGGACTGATGCCAGTTAGTGATGCCAATGTATTGATTGGCAGACAGTTTTAAATAATCCCGCCATGCTTCTATACCTAAGCCTATGCGCTGGTTTTTACCTGTAATATCAGCATCAAAAAATAAGTTACTTCCCAGCATCCAGTCATCTTGTGTAAAAAGCCGGGTTCCGATACCTGAATTAAGTGTGGCACGATCGTCAAGGTATCGTCCACCCAACTGGGTATAAAACAGAACATTGTCTTCATCATAAAGTGGAATTAACACATCCAATTCACTACCTGTTAAAGATAGTGAGTTGTCTACAGTTAATTGTCCTTCAACTGTACCAAATTGATTAAACCATGTTGAAATTGAATCATTAATTTGCCCGACTACATAATTTTTTGCTTTATCTGAAGCGTAGTTTTCCAAACGAAAATTTGTTAATTTTATAGCTGTATCTGCAATATCTTCCTGAAGATAAACATAATCATTGTCTTCTTTTAAAGATAAAATCATTTTTTTAGGGACATATATCTCATCGCCAACCGACAATTCCTCGAAGGGTATATCGTATTTATTGAATTGATTTAAGTACCTGAGTTTTTCAACGGATATAGAATATTTTTTTGCAATGAAGTTTATATCTTCTCCTGTTTTAATCAAATGCACCTCAACCTGAGGTGCATTTGATACCTCCGAGCCTGATGTTTCATCTATAGATGCAATGGCAGAAACTGGAGAAAGAGGTATTAATATAGAAAATAAAACCTGAATGAAGATAATAGTACAGATAAAAAAAGATTTTACCTTTAATGGATAAAAACTATTCACAATAATCACCATAGAAGACTAACTGACAATGTATAATTTCATATTATACATTTAAGTAACCAGCAACAAAGCAAATGAAGGCATAAAAGATCACCAAAAGCCGAATTGGTGATCTTAAGCACTAAAAAAACAACAATTAATAGTTTATTGCTCCATTGATGATTATGGTATGAACATAATTACCAAGAATTGATGTTAGCGAGGTGACTTACCTGCGATGAATAAAAATTTAAGCATGTAATCAGACATCTTTACGTTATGATAAAACCCTGTATCTAAGTTAAAAATATAAACTGTCCCTAATAAGGTATTATGTTTCTCAGTCCAATATTCTTCATTGTCACCCCATCCAGGGTAGCTACTTATTTTACCCCATTCCTGATATAATAATTCATATGACATTTTATCTAAGATGTCATATGCGTCTTTGTTAATTAGTAAATCTTTATATTTAACATTTTTTTCGCTCATCAATATGAATTTTTTAATATTAAGATTAAATGTCACTTTTTCATTGGTAATGTCATCAGTTCCTACTAATGTCAGTACGCTTTTTATTTCTTTTAAAATGGTTACTTTGGATTTGTTTTTATCTTCATCTTCATTTTCAATTAATAAAAAATCAGATTCATCAAAATGCCACTCTACCTTACCTAATCCACCTGTTGTTTCTATATAAAAATAAGCACCAACCCATGCAATCGATGGCTCACCTTTATTAAATGTATGGTTTATATTTGTGACATGACTAATTTTAATCGGGGTGATCTCATCGTGAAATGATATGCTTGCATTTTCTTTAATGTCAGGCATGTCAAATAAATAAACTTCAACTATATTGTTTTCACTTTTACTATTGGTAATGTGTATGGCTACTTCCCCAACCTCATTTGTCTTTGTTTTTAATATTGGCGAGTTTGATTCTTTAAATATGGCAGAACCATTAACCTTGCAAATCACACTGATGTCAGCGATATTTTCGTTGTTACCTCTATTTGTTGTTTTGACTTTAATTTTAGCAAAATCAGAAGGGCTGGATTCAGCGTGACCTTTGATTATTTCTAAGTCCAGTTTTATATCATCAAAAAAAATCATAGTCGTATCCTATTTAAATGTTAATACTGGCAGGGATGTTTTTTGGAATTAAATACTCATAAGGATAAGGACGGCTTCCATTCCTTTCTCTGATTATTTTTTCTATTTCAGCCAGGTTTTTTTTGAATTTTTCTAACGGTCCATTGTTTTTAATTACCTCATAGTCATCAAATACGAGTTTATAATCCAAACCTACATACTCACCAAGGTATCCATGATACAGTTCTCCTAAGAGGGTATATATTATGACTTTTTGGCTGGCTCTATATATTTTAGGTAGCATACCTAACCATTGGTTGTTAGAGCTGCCGGTTACTGATGTCGGTTTAGTGGAAGCCATAGTACCAATAGTTAATGGGGCGTACATTAACCAATCCGGTTGAGAATAATTAACGGCAGCGTGCTGTGCTGATGAAGTGAATATGATCATAGTTAACGTATCAATAAGCTCATCTTTAGTATTAATATTAGTAAAACCTTTAACCTTGCCATTATCTATTATATCTTTTATCCAAGACTGAAGGTTTTCGTCGAGCTTAATTGTTGCACTGGTAAGATAATAGATATTAATATATTCCTTAACCCAATCTCTTATCGCATTCCAAATTAATAATCCGTCGTCCCTGTAGGGATAACTGGGAAATGCGTCAATATTATCTACTTTTCTCTGTTTTAATGATTCAGGAAAGTAATGAGCTTTGAAGTCGTAGGACAGTCTGATATCAATGACTGCTTTAGCCATATTTGTTAAAGGTGCTGCAAAAAGCATATCAACAAATTGATTTTCTTTTAATAATGCAAGAGTTGCATTATGGTTAATACGATTAGTTGCTTCAAAGTGTGTTATTAACAATCGGTATATCGGATGTCCTTTTGGTAGTTTTCTCAATGTAGCCAGAGAAAATGCTTCCATTAATAAATGAGTTAAACCCAGATGAGTTGATAATTGATGTTCGGATTCATCAGCCGTTTGTATGACATACTTAGCTCTCTGCCATCCCCAATATCGGTCACTGTTGGGATCCTCAGTAGCTAAAAACATGTCATTAGAATTGTCAGGGTCTTGTCCGCATTGTATTGCAACAGCAGTTAGTTCTTTTGTTTCCAGTGAAACAGTAAATAATGCAATTGCGGCATATGAATAACCCGGCATAGGATTGGTACCCGGAGAGCCTTCAGGTTTTGTATACCCATCTTCAGCAACGACTCCGGATAAGTAGTTGTAATTTAGCATATAAATTCTATTTTGTTTTAATGCATCATTTAATGAATCCTCACTTCCCATCACAGATTGGTATTGTTCATTAGTTAGCGGGAAATTTGATGGTATTTCTGATACGCCTGTTAATGCAACAGGATTCGCGCCCGCAACCCGTTGGTATGAAAATAAATCATCTCGATGCATATAATCAGCAACAAAAGGTCTGGTTATTATCTTAAATAATTTATCATAAAGTTCCAAACCAGATTCTTTACTTTCATCTGGTAGTAGTTCAACTATTTCCTTCCATATATTCTCAATTTCATTTTGTACGCAAGTACTGTTACTTAGCAGGGCAGCGTAGCAATTAACCAGTGAATTTGTTAATGAGTTTATTTGGTTGTTTTTATATTCATCATATTCGAATAATCTGTTGAATATATCTTTGAAATTATCCTGAACTTTCTTTACTAATAAATCCAGATTCTTGTCGTATTCACCTCTGGGTCTTAATGATATAGGTACATCAATTCCTGGTGGTTTATCATACATCGGCACTCCAATAAGTGGTGATAAAGTAGTGGTCCATTTATATTCTTCATTATCATATTTCTTCATATTAAACTCACAAAAATAAAAATTAGAAAGTAAAGACCCACAGTAACTGTGGGCCGGGAAATTTAATTTTTTATAAACCTACCTGAGCGGTAAGCATGATAACGTTTTGTAAATGCGCCATGGTCTGAGTCGCGTAAGGTACCATCCTTGATATTTGCAACCGTTGCTTTTCCAAGATGTTGATATTCACTAGTCCAAAATTCTGCTACATTTACATCAGCATCAGTTTCTTCACTTTCTTTAGGCTCCGGGCCTGTGCCTAAAGACCATTCCGGGAATACCGTAATATCTCCCCACTCTTTATGAAGTTCCATATAATCAAATGGAGATAATAAAAACTCACCATGCTGACTGATAGCCTGATTTAGTGTTCTTCTGATATCTAAGCTGGGCTCGATATAAAGCTTAATGAAAAATGAAAATTCATCTTGTTCCTTTGTGATATTATCAGTAACAGTAATTTTTACTGGTTGGTAAGGATGTGATTTTATTGTTACACCTGCGCTGTAATTATTGAGTGATTCCACTTCAGCTTCAGCAACAGCTCCCGAAATTGCCCATTTTAGATCACCAGAACCCCCGTTGGTTTCTATGATGAAAGATGCCGCTGTCCATGCTATAGTAGGTTGTTCTGCGGTAAATGTATGATTTCTATTATAAACACTTGTAATTTTTAATTTATCACTACTCGCTAAAAATGTAACTTGTGTTGATTCTTTTTGATTGGGGTCATCAATAACTGCAACGTCTACCGTTACTTTTTCAGGGGCTGTATTTGTAATGTGAATAATTGCTTTCCCATTACCATCGGTAGATGTACGGAAAAATGGGCCATTACTTTCTTTTATTGTGGCATTACCATCCACTCTAAATGAAACATCTAACTTCGTTGCAGGTTCTTGTGTTTCTGATTCAATAAAATAGGCTTCAACAATATTTTCACTATAGCCATTAGCCTGTGCATTATCATTTGGAACACGTAAGGTAATTTCAAATTTTTGGTCTGCCATATTATTATCTCACATTTAGTTAAAAGTTATTTTTATTTATCACGTAAATATTACTACATCATGCAATGTGCTATTTGGCTCATTGCTAATGAATGTAACTATATTAACGTGTTGAGTTGTTAAGTTTTTAATTGAGAAATTAATATCTCCGTTTAAATTGGTTTCTTTTGCGAGTAATGAATTGTTATTTTCAATAAACGTTGCATTTCCATCAATTACTACTATTATTTTTTTATTACATAAGGGTTTTTTATTTACGGCATTCGTAATATTCACCCTGACTTTATTGAAATCCTCCCCATCAGATTTTGCATTATTTTTTATAATTGACAATATCATAGAGAAATCATTGTTTATTTGTTTGTTTCCATTGTGATATGAGTGGGCTATATAGCCATTAACATTCTCAGGGATGTCAGATATATTGCTTACATCGCTGTTTTCTCCAATTATTGATAATGTTTTATTATCATGTAGACATATAAATGAATCCGGAGGTGAATCTCTTGTGATTCGATACCCAGCCTTTGGATTTGTAGAAAATATTTCATTTATTTTAAATGTGTTAAAGTTCCACATTACAATTTTTCCAGTTTTAGATATAGCGAAGAAGCCACCAATGGAACTTGAGATTGTAATAAAGTTATTTATTTCTAATATTTCTTTGGGTATTTTTGCACCAAAACTATGAGCTCCCCATGCGTTAATCGTTCCATTTTGTTGTAACACACAAAATGCTGCATCAGATGCGCTAACAGAAATAATATTATCCAGCAGCTGAATACTATTAGGTAGTGAACCTCCGTTAAATGGTTGTCCCCAGCCGTATACATATCCGGTATTATTTAATGCAACAAAGGCACCCGTATTAGATGATATCGTATTTATATTGCGTAGCAATATTGATAATTTACCTCCAAAATCTTTATGCCCCCATGCTTCAACAGTACCATCATCCATTAAAACGGCAAAAGCACCATCTGTTGAAAAAATAGTTTTTATATTATTTAGTTGAGCGATCCCGGGAGGTAACTTTCCGCCAAATTCTTCAGAGCCCCACGCATAAACGTTACCGTTACGGTGTAAAGCACAAAAAGCAGAGCGGGTACCTACAACCTGAATAAAACCATTAATCGAAGCAATGTTTTCAGGCAGTTTACCTCCGGCGGATGCGACTCCCCATGCAATAATTTTTTGTTCTTCGGTAATTGCGGCAAAAGCCGTTCTGGTATATCCAACTGTATTAATACCTTCAACAGGAACATCTAATGCTCCATTGCCACTTTCGCCCCAGCCATATAATTTATTTTCATTTGTTAATACTACTGTTGCATATGGTGAGCTTAAAATCCCACGAACAGATGATAAACCAGTTACTGTTGCGGGAGGGATTAACCAGGCCGGAGTATCGGACCCCCACGAAAATAATTTTCCACTCTCTGTTAATATATAGGCTCTTGACTTACCATCAAAGCCTAAACTATCAACGTTTCTGGGAACTATAGTCAGGTTGTTTTCATTTGAGGTAACGAATACATGTATTTCCTTAAGGGGGTGAAGGTCAGTAAAATAGGGTGATAAATGAATGTTTTCTTCATCTTTATACTGCCAGTATACCGAGGTTGGCATCAGTGAATTTTTATTTATAGCAACTAAAGAATTTACTGAGGAAAGATCACCTCTGTTTCCTATGATTTCAATGTCACTTATAAGCGCAGATACAACAAGGTACGTTACTGACTCAGAAATAATTTCATTGTTTAGTGTGTAGTGAATGTTAATAATGTTATTTAAGTATGGTTCCAGATACTGCACCTTACTAAGATCCAATACAATATCATTTCCAATATCGAATTCATTAACAGTATAATTTATTTCCCAAGGTGAAACATCCATGGCAAAGATATCTAATACATCATTGACTTTCATTCCGTTCCATTGGGGAATTCTTAGATGAGCAATTTCATTAATGTTAGATAAGTTTATTGTATTATTTGTTGCTTCATCAATTTCAGGTGGGTAAATTCCGACTCCTGGTGAATCACCAAATGTTGAAGGTCCGCTGTCTTTTACAGAATGGTCTTCACTATAACTCGCGGTGACTATTACGGTTTCTGCTGTTGTATCCGTTAGCTTGACAGTTGCTCGCCCAAGAGCATTTGTAATTGCAGATGTTTCATTTGTTCCGGTTTCAGGAAATATTGCATCATCTGTGACATTAAAGTTTATTTTTTTATTATCAAGCAGAGTGTCATTATTTTTTAGAATAACACTCGCTTCATTTGTATCTGAACCATTCGCATTAGCTCCTGATGTAGTTGTTATTGCTATAGTTATACTCACACCCGCCCCTCTCTTTAAGATAGTTAAGCTATATTGATTGTTTTTGAGGTTAATTTATAAAAAACATAAAGTAAAATAATCATCATGAAAACAAAATATTAACTTGATAAATATCAATTTTATAAGTTAACTTTATGAAAATACTCAATTTTATTGTAATTAAAAGCAAGAAAAACAAAGTTAAAAATCCAGGAAAAGAGGTTTTTTTGTCGATTATGTTATATACATATTAGGTTGGTTAAATTAAATACTCCTTTAATGATTATTAAAATTTATGTATTTAGGGTGTGTTAATGAAATTATCCCTAATGTAGATATCACTATCCTCACTAGTTCTATCCAAGGTAAATACTTTTTCATAAGAAGAAAAAAAGAGAAGAAAGGGAATCGTGGTATTTTTAATACTGTCATTTTTTAATTTCCATTGTGTCAGTAGGGTTCGTATTTACATAACAACATGACGACAGGAAATAAAAAATATTAAAAAATATGGATGTATGGTAGTGTAATATTTGAAATTAAATTTGCGGTAGCATTAATAGGTATGAGTACTCTGTATTTTAATAATTCGCCATTAATAAATTAATGACAGTATGATAAATGCTTGTTGTTTCATTTTTATATGATATATTTCTTCAACTATAATATAGCTACAATAGCAGTGTTATCTTTGTATAGTTACCCATGTAATTATATAGATGCTTTCTTTTACACTATAATAGATCTTGTTCTATAAGGTGATGGCATGTTTTTACTTTTATAAATAACAAAATATATGGTGTTGGTAATATTTATCATGGACACTGGTTTTATTTAAATAATAATAAAACTCTATTTTCTATTGGTTTCATTAATTATCGAAGTCGGTTAATTTATAATGTTATTTTTAGTATGATTGTTTTTTTCACTAATATCCATTTTAGTGAGCCTTGAAACCAGAGGGGAATACTTTTCATGCATAGATGGTTCATTGGTTTTTAATATCTCCATGATTTCAAAAAAAAACTGGAATAATGAAATATCCAGTTGGTACAGTATGCATACCATTGTGCCAAGATCCATTCTGGTATAGCCACGTTCAAAACGGGACATTTGTTGTTGACTGATGCCAATCATTTCTCCTAATTCAGTCCCTGATATTTTTTTACTTTTTCGTATCCGGGATAACTCATTCCCGATCAGTTTTAAAATTATTTCCATTTCTCTTTTAACAATTAATCGTTTTTCCAATCTATTCATTTATTTCTTATCTCATTTACATTTTGGAGTATTAATAGTTGTTAGCAAGGTAAGTGGTTTTCCTTAATTCAGGATAAGTCTAAATGCTAACCGAAACAAAATCAAATTCTATTTAAGTTGGAAAAGGCAACATTTAATCTTATAAAAACTCATTTTTTTTGTTATTATCACCAAATAAACAATGTAAATAGGTTTTTTTATGCGTAATTTTAAATTTTTTATACTTTATTTCAAAGGTTAACAAAATAATAAAATAACAAAATAATAAAAATATTTAATTTAATCATGTGTTTGTTCTTGTTTGACATGAAATGTAGCATTCAAAATACAATATTATTACAAATAGGTTGTTCAAAATAATAATTATAAGAAATATCCTAAGGGTGACGCGCAATTTTTCAGAAAGTACCTGTGTATGTACTCACCAAAAAGTGCCATCCACTTTCGAATGTCTTCCGTATGTTTAGAGCTGACCTGTTTCAATGTGAATCTTTGCTTTGCAACGTTCAGAAAAATACTGTCTTGTGTTATCTGCTGTTGTTCCGCTTCTTTTGCTTGTTTAGTCTGAGGATTAATTTTTTGTCAGTATCAGGATATTTTGGGTTTGTATTGTCCGGGGCTGAGGGATAAGCATCACCACCATTTATTGCAGGTCGCTTTAACTCGCCGGAACAGGTCGTTACTGTTGTGGCTGATGATTTTTTGGGAGGATTTAGGTTTGTATGTGTGAGGGATGTGGGCTTGCGTATTTCTGCGGACAAGAAATTCCCGTCCGCAGAAATAATTAACGACGATAACCTTTCTGGAGATCGTTAACTTTACGCAGGTAGTTACGGGATTCGCCTGACGGGTGTTTTGTTGTCAGTGTTTCGTATACTTTACCCGGTTCCATACCACTGATGATGCGGGCGGCCTGTTTTTTATCACTGTGGAACACGCGCAGCACACTGCCCGCACCGCCGTTGTAGGCAGTGATGACGGCATAACGTCGTGAGGTCGGGTTGCTTATCTCGCCAAGGTACGTATTTTGCAGGATAGCCAGATAGGCAGTCCCGGTATCGATATTACTTGCCGGATCAAACAGATAGTTTCTGCCCGGTACACCGGAACGACCTTGCGATTTAAACACATCACGTCCGGCGGTATTCGGCATGATCTGCATCAGACCCAGCGCATCAGAACGGCTGACGGCATACGGGTTGAAGCTGGATTCAGTCTGCATAATAGCCAGGATCAGGGATTCTTCCACACCATATTTAGCGGATGCCTGACGGATAAACGGCAGATATTTGTGCGCGCGCTGATCAAGATGGTTTGGTACCAGTTTCAGTGTGATGTAGCTAATCATCTGTGAACCGGACTGGCGGCGCTGTAATTTACTGGTGACAAGGTAATCGGCAAACTTGGTGGCACGCCATTCCCAGCGAACCGGCTGACCTTCATTGTCCAGCACCTGACCAAACAGGAACGGCTCTTTACTGATAGTGACGTCATTGGCATCGGAATAAAGGTCAACCGAGCCCGGATCTTCGCCCATCAGTAATGTGCTGATAATCGCCCGGCGCAGATGCGCTTGCGCCTCTGTCCCGGCAATAGTTTCAATGGTTACTGTACCCGCATCAAAGTTAATGTGGGAGCGGGTTTGATATTGATCGGTATATTTGACGTAATCCTTTGGTCCTGCAATCAGGACCTCTTTCATTCCCCAGATATTTTCTATGTTATGGGCGAACTGCCCCATCAAAATATCAAATCCGTTTGTATCCTTAACATACTCCGGACGGTAATCCGTCTGGTCTTGCGAACCGGTACAGGAAGCCAGCAGCGGTGCAATAATCATCAGCGTAACAATTTTTTTCATGGGTATAAATACGATGAAGTCCGGGTTCAGAAACAATATCAGAGCCGGCAGCGGCTCTGATATCAGGATTATTTCTCAGGCGGCGTGTAGCCTTCAATATGAATATCATGGCCTTCAAACAGGAAATTGACCATTTCCTGCTCAAGCAGTTTGCGATCATCAGGATTCATGGTGCTGAGTTTTTTCTCATTGATAAGCATGGTTTGTTTTGACATCCACTGTTGCCAGGCTTCTTTGGATATCTCATTGAAAATACGCTTGCCTAATTCTCCCGGATAAAGCTGGAAGTCCTGACCATCGGCATCGCGCTGAAGAAAGGTGCAAAAAATAGTTCGGCTCATGTAACATCCTTAAAAATGGGGTATTTACCCGATTTGCTTTAGCAGGTTTTCCACCGGTGCGGCAAGGCCGATTGCCGGTGGATTTTGGCTGTTATACCAAATCCCGTCGCTGCCGTCCCGGACAGCAGTGCGATCAGTAATGTTTGTGGCAACGGGAACAATATCCAGATGAAAATGACTGAATGTATGACGGAATGCAATCAGTTGCTGCAGGGGAGTATGGCGGACATGTTGTTGCGCCAGCCATTCATGCAGGGCATCTTCGGTTTCAAATTGCGGAAAACTGTATAATCCGCCCCAAATTCCTTTCTCGGGGCGTTTTTCCAGCCAGATCTCATTATCCTGTTGCATGATAAGAAAATAAGCCGTTTTTTCCGGAATGGTTTTTTTCGGTTTTTTACCCGGCCAGGCGGTCGGATTATGCTGCGCATAGGCGATACAGCCGCTTTGCAGCGGACACAAATCACATTTTGGCTTGCTGCGGGTACAGACCATCGCACCCAGATCCATCATCGCCTGATTAAAATACTGCACACCATCTGCCGGCGTGACGCGGGTTGAAATATCCCACAGCCGGTTTTCGACATCTTTTTTGCCCGGCCAGCCGTCAATGGCATAGCAGCGAGCCAGTACCCGCTTGACGTTGCCGTCCAGAATCGGGAAATGCTGATTTTGCGATAATGATAAAATAGCACCGGCTGTTGAGCGCCCGACACCCGGGAGTGCAACAACATCCTCAAATGTGACCGGAAACTGCCCGCCGAATTCAGTGGCGATAGTCTGCGCGGCTTTATGTAAGTTGCGGGCGCGGGCGTAATAACCCAGACCGGTCCACAGGTGCAGCACTTCATCCGTTGGTGCTGCGGCTAAATCGCTTATCGCCGGAAAGCGGGCGATAAAGCGGTTAAAATATGGGATAACCGTTGCAACCTGGGTCTGTTGCAGCATCACTTCAGAGAGCCAGACATGATAAGGGCTTTTTTCCTGCTGCCATGGCAGGGTTTTTCTGCCGTAGCGGTGATACCACGTCAGAACTGATTGCGAAAATTGCAGTGCATCCATTTGAATATAATTATTGAATAATTTTAATTGTCTGAGATTCCAGCACACTGTTTTGCGGCTGTAAACCAACTTTTACCGGAAATTGTGCAAAAGGTATGATTAACCGGTGCGAAGTGTGCTGTCTCTTGCTAAACTTGGCGCACTTTTCGCGTGTCTGCCGTACGGGCAATATCTCCCTGCCGGACACGTTATGCTATATTTTTGCCGGAACACTGACAGCAAACCTTATGATGAACAATGTAATTTCGCCTGAATTTGATGAAGACGGCAGAGCTATGCGCCGGGTCCGCAGCTTTGTGCGCCGTCAGGGGCGTCTGACTAAACGTCAGGAAGATGCAATGACTCAATTATGGCCTTCCGTGGGGATGGATTTCACACCGGAACTGCTGGATTTCACCGTGCTGTTCGGGCGCGATGCGCCGGTTACACTCGAAATTGGCTTTGGCATGGGAACATCGCTGGTCGAAATGGCGAAACAAAATCCGGAAAAAAACTATCTGGGTATTGAAGTTCACGGGCCGGGTGTGGGGGCGTGTCTGGCTGATGTACAGGATGCCGGCGTGACCAACCTGCGCGTTATGTGCCATGATGCTATTGAAGTCCTGGATAAAATGATCCCGGATAACAGCCTGCATATGGTGCAGCTGTTTTTCCCTGATCCATGGCATAAGACCCGTCACAATAAACGACGTATTGTTCAGTTGCCGTTTGCGGAAAAACTGCGCGGAAAACTGGCTCAGGGTGGTATCTTTCATATGGCGACCGACTGGCAGCCGTATGCAAAACACATGATTGAGGTAATGACTCAGGCGCCGGGCTATGGCAATATCTCGGCAACACAAGATTATGTACCGCGCCCGGACACCCGGCCGGTTACCAAGTTTGAAAAACGCGGCCATCGCTTAGGGCATGGTGTCTGGGATCTGATGTTTGAGAGGATGAAATAATGGCAATACAACGCAGTCGTCGTTTACGGAAAAAAATGCACATCGGTGAGTTCCGCGAACTGGGTTTCTCTTTTAAGTGGGATTTCCCGGAAGGAACAGATATTAATGTTGTCGACAGCACTGTTGATGCACTGATCGCTGAAGTGATTGAACCGAATGGCCTGGCTCTGGACGCAAGCGGCTATATGAGCTGGGAAGGTCTGGTTTGTCTGGAAAAAATCGGCGAATGTACCGATGAACACCGCAAAATGGTCGGTGACTGGCTGAAAAACAAAGGTATGCAGAACATTCAGATATCTGAATTGTTCGATATCTGGTGGGATTGAGATTAATTATTTACCACGCTAATTATTATAAGGGCACCTAATTTGGTGCCCTTATCTCTCTTTGGCATCCGGCTTTACGGGGCGCCGTGCTTCTGGAGTAACAACCGTGACCACACACTTTAGCCATGAATTACTGGATGATATTTTACACCGTGTCCGTCCTCTTATCGGCACGGGAAAAGTGGCGGATTATATTCCCGCACTGGCAGAGGTATCGCCTCACCAGTTGGGAATAGCGGTCTGTACTGTGGGCGGTGAGATGTTTACTGCCGGTGATGCACATCAGCGGTTTTCCATACAATCCATTTCTAAAGTGCTCAGTCTGACACTGGCATTAACGCGCTATAACGAATCCGAAATCTGGGCGCGTGTCGGTAAAGAGCCTTCCGGTCTGCCGTTTAATTCTCTGGTTTTGCTTGAGATGGAAAAAGGTATCCCGCGTAATCCGTTTATTAATGCAGGCGCCATTATTATCGCCGATATGCTTCAGTCACGACTGAGTGCGCCGCGCCAGCGGATGCTGGACTTTGTCCGCAAACTGACCGGCAATGATGATATCTCTTACGACCTGCGGGTTGCGCGTTCAGAACTGGAGCATGGCAGCCGCAATGCGGCGATTGCGTTTCTGATGAAATCGTTTGGTAATTTTGAAAATAATGTACTGACCGTGCTGGAAAATTATTTTCACTATTGTGCGTTGTCGATGAATTGTGCTGAACTGGCGACCTGTTTTGCGTATCTGGCGAATGGCGGTCATGCACCGGGTGTGAGTGACGCTATCATTACGCCACTTCAGTCACGCCAGATTAACGCGCTGATGCTGACTTGCGGCATGTATGACGGGTCGGGTGAATTTGCCTTCCGTATCGGGATGCCGGGGAAATCCGGGGTCGGCGGGGGGATAGTGTGTGTGGTGCCGAATGAGTTTTCTGTGGTGGTCTGGTCACCGGAACTTGATGGTTCAGGGAACTCTTTGGCAGGTTGCGCTGCCTTAGAGATGTTATCTGCAAAAATCGGGCGTTCCATTTTCTGAACCCGGCCGGGTTCAGCGTCCGCCGTCTGAGAATCAGGAGTATTTATGTTACGCAAATGGATCGCCATTCTGAGCCTGGGGGCTGCTTCACTGGCTTGTGCTGAAGGTTATCAGTGCAGTGTTACCCCGAAAGATGATTTGGTCATCACGCCGTCTTATGTTCAGGTCACCGGGAAGAGCGGGGAGATGAAAATCACCCCTGACGGACAGATTACCCGTGATGGGAAACCGCTGACACTGAGCAGTACACAAAGCAGTGATGCTAAGCGTTACCAGGCGGGCGTGCGTCAGGATGTGCCGTGGATAAAACAGCAGGCGGTCACCCGGATAGCAAAAGCGGGTCAGGCACTGGATAAAGTATTGATCAAAGAAATGGGCTCTGACAGCCGGTTGCGCAGCCATCTGCCCTTGCTGGAAAATGACCTGAATAAACAAATCAACCGGATTATTGAAACCCGTCCGGATGGATATGCATTTCATCATCTGGCGATAAAAGAAGTTGAGCTGGAAGGACGTGCGGAGATCCAGCAGCGCATGGGCGGTATGTTGCAGGATGCGATTAACGAAATCGCCCGCAAACAGTTACTCGCCGGTCTGAGTGGCGGAAAACAGGGTGCCGGTGCGGCGCTCGCCGGGCTGGATGGATTGCAGAAATCCTTGCAGCAGGCAGTGCATGAACAGGAAGATGAGTTTAAACAGTTCAGCAGACAGGTGTGCGGAAAAGTGACCACACTGGAGCAGCAACGTATTCAACTGATTAATTCCCTTAAATAAAATAAGGTTACCGGTGTGTTGTGCGCCGGTAACCCTTTTTTTAGCCGGTCAGCATCAAATTAATGATAATTGTTATGATAATGATTCTTATTTGATTGACTTGTTTGTTCTTCTCCCTAGAATGAATTGCGACGTTAAACGCATTTAATCAGGCAGGAACATGAAAAAAATCATTCCGTTAGTATTAATCCCTTTTCTGAGTTTTGTTTGTGTATCCGCACAGGCAGAGACTTCGCCGCAGTATACACCTAATCACATTACCGCCGTTGCGGGCAAAACGCCGCTGCTGACCATTGAACATCAGTCAGGAAAAACAGAGGTTGTACGCAAACCTGCCCGTGTGGTGCTGTTTGATTTCGGTGTGTATGACACCATGAAACAGCTTGGTCTGGCGGACAATGTTGCCGGGCTGCCGCTGAGTAATCTGCCTGAGTATCTGAAAGGGCAGGTAAACAGTAGTGTAGTCGATGCGGGCGGAATGAAAACGCCGGATCTTGCTAAAATTGCAGAACTGAAGCCGGACCTGATTGTGATAACCGGGCGTCAGGGTAAATCGTTTGATGAGCTGAGCAAAATCGCACCGACAGTAAACCTGGGAACCGGTGGTGATGATTATCTGAAATCGGCGCAAGCGAATATTGCGCTGATCGGTCAGCTTTATGATATTGATAAAAAAACTGCTGAAGCGCTGGCAACACTGAACAAAACTATTGTTCAGGCTCAGGAAAAAGCGGCAAAATCCGGTAAAAAAGTGCTGGTCATGCTGCATAATGACGGAAAATTATTTCCGAATAAACAACCGGTTGTCTACCAGGTTGTTAAAGCCGCTGGTGTCGATATCCCGGTTGATGCAAATGCTGAAAAAGGTAAGCGCGCACTGGTAACACCGGAAATGGTGGCAGAACTGAATCCGGATGTGATCCTTGTGATTGACCGCAGTGCGGCAATTGGTGCAGGGGCGTGGGATAAAGCGGCATTTGAAACAGATGGCGTGAAAAAAACCAACGCATACAAAGACGGAAAAATTATCGTGTTACAGCCGGATCTCTGGTATCTCTCCGGTGGCGGGCTGGACAGCCTGAACCGTCAGGTGAAGGAAGTGGAAGGCGCACTGTAATTCAGGCATTCACATCAGTGATATAAAAAGCCCGGTGAGTATATAAATATTCACCGGGCTTTCTTTATTATAAAAGCGGTTATACCCAACATCATTCAAGATGCAGGCAGGCGGCAAGGGAAGCCAGACGGGGAGCATACATCAGTATGTGACCCGGCTGGCTGAGTGCGGACAACGAACCTGCAATTTGAATGAATAAGGGTATAAATATTATAAAAAACGCTCAAGCAAGGTATTGAGGAATAACTTCCCGTGTTCGGTGATTTGCCAGTGGGTATCTGTTTCCCGGATCTCACCTGCTGCCAGAGCTGCATCAAGCTGTGGGCGGATCACGGATTCAGGCAGACCGGTGTAATGGGTGAAATCACTGCGCGACATCGTTTCCAGCAGCCGGAAGCGGTTCATAAAGAACTCAAACGGACGATCGTCCTGGTCCACGTCATGCTGTTTATCCATATAGCGCCCGCCCATATAACCGCGGGGGTGTTTGGTTTTCACTGTCCGCAGAATGCGCCCGTCGTCAAATGAAACCTTACCGTGTGCGCCACAGCCGATCCCCAGATAATCCCCGAAACGCCAGTAATTGAGATTGTGCTGACACTGAAAGCCCGGTTTTGCATAAGCGGAGGTTTCATACTGCTCATAGCCTGCCTGTGTCAGTAACTGATGTCCCTGAGAGAAAATATCCCACAGCAGATCATCATCCGGCAGAACCGGCGGGCGGGAGCCGAAGCCGGTATTCGGTTCAATTGTCAGCTGATACCAGGACAGATGCGGCGGGGATAATTCAATTGCCTGCCGCAGGTCATTCAGTGCTTCATCCAGAGTCTGATCCGGCAGGCCGTGCATCAGATCGAGGTTAAAGCTGCGAAGCCCGAGTGTCGCCGCCAGCCGTGCCGCCCGTTTGGCTTCACCGGCATCATGGATACGTCCGAGGCGGATAAGCTTGTCATCGCCGAAGCTCTGAACGCCAATTGAAATCCGGTTGATACCGGCACGCTGATAGCCACTGAAGCGATCTGCTTCCACCGTGCCCGGGTTGGCCTCCATTGTCACTTCTGCATCTGCGGCAACAGGAATTCGTGCACGAACGCCGTCCATCAGGTTTTGCATTGCCTTTGCACTCAGCAGACTGGGTGTGCCGCCGCCGATAAAAATAGTGCGGATCTCCCGCCCCGGTACCAGGGGCAGGTCAGCATCTAAATCCGCCAGCAGGTGTGCCACATAATCATCATGCGGCACCTCACCTTTGAGCGCGTGAGAGTTAAAATCACAGTACGGACACTTCTGAACACACCACGGAATATGGATATACAGACTGAGCGGAGGAAGCTTATCCATTGCGCAGAGCTTCCGACAGCAGTGTCAGTGCATGTCCGCGGTGAGATATTGCCTGTTTCTCTTCCGGGCGCAACTGTGCTGCTGTTTTGTTCAGTTCCGGTAACCAGAAAACCGGGTCATAACCAAAACCGCCGTCGCCCTGTGCCTGTTCTGCAATTATTCCGTGCCAGCGTCCGTGACAAATAATGGGTGTCGGGTCTGATTCATGACGCATATATACCAGTACACAGTTAAATTGCGCCTGACGTTGCGCTGCGGGAACGCCTTCAAGGGCATCCAGCAATTTCACCATATTGGCACCGTCGTTGCCATCCTGTCCGGCATAGCGGGCAGAATAAATTCCCGGCGCACCACAGAGATAATCGACCGAAATGCCTGAATCGTCGGCGATCGCCGCTAATCCGGTTATTTTTGCAGCATGGCGGGCTTTGATAATGGCATTTTCAACAAAGGTCAGCCCGGTTTCTTCAACCGAGCCCACTCCCAGTTCAGTCTGCGCAACGACATCCATACCAACAGCTGCCAGTAATGACGCCATTTCGCGCACTTTTCCGGCATTTCCGGTAGCTAAAACAATTTTCCGGGTCATATCATAACCTGATCAGAGAAGTACCCACTGAACGATATCGCTGTAGAGATAGTTCAGTGCATAAAGAATAAAAATAACAATCATTGCGGAGAAATCAATGCCGCCCATTGGCGGGATAATACGGCGGAATGGTGCCATCAGCGGCTCTGTCAGCTGCATCAGAACATAATCCACCGGGTTGCGCCCCTGGCTGAACCAGCTTAACAGTGCGCGTCCCAGAATGACCCAGAAGACTGTCATACCGGCAAGGTAGATAAGGTTAAAGAGAGCCAGCAGCAGCATCAGTGCGCCGAGCTGTCCCTGCATTCCCATCAGAAGCCACGGAAAGAGGGTTTTCAGCAAAACAGCGATGTAAGCAACAACCACAGAGGCGGTATCAATCGGCCCGACTGACGGGAGAATACGGCGCAGCGGACGGACAACCGGCTGGGTTGCTTTTACAACAAACTGGGCAAACGGATTATAGAAATCCGCTCTGACCCATTGCATCCAGACACGCAACAGCAAAATAGTGGCGTAAACGTGCAGGAACGTGGTAACAATAAAATTCAGCGTTTGCATCGGTGAAGTCCTTGGCAAAAAACAAAATAACGGGTTCGTGATAAAACGGATCGGTAATAATCAGCGTCAGGATACAGGATGATTACGACACGGAATAGTTACGCGCACCGAAAATTGCGGTTCCGATGCGAACCATAGTGGATCCGCAGGTGATTGCGGCGTCCATATCATCCGTCATGCCCATCGATAATGTATCAATCTGCGGATACAGCGTCTGTAATTCATGAAATGCAGTTTCCATCTGACGGAAGACCGCACATTGGCGTGCCGGGTCAGATTCCGGCGCCGGTATTGCCATCAATCCGCGCAGGCAGATGTTTGGCAGGGTGGATACCTGTTCAGCTAGTGCCGGAAGCTCCGTTAAGGTTATCCCGGATTTGCTGTTTTCATCACTGATGTTTATCTGAATCAGTACATTCAGCGGTGCTTTGTCTGCCGGGCGCTGGTCACTCAGGCGCTGTGCTATTTTTAACCGGTCAACCGTGTGGCACCAGTCAAAATGTTCAGCGACCGGGCGACTTTTATTAGACTGCAACGGGCCGATAAAGTGCCATTCAAGATCAGTGTTTCCGGCGAAATATTCAATTTTTTCAACGCCTTCCTGCACGTAATTTTCACCAAAGCATAATTGTCCTGCATTTATCGCTTCTTCGAGCGCGCTCACAGGTTTGGTTTTACTGACGGCAAGTAAGGTGATTGTCTGTGGATCACGCCCGCATTTTTGTGCTGTTGCGCTTATCCGTTCTCTGATTTCTGTCAGATTGTCTTTAATTAGTTTCATGATGATCCGGGAGATAACCTAATGAATATGGATAATTTAATCGGCCTTAGTGTAAAGCATAATGCATCCGATCTGCACCTTTGTGTGAATCAGGTGCCGGTTTTACGGGTTGATGGTCAGCTTTTTTCACAAACACACTGCGCGGTTGTGACAGAAGATGCATTACATTGCTGGGTAAAGACGATCCTCGACGAGGCAAATTACCATAAATTGATGGCAAAGGGGCAGGCGGATCTTGCGTTGTTTATCCGCGATCAACCTTTACGGGCGAATATTTTTCAGGCGGACGGGCATCTCAATGCCGCTGTCCGCCTGATTAGCCCCTCAGTTCCGACACTGGAGGATATCAGTGCGCCGCCGGTATTTGCCGACCTTATCACTAAGACAAACTGCGGGCTGATTTTAGTCACTGGTGCCACCGGCAGCGGAAAGTCCAGCACGCTGGCGGCACTGATCAATCACCTTAATCAGCACTGCCGGCGACATATTATTACTCTGGAGGACCCGGTTGAATTCCGCCATACCGGCAGGCAATCGCTTATCCGCCAGCGGGAGATTGGCCGGGACTGTGCGGATTATCAGCAGGCGCTGAGAGCCGCACTGCGCCAGGACCCGGATGTGATTTTGCTGGGGGAACTGCGGGATGAAGCCACTATCCGCCTGGCGCTGACGGCGGCGGAAACCGGGCATCTGGTGCTGAGCACGTTGCATACCCGGGGTGCTGTCGCTGCCATTGAACGCCTGACTGATGTTTTCAGCGGTACTGAGAAAGCGCGGGTATGCAGCCAGTTGGCGGGCAGTCTGGTGGCTGTGCTGAGCCAGCATCTGATTGCAAAGCAGGGTGGCGGGCGTTGTGCGCTGTTTGATGTGCTGATCAATACCCCGGCGGTAGCCAGTTTGATCCGCGATGATAAATCATACCAGATAGCCACCCACCAGCAGACCGGCGCACAACTGGGAATGATGACAGAAGAGCAATGTCTGCAATGGCGGCAGAGCCGGGGGGAAGTACCCGGCGGAGCGGATACCATACCGTCGTGGAGTGCGGGATAACGCGCGGCAGAGGGTGAGTTTATCCGCCGTAAAGCTGCTCAAACCAGCTTTCGAGGATAATCACCGCAGAGGCTGAATCAACTTTGTCTTTTCCGAGTGCGCGGTAACCACCGCCGGCAAACAGAGTTGCGCGGGCCTCGACTGTACTGAGACGCTCGTCGTGTAATTCGGCGCGGATCCCGAAGCGTCCGTGCAGGCGGTTGGCAAATTTTTTCGCCTGATTAGTCACCAGTTGCTCTGTGCCATCCATATTCAGAGGCAGACCGACGACAACATAATCCGGCAGCCATTCACGGAAAATAGCGCCAATCAGCTCCCAGTCCGGAATACCCTCACGGGCTTTCAGTGCGGTCAGCGGGCGGGCGGTGCCGGTGATCGTCTGACCGACGGCAACGCCGATACTTTTGGTGCCGAAATCAAAGGAAATAACCGTATTATTACTCATTATGCATGTCCGGCCTGTGGTGCAATGGTATAGATGTTCACGCCGATTGCGGCAGCGGCGTCACGCCAGCGATCCGGCAACGGTGTACGGAAAATCAGATTTTGAGTGGCGCCAGCCACCAGCCAGCTGTTTTCCATGATTTCGCGTTCAAGCTGACCGGCTGTCCAGCTGGCATATCCGAGTGTCATCAGATAACGGGCCGGTTGGCGGGATGTCCCCAGCGCTTCAAGTACATCTTTAGAGGTGGTCAGAAACAGGTCATCGGCGAGGCGTGTGCTGGCCGCGTATTCCTGATCACCGGAGTGCAGTACAAAACCGTGCTCTTCAGAAACCGGTCCGCCGACAAGAACCGGCTTTTCAAGTGACTGATTTTCATCACAGGTTTCCGGTGAAATCTTCAGCTTCTGCAAAATTTTACCGACAGAAAGCTGCTCTGTCGGTTTGTTGATCACAAGTCCCATTGCCCCGTTTTCATTGTGTTCACACAGATAAATAACCGAACGCCCGAAATAAGGGTCATCAAGCGAGGGCATCGCTATGAGAAAATGATGTTGTAAGTTCATAACCTTCTTTTCTGTATCAGCCCCGCAGACCGGAAATCAGACACGGGCTGCGGGTATAAGTGGAAGGATGGTGCAACGGTGCGTATCAGTTACCGGCCGAGACGCTTTTCAATCGCATCCATCAGCATACCGGTAACAGACACATCCGGATGTGCGGCTTCAATTTCACGGGCGCAGGTCGGGCTGGTTACGTTAATTTCAGTCAGGCGGTCACCAATAACATCCAGTCCGACAAAAATCAGTCCTTTTTCTTTAAGAACCGGCGCAACACTGCGGGCTATCGCCCAATCGCTCTCACTCAGCGGACGCACTTCACCGTGACCACCGGCAGCTAAGTTACCGCGGGTTTCACCTTTTGCCGGAATACGTGCGAGGCAGTAAGGAACCGGCTCGCCATCCACCATCAGAATGCGTTTGTCACCGTCTTTAATAGCAGGCAGAAAATTTTGTGCCATACAGAATGTGTGACCGTGATTTGTCAGGGTTTCAATAATCACGCCGACATTCGGATCATCCTGTTTCAGACGGAAAATAGATGCGCCGCCCATACCATCAAGCGGTTTGAAAATCACATCGCCGTGTTTTTTATGGAAATCACGCAGGCGCTGTTCACTGCGGGTGACCAGGGTGTCCGGTGTTAAATCAGCAAACCAGGCGGTGAATAGTTTTTCATTACAGTCACGCAGACTCTGCGGTTTGTTGATTATCAGGGAGCCCGCGCTTTCTGCGCGCTCCAGGATATAGGTGGCGTAGATAAATTCAGTATCAAACGGCGGATCTTTGCGCATCAGAATGGTATTGAGTGTTCCCAGAGCGATATCCTGCTCTGTACCGAACTGATACCAGCCCGCCGGGTCTTCTTTGACCGTCAGTGTGCGGGTGCGGGCACGGGCAACGCCCTGATGCAGATAAAGGTCATTCATCTCCATATAATGGATTTCATAACCACGGCGCTGTGCTTCAAGCAGCATCGCGAAACTGGTGTCTTTTTTGATTTTGATGGAATCGATAGGATCCATCACAATACCGAGCTTAATCATTTTATCTCCTTAACCCAGATCGCCGAAACGCACCTGCAATGCAGTGATTGCAGTGAGCGCGGTAGTTTCTGTACGTAACACACGCGGACCTAATAAAATATCGGTGAACTGATGACCCGCTGTCATTGCGATTTCTTCTGCGGACAGCCCGCCTTCGGGACCAATCAGAAGACGCACTTTAGCGGTTTCTGCCGGCAGCGTATTGATACTTTGTGAGGCGCGCGGATGTAAATTAATTTTCAGCGCATCGTCGGTTTCCGCACACCAGTCTTCCAGGGACTGTACCGGGCGGATCACCGGGATAACATTACGTCCGCACTGTTCGCAGGCGGCGATAGCAATTTTCTGCCACTGCTGCTGTTTTTTTTCCAGTCGTTCACCATCGAGTTTAACACCACAACGTTCAGAGATCAGGGGGGTAATAATCTGAACACCCAGCTCAACGGATTTCTGAATGGTAAATTCCATTTTTTCACCGCGGGACATAACCTGTCCCAGATGAATATTCAGCGGTGATTCACGGTTATCTTCCTGTTCATCCAGAATGCGGACAGCGACATTTTTTTTACCCGCATCGGCAATTTCAGCATTAAAAATTTTGTCGGAGCCGTTAAACAGGATCAGTGAATAACCGGTTTTCATCCGGAGAACCCGTGAAACGTGGTTTGCGCCATCGTCAGTCAGATTTGTGACCATACCCGGTGTTAAGGGATCAGGGTGATAAATGCGCGGAATACGCATGAAAATATCCTTTACGTTCTGCCGGCGGCTGCCGGTTTATACACATAGCCCCATGATAATAGAGGGGGGATCCTCACTGCAAGCTTTTGACCGGGATCATAGCACGGATCTCAACCGTCATTATTGCGTTGCGGACCGAAAAAAAATGTAATTCAGATGAAAACAGGGAAAATTCCGGGCATTTTCAGCCGGTGTCGGGCAGGCTGAATGCTATGGAAAAAAGAAAAACGATATGGAAGAAAAAGGACAAATGAACGGGCTGATTATGATTAGCTGGGCATTATTATTGCCTTTGCCATTAAAAACGGGAACGGAATATATTCTGCGTCACTATTATCAGTATCCGCAAAAGCTGCATAGCGGATGGCTGTTTTTTCACTGTCTGCTTGCAGGCGGGCTGATTGTGTATTGGTCAGACAGACAGGTTCTGTGTGCGGTCTGTTATTCACTGCTGTTTATTTGTCTGATTATACTGTTTCATATTGATAATGCTGTGTTTTATCTGCCGGATAAACTGGTTTTTTCTGTGCTGTGGGGCGGGTTGTTGTTTCAGACAGAAGTACAGAAAATCCCCTTTTCAGATGCGTTATACGGCGTTATTGCAGGGTTTATTTTGTTATGGGCTGTGGCGGAGGGATACGCGTGGCGGCAAAAACAGAGCGGGCTGGGCGGCGGGGATATCAAACTGTTTTCTTCCATGGGCGCCTGGGTAGGAGCAGAAAAACTGGCAATACTGATGCTGCTTGCCTGCTCATCGGCGCTGGTGGTGTATCTGCTGTGCTATGTCCGTGCGCGATATGATAACTCCCTGCACAGCGGCCCGCGCATTATCGCGTTCGGGCCGCATTTAATTGCAGGGATGATTATTGTGATGAGCACTATGTCAGACGGCAGGTTTTAGCTGCGTGATCAGTGTATCCCAATGGGATTTTCCACCCAAAACAGCCTGGTTCGGGATGTGCTGAAAAACACCGTTCTCTTCAAGCAGCAGGGTAGGGAATCCACCTGCCGGCTGATGAACAAATAACTGACGGCTTTCATTGATGTGCTGTTCAGTCTGGTCTGACTGTATATCATCGATACCCAGGTCAGCGGCCAGTTTGCGCAGTGTCTCCTTTGTCAGCGGTAAACCATCCTGATAATACGCTTTCTGGCAGGCATCCAGCATCTCAATGCCTTTGCCTGACTGAGACTGCGCACTGAGTATGGCGGCAATCGGCGGTACTGAATCCATCACCCACTCTCTGTCTTTCAGCAGGGCGTGATAGGCATCAGTGAAAGGTTGCCCGGTCAGTTGGGTGATGCGCTGATTGTGGCTCAGGATCATTTCACGCAGGCCGTCATCCACAGGGCGGCGCTGCGAGCCGGTGATCATGCCGCCGCCGTGCAGGGTGATTGTCACGCCTTGTGCATGTGCCGCCTGAATAAACGGGGCAATTCCGTAACACCAACCGCAGAGCGGATCATAAATATAGTGCAGCGTTTTTACAGACTCATTTTTTGCAGACATGTTTTTTACAGACATAGAACATTCCTTATCAGATTACTGCGGCCACTGCATTTCGCCTTTCAGGACTTTGGCACTTAGTTCAAGGCTTGATTCATCAGCCAGTGCCGGGTAAGCCGTTTTCATGGTATCGATCAGTGCCTGTGCATCTTTACTGCCCGGCAGTGCGGCTTCAGTACGGGTCAGATAATCTGCCGTAAACTGAATGGTTGCCGGTGAAAAATGGCTGTTACCGGTATAGTGACCGGGCACCACGGTGTGTGGTTTTTTAGCCTGCATCTCTTTCAGTGATTGCTGCCAGTACTGACGGGACTGCACAGTCTGTGTATCAGCCAGCCAGACATGAATATTTTCAGAGACCAGCACACCACCCATCACCGCAGAAAGTGACGGCACCCAAACATAGCTGCGTTCCGGTGCCGGACCGTCAAGCCCTTCAATCAGAATGCTTTCACCTTCCAGCAGAATACGATTGCCTTTTAACGGCTCCGGTACAATAACGGCCTGCGGGGCATTTTCTTTCAGAACCGGACCCCAGTAGGCGAGTTTGCTGTCTTTACTTTCTTTAATCAGATCAACGGTTTGCTTTGTTGCTACAATTTTAGCATCCGGGAAGGCTTTTTTCAGCTCATCCAGTCCGAAATAAAAATCCGGATCTGAATGACTGATATAAATCGTTGTCAGCGTTTTGCCGGTTGCGCGGATTTTATCAACCAGTATTTGAGCATCATCTTTTTGAAATTGTGCATCAATCAGAACCACCTCATTTTTACCGCTGATAATTTCAGAGGATACGGGAAAGATACTTTTTTCGCCGGGGTTATACACATCCAGTGTCAGCGGCGTGGCGACAGTGGCAAATGAGGCGGTCATCAGGGCGGTTAATGCCAGAGCGGTGCGGGTTTTCGTTGTCATGGTGTCATCCTTTTTGCAGGTGAATAATTAAGATGGCGCTATAATAGATTGCATAATCCGCCGGAAAAACCCCATAATCAGGTCTTCATTGTTGCATAAACCGGACAAATGCTATGGACAGGATCACTGCTGCACAGGTTTTTATCGCCATTACCGAACAGCGCAATATGAGCAAAGCGGCAGATTCACTGGATATGTCCCGCGCGATGGTCACACGCTACCTTGCTGAAATGGAAAACTGGGCGGGAGTGCGCCTGCTGAACCGGACAACCCGCAGCCTGACACTGACCTCCGCCGGTGAAAATGTGCTGATACAAAGCCGGGATCTGCTGAACCTGGCGGCAGCGATAGCCCAGCCTGTAGTAACAGAGGATGATGCGGTGCACGGACTGGTCCGGATCACCTGTGCGCAGTCGCTGGCGATGGTGGCGCTTTCCAAAGCCATTGTTCAGTTCCGGGCGCGATATCCGGCAGTTGCTGTGGATGTGCAGATCACGAACAAGGCGGTAAGCCTGGTGGAAGAGCGCATTGATCTGGCGGTGCGGATTACAAATAACCTGGAACCGAACCTGATAGCCAGGCCGCTTTCCCGTTGTGATTCAGTAGTATGTGTTGCACCGGCGTATCTGGAAAAGTATGGTTGCCCGCAATATCCGGCGGCACTCAGTGAATTTACGTGTCTGACCTATAATTTCTACGGGCGCAGTTTATGGTTGTTTGAGCGGGATGCAGAAGTTATATCTGTTCCTGTGGGCGGGGCGCTCAGCGCGAATGAGTCCACATTTTTGCTGGAAGCGACACTGAACGGCGAAGGGATTGCATTGCAGCCTTACTGTTCTGTGTATGAGCATCTTAAATCCGGGCGTCTGGTTCGGCTGTTTCCTGAATATCGGCTTCCTTCTCTGGGGATCTACGGTATTTATACCAGCCGCGAGCGGATGGCAAGACCACTGCGTTTGCTGCTGGATTTTCTGGTGGAATGGTTTGGTCACTCACCTGACTGGCTGCCGTATTTGCTGGATGAAAAAACTAACCTGTAACCTGCTGTAATTGCTTATTTATTATCTTCATATGTTGCCGCAAATGAGTAATGAAAATATCCGTTAATGCGGAGTGAGGGCGATGTTGCGGGCGGATCAGGCTGACGGTGAACGGAATGCGCCTGCTGAACGGGCGGATACAAATTCCCTCACAATCCATGGCTGTCAGCGGATTGACAATGGATATACCAATCCCTTCTTTAACCATTGCGCAAACAGATGCGGCGCTGTGTGTTTCCATAATCATCCGCCGCGCAATCTGGTGCTCATTAAACAGGGCGTCAATTATCTGGCGGTAGCTGTCCGTCACAGACAGGCTGATAAAATTCTGATGTGCAAAATCAGCCGGGGTCAGCACAGTTTTGTCACACAGCGGGTGAGATTCCGGTAACACACACACTTCACTGAGTGTCAGTAATGTTTCCTGTAAGGTGCCCGGTGGTGTCCGTGTGTGTTCGGTTATTCCCAAATCATAGCGCTGTGCTGACAGCCACTCTTCCAGCAACGGAGACTCCTGTGGAGCGACTTCAAAATTGACATCCGGATACTGCCCGTGAAATGTGCGGCAGACTTTTGGCAAAAGAGACTGAGCAAAAGCAGGCAGGCAAGTGATTGTCAGCTGAGCATGCTGAAACTGGCGGATGCTTTCGGCGGCGCGGCTGATGCGCTCCAGTCCGTAATAGGAGCGCTCCACCTCTTCAAACAGCCGCAGACCCTGCTCTGTCGGGTGTAGGCGTCCTTTGATCCGGTCAAAAACACAAAATCCCAGAATTTGCTCAAAACGGGCAAGCTCACGGCTGACGGTAGGCTGCGAGGTATGCAGTAATTGCGCGGCATCCGTCAGGCTTTTTGTCGTCATGACTGCGTGAAAAATATCGATATGACGCCAGGAGTATTGTTCCATTATTCACCAAATGTATATCAGAGATGAATAGACCTTAGCAAATCAGATATTTTAAATCCCGCAATTTTTTTGTCACGATGGAAAAAAATGAGATCCTGATCAAAGAGCACAACACCATGACAATCGTAACCAAATCACTACAGGCACCTTTTACCCCGGATACGCTGCGCAGCCTCGCTCAACAGTACGGCACACCGCTGTGGCTTTATGACAGTGAGGTGATTATTAACCGCATTGCGCGGCTGACCCGCTTTGATGTCATCCGGTTTGCGCAGAAAGCAAATTCAAATATTCATATCCTGCGTCTGATGCGTGAACAGGGTGTAAAAGTGGACTCAGTCTCTGCCGGGGAAATAGAACGCGCCCTGAAGGCCGGGTACACGCCGGATGAAATTGTATTCACCGCCGATATGATTACAGCAGAAACGCTTGAACGCGTGCTGGCGCTGGGAATTGCTGTGAATACCGGCTCGGTGGATATGCTGCGCCAGATTGGTGCACGCAGTCCCGGGCATCCGGTCTGGTTACGCATCAATCCGGGTTTTGGTCATGGACACAGTCAGAAAACCAATACAGGCGGGGAAAACAGCAAGCACGGGATCTGGTTTGCAGATCTTGGGGAAGCGCTGGCAGAAATCAGCCGTTATCAGCTGACGCTGGTGGGTATTCACATGCATATCGGCTCCGGGGTGGATTATGAACACCTGGCAACCGTGTGTGATGCGATGGCTGAATTAGTTATCACTCATAACCTGGATATCCGGGCGATTTCTGCGGGCGGAGGGTTATCAACACCTTATCGCGATGGGGATGAAGTGATTGATATCAATAATTATTTCTCATTATGGGATGCTGCCCGCTCGCGCATTGCCCGCCATCTTGGCCGGGATATTACGCTGGAAATTGAACCCGGGCGCTATCTGGTGGCAGAATCCGGCATTTTGCTTGCACAGGTGCGGGCGGTTAAAGGGATGGGAAGCCGCCACTATGTGCTGGTGGACAGCGGGTTTAATGACCTGATGCGTCCTGCGATGTACGGCAGTTATCATCATATTTCTGTACTGCCTGCGGAAGGTGAATTACGGACGCAGCCACTGACAGAAACCATTGTTGCCGGTCCGCTGTGTGAATCAGGTGATGTATTTACTCAGCTTGAGGGCGGGATGGTGGTTCCCAGAGCACTACCACCGGCGCAGGTGGATGATTTTCTGGTATTCCATGATACGGGAGCTTACGGCGCCTCTATGTCGTCAAATTACAACAGCCGTCCGTTATTACCGGAAGTTTTGTTTACTGACGGGAAACCGGTACTGATCCGTCGCCGCCAGACGATTGACGAGTTGATGGCGCTGGAACTAACCGAATAATTATAGGTATTATAAATATAATTCTGAAATACCCGTGTAAATTAACCGGGTATTTTTTTATTTAAATATACTCCGGGGGAGTTTATTCTTATCTATAATTATAAGTGGCTATTTCTGACAGAGCGTAAATAATAAAAAAGACCCTGTGGATTACATAAAAATAACAATAAAATCATAGCTGTTAACTAAAAGTGTGCGTCCGGTTTATATCTCCGTACAGAGTGTGACGGGCACTGTAAAACAAACACAGAAAGATAGAGTCATTTCTCCGTTCCCTCTATTATCACCGCTATCTTTATTTTTTATTTTCAGCGCCGGTACAATAAATAAAATACAAATTATTATCATTTTATTGCTGTATAGGTGAGCCGGGAAGCGGACTTATTATGAATTTAATGCAGCCATTTGTATCAGAAAAATTAATACTTAAAAATAAACTGGTTTATCCACCGATCAGAATAAAACGGGCAACTGACGGCTACGCTAATTATTTTCATCTGGCACATTATATGTCTTTTGCGGTAGGCCAGGTAGGACTGATTATAATGGAGGAGTGCGCGGTAGCCGCTGATGCGCGCCTGGGAAGCGGGGCGTTGGGATTATATAAAGATGATCATGCCATTATGCTCAGGCAGATTGTGAGTATGTTGCAAAATGAAGGCAGCAAGGTCGCCATTCAGCTTAACCACGCAGGAAATAAATCCCGCCTGGAATCTGACGGTATTATTCAGGATATTAACGCATTAACACAGGCTGATATCATTGAGTTATTTTCCTGCTACACCCAAGCTGCGGAGCGGGCGGTGACAGCGGGGTTTGATGCTCTTGAAATCATGGCTTCCCATGAATTTTTGATTTCGCAGTTTATCGACAGACGGACAAATCAGCGGACAGATATATATGCAGAACCGGTAATTTTTCTGACAGAGTTACTGACTGCAATCAGAACGGTATGGCCGGAGGATAAAGCAATTATTATCCGGATCGGGACGCGTTATTGTGAAGATAGCAGTATTTTATTTACTCAAAATATTTTAAATAATATTAATCACCTTATCGATATTGTACATATTTCAAACGGTGGAAACCGTATGCACGGAACGAATAAAGGAATTGCTTATCAGCTGGATGATGCCCGGGAAATAAAAAAACAGTGTAAAAAACCGGTTATTGTTGTTGGTGGTATTCATGACCATCAATTAGCCGATGAAATACTGGAACATCAGTATGCTGATTTAATTGCGGTAGGTCGCGGGTTGTTACGTAACCCTAACTGGTTCCTTGAGTATCTGTTTAAGTATGATCGAAAACTGATCCCGCGTCCTTATATCCGCGCGTTTCGCTGACATAAAGAATAAAAATGATGAAGGGGGATTAAGGGATGATGAAAGCAGCAGTAATAAAAAATAGTATTATCGTATTTATTTTATCACTGGTTTTCGGTACAGCCGGAGCAAGAGAGATTACTGATCTTGCCGGTAATAATGTTGTTATTCCGGATGATATACAGCGGATAGCCGTTGTGCCTATTCCGTGGATGTCGATGGTGTATACCGTAGATGGTTCAGATAACAAAATTATCGGTATGCACCCGTCAGCGAAAGAGGCATATCACAATAGTATATTAAAAACACTGGCACCCGGAATTGAACAGATTAACAGCAGTTTTGTGAATAAAGATTTTACAATTAACGGCGAAGTGCTGGTTAATTTAAAACCGGATTTGGTTATTATCTGGGATTACCAGAAAGAAGAAAAAGATAAACTGGATAAACTCGGTATTCCGGCTGTTGCCATTAAATATGGCGACCTGAATGATGTCAGAAATGGTATTTTGCTGCTGGGACAAATTCTGGATAAAGAACAACGCGCGGCCGAATTAATCCGTTTTTTTGATAAGCAAAATAACGTCGTTCATCGACAGGCTGAAAATAACAGTCCGGTAACTGCCCGTGAAATGAAAAATGGTATTCCCGGTGTGTTATATGTCAGGGACCGACATTTAGTTGTCGCCAGCGGAACGTCAGTGAATGACCTGATGATTAGTCGTGCGGGCGGCGTCAATATTACACACGATTTGGCGGTGAAACCTAACTGGACAACTGTTTCTATGGAGCAACTGATTAACTGGGACCCGGAAATTATTATTCTGAGCCAGTTTGACTCCATCGTTCCGGAAGATATTTACCGTAATACCGTGGGCTGGCAGGGGGCGGGTTCTCTCTCTGCGGTAAAAAATAAGCGGGTTTATAAGGCTCCGATGGGTATTTACCGCTGGGATGCGCCGGGAATTGAAACTCCGCTGATGATTAAATGGATAGAGGACAGAATTGACGGTAAACCGGTGGATGACGCCGGTGTTCAGGATGAGATCCGTCAGTTTTTCCGGCAGTTTTTTGATGTGAATCTGACCGATGCACAGATGCGCGATATTCTCAGTCTTGATGTGAATACCACTGGCAGGAATGCGAAGAAATAGCCACATAACGTTTTAATATTAAAGTTGATATGCCGGAGACGTATTGGCGGCTCCGGCATTGTCGACCCTGTTACTTACACTTCAGATTTTTCACCTTTCCGGTAACGATGAGAATTTGCATGGGATTTTAAACCAATCATCTCAGGGGCAAATTCATCGACATTGATTGAGCGTAAACGACTGGCTTCGGCTTTACACAGAATCTCCGCTTCTTCAGGAGTGACTTTCCCTTCTGCCAGTGCACTTTCAGCCAGCTTATCCAGCTGGGTAAAATCAATATATTTTTCTGCCAGACGGCTCAGACGACCAACCAGCGGCTCAGCGGCAATAATATCGCTGAGTGCCTCATTGAGCAGCCCGTGCGGATTATTTTTTACTGGTGCCAGGTATTGTCCGCGACCAATTCTGTCACGTGTGTCGGAAGGCTCCTGTAACAGGCGGGCGAGTTTACTGTCCAGTTTATCGGAGGGCGCGCGGTGATGGCGACCGGTCGGAAAGACAGTCAGGCGCAGCAGTGCAGCGACGTTTCTGTCAGGGAAATTTGCCAGTAAATCATCCATCGCTTTTTCACCTTCATAAAGGCAATCCTGTACCGCCCAGTGAACCAGCGGAAGGTCGGCCTGCGGACGTCCGTCTTCATCAAAGCGTTTCAAGGTGGCAGAGGCGAGATAAAGCTGACTGAGGATATCGCCAAGCCGCGCCGAAATGCGTTCACGCCGTTTCAGGCTGCCGCCGAGTGTCGCCATCGCGGTATCGGACAGCAGTGCCAGGTTAGCACTGAGGCGGTTAAGATGCTGATAATAGCGGCGGGTTTCATCACGAAACGGCGAGGCACTGAAACGCCCCCGGGACAGTCCCAGCCAGAAGCTGCGGGTTGCCGCTGTCAGAACATGACCAATATGGGCAAAAAGGGCGCAGTCGAATTTATTCAGCTGATTATTATCAGCGGCATCCATTTCTGCCAGAACATACGGGTGGCAGCGGATAGCGCCCTGACCAAAAATAATCATACTGCGGGTCAGAATATTGGCACCTTCAACAGTAATAGCAATTGGTGCGCCCTGGTAAAACCGGGCAAGAAAATTAGAGGGGCCGAGACAGATACCTTTCCCGCCGGCAATATCCATTGCGTCAATAATGGCGCGCTGCCCTCTGTGGGTACAGTGATACTTCACAATAGCAGAAAGTACGGCGGGTTTTTCACCCAGCATAATGCCGGTGGTGATAAGTGTTGCGGCGGCATCCATCAGATAGGCATTACCGGCAATGCGTGCCAGAGGCTCTTCAATCCCCTCCATTTTACCAATCGGTATCCGGAACTGACGGCGGATACGGGCGTATGCACCAATCGCTATTGCCGCACTTTTTAATCCGCCGGTGGCATTGGACGGCAGGGTGATACCGCGTCCGACAGACAGACACTCAACCAGCATCCGCCAGCCCTGACCTGCCATTGCCGGTCCGCCGATAATATAATCGAGCGGGACAAACACATCTTTACCGCGTGTCGGTCCGTTCTGGAACGGAATATTAAGCGGAAAATGCCGGGTGCCGGTTTCCACTCCCGGGGTATTCACCGGGATCAGTGCACAGGTGATCCCGAGTGAGGTTTTATCCCCGAGAAGTTTATCAGGGTCATACAATTTAAAGGCGAGACCCAGCACAGTGGCGACAGGTGCGAGTGTGATATAGCGTTTGTTCCAGTTCAGACGGATGCCCGGTACCTGGTCTCCCAGCCACTCGCCCATACAGACAATACCGCTGTCCGGGATAGCGCCTGCATCCGATCCGGCTTCAGGGCTGGTTAGTGCAAAACAGGGGATTTCTTCACCGGAAGCGAGACCCGGCAGCCAGCGTTTTTTCTGCTCGTCAGTGCCGTAGTGCTGAAGTAATTCACCGGGACCGAGAGAGTTAGGCACACCGACAGTAATAGCCAGAATACCGGAAACCCCTGCCAGTTTTTGCAGCACTCTTGCCTGGGCATAAGCAGAAAAGGCAAGCCCGCCGTATTCTTTGCGGATAATCATGGCGAAGAATTTATGTTCGCGCAGGAATTGCCACAGCTCAGGCGGGAGATCAGCCAGCTCATGAGTAATATCGAAGTCATTTGCCATGCGACAGGCTTCCTCAACCGGTCCGTCCAGAAATGCCTGCTCTTCCTGTGTCAGTTGTGGTTTCGGGTAATTGTGCAGTTTCTGCCAGTCCGGCTGTCCCTGAAACAGATCACCTTCCCACCAGGTTGTTCCCGCATCGATAGCTTCTTTTTCTGTCTGTGACATCGCAGGCATAACTTTTTTGAACAATAGCATCAGCCGGCTGCTGAACAGCGCCCGCCGGAAAGTCGTTACGACGAACGGCAGCATGATCAGCAGCAAAAGTAGTGTGACAGGAAACGGCCATAACCCGGATACATTCATGATGATACTGAACAGCGTCAGTGTCAGTGCGCTGTACATCAAACCAACACGATGAAATGAGAGCAGTCCGGTAACAGCGATAAATAGAATAATGCTGAGTAGTATCATTATTAACCTCCGTAATTGAATATCCGTGTCAGTACAATGCGACATCAGAGGTCTGACCTGTTCTGTTCAGATTTAGCGCAATGAAGAAAAAACTTCAATGATTTCACATTTTATTTACAACTCAGCTCACAAAAATAAAATGACAAAATGCGTGTTGTTCTCAGATGCCACAGATTGCATCTTTTTTCACCGCGGGAGATCCGTTACACTTAAAGAAGACAAATCCGATTAATTTTCAGGAGCCTATCTCTATGTACCAGGAACTTATCCGCGGTGAACTGACCGAAGCCGCTGCAACTCTTGATAACTTTTTGAAAGATGAGAAGAATATTGAGGTTATCCAGCAGGCGGCGGTCATGTTGGCTGACTCATTCAAAGCCGGTGGCAAAGTGATGTCATGTGGTAATGGCGGTTCACACTGTGATGCGATGCACTTTGCTGAAGAGCTGACCGGGCGTTACCGTGAAAACCGCCCGGGATATCCGGCAATTGCGATTTCTGACGTTAGTCACTTATCATGTGTCAGTAATGATTTCGGCTATGAATATGTTTTTTCCCGGTTTGTTGAATCAGTTGGTCGTGAAGGCGATGTATTACTCGGTATTTCCACTTCAGGCAATTCCGGCAATATCATCAGAGCGATTGATGCCGCGCGAGCCAAAGGAATGAAAGTGATTACACTGACCGGTAAAGATGGCGGAAAGATGGCTGGTAGTGCAGATATTGAAATCCGCGTTCCCCATTTTGGTTACGCTGATCGTATTCAGGAGATCCATATTAAAGTGATCCATATCCTGATTATGCTGATTGAAAAAGAGATGGTTAAGTAAGAAAGGGACAGTAATTAATCAGGAAAGATCCGGGGTATATAAATATATTCAGATCTTTCCTGGGTGAGTTATTTATTATCTCTGTAAGAAATGATTTTAAATTAAAACAATAAAACCGGATATAGTATAAATAATCTCAATTATGCGGTGGTTTTTCCACTGATAACATTAAAGATACCGGTGATTTTACCGGCAACAGAACCGGGAGCATCGCCCGGGGAGCCGTACTCAAGCGCAGGTTTGATAACACGCGCACCCAGAACTACGGCTGCAACAGTACCGACAGCAATTAAACCACAGCAACCACCGGAGACTGCATTCATTTCATTACTTGCTAATTCTTTCATGTTATTTCCTTGTTATTTTAAATGATTGTATTAAATATCCATATTAATAACCGGAAATTAATTCGTTTAAAAATAAATTAATTATTAACTCCCGATGTTTAATGCAATGTATTATTAAAATTAATAATTATCGGGAATGATATTAATGTTGTTATGAAATTTTAATAATGAAAATTATATATTTATTTTTAGCCGGTAGTTTCCCTGTTTCGGGATAAATAAATATAGCTGCGCAAAATTATTTATATATAACCAAATCATCTGAACAAATGAGGTTTATGTGATTGTTAATCTATCGGATAACGGGTAAAAATAGGTTCGTGGATGGATGATAAAAATGCCATTATACCCAACGAACCAGCAGTTTGAATAAATAAGGGTATATACAGTGAATGCAGGGCGGAGGGTGTTATGTGCGAATTACTGGGCATGAGCGCGAATGTACCGACGGATATCTATTTCAGCCTCAGCGGCCTTATTCCGCGCGGTGGTCAGACGGGACCTCATAAAGACGGGTGGGGAATAACCTTCTATGAAGGAATGGGATGCCGCACGTTTAAAGACCCGCAAGCCTGCTGCGAGTCTCCCGTTGCCCGCTTTGTCCAGGAATATCCGATAAAATCAGAAGCGGTGATTGCCCATATCCGCCAGGCAAACCGGGGCGTTGTATCACTGGAAAACACACATCCGTTTACCCGCGAATTATGGGGACGAAACTGGACTTATGCCCATAACGGACAATTAACAGGTTATGAGCATCTGCCGACCGGGTTTTACAGCCCTGTGGGGCAGACGGATAGTGAGCATGCTTTTTGCTGGTTGCTCAACAGGTTGCAGGCAAAGTATCCGCAGCCACCGCAGGATTGGCGCGGGGTATTTAGCGACATTATGTTACTGGCCGATGAACTGCGTCAGTTTGGTGTCTTTAATATGCTGTTGTCTGACGGACGCTATGTTCTGGCATATTGTTCGACTAATCTGCACTGGATCACCCGCCGGGCGCCATTTGGAAAAGCCCGGCTGACAGACAGTGATGTGGAGATTGATTTTTCACAGCACACGCACCCGGGTGATGTTGTGTCGGTTATTGCAACACAGCCGCTGACCGGTAACGAACAATGGCAGAAAATTAACGGGGGTGAAGCTGTTCTTTTTCATTACGGCGAGCGGATTGATTCCTTACTCTGAGCTGCGGGTCAGTAATGTCTCTGTGACTGAGGCTGGTGCTGCGGGGTGAGCATTCACAACATAGCGTCCGTTTATCACAGAGACAATCGCAGGGACCCGGTTATCGGTAAAGTATTGATACGCTGGCTGTAATTGCTGCCAGAATGCCATGTGCGATGAATTCCGGTGGCGGTTCATATTCTCCTGATTCATCCGGAACGGATAAATTGCAATATTCAGGTCTGTCTGACCGCCCTGCAATGCATTCTCCACGTAGCGGTAAATCTCCCCCATATAAGCATCCGTCATCGCGTAGCAACCTACCGATTTGCAATCTCCGTGGATCATCAGATAATCACCGGTATAGCCATGTGCCTGGTCAAATTCATTGGGAAAACCAAGGTTGATAGCTCGATAAAACCGACTGTTCGGGTTTAATTGTGCCGGCGTTACACGATAAAACCCCTCCGGACTTTTTAAATCACCGGTTAACTGTTTCGGACCCAGACCACCGGAAAACTGACAAACAGGATAACGTTTGACCAATCTGAAACGTCCGTTACTTTCGCGGTGATACAATTCCAGCTCTTTTTCTTCTTTGAATATCTGTATAAATACGGGGTTATTACGGACATCACTTATCTGAGGTGTGAGCCATAATGACGGGGTTTCAGCCCGGGTTACTGATGACAGACCAACGAAAAACAGAAGGCCGGACATTATGAAAATGATACGTCTTATTGTCTGCATTCAGGATATGGATAGGTTGGTGAAAAAAGTAGCAATAGATTGCCATGATGTCGGTAATTTGTGAATGGTTCTTCCCGGAATAAAATCATTTGTTATCAAAAAAGCGATGATTAAAAAACAACCATCAATCGTTAAAGATGACTAAATGCCTCGGTTTTTTCGAGTTCATGGGTTTTATTTACGACATTAATCTTATTTGCTTGAGCCAGGTCACTCGTTTCATCAGACAGAGGTGTTGTGAAGTGGTAAAATAAACGGGATCTGGTTTAAGCAAAATTGTGACAATTATCGGAGAAAATAACTTGGGGTGACGAGTGCGGCCCAAGCTGTTTTTATTGTTGAGTTATCATAGTCTGCTCCGGCAGCTTTGATGTGGGTTTAACAGAAAACTTGTGCAAAATTTATGATTAAAATTAAAAAAGGACTCGACCTGCCGATAGCAGGTTCACCTGCCCAAGTCATAGAAGATGGCCCTTTGATCCGCCACGTAGCACTGCTGGGTGAGGAATATGTAGGGATGCGTCCGTCTATGCTGGTTCAGGAAGGCGGGCAGGTAAAAAAAGGACAGGCACTTTTTGAAGACAAAAAGAACCCCGGCGTCATTTTTACCAGCCCGGCCAGCGGATACGTAAAAGCTGTTAACCGTGGTGAGCGTCGTGTACTGCAATCTGTTGTCATTGAGGTGCAGGGAGATGAACAAATCACGTTTGACCGCTACGATCGCCGTGATCTGTCTGCGCTGACCCGCGAACAGGCAGAGAAAAATTTAGTGTCCTCCGGGTTATGGACGGCACTGCGGACCCGCCCGTTCAGCCGCAGTCCGGCTATTGGCTCGGTTCCGGCGGCTATTTTTGTAACCGCAATGGATACCAACCCGCTGGCGGCTGATCCGCTGGTGATTATCCGTGAGGAACACGCCGCGTTTGATGACGGGCTACAGGTTCTCAGCCGTCTGACGGAAGGCAAAGTTCATATCTGTCACGCCGGGGCTGATTTCAGCAAGGTTACGGATAACAACCAACTGAGTTACACACAGTTTACCGGCCCGCATCCGGCGGGACTTGCCGGTACACATATCCATTTCCTGGAACCGGTCAGTGCAAAGAAAATCGTCTGGTCGCTCAATTATCAGGATGTTATCGCTATCGGGAAACTTTTTACGACCGGGCTTTTATATACCGATCGCATTGTGGCACTCGGTGGTCCGCAGGTGGAAAATCCGCGTCTGCTGAGAACTCGTCTCGGTGCTGACCTGAATGAACTGACTGATGGTCAGCTGAAAGCCGGTGAAAACCGGATTATTTCAGGCTCAGTCCTGTGGGGTGTTGCCAGTGATGATGCTCATCATTATCTGGGTCGTTTTGTTAATCAGGTATCTGTTCTGGCGGAAGGCCGGGAAAAAGAGCTGTTTGGCTGGATTATGCCGGGTGCGGATAAATATACTGTTACCCGCACCACCCTGGGACATTTCTTTAAGAAGAAATTGTTTTCATTCACCACAGCAATGCATGGCGGTGAGCGTTCCATGGTGCCAATCGGCAGCTATGAACGTGTGATGCCGCTCGACATTATGGCGACGCATTTCCTGCGTGATCTGCTGGCGGGAGATACTGACAGCTCGCAGGCACTGGGTGCGCTGGAGCTGGATGAGGAAGATCTGGGGCTGTGTACTTACGTCTGCCAGAGTAAATATGAGTACGGCCCGGTGCTGCGTGACGTACTGACCAGGATCGAGCAGGAAGGGTAATTATGGGTCTGAAAAATTTTTTAGAGAAAATTGAGCCGCATTTTGAACCGGGCGGCAAATTACAGAGATGGTACGTGCTTTATGAAGCTGCCGCGACCATCTTCTATACACCGGGAACAGTGACCCGCGGACGTTCACACGTACGCGACACCATTGACCTTAAACGCCTGATGATTCTGGTCTGGCTCTCCGTTTTCCCGGCCATGTTCTGGGGAATGTACAACGTAGGTAATCAGGCTATTCCGGTGCTGCTGGATATGTACAGCGGTGCGGAACTTCAGCAGGTGATCGCGGGAGACTGGCATTATCGCCTGGCGGAGCTTGTCGGCGTCTCCTTTACGTCTGATGCGGGCTGGGGCAGCAAAATGCTGTTCGGTGCTGTCTATTTCCTGCCGGTTTATGCAGTGATTTTTGCGGTGGGTGGTTTCTGGGAGGTTCTGTTTGCCCTGATCCGTGGCCATGAAATCAATGAAGGCTTCTTTATTACCTCCATTCTGCTGGCATTAATTGTGCCACCGACTCTGCCGTTATGGCAGGCAGCACTGGCGGTTTCATTTGGTGTGGTGGTCGCGAAAGAAATTTTCGGGGGAACCGGACGCAATTTCCTGAACCCGGCACTTGCCGGACGTGCTTTTCTTTTCTTCGCTTATCCGGCGCAAATTTCCGGCGATACCGTCTGGACAGCGGCGGATGGTTTCTCAGGTGCAACCCCACTGTCACAGTGGGCGGTCGGTGGTAATACACATCTGGTTAATACGCTGACCAATCAACCTATTTCGTGGATGGATGCTTTCATCGGTAACATTCCCGGCTCGATTGGTGAAGTGTCAACGCTGATGATCCTTATCGGCGGTGCCGTCATTCTGTTTGCCCGTATTGCCTCGCTGCGTATTGTGGCGGGTGTAATGGCCGGGATGATTGTGATGTCGCTGATATTCAACCTGATTGGATCGGACACCAACCCGCTGTTTGCGATGCCGTGGTACTGGCATCTGGTGCTGGGGGGCTTTGCGTTCGGGATGATCTTTATGGCAACGGACCCGGTATCGGCTTCATTTACTGATAAAGGCAAATGGGCTTACGGGATACTTATCGGGGTGATGTGTGTCCTGATCAGGGTGGCAAATCCGGCCTATCCGGAAGGTATGATGTTGGCAATTTTGTTCGCTAACTTATTCGCGCCGTTATTTGATTATCTGGTTGTTCAGGCAAATATTAAGCGGAGAAAAGCGCGTGGCTAATGAAAAAACGAAAAACAAGGACAGTGTCGCAAGAACGTTTATCGTTGTCTTCGTCCTTTGCCTTGTGTGTTCAGTCATCGTGGCGGGTTCTGCCGTGGGTCTGAAATCCACGCAGCAGGCACAAATTATGCTGGATAAACAGCGCAATATCCTGGATGTCGCCGGGTTACTTACGCCGTCAATGCCGGCAGATGAGATTGATACTGTCTACAAAAAATTTATCAAAGTTAAATTGGTAGATTTAAAAACCGGTCAGATGACTGACAGCCGTGGTAAATACGATCTTAATGACGAGTTGCGCAGCGACGAAACCAGTATCGCATTATCACCGGAAGAGGATTTGGCAAAAATCCGCCGCCGTGCGATCAGCGCGGAGATTTATCTGGTGCAGAACGACAAAGGCGAAACCAGTAAAATTGTTCTGCCGGTATATGGTTCCGGTCTGTGGTCTGTGATGTATGCCTTTATCGCGATTGACGTGGATGGGATTACCTCTGAGGGGATCTCTTACTATCAGCACGGTGAAACCCCGGGGCTGGGTGGTGAGGTGGATAATCCGCAGTGGCGTAAACAGTGGGTTGGTAAAAAACTGTTTAATGAGAAAGGTTTACCGGCGATTAAAATTATCCGCAGCGGCTCCACTGACAGCCCGTACGGGATTGATGGCTTATCCGGCGCGACACTGACCTCAAACGGTATCCAGCACATGTTTGATTTCTGGCTGGGTGATAACGGTTTTGGCCCGTTCCTGAAAACAGTACGCGAAGGAGCGTTAAATCATGGCTGACAGTAAAGAAATTAAGCGCGTTCTTCTCGGACCGTTATTTGATAATAACCCGATAGCCTTACAGATTCTGGGGGTTTGTTCGGCGCTGGCGGTAACCACAAAACTGGAAACGGCACTGGTAATGACCATTGCAGTGACGCTGGTGACTGCGTTTTCCAGCATGTTTATCTCTATGATCCGTAACTTTATTCCGGGCAGTGTGCGGATAATTGTGCAGATGGCGATTATTGCCTCGCTGGTTATTCTTGTTGACCAAATCCTGCGGGCCTACGCTTACGGGATCTCCAAACAGCTCTCCGTATTCGTCGGTCTGATCATCACAAACTGTATTGTGATGGGGCGTGCGGAAGCGTACGCAATGAAAGCACCGCCGATTGAAAGTTTTATGGATGGTATCGGTAACGGCCTGGGCTACGGAGTGATCCTGCTGATGGTAGGCTTTGTCCGTGAGCTGGTAGGGTCCGGTAAACTCTTTGGCGTGACGGTACTGGAAACAATTCAGAACGGCGGCTGGTATCAGCCTAACGGATTATTCCTGCTGGCACCGAGTGCATTTTTCATTATCGGTATACTGATCTGGGGATTACGTACACTGAAACCATCACAAATCGAGGAGGATTAAGATATGGAACATTATATCAGTCTCTTTGTGAAAGCCGTGTTCATTGAAAATATGGCGCTGGCCTTCTTTCTCGGGATGTGTACCTTTCTTGCGGTGTCCAAAAATGTAAAAACAGCATTTGGTCTGGGCGTTGCAGTTACCGTCGTTCTCGGGATCTCCGTTCCGGCAAATAACCTGGTGTACAACCTGTTGTTACGTGACGGCGCACTGATGGATGGTGTGGATTTAAGCTTTCTGAATTTCATCACCTTTATCGGGGTGATTGCCGCACTGGTACAAATTCTGGAGATGATTTTAGATCGCTACTTCCCGTCGCTGTATAACGCGCTGGGGATCTTCCTGCCGCTTATCACAGTGAACTGTGCCATTTTCGGTGGTGTCTCCTTTATGGCACAGCGCGATTACAATTTCACGGAATCTATTGTTTACGGCTTTGGTTCCGGTATCGGCTGGTTGCTGGCGATTGTGCTGATGGCGGCCATCCGCGAGAAGATGAAGTACTCCGATGTGCCGGGCGGTCTGAAAGGGCTGGGGATCACATTTGTGACCACCGGTCTGATGGCTCTGGGCTTTATGTCCTTCTCCGGCGTACAGTTATAAGGGTGAAACGCAGTTATGGATATCATTATTTTAGGCGTAGCAATGTTTACCCTGATTGTTCTGGCGCTGACAGCGTTGATTTTGTTCGCAAAGTCAAAGCTGGTGAACACAGGGGACATTAAAGTTGAAATCAACGGTGATGCAGAAAAAAGCTTTGAAGCACCTGCCGGTGATAAATTACTGAATATGCTGTCGAATCAGGGCATTTTTGTGTCATCGGCCTGTGGTGGCGGCGGTACATGTGGTCAGTGCCGCGTTACGATCAAAGAGGGCGGTGGTGATATTCTGCCGACCGAAATGTCTCACATTAATAAACGTGAAGCCCGTGAAGGCTGCCGCCTGGCGTGCCAGGTCAATGTGAAACAGGATCTGAAAATCGAACTGCCGGAAGAAATTTTCGGGGTGAAAAAATGGGAGTGCGAGGTTATCTCCAATGATAACAAAGCGACTTTCATTAAAGAGCTGAAGCTGAAAATTCCTGATGGTGAAATTGTTCCGTTCCGCGCCGGGGGCTTTATTCAGATTGAATGCCCGCCGCATGTGGTTCGTTATGATGAATTTGATGTGCCGGATGAATACCGCGGGGACTGGGATCAGTTCAATTTATTCCGCTATGTGTCTGATGTGAAAGAGCAGACTGTCCGTGCTTATTCGATGGCAAACTATCCGGAAGAGCACGGTATCATTCTGCTGAACGTGCGTATTGCGACACCACCTCCGCGTATGCCGGATGCGCCTCCGGGCATTATGTCTTCTTACATCTGGTCGTTGAAAGCGGGTGACAAAGTAACTATTTCCGGGCCATTCGGGGAGTTTTTTGCAAAAGAAACCGATGCGGAAATGATCTTTATCGGCGGCGGTGCGGGTATGGCACCAATGCGTTCTCATATCTTTGATCAGCTTAAACGTCTGCACTCCAAACGTAAAATTTCGTTCTGGTATGGTGCGCGGTCGAAACGTGAAATGTTCTATGAAGAGGATTTTGACCAGCTTCAGGCTGAGAATGAAAACTTCACCTGGAATGTTGCGTTGTCTGATGCGCTGCCGGAAGATAACTGGGATGGATACACCGGGTTTATTCATAATGTTCTGTATGAGCATTACCTGAAAAACCATCCGGCCCCGGAAGATTGTGAGTTTTACATGTGCGGACCGCCAATGATGAATGCGGCCGTCATCAAGATGCTGAAAGATCTTGGTGTGGAAGACGCAAACATCATGCTGGATGACTTCGGCGGCTGATCTCCGCCATGTCAGTAATAGACTGCGCCCACCCATGTGGGCGCATATGATCTGAAATCAGACTGGATTGTATATGGTAAATATTAAATGGGCTTCCTTGTCAGCAGTAATACTCGCAGTATTATTTCTGAGTGCCTGTGGCGATGAAAAAGAGCAGACAAAGCAAGTTACCCTGAACGGCAAAACGATGGGAACTTATTACGCGATAAAATATGTGGCGGAGCCGGATAGCGCGGTGGCTGAATCACTGCAAAAAGGGATAGATGTGGTGCTGGAAGAAGTGAATGACCAGATGTCCACTTACCGGCCTGACTCTGAACTCAGTCGTTTTAATCTGAGCCGTGAGATTAATACCCCGTTCCCTGTATCCGCCGCGACGGCAAAAGTTGTCAGTGAAGCAATCCGTATCAATAAGCTGACGGATGGCGCTTTGGATGTCACTGTCGGACCGCTGGTCAATTTGTGGGGATTTGGTCCGGAAGGACGCCTGACACATGTACCGTCTGATGAGGATATTGAAACCCGCCGTCAGTGGACAGGTATTGATAAATTACGGGTTGAGGGCAATAACCTGGTTAAAACTGTGCCTGAGCTGTATGTGGATCTTTCATCCATTGCAAAAGGGTATGGTGTGGATGCGGTAGCGGAGTACCTGGAATCACAGAATATTCGCAATTATATGGTGGATGTGGGCGGAGAAGTCCGGACACAGGGTATTAACGGCAAAGACAAACCATGGCGTATTGCGATTGAGAAACCTTCTGCACAGGGGCTGAGCCAGTCCGCACAGGAAATTATTGAGCCGGGTAATGCTTCTGTAGCAACATCGGGTGATTACCGGAATTATTTTGAAGAAAATAATATCCGCTATTCTCATACTATCGATCCGAAAACAGCACGACCGATTAATCATAATCTGGTATCGATTACAGTTATTGCTGATAACTGCATGAGTGCAGACGGTTTTTCTACCGGATTGAATGTTCTGGGACCGGAGCGTGGTCTGGCGGTGGCAAATGAACAACATATTCCTGTTTTTATGATTGTTAAAACGGAAAACGGTTTTGAAGAGCGCTACAGCGAAACATTTAAGCCGTATCTCAGAAAAAATTAAGAGGAGGGGCAGATATGATCAAAGTCTTTGTCGCAACCTTTATTCTGTTCCTGCTTGCGTTTTTGGGTATGTCTCTTGGCTATATCATTAAACGTAAAAGTATTCAGGGCAGTTGCGGCGGGTTGAGTAACATTGGTGTCGAGAAAGTCTGTGATTGTCCCGAACCCTGTGATGCCCGTAAAAAACGGATGGCGCGTGAGGCTACCCGTGAAGAAAAACTGAATAAAAACCGGATTGTGTGACTGCCGGGGTATCATATTATGTCAGTACAAAAAGGCGCTCCGGCGCTTTTTTGCTATTAGTTTATCCGGGAATTAGTTTATCCGAGAATTAGTTTACAGTGACATTAGTTTACAGGATCATCAGTTCACAGGTCATAAGTTGACAGGTTATCCGCAGACAGGTCGTTTGCGGATTGGCGGGGTCAGAGTATCCTTATCAGTAGTAGGTGTAGACAGATGTCACTATTGCCGTATTAATAACGATCAGATTATTCGCTTTGTTGCCTTCCGAGACGCTCTGCCAGAGTGCTTTTTCACAGTTTCCGTATGCATCAAGTTGCTGACAGAGATAGATTGATTTCACCAGACCCAGTGGTGAGTGTTGTGTCTGGGTCTGTCTGATAACCTGTCTGTTGTCATTATACGTAAACTCATAATTGAGTTGAGGTAACCCGTCGGTCTGAGAGATGATGGCATTTATCTGGTGATCGTCGTTCCAGTCATACAGAATTTCGCCTTTTTCATCCGGTGTACTACTTTGTGTCACTGCTCGTGTTACCAGTCCGTTTTCGTAAAAAAATTCGGTACTCTGTTGTGATACCGGTGTGTTTCCACCATTGTCATTTTGGGCTGTTGCCTGTGTTATCTGTTTTTGCTGATTATATAAAAGACGGCTGTTTGCATTGACGAGTGTGACGTTTTTATCTCCGGGCTTAATAAGCTCAGAGGTAAATAATAACTGATACCCCCAGTCATTATGATGTCCTTCAGAACGCATCCTGTTCTGTAACCCGGCATAGCCTTCTGTTATTTCAAATAAAAAATAATCAAGATCGCCACAGGGGCTCAGATCATACTGACCACGGATAATAATATTATTTTTTTTATCGGGTGAGTTGGTCGTTGTAGTGATGGATTTTACCGGCCCGTTAATTATTCCGGCACCCAGAATAATTAAATTACTGCGTCTGGCTTCAGCCGGATAAACAGCACAATCAGCATAAGCGTAATTGCTTAATAAAGAGAGCATTAATCCCATGTAAAAAGTAAGGGTAATTTTTGGTGGAATTGACAGACCTAATTTATATTTCATCACCATACTATCCCCCGGATGTTTCTTATAGTTATAACAAAAGTTTCCGGATAAATAAATTAATATAATTAACGATTTTTAATTATGAAAATAAAGTGAGTATATGCCCGGCGTCATTCAGGATGCAGCCTGGCTGAGTTTCGCTGACTAATCTATAGCTTGAATGAATAAGGATATAAATGTAAATGAATAAATATATGATCGGGATAGAGGATAATAAATAAGAATGGAATTAGTTATTTATAACATCCCATCCTTATTTATTAAAATTATTTAATTAACTGAATGGTATTACGATAAAGAATTATTTCTGTTTCAGGTTGAGCAGTGAGTCGACCATCACGGCATCTGCACCTAATTCGGTTGCTAATGTTAAATCTGCCGGTGTTTTAATACCGAATAAAATAATACTGTTTTTGCCATTCTTTCTGAAGCAATCCGCTGCTGTTTTATCCCAGGTAAGTATCGCTGGTGAACGCGCCTCACCAAGGGTAAAGGTCTCAACGACTTCAATTTTGCGATGTAATTCAAATCCATACCAGCGTGGTTGTGCTTGTGCGCCGATATCACAAGTGTGTGTTATCAGGCTGCCGGCGAGTGCATTCCGCGTGGTATCCCGGCTTTCAAATACAGGAACGGAATCAGGAAGGGCGGTAAGATAGTCCGGATTGGTGGAATAGACACGGATCCGTTGTTTTGCCTGATGACGCGTCAGTACGTCATCCAGTTGGCGGGCAAAAATGGCGGGTGCTGCATCAGGGGATTTAATATCCAGATAAAAGAGGGTATCCGGATAGCGGCTGAGTACGGTATCCAGCGTAGGGATAGTTGCATTAATTTTTGTATTATTTTTTTGATTATAATCACGGGCGGCATCAGCTCCGGCCAGTTCTGCCGCAGTATAGCGGGAAACCGGACCCGCTTTATCTGTCAGTGTTGTCAGATCTGACGGGCGGTATAACACAACCTGGTTGTCTTTTGATAACTGAAGGGTTACCCAGATAGCATCTGCATGGTTATTCAGCGCTTTATCAATGGCATACAGGGTATTTTCAGGTGCGTCAGCTGTCGCTCCGCGGTGAGCAATAATTTGTGGTGCGGCAAAGGTTGTCATGGTGATGCAACTCAGAAAAAGAGCAGAAAATAGTTTTTTCATAATCCATCCGTCAGAAGAAGTAGGCCTGTTTATGTGTCACGTTGTTGTTTTATCAGGGCAACATGACAACCGGATGTAATCACAAAAAAAACGGCTAAACTTTCAGATTTAAACCCTGCTATTGACTATACCCTTATTCATTCAAACCGCAGGTTCGTTGGCTGCGCTACGCTCGCCAGGTCACATAGTTTATCTATGCTCCCCGGCTATCTTCCTTTGCCGCCTGCCTACATCTTGAATGACGTTGGGTATATATGAATAAGAGTATAGTTTGAATTAAAATAATATTACTGTATATTTAAACAGTGTTGTTATTATTCAGGAGAGAGCCGGTGCGTAAAATCATTCATATTGATATGGATTGCTTTTATGCGGCAATTGAAATGCGCGATAATCCCGCGCTGCGTGACGTCCCGCTGGCTATCGGTGGCAGCTCTGACCGGCGCGGCGTGATTGCAACCGCCAATTATCCGGCACGGCGTTTCGGGGTACACAGTGCTATGTCAACGGCGAAAGCACTGATGTTATGTCCGCAACTGAAGGTGATCCCGGGGCGTATGTCTTTGTATAAAACGACATCGGGGCAGCTGCACGATATTTTTTCCCGCTATACTCCTCTGATCGAACCCCTCTCACTCGATGAAGCCTATCTTGATGTCTCTGACAGCCCGCTGCATTGCGGCTCGGCAACACGTATGGCTGAAGATATCCGCCGGACGATTTTCAGTGAGCTGGGTCTGACCGCATCTGCGGGTGTGGCACCCATGAAATTTCTGGCGAAAATCGCGTCTGATCTGAATAAACCGGACGGGCAGTATATTATTCCCCCGGAGCAGGTCGCCGGTTTTGTATTGTCATTGCCGCTGCGTAAAATTCCCGGAGTGGGGAAGGTGACGGCGAAACGCCTTGCTGATCTGGGTCTGGAGACCTGCCGGGATGTTCAGCGTTATGATCAGATAAGCCTGATTAAGCAGTTTGGTAAATTCGGGCAGATCCTCTGGCAGCGCTGCCACGGCATCGATGAGCGACCTGTCTGCCCGGACCGGGAGCGAAAATCTGTTGGTGTGGAGCGGACGCTGGCGCAGGATATTGCATCGTGGGATGAGTGCCGGGCTATTGTTGATGAGCTGTTTCCTGAGCTGGAACGGCGTTTAATCAAGGTTTCACCCGATCTGCTTATTGCCCGTCAGGGCGTCAAACTCAAGTTTTCTGATTTTCAGCAAACGACGCAGGAACATGTTTATCAGGTATTGGATAAACAGGATTTACTGAAAACAGCAGAGCTCGCATGGGGAGGCCGCCGGGAAGGGCGCGGCGTCCGTCTGGTGGGGCTGCATGTGGCACTGCGCGATCCACAGGTTGAGCGCCAGCTGGTACTGGGATTCTGAGCGCAATAAAAAACCGGCGGGATTTGCATCACCGCCGGTTAACTGAATAACGTAATTACGCTTTTTCAGGGATCGCTTTTAAGATAGCGGTCAGTAATTGCCAGTACTGTCCGACACTCTTAATGTGTACCTGCTCATCCGGTGAGTGAGCGCCGGTAATGGTCGGCCCGATAGAAACCATGTCCATATCCGGATACGGTTTTTTGAATAAACCGCACTCAAGGCCGGCATGGATAACCATGACATTCGGTGTTTTATCAAACAGTTGCTGATATGTTTCGCTGACCAGATGCATCACCGGAGAGTTTGCATCCGGCTGCCAGCCCGGATAGCCGCCTTCAGCAACAATCTGCGCCCCGCTGAGGTCTGCCAGTGATGTCAGCATGCTGACCACATTGGATTTACCGGATTCGATCAGAGAACGAACCAGACAGATGATCTGCGCACGATCATTGTTCATATTGATCACGCCGACGTTCAGTGAGGTCTCAACAACACCCTGCACCACATCACTCATGCGGATAACACCGTTCGGCATAACATTCAGCATATTGATAAGACGACGCTGTACATCAGCTGTCAGTGCGCCCTGTGTTGTCTCTGCCGCAGTCAGTGTGACCTGAAGATTTTTCTCTTTCTGTGCAAGCTCATCTTTGAGCAGGTTTTCAAAATCAGCTCTCAGCGTTTCCAGTTTTGCACTGTTATCTGCAGGAATTGCCAGCGTGATATAGCCTTCGCGCGGGATAGCATTGCGCAGTGTTCCGCCCTGAAAATCAATGAGACGTGCCTGAAGTTCTGTACCGTGACCGGCGAAGAAACGGGCCAGTAATTTGTTGGCATTGCCCAGACCGAGATGTACATCTCCGCCTGAATGCCCGCCTTTCAGCCCTTTGAGTGTCAGGGTAAAGGTTTTGTAACCGGCAGGAACTGCTTCCCGGGTCAGCGCCATCGTGGTGGTAACATCAATACCGCCCGCACAACCCATATAGATTTCACCTTCTTCTTCGGAGTCGGTGTTAATCAGAATGTCCGCCTGTAACCAGCCCGGCTGAAGACCGAATGCGCCATCCATTCCGGTTTCTTCTGTCATGGTCAGCAGGACTTCCAGCGGGCCGTGTTTGACTGAATCATCAGCCAGAACCGCCAGCGCGGAAGCCATGCCCACACCGTTATCTGCGCCTAATGTGGTGCCTTTCGCGGTAACCCAGTCGCCGTCAATATAAGGCTGAATCGGATCTTTTTCGAAATCGTGATCAGTATCATTATTTTTTTGCGGAACCATATCCAGGTGAGCCTGCAATACAACGGCTTTCCGGTTTTCCAGTCCTTTTGTGGCGGGTTTGCGGATCAGAATATTGCCGACGCTGTCACGCTCCACATGAAATTCTTTTTCTTTTGCCCACTCAATAATATGTGCAGCAAGTTGCTCTTCATGGTGTGACGGATGTGGTATAGAACAGATTTTGGCAAAAATATCCCACAGCGGTTGCGGAAATAATTGTGATAGTTCAGACACGTTCGATCTCCTGTTACTGCATTTTTCATTATTAGGATGAGGATACCTGAAGGCGGCCGGTTACGCTGTTTAAATTGAGCGGTCGCAAATATCCGATGCCTGAGAATAGCAAATTCTTTCAGGAAGTGCGTGTCTTGCTCAGCGAATTATCATCAATTCGTCGGTTACGCTGGTCTTTAGCGACTCAAATCACTATAATTCTGCGCAACCTTTTTTCCGCAAAAAAAGACTCTTTTCTGTAAATCATCATGCCGGGATCAAATTGATATGAGCGAAAAATACGTCGTAACGTGGGATATGTTGCAAATGCATGCCCGTAAGCTGGCACAACGTTTAATGCCTGTCGAACAATGGAAAGGCATTATTGCCGTCAGCCGTGGTGGACTGGTACCGGGGGCGTTACTCGCCCGTGAACTGGGTATCCGCCATGTGGATACTGTCTGCATTTCAAGCTATGATCACGATCATCAGCGCGAAATGAAAGTCATGAAAAAAGCAGACGGTGACGGCGAAGGATTTATCATCATTGATGACCTCGTGGATACCGGCGGTACCGCTCAGGTGATCCGCGATATGTATCCGAAAGCGCATTTTGTCACGATTTTCGCGAAACCAGCCGGTCAGCCGCTGGTTGATGATTACGTGGTGGATATCCCTCAGGATACCTGGATTGAGCAGCCCTGGGATATGACCGTCAGCTTTGTTAAACCAATCTGCGATCAGTAAGCGAATGCCATGACACAACAGAACCTGTCAGAGAAACTTTTTAAGCCTAAAATTAAACACAGCGAAACCTCCACACTGGTTACTTTTAAAGATGCCGGTGTCCGGACGGTAAAAGGCAGCGTGCTGAGCGGATGCACCCATCCGGGCTGGTATCGCATGATTAATCGCTTAATGTGGATCTGGCGGGGCGTTCCGCCGCTGGAAACAGAAGAAGTTCTGAGCCGGATTGCCGCATCTGACGCACCCCGCAGTGATGATTTACTGCTGGATACGGTGATTGGCTACCGCCGGGGAAACTGGGCTTATGAATGGTCTCAGCAGGCCATGTTATGGCAGCGCAAAGCGCTGGAATTTGAGTCCGGTGAAAAAGCCTGTGATGCCTGGCTGTGTGCCGCAAATCTTTACAGTATTGCGGGATATCCTCATTTAAAAGGGGATGAGCTGGCTGAGCAGGCAACTGTTCTGGCAAATCAGGCGTATGAAAATTCCGCCCGGTTTGCCGGTTATGAACTGAAAAAAATCGAATTCAAAATGGAAAGCGGCGGTAATATCAGCGCCTTCCTGCATCTTCCCCAATCTGATACCGGTGCATTTCCGACCGTTATGCTGTGTGGCAGTCTGGACAATCTGCAAAGTGATTACTGCCGTTATTTCCGTGACTATCTGGCGCCGCAGGGAATTGCATTGCTCACGCTGGATATGCCGTCGGTCGGCTATTCATCAAAACAATCATTAAGCCAGGAAAGCAGCCTGATGCATCAGCAGGTGTTGGAGCAACTGCGCAATGTGCCGTGGATTGATCACACCCGTGTTGCGGTTGTGGGTCTGCGTTTCGGTGCAAATGTGGCGGTGCGGCTGGCGTATCTGTCCGCGCATCAGCTCAGAGGTGCGGCACTGCTCGGACCGGTTGTGCATGATCTGTTTGTTAATCCGGAGCGCCAGGAAATGGTACCGCGCATGTATATGGATGTGCTGGCAAGCCGTGCGGCGGAGCGCTGTGTTGAACTCGATACTATCCGCAGCCGCCTGAGTTGTTTATCGCTGAAAAATCAGGGGCTTCTTGGTCGCCGCTGCACACTGCCGATGATGAGCGTGTGCTGGAAGGATGATGTATTCAGCCCGAAAAGTGAATCAGAGCTTATCGTCCGTTCATCGTCAGACGGAAAATTACTGGAGCTTGGCAGCACGCCGGTTTTCGATACATTCCATCAATCATTAGATGAAACTACGCGCTGGCTGACCAAAATTTTGAGCTGAACAGCATAAAGCCATTGATAATTCCTGTCTGTTTGCTACAAATAAGCCTCCACTGAAAGGAGGCTTAATGATGTCGGCACTGGTTTCAGATTATACGCGCGGTAAATTGCTGCGGTGTTTTACCGCTTTGGGTCCGTACATCCGTGAACCACAGTGTCAGGACGGACACTACTTTTTTGACTGTCTGGCAGTGTGTGTCAACGCAGATGCCACTCCGGAAAAGCGGGAGTTTTATGGCTGGTGGCTTATGCTCACCCCGCAGGAACAGGGCTTTGTCTCTGAATACCGCCTCGGGATATTTGATAAAGCCGGTCACTGGCAGGAAAATAAACTGTCCCGTAAAGAGACGCATGATACGGTCTGTAAAACACTGACGACTTTTCATCCCCGTCTGAATGCAGCTCTCTGTGAGCTGGGTCTGACTCTCACTCCGTCACCGGAAACGCCTCCCCCCGTTAAATTACCGGAATAATTTCCGGATCTGCGTTATGCCTGTTGGCATAGCGCGCGCCACCTGTTAAAACAGATCATCTTTTTTTATCCCGCTAAATAATGGTAGAACGCAATGAATAGCAGCCAAACGCTGGTTGTAAAACTGGGCACGAGTGTGCTGACCGGTGGATCACGACATTTAAATCAGGCACGGATTGTTGAATTAGTCCGCCAGTGCGCTCAGCAATATGAAAAAGGGCACCGTATTATTATTGTGACCTCCGGGGCAATTGCCGCGGGTCGTGAACACCTTGGTTACCCCGAACTCCCCGCCACTATTGCGTCCAAACAGTTGCTTGCGGCGGTCGGGCAGAGCCGCCTTATCCAGTTATGGGAGCGGCTTTTCTCTATTTACGGGATAAACATCGGGCAGATGCTTCTGACCCGGGCTGATATGGAAGATCGCGAGCGTTTTCTTAATGCCCGCGATACACTGACCGCGCTGCTTGATAACGGTATTGTGCCGGTTATCAATGAAAACGATGCGGTGGCAACGGCTGAAATCAAAGTCGGTGATAATGACAATCTCTCTGCACTGGCAGCGATTTTAGGCGGAGCGGATAAGCTCCTTCTGCTGACCGACATTGAAGGGCTGTATACCGCCGATCCGCGCAGTAACCCTGATGCTACCCTGATTTCTGAAGTCCATGAAATCAGTGATGAATTACGCGGCGTGGCAGGCGACAGCGTCACCGGTCTGGGCACCGGCGGCATGGCAACCAAACTTCAGGCGGCGACTGTCGCAGGTCGTGCAGGCATTGATGTCATTATTGCGGCAGGCGATCGCGCCGGTGTGATTTGTGATGTCATTGATGATGTTCCTGTCGGCACCCGTTTCTTCGGTAAAAAAGCGCCGATGGAAGCCCGCAAACAATGGATCTTCGGCGCACCACCGGCCGGGGAAATTATTGTGGATGACGGTGCGGAAACGGCACTGAAAGATAACGGCAGCTCGCTGTTACCAAAAGGCATTAAAACCGTAAACGGGAATTTCTCCCGGGGTGAGGTTGTCCGTATCCGCACATTAAGCGGGCGGGATCTTGCTCACGGCGTCAGCCGTTATAACAGTGATGCACTGCGCCTGATCGCCGGACGTCATTCACAGGAAATAAATACTATTTTAGGCTATGAATACGGCGCAGTGGCTGTTCATCGCGACGATATGATTGTCAGTTAAGGATATAACCGTATGTTAGAACAAACAGGAAAAGCGGCGCAGGCTGCGTCCCGGGTGCTGGCTCAGCTGTCAGGAAAACAAAAAAATCAGGCGCTGACCCGCATTGCTGATCTTCTGGAGCAGAACAGTGCGCCTATCCTTGCTGCCAATAAGATTGATATTGCCAACGCGCGTGAACAGGGCACGTCAGCCGCAATGCTGGACAGGCTGCTGCTGACACAGGTGCGTCTGGAAAGTATTGCGGCTGACGTGCGCAAAGTTTGCCTGCTGGCAGATCCGGTTGGTGAAGTTATCGACGGCGGTGTGCTTGACAGCGGGCTGCGTCTTGAGCGTCGCCGTACACCACTCGGCGTGGTGGCGGTAATTTATGAAGCCCGCCCGAATGTCACCGTCGATGTCGCCTCTTTATGCCTGAAAACCGGCAATGCCGTTATTTTGCGCGGCGGCAAAGAAACGCATAACACCAATGTGGCGACAGTCCGTGTTATTCAGCAGGCACTCAGTGAATGCGGGCTGCCGGCTGCGGCAATTCAGGCGATTGACGATCCTGATCGCGCACTGGTCACTGAATTACTGAAGATGGATCGCTACGTGGATATTCTGATCCCGCGCGGAGGTGCCGGATTGCACCGCCTGTGCCGCGAACAATCAACCATTCCGGTTATCACCGGCGGGATTGGCGTGTGCCATATTTTTGTGGATGAGAGTGCGGATTTACACAAAGCACTGCCGGTCATCGAAAATGCCAAAGTGCAGCGTCCGGGTGTCTGTAATGCAGTGGAAACATTACTGGTACATGAAAAAATTGCTGCTGAATTTTTACCGCTTTTGAGTGAAAAAATGGCCGCGAACGCCGTCACACTGCATGCCTGTCCGCTATCTCTGCCGCTGCTGAAGGACGGCGCGGCGCAAGTGATTGTTGTGACAGATGCACAGTTATCGGATGAGTGGCTGTCACTGGATCTGAATGTGGTGGTGGTTGCGGATATTGACAGTGCGATTGACCATATCCGTCATTACGGTACACAGCATTCAGAATCGATCCTGACACAATCGATGTCACAGGCGGATTATTTTGTGGCAGGCATTGATTCATCTGCTGTCTATGTGAATGCCAGTACGCGCTTCACCGATGGCGGTCAGTTTGGTCTGGGCGCAGAGGTTGCAGTCAGTACCCAGAAACTGCATGCCCGCGGGCCTATGGGACTGACGGCACTGACGACGTACAAATGGATTGGCACCGGCGATCATACTATTCGTTCATAACGCCCGTTAATAGCACCCGTTCATGATACCGGTTCTTAATACGGCGGGGTGGTATTGGTATGGTCAATGACACAGGTGAATGTATCAACGGCATCCGTGGGTGAGCGGATGCTGCTTTTGCTTTTTGTCTGAGTACGCTATGATAGGTCATTGTAATTTACACTTATGTAAAATATTATGAACACCTGGCGGGGTAAATCGGATACTTATGAATCATCAGGATAAAAAACCAATTATTTATCTTATCGGTGCCCGCGGAGCAGGTAAAACGACGCTGGGCAAACCATTGTCACACGCATTACTGTACGATTTTATTGACACCGATGCGCGCGTGACGCAGCTGTGCCGGATGTCTATCGCTGAACTGGTTGAGCGCTCCGGCTGGGATTGTTTTCGTGAGCTGGAAAGCGATGTACTGCGACAGGTCAGCCAGCCGCAGCACCTTGTTTCTACCGGCGGCGGTATTGTGATGGCACCGGAAAACCGGGCGTTTATGCAATCAACCGGCTGGGTTGTGTATCTGCGCGCGACAGCTGAAGTCCTGGCTGAACGTTTGTCACACACACCACAGGCACATCAGCGCCCGAGTCTGACAGGTAAATGCATTGTCGGGGAAATGGCGGAAGTTCTGCAAAAACGCGAACCGCTTTACCTGGAATGTGCTGATATTGTTGTTGACGCCACCCGCCCCATCCCTGAGCTTATCGGACACATCTGCAGCCGTATTCATACCGCGGTATAATGCTTACCGGCAGAGAGATAAGTGTTAAGTGATAATTTCCGAATAATTGATATTTTACTTAGTTCTGTCAGCCGGTTAATCAATCCGGTGTGGTATTATTGTGAAATCTGCCGCCTGAATCATTAGCGGAACAATAAATACACAGGGAATTCAGTATGTTGATGAATGTATTGCGTGCGTTGCTTCGTGGATTATTCCGCATTCGTGTCACCGGTGACCTGAGTAATCTTAATCAACCACGAAGTGTTATCACTCCGAATCATGCTTCTTTTATTGATGGTGTTCTGCTGGGGCTTTTTTTACCCACACGTCCGGTGTTCGCGATGTACACCAATTACGCCACGCCCCTTTTAATCCGCTGTTTAAAACCCATTGCTGACATTGTGCCGGTTGATCCGCGCAACCCGTTAGCATTGCGGCATTTGATCCGTGAAATAGAAAAAGGTCGTCAGATTGTCATTTTCCCGGAGGGCCGGGTGACTATCACGGATTCCCTGATGAAAATCTATGATGGCGCGGCGTTTGTTGCTGCCAAAACCGGCGCAAAAATAATTCCGGTGCGGATAGATGGCGCGGAACTGACTTATTTAAGCCGGATGCGCAAGGTCATCAAAACCCATCTTTTCCCTAAAATTACCATTCATATTCTGCCGGCAACGGAAATCCCGATGCCGGTTGCCCCGCGCGCCGCTGAACGCCGCCGTCTGGCGGGCGAGCGTCTGCGGGATATTATGATGGAGGCACGTATGGCGTGCCGTCCTTCACAGACACTGCCGCAGGCATTTCTGGGTGCGGTCAATCGCTACGGGCGTTTTCAGCGTTGTATTGATGATATCAATTTCAGTGAAGACAGTTATCAGGGATTATTAAAAAAATCGCTCGGGCTGAGCTGCATTATCAGCCACTGTACAACCGAAGGGGAGCGGACCGGCTTTCTGTTACCGAACGCGACTGTCATGGCGGCAGCTATTCTCGGGGCATCTATGCGCCGCCGGGTGCCTGCATTATTAAATTATACCGCCGGTGTTTCCGGGCTGCGTAATGCTATGAAAGCGGCGGGGGTAAAAACGATTATAACATCCCGCCAGTTTCTGGAGAAAGGCAAGTTAATGCATCTGCCGGAACAACTGACAGAGGCAAACTGGATCTACCTGGAAGAGGCAAAATTGACGGTTACCCTGAAAGACAAATTGTGGGTAATGAAATCGCTGGTGATACCAAAATCTGCATTACTGCCGCAGAAACCGGAAGATGATGCATTGATCCTCTTTACCTCCGGCTCAGAAGGAACGCCGAAAGGGGTGGTGCACAGCCATGATTCTCTGCTGACCAATGTGGAGCAGATTAAGACGGTTGCTGACTTTACCCCGAAAGATCGTTTTATGTCCGCACTGCCGCTGTTCCATGCCTTTGGTCTGACCGCCGGGCTGTTTACGCCGTTATTGTGCGGCTGCCGGATTTTTCTTTATCCCAGCCCGCTGCATTACCGGATGGTGCCGGAATTGATTTATGATCAGAATTGTACTGTTCTTTTCGGCACATCCACGTTTCTGACAAATTACGCCCGCTTTGCTCATCCTTATGATTTTACCCGTGTCCGTTATGTCATAGCCGGGGCTGAAAAATTAGCAGAAGCCACAAAACAGGTCTGGCAGGAAAAATTCGGCGTGCGCATTCTTGAAGGGTACGGGGTAACTGAATGTGCGCCTGTTGTGTCTATTAATACGCCGATGGCAGCCCGCCCCGGTACAGTCGGACGTCTGGTTCCGGGGATGGAGTCCCGCCTGCTGCCGGTTGCCGGTATTGAGCTCGGCGGATTGTTGCAGGTCCGCGGGCTGAACGTGATGAAAGGCTATCTGCGGGTGGAAGCGCCCGGGCGAATTGAACCACCTGTGGCTGAAAATGCGCAGGGTGAGATACAGACAGGTTGGTATGATACCGGTGATATTGTCAGTATTGATGCCGACGGGTTTATTACTATCCGTGGCCGTGTAAAACGCTTTGCCAAACTGGCAGGGGAAATGATCTCACTGGAAAGTGTTGAGCAACTGGCACTGAGTGTCTCACCCGGGAAATTGCACGCGGTTGTCACCCGGCCTGATATAAAACGCGGTGAAGCGCTGGTAATGTTCACCACTGACAGCGGGTTGGATCGCACACAGCTGTTGGCGCAGGCGAAAGCCAAAGGATTACCTGAACTGGCGGTTCCGAGGGATATCCGTTATATCGGGCAACTGCCGGTGCTCGGCAGCGGAAAACCAGATTTTGTGACGCTCAAACAGCAGGCATTACAGGAGCCGGAACTATGACAGCATCAGCCCCGTTACTGAATAAAGGTATGAAAGCCGTTTTAGCCTCACAGTTTATTTCTGCATTTGCCGATAACGCCATCTTATTTGCGATCCTCGCACAGCTCAGCGCCCGGAACTACCCGGAGTGGAGCCAGCCGATGCTGCAAATGGTCTTTGTGCTGACCTTTATTGTGCTTGCACCGTTTGTCGGGCAGATAGCGGACTGCTTCCCGAAAGGGCGGGTAATGCTGATGTCTAACGGCTGTAAGCTTATCGGTGCAATTGTTATCTGCCTCGGGTCAGATCCGTTCCTGGGCTATGCGATGGTCGGGATTGGTGCGGCGGCCTATTCACCGGCTAAATACGGGATACTCGGCGAGCTGACAACCGGCGAACAGCTGGTTAAGGCGAACGGACTGATTGAAGCATCAACTATTGTGGCTATTTTGCTGGGATCGGTCACCGGCGGATTTCTTTCCGATTATCACATCAGCATGGCGCTTATCCTGTGTACGGTTATGTATGCACTGGCTGCGGTTACGAACCTTTATATTCCGCGACTTCCGCCGGCAAGAATGGCACAGAGCTGGAATTTGCGCATTATGATGAGCACATTTATCCGTGCTGTCATTTCGCTGTGGCAGAATCAGGAGAGCCGCTTTTCTCTGACCGGCACCAGTTTATTCTGGGGAGCGGGTGTGACACTGCGCCTGATGCTGGTTTTGTGGGTACCGTCAGCACTCGGGATCACAGGACAAACCATGCCGACCGTACTTAATGCGATGGTGGCAGTCGGAATTGTGGCGGGTGCGGGGCTGGCAGCACGGTTTATCACGCTGGAAACAGTACGCCGCTGTATGCCTGCAGGGATATTGATCGGCGTAATGGTCATTGTCTTTACTTTTCAGACATCGCTCGTGCCGACAAATATTACGCTTATTCTGCTCGGTGTTTTCGGCGGGCTGTTTGTGGTGCCGCTTAATGCATTATTGCAAAAACGCGGCAAAGAAACGGTTGGCGCGGGGAATGCCATCGCGGTACAAAACCTGGGTGAAAACGGTGCAATGCTGATTATGCTGGGGCTCTATTCGCTGGCGGTAAAAGCAGGGGTATCTGTTGTGGTGATTGGTGCCACATTCGGCAGCTTGTTTGCACTGGCTATCGGCGGATTATGGCTCTGGGATATCCGGCGTAAAAAACAGATCTCATAACGGGAGCGACTGATGAATGACGAACAGATACTTGCGCAGCGCAGCACGGAACTGGGAAAACACCTGTCTGATGCCGGGTTGAGTGTCACCACGGCGGAGTCCTGCACCGGCGGCTGGATAGCCAAGGTCATTACGGATATCGCAGGCAGCTCTGCGTATTTTCAGCGGGGATTCGTGACTTACAGTAATGATGCCAAACACACGATGATTGGTGTGTCGGAACAGACACTGGATATTTACGGAGCAGTCAGTGAGGCTGTGGTGTGTGAGATGGCGGCCGGCGCACTGAAAACAGCAGACGCGGATCTTGCGGTTTCCGTCAGTGGCATTGCCGGTCCTGACGGCGGCAGCGTGGATAAACCGGTCGGCACGGTGTGGTTCGGCTGGGCGTGGTGTGAAAACGGTGAACTGAAAACAGCGGCTCGTCAGTACTGTTTTCAGGGTGATCGCAATGCGGTGCGCTGTCAGGCGGTGCTGAAAAGCCTGGACGGATTAATCGCCATTCTGGTAAAAAAATCGCTTGATACTGTATGACTATACAGTATAATCAGTTTCAACAGATTACGTTCAAACCATTTTAATAACCCGGGGCAGTGTCTCAGGGTTGAGACGGGAGTTTACATGGCTATTGATGAAAACAAACAAAAAGCACTGGCAGCAGCCTTAGGTCAAATCGAGAAGCAATTTGGTAAAGGTTCCATTATGCGTCTGGGCGAAGACCGCTCAATGGATGTTGAAACCATCTCAACCGGTTCTCTGGCACTTGATGTCGCACTGGGGGCGGGTGGCTTACCGCTGGGGCGTATTGTTGAAATCTACGGGCCTGAATCTTCCGGTAAAACCACACTGACATTACAGGTTATTGCTGCTGCACAGCGCCAGGGCCGTATTTGTGCCTTTATTGATGCTGAGCACGCACTGGACCCGGTCTACGCGAAAAAACTGGGCGTGGATATTGATAATCTGCTCTGTTCCCAGCCGGATACCGGCGAACAGGCACTGGAGATCTGTGATGCATTAACCCGCTCAGGCGCCGTTGATGTCATTATTGTTGACTCCGTTGCCGCACTGACACCAAAAGCTGAAATTGAAGGCGAGATTGGTGATT
>NZ_CBCPJD010000003.1:0-25705 GCF_965118875.1 Morganella psychrotolerans
TGCACTGAAGTTCTACGCATCTGTCCGTTTGGATATCCGCCGTATCGGTGCGGTCAAAAATGGTGATGAAGTTGTCGGCAGCGAAACCCGCGTTAAAGTGGTAAAAAACAAAATTGCAGCACCGTTTAAGCAGGCTGAATTCCAGATTATGTATGGCGAAGGGATCAACACCATGGGTGAACTGATTGACCTTGGCGTAAAACATAAACTGGTTGAAAAGGCGGGTGCCTGGTACAGCTACAACGGTGAAAAAATTGGTCAGGGTAAAGCTAATGCAACTATTTACCTGAAAGAACACCTTGCAATGGCTGAGGAACTGGATAAAAAGTTACGTGATTTGCTACTAAATCATGCCGGTGAATTAAGTTCAGTGACACAAAGTTTTAGTGAAGAAACTGAAACTGAAGATGCAAATAACGAAGAAGTTTGATTAATAAAATAATACGTGCCATACATTTATTTTAATAAAATCATGTCGTTGTAAATAAAGCCACGCCCTCAAGGGGTGTGGCTTTATTTTTATCTTCAGTCATACGCCTCTTTCTGACTAAAACCCCTTCCCCGGCCGAATAAATTGTGTTTGATCGAACAGACTTTCAGAAAAAGTTTATTCGCTTTACAATGGGGTCAGTGAATGGATTTATCTGGGATTTAATGTCCAAGGGAAAACGTTAAATTTCTCCCCGCCTTGATTGATCCGCAGGTTGAACCGGAGCGGCTTTACAGTCTGTTTCGCAGTTCATGAATCTTATTATTTCAGCTTGATTTCGGGATAAATATGAGCAAAAGCACCGCTGAGATCCGTCAGGCGTTTCTCGATTTTTTTCATACAAAAGGACATCAGATTGTCCAGAGCAGCTCCCTGGTACCGAATAACGATCCGACGCTGCTTTTTACTAACGCAGGGATGAACCAATTTAAAGATGTTTTCCTGGGTCTGGACAAACGTCCGTACAGCCGCGCAACAACAGCACAGCGCTGTGTTCGTGCAGGCGGAAAACACAACGACCTCGAAAACGTCGGCTACACTGCACGTCACCATACCTTTTTTGAGATGCTGGGTAACTTCAGCTTCGGTGATTACTTCAAGCACGATGCTATTAATTACGCATGGGAACTGCTGACCGGCAAAGAATGGTTTAACCTGCCGAAAGAAAAACTGTGGGTTACCATTTATGCGACAGACGATGAAGCATACGAAATCTGGAATAAAGAGATAGGCGTACCGGCAGAACGTATCATCCGTATCGGCGATAATAAAGGTGCTGAATATGCATCAGATAACTTCTGGCAGATGGGTGATACCGGACCTTGTGGTCCGTGTACTGAAATTTTCTTTGATCATGGCGACCACATCTGGGGCGGACCTCCGGGATCACCGGAAGAAGACGGTGACCGCTATATTGAGATCTGGAATATCGTCTTCATGCAGTTCAACCGCCAGTCTGACGGTACATTAGAGCCTCTGCCGAAACCGTCTGTTGATACCGGTATGGGTTTGGAGCGTATCACTGCTGTACTTCAGCACGTTAACTCTAACTATGACATCGATTTATTCCGTGCTCTGATTGCTGATGTGGCAAAAGTCACCGGGGCTGCGGATCTGACAAGTAAATCATTACGTGTGATTGCTGACCACATCCGCTCCTGTGCATTCCTGATTTGTGATGGTGTTATCCCGTCGAATGAAGGGCGCGGTTATGTATTACGCCGTATCATCCGTCGTGCTGTCCGACACGGATACATGATCGGTGCGAACGATACGTTCTTCTACAAATTGGTCGGCTCACTGATTAATGTGATGGGAACCGCCGGTGAAGAACTCACCCGTCAGCGCGTAACTGTCGAAAAAGTCCTGAAATCAGAAGAAGAGCAGTTTGCCCGCACCCTGGAGCGTGGCCTTCAGTTACTGGATGATGAATTAGCCTCTCTGAAAGGCGATACCCTGAGTGGTGAAGCTGCTTTCCGCCTTTATGATACCTACGGCTTCCCGCTGGATTTAACCGCGGACGTCTGCCGTGAGCGTAATCTGAAAGTAGATGAAGCTGCATTTGAAACAGCGATGGAAGAACAGCGCCGCCGTGCCCGTGAAAACAGCGGATTTGGTGCAGACTATAACAGTCTGATCAAAGTGGATAAGCGCAGTGATTTCTCCGGATATGACCACAACGAACAGGCGGCAACCATTGTTGCACTGTACAAAGAAGGTCATCCGGTAACTGAACTCAATGCCGGTGATGAAGGCCTGGTTATTCTGGATAAAACGGCGTTTTATGCCGAATCCGGTGGTCAGGTGGGCGATACCGGTGTGCTGACTAACAATGATGCACAATTCACTGTGCTGGACACGCAGAAATATGGCCAGGCAATTGGTCACCTGGGTCGCGTTGCGTACGGGAAATTAACGGTAAATCATAAGATTACCGCTAAGATTGATGAAGAGCGCCGTAATGCTATCCGCCTGAATCACTCAGCAACGCACCTGATGCATGCTGCACTGCGTCAGGTTCTGGGTGAGCATGTGTCTCAGAAAGGCTCGCTGGTTAATGATAAATACCTGCGTTTTGACTTCTCTCACTTTGAAGCAATGACGCCGGCACAAATCCGTCAGGTTGAAGATCTGGTGAATGCAGAGATCCGTAAAAATGAGCCGGTCACAACTGAGCTGATGGATCTGGAAGACGCGAAATCAAAAGGTGCAATGGCACTCTTTGGTGAGAAATACGACGAGCGCGTCCGTGTACTGAGTATGGGCGACTTCTCAACTGAATTGTGTGGTGGTACACATGCCACCCGCACAGGCGATATAGGCCTGTTCCGTATCATCAGTGAATCTGCGACCGCTGCCGGTATCCGCCGGATTGAAGCGGTCACTGGTACGGGTGCGCTGGAAACGGTGTATAATCAGTCAGATGCCTTATCCTGTGTAGCACAACTGGTGAAAAGTGACGAAGCAGGTGTTGGTGAGAAAGTGAAAGCCGCACTGGATAAAATCCGTTTACTGGAAAAAGAGTTACAGCAACTCAAAGAACAGCAGGTGGCCCGGGACAGCTCATCTATGACCAAAGAAGCGGTTTCAGTTAAGGGCGTTAAGCTCCTGGTGAAACAACTGGCTGATACTGAACCTAAGATGCTACGGACGATGGTTGATGATCTGAAAAATCAATTAAGTTCCGGAATAATTGTGCTTTCAACTATCAGTGATGATAAAGTTAGCCTGATTGCAGGTGTCACAAAAGACCTGACCGGCAAAGTAAAAGCCGGCGACCTGGTTGCCTTTATTGCTGAGAAAATCGGCGGTAAAGGGGGCGGTCGTCCGGATATGGCTCAGGCCGGTGGTACTGATACTGCTGCTTTACCTGCTGCGATGGCAGGTGTTGCAGAGTGGGTGGAATCACAGCTGTAATCTGAATAAGTATGAGCAGGAGCACACTTCGGGGTGCTCCTGGTATTGGTGATAGGGTCTTTGTATCACTAACATTAGGTCGCAATTTTTAACTACACTAAATATTGCAATGTATATAAAACTACATATAGTTTACAAATAATCATTGCTATACCCAACGTCATTCAGGGGGCAGGCAAGCGGCAGGAGAAGCCGGGCGGTGAGCATAGATAAACTATGTGACAAGGCCGGGCTGAGCGTAGCCACCGAACCAGCAGTTTGAATGAATAAGGGTATATACGCTTTCACGGTGTTGGATGGATAATGGCGGGCGAACTCAGTGGCCCGACTCTTTTAAAATTTCAAGGAGCAAAGAATGCTTATTCTGACTCGTCGAGTTGGTGAAACACTCATGATAGGCGATGAGGTAACAGTGACTGTACTGGGTGTTAAAGGTAACCAGGTACGAATTGGTGTCAACGCCCCCAAAGAAGTTTCTGTTCACCGTGAAGAAATTTACCAACGGATCCAGGCTGAAAAATCCCAACCAAATAATAATAATAACTACTAAGTTGTGAGGTGCGCTCGTTACGATGGCGGGCGCCTTCTTCTCTTTTTGCGTTAATTGTCATCCGAATATGACGTCATTATCCCCGTTCTTATTTATTTTTCCTGCATAAATCACCCGTCTTTCTGTCACTTTATTTGTTTCCGTGCATTTTTCACCTGAAATAATCCGGTGATACAGCCACGCTACTGATCAGGTATGGTGACAAAATGCTGTCGGTAAAACAGACGTATCGTTGTGAAAACCAACAGAGTGCGCGCTAATTGTGCAAACGATCGTGAGATATGAAAAAGTTGGGAGAAATTGTTTGACTTCTCAGTGGGGGAAAGTAATATGTGCGCCACACAACGACGACATGACGGAAACGAAATTCATTGTTGTGTGGTCTGAAAAATGGTGAGATGGCCGAGAGGCTGAAGGCGCTCCCCTGCTAAGGGAGTATGCGGTCAAAAGCTGCATCGAGGGTTCGAATCCCTCTCTCACCGCCATCAGATTATGCACCCATAGCTCAGCTGGATAGAGTACTCGGCTACGAACCGAGCGGTCAGAGGTTCGAATCCTCTTGGGTGCACCATAACGAACCCCACGATGTTATCATGGGGTTTTTATTTTGGTGTCAGCAAACACTAAAATAAAAAAAATCAGGTTTGAAAAGATATTTTCAGGTATGCACCCATAGCTCAGCTGGATAGAGTACTCGGCTACGAACCGAGCGGTCAGAGGTTCGAATCCTCTTGGGTGCACCATCTTAATTCCCCTCTTCAAAACTGATTTGTAATAACAGAATAATGTGCACGGCACCCATAGCTCAGCTGGATAGAGTACCCGGCTACGAACCGGGCGGTCAGAGGTTCGAATCCTCTTGGGTGCACCATCTTTATTCTCTTATTCAATCGATTTCGCACCCATAGCTCAGCTGGATAGAGTACCCGGCTACGAACCGGGCGGTCAGAGGTTCGAATCCTCTTGGGTGCACCATATAAAAACCCCACTCTTTGAGTGGGGTTTTTTGTTTCCTGCTTTTCCCGTCACTGAATCGTATCCGTTTTTGCGTCATACTCATTAGCTGAACCCTCAGATGCGTCTTAAACTGAGCGGATCACAATTGCGTGTAATGGGGATAACGCATCGTTATTGCTGCTTTTTCCGTTTTCCCGTTTGTGTGGGGGGCGTTGAATCACAGCGACAAGATCCCGCCTTTGCGATAAAGTATCCCTCTTATGAATAACATCTATTATCAGCACGGGAGGTCGATTTGATCCCGGATGTATCTAAAGCGCTCTCATGGTTAGAGACGCACCCCCGAATTTTAAAAGGCATCAATCGTGGTATTGAGCGCGAAACACTCCGCGTCACACCCGATGGCCACCTTGCGCGTACCGGTCACCCGGACGGCTTAGGCAAATCATTAACCCATAAGTGGATCACGACAGATTTCGCTGAATCATTGCTGGAATTTATTACGCCGGTTGACTCGCGTATCGATTACACAGTGAAGTTTCTGCGTGATGTCCACCGCTACACGGCTCGCCACCTGAAAAATGAGCGTATGTGGCCGTTGAGCATGCCCTGCTTTATTGATTCAGAAGACGCTATTGAGCTTGCACAGTTCGGCACATCAAATACAGGGCGCTTAAAAACCCTGTACCGGGAAGGACTGAAAAACCGCTACGGCGCTCTGATGCAGACTATTTCAGGCGTGCATTATAACTTCTCTCTGCCGATGGAATTCTGGCAGGCGTGGAGTGGCGTCAGTGGTGAAGAAGATGGCAAAGATAAAATTTCAGATGGTTATTTCCGCCTGATCCGCAATTACTACCGTTTTGGCTGGGTTATTCCGTATTTGTTTGGTGCATCCCCGGCAATCTGCAGTTCTTTCCTGCGCGGGCGCGAAACCAACCTGCCGTTTGAAACATTGCCGAAAGGTGCGTTATACCTGCCGTACGCCACGTCACTGCGTTTAAGTGACCTCGGGTATACCAATAAATCACAAAGCGATCTGAACATCACCTTCAATCATCTGGACACCTATGTCGCCGGGTTGAAGAATGCGATTCAGATCCCGTCTGAAGAATTTGCCGCAATAGGATTAACCAAAGACGGAAAACACCTTCAGATCAATGCTAACGTGTTGCAGATTGAAAACGAGTTCTATGCACCTATCCGACCTAAGCGTGTCCAGAAAGGTGATGAGTCGCCTTCTGATGCATTGCAGCGCGGCGGCGTTGAGTATATTGAGGTCCGTGCGCTGGATATCAACCCGTTCTCTGCGACCGGTGTGGATGAAACTCAGATCCGTTTCCTCGATTTGTTCCTTATCTGGTGTGTGCTGGCTGATGCACCGGAAATGAGTGCAGAGGAGCTTGCCTGCGCCCGCCATAACTGGAATCGTGTGATTCTGGAAGGCCGGAAACCGGGTCAGGTTATCGGGATTGGCTGCGGTCGTGAAAAACAACCCTTGCAAAAAGTAGGTCACGCACTGTTTAATGACCTTCTGCGTGTTGCAGATGTGTTAGATTCCTGTTCAGGTACGCATTACCGCGAAGTGTGCGAAGCATTAACAGCGCAGTTTGACGATCCGGAGCTGACGTTCTCGGGTCGTATGCTGGCACTGATAAAAGAAGCAGGCATCGGAAGTTATGGTCTGGCATTGGCGGACCGGTATCACAATGAGCTGAGCCACGAGTCGTATGAAGTGATCAGTGAAGCTGACTTTGAAGAACAACGGCAGGCTTCTGTTGATAAGCAAAAAGCGATGGAAGAGAGTGATACGCTGAGTTTTGATGAGTATCTGGCGCTGCATGGCGGTCGCTAGTCTCTGACAGATAAGAAAATGGCCACAAATATGTGGCCAAAAAAATATCTCAGAGAATAGGGATGATAACAAATTGCGCGTCTTTCATTACATCAGACCTGCGTATTTAGAGAAAGTTTCATTTATTCGTTTTTTTTTACAAAAAAAAGAGGAGCAGGAATTATGCCTTTACTGGATAGTTTTTTAGTAGACCACACACGTATGGCAGCACCTGCGGTGCGCGTAGCGAAAACCATGACCACACCCGGTGGCGACACGATTACTGTTTTCGATCTGCGGTTCTGTGTTCCTAACGAAGAAATTTTACCGGAGAAAGGAACGCATACACTGGAGCATCTGTTTGCCGGTTTTATGCGTAACCATTTAAACGGCAATGGTGTTGAAATCATTGATATCTCACCAATGGGCTGCCGTACCGGATTTTATATGAGTCTGATTGGCGCACCATCAGAAACCCGTGTCGCACAGGCCTGGAAAGCGGCAATGGCAGACATTCTGGCGGTACATGACCAGGCGAAAATTCCGGAACTGAATCTGTATCAGTGCGGGACGTATCAAATGCATTCACTTGATGAAGCGCATCAGATTGCGAAAAATATCATTGAGCGTGATGTGCGTGTAAACAAGAACGATGACCTGCTGTTAACTGACGATGAGTTAGAAAAACTGCATCCGTAATCTTGTTTCACCAGACAGAAAAAAACCTGCGGTGTATATCAGACCGCAGGTTTTTTTTCAGGCTGATTCAGATATCGGCGGCGATATTAGCCTCTAAATGTGCCAGCGGGATGACTTTCACTGTTTTAATGACATTTTCACCGATGGCAGTCACTTCAAACTGATAGCGGCCGATTTTGACTTTGGTATTCAGTTTCGGAATATCACCCAGCTCTTCCAGCAATAATCCGTTAATGGTACGCGCACCTTCTTCGGGCAGAGATAATCCCAGTGCTTTATTGATTTCACGAATGTTTGTAGTGCCTTCAATCAGCATTGTACCATCCGGTAGCTGGCGCACTTCCTCTGCCAGCGACGGTGACATGGAGGTTGTGAAATCCCCGACAATCTCTTCCAGGATGTCTTCCACAGAGATAAGTCCCTGAATATCGCCATACTCATCAACAACTAACCCGACCTTCTCATTATTTCGCTGGAAATTAACCAGCTGAAGATTCAGCGGGGTGCTGTCCGGTACAAAATAGATTTTGTCTGCCGCTTTGATAAGCATTTGCTTGGTGAATTCCCGCTTCTCAATCATCAGTCGGTAAGCTTCGCGGACACGCAGCATGCCTATCGCATCATCCAGAGAGTCCCGGTAGAGCACAATTCGTCCGTGCGGGGAGTGCGTGAGCTGGCGCAGAATTGATTTCCAGTCATCATTGATATCAATACCAATAATCTCTGTACGCGGCACCATAATTTCATCAACACTAACTTTATCGAGATCCAAAATGGAGATAAGCATGTCCTGGTTACGCCGGGATAGCTTACCTTTGGACTCATTGACAATGGTCTTTAATTCGTCTTTGGATAAGGCATCACTGCGGATAACCGTCCCGCGGATGCCGATACAGCGCATCAGAATCAACGTTATGGCGTTAAAGCCCCATACGACCGGCAGACAGATTTTTGACAGCGGACGCAGCAGAATGCTGCTGGGGAATGCGATCTGCTGCGGATAAAGTGCGGCAATCGTCTTCGGCATCACTTCAGCAAAAATCAGGATAACAAACGTCAGTACCCCTGTGGCTATTGCAACACCGGCATTGCCGTACAGGCGCATACCGACGATAGTTCCCAGCGCGGACGCAATGATATTGACAAGGTTGTTACCGATAAGAATAAGGCTGAGCAGGCGGTCAGGTTTATTCAGCAGTTTCTCGACGCGCAGGGCAGATCGGTTTCCCTGCTTGGCCATGTGACGTAAGCGGTACCGGTTGATTGTCATCATGCCGGTTTCTGATGCAGAAAAGTACGCTGAAATTAACACTAAAAAAATGAGAGTAATAATCAGAGTGCTTGTTGAGACGTGCTCCACAGCGGTGTTCCTTCCTCATGTGATGAGCTTATATACTCTTATTCATTCAAACTGCAGGTTCGTTGGCTGTCTTCCCTTGCCGCCTGCCTGCATTCTGAATGACGTTGGGTATAGAAATAATAGATTCAGTGAATGCGTTATTTACGCATACAACATGATTTCCTGAAATAAACGGTGTCCGAAAAATGCGAGAGTAAGAATAAACGCCCCGGCAAAGTTAAACCAGATAACCCGCTTGCCGCGCCAGCCTTCATGATAATGCCCCCAAAGCAGCACGATATACACACACCAGGCAACCATCGACAGCAGGGATTTATGAATATTATCTTTATCAAAGATGTTATCCATGAAAACAATACCTGTTGCGAGTGTCAGGGTCAGCAAGACAACACCGACCTGCGTGATGTGAAACATCTTGCGCTCGATAACCATTAATGGCGGCATATCCGGCGTAAACTTCAGGCGTTTATTTTTCAGCTGATGATCCATCCAGCCGAGTTGCATAGCATAAAGTGCGGCAATAATCAGTGTGGCGAAACTGAGCAGCGCAAGACCAATGTGGACAAACAGCGGGACACTGGCCTGTAAATGCGTAATAAACTCGCCTGGCATCAGGGTTGCGAGGACAAGGTTTATCATCGAAAAACTGTATACGATGGGGATCAGAAACCAAGCGCGTCCCTGAAAGGCAACAACCGTCATGATAACCGAGACCATTAAACTGACCACGGAGCCGAGATTAAGCAGTGTCAGGTTCTGCCCGATTCCCTGAAAAATCTGTGATTTAATCGCCACACCATGGCTTGCCAGGGCGATTACGGCGAAAAACAGCGCGAGTCGCCGGTAGCCGCGGTGATAGCGGAGCAGACCCGGAACCAGTAATACCAGACTTAGCAGGTAAGCGCTTATTGCAACTACAGATATTTCAGGCATGGTGTTGTGATTATTCAGTCAGTGAAATGAAAAAAAATTCATACTTCAGTATACCGCAGCCTGCCTGGCACTCCAATGATTACACGATACTTTACGTAAATCGGTTCGCTGATTTGCACGGGCCCGTGTTATAATCACCGCCATCTTTTCTATTTTTAGCTCAGTTTTGGCAGAGTCGATGACATGTTTGATAATTTAACTGACAGACTTTCGCGCACCTTGCGCAATATCAGTGGTCGCGGACGACTGACGGAAGACAATATTAAAGAGACGCTGCGTGAAGTCCGCATGGCGCTTCTGGAAGCCGATGTTGCCCTGCCGGTTGTGCGGGATTTCATCAATCGTGTTAAAGAACGCGCGGTAGGTCATGACGTTAATAAAAGCCTGACACCGGGTCAGGAATTCGTCAAGATTGTTCAGGGCGAACTGGTCGCGGCAATGGGCGAAGAAAACAACGCCCTTGATTTATCGGCTCAGCCGCCAGCCGTTGTTCTGATGGCCGGTTTGCAGGGTGCGGGTAAAACAACCAGCGTAGCTAAGCTCGGTAAGTTGCTGAAAGAAAAGCATAAGAAAAAAGTTCTGGTGGTGTCAGCTGACGTTTATCGCCCTGCGGCGATTAAACAGTTACAGACACTGGCAGAAACGGTGGATATCGGATTCTTCCCGTCTGATGTTTCAGAAAAACCTATTGATATCGTCAATAAAGCGCTGAAGCATGCGCAGTTGCAATTCTTTGATGTCCTGCTGGTGGATACCGCGGGTCGTCTGCATGTCGATGAAGGCATGATGGATGAAATCAAAGCACTGCACGCTGCAGTTAAGCCGGTTGAAACACTGTTTGTTGTTGATGCCATGACGGGGCAGGATGCTGCGAATACCGCAAAAGCGTTTAACGAAGCATTACCGCTGACCGGGGTTATCCTGACGAAAGTGGACGGCGATGCGCGTGGCGGTGCGGCACTGTCTATCCGCCACATTACCGGCAAGCCGATTAAATTCCTGGGTGTCGGTGAAAAAACGGACGCACTTGAGCCGTTCCATCCGGATCGTGTGGCGTCACGCATCTTAGGGATGGGCGATGTGCTCTCTCTGATTGAAGATATTGAGAGCAAGGTTGATCGCGATCAGGCTGAAAAGCTGGCCTTAAAACTGAAGAAAGGCGATGGGTTTGATCTCAACGATTTTCTCGAACAACTGAAACAAATGCGTAACATGGGCGGCATGGCAAGTATGCTGACCAAGATGCCGGGTATGTCTCAGGTACCTGATGCGGTAAAATCGCAGATGGATGACAGCGTGCTGGTCAAAATGGAAGCCATGATTAACTCCATGACCAGGAAAGAGCGTATCAAACCGGAAATTATCAAAGGGTCCCGCAAGCGCCGTATTGCAACGGGTTCCGGAACTCAGGTGCAGGATGTTAACCGCTTACTCAAGCAGTTTGACGACATGCAGCGCATGATGAAAAAGATGAAAAAAGGGGGCCTCGCGAAGATGATGCGGGGCATGAAAGGGATGATGCCGCCGGGTATGATGGGGCGGTAAACAAAGAAAGTCACAAAGAATAATCACTTTAGATTGATTTTTACGCCAAAGTGAGTAAACTTTTCGGGCTTTTTCTATGACAACCGGACACCATTCCTCGATGGTGTCTGGTTGTTTATAAATTCAATGAGGATGTTATGGTAACAATTCGTTTAGCTCGTGGCGGCGCAAAAAAGCGTCCATTCTACCAAGTAGTCGTAACCGACAGTCGTAATGCACGTGACGGTCGTTTCATCGAACGCATTGGTTTCTTCAACCCTATCGCTGCTGGTAAGGCTGAAACTCTGCGCTTAGATTTAGACCGTGTTGAACACTGGGTCGGTCTGGGTGCAACTGTCTCTGATCGTGTTGCTGCACTGATCAAAGACGCTAAGAAAGCAGCTTAATCTGTCACGGTGGTAACAATGAGCAAGCACGCTAATACACAGGCACCGGCTGACCCTATTGTACTGGGCAAGCTCGGGTCTTGTTACGGTATTAAAGGGTGGCTCAGAGTGTTTTCTTCCACCGAAAATGCAGAAAGTATTTTTGATTATCAGCCGTGGTTTATTCAGCGTGCCGGCGTGTGGCAACACATCGAACCGGAAGACTGGAAAAATCACAATCAGGATATGATCGTCAAACTCAAAGGGGTTGACGACAGAGATGCAGCAAATGCATTAATTAACGCGGAAATCGTGGTTGATAGTGCATTGTTACCGGAATTAGACGGCACGGATTACTACTGGAAAGACCTTATGGGTTGCCATGTAGTGACTACCGGCGGTTATGATCTCGGCACGGTGACTGAATTAATGGAAACCGGGTCGAATGATGTTCTGGTGATTAAAGCAAATCTGAAAGATGCTTTTGGTATGAAAGAGCGGTTAGTTCCGTATCTTGACGGGCAGGTTATCAGGAAAGTTGATCTCACGGCAAAACTGATTGAAGTTGAGTGGGATCCCGGTTTTTAAACCTCCGGTGATGGTTTTTTGATTTGAGTTGGATACGAAAATGTGGATTGGGGTTATCAGCCTGTTTCCTGACATGTTCCGCTCAATAACCGAGCATGGAGTGACCGGCCGGGCAGTAAAAAATGGCCTGATCAGTATTGATTGCTGGAACCCGCGTGATTACACGCATGACCGGCACCATACTGTGGACGACCGGCCCTACGGGGGCGGTCCGGGCATGCTGATGATGGTTGAGCCTTTGCGCAAAGCCATTCATGACGCAAAAGCTGCCGCAGGTGACAATGCGAAAGTGATTTATCTTTCGCCGCAGGGGCGCAAACTCGATCAACAGGGAGTTTGTGAACTGGCAGCAAGTGAGAAGTTGATTCTTGTTTGTGGCCGGTATGAAGGGATTGATGAGCGCGTGATCCAAACCGAAATTGATGAAGAATGGTCAATCGGGGATTACGTGCTGAGTGGCGGTGAACTGCCGGCGATGACACTGATTGATGCGGTGTCGCGTTTTGTACCGGGTGTCCTCGGACATCAGGCATCAGCAAAAGAAGATTCATTTGCTGATGGTTTACTTGACTGCCCGCATTACACCCGCCCTGAGGTGCTGGATGGTATGAGTGTTCCGCCGGTTTTACTGTCGGGCAATCATGCAGAAATTGATCGCTGGCGTATGAAACAGTCACTCGGTCGCACCTGGCTCAGAAGACCTGAACTTCTGGAAAGCCTAGCTCTGACTGACGAGCAAAGGATGTTGCTGGCTGATTTCCAACGGGAATATCAGACCGGAGCAACTAGTTAATCCGGACGTCCTGCGGGATGTCTTTTGAAATATCAGTTTACCTAGGGTAAGAGATTTATTATGAGCAACATTATTAAACAGATCGAAGATGAGCAGATGAAACAAGACGTACCTTCATTCCGTCCGGGTGATTCCGTGGAAGTTAAGGTATGGGTCGTTGAAGGTTCTAAAAAACGTCTGCAGGCATTCGAGGGCGTGGTTATCGCTATCCGTAACCGCGGTCTGCACTCTGCATTCACTGTTCGCAAAATTTCTAACGGCGAAGGTGTTGAGCGTGTATTCCAGACTCACTCACCTGTGATCGATAGCATCAGCGTTAAGCGCCGTGGTGCCGTTCGTCGTGCTAAACTGTACTACCTGCGTGAGCGTTCAGGTAAGGCAGCTCGTATTAAAGAGCGTTTGAACGCAAGATAATGCGCAAGCATCCGATATGATAATAAAGGCCAGCCGTGTGCTGGCCTTTTTTATCGTTATTCCACCGGATAGTGCCCCGCAATAGTATTTTATCTTTCTGTCTGATGATTTTCCCTTGTTATTGTCTGTTATTCTCTCCGGCTCCTTTTATTTTGTGTAAATATTTATTTACACAATGCCGTTTGGCGCTATTTTTCAATGTACAGATTACATTATTATCTTAATTTGTTTGTTTTAGATAAATTATGTTATCTATCATTATGATAAAGGCATTTACCTTTCTTTTTATTGTAGGTAAAGATAACTACCTGCCGACCTTACAAAATAAGAAATTAATAATGTAATTAAAAATGTACGAAATTATAAATATTTTACATATTCGGATTGAAATATTTACGAAGAATGTTATGGTGTTTTCTCAGTCATTCAACACGTAATCCATTTTTTGTAAAATTCAGCAGGAAGACACCATGATCATGCAAAAAGATGCACTCAATAATGTACATATCAGTGATGAAATTGTTTTAATCTCACCGGAAGAGCTGAAACAAAAGTACCCGTTGAGTCATGACGATCAGCATGCCATTGCAAATGCGCGTAAAACGATTGCGGATATTGTTCATCATCGTGATCCCCGCTTGTTAGTGGTCTGCGGCCCGTGCTCTATTCATGATACGGATGCCGCACTGGTGTACGCGCGCCGTCTGAAAGAATTATCTGCTGAGTTGAGTGACAGTCTGTACATCGTGATGCGTGTCTATTTTGAAAAACCACGGACCACTGTGGGCTGGAAAGGGCTTATCAGTGATCCGTTTATGGACGGTTCTTTTGAGATGGAAAAAGGGCTGCATATTGCCCGCAAACTGCTGGTTGATCTGGTTCAGATGGGACTGCCGCTGGCAGGTGAGGCGCTCGATCCGAATAACCCGCAATACCTGGGGGATCTATTCAGCTGGTCTGCTATTGGTGCGCGCACCACGGAATCTCAGACACACCGCGAAATGGCATCCGGGTTATCTATGCCGGTCGGCTTTAAAAACGGAACTGACGGCAGCCTGAGTACCGCTATTAATGCATTGAAAGCGGCATCAATGCCACATCGCTTTATGGGTATTAATCAATCCGGGCAAATTTGCCTGTTACAGACACAGGGTAATCCGAACGGGCATGTGATCCTGCGCGGCGGAAAACAGCCTAACTACCATCCGGCAGATGTGCAGGAATGTGAGGCGCAAATGGAAAAAGCCGGTCTGGCACCATCACTGATGGTAGATTGCAGCCACGGTAATTCAGATAAAGATTACCGTCGTCAGCCAGTCGTAATTGAGTCTGTCGCAGAACAAATTTGTGCGGGAAACAACTCCATCACCGGTATTATGGTGGAAAGTAATATTAATGAAGGCAACCAGTCATCTGAACAGCCGCGTAGTACCATGAAATACGGCGTATCAGTCACTGATGCCTGCATCAGTTGGGAAACCACAGAAGCGGTGCTGCGTCAGTTACACCAGCAAATTTCACCGGAACTGGCAAAGCGCGTCGTCAGATTACAGCAGGCAGGATAACTAAAACAGGGTAGGTGTATGTCCGGCGCATTAACACATTTACGTGATCAAATTGATGAAGTCGATAAATCGCTGCTGACGTTGCTGGCAAAGCGTCTGCAATTAGTGGCAGAAGTCGGTGAGGTAAAAAGTCAGCACGGACTGCCGGTTTATGCTCCTGACCGGGAAGCCGCAATGCTGGCATCCCGACGGAAGGAGGCCGAATCACTCGGCGTTCCGCCGGATCTGATTGAGGATATTCTGCGCCGGATCATGCGGGAATCCTATTCCCGCGAGAATGATAAGGGCTTTAAAAAACTCAATGAGCACGCCCGCCCAGTTGTGATTGTCGGCGGTAACGGCAAAATGGGGCAGTTGTTCCGCAGAATGCTGGAACTTTCCGGGTATACCGTCCGCAGCCTGGACAGCGGAGACTGGGATAACGCAGCTGAGTTGGTTCAGGATGCCGGCATGGTAGTCATCAGTGTGCCTATCCACCTGACAGAGCAGGTAATCAAACAGCTTCCTCCTCTGGCGGATGATTGCCTTTTGGTTGATCTTACCTCTGTTAAGGAAGGACCGTTACAGGCAATGCTGGCAGTTCATAGCGGACCGGTGCTCGGGTTGCACCCGATGTTCGGACCGGATGTCAGCAGCTTCGCCAAGCAGGTGGTTGCGTTTTGTGATGGTCGTTATCCGGAGCAATATCAGTGGTTTCTTGAGCAAATTGCAGTATGGGGCGCACATTTACAGGGCATAAAAGCGCATGAGCATGATCGTAATATGCGCTATATCCAGGCATTGCGTCACTTTACCAGTTTTGCTTACGGGCGCTATCTGGCAAAGAAAAATGTCGATCTTTCGCAGTTATTATCACTATCATCGCCTATTTACCGGCTTGAACTGGTAATGGTCGGGAGGCTGTTCGCCCAGGATCCGCAATTATATGCAGATATTATTATGTCGTCAGAAAATAATCTCGATGTGATTGAAGATTATCACCGGGAGTTTGGCGAGGCGCTTCTGGTGCTGGAAAACCGGGACAAAGCAGAATTTATTACCCAATTTTCGTCTGTCAGTGAGTGGTTTGGTGAACACGCACAGCACTTTATGAAAGAGAGTAACCGACTATTACCACAGGCGAATGACAGCAGACGCTGATGAAACTACTGGTGCTGAAATTATTCAGCACCTTACTATATTACCGGTTATTTCACGCTATTGTTTGTAGGATGAAAGGTTCTCGGGGTTGCAGTATGGTATTCCTTACCTGAGATAGGTTTTCGTGGATCCCGGTTGTGTTTGAAGTTACTGTCAACGGTAAATTCAATACGCCGGATGGTCATTAAGTCCTTGCAAACAATTTCCTGATTTGAATATGCAATAACCGGTCTTCCCGTTTCATCAGCAAGATCCTGCGCTGCTTTTTGTTTTCCGAAACAACTGATTAAATGTATCGGTCCTGCATTTTTAGTCAGATCAATCTCAATGTTATTTTCTTCTCTTGATTTTTCTTTCAGATAATCAACGAGTTCACGTGCGGTTAAATTTTGTGACTGTGAGTTATCCAGCCAGCAACGTGGTCTGTCACCATTCATTGTATATTTACCATTTTCCATTATCGGCCGAGCAAGATTACCAACGGTAAATTTTCCACTTTTGCTGCCGTGAAGCAGCAGTGCTTCCTCACCTGTGTTCCGGAAGTTATTAGTATAGCCATGAAAGCGGGGTGTTTGTTTACTTGGACTGATATCATCATCTAATGCTAAATTGCGCGAAACAAAACTATCAGGCAGTTTTTCCTGTCCTGTCGTCGCGGGCTTATTATTTGTCATTTTAATATCAGAAATTGAATGCAGTGATGCAAACAAATTCTTAATCACTGATTTTACTGATGACTCAAATGCATGAAACTTTGCTGATAACGTTTCTGATGAGATATGCATAAACTAATCTTCCGTTGATTGGTATTGGTGGTGTTTTTTTGTTTATTTAACGGAAAATATCATTGATTCAATCAAGTCACTTGCAAATAATGAGCAACTTAATTATTCAGGTGAAATTGTGAAGAGAGAGTGTGTGAGAAAACAGCCATCTGCTTAACAGATGGCTGAAATGTAACTAAGCGCGATCAACCGGAAAAGCAATCACATCACTGATCCGCTCTGCACCCAGTGCCAGCATAATCAGACGGTCGACTCCGAGTGCGACACCGGCACATTCAGGGAAACCATGCTCAAGGGCCGCCAGCAGATGTTCATCAATCGGCTGCTCCGCAAGACCGAGACTTGCCCGTTTACGGTTATCCCGTTCAAAACGCAGGCGTTGTTCGGCGGCATCAGTCAGTTCACGGAAACCATTCGCCAGTTCGACACCTTTGTAATACACCTCAAAGCGCTCGGCAACGCGGTGATCTTCAGAACTGATCTCCGCCAGAGAGGCCTGGCTTGCCGGGAAGTGGTAAACAAAGGTCGGTTTTTCCAGCCCGATGTGTGGCTCCACGCCTACCATAAACAGCAGTTGCAGCAGGATATCGCGATCCTCTTCCGTATCGGCGATATTACTGACATCCAGTTTTGCCGCGACTTCACGCAGTTTTTCTTTTTCGGCTGTCAGCGGATCAATATCCAGATAGCGCAGAAAAGCCTGCTGATAGGATAACGATTCAGCACTTTCACACTCTAAAATTTGCTGAAGTAAATCATCAACCTCATTTATAAGACGGTACATATCATAATGCGGACGATACCATTCAAGCAGGGTAAATTCCGGATTGTGATAGCGTCCGGTTTCCTCATTACGATAACTGCGCGCCATCTGATAAATAGGGCCGCTTCCGGCTGCCAGCAACCGCTTCATGTGGTACTCGGGGCTGGTCATCAGATAAAGAGTTAATCCCTGTGCGGCTCCCGGGCCGACAAACTGTGTTTCAAAAGCACGCAGATGAACATCGGTGACGGTCGCCTGACTCATGGTCGGCGTTTCGACTTCTAATACACCTCTGTCTGCAAAAAAATGTCTGATTTCATTAACAATTTTTGCGCGTTTTAATAGATTGGCTATCGGGGCAGTCGGCTGCCAGCCCGCAATATCACTCATGCCGGAGAACTCCGAATAAAAATAAAGGGTGCAGTTTACCTGCAACCTCTGGTGGTGACAAATGGATATACCCTTATTCATTCAAACTGCAGATTCGTTGGCTGCGGAAGGAGGCTGTCCTGCGCAGTAATAATCAGTCAGTCGATTAATGCAGGCGGTACATGCTCACCGGGATAGCTGCCGAGCACTTTGACAGAACGGGTGATAGCCTGTAATGCTTTCAGTGCGTTTTGCATACCGACAGAACGCAGGTTGGCATGAACATCAATATAAAACATCTCTTCCCACGGCGTGCCGTTGATAGGACGTGACTCCAGTTTGCTCATTACTATGTTGTGTTCTTTGAGGATAATCAGCGCATCAACCAGCGCACCGGCCTGCTGCCCGGTCGCCATCAGCAGCGTGGTTTTTGCCGGAACCTGTTCGGCGACATCAATAGGGTGGCGGGCGATAACAATAAAGCGCGTCATATTGGTCTGCTGGTTTGCCAGATTATGAGCGATAGCCTGTAAACCATACAGCACGCCACCGGCTTCACTGCCGAGCGCTGCAACATCCGGACTCCCCAGTGCCGCTACTTTTTCCATGGCCGCTGCGGTACTTTCACAATATTCAATTTTCCACTGCGGGAATTGGTTCAGATATTGGCTGCATTGCTCGAAAGGTTGTGGGTGGCTGTAAACGGTCGTGATCGCCGCGATATCTGTTCCCGCTCGGGTCAGTAACCCGTGGTTTATTGGCAGACGCAGTTCCCCGACTATCGACAGCGGGGTGGTTTGCAGTAAATCATAGACATCATTAATCGCACCGGAACTGGTATTTTCAAGCGGCAGCATGCCGTAATCGGCTTGCCCGCTCTCGATTAATTCAAAAATATCGCGGAATTTCCGGCAACTGCACTCAGTCATATGATCAAAGTGACGGGCAGCATACTGGCGGGCGGCTACATGTGAATAGGAACCTTTCGGACCGAGGAAGGCTATCCGCGCACTGTTATCCGGTGTCTGGTTCAGGTGTTTTTGTAAAATCGCCTGCTGGGTTAAAACCGAGTCTTCAATAATCAGCTGAAACAGGCGGGTGATATAAAATCCGTCCAGTCCGGCGGTTTTTCCCCGGCGGATAAGTACATCCAGCAACTCGCGTTCGCGGTTTTTATCGCGGATAGGACGGTTGTCCTGCAATTTTGTCTGTGCAACAGCGGCGGCGAGCTGACGGCGTTTTGCCAGCAAATCTAATAATTGCGCATCTAACTGACTGATGTGTTCCCGTATGGCTAAAAGATCATTCATATTCCGTCCTCAGAAACTGACTTTCCGGCGATAAAAAAGCCTCCGCGGAGGGAGGCTTTTGTGTGCGTCTTCGTTTTCTTTCCCGAACGACAAAAAGCCTCGTCAGCAGAAGTTAAAAAAGAAAAGGAAGAAACAGTTACGCAGGATCATGGTCAGTGGTTTATCCGTTATGTCAGGTGATGTTAATCAATTAACCCGATGTGCGACCGGGTGTCAACTAAAAAAAACGCGCCCGAAGGGCGCGCAGAGACAAAACTAAACGTATTATATTTTTTATTCTGTTGGTTCCGCGTCAGACTCGAAGTCCGCTTCTTTGACGCTGCTGTCAGCACGGCGGGCTTCGCCTTTGTGCTGCGCTTTATTCAGTTGCCGTTCCAGTTTTGCCAACAGATCATTGATGGCGGCATACATATCAGCATGCTTTGCACTGGCAACTAAATTTCCATTCGGTGTGCTGATAGTGGCATCAACCACAAAACCCTGCGGATCTTTCGCCAGGATAATATGCGGATTGACCAAAGGAACCTGCCATTTATTCAGCTTATCCAGACGGCTTTCAACATGATCCCGAATTGCGTGGGTGATCTCCATTTGTTTGCTGGTGATATTCACATTCATAGTGACCTCTCTTTGTTACATCCGTCTTGTTGAACTACAGAGTACGTGGATGGTAACAAGAAAAAATTGATCGCCGTCACTATTATTTTTTAGTTTTTTCAAGACGTTATATTTTTGTGATTCGGATAGAAAATCCGGATGATACAACTTGCGGCGGTGCGGGGAATGGTGCATGATTGATAAGTTGGCTGATCGCGTATTCTTTGCAAAAAGAAAACGGACAGCCATTTTTTATGAGCGCAGCGCTGACTCCGGACAAATACCGGACATAAAAAAACCACCGGCAGGCCGGTGGCTTCTGATGAGTAAAACGAAATCAGCTTTTCGGGTTGGCAGCAATTAACTGCGCCACTTTTCCGGCTTCTGTCGTTAACCCTAACTCTTTATAGGCATTTTCCATCAGCGGAAGCGCCTGACGTGTTGCCATCGTATCCGGATAATCGCGCAGCATTAACTCAACACGATTAATCACCGCGACATATGCCCCGCGTTTCGTGTAGAATTTCGCAACGGCCAGTTCAAAGGCAGCCAGGCGGTCTTTCAGGAAAACCAGACGTTTTGTTGTGTCTGTTGAATAGATACTGTTCGGGTAATAACGCAGTAACTGACTGAAATCCTGGAATGCCACGCGTGCGTTTTGCGGGTCGCGGTCTGCACGATCGATACCAAAGAAACTCTGTAGCATGTTATCATCCAGTGCCTGTGCGGTCAGACCGCGCATGTACAGGACATAATCAATGTTCGGGTGTGTCGGGTTCAGGCGCATGAAGCGGTCAATCGAGGCCAGTGCCATCTGTAAATCGCCGGCTTTGTAGTAGGCGTAAATCAGATCAAGCTGAACCTGCTGCGAATACGGGCCGAAAGGAAAACGGTTATCGAGGGTCTCAAGCTGCGTGATTGCCCCTTTATAGTTACCGTCCTGTAATTTCTCCTGACCGACAGCGTAAAGCTCTGACGGGGATGCATCCGGGAGAATTTCCTTGTTACCGGAACAGCCGGACAACATGAGGCTTAGCGTGGCTGCAGCCACGAGATATTTCATACGTATCATCACGTGTTGATTATCCTCTGAATATTTTTTAGGGAGCACTCCGTTGTCGCTCCCGGTAGCGATCGCGATACAATAGCACATAGTTTAAATGAAACGGTCTTGCCGTTCAAAATATAACTTTCAGATACAGAGACAAATATGGCTCAAGAAATACAACTTACCGCAACTATTGATGATTCTCAGCTCGGTCAGCGTTTAGATCAGGCTTTAGCGGAATTGTTCCCTGACTATTCACGTTCGCGCATAAAAGAGTGGATTTTAGATAACAGAGTTCAGGTTAACGGGCGTCTTGTCAATAAACCGAAAGAAAAAATGCTGGGCAGAGAGCAAATCAGTATTGATGCGCTGATCGAGGAAGATGTTCGTTTCCTGCCGCAGGACTTGCCACTGAACATTGTTTATGAAGATGATGATATCCTGGTTATCAATAAGCCACGTGGCTTTGTTGTCCATCCGGGTGCGGGCAATCCGGACGGTACCGTTCTGAATGCGCTGCTGTATCACTACCCGGCAATTGCAGATGTACCGCGCGCGGGTATTGTTCACCGTCTGGATAAAGACACCACCGGTCTTATGGTTGTGGCAAAAACAGTTCCGGCACAGACCCGTCTGGTGGAATCTCTTCAGTTACGGGAAATCACCCGTGAATATGAAGCAGTGGCAACCGGGCGCATGACCGCCGGCGGTAAAGTGGAAGAGCCTATCTCGCGTCACTCCACAAAACGTACTCACATGGCAGTAAACCCGATGGGCAAACCGGCTGTGACGCATTACCGTGTGATGGAGCACTTCCGTGCCCATACCCGTCTGCGTCTGCGTCTGGAAACAGGGCGTACTCACCAGATCCGCGTACATATGGCGTATATTAATCATCCGCTGGTGGGCGATCAGTTGTACGGCGGGCGTCCGCGTCCTCTCAAAGGGGCAAGTGATGAATTCCGCGATGAGATGCGTGAATTTGACCGACAGGCACTGCATGCCACCATGCTGCGTCTCTATCACCCGATTTCCGGTATTCAGATGGAGTGGCATGCGCCCATCCCTGATGATATGGTGAAGCTTATTGCCGTTCTGAAAGCTGACGCACAAGCCCATCAGGACGATATGGACTGGTAAGGGATCACAATGACAGCACTGCTCACCCCTGAATGGCCGGTACCTGCACAGGTTGCCGCGTTCAGTACATTACGCCGGGGCGGTGTCAGTCAGCCGCCGTTTGACAGCTTAAACCTGGGGTTGCATGTCGGTGATTCGTCCGTAGATGTTGCCCGTAACCGGGATATTCTGGCGACGTCTGCCGGGTTTCCTGATACGCCGTTCTGGCTTAATCAGGTTCATGGCACGGCAGTCGTGGTATTAGATAACGCCACGCTGCCCGGACCTGAAGCTGATGCGGTGTATACCCGCACGCCGGGTAAAGTGTGTGCCATTATGACAGCCGATTGTCTGCCGGTACTGTTCTGCTCCCGTGACGGGCGCGAAGTTGCCGGTGCGCATGCCGGCTGGCGGGGGCTGTGTGTCGGTGTGCTGGAAAGCACGCTGGCCTGTTTTTCTGCCGCACCATCAGAGATTATGGCGTGGCTGGGACCGGCTATCGGTCCGCAGCAGTTTGAAGTGGGTGCTGAAGTGCGTGAGGCATTTATCGCGCACTCTCCGCAGGCTGCTTCTGCTTTTATTTCCCGTGGTGATAAATACCTCGCGGATATTTACGGGCTTGCCCGTCAGCGCCTTGAACAACAGGGCGTGACAGCCATTTACGGCGGTACCGAATGTACTGTTAGTGAACCGGCGCGTTTTTTCTCTTACCGCCGTGATGCCCGCACAGGACGAATGGCGTCTTTTATCTGGATTACCCCGTCTCATCAGTCATAACGTTTCAGAACACACATAATATTTACTTTTTTTTCGAAAACCGACTTGAATATTTGACAAAAGTCCTCATTTAGTACTTAGCGAAAATTCAAAGCCATTTTTGGGAGGTGTTATGCGTTTGGATCGTTTCACGAATAAATTCCAGCAAGCGCTCGCCGATGCTCAGTCCCTCGCGGTCGGGCACAGCAATCAATTTATTGAGCCCGCTCATTTACTGTCAGCCTTTTTACATCAGGAAGGCGGGTCTGCGCGTCCGTTACTGGCATCAGCCGGGGCGAATATTGCGCAACTGAATCAGAAGATTGATGAAGCTGTAGATCGTCTACCGCAGGTGCAGGGGGCTGACGGCGATGTGCAACCCTCGAATGATTTAATTCGTCACCTGAATATCTGTGACCAAATAGCACAGAAACAAAATGATGCGTATATCGCATCCGAAATCTTTGTTCAGGCTGTTTTAGAGAGTAACAGCTCATTAGCTGACATATTAAAAGCAGCCGGAATTAATAAAAACACATTGAAGAAGGCTATCGACATTATGCGTAATGGTGAAAATGTAAATGACCAGGGCGCGGAAGATCAGCGTCAGGCCCTGAAAAAATATACGATTGATTTAACTGAGCGTGCGGAGTCCGGCAAACTGGATCCGGTTATCGGGCGTGATGAAGAGATCCGCCGTGCCATCCAGGTATTGCAACGCAGAACGAAAAACAACCCTGTGCTTATCGGGGAACCCGGTGTCGGTAAAACCGCCATCGTGGAAGGGCTGGCTCAGCGCATCGTCAACGGCGAAGTACCGGAAGGACTGAAAAACAAACGCGTTCTTTCTTTGGATCTCGGGGCGTTACTGGCGGGTGCCAAATACCGCGGGGATTTTGAAGAGCGCCTGAAAGCCGTGTTGAATGAATTATCTAAAGAAGAAGGCAACGTCATCCTCTTTATAGATGAATTGCATACCATGGTCGGCGCCGGTAAAGCGGACGGTGCCATGGATGCGGGGAATATGTTAAAACCGGCACTGGCACGTGGTGAACTCCACTGTGTGGGTGCGACTACCCTGGATGAGTATCGCCAGTATATAGAAAAGGATGCGGCATTAGAGCGCCGTTTCCAGAAAGTCTATGTGGCGGAGCCGACAGTTGAAGATACCATCGCTATCCTGCGTGGTCTGAAAGAACGTTATGAGCTGCATCACCATGTGCAGATCACCGATCCGGCAATAGTTGCGGCGGCAACATTATCGCACCGTTATATTTCGGATCGTATGTTACCGGATAAAGCGATTGATCTGATTGATGAGGCGGGCGCCAGTCTGCGTATGCAGATGGACTCCAAACCGGAATCCCTGGACAGACTTGACCGTCGTATCATTCAGTTAAAACTGGAACAGCAGGCACTGAAAAAAGAGTCTGATGATGCCAGTAAAAAACGTCTGGAGATGCTTGAGCAGGAACTGTCAGAAAAAGAGCGCGAATATGCGTCTCTGGAAGAAGAGTGGAAAGCGGAAAAAGCCACACTCTCCGGCACTCAGAATATTAAAGCTGAACTGGAACAGGCAAAAACTGCACTGGAACAAGCCCGCCGCAACGGGGATCTGACCAAAATGTCAGAACTTCAGTATGGTGCTATTCCGGAGCTGGAAAAACAACTGGCGGCAGCTAATTCAGTTGAAGATAAAGAAATGAAGTTGCTGCGTAACAAAGTGACGGATGTGGAAATCGCAGAAATTCTGGCGCGCTGGACCGGGATACCTGTCTCCCGCATGCTGGAAGGTGAGCGTGAGAAACTGCTGCGTATGGAGCAGAAGCTGCACAGCCGGCTGATTGGGCAGAATGAAGCGGTTGAGGCCGTATCAAATGCTATCCGCCGCAGCCGTGCCGGGTTATCGGATCCTAATCGTCCGATTGGTTCGTTCCTGTTCCTGGGGCCGACCGGGGTGGGTAAAACGGAGTTATGTAAAGCGCTGGCTGATTTCATGTTCGACAGTGATGACGCGATGGTGCGTATTGATATGTCCGAGTTTATGGAGAAACACTCTGTGGCACGGCTTATCGGGGCACCTCCGGGATATGTCGGTTATGAAGAGGGGGGTTATCTGACCGAAGCTGTTCGTCGCCGGCCTTATTCTGTGATCCTGCTCGACGAAGTTGAAAAAGCACATCCGGATGTTTTCAACATCTTATTACAGGTGCTGGATGACGGACGACTGACTGACGGACAGGGGCGTACCGTTGATTTCCGTAATACTGTTGTGATTATGACATCCAACTTAGGTTCTGATCGCATTCAGGAGTACTTTGGCGAACTGGATTACGAGGCAATGAAAGGTGCGGTCATGGAAGTGGTATCACATCACTTCAGACCTGAGTTCATCAACCGTATTGATGATGTGGTGGTATTCCATCCGTTGGCAAAAGAGCAGATCCATGCAATTGCACAGATCCAGCTCAAACGGTTGTATAAACGCCTGGAAGAGCATGGTTATCAGGCTACGATCACTGAAAGTGCGCTTGATAAACTGGCTGATGCCGGATTTGACCCGCTTTACGGGGCACGTCCGCTGAAAAGGGCTATTCAGCAGGAAATCGAGAATCCGATGGCGCAGGCTATGTTGTCAGGTAAATTGGTTCCGGGTAAACCTGTCACTCTGGACTTAGTTGATGGTGTGATAACCGCGAAACAATAAACATAAAACAGCATTACCCAAAAAAGGGGCGCGAAAGCGCCCCTTTTTTGTTCATTCTGACGTTAAAATAAGCATGAGCACGGGGTTTTGTTTTATTTTTAA
>NZ_CBCPJD010000004.1:0-386274 GCF_965118875.1 Morganella psychrotolerans
TATTTGTATTCTTCAGAAGAAAGGAAATTTCACGACAGCCCTTTACACATCCCTCAATACCAGGAGGTGAGCACGATCAGGATACCTGCCATTCAGAGAGTTTCAGATTAACTGATGCGTTGAGAATATTTGTCCTATTGCTCAGGTTGTAATGAGATCCGGTTCAACTCCACCATGACCGACGGTAGGACATGGGCCTGAAAAACCTCTCTACATGCTGACAGGTTGCCCGTCACTAGAAATTCCACCGGTGTAACCAGTTTGTCCTCTTCCGAAAATCCACAGGTCAGAGCCGACTTCCTTACCAGCAGTGCATTCGTATCGATGTATTCCTGAACTAAAAGAGCTTCATTGTCCCAGTCTTCGTCACTCACCGCTGCATTGACCCAGCCCTGCGATTTAAGCTGTTCAATTGCGTACGTCAGCCGGTACAAATCCGACTTTGCAGACACAGGTCCGGCACACGAAGACCAGAGATATTCCAGACGACTGAATAAGCTTGCGGCAAGACCTTTCTGGCGCCCCAGCACCACCAGACTCTCAATATCGGATGCGATTGAACGCGTAAACCGTTTTTGCTTATACGCCACCGTTAACCAGCGCAGTAAAAATGCGTGCGTGCTGAGTGGCGACAACGCATGACCATCCTGCTGCGCGGTACGTAAGGCGACAAGCGCACACCATGCAAAATGTTCCAGTGCCGTGACGGTTTGTTCCGGGGGAGGATATCGTGGGTTTTCTTCATTCAGGAATTATATCGGCGCAGCAGAGATCGGGGAAGTCCGGGATAAGGTGCGTATTTTCAGACCTGAATTAACTGTCATCTCCTTTGTTTACAGAGACCATTACTTTCACGGACAAACCACACCCGTTCTGGCTGTCATCACGGGAGATACCATTTCATTCACCCTGGTCTGTAGCTGACTGAATGGCTGTGAAAATGAACATCTTTCTGTGCGACTGATAATGAAAGACGCCATACTGGTGACGTTGCTATCAGTACCCGTCACAGTGCGCCATGCCTCTCTGAGTATCACGCTCATCTCCTGCTGTACGACCTCATCGCGCCAGGCCCCCAGCGTATCAAGATTCATCAGCAGCGCCATTTTACACTCTGGTGCACTGACAGACTCCCACAGCCAGCGCAGTACTGTGGGAGGTGAATGATGGCGTGCCTGCTGACACTGGCGCGAATATTGGCCGGTCCGCTGCCAGACTTCGGTGTGAAAACGCAAAATCAATGACCGGTAATCGCTCATGGTTTCACGATACGGCAATTTCAGCGTAAAGCTGAATGCCACCAGTCGCGGGTAATGGTCAACAGCCTGCTGCAGAAAAGCACATGTATTCGCTACATCTGTAGCATTACTAGCGGTTGTAGCGGGTAAATAATGATTCATATGAGAGACTCTCAACGTTGCGCCAGCAAGGATCAGAGGATTGATTTATAGCGGCACAGAAGGTTTAATCGATGGGTTATTGTGGGTCAGAAGTGGCTCCGCACCAGAGCGATCACGACAAGCAAAATACTCGCTCACTCGCTTTTGGTGCCCGATTTGCTTTATCCTGCTGAAGATAGAATCCAGATTAGCCGTGTGGGCAATAACAATGAATAACGTTAATAACTACCCTGTTGAAGCTTTTCCGCCCGTTTTACGTGACGCGATAACGGCGTTTCATGAAGACACCCTGATCCCTGTCGAAATGATTGGCAGCACAGTCCTGGCCGCTGTCGCCCTAGCTCGGCAACCGCTGATCGATGTTGCTTCCCCCTTCGGTAATAAGAAGCCAGAACCCTGCTCATTGTATTTTCTGACATTGGCGAAATCAGGAGAAGGGAAGAGCCCGGTGCGCGAATGTATGATGGAGCCCTTCGAGACTTTTGCAGCAGAGATGCATGCCGAATATGAAGCACTCTTTGATGCTTATAAAAAAGACCATGCTATCTGGTCCTCGAAGGAAAAAGCGTTAAACCGCAATTTTCAGAAAGCCTCTAAACATGGTGGAGACAGTGACGTTGAAGAATTATTGCTTCGCGAACACCAGGCTGCAGAGCCGACAAAACCCAGGGCATTTGAAATGTTCTATGAAGATGCCACGCCCGAAGGGATTATTCAGGGATTAAAAGAATATCCCTATGCCGGTGTATTCGCTGATGAAGCCATTACCTTCTTTACCGGCCACCTGAAAAACAACCTTGGCCTGCTGAACAAAATATGGAAAAACGAACCACTGTCACTTTCCCGAAAGAAAGAAGGCAGTATACGGCTCAATGCTTACCTGACCTTTTTACTTATGGTGCAACCTGAAATATTTGAAGAGTATTTAGAGAAAAATGGCAAGCGCGCTGTTTCAAGTGGTTTTCTGGCACGATTTCTTTTTACGAACACCGCGAGCACTATCGGGCAACGACGAATAAACCTGAATCAGGAAAAATCCAGAAACGCCCTTGATGCTTTGTTTACCCGATTTAACCATTTCCTCCAGAAACAAAAAGAACGGTTTTATGATGACACAATTCAGAAGCAAACTTTAGCGTTGTCGGATAACGCAAAAATGCTATTTGAAGAAAGGATAAACCAGTATCAATTAAGTATTGGTGAAAATCAACCACGGGAACATATTGCAGAGTTTGTATCTAAAGCAGGCAGCCATGCAATACGCATTGCCGCTTTATTTAGCTTCAGCTCAATAGAAGGCATCCCTGAAAGTACTCTGAGGGATGCCTTCACGATTACTGAATGGCACATTAATCAGGCCGACAAGTATTTTTACATACTGAGCGAGCAGTATCAGTTACAGCAAGATGTGTATGAGTTGTTTGACTGGATAAAAAACAGATTTAACAATCCCAAAGGAACAATGAAAGTTGCCACCAGTTATTACGGAGGCTTTCAGGATGTAAACCTGAAGCAGTGGCAGCCATTTTTAAGAAATGAACTTGAGACTCACGGCCCCGCTAGATTGAGAAAAGCTGAACGTTTAATACCGGTACTGAATCAACTCATTCAACTGGGACTGATTGTCACAATATGCTACCCACCACAACGTGCGCTTTATATCTCGATGGCAGGTACCGATGCGTATGGTAATATAGTTGCCCTGAATAATTTTTTCCCTCAATACAACCTTGTGGGCTACAGAAATAATGCCACTCAACCACTGAGTGGATACGATTCCAACAGACTGCAATGGCAATAATTGTTATCGAAATGTTTTACAAAACATTAGTGTCGTATGTGGAGTTCATCTGTCCGGTGGGATTCTGCTGATAGCCAGAAGTCAGCCAAGAAAAGAGATGAGAGTTTTCATTACAGCCTGCCAAAGCTGCTAAAATTTTCTTTTTTAGCAGATTTAGCGGCGCTCTTATAAAAAAACGCACATCATGCGTACAGAATTCACACAATAGTAAACCACAACGCATTACGTCAACGTTGGCTTCAGTGACTGTTATACCACGCCAGATTGCTATGAAATTATTACAAGGAATCGTGAGGAACCACTGGTTAGTTAAGTGCTTTTTATCTACAGTATTGGACCGGTGATTATTTAACTCACTATCACCGCTGAGTTAACATGCTCCGTCATTTATTCTCGAAATTCAGTTTAGTTTATTCCAAAAAGCTGTAAACGAGAGACCTGCAAGGTGCACATAAAACATTCGCACAGGCTCTCATTATAAATACACAAGAATAATTAGCGCATGCCTATCTGTAATATTTAAACAACCCAGATAACAAACAGGGTTACATAAATATTTAAGATCCACAGGAGAGTTTATGGGGGGTATACGGCTCGCACATCAGGATGCATTATGCACGGGACTCAGCAATACGTTTCTGAACCCATTCCTCAACCTCACTTTTAAGCCAGCGCGAACTACGCCCCAGCTTAATCGGCTTTGGGAATAAACCTTCCTGAATCAACTTGTAAAACCATTTATCGCTGCACCCGGTAAATTCCGTAATGAATGCCATATCGACCATTTTATCACTGAGCAGGCTGCGGGTTGTTATATCTGTCATGACGATTTCTCTCTGTCTTAAGGAAATGAAAGACAGGAGCACTAGGAATGATTGATTTATCGTTAACCTGGTACTCCGCCATAACATTCCTTTCGCCAGTAGAAAAATACTTATGACCTAATCAGTACTGACTGCAGCCAAAGTTACGCTGGCTGTCTGAATTATCTTTGCTGTAGTCCTTGGCCAGATAGTTAAGCCTGTCAGTGACATTTGATAACTGGGCAGTAAAGCCATTATGGTTTTTACTCAGGTGGTAGTAACAACTGGCAGGAAACTCTACTAGGGGGTAATATTGCTGATGATTAACCACAGTATTCAGTCCCAGCGCCCGTACCCAGGCCTCCATAATCATCATGGCCAGATTGTGAGTGTATTCTCCATCCGTACTGGTATAGCTTCCTGGATAGGCATACGCTTCTCGATTAAAGAGCAGGGCCACGTGATAATGCTTTTTACCGTACTCATTAAACTCCCTTGCCCAGATATGACGAACATGACAGGAATGAACTCGTTTACCTGCATTACATTTTTTCAGTAAATCAGCTTCAATCTGTGCTTTAAGGGAAACAACGAAACGGGTGACTATTCCTGAGTCAGACTTATATGAACCGGTTTCAATCTCAGGCAAACGAAGGTCTACCCTCAGGACCATTACACGCGGATACTCATTCAGGGCTTTAGTGATAGTCTCCTGAATACGCTTAACATAGTTCTGGTTCAATGTACCGTAGCTGTCGGTATTAATGCTCATTATGAAAGACCTTGTGTTAGTGAGTTTGTTCAATAGGATATACACCGTCAGTAATAAATTACTTTCTGTTCTGCAGAGTAATACCAGGAAGTGATTAAGTGCGAATGTGTGTTACTGGTACCACGACAGGTATAGTTTTGTTGATTGATCATATTTATTGAATTGGTTTGTTATCTGGAATTGCTTATATAACCGTTACTCTGTCTGATACACTTATTGATATAATCATACAAACACCAACGAGTGTATCTATATTAATATATTACCAACCCGACAAGCATTAACGTATTTTTATAAGAAAATACAATAGAAGAAGGAAACACTTAAAAACCGTATTTTCACATCAGATAACTGCTTGTTTTTACTCTCAAGTTAGCACTCCTGTCACATATAATAGCCAGCATAATAACGGGTCTATTGAACCTGCTCTGTCATACCCTAAACTGTCCTTTCAACAGGAACAGTTCACCTCCCTAAAAAATTACATTCAAAAAAATTTCAGACCTATATTACCAGGGTGAGAACGGCAGCAGAAATGCTGCCATTTTATTATTTCACTCACGGAGGTTAATGTGTCCGATAAAACCGAACAGGGTCTTGATACCCTGAAGCAACAGCTGTCTCTCCTGCCCGAAACACTCTCCCGCACAATACTGAACCGCATCCGCCAGCATATCCATTATGAGCCAGTCATCGGCATCATGGGTAAAACAGGGAGTGGCAAAAGTTCGCTCTGCAATGCCCTCTTTCAGCAGCCCCTTAGTCCGGTCAGCGATGTCCAGGGTTGTACCCGCGAACCGCTTCGCTTCACGCTCGATATCGGCGGGCGCCGCATGACGCTGGTCGATTTGCCCGGTGCAGGCGAATCTCTGGACTATGACCGTGAATACCGGCAGCTGTATAAAGAGCAGCTACCGACGCTGGATCTTATTCTCTGGGTGATGAAAGCGGATGACCGGGCCTGCGCGACCGATGAAGCATTTCACCGGTTCCTGCTCAAGTGCGGTGTCTCACCAGGCAGCATTGTCTTCGTCATTAACCAGGCCGACAAGGCGGAACCCTCGCTGGAATGGGACAGAGAAGCGCGTCAGCCCTCCACCGGCCAGTTGCTGACGCTGACCGCCCGAAGCGCAGCCATCTCACGGCAGTTTTCCTGTCCTTATCCGGTGCACGCAGTGTCAGCAAAAACCGGCTACAACCTGGCCCGTCTGGTTGAAACCATGATATTTGCCCTGCCACCGGAAGCCAGCAGCGGCGTGTTTCGTCAGGTCAGGGAAGAGCACCGATCTGCGGAGGCAGAGAGTACCGCCCGACAGGATTTTGGCGATCTGCTGGGTGAGCTGTTCAGCCGGATAGTGGATGCCATTCCGCTGCCAAAGCCGGTCCGTGAAGCGCTGGGAACAATCCGCGACGGCATTGTGAATGCTGCTTCTGCGCTGTGGCACTTACTTTTTTGAGGAGGTGGAAAATGATACTCAGGAAGCTGACACGGCTCCTGTTGCGCATGCTGCTGCGCTATATCCGGAGACAGATTGTAACCCGGATCCTGGATTACTGCCGGCGCGCAGGCTGGCCAGAGAAAGAGATCCAAAGCGTACGTTGTGCCCTCGTCATTCTGTTTCGCCTCTTACTGCGTTTGCTCAGATCGAGATTAATAAAACGCCATACTACAGCCACCTTCAGCCCTGACAACGCGTCCTGCTGACCGGCTTTATGACAGGGTATGACCACCTGCAGCTCACTCACTGAACAATGTGAAATTATCCACGTATATTCAGTCAGTTAACGTGGGAAAAAAATTTCATCTTTTCTGCCGCTCGCTCTCATCACTGGTCATAACCTGTCCACCCTATCCTGCATAATAACCGCATGAGTTATCTCAGTATTTTCCATTCACGGAGGGTATATGCGCGCGACGGACTCTGCGTACCGACACGACAGGCTGGCCCTCAGGCTGTCAGTTATTATCAGCCGGCTTCTTGCCGGTGAATCTCTTTCACTGAAAGCGCTGTCCGGTGAATTTGGCGTATCTGAACGCACCCTGCGCCGGGATTTTTCTCAGCGTCTGCTTCATCTGGATCTGACCGGCGATAACGGCTGCTGGCGGTTACGGACAAATCCGATGCGTGATCATACTCCTGGTGCGCTGGCGTTTGCCCGCAACACCGGAATAGCCCGCCTCATTCCCTCACAGAGCCGTCAGTTAATGCAGCTGTTGATGGATGAAAACGGCACATCGCCGTGTCTGATAGGTCATGTACATCAGCCTGCGGGGATCCTCCCGGACTGCTTTCAGCGGCTTGCTGAGGCGATTTACCACCACCGGATGGTCAGCCTGCTGGTTAAGGGCATCCGTCACGACCACCTCGAGCCCTACCGGCTGATTTTCTCACAGGCATGCTGGTTTCTAGTGGCCTGCCGGCAGGGAGCCATTCACGTTTTCTCGCTTCACGAGATTATCTCCGTCTCGCTTTCAGAGCAGCATTTCAGACATCGCAACGAGACTAATGCACTAATCGCCATGGAGGACTTTATCAACGCTCTTCCGCATTTTCACTTTATCAGCAACGTCATTCATACCTTCCGGGAGCATTCTCCCGAACCTCACACCAGACCAAAAGGAGTTAAAACATGAAACACGGTAAAGCCCTGTTGCTGAGCGCAGGAATGATGCTGGCATCGCTTTCGGCCGTAAATGCCGCTACACCCGACGCACTTATACAGGCACACCACCAGCGCTGCGGCAAACCCGTCTTCTATGCGCAGACCGCTAACCATAAAAAGGAGGTTGAAATTTGCATCATCTCCCCGTCGGTATCGTACTCATTCGGTAAGACCGGCGCAGAACATAAGGAAATGGACATTACCGTACCGGCAAACACCACCACGTATGCATACCAGAGCAATCAGGTAATCAGTCTGCAGGAATTCACGGTCCGGAACGGTAATACCTCATACCAGGTATCTGCCGGGACAAACGATGAAGGCAGACCGTTCGCGTCCCTGGACGTTTACAAGGGAACACCTGAGACGGGTAAGCATCTGGCGGAAATCCGGCTCGACCCGGATACGGTGGTGAACAACATCAGCCATGCACTTGAACAGGAAGGCGTGGCGCAATCAGACAACCTCTGAGCAGAGGCGTTTTAACGAATGGACTATTCACACAATGATTAACAGGCAATTAAAAATGACGATGGCTTCCAGGAGCGTATTACTGGCCGTCACGCTGCTGTCAGCGCTGGCCCTGAGCGGCTGTGGTGACAAAAACGAACGTGAGTTTATCCGGGGCTGTAAGTCCGGTGGCGGGACAACCGCGGTCTGCGGCTGTATCTGGGAAGAGCTGAAGACGAAATATACCCACGGAGAACTGGAGAAAATGAACCAGCAGTACGGCTATGTACCCTCGCGTTTTATGGACAACATGCTGAGCGCCGCTAAGCAGTGCAGAAAATAAGGACTGAACAGAATGCCGCTAGTTATTAAATATTTCGCAATTGCCTTCGGCATCGCGCTTGTTGTCGTCCTGTTTAACGTATTCGGGAACACGGGCGAAATCCGCAGTTTCGGGCAGGGGATGGGGTATCTGTTCTGGATGACGCTCGGTCCCGGTGCCGGTATGACCATCGGCGCGTTCCTGCGCCAGTGGCTGATGCCGGACAGCATCTATACCACTGGCGGAATGGGCGGCCTGTTAAAACCCCGGCTGTTCTGGCTTGCGGGTCCTCAGTGTATCGGCTGGCTGGCCGGTCTGATGACGGTGGGTAAACAGCTGATGTAGTGCCTTACTCGAAGAAATTCACCCCTACACCATACAAGAATGGCAATAAATTTAAATATCTTTCAGAAAGGAAAGACCCTCATGTTTAAACATGTACTGACTGCCACGCTGCTCATCATAAGCGCCTCTGCCCTGGCTGACACTGCGCCTCTGTCCGTGAATTCACAGGGAACGTATCTGATTAATAATCCGAATCTCCCCGTCTGGCAGCTCACCCTGACCAGCCTGGAAAACGACATCACCATTAAGTCACTCACGCTCAACCGGGGCATCTGCCTGATTTCCATCGCAGGCCGGGGTAAGAATATGAACAAACGTCTGGGCTACGGGCAGACGTTCTCTTTCACCACACCGAGTAACAGTAACTTCACCCAGTGTCGCCCACTGGAGCTGACAGTCCAGACCAGCAAGGGACCATACACCTTTAACTGGCAGTAAGGGCAACCGCTTTTTCTGCACTCAATATCTGAAGCCATTATCTGATAAGGAAATTATCCCATGACCGACATCATTACCCTAAGCCAGCGGCTGAATACCCGTACGCTGCATTTTGTCCTGCTCAGCATGGCCACCTGCGGCGTCTGGCCGCTGCTCTGGCTCTACAAAAAGCAGGATATCATCAGCGAAACTACGGGTTATCCGTTTTACGGCAATTTGTTTGTTATATGGCTCACCGTCTGTTTCGGGCTCAGCCGCCAGCTGGGTGCTATGGCAGCGCCTGACCCGTACGGCTATGACTCAACCGGCGATATCCTGCTGGCCATCAGCGGGCTGCTCTCAGTGGCCAGTGGAGTGATGTATGTGGTCTGGGCCTTTAAGGCGAGAACGGCTCTGCGTCACTATGCGCTGAACACGTTTCGCTTTGACCTGAAGATGAACGCCTTTTATACCGTGCTGTTTAACGTCTTCTACATCACGTACTGCATCAATGACATGCAGCAGGCGCTGGCGAAGCACCAGATTATTCACGGCACTCCCGCAACATCGAATGAACCCGCTCCGGCCAGGGCAGAACAGACGAACCCGTCCTGACGACTGCCACAACACAGGTATTACACACCACCGACACCCTGCTCATCCGAGCGGGGCGTTTTCTTTTGTCTCTCAGAAAGGAAATTTCCATGCGCTTAGCCAGCCGTTTTGGCGCTGCCAGCCTCGTGCGCCGCGACCGTCCGTTAACCCGCGATGAACTGGCGCACTATGTGCCCAGCGTCTTCAGCGAAGAAAAACATGCATCCCGCAGCGAGCGTTACACGTACATCCCGACCATCACCCTGCTGGATAACCTGCAGCGGGAAGGCTTCCAGCCGTTCTTTGCCTGCCAGACACGCGTGCGCGACCTGAATAAACGCGACCACACAAAGCACATGCTGCGCCTCAGGCGTGAGGGGCAAATCACCGGCAAACAGGTCCCCGAAATCATCCTGCTTAACAGTCACGACGGCTCCAGCTCCTACCAGATGCTGCCGGGGTTGTTTCGCTTTGTCTGCCAGAACGGGCTTGTCTGCGGCGAAACCTTTGGTGAGGTGCGCGTGCCGCATAAGGGCAATGTGGTGGAGAAAGTCATTGAAGGGGCTTATGAGGTGCTGGGGATATTTGACAGGGTTGAAGAAAAACGGGATGTCATGCAGTCGCTTTTACTTCCCCCACCGGCACAGCAGGCTTTTGCAAAAGCCGCGCTGACGTACCGCTTTGGTGAAGAGCACCAGCCGGTGACGGCATCCCAGATACTGACGCCCCGACGCTATGAAGACCGTCAGGACGACCTGTGGTCAGTTTTCAATCGTTGCCAGGAGAACCTGCTGAAAGGGGGACTGCCTGGACGGACCGCCAAAGGCAAACGCAGTCAGACGCGCGCAGTTAAAGGCATAGACGGCGACGTTAAGCTCAACCGGGCGCTCTGGGTAATGGCGGAAGAACTGCAGCAGGCGCTGAGCTGATGCCACCGCTGCCCGATAACGCCCGCCAGCCCCCCTCTTATCCGCACTCCCTGGAGAACAATCCCTGCTGCCGCTCCATCTCCGATGACGACCTCTGCGCATGGTGTTCGCATCTTCTTTATCGTCCCGGTGAACTCAGCCTGTGCAGCTTAAGCATCACTGAAGGTCACTGGCCCTCCCGCTGTGATGAGGATGGCTATGCGCAGTCCTGCCCGTCACTCCGGCTTAACCAACATCCCCAACCCGATAAATAAACAAGGAAAAACTAACATGACCGATATTATTAACCTTAACAATACCCTCCCGTTACAACCACAACCTGCCGGTATCTGTTCTTCACCCTCGCTGACCGCCACCCTCGTGCAGGACGAGCAGCGCGTGGGGTTCTGGCCGCAGCACTTCGGCAGCATACCGCAGTGGATAATCCTCGAACCGACCGTCTTCGCCTGGATGGACCGCTTCTGTGCAGACTACAACGGCGGCATCTGGCAGTTTTACACACTGAGTAACGGCGGTGCGTTTATGGCCCCGGAATCGGAGAACAATGAACCCAGGACGCTGTTCAATACCCTGAACGGTAACGGCGGTGAACTCAGCGCTGAAGCCGCTGGGATTGCGGTTTGCCTTATCTCCTACAGCCACCACGCGTGCCGTACCGAATGCGATGCCATGACGGCGCACTACTACCGACTGCGGGACTACGCGCTCAGCCACGCGGAATGCAACGCCATCATGCACATCATCGACTGAGGTCAGCCGCGATGGAACAACAGTTACCGTTGTTTGCCCGTGAATTAGCCCCTGCCGACCAGCAGACGGTCAGGGAAGCCTTAACCCTGCTGGAGTGTCAGCTACGTGAACCCGGCGCGTCATTTACTTCCAGCCATGCTGTCCGCGACTGGCTTCGTCTGCAGCTCGCCTCACTGGAGCGGGAAGAGTTTACCGTACTCTTTCTCGATAACCAGCATCGACTGATAGCCCATGAAACGCTCTTCACCGGTACCATCAACCATACACAGGTCCATCCCCGTGAAGTGGTGAAATCAGGTCTGAAGCATAACTGCGCCGCTGTCATTGTCGCTCATTGCCATCCGTCAGGACTTGCTGACCCCAGCAATGCAGATCGGCAGGTCACTATACGTATTCAGCAGGCGCTGGAACTGGTGGATATCCGTCTGCTGGATCACCTGGTGGTCGGCGGTATGGAAATCACCTCGTTTGCCGAGAAAGGCTGGCTGTAGCACAACAGGAAAATAACCCGATGAAAATTATCAGTAAACGTCAGGCAATGGCGATATACCGCCAGCACCCTAAGTCCCGACTGTTTCGCTTCTGTACCGGGAAATACACGTGGTCCGGCAGCGTCTGCCACTACGCCGGTCGGGAAGTGCAGGATATCAGCGGTGTACTCGCGGTCTTCGCAGAACGTCGTCAGGACCGCAACGGCCCCTATGTCGTATTACGCAGCGTCACGCTGAATTAACACACGTTTAAGGAAGGCTAAAATTGTCGAATAAAATACCGGCAGCAAACCACGATATCGCTGAACCCTGGTGGGGGCTTAAACGCAGTATCACGCCCTGTTTTGGCGCTCGCCTGGTGCAGGAGAACAACCGGCTGCACTATCTCGCTGACCGTGCCAGTATCACCGGACAGTTCAGCGACGCGGATTTACGCCATCTTGACCAGGCATTCCCGCTGCTGTTGAAACAACTTGAACTGATGCTCACAAGTGATGAACTCACTCCACGCCATCAGCACTGTGTCACGTTATACGCAAAAGGGCTGACCTGCGAGGCGGACAGCCTCGGCTCGCATGGATACGTGTACGTGGCGATTTACCCAACACCATCTGAAGCAACCGCGTAAACCTTCGCACTACTTTCCCTCGTTTTAACCCATCAACAAAGAGATCCCACTATGCAAACCCAACCACTATCCTCCACGCAGGAGGCTTCGTCACGTCCGACGCCCGTTGAAATCTGGCAGCAACTTCTTATATATCTGCTGGAAAGACATTACGGCCTTTTGCTTCAAGACACACAGTTTGGTGATGGCAATGTGATTCAGCAGCATATTGATGCCGGGATTTCACTGGCAGATGCACTCAATTTTCTCGTTGAAAAATCTGAGCTGGTACGAATTGATCTCCCCGGTTTCTCCATTCAGCATCAGTCTCAGTTCATCAGCGCTATTGACATACTCCGGGCCAGAAAGGTCACCGGCCTGATGCAACGTACCGGCTATAAAGCAGTGACTTGCGCCATCAGTGGACGCTCTTCCGGGGGGCAGCAATGAGACTGTCCCTCACAGTAGAAGCCGACACCATTAACGTTTTGGCCCTGAATTCGGGCCGGATCGCCGTGGATATTGACGGTATTGAACTGGCCGACCTGATTAATGTGGTCTGCGATAACGGATATTTACTTCGCGTTGCTGACGAGCCAGGAAGACTGATTGTTGAAGATCCACTTTCGCCTGTCGCCCGCGTTAACGGCATTCAGTGCAGCACCGCACATATCACGGAGGAAGACAATGCTCTGCTGTTTACTCTTTCACACCAGTATGAAGACTTTGGTGAGTCTGAATGGATTTCGTACACCGGTTCGGGTTATCTGCTCAACCTGGGCGCGTGGTCGTTTCCGGTATTACGCCTCAAACGTCTCGGTCTGTCGAAAGCCTGTCGTCGCCTGGTGGTGACGCTTATCCGTCGCTATTCCGCTGGCATCATTCATCTGGATGCCTTTGGCGAAGTACTGCCGGGCTTCGCTACGTTTGACTGGTAGCGCAACCTCAATCTCCATAAGGTTTTCACATGCCGGAATTAACCACCGAAGCGGCTCTCAACATTCTGATCGACTGGCTGCAGGACAACATCGATTGTGGCAGCGAGATTATCTTCGACAACGACGAAGACAACACCGATTCAGCAAAGTTGTTGCCCCGAGTTGAACAGGCATTACAGAACGTTCGCGATCTCCACCATCTTCAGCTTTTGCAACAGGCCAGTACAGATTGACCACCGAACCGTACTCATCACTTACTCATAAGCGCCAGCCCTCACCGGCTGGCATTTTGCTTTATATAAGGAAAAAATAATGACCGGACAGGCTACTACTGAACCCGACGTCTTAACCAGGCACACTGACGTCATTTGCTCGACCAGTATCGAACGTATTGTCACCGGACGTAACGCTGCGCTGGCGCAAATTGAAGCGCTGATCCAGCAACTTAATGATATCTCGTCGCTGACCCGCAGTATCGGCGGTAAAACGGCCCTGGACTGGGCCATGAAGCAGGATTTTCGCTGCGGCTGCTGGCTGATGGAGAAACCAGAAACGGCAATGAAGGCTATCACCCGCAGTCTCGATCGCGGCATATGGCGGGATCTGATGAAAAAGTCCGGGATGCTGTCGCTCATGGACGCTCAGGCCCGTGATGAATGGTACCGAAACCTTGAAGGGGACGACATTCCTGTTGTAAGCGAAGCGAATGTTCTCAGTACCTTTGAGCTACTGCATCAGAGCAAGGGTGAGGTATTTGAACGTGGCGTCATCAACGTATTTAAAAGCTTATCGTGGGATTTTAAGACGAACTCACCCTGTAAATTTGGCAGGAAAATCATCGTCACGGGGCTGGTCAAATGTGACCGGTGGGGATTTGGTCTGAACTGGGGGTGGCAGCGTGACAGGCTGGCTGACCTGGAGCGTATGCTGATGCTCCTCGACGGCCAACCCTTTCCCGACAACCGCGCCGATGTTACCCGTCGTCTCGGCGATCATATCCATGAAAACAGGCACAGCAATCGTTATGAGGATGAGATGTTTGCGATCAAATATTTTCAGAAGGGTACTGCGCATATCAGCTTCAAAAGGCCAGAACTGCTTGATAAAATGAACGACATTGTAGCGAAGCATTTTCCTTCGATGTTACCCGCTCGTTCCTGAGTTTGAATCCCCCGATCCAGCACCAAAAAGGACAGAGGGTACAATTGAGGGTACAAAAACAATCAAACCAAAAATAAATCATAAAATTTAATAAATTAACTCAATACATCGATTCCGAGTCCGGGCACCAATTAATTCAGAACCGGCTTGTCAGTTAAACATGATGTTATCCTGACAGGTGCGAAAAAGAGCAAAACAAAACGTATCTAACATTGTTAACCGCGTTTAAATAAAAGCTCTCAAGAAAACAGACTTGTTTGCAGCAAGTCTGTTTTTTTATGCGTGCGAGTTTTACAGATCTTCCCCGTTAAAGTCAAACTTAGTCTGTTCATTCCTCCTTTAAGCGCTACATCAGCTCTGTTTCCAGAATATCCCGCAGATTATCAACGCTTTCATCAATGTATTCCATCGTAGACGCCAGACTGACGTGCCCCAGCAGACGCTTCACCACATACAGGTTACGCTCAGGGGATTTCATCATATGAGTGGCGTCATATGAGTGGCGACGGTGTGTCTGAACCGGTGTGGTGTGACAGTAAACCGGCACTCACGGGATAAACGCCTGAAGAACGCTCTCAGCGGTCTCTCATCCATAACTTCCGGATACTTACGTTTACGTCCCGGGTCGAACCAGCCCACGCTCCGGCTCCATGCCCTCCTCTACCGCTCTTTCCAACAGATGTGCCAGTGACGGATACAGCGCCGTAACAACCGGAACCCGGTGCTCATTGTGATTTTTCGACCCGTCCGCACTCAGATCGATCCAACGCTCTTCCAGATTTACATCACACAGGCGGATATGAAGCAACTGCTCCATCCGGATAGCTGTCCTTTTCCATACGTTGTATTATCCTCACCCGGCGGGATCTGCCTCTACTGCGTACTGTAGTGGTTTAATGAATTTAGCCACCTGAACAGAGGTGATATGCTCACCTCAAAACATCATCGGTGATCTGATGAGAAAACGAAGTTTCAGTGCAGAATTTAAACGGGAATCAGCTCAGTTGGTTGTTGACCAAAACTATACGGTTGCTGATGCGGCAAAAGCCATGAATGTCGGGCTTTCCACTATGACCCGATGGGTAAAGCAGTTACGAGATGAACGGGCGGGCAAAACACCGAAAGCATCTCCCGTAGCACCGGAGAAAATTGGGATACGTGAGCTAAAGAAAAAAGTACAACGTATTGAAATAAAAACGATATTCTAAAAAAGGCTACCGCGCTCTTAATGTCAGACTCCCTGAACAATTCTCGGTAATCGGGAAACTCAGAGCGCGTTATCCTGTGTCAGCTCTTTGCCACGTGTTCGGGGTTCACCGCAGCAGCGACCAGTATCAGCAGAAACGTCCTGCCGGACCAGACGCAGAACGAATATTTCTGCACAGTCAGGTGCCGGAATATCATAATACCAGTCATGGTTCAGCCGGCGCGCGCAGTATTGCGTCAATGGCTGCCAATGATGGTATAAAAATGGGGCGCTGGCTGGCAGCAAAACTGATGGTTGAGCTGGGGCTGGTCAGTTGCCGGCAACCGAATAACGCCGGCGCCGGGAGTAAGGTGCGAAAAAACGGCAGAATCAGATACAATAGCGTAATACACGCCCTGATATCCGGGCAGTTTCCTGCCGGTACGGTGCTATCCGGCCCTGGCAATACAAACAGCTGCTGACCGCAGCGTTAACCCCGGGAGGGATTTATGGAAAATATAGTCGCTGATAAATATTATGACATGGCAGATGAGTATGCACTGGAATCGGAAGTACCGGTGGAAGAGCAGGAGTACGATGCACTGGCGCACTATTTTCAGTTGCTGATAACCGGCCTGGTGAACAATGAAGAAATCAGTGAGGAAGCACAGAAAAAGATGGCGTCTGAGACGGGTATCAATAAACAGCGAATTGATGATATTGCTGAATTTCTTAACCGCTGGGGTAATGATTAAAACCTCCTGCTACCGGACGTCCCTTTATTTACACCACCGGTATTGCAAACTTTTTGCTGACATTGCAGGACATAAACTGGCTGATATTATTAATAAAGCTATCAATGCCTGTTACTGAACGGAACCGATCCGCATTCCCCTGAAAAATCAGCAGCCGGATGCAGATGTTCAGATAAAACCTGATAACCACACCCTTTATCCGGTAAAAGCTGAAAAATAGTGCCGATCCCGCTATACTGGCGGCCGTACTGAAGACCGTGCGGATAATCACAGGCAAATATCACGCCATGACGTGACAGTTTGCTACTCCCCATTGTAAAAATCTGAGAGTCTCATTATGTCATTACCTTCATGCCCGAAATGTAATTCTGAATACACTTATGAAGATGGTGCAATGTATGTATGCCCTGAATGCGCCCACGAGTGGAATGATGCCGAACCAGCAGCAGACAACGACGAGCTTATTGTCAAAGATGCCAACGGTAATTTACTGGCAGACGGCGATGCCGTGACGGTGATTAAAGATCTGAAAGTCAAAGGCAGTTCCTCTATGCTGAAAATCGGCACAAAAGTCAAAAGCATTCGTTTAGTGGAAGGTGATCATAATATCGATTGTAAAATCGATGGCTTTGGTCAGATGAAACTGAAATCTGAATTTGTGAAAAAGAACTGATTCTCTTCCCTGAAAAGATTGCTGACAAAATCCCGGCCTGTTTTTTCAAGGACTTTGCCAACAATCTGAGGCTCCGCTCACCAGCGGAGCCGTAATACCCGCTCAGAATTTATATTTCCTGCCATCGGTCATACACTCCGCTGTGAGTATATCTGACTTCATACTGAGGTTATCAGCGCATGCAAATACCCCTGAATAATCTGCAAAAAACCAGCCTACAGGTGTTTGCAAAAGCTCCGCTATCCTCACCAGCAAACCAACACTAATCTGACTGCGTCCGCGCTCATAACGGGATAACTGTTGCTGGCTGATCCCCAGACGATCGGCTACCTGCTGACCGGAATAGCCCAGTTCTTTCCGTTTCCGGGAGACCCGGTATCCTACGGATTCATTAATGGAAGCATTAGTCGGATTTTCAATTATAACTGTCATTACTCTTACCATTAAAATACACTGTTGAATGAAATATTATTGATATAAATGAATAAGCATCATGATATTCATCATATGAATAATTCAGTAAAAAAATATGTTAATAAAAATAGAGGGCAAAAAATACATTCAGTTATTTTTATACAAACAAAAGAAAACAAATGAACAATAAAAAACAAAAAACAAACATAAAAAATTAAAAACAACAACACAAAAATATATTAAATACAAAAAATACCAATATAAAATGACAACGGGTAAAAATAATAACTCCCGTTAATATTACAACAAAAATGAGTAACTCTATTTTTTTGTGATAAGGTAAAAACACGATATCCATTATATTTAAATAATAGCCAACTCCGGAATAACTTATGCAAGAAAGAAAATACCTGAGTGAACAGGAGGTTCATTCCCTGATATCATCATTACCTGATTCAATTAACCACCTCCGTAATCAATGTATGATAGCGGTTTGTTTTAGTCATGGGTTGCGCGCCAGTGAATTGACCAGTTTAGTTCTCAGTGATATTAACATTGATGAAAAAATCATTCATATCAAACGGTTGAAAAATGGATTAAGCACTAATCAGCCATTACAGGATCTTGAATTTCGTTTATTAAAAAAATGGCTGAAACAACGGGAAGAATTATGCGGAAATATTGCTCCCTGGATTTTTCTTTCCCGTAAAGGCGGGCGATTATCCCGCCAGCAGATATTTCGTATTATTCGTGACGGTGGATTATCCGCGCACCTTAATATTGCCGCGCACCCTCACATGCTGCGCCACGCCTGTGGTTACGCGCTCGCAGACCGGGGAACCGATACCCGCTTAATTCAGGATTATCTCGGGCACCGCAATATTCAGCACACGGTGATTTATACCGCCAGTAATGTAGCCCGATTTCGAAGTATAAAGTTATAACTTATATTCACCGAGAGAATTATTTTCTCTGCGGAAATAATTTTTCATTTTGTGATAAATAATAATTTTCGTCTTCTTTATTTCCCTGATAATGCAGGATCATAATCAAAGAAGAATACACATTTTCATCTGTATGTGTTTTCAGATATTTTTCAGCCCACACCCGATAATACGCTAATAACTGCGGATTATGGGTTTGGTTATAACGCATTAACCTGTTCATGTTACGGTTAAACTCAGCCCGTTCATGTTGTGTAATCAACACAATTTCCGGTACGGATGTCAGGGGCTGAATATCCTGCATCCCACGGTGTTCGATATCCGTAAGGATAAGACCCAACCAGAAAGCACTGCACATCCACAATATTACCGCTGAAGAAACCGCTATTATTATAATGGATACAAAATTAACCGCAGGACGTGATACCGGTATATTCCGGGCAGACATGTCACTTAATTTATCTGCCTGTGCCAGTAATAATAAACACAACGCGAAATGCAATGCGGAAAGACCAAACGGGTATTCTGTCTGAGCATGTAATAATACCGGTAGTATAATAATACACAGCGCCAATGGCAGCGGATTGTGCTCACGGCGATAACGATGCCACGCCGGAATAACAATTTTTATTCCGCCAATAATAATCAACAGCAATCCACCCAGAGCAACAGCGCCGCCTTCCACTCCCCAAAACAGAAATTCATTGTGCGGATGAACAACAACACCTACACCTTCTGTTGATTTACCCTGTAATACACGGAAGAACTGAAATGTATATTCAAACCCACCAGCCCCCCAGCCGGTCCATGGGCATTGTTTCAGCATTTCCCATGCAGTTCCTATCATTTCAAGCCTGGCACCGTTTGAATCTGAATGGCTGATATCACCAATCAATGTATAGTTTTTTAGCCACCAGCCAGCCGCTGTACCGCAGAGTAAAAAGATCACTGACTGACATTTTGCGTTCACTGAGCCCATCAAAATCAGCATAATCATCACAGTGATAATCGCACTCAGCCAGCCAATACGTGACTGGATCAGCACCAGTACGCAAGGGAAAATAAACAAGGCAAAAGCAGAAAGTAACCCCTTACACTTATTTTGCCGATTTTCAGGTACAAGAAAGAGGAACAGTGCCAGCCCGATGCCACACGCCAGAAAGGTTGCCAGTAGATTAACCTGCTGGAACACACCATAAGGGCGGTTATTCAGCACCGGCCAGGCAATCCAGTTCCCCGCAGGAGTGAGCTGTAACAAAATAAGCAGCGCATGTACCATACACGCCAGCAGCCATAAAAAAATGAGTGTATAAACCCCGTCCCGGCTTAAGTTCAACTGCACACAACTCAGATAAAATAACAGCCCGACTGCTGCACCCGCCCAATACAACCCGCCATTGAACAACCATTCCGGGCGGGTGTAGAGTAACGGCAGCGCCAATATCACAACACCAGCGGCAAACCAGCGCAACGCCGGGGTGATTATCCATGGCTGTTTTTTTCTGATTTGAGAGAGGCTGACTGCAAAAGTCAGTCCCCCCATCATTGCCCATGAAAAACAATTCTGCGGCAGGCTCAGTCCGTATCCGCCGGAATTCGGAATAAAGAGTAATGAGCCGGTTAGCCAAAACAAAAAGAAAAAAACTAATCCGCGCGAGTAAGTCATCCGTTACTGTTCCGTGAATACCAAAACAGCATTCGCTGTAAAATCACCGGTTTTCAGGTCACCCAATGCCATGGCTGGGTCGCGCACTGCTTCAAAACCGAGTGTCAGGGTATTGATACCGGGCTGATAGCTCAGCGGGAAGGTTTCACCGGGCTGAATAGCTTTGCCTTTATACAGAACGGCTACGCCCAGACCTTTGGTCGATGTACTGACAACATTGTCATTACTGACCGAAATCGGGGTGTATTCCAGTTTCATATTGGCGTTATATTCAATATTCCCGGCACAATTTACTGTGATATCTTTAGTCACAGGCGTTGATGTACCTGCTTTTACCGCAATATCACTACGCACCTGCTGACCTAATTTAACATCAAGGATGGCACCGCTGTTAAAGGTGCATATAGGGGGATTAACTGGTAATTTGTGGGCATCTCCGCAAAATTTACCTCGTCCGTCAGGGCCATAACCCATATTGCCGCGGTATTCATAACCAGTATCAGAGTCAGTTATTGTGAAGCAATAGCCCCCCGCAGAAGGGACTTTTCTGGTTTGATCAGTATTAAATATTTTTTGTTCATCAAGCGAACGGGATGACTCCAACCGGACCATATCCCCTGTGATTAATACTGTTCCTCTCGCTTTACTGCAGGTATCCATATTCTCCGGATAATTACACCAGTAAAGTTTTACCTGAAAATTACCGGAATGAGGAACAAAGGCTTTGCTGTCTCCCGTATTACCACCCCGCGACATCAGAAAACTCACAGTCTGACCATTACCATAATAAGCGCCGGTATCCGGGTACCAGTCACAATAACTGCTATACTGAATTGTTTTATACCCACCGGATGCACAAGTACCACTGGCACCCGCCCAGCCAATAGCATTTGCACTCTGCGATACCATCAGCAGAAAAAACAGCGCCAGGCCACGCATCATTAATACTTTCATCTTTTACTCCTACAGATATTCCGCCACCAATGTACCGGTTGCCCGGAACGGGGACCGGGTGAAATTCGTACCCGGTACTTTTACCAGCAGAACGTCCAGTTTCGGTGGTTGTGCGGTATTATCAATTTTAAAAAATTCATTTAACTTAATAGGTTGTCCATCTTTAAGAACTCTGACCTGTAATCCGGCAACATCACTTTCAATAGCAGATGTATCCGATGGCACAGGACGGGACGTCATAAACGTCATCCGCAAGGTGCTGGCAGCATCAATTCCCGGACAATCTAATGTGTAATTGAGCGGCAGACTATAGACCTCTGTCTCCAGCTTATTAATACCGACATTTTTAAAATCTGCAGTAATCGTCTGATTATTATTTATCGTACAAACCGTCATGGCTTTTAATATGCCGGTGAAATCAAATGATTTGCTATCACCCGATTGCCCCTGCCCCGCCTGTGATGGCAATGCAGTCAGTAAAATAAAAGCAGGTAATACAGACCGTATTCTATTTTTCTTATTCACTGTTCCTCCTGCTAATCAAAACTCATTGTTAATACCGCTTCGGATGAAATTTTTTGTCCGTTTACCCAGCTTATATCGTCAGGATGGATCTGAACTAATTCCACTTCCAGCCTTGGTAAATTCTGAAGATCCATACTGAAATTTGTATTTACATCCTGCTGTTTACCGTTAACTAACAAACGGATAGCTAATTTTGAATCTGTTGCCATAATACCGCCGACCTTGACCGGTAATGATTTATAACCGTTGTCGCCTATAGGTCCGTTATTTATGGTATCCAGTCTGAAATATGTCGTTCCGGCTGTATCACCGATACATGTCATATCACTATCAAGGGGTCTTACATAACTGCCGGAAATATTATTCACACCAGATGCAGAGGAAAACCGAATATCCCCGAAATCAATATTCGGTGAACCATGATTCCTGAATACACACCTGCCGTTGGCAACCACCGTCCCGGAAATCTTAATTTTCAACCGGCTTTCATCACCGGCTTTACGCGGAACGGAAAATGCGTCCGGAATGACTGCGCCGGATAACACACCGGCAAGCAATAAAGTGTACAGAGACCGCAGGGCACACTGTCGGTTAAAAAAATACGTTAAATTCATCACGGATATCCTGTCTGCTATCTGTCAAAACGGGCTACGGATAAGAGATCTCAAATGTGGCCGTTGCTGACAAATCACCTGTTACAAGTGTTTTGTCCTTAATCGCATCCGGCTCAGCCTGTACATAACTCTGAAAATTCAGCGTGGTTGCTCCATCGCTCAGGGCATACGCCGGGCTGGTTTTATTCAGTGGTAACGGTTTTCCTTCCGTCGTTTCAATACCAACAGCAAGCCCCGGGAGTGTGCCATTATCCGGCACTAACAAACCGGGTAACCCGATACTTTCAGTGCCGCGAAAAGTAACAAACGCCTCTTTGCCGATTGTTGTATCGCAATTTTCCAGCTCAATACTGAACGGCTCAGGCGGTGTTCTGTCTGCCGTATAAAAATAATTTTTTACTATTGTGCCGAATGACAGGGAGATATTTTCACTCTTCGCAGACAGCGTGCATGGCTCAAACACCAGTCGTCCTTTGATTTCAACATCCGTACTGTGTGCCGCTGAACACGTCAGCAGACCGGAACACAGCACAGATGCATATTTAATCAATATTTTCATTTTTTGCTCCTGATCTGCATCCCTGCATCAGCCCGGTTTGACGTCTTTTACCTGACAGCTATTGCTCTGGCAGGTAAATACCAATTTCGGGCGACCACCGTAGTCATTGATGTAACCCAGTACCGGCGCGCTTCCCAGTGCAGAAGCGCTGCCACCAAGTGTTTCACTGCTTTTCGGTGCGATCATGACCGCGCTGAACCCGCTGACATCCTTTCCTTTATGCACAGAAGATGCCGATGAAATCGTGACATAGTAAGGAGTAGGATTATTCACCGTGTATTTATCATTCTGACGCGTCAGTGTGATGCTCTCCTGCCACGGTTTTGCATTTTGCTCCGCCACCAGCGCAACCGGACGATAGAACAATTTTATCCGCGTCTGTAATGCAATTTGCAGGGTGTTTGGTGTGTCTGTTTTCGGCGGAATTTCCCGTAAATTGAAGTAATACAGACTCTCTCTGTCCTGTGCCAGCAGGTTCATCCCCGCCGTTGGCTGAATTTTCACCTGACTTTTTTCACCGGCTTCCACCCGCTGGATCGGCGGCAGCGCCACCAGAGGATCTTTGATTTTATTGCCCTGTGCATCTTCAATCCATGCCTGCGCCAGATATGGCAATTCTTTATTTTGGTTAGATATTTCAATACTTTCAGCGTGTTCATTGCCGTTTAAAATAACGCGGGTTCTGTCCAGTGCTATTGCCGCGTGTCCTATTGGTGCGGCGAACACACCTGCCAGAATCAGTACCGGAAGATAGCGTGATATTAAATTGCCGGATTTCGTCTTCATTTATTACTCTCTTTTGTATTCTCCGCGTCAGCGGTTAACAACCAGCGCGGTGTTTTTTCGGTTATATACCCTTATTCATTCAAACTGCAGGTTCGTTGGCGGCATGAAGCCAGCCGGGTCACATACTTGTGTATGCTCCCCGGCGGTCGGCGCTTACCGCCTGCCTGCATCTTGAATGACGTTGGGTATAATGACTTTCTCAGGTGATGAACTGACCGGTTTTTTTTCTGCGGATGCGGCGACAGGCTCGCAAGGTAACAGCAGATTTCCGGCAGGTATCTCTTGCGGGAAGCGGATTTCACATTGTATTTCCCCGCTCCACAGCACCTGCATTTTTTCACCCGGATTAATACCGGAAAGCCAGACCATGCCGTCTTCACTGACCATCCCGGTCTGTGCATGATCCTTGTTCTGAACCACCGCACCAAACGGCGGAACATCACTTTCATTCAGGCTGAGCACTGCCATCGCTTTCTGCCCGGAGACAATACCGAACCGGCGAAAGCCTATCGCGCCTTCCGTCAGCGTGCCCTGCACCACTGAACGGGTTGCTTCTGCGTTTTCACCCAGCTTATTCAGATCCACATTTACAGTGCTGCGGTAATAGTTACTGACATCACTGACAACGGCTTTACCGAAGTAATTTGTCGTCGTTTCTGCGCCCCCGCCTCTGACCGGAACATCAGCCACTCCGCCGGTATCCACCAACATCCGGGTTCCGCCCATCACACCACTGCGGTGCAATGCAGCACCTTCCGGTGTGGCAGTGAAACCGCCACGGACAGAAAGACCCGCTGAACTGTAGCGATCACCTTCAAAACCTGCGGTAGCCGTTACTTCAGCTTTATCCCCGCGGTAATTGAGATAGCCGTTGCCGATAGTCCTGTGATCACTGCTCATACCCGCGGTAACGCGGTAATTGCTCCGGTCATTAATCCGGTCACTGTAATCCGCCGAGTGACTGTTTTGTCCTTTACTGAACTGCCCGCTGTAACCAATACTGCCGCTCTCACCCCATGGCAGAGACAAGCCGACATACATTCCGTCATCGCGGCCATTCTCATGACTGTTGCGGTAAGCCGACAAGTTCAGGCTGATATTTTTCACCTGCCCGATATCAAAATAGTGAGACGTGGAGATATTCCAGTTATCACTCGCCGGGCGATCCCAATAGGTCTGATGGTTAAAATTCAGATACACATTGGTATTCAGTGAGCTAAGCGCCTGGCTGAATGTCATGGTGTACATTTCTTTGCCATTACCGGCTGCTGCGGTGTTGTGGTAGCGGGCACTCAGGTATTGCGACATCGTCATAAAATCGCGCTCTGAGAAGCGATATCCGGCAAATGTCACCTGGCTGTCAGTTGCATCAAACCGCTTGGAATAGCTCAGCCGGTATGAACCGCCTTTTTTAGTTTCGCCTTGCGGCAAACTTGCCCGTGATTGGGTAACATCCGCAGATAGTGCGCCCAGCATCAGCAAGTCACGTCCGATACCCGCTGAAAGAGAGGTGTATTTTCCGGCAAATAATCCACCGCCGTACAGTGACCAGCCGTTACTGACACCCCAGGAAAATTCACTGCTGATAAATTCAGAACCTTTTACCCGGTGATCATATTCAGACGGTTTACCAAGTGCGACTTTGTAGCGCACCAGACCCGGGCGGGTGAGATAAGGCACACTCGCGGCATCAACCTGAAAAGTCTGAACCGAGCCATCCTGCTCTGTCACTTCCACATCCAGTTTTCCGGACAGCGCATTGCTTAAATCACGGATCTGAAACGGTCCTGCTGCAACAGTAGTTTCATAAATTACCCGTCCCTGCTGTTTTACAGTGACCCTGGCATTGGTTTTCGCCACCCCGGAGACTTCTGGTGCATAACCACGTAAATTCGGCGGCAGCATCATATCGTCCGTATCCAGCGCCAGACCGGTATAGCGGAAACTGTCAAACATACCGGAGGTAAGATAATTTTCCCCCAGCGTTAGTTTTGACCGCAACGAAGGTATCGCACGGTAGGCATAAAAACGGTTCCAGTCCCACTTTTGGTTGGTTTCATTATTGGTTCGCGAATAGCGTCCCTGCCAGTCAGCTCTCAGGCGCCAGGCTCCTGCATTAAGACCTGCGGTTCCGTTTCCGCTGAGATCCTGCCGGTTACTTTTTCCTGCTTCACGCTGTTTTGTCAGTTGTGTATTCAGGTTGTAATCGAGAATAAACCCGGTAATCCCTTCATCCCAACGGGACGGTGGATCCCAGTTATCTGCGGTATATTCAAGATACGCCTGCGGTAAATTGATACGCAGCGCACCTTTTCCGAAGTCACCGCGCAGCGTCATACCCGGCAGTGATGCGGGATCAACACACTCCCCGTTATGCCACCAGGTCAGTTGTTTTTTAGCTGATGATGTTAATCCCAGCTCTTCGCTCATCTCAGGTGAAATACAGGCCATACTTCCGGCGGGATCACCATCCGGTGCCAGAAAGCGGATTTTTCGTTCCGCCAATGTACTGTTATTCACCTTCAGACCTAATGTATAAGCACCGGGCATCACATAACCGGCCTGAGAAAACTGTGATAAATCAATCTGCCCGCGTTCGTTGAGATCCAATACTTCGGTATTGAACTCTGTTACCTCTTCTGCCTGAGCTGTCGTGGCAGATAACAGCGAAAATAAAATAATGACCGTCAGAGGTTTTAACCGCATAACCGGGCGTATTACCCCGCCACGCAAAAAGTTGACATCGGCTTTCATCACAGATAATCCAGATTAAAATGAACAGTCGTCCGGTATGCCCCTGTTTTCAGGGACGTGCGATCTGCTATCAGCCGTAACCGGTAATGAAGTATTATATCTTTCACTTGCGGGGAATTGACTGCTATCGGTTTACCGGGCGTTATCACCGCACCATCGGCATGACTGAGCTGAATTCCGACACCTTCGGCTTCTCCGGTGACAGCAAATAAGCCGCTGTTATCCACCGGACCATTAAATGTCATATGCAGATATCCGGAATTACCACTCTCTGTCTCACCTTCATAAAGCAGGCAATTTTCCAGGCGGATAGCAAAAGCAAATGCTGAACTATATCCACGCTGATATAGCTCGGTTGCTGCAATCTGTGGTATCTCAATCCGTTGATACTGATCCTGCATATTGATAGTGCAGGATGAATCCATCACAAATCCCTGTAAATTCACCTGCCCTGTCTGCCGGTTACTCTCTACAGCGGATGCCGTCAGACAGACCGCCAACAATCCAAACAGAATAATACTGAGTTTGTTCACCTTCACTTTTGCTCTCCGTACCGGAGCTCCGTACCGGAAAACAGGTACGGAGCAAACACTATTCAGCGATTACTGATAGTCCATCACGAAATCAGCAGTTGCTGTGAATGAACCCGGTGCAATTGCAGAGGATGCATTTGATGCACCCTGCATATAAGCTTTAAAGTTCAGTTCGTTATCACCGTCATTTAAGGTAAATGCAGATGACTTAGCCCCCGGAGCAATAACATTACCGCCCGCGTCCGTTACCACAACACCCAGAGCACCGGCAGCAGCACCGCTCACTGCAAAGGCCTTATCCAGACCTTCCGCTGATGCACCTGCGATACCTTTAAACTCGACAGTCGTTGTTGTTTTATCTGAGATATCGCAGTTGCGCAGCTGAATTGCAAAATCAACCGGTGTTGATTTCCCGCCTTTATACAATGCAACTTTTGCCACGCTACCCAGCTCAACAGTTTGCTTCAGGCTGTTTGCATCGATAGAACATGCCGCGTCAACCACTTCACCATGAAAATTAACTTTACCGCCACCCTGGCTAGCAGCCTGCGCAGTCATTGCCACAACAGAAGAAACAGCCAGTGCGAGAACAATTTTTTTCATACTCATATCAAACATTCCTAGTTCATTAATTTTAATTAAAGTGCTTATCTATCTAATTTATAAGCTATATCTTGCTTTTTTATTCCGGGTGCAGGTCCACAATGGTCTGTACACCTGAATCAGCAGCAGGCGAATTAATCGTCCGGCCATCCGGCTTACTTAGTGCTCAGGACATATCCTGACGGGTATTTTTCATACACAGAACGCAACCAAATAAACCAAAATGTTGCATTTTGCGTATCACATTGAAATTAAGAAGATAATCAAACGGGAAAAATTGATTTAGCAAGGCGGGAACAGAATCAGGGGAAGATATTTCACATAAGAGAGGTATCGATCGGAAATGTTTAATAAAATGGTACCAGCACGAATCGTTAAGAAATATCCGTAAAGAACGAAAAATAAGCAAAAGAATGTCAAAAAACACACAAATTATGTTCAAAAAAAAATCACAATACCAATTGGTTGATATTTTGAACTTATTTTGATCTGAATTAGATTTAAATATTGATAAAGAAAATGCTACGGAATAACATAGCGACACTTTGGTTTATTATGTTACATTAATCTAGTCCCACAATCCGCGAAAACGACCTGAATTTGCCGCCGTGTACAGCACCGTATGCTGAATATTGCGGTGCCCCAGATAATCCTGAATCAGCCTTGTATCCGCTCCTTTATCTGCCAATGCGTAACCACAGGCATGTCTCAACATATGCGGATGCACCGCGACAGATAACTGCGCCTGCTCACCCAGCATTTTAAAAATCCGGTAAATACGGGAACGGGACAAACGCCCGCCTTTGTGGGACAAAAACAGCCAGTGGTTTTCAGTGGAAGAAGGATAGCGGGTACGGCAGTTCAGCCAGCGGGTAAGCAGTTTTTTTTCTGTCCCGCTCAGGGGGTGTGTTGTGGAGAGTCCGTTTTTAAGCCGCTTAATATAGAGATTATCGGACGCGGTATCCATGTCAGACAGACTTAACTGACACAATTCACTGACCCGGAACCCGTGGACAAAACACATCCACAGCAAACAACTATTACGCTCCGGATCCGGGCCATTTTCTGCAGCAGTCATCATTTTCTCCACTTCTGACTGCATCAGGTGTTTACGTTTGTTTTCCTTCATGTGTTCTCCTGTTGTACCGGGACGGGGCTGATATCCCGTACTCCGGCAGTGATTCTGCGGCATATATATCCGCCTTTACCCTGATCTCCTCCCGGTATGAGAGTCGGTCTGAGCAATCAGCCAGAAACCAGCTGACCGGCGTCTGTAATATTTCAGCCGCTTTGACCAGCAAACTGACATTAATCTGACTGCGCCCCCGCTCATAACGCGAGAACTGCTGCTGACTAATTCCCAGACGATGTGCCAGCCGCTCACCGGACCAGCCTTGTTCTTTGCGTTTGCGAAAAATCCGGTATCCGATAAATTCATTAACGGAAGATTGTGTATATTCTGTAGTCATATTTTTGTACCTTAATATGATTATACCCAACGTCATTCAAGATGCAGGCTGGCTTCCCGCAGCCAACGAACCTGCAGTTTGAATGAATAAGGGAGTATGACTCTGCCTGTTCAGGCAGAGTCATACTATAAAAAGACGCACTACGGCATTACCAGGATGATAGAGCCGGAACCTTCAAATGCGCCGGCGGCAACCCGTCCTCTTGTCTGCAAGACTGATTTCACATCAACCAGGGTTTCCCCTCCGGCAGGAACATAAATCGGCGCACCTTTTTCACCAGGATTGTTATTAAGGAAGAGATCCGCATACAGGCTGTTATCCGCCCGTAACGGAACGCGCCCGCTGTCTGATCCGGATGCGATCACCAGGATGTTCATATCCAGGTTACAGGTCACTGAGATGCTCCGATTGCGGGTAGCTCCCGGCAAACTGACTTCATCAATATCCCCGTAATCCAGAATAACAGAGCCGCTGGTCACTTCGCAGGCACCAACCGGCGGCGGGGCTATTCCGCATAGTGAACCGGGCAGCAAACGACCATTCGACCAGCCTCCGGCCGCCGATTCATAGAACAACCCCACACATTCCTGATTTGAGTTCAGAGCCGGACCGACATGTTTTGCCGTACCCTGATACGGCAGGGAGATGTTTTGTAAAACAGCCTCCCGTACCTCAGCTAACGTTCTCAGTTTTTCGACACGGACAATGGATTTTGCGGATGCGCCGGGTGAGCCATCAACATCATGCTTATGGTTGATATTGATCCAGCAGGTTGACCAGCCGTAGCAGGGATTCGGAGCCGAACTGTCTTCCGGATCCCAGCGCTCAATAATGTAGGTATAAACAGCATTAACCGGGCTTCCTGAAGACTCCGTAATATAAGAAAAGATGGACGCACCCGATGATGCCGACCAGAACAGCGTTCCCGCTGCCAGTGCTTTCAGAAGCAAATTCATAACGACCCCGGTGACTTGTCAGTCATAATTAAGATGAAATGTCGCAATGGCACTGAACGGCCCGCGTTTAATGGTTTTATTCGCCAGCGCGTCAGGCTCTCCCTGAACAAACGCACGGAAATTCAGTAATGTCAGCCCGTCATTCAGGGCTATCTGAGGTGATTCCTGATTCACTGCCAACGGGCTGCCGTCTGCATTTTCCAGCCCGACCGCAATACCTGCCGCCTGACTGCCGGGACTGATTGCCAGCGCTCCGCTGATAAACGGATTTTCATCACCGGCAAACAAAACAGTGACCCGCTTTCCGATAGAGGTATCACACTCTGACAGTCGTATCTGAAACGCCTTTGACGGTGTGCGCTGATAGGCATACAAGTTTTTGTCCGGAATATTGCCGAACGGCAGTTCCACGGTTTCATCACCCGGATGTATGGTGCAGGGTTCATCCACTAATATGCCGTGAAAATGGAGGTTATCGCCTGCCGCCAACCCGTTCGTACCTGTCAGCGACAGCAGCAGGAAACACATGCTGATAAGCCACCGCCGATTGTCAGTTTTCATTTATTCACTCCTACTGATATTCCGCCAGTAATGTAGCCGTTACATCAAACGCACCTTCCGGCAATGTACTGCCCGGTCGTTTTACCGGAACGGCCTGAATAACCGGCGGATTATCCGGCGAAACCGCAATGCGCTTGTTCAGCGTGAAAGGCTGCCCGTTCTGCGTCAGGCGGATAGCCAAATCTGTGATATTGGTCTGCAATGCCGCGTCATCAAATGCGCTGACCGGCCCGTTAACAGATAGCCCCAGATCCCAGCCTTTGATATTGTCCTCACACACCAGGGTGTAATTGACCGGGCGGCTGTAATTGATTCCGTCAACTTTGTGTATCCCGACGTTGTCCCCGAAGTAGATATCGATCATGCCGTTATCACTGATGGTGCAGGGTGGCGGAACCAGCAGCGTACCGAACAGTTTCATATTCGGGGTATCCGCGCTGACATTGCCCGCCGCAATACAAAGCAGTCCGGTCAGCAGGTACCCCGGAAATCGCCGGTTATTCGTTGTTGTCATCATCAGGCTCCTTACTGATAGTCCAGCTCTAACGTTGCCGTCGCCGCAAAATCACCACCGGTAAGCACCGCACTGATGTCGCGGACAGGAACGGCTTCCAGTACCGGGAAAGCGGGATAGGTAAAGGACACTTTTTCCCCCAGACCAAGCTGACGCCCCTGATACAGAAGGCGCACGCCTAATCCGCTGATTTCAGTGCGCAGCACGTCCGAATCAAACCCGGCAGCATTCCCTGTTATTGCCAGAGTCATGGCATTCGTCGGCATCTTTGTACATTCCGCGCTGTAATTAACCGGCTGCCGGTAACGCACACCGTCAATGCGCGTACTCATCACCTCACCGAAATCCACTAAAATAGTATTGCCGTTATTAATGACACAGGGCGGCGGCGCGATAACATTGCCGCGGATGGTGATGTAGGTTATCCCGGGGACACCCCGCAAACCCGCTGCTGCCTGTGGTAAGGCTCCCGCTGACGCTATCAGCGGAAGGACACAGAAGACGGAGCAGAGAAACCACCTGATCCGCTCTATTTTTGTCCGCTCATCCATGGTTATCTCCTGTCGGCTCAGTTACCGGCTGCTGTTTTTGCCACACTGCACTGTGTTCCCTGACAGCTGAACTGCAACTGCGGGCGACCGCCGTAATCATTGATGTATGTCAGAACCGGTGCATTTCCGAGCGCCGCAGCACTGAGACTGAGCGTTCCCTGACTTTTTGGTGCAACCATCAGGGGCGTGAAACCATCCAGACTTTTGCCCTGTAGCCCGGTCAGCGCATCGACAATGGTCACGTAATATGCAGTGGGATTATTGACTTCATAATTATTTCCCTTCCGGGTCAGTGTGATTTTTTCCTGCCACGGATTAGTCAGATCCGTTTGTGTGGCGTAAATCGCCTGCGGACGGTAGAACAGCTTGATACGGGTTTGCAGTGCGATTTGCAGGACATTCTGCCGGTTGCTGCGCGGGGGAATTTCCCGCAGATTGAAATAGAAAACACTTTCCCTGTCCTGTGGTAGTGCGGCGATGTCCGGTATTGCCTGAATTTTCACCTGGCTTTTATCACCCGGCTCAATACGCTGCACCGGCGGTAAGACAACCAGCGGCGCTGAGACTTTCTGACCGCTCTGATCCTCAATCCAGCCCTGTGCCAGATACGGAAGTTCTTTATTCAGATTACTGACATTCAGACTGACGGATTTTTCCGCGCCGTTAAAAATGATACGGGTGCGATCGAGAGCAATCGCAGCCTGTGCCTGTATCGTTGTCGTCAACATGGCGGCGGCAAGCACAGTAATACTGATTTGTTTAACTGACATCATAGTGAATCACTCATTTCGTTACGTGTGGGTGGTGATAAAACAGGGCTTACTGCGGTATTCAGCCATTTCCCGCCGGGGGCGGGAGACACCGGCTGCGACGGTTGTTCAACTTTCTCAGCCACTGCGGCGGGTTGTATATTGCAGGTCAGTAAAAGTGCGGACAGTGATTGTCCCGGCTGAAGTTCAGGAATGGTTATCCGGCATTCAGGCTCACTGCCACGGCGCAGCGTCAGTACATCTGCGCTGTTAATACCGCTGAGATAGACCTGTCCGCCATCATTAATTATTCCCAGTTCGCGCTTATCTTCTGACATAATTACCGCACCAAACGGTGGCGTGCTGCCGTCAGACAAACGAACGGTCGCCATCGCCTTCTGCCCTGACAGCACATCAAACCGACGGTAGCCGATTGCGCCTTCAGTCAGGGTTACTTGCTGAACCGAGCGGCGTGCTTCTGCATTTTCAGGTAATTTATTGATGTCGATCCCGGCACTGTTCCGGAAGTAATTATTCATATCCGGAAGTACCGCCTTACCGAAGCGGTTGGTGTAACTGAGTGCGCCGGTACTTCTTACCGGAACTCCGGCAACGCCTGATGTATCCACCAGCAGCCGTGCGCTGCCCGGCATGTTGATCCGGTGGAGTGCGCCACCCTGAGGTGTCATAGTTACCCCGCCCTGAAGAGAAACAGAGGCTGAGGTATATTCCCCGTCGATATGGCTTGCGCTGGCAGTTACCAGTGCGCTGTCGGCATACCGCATGTAATACCCGTCAGCAGATGCTTTGCCGTTGCTGCTCAGCCCCGCGCCGAGGCGGTAACTGTTGTTATCATCCGGTCGATCAAAATAACTGACGTTATGAGAGTTTCCGCCACGGTTAATAACACTGTTGTAACTGACGGTGGCGCGATCGCCCCACGGCATACTGATATTGAGGTACATACCATCATCATTTTTGCTCTGAAATTTATTACGGTACGCAGACAGGCTGATATTGATATTTTTGTAGCTACCGATATCCATATATTTGGCCAGTGACAGGTTATAGTTGTCATTATCCGGACGATTCCAGTAAGTCTGGTGGCTGTAATTCAGGTAGGTACTCAGCCCGATATCGGGGAACTGCTTACTGAGCATGATGGTGTAAAGCTCTTTATTATTATCCGCACTATTATCGTGGTAACGCCTGTCCAGGAACTGATTCATACTCATAAAGTCGCGTTCGGAAAAACGATAACCGGCGAATGTGACCTGGCTGTCCAGTTCTTCAAAGCGTTTGGAATAACTCAGTCGGTATGAGCCGCCGCGGTACTGTTTGTCTTCATTGGGAAGACGCGCAAATGAGTGTGTTGCATCAAAAGAGATGGCCCCGAAGGCCATCAAATCACGACCCACACCAAGAGAAGCCGCATTATAATCGCCGGCGACCAGCGAACCGCCATATATAGACCAGCCGTTACTGACCCCGAGTGAAAATTCGCCCATCCCGAAGACCGGCCCTTTTGCATGACGTCCGATCTCAGAAGGCTGCCCGGCAGACAATTTATATTGCACACGCCCCGGACGTGTCAGATACGGAATATTTGCCGTATCCATCTGAAATGACTGAACGGAGCCGTCCTGTTCTTCGACTCTGACATCCAGCTTACCGCTGACCGCATCATTGATATCCTGAATACGAAAGGGTCCCGGAGCGACCTGGGTTTCATAGATAACCCGTCCCTGCTGGCTGACAGTAATTTTGGCATTCGTCTTTGCCACACCGGTGACTTCCGGCGCATAGCCGCGCAGATTCGGCGGCAGCATATTGTCATCGGTCATCAGGTTGATACCGATGTAACGGAAATTATCAAAAATATCTGAGCGGGAGAATGTCTCTCCCATCGTCAGTTTCGCCTGTAATGGCGCAATGGCGCGATAAATATAGGTCTGGCTCCATGTCCAGTTGCGCTCAGAGCGCTCACCGGTTCCGGTGCTGTGACGGAAATTTCCCTGCCAGTCGGCACGGGCGCGCCAGACGCCTAAATTCACACCGAGAGTCCCGTTGCCGGTAACTTGCTGAGTTTGCTTACCCTGCGCCGGGTCATTAACACCGGCATTAAGATTGTAATCAAACATCACACCGGAAATACCCTCATCCCAGCGTGACGGCGGATCCCAGTTTGCCGCCGTATATTCAAGATACGCCTGCGGCACTGTCAGGATCAGAACACTGTCACTCAGTTTCGGTGATAAAGACATGCCGGGCAGTGATGCGGTATCCAGACACTGACCGTTATTCCACCAACGCAGACGTTCTGTCCATGCCGGTTTCAGCCCTGTTTGAGCAACCAGCGCAGGTGAAAGGCAGGCAACGCTCCCTTTAGGGTCGTCCGGCGGAACGATATAAGGCACCGGATAAATATCCGGTAATTCACTGTTATTTACCCTGATAAAAAAATCATAAGTCCCGGGCATGATATAACCCGCACGGGAAAAATCAGAAAGATCGATATTCTGTTTATCATTTACATCCAGAATATCAGTATTAAAGTCGATATCCTGATTATCCGGATAAGCCGCCGGCATAAATCCGGCCAGAATAAATGAAATTAAAACTGTCAGTCTCCGGCGCGGGCCGGTACTCAGCGGAATTACCATAATGGATCCAATCAGCTCGGTTTAATAATATTCCAGCTTGAAACCCAATATTGCCCGGAAATAACCGGACTGAAGTTCATCACTGTTTTTGACCAGACGCGCCTGATAGCGCAGCGCCATATTATTGGGATCAATATCTGCGGGTGGTAAGGGTTGACCCGGAACAACTTCATGTCCGTTAAGATCCGAAACAGATAACGACGCCCCTTTACCTGAACCGGTCAGCTGAAAATGGCCATCCTGTTCCGCTCCCTCAAAGGTCACCAGAAACCGGGAACTTTCAGTATTCTGTCCTTTCACCGGCAGGACTGTGCATTCCGCCAGCCGGATCCAAAAATGATCCGCAGGCCCTTGTCCCTCATCACGCAGCATCGGCACAGAGACATCAGATAACATCACCACTTGCTCACGGCTGGCTGTTGAGATAGTACAAACCGGCTCCAGAATTGAGCCCTGCATCTGAACTGCGCCGAACCGCAGGCTGGTTTTTGCATCTTGTTTGGTTTCACCCGCCGGTACCTGAGCAGAAAAACACACAATAATTATCAGCAGCCCCCGGGGCATTATGTTGCTACCCATTTCCGTCTCCGCTAAAAGCGCACAATTAAAAACCTGCACAGATCTTCCGTGATCTGTGCAGGAATTGATTACTGGTAAGTCAGAGCGAAAGTAGCGATAGCAGAGAAATCACCCGGAACCGCAGCTACAGCGGAAGAACCCAGCAGGTAAGCCGCAAAATTCAGGTCATTGTTACCATCACGCAGTGCCTGTGCCGCACTTGCTGTACCTAATTTGATTTGCTTGCCGCCCGCATCGGTAATAACAACCGCTGCATTTTTTGCGATGCCTTCAATACCCAGGGAACCGGCTAAAATATCCGCCGCTTCAGAACCGGTAAATGTGGTTTGTACCGTTTTATAGGTTTCAGTTGTGCAATTTTCTAACCCGATTTTAAAATCACGGGAATTACTGCGGCCGCCATCTTTTAATGCCGCAGTAGAAATCTGACCTAACGGAACGGTCTGATTTTCTGTATCAGGCGTAATTGAGCAAGGTGCATCAATAATTGAGCCGGTAAATTTGACAGTCCCGTGACCCTGATCAGCCGCAGATGCAGAGCCGGCAACCACAGATAAACCAAAGCCCAGAATTAATGCCAATTTATTAAAAGTCATGTTATTTCCTATAATTACAATTTATTTTTAAAAATAATGCGTAGTACGCCATATATATGAGCCAATAGAGAACCCGCAGCCACATTATTGTTATTTGATGAATATATTTGTGCCGTTATGAAATGAATCAAAACGGAACAAAATACATCAAATTGTTCCATTAGGAGTTAACAGCTAAAAATAAAGAAAATAATAGTTAATAACTCTTATTTGAATGAATAAACAGACTAATAACGTATTTCTACCTATCTGAGTTCTTGAATGATGTCAAAATAATTATCTGCCTCTGAACTTGACGTTATCAGATTGCAGAATAAAATATCATTCTTTTAAAAATTAATGACTTATACACCACAAATCAGGCGGGAGCATCAATATTTGACTAAGGGGAAGCCTTTAGTAATAATTACAAACAGTTTGATGTATTTTGTCTTTTTATAAATAGGTGGTATTAACGTCTGACTTATTGCCTGAAAAAATCAATTTATCAGGCTAAAAAGACAAATTTCCGACTAATCTTTATGAATATATTGTCAATATGTAAACATCATGTAGCCATTATCATCCTGTCTGTTGTCTTTATTCATATTTATTACTTGCTATAGTGATAGCTCTGGTTTTTATAATTTTATCGGACAATAAGCAGGAATGATCATGAATAAACGTAAGTTTCTTACCCGTTCTGAAGTTAATGCCATCCTGGAACAAGCAAAAAAAAGTCGTTACGCCGAACGAAATTATTGTATGATTTTAATGTGTTACCTGCATGGCTTCCGCGTCAGCGAATTATGTAATCTTTCTCTTTCTGATATTGATTTAGAGAGCCGCCTTATTTATGTCCGGCGTCTGAAAGGAGGATTATCTACCACGCAACCACTTATCGATATTGAATATGATGCGCTGACAGCCTGGCTGGCTAAAAGAGAAACCTGGCGTAATCAGGAATTAGAATGGGTATTTTTATCGCAGAAAACCGGAGCTATTTCCCGGCAGCAGGTGCATACTCTGTTAAAGAAATACGGAAAAGATGCACGTATATCTGTCGAACCTCATCCACATATGCTGCGTCATGCCTGCGGATATTCACTGGCAGATTTAGGACGGGACACCCGGTTAATACAGGATTATTTGGGGCATCGTAATATTTCGCACACGGTTATTTATACCGCAAGCAATTCAAAACGGTTTCAGCAAATCTGGGATCCTCTCCGTGGATAATCTGCCGATAAAATAAACAAGTCTATTATTTTCAGTACCAATCAAGATGACTTATTCACAAATAAGCACAGAATAGCTATCCGGTTATTTATTCACTTATCTTTTTTTATATATTTTCTCTTAAACCATAACTCTGAGCAATGATTAATATTGATTGGTTATGGTTTTACCACCGATCGATATTATTCATAACTGTTCATTAAATAAACTGTTATTTTTTCATGTATTTGACCAGTTGATTATCTGTCGTACTAAGCTGTTGCAATGTCTGAAAAAATAAACCAGGTTCAATTTTTAGTGCTGCACAAAACATCAAAAAAGCTTCAACTGTAATTTGAGTAATACCCCGCTCATAGCGGGAAACCTGCTGCTGACTGATGCCACAACGGGCTGCCAGTTCACAGCCGGTCAAACCGGCAGTCCGGCGGTGCTGTCTGAGCAGTTCCCCTGCCAGTATATTTGTATAGAGTTCATTTGGTGTTGTGTTATTCATCATAATATTAACCAATGTTATTTTTTAAGATTGTATTTTACTGGTATTCCAGTGTCATTGTGACTGAGGAGTTGCCGCTTCCGCCGGTAATCTGAGGAGCAACCTGGCGATAAAACGCCTTCATCCCGGCTTTATTTGTTCCTGAAGAACTTTTACTTATCAGGGATACCGCCGAGTCGTAATGAATTGACTGCCAGCTTCCCGGTGATTTTTCATGATGAACTTCAATAACGACTCCTTTTGCTGAGTTTTCACCTTTGTCTAATCCGATATAATAAGGACTTGCAGACGAATAGCGGTTTCCGTCCAGTTTTGCTTTCACACCAGCGCCGGAAGGACAACTGAATTCCAGTGCAAAAGGGACTGCCGGTGAAACAGAATCAATACCGCTGCCAATCCCGCTCTGACTATGTGTAAACCAATGCCCCAGCTGAACATGAGTATCCGGTGTTTTCAGCTCACAGGTATTAATGGTGAGCCGACCATTGATCCGGACTTCAACTGTTTCTGCCCGGCTTTTGGCTACGGTATATACCACGACAAAAAATAGAATGAATAATATGCTTATTTTTTTTATAACCGTCACCCTGCTTCTCCCTTTCACTGATAAGTTACCGTCATATCAAGAATCGCATTAGCTGCTCCCGGCGTGATTTCACTTGCCGTTTTTATATATCGGAATGTTAACGGCATGACATGATTACCCTGCGGGTTTGGTGAACCGGCGACATTGACAGATTTTCCCATCTCGTAGGCGAAATACCCGCCTTGCAGACCGACCTGATAGCCTATGCCCTTTGCCGTCGTTGATGCCGTCGGATTTGTCAACGTAATAACATTACTTCGGTTACCGGGCTTATTTTTATCCGTAAATGTCACTTTAGGCAGAGCCTCCGAATCACAGTTAATTATCCAGGTCTCATCCCTGGGAGCAAAGGTTCCGTTGATTCCTGTTTTATTCGCTTCTTCCCAGTCAACTTCTTTCATTCTCACATCAGTACTGCCCCAAATATGAGGAAACGTACAAGTCGGCGCACGGACAGTGACTTTGCCTGATAGCTGAACAGTGCCGGTATCCGTTCCCTGAGAGCCGTTACAGGCAACAGCAACTTCACTAAAATCACGGTTCAGGCTGTATGTGCCGAGTTTTGCTTTCCCCGGAATTGTCACCAGACGATAACCCCAGCGGGTCAGTGAACCCTCTTTAGCTTCTGCGCCATTTTGTACACTACTGATATCCGTCCAGGCACTGCCTACCGGTGAATTCGTCCGGCTGCTGCGGTTACCCGCGCCATACGCCGCATCGGTAAAGGCAATCAGCCCGATCCCATCAATATTTGTTTTCTGAATAGTATGTGTTTTACCGGTTACCGGATCAGCGATTGTTCCTGCGTTATCAGCCCGCTTAAATCTGGCCTGAATAGGTTTCTGATATTGTCCGTCAGTCGTGCAGATATTAGTATCGGTTCCGCCTTCTGCCCAGTCGGTTAAAAAACGGTTCTGTAAATTACCGACATCACCGGCTTCAAATGTGTAGTTTCCGAGATTCAGTGTCACTGATTGTCCTGCCGCAAACGCCCCGGTTCCCGCGCCTGTCATCATAACGGCGGCGGCCAGCAGCAGAGTTGTTATTCTGTTATTACGCATTGCTTTCATCTGTGTTTTTCCTGTTTCAGAATTACCGGCACTGCGCCGGGACTTGCTTAACAACCTGTGCCGCCTGATCGGCAGGCAATACATAATCCGCCGTACATTGCTCATCGGGACGCGCCCCCCATTTCACAGTAACCTTACCGCTGTCCGGCATACCACTGAGGTAAACAACACCGTTTTCATCCACAATGCCGCTGTTATCACTGCCTGCATCTGAAGCTATCGCACCGAAAGGCAACATATTTCCCTGACGCGTCAGTTTCAGCAGGAGGCGTGAGCCGATACGGGTCTGCATATCCGCTAATACAACCGCACCGCGTGTCGGGACAACTGTTGTACTGTTATTCAGCAGTTCAACGTTCTCATCCATTCCGTTAATATTTAATGCAACATCATTCTTTGTATAGGCAGTAACTGACGGGATAACCGCATAGCCACGGAAGTCTGTTTTAACACCATTTTTATTCTGAACAGCAACACCCGCAGCGCCCGGTGCCCGGACCAGAGCAATGGTTTCACCCAGTGGCTGAGAGAGTGTCACGCCGTACGGATGAGCCACCACACCGCCCTGCACACCGTAATTAACCCGCTGACTGTTGTCTCCGTAGTTATAACCGGCATTCATAAAACCCTTTTCTCCGCGATAAGAGACCCCGGCATTTCCGCTGTTATTGTGCTGACGGAAGTCATAACCCTGCTGAACCGAGTAGCTCAGTGCATTATTTTCAAGTGCGCTGCCGCTGAAACCTGCCATCGCAGTGGTTCCGCCATCGCGGGACGTTGTCATACTGCTGATAAGCGAATAATTATTGCTGCCACCCAACGGAATACTGATATTCACGGCAAACTGATGGTCCGCTTTATCCGTTGCCGGTGTATCTGTATAGGTGTATGCAACGCTGTAATTCACCCGGCGGAATGAATTGCTGTAACCTGTGTTAATCGTGCGCTCTTCCCCGTCCTGCCCCCAGAAATTCTGCTGGTATGCAGAGAAATACAGGCTGCCGGCTGCATCACCCAGGGATTGGCTGACATCGGCCTGAATACGGGTGCGCTTGTTATAACGGGCACTTAATCCATTATTTTCATTCGCTTCTGCAAAGTCGTAATACCCTTGCGTTGAGTAGCGATATCCCGCCAGTGCCAGCGTTGTGCCGGTTTGCATCATACTTTTCGAGTACTGAAAGCGGTATGACTGCCCTTTTTCTTTTTCATCACGCGCTGTCTGGGTGGTAACAGCGTGAGTCGCATCGACAGATAATGCACCGAAGCGACCTAAATTCAGACCGGCGCCCAGGGAATACGCCTGATAATCAGTCGAATAAATCGTGCCGCCGTACAATGTGGTGTTAAGCGGCATACCATATGCAGCTGAGCCTTCAAAAAAGATCGGCTCTTTGGTATTTTCCGTACCGGTGCGGTACTCACCGAGATTCAGGGAATATTTCAGGCTGCCCTCACGTTGCATCATGGCTAATGAAGAGAACGGCACCACAAATGTGCGCTCACGACCATCTTCTTCTTCAATTGTCACATCCAGATTACCGCTGTATGAAGACGGATACAGATCTGCAATTTCAAACGGACCGGGAGCCACATAGGTCTGATAAATAACATAGCCATTCTGACGGATAGTGACCTGCGCGCTGCTCTGCGCGATACCACGGACAACCGGGGCAAAACCACGCTGACCGGCCGGCAGCATCGCATCATCAGATGACATCCGTATTCCGCGGAAAGGGACAGATTCGAACACATCACCGGATGTTGCCGTATCACCCAGGGTCAGGCGGGAATGCAGAGACTCAACATTGCGCTCAACATAGTTTTTCACATTCGACCAGTTACTCTCTCCGCCGTTACGGCTGTATGTCGAGAAATTACGGACACGCCATGCGCCAAGATTGACGCCGCTTTGCAGGCTGACAAACTGGTTTTCCTGCGATTTGTTACTACGGGAATACCAGGTTTTCGCGCCATTAACAGTATAGTTGAGCAAAAATGCCGGTAAGCCCTGATCCCACTGTGATTCATCGGTAAACCCGCGGGCTTCCTGACTCATCGCCGCCTGCGGAATGCTCAGGTTTAAGCGCTGCTGCTCAAAGACGAAATGCGCCTGTGACTGCGGAATACGGGTATCCGTATCCGAAATTTCTTCATCATCGGATAATTCTTTAAATGCGGGCAGAACATCTGTTTTCACGCCCCACTCTTTTAACATTGCTTTCGTCACGACCGGCACTAATACCTGCGTTTGTTCATTCTGAATAAAGCGAACTGTGGTACTGCCCATATTTTGGTTATTTACTACAATCGTGACGTAATAATCACCGGGCAATTGTGTTCCTGACTGAGAAAACTGCTCCAGGCTGACAAGATCAGCAACATTCTCATCACTGACATTATTTAATGCCGCCGGATTAAAATAGTCATCTGCCTGTGCGAAGTGCGTTGTGGTGATCAGCACTGCAATAGTCACAGTAATAAAACGGGCCACCGGGTTTAATAAGAACCGTGCTTTACCCGGCACGCTACCCATCCGGGTTTTATTTTCCGGTAATGTCATTAATTGTTTTTTCATTTTATTTATTTCAATCTGACTAAATTAATGGATAACGTAACGGAGTGATTAATATTTTTATTAATACAGAATGTATACTGTATTTATAGTGTCACACTTTTTGATTCAGTTTTTCCGCCGAAATCATTAATCGCTTTCCAGGTTACTGCGCCTGATTTTGCATGACCGGATAACGTCCAGTTTTCAGTACTGAAAGGGGCAATAACACCTGCGTCTTCAATCTCTTTATTTCCGATTTTCAGCTCTGCCAGATTAATATAAAAAGGTGTCGGATTTTTTGCGGTTAACTGATTACCCTGAACAGAAAATGTAACCTCTTTATAGGCACTTTCTGCATCTGAATCCTTTAATCCCGCAGGACGGTAAAACAGTTTAATCCGGCTGTTAATTGAAATTAATAATGAATCTTTGGCATTGGGATCAGATGCCGGAATGGCTTTTACATTTAACCAATACAGTGTTTCGCGGTCCTGCGCTAATGTGTCTTTCGTCAGCACAACCCGTAATGCATTTTTTTTCTCACCATCGAGGCGAAATAACGGCGGCGTGATAACAAACTCCGGAGCTGCCTGCTCTTTACCGGCATCCGTAATCCATGACTGAATCAGATAAGGTGTTTTATCCGGGTTATTCACTGTGACGGAAGATTCTTTTTGTTTGCCGTCATATACCATACGGGTACCGCTCAGTGTTACGCCTGCATGAGATGACACTGAAATAAATGAGAACATAGCCGTCAGTAAAACAGGAAATAATTTACGCATTATCTTCGCCTTATGAGAGAAAGGATGAGGCTAACGGTGATTAGCCCCCTCATCTTATGTGGTGTATACCCAACGTCATTCAAGATTCAGGCAGGCATAGTTCCGCCAACGAACCTGTAGTTTGAATGAATAAGGGTATATCAGCCGTAGGTCACATCAACCTGAACAGTTGCACTGGTATTACCGTCTTCAATCTCTGCATCAGAGAGTTTTACGAAACGGGCAAAATAATCCTTCATCGCTGAACCGTCTTTAATATCTACACGGTCAACAACAGAACCCGTCTGGAAATAATCAACACTATCTGCAGTTTTACTTAATCCGATACCAACGACAGATTTATTTTTATCTGCCACATCGAAAATACCTGCAGTGCTTTGTCCGCCGACAAATTTCACCTGTGCAACAGAAATACCACCACATGCTGCAAAATTCATAGAAAACTTAACCGCCGGCGTTACAGAAGAAACATCTTTCATATCGGAACCTTTGTGACTACCTAATAAGACATTCGCTGTTGCTTTTTCTGCATCATATCCATCGACTTCAATAGTACAAGTTTCATCCTGAAAAGAACCGCTGAATTTAATATTTGCGGTATCACTTAACGGACCTGCATTAGCAAATGAAGATAAAGACAGTGCAGTCACAACAGATGATGCCAGTAAGATATTATTGAGTTTCATAATTAATCCTTAAAGTGAGTTTTGCCCGTAAATAACATCGTTTAATAATGCTATTATTCAATAGGGGCTGATAAATTTAATGCACTAATGTGTGTATCATGTATAAACATGAACCTAAACCATTAATAAACCATTTTCATATATTACTTGAAAAAATAATTAATATTATTCAGGCAACATTTTCACCTGAGATAATTTTTTGTTTATTTATCCGGTAATCTAACGTTTATATTTAATGTCGCTCATGTCCTGATGGCAATTATTATCGATTTGACTCTGTTAACTGTCAATTAATCAGATTTTGATAAATGTCTTTTTTTGTAATTGTTACTTCCTTAATGACAAAATCTATACACTTAAAAATCAATGGGTTACATTAATCGCCATTTCACTCAAAATAGCGAATGGCAGCTGGATATTCTTTAAAACTCATATTATGATAATAAATTAAGATTAAACACAATGAATAAAAGTCATTTTGTTAAATATAACTCCACAAACTCATGAGTGTAACAAAATAAAACACAAAAATACTTCATATACCCTTAAAAAAGAAAGTAACATAATTTATACAAAATTAATTTCTTTAATTTCAATTAATTAAAAATACATTAATAAATTAACTCAATAATACAATAAGGTTTAATTTATAAAAAACAACAAAATCAATACGTTATATTGATTGATTATTGAACGAATAATATGTCAATATGTGAAATAAACAAAAAAAATCAACAATATAACTTAACACGCTGTTATTAAACAATAAATACCCAATGAAAAAGCAGTCGGCCACAAGTGGAAAAATCAATTATATTTATTAATAAAAATACAACTATTATGATTATTCTATGCAATAAAATTAATATTCAGTAATTTCAATCAAATACAATTAACTTTATCATTAGATAACTTGTATTGTTTCGGAGAGGTGACATCAGTAACAATTATAATGAGAAACTAAACTAATCATTTCATGACACCTAAATGTAACTGTTTTATTTCCGTTTAAGATCCAATTTTCACGAAATTTGTGGGTTTTCCGGCTCACCCGGTATTACATGAACAGCAACTTGCCGGGATTTATTCATTTATACGGACAAAAAAATAGAAAAACGGGCAGGAAAAATGATGACTGACAGCAATTCCGCACATGATGATGTCATCACGCAACTGCCGCTTACAGCAATTCCGGGATGAAATGATGGAGAGTGACAGTCGTTTTGGGTAATCAGACGCAAAATTATTTACAGGGTCAAACAATCACATCCCCGACATTAACGATCCCACATTCAATCATTGGCACAGTACACAGCCAATAGCCGGAGCCATCATGATAATGCATGTCCGCTTAATATAATGATCCCGCTCCGGCTGACGGGCTGACAAATAAAGTAACAGCGCTCTCCTGCACCACAGATTGCAGACAATGTAAAAGAGGCGATTCAGATGTGCGGGGCGGTCACGCAGGAAAGCAAGGTGTCGCGTACTGTTCAGCCCCTGCCCCTGTCGAACCGGCTTTCGTAAACACCTTACAATTCATTAAAAAGCTTAATTTATCACTTGAAAACAACAAGACAAAAATATTTATTAAAACAATTATTTTCTTCATATTACATTTTGACAAAAAATAGTTTTTCGCACTAAAAAAAATGAAATAAAACAGGTAAATCACATGAAACGTTAAATCTTTTATTTCTACATCAGCTATTATAATGGTGTTCGAACGAATTCTTATTGGTGATTTGTCTGTGTCGATTCAAATTACAAGCAATAAGCCAAAAAAGGAGGCAGCCGCCTCCTTTTTTACCATCTGAAAAAAAACCATATAATACCCGCGTGAAATAACACGTTTTCGATATTAGTTATTTCAGGTTATTAAGATATAAAAAAAGGAGGCTTTCGCCTCCTTTTTTACTGTCTGAATACGGTCTGAAATAAAATCAGAACTGGTAAACTAAACCTAAGCCAACCACGTTGTCAGTATTGATACCGGCACTGCGGGTGAAGTCGTTTTCGTCTAACAGGTTAATTTTATAGTCGATCAGAGCTGACATATTTTTGTTGAAGTAGTAGTACGCACCTAAATCAACATATTTAACCAGGTCCTGGTCATCGCCGAAACCACTATTGTTCAGGCTCTTACCTTTAGATTGCAGGTAAGCGATGGACGGACGCAGACCGAAGTCGAACTGATACTGAGCCACTAACTCGATGTTCTGAGTTTTGTTTGCAGTACGGGCTTCGTCACTGTCATTGTTACCATAGTGAGTCATGTTACGGGTTTCACCGTAAACTGCTGCCAGGTACAGGTTGTCAGCATCAAATTTCGCACCGACGTTCCATGCTTCTGCACGGTCACCCAAGGCGCCGCTTGCCAGGTTATCTTTCTGACCCTGCGGACGTGCAGAACTTGAGTATGCACCACCAACGCTTACGCCCCAGCCGAGATCATACGCTGTGGAGAAACCGAAACCGTCACCGTTTGCGGTGTTGTCGTAGCTGTAAGTATCATTGAATGTGTCATGAGTACCACGGTTTGCGATAGAGTTATCATCATTCGCACCCTGATACTGTAATGCGAAGTTCAGACCATCAACGTAACCGAAGAAATCAGTATTACGGTAAGTCAGCAGGTTTGCTGCACGGCCAGTCATGTAAACGTCAGTCTGCGTCATGGTATCATTACCAAAGATTGGCAGAACATCGGTCCATGCGTTGGTGTCATAAATAACACCGTAGTTACGGCCGTAGTCCAGTGAACCGAACTCAGCGAATTTCAGACCTGCGTAAGCTAAACGAACTTTATTGTCGTTTTCGCCTTCAGTGCCGTTAGTTTTAATTTCGTTTTCGAAACGACCAAAACCGGTTAACTGATCAGTGATTTGAGTTTCACCTTTGATACCGATACGGAAACGGGAGTCATCACCGTCCTGGCTGCCGGCATTACTGTTATTGTCATTGCTACTGAATAAATGACGAACATCAACTTTACCGTACAGGTCCAGTTTATTGCCGTCTTTGTTATAAACTTCTGCCGCGCTTGCAGCGCCGCTTAATGCAACCAGCGGGACTAATACAGCTAATAATGTCTTTTTCATTTTATATTCCTATTATATTAACCACTACTCTCTGACTTTATTGATATAAAATCTTTTAGATTATTCACCCTGATAACGCATATTACAACACTTAAACAGCCCCGGGACTACTCTGATAGCAAGATATGTCAAAAAACGCATTTATTGCATGATAAACATTACAAATAGTTTCAGGACTACCGCACTTTTAGTTAAAAACAAGACAAAAATGTAGCACAAATAGCTAATCTCAATTAGCTGGATAGTGATAATGGATAATATATTATAAAAATAGTATTTTAAATGCATTAAATAAATCATTCAAATTATTTAATAAAAAAACCATGGCCAAATAAAGAAACCGGTTTCTTTTTCTATTAACAGGAACCGGAAAAAACACATGTGAATGATTAAACAACATTAATGTTATATACGGTAATGATGCTTATCCAGCCCATATTTTCGCATCCGTAAATAGAGCTTTTTACGCGGAATTTGCAGATATTCTGAAACATCATTAATCCGGCCCTGATGAATATTCAGCGCTTCCGTAATAATCTGCCGCTCATAGCTTTCCACGCGCTGATCCAGTGCGGTCGGGACAACGGACGGCAGCAACGGATTAGCTGTATCACCCATAGGCATAATCCCGACAGCATACAGTTCTGCGGCATTAGCCAGTTCACTGACATTTCCCGGCCAGTGGCGGCGGGTCAGTTTTTTTATCAGAGGTTCCGCAAGCGTCGGTGACGGGAGATTCAGCCGCTGACAGGCCTGATCCAGATAGTGATGAAACAGTGGTGCAATATCCGCTTTGCGCTGTGCCAATGGCAGACAGGCAATTTGGGTCATGGAGAAACAATAATAGAGCTCTGCAATAATTTTTTGCTGCTTTGTCAGCATGATAAGCGGAGTATCAGAGATACCGGCAAGACGAAATGTCCGCTGCTCCTGACGGATATGCTGTACCAGCCAGCGCTGCTGATTCAGTGGCATCAGGTCAATGTTCTTTATCACTAATGTGCCGTCTGCCACTTCATCCAGCCAGGCATCCAGCGGAATATCCTCTTTATCATTAAACAGTGTTTTGATAACCAGCGGTGAGCGTTTGTTATTACTTATCTGATGCAGATAGCGGGCAAGGTAAGTGCGCCCGCTGCCCAGCTCTCCGTGCAGAAAGACGCCTGCATGTGTTTCTGATAATCCCTGAAGCTGCCGGCGGACATGCTCAGTCCATTCACTTTGTCCGACAAAATTCAGGGTCAGTTGTTCACTGCTCCAGCGCCGCTGAATAACCCGCTGTTTACGCGCAGCCAGTGCGTTGTCCACCAGATCAAGCAGGTGTTCCGGGTCCACCGGTTTTTGTAAAAAATCCCATGCGCCCTGCTTCACCGCTTCGACTGCCATCGGCACATCACCGTGACCGGTGATCAGAAGAACCGGCAGATATTTATCTTTTTCCAGGAAAAGCGCCATCAAATCCATTCCGGAGCAGCCCGGCATGCAAACATCACTCAATACGATGCCGCACCAGTCGCGGTGAACCAGATTTTTTGCCACCAGCGGGTCATGACAGGCATACACACGATATCCTGCCTGTTCCAACAGCAGGCAATACGCTTCCAGGACATCCGTGTCATCATCAATTAATAAAACATCGTAATGGTCATCAAGCATGTTCAGTTACCTTTTTAAAACTCAGAATCACACATCCGTTACGGGTCAGCGTGGAGGCAATGCGCAGCCCGCCCCCTAACTGCTGCATAATAGAACTGCTGACAGACAGCCCGATCCCCAGACCGATTTCTTTACTGGTAGTGAACGGTTTCATCAGTGAATCAGCCAGAGCCAGAGGCCAGCCGCAGCCGTTATCACTGATAAAGAGGGTGATATCATCACCGGACTCCGTGTAATCAATGGTGATATCTGCCGCTGCCGGTGAGGCATCCAGCGCATTCGCCAGCAGATTGACCAAAACCTGCTGGATGCCGATAGCATCCCCCTGCACCAGCGGCAGCCTGTCCGGCTGATGCAATGTCACATCCCGCATCTTATTCTGTAATGCCAGAATATCCCAGGCGTCCTGAATACTCTGATGTAAATCAATCGGCTGAAGCTGAGCCCCGTCATCCCGGCGGCGGGCAAACTGGCGCAAAGAACGGATTATCCCGTCTATCCGGGTGACCAATTGGGTGGATTTACTCAGTGCATTAACGGCTGTTGTATTATTTTCGTCAGCTGCCAGCGCCCGTTTTGCCATATAAAGGTGCATCGATAACGCATTCAGCGGCTGATTGATTTCATGTGCCAGTGTCGTCATTGTCTGCCCGACAACCGCGAGTTTGGCAGTCTGGATAAGCTCATTTTGAGTCGCCCGCAGATTATCCTCAATGCCTTTTCTGTCAGTAATCTCTTGTTCCAGCTGAATTTTTTGCCGGTTAATCTGATTAAGAGTCTGGCGCAACAGTGTGGCGACGCGGGCAATTTCATCCCGCCCGTCGACCGGTATTTCTGCCGTCAAATCACCGTGTCCAATCCGCGCGACCGCTTTATTCAGTGCGGTAAAACGCTTCACCAGCCGCGAACGGATAAAATAGTGGTTAAACAGTACCGCCAGTAATAATGCCAGCAGCGCCGTAATAATAATGATAGTTCCGCTGTAGCTCATGATATTGGACAGATGATGATTCAGTGTCTGCAACTGACTGTGGCTGTTATCAAGCTGGACATCCAGCTGAGTGCGAAACCGCTCAAGGATGCGATCTTTTTCCGTCGTTGCTGCCGCCAGTTCTGCCCTTGCTGCCCGGTAATTGTTCAGAACGCCCGGCATTTTGCTGTCAGACAAGCCGATATCAAGCAGCTCATCAATAGTCTGGCGCAATGTCACTGTACTCGGGTACATATCCTGCACCGTTTCATTCGCCTGTACGCCGGACTTCAGATAGTTGAGGTAGCGGACATAACTGCGCGGGTCATGATTGCTGTTAGTGCTGCTGCTGTCGTTTTGTTCATCACGCAGCCGCCCGGTCAGGTCATCCATTATCTGCCCTTCCAGACGCGCCAGGGTGTAGATCAGCTGTAACTCTCCCTGAACTTTACGCAGGCTGCCCTGCAACGCGGTCGCCCGCGACGGGTCCTGCTCTATCTGATCCAGCAGCGATCCCTGTTGCCAGCTGATATCCTGTGAGAGCGAACTCAGCTCTGTATTAAAATCATCATGTAACCAGGCTATCCGCGCTGACAGTGTATTAACATTTTCCCGTGCCAAAAATAAGGTATAAAGTGAATTATCAAGGCGTTGCAGTAATATCTTTCCTTGTTTCACAATGGCGGTTATCTGCGACTGATCCTGCCCGGTCAATTTCTGGTTAATAGTGTCAATCTGCGCCAGATGTGTGGTAATCCGGTTACGCAACTGCAAACGGGCTACGGTATCCGGAGCTTTCAGGAACTCGTTCAGTTCATCCACTATCCCGTTCAGCTGGCCTTCAATCAGAAACGAAGCCTGAATACGGGGAAAATAATCCCCCAGTGCATAACGGATCTGCCTGTTTTGTGCCTGCCAGGCATAGAAACTGACACAACTGACGATCAGCGTCATCAATGTCCCGACAATAAAGGCAGCGCGTAGTATTCCGCTGATACTGAAACGACCGATATAGTGAGCAATTCTTTGTTTCATCTGACTTTTTCCAGCTCAGCAATGGCTTTACGCTGCTGCTCCTGAAAAAATCGCTGCCAGCGGATATATTCTTCTTCTGCTTTCCGGTTGTCTTCAAAACGCGTGTAATATACCGGGTCCACACTTTCCTGTGCGGAAACCGGCATTGCGGTGAGTAATGCACGGACATGCGGCAGCGGGCGCTTAACGCGGGCTTCTGCTGTATAAAGCGCACGCCATGCATCTTTTGATTCCGTTAAGCGGAATGTAATCGCGGTATCAAAAAGTTGCTGCACCATGCGCTGGCGTTTCAGCACAAGGTTTTCATCCATCGGCTGCGGGGAATTCAGCAAACGGCGCTGCTCCGGCTCTCTGGGATTATCCGCCGGCAGAGGTGTGACAGGGTATTTTCCGGTATTGCTGTCAGCCAGAACTAACTGCCCCTGCTCACTGAGCAGGAAGCGGATAAATGCGCGGGCATTCTCTTTATTCAGGCTGTGGCTGATAATCGCCACAAATGTCGGGGAGGTTGCGGAGTCCGGTAAATAATTAAATGCCAGCTCCGGGTCACTCAGCAACAACCAGGCATAGTTATCAATAATCGGTGCCGCGCCACCCAGTCCGGCTTTGATTTTATCTGCCACCCCGAAACTGCGTGAGGAAATAGTGGCTAAATTACCTGAGATATTCAGCAGCAGACGCCAGCCCTCATCCCAGCCCCGCTGCTGCAACAGTGATTCAACCATCAGATGATAAGTATCAGAGCGCGACGGGCTGCTCATCAGCAGTAATCCCTGATAACGGCTGTCTGCCAGCGCATCCCAGGATGCGGGCACCGGCAGATTGTTCTCTGTCATCCGCCGCTTGTTCACCAGCACGCCATAACCGGAAAATGCCACCGCCGCCACATTATCTCTCAGGCGCAACGGAACCAGTCTCAGAGAAACATCCGGCAGTCCCGGTAACTCAGCCAGGCGGTCATGCTCCTGTAAATGCTGTAACAGCATCGGCGACGAGGTCACCACCAGATCGACATTTTCCAGTGCCGGTGTATCCAGCAAACGCTCAAGTGCCGCACTGGTGCGGTTGATTGTCCGGACACGAACCGCACCCGGCTGCTGCTGCCAACTGCTGATAATATGGGCAGTCGCTTCCGGGGAGAGCGTGGTGGCAATCACCAGTTCATCCTGTTTTGCCGCAGCAGACAGGCTCAGAACCAGCACAGTCATTACAGTAATAAGAGATGCCGCTAAACGGCAGATTCGGATTCGTGACATAGGCAGACTTCTGTATTTATTCACCGGATGTGACTCACATCAAAAAAATGATATTTTCTTCAGTTTGTCGTAAAAGCCCGTTTGGGGCAAATTTTACCCGTTTGTTTACCGGCATCCGCGTCGCAGGTATTCAGGGAAATAACAAAAGGGAATGGAAATGTATGTAAAAAATCAGAGCGTCACCGGAAATAGACGATAACATTGCAGGAAGTAATAATAGCAATAAATTATCTCAACGACAAAATAAGTATAAAATCCTTACAGTTCAATATAAAAGCTATTAATTCATTTTTGCTCATCAATATACATTAATTATTTTTCTTAAATTTCATAATGATACACATCAGCCATACAAACAAACCTGTTTGTGTCAGTTTATGTCATTTGTTTTTGATATTGCGTCAAAAATGACTCAATTCCATCATGTTGAGATATTTATTCAGGCGGAACATGATAACGCTGTCAGAAAAAAAACGACGACTACATACAGTAATCCTATTTTAAAAATACATTTCTACAGGTGAAATTATGCTGTCATTTTTAAAGCCTGCTATGGCAAAAAATAAAATCGCGCCTGAGAAAGTACCTGAAACCTACAAACGTTATCGTGTTCAGGCACTGCTCAGCGTATTTCTTGGCTATTTAGCTTATTATATTGTTCGTAATAACTTTACGCTCTCCACACCGTATCTGAAAGAAAACCTGGATCTGACCACAACACAAATCGGGTTATTAACCAGCTGCATGCTGATCACTTACGGCATCAGTAAAGGAATTATGAGTACCCTGGCCGATAAAGCCAGCCCGAAAGCCTTTATGGCCTTTGGTCTTATTCTCTGCGCCGTTGTTAACCTCGGTATGGGTTTCAGCAGCGCCTTCTGGTTATTCGTCGGCTTCGTTGCACTGAACGGTTTATTCCAGGGTATGGGTGTCGGTCCTTCTTTTATTACCATTGCAAACTGGTTCCCGCGCCGTGAGCGTGGTCGTATCGGGGCGTTCTGGAATATCTCCCATAACGTCGGCGGCGGTATTGTCGCTCCTATCGTGGGTGCCGCTTTTGCCGTCCTCGGCACAGAGCACTGGCAGGCTGCAAGCTATGCTGTTCCGGCTGTTATCGCAGTTGTTTTTGCGGTTGTTGTTCTGTTCCTGGGTAAAGGATCGCCTGCACAGGAAGGTCTGCCGTCTCTTGCTGAAATGATGCCTGAAGAGAAAGTTATTTTAACCGCCGCTCAGAAAGAGCAGTCTCCGGAAAATATGACCGCATTCCAGATTTTCTGTACGTATGTACTGAAAAACAAAAATGCCTGGTATATCTCTTTTGTTGATGTTTTCGTTTACATGGTTCGTTTCGGGATCATCAGCTGGCTGCCGATTTACCTGCTGACCGAAAAACACTTTACCAAAGATCAGATGGGTGTCGCATTCCTGTTCTTCGAATGGGCAGCGATTCCGTCAACATTGCTGGCAGGCTGGCTGACAGACAAACTGTTCAAAGGCCGCAGAATGCCGCTGGCGATCGTATGTATGACACTGATTTTCTTCTGTCTGATTGGTTACTGGCAGAGTCAGTCACTGGCGATGGTCACCTTCTTCGCCGCCATTGTTGGTTGCCTGATTTATGTCCCTCAGTTCCTGGCATCAGTTCAGACCATGGAAATCGTACCAAGCTTTGCGGTAGGTTCTGCGGTTGGTCTGCGTGGTTTCATGAGCTACATTCTGGGTGCTACCCTGGGTACCACGCTGTTCGGTTTCATTGTTGACCGTATGGGCTGGCACGGCGGATTCTACCTTCTGTTAGGCGGTATCGTCTGCTGCATCATCTTCTGTATTCTCTCTCACTTCGGTGCGCTGGAGCTGGAACGTAACCGTCAAAAAATACTGTCAGACGAAGCAACAGACAATAAATCTACTGCGGCAAACTAATTTCACTCTGTATTTTTTTAGCACTCATGTGCTGACATCAGGAAAATAAGCAAACCCCCGGACTGGTTCCGGGGGTTTTTTATTGCATTGTTTGCAGAGGAGCCCGGTTACTCCGCCAGACTCCGCCGCCGCTGACAGCCAATCGCCAGACAGACAATCAGTGCACCGGAAATAATACCGACAGCAATAATCCCCTGATTAAACAATGTCACTACAAACCCGGTTAATACGGCCAGGATCACCATGATACCTAAGCCAATAATGATTTTTGAGGCACGGATAATCCGGCTTAACCGCCATGCAACCACCAGAACCATCAGATAACATAAAAGAAAGGTAAAACTGGCAACATTCGCCAGGTCACTGAGATTCAGCATCAGCGAGAATACCAGTGTTATCAGGATCATCAGGATATTGCTACGGGTTCCCTGACCGCACACCACGTTCCCCCATGTACGGGGAAGTAATCCGGAACGACTCATGCTGTCGAGGATATTAAATGCAGAAAAACAGGTCGCATTAATTGCCGAAGCTGTCGCCAGCAAGGCCCCGATTGCCACAATGGTAAATCCGGTCTGCCCGAAAATCGGGTAAGCCACCTGTGCCACAGCCGTATCTGCATAGCGGGCTAAAACAGCCGGGGACAAATTACCGAGCAGTACCAGAGACAAACTGATATAAAGCACAATGGTAAATAAAATGGCTATCATAAATGCTTTCGGCATCACCCGTTCAGGCTCTGCCACTTTGTCTGAGGCATTCGCCATCATGCCAAACCCTGCATAGGCAAAAAAAGTCAGTCCAACAGCAGAAAACAGCGCATCACCGGAAAAAGTATGTATTTCCAGTTTGCTGGCATCCATCGTAATCAGCCCCGTGATTATCAGAACTATAATAATAGTCAGCTTAATCCCCACCAGCAGCACTTCAATTTTACCAACCGCATGACTGCTGACAATATTGAGCAGCCCGATAGCAATAATAACAAGGGCCGTATACATCTCCGGTAACAGAGGATGCCCGCTCCCCTGATGAAAAAGTTGAACCGCATATGCACCGAACGCCCGCGCGACCATTGCGATCGTCAGGATAAGCGTCACCAGATACAATAATGAGAGTGCGATAGTCAGAACGGAAGGTAATGACAAACGGAAGAAATCAATAATTCCGCCCTGCGTTGGGTAACGGGCGGCCAGCCTGGCATAAGCATATCCGGCGAACAAGGCAATAACGCCCCCGCAGGAAAATGCCAGCCATGTCGCAGATTGCATGATAAGCGCAGTTTGTCCCAGCAGAGCAAAGATCCCCGCCCCGACCATTGCCCCTATTCCTAATGCAACTACCTGTAATAATGTTAACGGTTTTTCAGATGACACAGATTTCATGGGAAGATACCTGTCCGGCATATAGCCGCGATTACGGGTGAACATAAAAATACCACTTATCACTATTATAAGTAATGACACGCAACCGATTATGTCTTTTTTCTGAACAACCGGCTATTTACCGCCGGTTTCCGGATTGAATTCAGACATCAGCCGGATTTATGTTTCCGTGTATACCCAACGTCATTCAATATAATTCGTAAATCTGATCCGAGGTAAATCCACGGTAAAGCAGATAACGCATCTGTTTTTGCTTTTCTTTATAATCCGCCGGAACGGATTCACCAAATTTTTTTATTTTTGCCTGTTGTGCCAGCTCAAACCAATCCACTGCCTGCGCGACAAAAACCGAGTCAATCAGCTCACCGGCAAACCCTCTCTGCCGTAATTCCTGGCGGACACGCACCGGGCCGTGTAATTTACGTACACCCGCCTGAAAGAAAAGTGAAATACTGCGCGAATCATCCAGATACTGAGATTCGGTCAGTCGAACCATAACCCGGGGCAGAACGGTTTCATCTGTCGGCGATGTTTCCTGTTTTTCTGAAATTTTTCGTTTCAGCTTCCGTGACAGTTCAGCACCGGCATATTCACGCCGTCCCAGCAGCCATACCGCATACTGATAAAGTTGTTTTTCATCCATAATGACTCCTGCGTGTTATCCGTTAAAATCGTGCTAACATACCTTTATAATACCATTATTACTGATACTCCGGCGAACCAGCCTGCCGGCGGACCTCCGATACAGAGAGACAAAAACCATGACAAACCTTACACCCGAAGAAAAAATGTATGTCGATAATCTCGCAATGCAGCGGATGGATAATATGAACAGTGATGAATTTCTGGTGCATCAGCTGGATGAAAAAATTCACGGACTGGCAGCCCACCTCAAAGCCTATTTTGAAGAACGACTGACTTTCCATAAGCAAAATATCGGCTGATAACCCCCGCGGGTTCTGTCCGGATAGTCAGTAAGACTATCCGGGTCACATACTTGTGTATGCTCCCCGCCTATCTTCTCTTGCCGCTTTCCTGCATCCTGAATGACGTTGGGTATAGTATTATTCGCTATCAGTCCATTCCGATGGTGATAAGTACAGACTTAAAATAAAATTGAAAAACAGTAAAGTTTTCTGTCACAGTGCCGATAATCAGACACAGTAGATCGCTTAGTTGTTGATTTTATATGTTTAAAAAACGTAGTGATAATTATTCTTAATTATCACTGCTAATAACTATAAAGAAACAGTAATATTAAATATTATTAAATTTAACATTAAGTTAGAAAGTATTTAAAAGTATTAACAGCAATCAACGTATAGCCCCGTCTTAACATAAAACTTTGGAATATAATTCCAAAATTATCCATCCATATATGAATATTACAGACAATTATTACCTTTTAAGCCATAAATCAGAAAAATACTTCAATTAATCATTTCATGACTATATAATTAGCCCCGCTTTAGTTACGCTTTCCATTCTGATGTATAAGAACCCATCTCTCCTTTACGGGCAATGAAATATTCCCCGGGAGAATTTCTTCTTATTAATTCTACTAACTAAATAAACCCGACTGATTTATTTTTTAAATCGGTATACATAGCTATTACTAAAAATAAATTCTTAGAAAAATTATTTTTTCAAAGGAATTTATTATATATTCCATTCCCGGAGAGGATAATGAATAAAAAATTCGCTTTTGCCGCATCTCTTTCTTTTATTTTTGTTGCGAATACCGCATTCGCCGCAACCACAGCATCAGGTGGCTCAATCAACTTTACTGGTTTTATTACGGATGCGACCTGCACTATTAATAATGGCAATACAAACATGTCAGTATTATTAGACCCTATTACCGTCGGTCAAATTACCCGTCCTGGTGTGATAGAAGAAGGGAAAAAAGCATTTTCTATTGAATTATCAGACTGTAACGCAAGTGATAAAGACAGTAAAACACTGCACATTAATTTCGCATCAACCAATATGATTGCGAATAACGGTAATTATCTGCTCAACCAGGAAACGGATGAAAAAGGTAACCCTAAAAATGTGGGGATTGCATTAGTCACGCAGAAAGGTAATCAACTCGTTAATTTAAATACACAGTACGATACTAAAATCGCAGCAGATAACGGTATTGTTCAGTTTTATGCTCAATATTATAAAGTAGGAAGCGAAGCCGCTCAGCCGGGTAAAATCAATACTATGCTGACTTACAACCTCTCTTATTTCTGATGCTTTTCAGACCTCTTAATTAAGGGGTCTGACCTTTGAAAACAGCCATTATGAAAAAATGTTTTTTTACATTGTTATTATTAACTTTGACATTTGTCAGCAGTGCAAACGTCATTATTAATTCCACCCGGGTTATTTATCCGCAGGGAAGTAAAGAAGTATCGGTTCAATTATTTAATACCGGTACACAACAGGCACTGGTTCAGGCATGGATTGATGATGGTAATGCTGACTCCACTCCGGAAACAGCAAATGTTCCCTTTATCCTGACACCGCCGGTGGTAAAAATTGACGGAAAAAATGGTCAGCAACTGCGCGTAAAAATGACGCCGGTTCAGTTGCCGACGGATCGGGAATCTCTGTTTTATCTGAATTTACTGGATATTCCGCCATTGCCGGAAAACAGTGCGGATAAAAATATGATGCAGATTGCTATCCGTTCACGCATCAAACTGTTTTACCGTCCGTCCGGGCTGACGCTTAATGCTGATATTGCACACACACGGCTTAATTTTCTCCGTGACGGGCAGCAGTATGTCCTGAAAAATGAATCTCCGTATTACATTAATATTCTGGCCCTGAAAGAAACGGCCGGTGGCCGCGCACTCGCGGAAGAAGGCAGCATGATCGCACCTTATTCGCAGCTTACCCTCTCAGGGGCAACAGGTTTACAGGCCGGTAACCGGTATACACTGACGTTGATCGATGATTTCGGTGCCATCAATACTTACCCTCTGACTCTGAACTGACAGCCGGTACCGATGCACAGCGACATCCCGCAGGGAGTATTAAATCAGAGCGTATCAGCACAGAAAATATCTGTGCTGATACGCCTGCTCTCTCTTTTACCGCTGCTGTTCAGCACGCCCGCACAGACCGCCGGATTTAATACCAATTTTCTTTACGGCGACTCTGCAAAAGCGGATTTATCACGGTTTGACCGGGACGATACATTCCCTGACGGGCAATACACCATTGAGATAAGTGTCAACGGTGAATGGAAAGGCCGCTTTCCGCTGATGCTGCGCCAGAGCGGGCAGTCTGTCTTTATTGCTCGGGATGATATCGCCAAACTGGGGCTGCGTAAGACAAAAACCCCGGCGCAGCCGGATGAAGACGGCTATGTTGCGCTGGATACCCAGGTACCTCCCGGCAGTTATACGCTGAATATCGGTCAGTTTCAGCTGGCCCTGAATGTCCCGCAGGCCATGCTTGATACCGTACTCAAAGGATATGTGGACCCGGCGTTATGGGATCAGGGTGTTAATGCCGCGATAGTGAGTTATAACGCCAATTATTATCACGCGACCACAAAAAATGACGGCAGCGATAACGATAATGCGTATCTGACACTCAACAGCGGGCTGAACCTGGCGGGCTGGCAATTTCGGGATCAATCCTCTCTGACCTACGCCCGCGACCGGGGCACACAATGGGATACCAATACCCGCTATCTGCAACGGGGGTTTCCCGCGATAAAATCTGATCTGCGGGCAGGCGACAGCTATACCTCCAATGAACTGTTTGAATCTGTCCGCTTTCGTGGCGCAGGGCTGAAAACAGATATCCGCATGTATCCCGATGCCTGGCAGGGCTTCTCTCCCGTTGTGCGCGGCGTGGCACAAACCAATGCACTGGTTAAAATCTATCAGGATAACCAGTTGATCTGGCAGCAAAGTGTACCACCGGGACCCTTTGTGGTTGATACCCTGCTGCCGACCGGCTCCGGGGGCGATTTGCAGGTGGAAGTTAATGAAGCCGACGGACAGAGCAATCACTTTTTAGTACCATTTTCTGCCGTGCCGAATATGTTAAAAGAAGGTCTGTTCAAATATGAACTGAATGCCGGTGAAGTGCAGCTGACAGATAATCCTTATCATCCTGGCTTTGCGCAACTGAATCTGCAATATGGTATCAATAATACCCTCACCGGTTACGGTGGTGTGATCGCGGCTGAAAATTATCAGGCATTTTTGCTCGGCAGCGGATTCAATCTGCCTGTGGGTGCATTGTCTGTGGATGTCACTCACTCTGATGCTATGTTCTCTTCCCCCTCTCCGCGTTTTCGCGGACAGAGCTACAAAGTGGCGTATAGCCGGTTTATTCATCAGACCAATACTAATTTTTCTCTCGCGGCTTACCGTTATTCCACCAGCGGTTATTTCAGTTTATCGGATGCCGTGCAATATCAGAATCAGCTTAACCGGCAGGACAGCGCCGGTGAATTGCCGGCAGATGATCGCAGTTTCCGTCAGCGCAGTACATTTAACGTCAATATCAATCAGCGTCTCGGAGGGGATTACGGCTCCGTTTATCTAGCCGGAACACTGCGGGATTACTGGGGCGGACAAGGCAGCACCCGTGAATATCAAACCGGCTATGCCAATAACTGGCAGGATATTAATTATACAATCAGTGCCGGGCGGGTCAGTTATAACCAGAGCAATAACAGCACTTCAGATAATAATCGTAATAATAATGAAGAAACCAGGGTGAACCTGACGCTCTCAGTGCCACTTACACTGTCCGGCAACAAAGTGTATCTGACTGCCAACAGCATGACCGAACAGGGGCGCTACCGGAACAGTAATATCGGACTGAGCGGCGCAGCAGGTAAGAGTAACGCACTGAACTATAATGTAAATCTGGCACATCAACCCGTTACTGGTACAACCATCAGCACCAGTGCTGCTTACCGCACCGCACCGGTAACACTGAATGCGTCTTACAGTGAATCAGGGCAGTACCGCCAGCTTGGTGCCGGTGCAACCGGCAGTCTGGTTGCCTGGTCCGGCGGTGTACTCACGGCAAATCAGCCGGGAGAAACCTTTGCGATAGTCAATGTACCGGGCACAGCAAACGCCATCGTTAATAATGACAACAATATCACCACCGACACGCAGGGTCGGGTATTGGTACCGTATCTGTCTGCTTACCGCAAAAATGCCATTATTCTGGATGCCTCTCAGGCACCGGAGAACGCGGCTGAACTGATGGGAAATGTGCAGGATATCGTCCCTTACGCAGGCGCGGTGACACTGATCAATTTCAAAACCGATACCCGGCAGGAATTTTATCTGCGCGCTGTCCGTCATAGCGGAAAACCATTGCCGTTCGGAACAGAAGTAACTGACGGGCAGCATAACAGCATCGGTTATGTCGGGCAGAACAGCCTCATATATATAAGAAGCGAAACACGCCCGGCATACATGGATGTCCGGCTGACAGACAACGACAGCGGCTTTTGCCGGGTCACACTCACAGCTACGCCGCAAACCTCCCCCCTCCTCTGTACTGAACAAGGTGATATTCCCTGATGCTCAGAAAGTGTTATTTTTTCGCCGGTCTTCTGATGCTGCTGACCAGCTATGTGCAGGCGGAATGTTCAAATACCGGTAATAAACAGGCACCGCCGCTGTCTGTGGATCTGTCCGAAACTTTTTACCGGCAGACGGAAACCACACTCTATTTCAACACCCGTTACAGCGGGGAATTCAGTTGTACTGCTTACAGTAATAGTGTGGTCAACGCTTCTTATCTGCAAAAGCGCTCTCTGGTTGTCGGCTTTCAGAACGGACGCTATCCGGTTGAATTCAGAGTGATTGACCTTCAGCCCGGTAATACACTGAAGTTTGATTACAACAGAAAACCCTACCCGGCTGACCGCGTTCAGGCGCGTTTCACACTCAGTGCGCGGGTGCTGCCACAGGGCTCCCGCAACGATGTGACTGTCTCCGGCAATCAATACCGGTTTGACGGAGCCGTTATCGCGGCAGATACATCCCGCATTGGTTTGATTCAGTTTTTTATCCGTCTCGGGCTGGATATCCTCAGTTATCTGATAAGCGGACACTGGCCGGAACATAATGAAGATCTGTTTCTGCAACCGCTGGATGTAACCTATCAGCCACGCGAAACAACCTGCACCTTTGATAATGCCGACTTATTGGTTGAATTGCCGCAGGTGGATCGCGCACGCCTGCAACGTGATACAACCGGCGGCATGACCCGCTTTCATCTTGATATCTCCTGCCGCGATCGCCTGAATGGTCGCACCAGCCGCCCGGTGAAAGCTTACCTGGCCAGCAATCAGGTATATCAGCAGGATATGAAAACGTTAACGGATATGCGCCCGGGGGCGGCAAAAGGGGTGGGGATCCGTATCGGACGCCATGCTGATATGAATAATAATAGCGCTGTCATTATCAACCCGCCGGGCAGGCAGGTCCGGTCAGATTCCTATCTGTTTGAGTGGGGAAAAAGTACATTTATTGAAGTGAATAACGGGTTGAATCTCTGGGCGTATTACTATGTATATGATGCGGCAAAGCTCAGTGCGGGACGGATCAATACCACCGCTATCCTGAATTTCGAATATTACTAATAATGAATGCTGATACAGAACCACATAAAAAACCGCATAAAAAAACGAAAATGCGATAAGTTGCAGAAGAAAACACATTAATTTTCCAGATTATTCCGCCTTTTTTGCTAAAAACAGCCGTCATTTAATGCCTGTTTTAACTTACTAATAGACATAGACAAAATCAGGAAACAGAATATTGTACTGTAAAAACATACACCATTAATATTTAACGATGGCGAATAAGTCTGGCTATGGTTTTTCTATTTTGCTAGTATTCGTTCGAAATTTGTTCAGACAATCAAAACGAGGAAAAGCAATGCCCTCTCATACGATGAGGACAAGTGCAGTCTTCGCTTTCTTGATTTTTCTATTTTTTACCGGTTTTAGCTTTGCTTCAACCAGTACCACGACAAGTTTAGAGTATTCTCATAACGGCAGGCCGCTCAACAAAGCGCTGCCTGATTTGCGAAAATACCCTTCAGGTACACCCCGAAAGAAAGCGTTTTTAAATGCCATTGTCCCGACGATTGACAAAGTTAATCGCCAAATCATGAATGACCGCAGTTGGTTACTGGAACGCCAGAAAAATAACCATTGGTCAGCAAGTGATATCGCAAAGCTCAGAACGCTTTGCCAGAGCTATGATATGACATGCAGCTCACCTAAGCGCACCAACTGGAAAGCGCTGTTAAGCCGTGTCGATATCCTGCCCACCCACTTCGTTGCCACTCAGGCGGCAACAGAGTCAGGCTGGGGAACATCAAAACTGTCCCAATCAAACAATAACCTGTTTGGTATGCGTTGCGGACGGGGTTGTAGTGCCGGAACCGGTCAGGTTCAGGGCTACTACGCTTACAGCACCATTGAGGATGGTGTCACGGCTTACATGAAAAATCTGAATACGCATCGTGCTTATAATTCACTGCGTTCAGAACGGGCGAAACAGCGCCTCGGTGATGATGACTCACTGAGTACACCGGATCTTATCCGTCAGCTGGAAGGATACTCCCAGAAAGGAGATACCTATAACCGCTACCTGCAGCAGATGTATGACAGTAATAAAACACTGATATCGACTGCACAGAAAAGTGCCCAAAACACATAAATCGTTCAGTTTTCTGAGCAACACTCAGAACTGAACCCGGAAACCCACGGTTAATATGCTTATTCCGTGGGTTTTTTTCTTTCTTTTCATCATTCTTATTGAATAGCCTTTGATAACTTATATTATACTCACCACTCATGCTCTAAATAATTCGAGATGCATGTAGGCGACAAGCCAAGATAGGCGGAGAACACAGATAAACTATGTGACCCGGCGAGCTTTGCGTAGTCAACACCCGGGCATCTCGAAGTATGACGAGTATATATACACAACGTCATTCCTCACATGCTTTCACAGAGTCTGATATGAATTTCTTTTCATTTGAATTTCTTGCCTCCTTTACTGCTTTTTTTCTGATTTACTGGCTCTGTCAAAAGAAAACCGGCTTACAAAATACGCTTTTAATAACAGCGAGTTACGTATTTGTTTTCCTGTTTCAGCCAAGTTTTGCGTATGTTCTTGCCGGTTACACACTGTTTATTTATCTTCTGGCAAATGTCCTGAGCAGCCGCTTGTCTGCCCGCCGGATTTACATCCTGCTGGGGATAGGGATTACCGGCTGCTTTACTGTTTTCAAATACTACGGATTCTTACAGGAATCACTGCAAAGTGCCCTGTTACAGGCCGGAATTGAAGCAGAGCTGCCGACACTTGCGATCCTTGCACCGCTGGGGCTGTCGTTTTATGCCTTCCACTCTGTCAGCTATGTGGTGTCAGTCTGTCGTAAAGAGATTGAAAAAGCGTCATTCTGGAATGTGGTTCTGTATCTCTGCTTCTTTCCGAGTATTGTTGCCGGTCCGATCAACCGCGCCAAAGCCTTTATGCCGCAGATTCAGGCAACCTCGCGGGAAGTGATTAATTACAAAAAAGCCCTGCTGCTGATCACCTTGTCGATGGTAAAACTGTTTCTGTTCAGCGCGTATTTGTCAGAGAATTTCGCCAATCCGGTATTCAGCTCGCCGGTCAATTACAGCGCGGGTGAGATACTGGTTGCCGTTTACGCCTATGCGTGGAATATCTATTTTAACTTCTCCGGTTACACCAACCTGGTGACGGGGATTGCCATGCTGCTCGGCTTTGTGGTGCCGGTAAACTTTAATGCGCCGTATCTTGCCACCAACCTGAAAGAGTTCTGGGCGCGCTGGCACATCAGTTTATCCGTGTTTATCCGCGACTATATCTACATCCCGCTCGGCGGGAACCGCAAGGGTGCGGTGCGGATGAATATCAACGCCTTTATTGCAATGGTCATTTCCGGTATCTGGCACGGCGTCGGTCTGCCGTTTATTATCTGGGGTGCGCTGCACGGGCTGGGTATTGTGCTGATGAATATCAAACACAAACTTATGCCGCCGCGCAAAGACCCGGCGGAAACGGTATGGCAGAAAACCACGGTCTGGATAGCGCGGATTTTTACTTTCCATGTGCTCTGCCTGACGTGGATTTTCTTTCGCAGCGCCACACTCAGTGATGCCGTCACCATGCTGACACAACTGACCGCAGGCGGTTTTGTATCCTCTGTCAGCGCAAGCGCCCCGCTGCTTGCCGCGTTCTGGGTATTATTATTCCTGTATCCGTCATGTGTTAATCTGTATCACAAGGCCGGTCAGTATTATCAGCGGGTTTCCTGGGTTTGGTATCCGCTGCCGCTGGCACTCTTTATGACACTGGTTTTCATTTTCTCACCTTCAGGCATGCCGGGTTTTATCTATGCGAATTTTTGATTTTACAGAAAACCTAGAACGCGCCCTGAAAGTGGTTTTTATTGTGCTGAGTGCCTCCGTGGCGCTTATCTGGCTGAACCAAAACCCGCTGGCACGTTACTGGGAGCAGACATATCACCAGCCTGCACCATGGGCAAAATTACAGGGGCATTATGCCTGGGATCTCGGCGGATACCTTCAGGATGGAGTTATTGCCGCCGGAGAAACCATGGTGGAATATGCACAGGGAAATCATGTCATTGAAGAAACTGAAAAAGCGATCCCCGGTAAATTGGCATTTCCGGAAGAGTTTCAGACCGGTCTGCATTTTCTCAACGGCTATCTCTATCCGGCCGCTGCGCTGTCTGTGACCTTCCCTGAACTACTTAACCGGGATCGCCTGCCGGCAGGCAGTTCTGTCCTGAAGCTGGATAAAGAACAGGCTGCAAAACAAATTCTGGCGAAAAAGACACCGAAATCAATAATCGAACTTGAAGCCGGTGATAAAGTGTTCTTTGTCGGCGATTCACTCATGCAGGGCGTAGCACCTGTGCTACAATCGCGGCTGACCAAAGCCTATGGCATTGAGAGCATCAACCTCAGCAAGCAGAGTACCGGTCTCACTTACCCCAAGTTTTTCAACTGGCCGGAAATCGTCAGAACGACATTAGCCGCCAACACGGATATCCGGCTGATGGTGGTGTTCCTCGGGCCGAATGATCCGTGGGATATGCCGTCGGACGCTGGCGGGCGCTATCTGCGTTTCACCTCACCAGAGTGGGAAGAGCAGTACCGTAAACGGATTCAGGATATTCTGTTAACCGCCCGGATTCAGGGTGTGGATGTCATCTGGATCAGTCCGCCGAATATGCGCAAAGGGAAATTGTCGGATGGTGTACACTATCTGAGCGGACTTTATCAGTCGGAAATCAAAAATGCCGGGGAAATCTGGCTGTCCGCAAATACAATTTTCAAATATCAGGATCAGATCTATTCCGATTATATCGGTGACGGCAGCAGTAATATCAAGCTGCGCAGCGGGGACGGTATTCACTTCACCTATAAAGGTCAGAAAGCTATCGCTGACACGGTGTTTGATCTGATTAAATTTAATGCTGCACCTCAGGAATCTGAGATGCAAGAAGAAACACATAATGAAACAACAAAAACGCCCGTCGTGGCACCTTAAACTCGCAGGCGCGACTGTATTACTCGCCGCCGCCGTCTCTCTGATGTCTTGTCAGCACAGCGCTGACAAGCCGTGGATAACGCCGACACAGACACCGCCACCGGTGTCACGTAATGATCTGACCAACTATGGCGATCCGAATCTCAGCCGGTTAGCGCATCGCCTGCGTGATCCATCTGCCCGGGTTCATATTGTCCAGATCGGGGATTCACATACTGCGGCTGATTTTTTCTCCGGTACATTGCGTGATAAATTTCAGGCAGGCTACGGCGATGCCGGGATCGGCTTTGTTCCGCCAAGCATTATTGCCGGGCAGCGTACCGCTAATTTCGTCTTTACTGAGCCGAAAAAACAATGGTCATTTCTGACCAGCCGGAAAGATGATGCACCGAACTTCCCGCTGGGCGGCTTTATTATTTCGCCGCTGACCAGCCACAGTACACTGACGATGAAAGAGCGCAATCCAACGTCAAATCAGTATGATATGCAGGTATTATATCAAACCTCTTATCCGGCATCGGTTTCTGTGCGCTCCGCCACCAACAACACACTGAACCTTCAGCCGTCCTCCGGCTGGCGTTTCTCTGACAGTGTCCCGGTGACCTTCCCGGCGGACATTACGACAAGTGAACAGAGCCCGCTGAATATCGGTGGCTGGTTTATTACGCGCAACCACCCGGGTGTGATGTTATCGGCTGTCGGCATCAATGGTGCCACCATTGCCATGACGGACAAATGGTCACCGCAATGGGTCAGTACTCTGGCAGAAACCGCGCCGGAGATGGTGATCCTCGCTTACGGTACCAATGAGGCCTTCAATGACACACTGAATTTGGATCTCTATCGTCAGCAGCTTACCGCGAATGTGAATAAAATCCGTCAGGCAATGCCGGATGCGGTGATCCTGCTGGTCGGTCCCGGTGACAGCATCAAAAACAAAGCGGCACCTGACTGCCGCTCACAGCAGCCTGCAAACCTGCACAATGTGATAAGTATTCAGCAGTCTGTCGCAAAAAACGAAGGTTTACTTTATTGGGACTGGCAGCAATATATGGGCGGGGATTGTGCGATTAACAGCTGGGTTCTGCGGGATCTTGCGCGTCCGGATAAAGTGCATCTCTCAGCGGCAGGCTATGAGCGCAGTGCCACAGCGCTCTATAACGCGCTGGATGCCTTGCTCCGCCAGCAATAATGTTATTCACAGTAACGGGCTTAAAGACTCACCTGTTACTGTGAATACTGCCCTTTCTCAGCAGTTCACACTGTGCCCGAGCACACCAATCATCGCGTTCTCATTCATACTCTGAATCAATCCATTATTTTTGTCAGTCAGTTCCAGCTCATCGCCATGCTCCGGCGGCACCACAATAATAAAACGGCTGCCATTGCGTTCCGCGTTTTTACGACAAGCATTGATCCGCATCCCGGAGCAATCATTTTTAATCGTAAAGTGCGGGAACAATGTCCGTAACCGACGACCTACAATCAGGGCGTTTCCGGCGGCGCGGGTATTCTCAGGGATCAAAACCACATCCGTCGCATTTTGACGTAACAACTGTTTATGACATGTGCGGATCAGAAAAATAACAGGATCAAGCATGAAAGCGAAGCCGCTGACAGCCATGTCTTTCCCCAGCAGGTGTGAGGCGCTGGCATCATAGCGGCCACCACGGCAAAGCAGTGTATCAGGACTGTCCGGATGCGTGGTACGCCATTCAAAGAGGGTATGACAGTAATTATTCACCGGATAAAGTGTTGGCGTCACACTGTACGGAATTTTCAGGCGGTTCAGCGAATCCAGTAGTTCCCGGAAACGGGTCGTGGAAGCATCAGACAGAAAATCACTCAGCGACGGCGCTTTTTTGTTCACTATATCCAGCAATTTGTGCGCCGTTGAAAGTAACTGCTCCGGTCTTTCCTCCAGAATAACCCGCCACTGGTCTTCAAAAAAGGGCAGAAACGGCTGATAGTACGCCACCAGCGCCTGACGAAACCGGGTAAATTCAGCTTCTGTACCAACGGTATTAATATTTAATTCAATATACGGCGTGAGATGCAGTGAACTGAAAAAATCATGCTGCATTAAAATATGCTCCAGCTCGATGTCAATATTATCGTAGCCGAACGCTTCCACACCAATCTGATGATATTGCTCAAAATCCTGCTTTTGCCCGGCAACAGAGCGAAACATAGCGCCGATATACCACAATTTACTTTTCGACTGTAAATGCTGATGCTGTGCTATCACCCGCAGACATCCCATTGTTCCTTCTCCGCGCAACAGAGCCGGATGACTGCAATTAAGTGTCGGGGCGTCCTGGTTATCATGAGAAAATGCCGCTGTATTTTTCATGTTCTCATCCCAGTACTCCAGCAACGGGAAGCGGATCTCCTGGTAGCAATAACGCTCCAGTAACTTTGATGCCCGGTTTTCAAGCCAGATCCAATCCGTCACATTATTGCTGTAGTGTTTACGCGGGCGTCCCGTCTGATGCGGACGCACGGTGCGGTTCACCTCAAACTCCAGTTTCTGACAATATTGATTCGTTCCCAGCACACAGTTTTGTTTCAGGCAGGTTTGTATCCGCTCAGTGACGGCCGGACTTATTGTGGTATATAAAAAATGCTGATAATGAATGCCGCGCTCTTCCGGTGATTTTCCTAATTGTAAATAACACTGATGCTCAGTCATTCTCGGAATAACACATTCCCCGGAGTTATGGCTGAAGCTGGAATAATTGCAGTTATGTTTATCATTATATTCTGACTGATCTGATGTAAATGTATCAACATATTGAGAGACTAAGAGAAAATAGGAATTCGCTTCAATAAGGCAACTGTTATAGCGTTGTTCCCATAATGCACCGCTGCGCTGATATTTATTATTGTAATAAGGAACATACTGACGACCGATATGCTGAATGAAGCGACTAAGGTCTTCTTTTGATTTTGGCGTAAGCAGTAACAGAACAGTATCCGCCTGAAAAGAGTACGCATGTAATTCGCAATCGTATGATTCTAAAGACTTGTCAATACAAGTCAGAAAACGGAAATAATCTTCCTCTTCCTGAAAGAGTTTCTGATGATTGTGTCCGTTAAGTTTAATAAGCTGTGGTAATCCGGAAAAATAAAGGCGCTCTCGTCTTGGCATAGTTCAGCGCTCCGACCGCTAAAAACAATTAAATTATCTAATGTTTATATAATATAAAAATGACTCTCTCATTCTAACTTATATTAGGTGAACTATGTTTATTTCTGAATGCGGTTCTTTTTCATCATACTGAAATAGGTATATTTATTTATCTCTTTGTTATTTTGTTAATTCAACGGTGACAAAAGTAAAATAATAACCACACATAAAGTTGTGAGTATTAGCCATAAAAAAGGGGACGGAGTCACTTACTGAAAAATAGCTCATAAAACGTTCATTTTCAGTTGAAACTGTTATGTGAACACTGTTTTTATTGATCCAGATCACATTTCAGAGGGCTTTAAGAAATTAAGTTTTCCCTATCTCGGTAATTGTCATCGGGTGCACCTTTCCAACTAACAATCATTAACAGGAAAAGCATTATGGGAAACATGAGTGCCAGTTCCGCCCATAAAATGGGGGTTGTTGCACTAACCCTGGTAACCGCATCAAATATGATGGGTTCCGGTGTGTTTATGCTGCCAACCAACCTTGCGGGCATTGGTTACATCTCTTTATGGGGATGGCTATTTACAATTATTGGTGTGATTGCGCTGGCGTTGGTGTTCGCCAAAACCAGTCTGATCACTCCGCGTAACGGCGGTATCGTGGCGTATGCCAGTGATGCATTCGGGCCGTTTATCGGTTTCCAGACCACTGTCTGCTACTGGATAAGTGCCTGGGTCGGTAACGTCGCGCTGCTGGTTGCCGGTGTCGGCTACCTCAGCTACTTCTTCCCTGAGCTGCGAAACCCGACTATCGGCAGCATTGTTGCTATCGTTATTTTGTGGGGTTTCGTTGTTTTAGCCAGTTTCGGCGCCCGTGTCGCCGGTCGCGCACAGTCTTTCACCGCGACCTGTATGCTGGTTGTGGTACTGGGTGTGGGTGTCATCGGCTGGTTCTGGTTTGATCCGCAGATGTTCTCCCAGGTCTATAACGGCACCGGGAAAAGCGATACTTCCGCCATTATTACTGCTGCATCTATCGCGCTGTGGGGCTTCCTCGGGGTTGAATCCGCCGTGGTGTCCAGTGGTCAGGTAGATAAACCGGAATACACCGTTCCCCGGGCAACCGTCTATGGTCTGCTGATTGCATCTGTCTGCTACGTCGGCAGCTGCACCGTCATCATGGGTCTGGTTCCGCATGAAGAACTGATTAACTCTGCAGCGCCGTTTGCTGATGCTGCCCGTTATATGTTCGGTGAAACCGCCGGTACTGTCGCGTCAATTCTGAGTATTATTGCCTGCTTCGGCTCTATCTCCGGCTGGTTAATTCTTCAGTCTGAAGGTCCCCGCGCCGGTGCTGACCAGGGTCTGTTCCCTAAATTCTTCTCCGATGTGAATAAAAATGATGTTCCGATGAAAAGCCTTATTTTCACCGGTGTACTGATGAGCTTAGTGCTGCTGATGACCGCATCACCAAACCTCGCCAAACAGTTTGAAATCGTCATTCTGATGTCTGTATTCGCCTCTCTGCTGCCATACATGTATGCGCTGATTTCCCTGCCTATCATCATGGTGTCCAAAAAAATGAACCGCGGCAGTACGTTTATTTTCTACAACGTCCTCGTGGTCATCGGCATCATTTATTGCGTCTTTGCGCTGTTAGGTTCCGGGTCTGATTCCATGTTCTGGGGTCTGGTCATGATGTCACTCACTATTCCGCTGTTCAGCTTTGTGGCTGCCGGTCGCGCGAAAACAGGGAAAGACATCCTTTATATCCATGACGAACAAAATAAATCGTAATCCGTTGCGTTTTACAGTCTTTATATTTTGAAAAACAAGAGGTAAATAATTATGACTCTGTCTATCAATGATCAAAACAAACTCGATGCATTCTGGGCATATTGCGTAAAAAACCAGTATTTCAACATCGGTTATCCTGAATCTGCGGATTTTAATTACACCAATCTGGAACGCTTCTTACGTTTCTCCATCAATAACTGTGGGGACTGGGGCGAGTACTGTAACTATCTGCTGAACTCTTTCGATTTCGAAAAAGAAGTAATGGAGTATTTCGCAGACCTGTTCAAAATTCCGTTTGAACAAAGCTGGGGTTATGTCACTAACGGCGGGACCGAAGGTAATATGTTCGGTTGCTACCTGGGTCGTGAAATCTTCCCTGATGGTACGCTCTACTATTCAAAAGATACCCACTACTCTGTGGCGAAAATCGTCAAATTACTGCGCATCAAATCACAGGTTGTTGAAGCTCAGCCAAACGGCGAAATCGACTATGACGATCTGATGAAGAAAATTGCGGATGATAAAGAAGCCCATCCGATTATTTTCGCCAACATCGGGACAACCGTCCGTGGTGCGATTGATGATATCGCTGAGATCCAGAAACGCATGAAAGCAGCCGGTATCAAACGTGAAGATTACTATCTGCACGCGGATGCGGCACTGAGCGGCATGATCCTGCCATTTGTTGATGAACCACAGGCATTTACCTTTGCTGATGGTATCGATTCAATTGGTGTTTCCGGCCACAAAATGATTGGCACGCCAATCCCTTGCGGTATTGTTGTTGCGAAAAAAGAGAATGTTGACCGCATCTCCGTCGAAATTGACTACATCTCCGCACACGATAAAACCATCACAGGTTCCCGTAATGGTCATACACCACTGATGTTATGGGAAGCTGTCCGCGCACATTCAACCGAAGACTGGAAACGCCGCATCGGCCGCAGCCTGGATATGGCGCAGTACGCCGTTGATCGTCTGCAGAAAGCCGGTATCAATGCATGGCGCAACAAAAACTCCATCACCGTTGTCTTCCCTTGCCCGTCTGAACGGGTCTGGAAAGAGCATTGCCTCGCGACTTCCGGTAATGATGCTCACCTGATCACCACCGCTCACCATCTGGACACTGCTCAGATTGATGCGCTGATCGATGACGTTATCGCCGACGCGAAATTACACGCGGCATAAAAAAAGGCAGTGGTAATTATCCACTGCCTCCTTACGGTTCGTTGCCGGCGCAGACGCCAATCCTGCCGGCAACGCTCTCTAACCTATACAGCGACGCAGGATGATGCAAGAAAAAAGACAAAAAAACACCAGTCAGTCCGCTGATCATGTGGTCTCTCTCTCACTCATCTGTAGCTGGAGTATTTCTGTGAGGACAAAATGGTATGGTTCACAATGGTAAACCCACCCACCGTATGGGCTTGATTGCTCTGATCATTATGACTGCTTCCAATATGATGGGAAGTGGTGTGTTCATGTTACCCTCTTCGCTCGCGCACATTGGCTCTATTGCGCTGTGGGGCGGACTTATCACCTTTTGTGGTGTGCTCGCACTCGCGCTGGTATTCGCCAAAACAGGTGAAATCTCGCCCTGTAAAGGCGGCGTTATTGCCAATATCGGCCGCACCTTTGGTCAGTACACCGGCTTACAGACATCCCTGTTTTACTGGCTTTCAACCTGGATAGGCAACTGTGCCCTGTTAATCTCCGGGGTTGGCTATCTCTCTTATTTCTTTCCGCAACTTCACACCCCGCTTTACGCCGCAATCACCGCGATTATTATTCTCTGGTTTTTCGTTCTGCTGGGTTTGCAGGGCGCAAAAATTGTCGGTTATGCACAAATTTTTACCGGCCTTTGTATGCTTACAGTCATTCTGAGCATCAGTATTTTTGGCTGGACAAGTTTTGATTACACCCGCTACATCAGCAGTTTCAATGTCACACAAACCAGTGATACCGACGCCATTATGGCTGCTGCCGCTATCTCACTCTGGGGATATCTGGGAATTGAATCCGCGTCAGTTTCCTCCGCGCAGGTTATTAATCCGCGACGCAATATTCCGTTAGCAACAATTATCGGGCTTTTAATTGCAGCGGCCTGCTATCTCAGTTCCGTTAATGTCATGATGGGCATTCTGCCCCACGAACAACTGATTAATTCCACCGCGCCATTTGCCGATACAGCCCAATATTTATGGGGCGGTCATGCCGGGCAGATTATCTCTGCGCTGGCGATTATTGCCTGCTTCGGCGCACTGCCCGGCTGGCAGATTTTACAGACTGAAGTGCCGCGCTCTGCGGCAGAGAACGGAACCTTCCCCTCATTTTTTGCCGAGGTAAACCGCCATGGCGTGCCTTATAAGGGATTGATTTGCACCGCCTGTATGATGAGCGCCGTACTTCTGCTCACTATTTCACCCAGCCTGGAGCAGCAGTTTCGCAGCATCATTATTCTTGCGGTTTCAGCCAGTCTGATCCCATACGCCTTTGCCGCGGTTTCCCTGCCTATCGGCATGATCGCCAAAAAAATGCAGTATAGCCGCACCTTTATTATTTACGCCACTCTGAGCCTGATTGGTCTGGGATTCACCATGGTCGCGCTGATAGGCGCCGGTACAACGCCGCTGTTCTGGGGCATGGTGCTACAGATGTTTACTATTCCGCTGTACCTGGTTTTCATCATGCGCCGCGAAAAAAAAACACCCGCATCCCGCCCCGGGCTCGCCCTGTCGTACATCCCGGGGATCTGCCCTGAGCAGACCGCTGAGATGGCGTTACCGGCTGACAATGATGACAGCCGGAATTTCTCACAGAGAAACTGTATATAGAGGATTAAAAATGGAAAAAATTCAGTCAATCCGGGGGATGCGAAGTGTGCTTCCGGAAGAAACCCCGGTCTGGCAGTGGCTGGAAAACCGGATCAGGAATATTACCACCCGTTACGGATACCAGGAGGTCAGGCTGCCGATTCTGGAACCGGTCGCTCTGTTTGAGCGTGCGGTCGGCGAATCCACCGATATTGTCTCCAAAGAGATGTATAACTTCCTGGATAAAAGCGGTGAACACATCACGCTGCGTCCTGAAGGCACCAGTGGTTGCGTGCGCACGGTTATTGATAACAACATGTGCTACAACACCACGCAGCGCCTGTGGTATCAGGGACCAATGTTCCGTTATGAACGCCCGCAAAAAGGCCGTCTGCGTCAGTTTACGCAGTTCGGAGTGGAAACCTTTGGTATGCCCGGCGCGGATATTGATGCTGAACTGATTTTTATGGTGAAGGATATCTTTAAAGTGCTCGGCGTAGATAAACATGTGCGCCTTGAGATTAACTCACTGGGTACACCGGAGGAACGATCAGAGCACCGCCTGCAACTGGTCAGTTACTTCACAGAACACAAAGCACTGCTGGATGAAGACAGTCTGCGCCGTCTGGAAACCAACCCGCTGCGTATTCTCGACAGTAAAAACCCGGATATGCAGGAAATGATTGAAGCGGCACCACGTCTGCTGGATTTCCTGGGTGATGAATCACAGCACCACTTCGATGATTTACGCCGTCTGCTGGACAGCGAAAATATTGCTTATGTGGTAAATCCACGGCTGGTACGCGGTCTGGACTACTATACCCGCACTGTTTTTGAGTGGATAACAGATGAACTGGGTTCACAGGGGACAGTTTGCGGCGGTGGTCGTTATGACGGGCTGGTTGAGCTGTTCAGCGGCAAAAAACTGCCGGCGTCCGGATTTGCTATCGGTATTGAGCGGCTGTTACTGCTTATCCAAACTCTGGGTCTGGATAAAGCAATTGTTAATCAGCCCGATATTGTTGTGACCTATGAAGATGCTTCACAGAATGTGGATGCACTGCTACTGGCAAACACACTGCGTCATCAGTTACCGCAATATAAAATACTGAGTGATTTCACCAGCGCCAAACTGAAACGTCAGCACAGCAGTGCCCTGAAATCGGGCTGCCGCTATATTGTGACACTCAACCATGACGGAGAAATCGGTCTGTGGGATCTGACCGAAAACAGTAATGAAACAGTGACTGGTGATACCCTGGCTGCTACTGTTTTGCAAAAAACCATTACGGCAACCAACTGATTTTAAATCATAAAATAATGAAAGCATCGCACGTCGATGCTTTTTTCTATTCTGATGACATCGTCTGATAACGGCATCTAATAACTTATTGATTCGAGTAAGTTATCAATGTGCTGAATAACACTGCGGCTGGCACTTTCCATCTCCCCCAAATACATTTCTTCATCACGCCTGCACCCCTGAGCACGGGCTTCCAGCGCTTTACGCCCAGACAAATGCACTGTTTTGTGCGGTCCTTCCAGCCGGCGGTATGCATCATGACTGATAAATTTCTGCCCTTCATCTGCGTAATACCACTTTCCCAGCCGGCACTGAGTATGATCATTTACAAGCAAATCGGCATTCCCATCCAGTAAGCGGCTGTAGATATCGCCTTTCCAGATAACATGATCCAGCTTGACCGTATTGAGAAACTGCTGAATAGCAACAAAATGGATAATGGCCTGCATTCTGGATGAACAAGTGATCATATTTTGCAGACGACTTTCTGCCTGCACTGCAATATTACGAATACTCACCACTAATTTTTGGTTATCTTTCGCATCCGTATGAATATGATGAGCATGAGACTGAATCTTGCCGGTAAAAGAGGTAATCGTGGTCGCTTCATCCTGAATTTCACCCGATAATTGCTTTATCTCACGGGAAATAACAGAAAACCCTGCACCCCGGCTACCTACATGGGAAGCCTCTATCGCCGAGTTGACTGCCAGCAGGTTTGTCTGGTTAGACAGGCGCTCAATATTATCGATATTCTGATTGATCTGCTCCAGTGTAAAAACCAGTTTTTTCGTGTAATCCAGCCCTTTGTCCGCATGTTCACTGATGTCATCCAGCACATTATTAAGCTCATGCATATGCTGGCGGGTTTCGCCATTATGGTGTGTCATTTCATCGAGCGTGCTCTGCTCACTCGCCAGACGGTTACTTGAATCCAACAACGAGTTACGGATAATTTCAATTGCACTGATACCTTCCAGAAGGTGACGGCACAACATATCACCATGCCCGTTCTGCTGTTCACCCGGACTTTCAGCCGGTTCATTTCCGGCACATACACCGGCAGCCTCACTTAATCGTTTCTGAAAAATTTCTATATTATCCGGTTGTCTGACATGCAACGTCTGACGCGAAGATGCCCACCTTTTTATTTTTTTCAGCATGTGATCCCCGGCTCCGCCGCCATAAAAATGAAAATAAAAAAATAACGAAAGTTGTCCTGACGGACATATCGATTATCGGCTTATGTCATGGAGGCTTTATGCAGGTGACTGAATGATATAAAAAAAGCAGCGAATCTGAACAATCCGCTGCCTTTAATAAAGAGAAGACAAGTGTTACAGGAATGCGAAGAACAGCATCCCGACCAGTGCCCCGGTAGTTCCGAGGATAGTTTCCATCAGAGTCCAGGTTTTCAGTGTCTGTGCTTCTGTCGCACCGGTAAATTTCCCGTATAACCAGAAACCGGAGTCATTCACATGGCTCAGTACAATCGATCCGCCCGCGATACAAACAGAGAGCGCGGCAAGCTGTGCGCCGGAATAGCCCAGCTCACTGATAACCGGCAGAACCAGCCCGACCGTCGTCAGACAAGCAACTGTCGCCGAGCCCTGAATAACACGAACCGCGGCAGAGAGAAGAAAACAGGCTGCCGCGATTGGCAAACCGGCACCAATCAGCGATTCGCCCAGTGCAGGCCCCACACCTGAGTCCACCAGCACCTGTTTGAATACACCACCGGCTCCGGTCACCAGCAAAATGATCCCCGCCGGCTGAATGGCCGCAGAACAGATGTCCATCACCTGATTACGGCTCATACCACGGCGGATAGCCAGCCCGTAAATAGCCACCAGGCAGGCAATAAGAATTGCCAGGAACGGATGCCCGATAAACACCAGCCAGGCATGTAATTTTGAATCAGGATCCACCATAGGTGCTGCAATCGTTTTCAGCCCCACCAACACCAGCGGGAACAAAATAAGCGCCAGGCTCAGACCGAACGACGGCATTTTACTCTGCCCGATACTTGGCTCTGTCATGTCTTCCGGCAGTTCCAGCGTCACAAACTTACTGATGAAATTACCAAACAGCGGACCGGCCAGGATCATCCCGGGGATCGCCGCACACAGCCCGATAAGGATCATCCAGCCAAAATCGGCGTTCATCTGATCCGCCAGCAACATTGGTGTCGGTCCGGGTAACAGGAAGCATGCCGCTGCCGCAACACCGGCAAATAACGGGATAGCCAGCCGGACAACATTATCACCGGTGCGCCGGGCAACCGCGAATACCACACCAATAAGCAGAACAATCGCCACATCAAAAAAGAGGGGTAATGCACAGATAATCCCTGCTATCCCCAGCGCGTAATGCGCCCGTTTTTCACCAAACGAATTCAGGAGTTTTACCGCTATCTGGTCGAGTGCGCCGGTTTCATGCAGTACCTTACCAAACATGGCTCCGAGCGCGACCACAATTGCCAGGAAGCCTAATGTCCCGCCCATCCCGTTTTGCATAGTCTGGGTGATTTGCTCCAGCGGCATGCCGGAAAAAAGCCCGGCACCAATAGCCACAATCATCAGGGCAACAAAGGCATGCAGGCGCGCCACCATCACTAAAAACAGCAGTAACAGCACTGAACCGGCAGCGGTTAATACCAGGGTTAATGTTGTCATGAGCGCTCTCCGGCAACCTGAGTGATAATCTGCATTGCGCCGGTGATAACGGTATCCAGCGGCGGGCTGATGTCTAAAATCTGTACATCGCGCTCAGTTGTGGTGTCCGGCGCTTCTAAGGTATCAAACTGAGTGACCAGCATTTCCGGTTTGAAAAAATGCCCTTTACGGGCTTTCAGGCGGCTTTCGATCAAATCAAAATCCCCTTTCAGCCAGATAAATGTCAGGTTTTTATTCTGACGGCGCAGAATATCGCGATAGCTTTTTTTCAGGGCTGAGCAGACGATGACGGAAAGTTCGTTCGTCCGCTGCATAGCAAAAATGGCATCATTGAGAGATTGCAGCCATGGCCCGCGATCGTCATCATTCAGCGGATGTCCGTCTGCCATTTTTTCAATATTGGCACGCGGATGAAGGTAGTCCCCGTCGAGAAATGCCGCATTCAGCCCGGTGGCAATTCCGTTGGCTACAGCGGATTTTCCGCAACCGGAAACCCCCATCAGAACAAAGGCGTGATGTGGTTTTTGGCTATCACTCATAAATACTCCTCTAATGCGGTCATTATCACCGATATGTTACCGGTAACTTATTACCGGTAACATTACCAACGGATATGATTACAATGCAATCAAACAGCGTTTTTTAATCGATAAAGTGTGACAGTTCTCTCAAATGAAATCCCTGCCACAAAGAAGGGGCCGGAAGCAGCTAAATGCTCTCTCCCGGTAATAATTCGAAGCCGACATCCACTTTCTGCTGAGCCGGTAATTCACCGCGCAGGCGTGCCAGCAGGATCTCTGCCGCCCGGCTGCCCATCAGGTCACGCGGGGTCAGAATACTGGCCAGTTTCGGTGTCATCACCTGACCGACATCATGTCCGTGGAACCCGGCGATAGCCAAATCCTCCGGAATGCGGATACCTAAGCGCTGACACTCAAAAATCGCCCCGATAGCAAGGTCATCATTGGTACAGAACAAGCCGTCAACATCCGGATATTCCGCCCTGGCTTTGTGCAGAAGTTTTGTGCCCAGCGAGTAAGAGGAGCTTTCCGGCGTCATCACATTTCCCGCCGGTAGTCCTGCCTGTTTCATCGCCTGTTCATAGCCCTGAAAACGCATCATTGTCCGTTCGTCAGAACGCGCGCCCAGGTAAATCACACGGCGGCAGCCGCGTGAAATCATCATCTGTGTCATTTCAAAAGCGGCACGGATGTTATCCAGCCCCACGGATGAGTCATAGCACGGTGACACACTGTCCATCAGTTCCACCACAGGGATTCCGGCTGTTGCCAGCATTTTCAGTGTGCGTGGGGTATGGTTTCGCTCGGCTAAAATCAACCCGTCAATATTGTACGAAAGCAGGGAGACCAGGCGGTCTTCCTCTTTTTCTGCCCGGTAACCATAGTGCGCAAGCATAGTCTGATATCCCTGCGCATCCGTAATGGTTTCAATGCCGCGGATCACTTCTGCAAACACCTGGTTTGTGAGTGACGGCACCAGTACGCCGATGGCGCGGCTGGTTGCATTGGATAAAATATCCGGCACCCGGTTCGGGATATACCCCAGTTCATCCAGTGAGCCGGCAATAGCGCCGCGCAATTTTTCTGAAACCTGTTCCGGGTTGCGCAAAAAGCGGCTGATGGTCATTTTGGTTACACCGACGCGGTCAGCCACGTCCTGTAACGAAGGGCGTTTTTTCTTCATATTTATTATCTTAATACAGCCTGCTCTGTGTGTCGCCGGAGATAGGGAATACCTGCGTAATATTACGTAAATATCCTGAATGCGCTGAAAGAGACTGTAGTTATACAACATTTTTACCGCAATTTTACCTTGTTTTGACTTACATCCCTGTTTACTGCTGATTTTATTGACTCACCTCATGCTCTGCGCTAACGTCCGTTATATAATCATAAATATAACGATAACCATAAAAAAGACTAGCCTGATCACCATGACACTGAGCCTGCAACATCCTTTTTACCTCTCCCGGTATGCCCTGCTGCTTGCTTTTCTGACTCTGCCGTTTGCAGCAGCAGCACAGGAAACAACCTCACAGGAATTCAGCTACGGTCAGTTACCCGAACCTGCCGCAATCTCCCGGATTATCAGCAGCGGGCCGCCGACTGACCAACTGCTGTTTGCTGTGGCACCTGAAAAACTGGCAGGATTCTCCTCACTTTTCCTGCGGGATGAACCCTTGTTTGCCCCGCAATGGCGAGCATTACCAAAACTGGGACGGATCTCCGGGCGCGGCAGTACATTGTCACCGGAAGGTCTGTTGGCACTGGCTCCGGATATGGTTATCGACAGCGGCCTGGCAGATGAAACTTATCGCTCACAAGCCGGCCGCTTCAGCCGGCAGACCGGTATTCCTTATCTCCTGTTATCCGGAAATCTGTCTCAGACACCGGATCAGTTGCGCTGTCTCGGCGCCCGGCTGGGAGAAACCGCGCGGACAGAACAGCAGGCACAACTGGCTGAAAAATGGCTGGAGGATGCACGGCACTTTGCGGCACGGCAAACACACGAGAAACGCTTCTATCTTGCCCGCGGAGCAAACGGGTTACAAACCGGTCTTCGGGGTTCAATTCACGGCGAAGCCCCTGAATTACTGGGTTTTGAGAATGTCGCAGATGTTCCGGGCATGCAGGGGCTGGCAGATGTCTCAGCAGAGCAATTATTGCAGTGGAATCCGGATATGATTATTGCGCAGGACGCGGTGACCTATCACGCCATTATGCAGGGTGAAGTCTGGCAGAGCCTGGATGCGGTCAAAAATAAACAGGTATTTTACTATGCCGGGCTGCCGTTCGGCTGGCTCGACAGCCCGCCGGGACTGAACCGGCTGCTCGGGCTGCGCCGCTTACAGGCACAATCTGAACCGGACAGTGTCGATCTGAAAGCCGATATCGGCTTGTTTTTCCGTCTGTTTTATCACTCTCCGCTGACAAAGGCACAGATTAACACTCTGTTATCTGCCCGATGACAATCAGTATAAAGAGCTTGTTACTGCTCCTGATCCTTATCATAACTATCGGGGTCGCACTGAATGTTGGTAAGTTCTCACTAACCCCGCAACAGTTGTGGGATGTGGTACAGGCCAAATTTACCGGCAACAGCGGCGGGGACGATCCCGTACTGAGCCGCAATATGACGGTATTCTGGCAAATCCGCCTGCCTCGCATTGCAGCAGCACTGGTGATCGGTGGCGGGCTGGCCATGGCGGGTGCGGCTTATCAGGGCATGTTCCGTAACCCGCTGGTTTCCCCTGATATTCTTGGGGTTTCAGCCGGTGCCGGTGTCGGGGCTATCCTCGGCATTTTTTTAGGTCAGTCAATGCTCACTATCCAGCTGTTCGCCTTTACCGGCGGGCTATGTGTTGTCGCCCTGGTGTATTCCGTGGCGCGCCTTGCCCGTCAGCATGACCCGGTGCTGGCACTGGTGCTGGTCGGTATTGCGCTCAGCGCCCTGTGCGGCTCGGCTATTTCTCTGATGAAAATACTGTCCGATCCTTACACACAGCTGCCCACGATGACCTTCTGGCTGCTGGGCGGGCTGTCTGCCGTATCACCGGATGATATTAAAACCACGGCCCCCCTGATATTTGCCGGAATGGTACCGCTGTTGCTGCTGCGCTGGCGCATGAACCTGCTCAGCCTGAGTGATGAAGAAGCCCGCACGCTCGGGCTGAATGTTACGGTAACGCGCCTGGTTTTTATTGTCAGCGCCACACTGATCACCGCCAGCGCGGTCTCCATTGCCGGGATCATCGGCTGGCTCGGGCTGATTGTTCCGCATATCACCAGATTGTTAGTGGGTGCTAACTTCAGTCACCAGTTGCCGGTCTCCCTGCTGATCGGGGCAATAATGCTGTTGCTGACAGATACCCTGGCGCGGACCATCGCACCCATCGAGCTGCCGCTGGGCATTCTGACCTCTGCTGTCGGTGCACCTTTTTTCATTTTCCTGCTGCTGCAAACACGGAGGAACGGATGAGCGATGTACTGACCACCCGTGATCTGGCTGTTGGTTACGGAGAGAAGTTAATACTCACTAACATCGATCTGCAATTACAGCAGGGTGATATTATTTGTCTGCTTGGTGCCAACGGCTGCGGCAAAACAACACTGATGAAAACCCTGCTTGGCTTACTGCCGCCGAAAGCCGGGGAGATCCACATCGGCGGCAAACCGCTGAGCCACTGGAGCGCCACCGCACTGGCGCGCCGCGTTGCCTATGTGCCGCAGGCGCATAATATGCCCTTTTCTTTCCGCGTGCTGGATATGGTCGCACTCGGGCGCAGTGCGCATCTTTCCCTGTTTGCCTCCCCGGGACGTGCTGAATGTCAGATGGCAGAACAGGAGTTGGATGCCCTGGGCATTGCGCATCTCGCACAACGCGCCTATTCCTGCCTGAGCGGCGGCGAAAAGCAACTGGTACTGATCGCCCGCGCCCTTATCCAACAGCCCGGTTTACTGATTATGGATGAACCTGCCGCCAGCCTGGATTTCGGCAATCAGATAAAATTACTCAATAAAATCGAGCAGTTACGGGAGCGTGGCATAACAGTGCTGATGTCCACCCATCATCCGCAACACGCGGCGGCGGTGGCAGACAGCATTGTGATGCTCGGCTCCGCGCAGCCTGCCCGCCAGGACAAACCTGCCGCCCTGCTCACACCGGAAACGCTGGCGGCACTCTATCATGTGACACCGGAACATATTTCCGCGCACTTTGCGCAACCCACTTATAAGGGATTGTCATGACAATTGATGATATCGATTTCGCACAACTTTACCGCGACCATCTGGCGCAGGCTGAACGCACACGCAAAGATCCGGAACATTGGGACAAACGTGCGGAGAAAATGGCACAAAATTGCGCCAACCCCGCCGATCCCTACCTGATCCGCTTTAAAGAGATCGTAGATACCACGGGTGCAAAAACACTGTTGGATGTCGGCTGCGGGCCCGGCTCTGTTGCGCTGCAACTGGCAGATAAATTTGAACAGGTCACCGGTATTGATTACAGCGAAGGGATGCTGAAAGTCGCCCGTCAGCGCGCACAGGCTCAGGGAAGCGATAATGTCACTTTCCGCCACTGCGCCTGGGAAGATGACTGGTCTGACTTACCGCCATGTGATATCGCAGTGGCATCCCGCTCAACACTGGTGATGGATTTACAGGCCGCGCTGCTCAAACTGAACCGTCAGGCAAAACTGCGCGTCTACACCACGCACACCGTCAGCCCGACCTTTGTGGATATCCGGGTGATCCGCGCCATCGGGCGCACACCGGTCACGCTGCCGACATACATTTACGCGGTGAATATCCTTAATCAGCTCGGCATTCATCCGGATGTGGAATTTATCCGCAGCCCGAACTGCCAAAGCAGCGACAATATGGCCTTTGAGCAGTTTGCCGAAGGCGTTATCTGGTCACTCGGCTCTCTGGATGAACAGGAAATGACCCTGCTGCGCCGTTATTATGACAAACAGGCCGCAGACGGTCTGCCGGTCGTGCCAACCACCCGCGACTGGGCAATGGTTTCCTGGAGTGTGGTGCCGCAAGCCGCACTGCTGCTGCCGGAGGGCACAAAGTGATCTATTACAGTGATGCTTTCCTGGACAGCCTGCTGCTGGAAGACATCCATTACGGCGATCTGACCACCCGCGCACTCGGAATAGGCGCGCTGCAAGGTGAAATGCATTTCTCCCGCAAACAGGCGGGATTTGTCAGCGGATTGACAGTGGGCAGGAAATTACTGGAAAAACTCGGATTACAGACTGAATTACACATGAACGACGGCGATCATGCTGATTCAGGTTCACTGCTGATAGTCGCAAGAGGTCGCGCTGACGCCCTGCATCAGGGCTGGAAAATTGTTCAGAATGTGATTGAGTGGAGCAGCGGCGTTACTCATACAACGCGCCGGATGGTCGATATTCTGCGCAAATCACAACAGGATGCACAACTGGCCTGTACGCGGAAAAATATTCCCGGCACCAAACTGCTGGCAACCGCTGCCGTGCTTGCCGGAAACGGTATTATTCACCGGCAGGGCTGCGCGGAAACTATTCTGATGTTTGCCAATCACCGGCGCTTTCTGGCAGAGCCGGATAACTGGAGTACTGCTATTGCCGCTCTGCGCCATGATGCGCCGGAAAAAACCATTATTGTCGAGGCGGACAATCCGGATGAAGCTTACCTGGCGCTGCAAGGCCGCCCGGATGTGCTGCAACTGGATAAATTTCATCCTGATGAGATCCGCCGCCTGGCTAAAGATGCCGCTGTACTGGCACCACACTGCACTCTGTCCGCCGCAGGCGGGCTGAACGCAGAGACTATCGGGGATTACGCAGATACCGGACTGAAACTGTTTGTGACATCAGCGCCGTATTATGCGCCGCCGGCAGATATTAAGGTCCGGCTGTATCCGGTGTGATATACCCAACGTCATTCAAGATGCAGGCAGGCGGCAAGGGAAAACAGACGGGGAGCATACATCAGTATGTGACCCGGCGGGCGTAGTGCAGTCAACAACCGGGCATCTTGAAGTATGACGAGTATGAATAAGGATAACGCAGTCGGTAACTGACCCGGCTGCATTATCCTATTTTTAAAAAAATCGTTATATAAAATAATACATATCGATAATTCGGTTACAGGAAAAATAATAAAATGAAACGAACGCTACTCTGCTCCGTCATACTGCTGGCGACGGCACCCGCTGTTCACGCGGAAGGTGCCGATATACTGACAGTCTGGGGCAGCCCGCTGGCTTCAAACCCGGATGTCATCACCCAATCTCAGATGAAATCCCTGAACAAAACCAATGCCGCCACCGCGATCAGTACTATGCCGGGTGTAGTACTTGAAAAATCAGGTAACCGCAACGAACTGACAGTGAAAGTCAGGGGTTTTGACAGCCGCCAGGTGCCGGTTTTCTTCGACGGGATACCGACTTATGTACCCTATGACGGCAATCTCGATCTCGGGCGCTTTATGACCAGCGAGCTGGAAAGCATTGAAGTGAGTAAAGGTTACACTTCGCTGTTACAGGGTCCGAACCTGATGGGCGGTGCTATCAACCTCACTACCGCCACGCCGAAAAAACCGTTTGAGGCTAATGTAGCCTACAGTCAGGGGTTTGCCCGTGGTGCGGATAATGCGTACAACACCAGCGCCCGTGTCGGTGCGCGCAGCGACCTCGGCTTTATCCAGGTCAGCGGCAGTCAGTACAAACAGCGCTTTCTGGGTCTGCCGGCATCTGATGATGATAATGCCGCAGCCGGAAGTAATGGCCGCCGTGCGCACTCTTCCTCTGATGATAAACGCGGCATGGTCAAAGTGGGTTGGACACCGCGCGAAACAGATCAATATGTTGTGACCTATATGAAACAGGAGGGTGAGAAAGACAGCCCGCCGTCAGCCGGGACAGGCAAGGGCAAATATTCATACTGGGAATGGCCGGATTATAATAAAGAGAGCTACTATTTCAACGGCACCACACAAATTACCGACGGCGTGAATCTCCAGAGCCGCTTGTATCACGATAAATTTGTGAATACCCTGCTGATGTACCCGAAAAAAGGTAATCAGGCAGATTATAGTCACTATGATGATTTCAGTAACGGCGCCTCTCTCCAGTTAGGAATTGATATGCGCGAGCGCGATCTGCTTTCTTTTTCCGGACACTGGAAAGATGATATTCACCGCGCACAAAAAGAACGCAACGGGGAAATTCTGCGTTACAAAGACCGCACCTATTCTGTGGCAACAGAGTACCAGTGGGCAGCAACATCCGATCTCGATATTATCGGTGCCATCGGCTATGACTGGCGTGACAGCCTTGATGCGGATAAAGGTGCAGGCGATAACAGCCAGAATGCATTCAACTGGGAAGTGATGTCAAAATACACCTTTGCCAATCAGGATAATGTCCGTTTCTCCGTTTCTGACCGCAGCCGTTTCCCGACACAGAAAGAGCGTTATACCACTGAAAAACCGAAAGATGGTTCAAAAGGGATCATTAATCCGGATCTGAAAGCCGAGCGTGCGCTGACTTTTGATTTAACCTATGAAGGCAGCATTACGGATAAATGGGGCTACCAGGCCAGTATTTATCATAACCGCGTAGATGATGCGATTCTCGCCCATACTGTCGTGAAAAATGGTCAGGATTTCTTTCAGAACCAGAACAGCGGTCGCGTGGATTATACCGGGCTGGATCTGGGCGTGAAAGGTGACATAACGGACTGGCTGAAAACCGGGGTAAATTACAGTTACATTCACAGCGATCCGAAAGATGTTGATCATGTGGAAGGTCTGCCGACACACAAAATGTATGCCTGGCTGAAAGTGAATCCGATCGATCCGCTGACACTCACCCTGGCAGAAGAGTTCCGTGCATGGAGCTATCAGTATAATGACAGCAACGAGAAAATCGCAGGCTTTGCCACAACGGATCTGCGGATGGATTACGACTTCGGACACGGCATGTCTGCCAATGCATCCGTAAATAATCTGTTTGATAAATCCTATTATTTTACCAACGGGTATATGGAAGAAGGCCGTAATTTCTGGCTCGGTGTTGAGTACCGTTATTAATAATTAATTTTATACCCTTATTCATTCAAACCGCAGGTTCGCTGGCGTAACGACGATAGCTGGGTCACATACCGATGTATGCTCCCCGTCTATCTTCCTTTGCCGCCTGCCTGCAATTTGAATGACGTTGGGTATATATAATATCTGTCAGGCAGATGCCGGGAGTATCATCTCATCACCGCCCGCGGCTTCCCGGCGGTTAATCTGACGCAGCAGGAAGGTCGCAACCACGCCGAGCAATGAACAACCTACAGAGAGCATGAAAATATAGCTGTAACCCGTCTCGCCGTATTTATCCAGCCAGTAACCGGCGACAGAATAATAGAATGCATCCGGTGAAAAACCAATAAATGACGCAAACCCGACCACGGCACCCGTTGTTTTCATCGGAATTTTTGATTCTGCAACAGACGCAAAATAAATTCCGCGAAACGCGAACAGCAGCGCACTTAATACCACCATATTCACTACAGCAAACCACATAAAGGCATTGCCTTTCGGGATAACCAGGAATAGTGCGCAATTGACTGCCATGATGATAAACCCGACAAACATAACACTGATAGATGATCCGACTTTGTCTGTCACGATCCCCGCAACCGGCGATGCGACCATTTTAATCACATAGGTACGGACTATCGACAGCGCCGTAACCAGCGTAATCGGCACCACATAGACCTGCGACAAATACGGACTGAGGTACGTCAGGCTGGAAAAGACCACATATGTGGAGAAGATGATCAGCCCGATAAGCCAGGCTTTCGGCATTGTCACCACACTCATCAGTGAACGGAATGTGGTTTTTTCTTCTTCAGCGTTATCTGAATTGGTATTCCCGCCACGGTGTGCGATCAGAAAAAATAACAAGATCCCGCAAACAACGGAAGCGCCTGAATAGAGCCAGACCACATAGCGAAAACCAATTGCGGCTTCTGCAAATTTGCCGAAGAAATAGAGCCCGGTGAATGAGATCAATGTACCGGAAACCCCGGACAGCCCTTCATAGAACCCGAAGATCCGCCCCTGCTCTTTTTCTGTTCCCTGCATCCGCACCACTTTGATCGAGGCGGCAAAGAATGTCAGGATCGTCGTCACGCCCCACAGAACGTGGATCAGCAGGATCGTGTTATAAGACGGAAACGTGGCGAACCAGAATCCCAGCCCGCCGGATGCGAGCAGTGAAAAAGAGATAAGATTACGCAGTGAAAAACGGTCAGCAAACCAGCCGCCGAAGAAATAAGAGAACATACCGATTAAGCCATACAGGCTCAGTAAGTTGCCGATTTCAATGTGTGTCAGCCCCAGCGCTTTCTGCATCGGATCATAAAATGACGATTTCAGGTAAGGCAGGCTGTACATCGCGGTCGTACCGAACGCGAGAAGAAACAGGATCAGCAGACGTTTCCTGCGGGATAGATTTTCCATGCTATTTGCCATGATAGTTATCTCTGTGATGTCAGCCGTGGACGGCGTCCAGTGCCTGGCGGAAATCCGCAATAATGTCTTTTGCCGATTCAAGACCCACCGCAATGCGGATCAGGTTTTCACCGTTCATCTGTACCAGAGTGTGTTCTTCGCCCAGACTGGTGGCAATGGTGGTCAGTTTCAGGGAGTTAACAAATTTGCGGCTCACCTGGTCACGGCTCAGCCCGTGAATATCTTCTTTCAGACGGAAAGAGACAATACCGCCGCCCAACCCGTTCATCTGAGACTGACACAAGTCATAGCGCGGGTGAGTTTTCAGTGCCGGATAGCGCACTTCTTCGATCTCATTCTGTGAGGTCAGAAATTCCGCCAGCGCCAGACCATTTTCACAGTGTTTTTTCATGCGCATATCCAGGGTTTTCATCCCGCGCATGATCATCCAGGCATTGTTCGGCGCGAGTGCAGCACCGGTAAAGCAGCATAAGCCCGGCCATTTGATAAGCTCGATCAATTCACGCGATCCGATCACCGCGCCACCCAATGTGTCGCCGTGTCCGTTCATAAATTTAGTCAGGCTGTGAACCACCAGATCAGCGCCCAGATCCAACGGACGCTGGAGGATCGGAGTACAGAATGTGCTGTCGACAATCAGCAGGCTTTTGTTTTCATGAGCAATCCCGGCAATCTCACGGATATCCACCAGCTCCAGCGACGGGTTCAGCGGGCTTTCGACATAGACCAGACGTGTGGCGGGTTTCATTGCCGCGCGGATATTGTCACTGTTTGTGGCATCTGCAAACGTAATTTCCACACCAAATTTTGCCAGCAGCTCTGTCATCAATAACCGGGTGTGAGAGAAGATCCCGTCAGCGCTGACAATATGGTCACCGGTTTTTACCAGTGACAGCAGTGTTGATGCAATCGCGCCCATGCCGGAGGCACTGACGATCGCGCTGTCCGCGCCTTCCAGCATAGCCAGCTTGCTCTCCAGCTCAGTCAGGTTCGGGTTACATTCACGGCTGTAAACATAGCCCCATGTCCGGCAGAGTTCTTCAAAGTGTTCAACAGAGTGCGCAGCAAATGTCGCGGTCTGATAAATGGGGCTTGCCAGCGCCCCGGTGGTTGGATCCGGCGAGTGTCCCTGATGGATCAGTTTAGTTTCCAAATCATAATCAGTTGGTTTTTGCACAATAGACTCCTCATGCGATCAGCGTGTTGATCGGCACGTCATCATTTTCATTATAAATTCGGGATCCTGATTCAGGATCAGCTGTGTAGTAGCGTGGTGTACGGGAATGGGGTAACTATAGACTCTATTGCTACTATAGAGTCAATGCGGGGATATCTGACGCTCATCACAAAACGGGTAATTATCAGATAAAAAAACAGAAACAGACTCTGTATTTTCAGCCTGTTTCTGCATATTACGGATAATTATCTATAGTAAGGAGAGAGTCTTACACCAGGCAACGCGTATCTATTTCACGCCGTTTCACTTTGATTTGAATTTCAGTCAGTAAATGATGCTTATCATTGGTTGAGAGCGGGTCAATTACAGGAATTTCATACATCATATCATCCACCGGAATGCGTTTGTATTCAGCATAATCAGTGATGGTTTTAAATGCCGCACCATTGTCACTGTAGGGTCCCTGATACATCAGACAGATAAATTCACCGTCGGGGATTTCAGTAATTTTATTCTGCACCTGCGGATTAAACAGGTCACGCTCAACAATAACAAAGCTGTTCAGATAGTTAACCTGCTGTGTGGCAAGATAATTGTCGCGGGACACCAGACCGCTGACACCGCCGTAGAAAATAGAAATATTCTCTTCCAGGATATTGGCAATCTGCCGCCGTGAGAATTCCATGGTTTCCTCAAAGCTCAGACCCGGTTCGTAATCCATTGATAAAATATGGCGGCGGGGAATATAGCGGCGGGTAACTTTGCCGATGCTGTCCGTATCAATGCCTTTCTCCAGCGTCTCTTTTTTAGTGGAGAGTACTTTCTTTATCAGCTCCAACTCACGGATTTTTTCATCCACAACCGTGATTTTCCGCGTCAGCAGATTCAGGATTTGTGTATCCGAGTCCTGTAAGCGGTGTTTGATCTCTTTCAGCGGCATCCCTAAGTATTTCAGATATTTAATAATATCCAGCTGAGAGAATTGATCGATAGTGTAATAGCGGTAGTTGCTTTCCTGATCGACATAGACCGGTCTGAATAACCCCAGTTGATCATAATAACGCAGCGTTTGAATGCTGATTTTATGAAGTTTTGCCATTTCGCCGATAGAAAAATATTTCGCCATACCGTGCCGCCTCTGAGTCACATCTTAATGATTAACCGGCGGCACGATAACGGAAACAGGGTATTCAGTGCAAGGTGCCGGATCACATTCCCGCAGGTTCGCGGCTTGCAGGAGCGGAATTGCGTTCCATGTACAGAGTCCTGCTCGGGAAAGCGAAATCTGCGCCGTGCTGATGAACAATAGCAATAATTTTCAAATACACCGCCTGCTGTGCCGCCAGCCAATCTGCCCAGACGGTGGTTTTTGTGAAGCAATAGACCATGATATTGAGCGCCGAATCGCCGAATTCATCAAAATAAACCAGCATGGTCTGGTGCTGATCGATTGTTTCATCAGCTTTCAGCATGGCACGGATATCACTGACAACCGGCGCAATTTTATCTGCATCTTCATAGCGCAGACCAATGGTGGTTTTGATCCGCCGGTTTGTCATGCGCCCCGGGTTTTCCACACTGATGGAGGAAAACAGGGAGTTAGGAATATAGAGCGGGCGGTGATCAAAGGTAATAATTTTTGTGATGCGCCAGCCAATCTCCACCACCGTACCTTCAATCTGCCGGTCAGGCGAACTGACCCAGTCACCGATTTTAAACGGGCGGTCAAAGTAGAGCATAATGCCGGAAAAAAGATTACTGAGAATATCCTTCCCTGCCATGCCGATAGCAATACCGCCGATCCCGCCGAACGTCATCAGCCCGGAGAGACTCATGCCGAAATGTTCACCGTAGAGCAGAAAAACCACAATCACGATTAGAATTTTCAGCACGCGGGAAATAATGTGCGCAGAGGTAATATCACTGCCACGGGCTATCTGTGCCTGCGCCAGGCGGTTGATCATCAGGAATAATTTACGGATCAACAACAATACGATCAGTGTGGTACAAATCATCGCCACGGTATCAGCGGTGATAAAGCGCCACTGAAAATAGACAATTCCCTGCTCTGTAAAATCCCCGAGGATCACCACACACAGCGCCCACATCACAAGCTGGGAGATATGCATTAATGTGGCATGTTTACCCTTTTCCCGCCTGCGGTTATAAATCATCAACCCAACAGAGCCTAAGATACAGATAACCAGCACAATCAGGCTGAGTACGTTATTGGAGAGAAACTCTTCAGTTAACACAGCAACTCCTTATTATTCCCACTCTCCTTTGGGGATAATCAGTAATCAGAATAACTAAAAGGAATAACATCCTGTTATTCCTTTATTTTTTACTTAAATTCAACACCAGGCACCGTGGTGACTTCTGCTTCATTTTCCACACTGAAATTGGGCTTACCGGTGTATCCCATGTAATTTGCAATAATCACCGCAGGGAATTTACGGATAGTGGTGTTGTATTCACGGACACTTTCAATATAACGCCCTCGAGCCACCGCGATCCGGTTTTCGCTGCCTTCCAGTTGCACCATCAGATCACTGTAAAGCGCGTTACTTTTCAGATCCGGATAGCGCTCAGATACGGCAAGCAGCCGGGAGAGTGAAGATCCCAGTTCGCTTTGCGCCTGCTGAAATTTTGCCAGCAGTGCCGGATCGTTCAGATCAGTGACATTAATATTCATCTGCCCGACTTTCGCCCGGGCTTCCACTACATCCTGCAATACCTGACGTTCAAAGTCTGAAGAGGCCTGAACGGTTTTGACCAGGTTCGGGATCAGATCTGCGCGGCGTTTGTATTGATTGAGCATTTCAGAGGCCGATGCTGTTACGCCTTCATCCTGCGCCTGGATACTGTTGTAATTGGAGACCAGTAGCACGCCGACCAGTACAGCCACACCTAACAGTCCGATAATCAGTTGTTTCATTGTATTTTCCTTGTCTGAATGACGACTATTATTCAGGCAATCGGCGGGAGATTCAAGGTAAGGATTCGGGGAATAAGCCACTGAGATAAAACCGGGGATTACGGTGCCACGCTGATAAACCGGTAAAAACAGAAAGCCGCTGTGAATACCTCCCTGTACGCTCAGGCTCGCCATCCATGGCTTGCATGCTTTCTGCTTTTTTTACCGGTTATCTGCGAAATGAAATTATTAGACTGTTTTTATAAAAATATCACTCACAAGCCAATACGCTAAATCATTTCGTTCAGAGCAAGGCGGCAAACGAAGAGGCACGGGGAGCATACATAAGTATGTGACCCGTGCCGATGAGTGCAGCCAACGCGGCTATGGACGGAAGGATGACGCGTATTTACCAGGCACGGACGGCGTCACCACGATAAACTTCCTCCGCCTTCTTCAGGACCTCATCACTCTGAAACGCTGCGACCAGCTTTTTCAGCTTCTCATTGTCTTTGTCTGCGGCTCTGGCCACAATCAGGTTCACATATGGCGAATCGGCATCTTCCATAAACAGCCCGTCGCGCGCAGCAGAGAGTCCGACTTGTGATGAAAAATTATTGTTAATAACTGAAAGATACACATCCGGGTCGTCCAGCGCGCGGGTTAGTTGTGGTGTATCAATCTCAACAATTTTCAGTTTTTTCGGATTTTCAATAATATCAGGGGTACCCGGCAGATAGCCTACCCCGTCTTTCAGCTTAATCAGTCCTTCGGCCTGCAACAGTAACAGGCTGCGGCCGAGCGTCGTGGTTTCATTGGAAATCGCAATCGTTGCACCATTGGGTAATTCAGCGGCGGATTTTATTTTATTTGAGTAAGCGGCTATCGGGAAAATAAAGGTCTTACCAATGACTTCAAACTGATAACCGCGCTCTTTGCTTTGCGCCTCATAATACGGCACGGTCTGGAACGCATTGGCATCCACATCTTTATTGCGCAGCGCTTCATTCGGCAGGACATAGTCATTGAAGGCGATAACCTCAATATCCAGCCCCTGCTTCTCTTTGGCAACTTTTACCACTTCTTCCCAGATTGCCTGGTCCGGTCCTGTATTAATGGCGACTTTCAGGGGTTTTTCATCCTCATTCTGAGAACAGGAAACCGCCAGTAATGTGGTGCAGGCGAGCAGCGCTGATACTATAATTTTTCTCATACCATCTCCGAAACGCATTGTTATAATTGTTTTTTATTTTGCACTGTCCAGTGCCGCACTGATATCTGCCAGGATGTCATCAATGTGCTCAATACCAATTGATAAACGGATCATATCTCTTGATACCCCGGCGCGGGCCAGTTCAGCTTCATTCAGCTGACGGTGTGTTGTGGTTGCCGGGTGACAGGCAAGCGATTTCGCATCCCCGATATTGACCAGGCGGACAATCAGTTTCAGTGCATCGATAAACTTCGCCCCCGCCTCTGCCCCGCCTTTGATACCGAAAGACATAATCGATGCCGGTGTGCCTTTCACGTATTTCTGTGCCAGAGCATGCTCCGGGCTGTTCGCCAGACCGGCATATTTCACCCATACCACCTGCGGGTGCTGTTGCAGATATTCGGCTACGCGCTGTGCGTTTTCGACATGGCGTTCCATACGCAGTGCCAGTGTTTCCAGCCCCTGTAAAATCAGGAAACTGTTAAACGGAGAGAGTGCCGCGCCTGTGTTGCGCAGCGGCGCCACACGACAACGGGCAATAAATGCAGCAGCGCCGAAGTGTTCAACATAATTCACGCCATGATAAGAGGGATCCGGCGTATTCAGTATCGCAAAGCGGTCTGCATGCTCGTGCCACGGAAATTTTCCGGAATCGATAACAATGCCGCCGAGGGAAGAGCCATGTCCGCCAATATATTTCGTCAGTGAATGCACCACGATATCAGCCCCGAACTCAATCGGGCGGCACAGTGCGGGGGTTGCCACTGTATTATCGACAATCAGCGGCACGCCATGACGATGGGCAATCTCCGCTATCTTTTCCAGATCAACAATATGTCCGGCGGGGTTCGAAATGGTTTCGCAGAACACGGCTTTGGTGTTGTCGTCAATCAGCGCTTCCAGTTGTGCAAAATCGTCATGCTCCACAAAGCGGGCCTCTATCCCGATACGGGGAAAATTATGCGCAAACAAATTATAAGTACCACCATACAATTTGGAGACACTGATAATGTTGTCGCCGACACCTGCCAGGGTCTGAATCGCATAGGTGATCGCCGCCATGCCTGATGCTACCGCCAGCCCCGCAATACCGCCCTCAATCGCCGCAACCCTTTGTTCTAAAACATCATTTGTCGGGTTCATAATGCGGGTGTAGATATTTCCCGGAACTTTGAGATCAAACAAATCCGCGCCATGCTGTGTATCATCAAAGGCATAAGACGTGGTTTGATAGATAGGTACAGCGACTGATTTTGTGGTCGGGTCCGGTGAATACCCGGCGTGGACAGAGAGCGTTTCAAGTTTCATGTGTTCTTCCTTACAGCGCAGGTGAATATCATTATTTAGACGTCCAGACGTATAGACTTATCTTTCTTATACCGGCAATTGCGGAAGAGATCAAAACGGAAGTGGTAAAATAAAGATGAATTTTCTTCATGATGAGAAAAAAAGAATAAAAAAAGCAGCCGGATTAAGGGCTGCTCCGCAGAAAAACAGAATGATAAAATTATGTCCGCGCATTACTAATCAGCTGACTTTTCGTCGCCGTCTGAGCGTCAAAGAAGCGACTGAGCAGCTCCATAATTTTCTTAACCAGTTCCTGCTGTACATCTGCAGATTTATTGTGTGATGACATACTGTTCAATGCATCCTCTTTTGCCGCCCGGGTCAGTTCAGCCTCGCCTTGTTCACGGGTAGCATCAGCACCGATAATCTGAGACACCAGGTTCCCGGTAGTTTGTGTCAGAGAGCTTATCGCCTGACCTGAAATACTCTGTAATGATGCCCCGTCAGGATTTGCACCCAACCCTTTGACAGAGTACACCGCACCGGCAACAGCTACTACCATTGAAGCCACAGCGCCGGCAATAGCGGCTTTTACCTGAATATCCGCTTCTTTATATTTATGATCCTTCAGCTTTTCAGCCAATTTTTTTACGACTTCTCCCATTTTGTCACGCATAGCACGTTGTGACAGAGAGTCATCCGACAGGACACGAAAAAGTTCAATCGCGATACTCATCCACCGCTGATCCTGTTCAGAAAGTAATGCAAAAGTGCCTGCAGGCGCATTGGATTTGATGATATTTTTGATTTCATCATCAGTAAGTGGCACTGACTGCGCTTTGACTGAACCACTATTTTCAACCACAGTTTCAACTAATTGTGACGAATGATGCACCTTTGGTACATTTTTTAAACCCGCAGTATTATTACCGGCAGATTCATCAACAATTGCCTGTGTTACTGATGGCTTTATTACAGGTGATGAGATTGGTGTAGTCATTATAAAATCCTTTTTAAGTTAACAAATTATACCGGGGTATTTAATATCGCTTTCCGGTTGCGAAAACTATCCCGTGCCATCGCGCTGGTTTTTTCATTTAACGTGCGCAGTTCTTCGTGATGTCCTGAAAAGCTTTCCATCAGCCTGTTCATCATCTCTGTCAGTGAATCAATAAGCTGCTGGTCAAATTCGATATCCGCAATACGGCGGGAAACTTCCTCACTAATTTGTGCCTGAAGAATAGTATTTGCCCCCCCGGTTACAACATTTGAGACAGACATGACAATCATCGCACGCTGCACTTCTTTCATAATCTCTTTGATTATTTGTTTTACTGATTCTGATAAAAAATGACCAACCAGCTTTCCAATCATCGCACTCAATGCCGCCATCAAGGCAACCATCACCGCCATGGCTACGACCATAGCGATAATCTCCATATACATTTCTAACTCTCTGAGCTCTTTTTCAGATTTCCCTTCCGCTCTCGCTACTTCAAGAGCAATATTTTTAATAAATTGCTGAATCTCTTCCATTAGCTTTGTAAACGGCGTCATCAGCGTACTCATAATGCCGGCTTTGCCCAGTGAATCCAGAATTGCATCAATGACCATAACGACAGTAAAAATAAGTGCCACAATAAAAGCAGTCATTGTACCTGCCGTAAGTGCTGCTAATATCAGTAAAATAAATGCAATTAAGGGAGCCAGCCATTTAAATAATGCCTGTAACTCTTCAGCTTCTTTAATTTTCATCTCAATATCTGCCGCTTCTTTTTCTGTTTTTGTCTGCAATGCCAGTTGCTGAAGCTGCTGAACCCGAATTTCACTTTCCATTTTGCTCTGTATCATTTTTTCACGTAAATCTGACAATTTTGCCATGATTACCGCTAATTCATTTTCATATCTGCCATCTGAATTATTATCTGGATTACTATTCGCTACTTGTTCACAATATGCAGCCATGCTGTTATATAGCTTAACCTGACTGTGTAAATAACTCAGTTCAGAGTGCAAGTTACCAAGGTCAGCTATCCATTTTTTTCCGGCAGCACTATCCTCTGATGGTAGTTCGCTAAAATCATTCAGCAGTTCAGAGACGATTTTTATTTTTTCTTCTGACGTTTTTTCTTTATTAAAAAGTGTTCTATAAACATTGGCAATATTAAATTTTTCAGCAAGGTATTTTTTGAATGATTTTGTTGCCATTTCATCCGTTACTAATGCACCCTTCAGTTTTTCATCCTTTGCCACAGATATAAATTTTTCTTTCATTTCCTTACCAAACTTGGCTAAAAAAATCTTATCCATATTTCCGGGGTAATTTAAATACCCACCAATTCCTTCAGGACATTTAAAAACCCCATAATAATAATCTGATAAATTATCCATCTGGTTATTTACCCCAGTTGACAATTCATCAATACGTTTATTCATAATGGAAATTTGTTTGTCCGTCATAATATATGCATATTGTTTTTTATTTATAGCTGCACTATTTTTATATTTTTCAGTTTGTTCTGAAAAAAAATAATCCTGTATCTTAGCGAACATTTCATAATATGAAATTTTAACCAGATTTATTTCCTTATACTCAGTGACTTTGCCATTCGATTTATTATTACCTGAAATACGAGGTTTATTGTAATTATTTTTATTTTTTACAGCGTTATTAATCACCGAAGAAACTGCAGCTTCAGTATGCAGTGTAACCATCGCCCCTGCTGTTTTTTGCATTTCTGCTGTACCGACATCATGCCCTTGCTGCACATTATCAGTTTTTTTAACGGAAGACACATTAGAATTAATATCCATATTATCCCTCAGATTCATACTGTAATATTTAGTTTCTTAGCATGTTTTTAATTTCATTAAATAAATCAGAGATCATATTAGTAATGTTCTTAACCATATTTTCATAGTTACTGTTTTTTGTACTATAGTGCTGAGAAAATTCATCAATCGATAGTTGAAGTTCTTTTTTCATCCCATCTAACCTGGTAGTTAGTATATTTAAAGCAGTCGAATCAACTTTAACAGAGGTATCTATATTTAATACAACCTGTTTTGTATCAACTGTTGGCTTCCATTTCGCCCAGGTCTTAATATAAATGTCAGGATCATCCCTCATATATTTATCATATTCCGATTTTGAGATCTCTTCATACCTAACAATAATTTTTGCTTTCCATCCATCATAGTCATATGCAATTTTTCGATAGATTGTTATATGAGATCCACTTGACGAAATACGACTATTATCTAATGCATCTTTGATTTTTTCTTTTAACCCAGTATATTCATTTAAATTCATTTCATTTATAGCATCAACATGTTCATTGTTTGTGAAAATATTTAACTTATGAATTTCACTCAGTGAACCACTAACATTACTTTCATAGTCTTTTGCATAATTATTTATTTCTAAATATGTAAATACGTTATCCGGCACAACAAACTGGCGCACCTTTCCTGTTAACTTTATTACATTCCCATCCTTATCTTTCTCAGGTATTATTTGCTTAATGAATTTTGTACCATTAATTGGTTTATCAAATACAGAAAAAAAACCATTTAGTGCAGTTACTGCACTTTTATAACTAACATCAGATTCAATAATTTGGCCATCAATAGCAACATTATATAACCCATTTTTTTTACCCGGAACAACCTCAATATTACTCTTATAGATAAATCCGGTATCTGTATCTAAATCAGGAATATATTTTTTTGTAACACTATGGAGATCATTGATAAGCTTATGTTCCTTTAATAGTGTTTTTTTACCATCATCAACAACATCCCCAATATAATTACCATAGTCATTGAGTATTTTTGTTGTTCCTTTATAAAACTCCATATAACCTGACATACCTTCCCTATGATACTTCAGGCTGATATCATGGCTATATCTGACTAGAATATGTAATTGCTCATCATAATATTCATGCGTAATTAATTCTTTTGAAATCTCAAAATCATGAATACGATTATTAATATAAATAGCATCATCAGACCATTTACGGTCGATACTCTGAATAAATACAATATTATCTTTACTCATCAACAGCTTGTAACGTGCCAGTGCTATTTCAATTTCAGCATCTGATGATTTATTACTATAAAGCATTGTTTTTATTTCAGATAATTCATCTGTGATAGTCTCTAACCGTTCCCGGCTCTCACGTTCCAAAATAATATTATCATACTGACCTGCAACAGGTTGCACTGCTGCACTATCATCATCTTCTCTTAATGCATAATTCTCTTCCGGTACACCCGGTACTATTCGTTCGTGATTCAATGCTATATTGTCAGCCATTTTTATTCTCCAGCAATGACAAATAATACTCTGCCTGCTCTTTATCCTGTGATTCACAACTCAGTGTTAATACATGCTTAAAACGATTAGTTGCAGTGCCTGTATCGCCCATAAAAAGAAAACACTGACCAGAATATAAATAAGCTGATACGTTAGTATCATCCAGATTAATCGCCATTGCATACAGGTTAATCGCTTTCCGGTACTGTTTTTGTACCTGTTTAACGGCAGCTAATCCCAAAAGATAATCAGTATTACTGAAATCATACAGACATAATGAATGAAATATTTTTTCCGCCTGTTCAATTAATCCTTTATCATAATAATCACAGGCCAATGAATAGACATGACTATAATCTTCCGGATCCTCTGGTACTAATGCCTTAATTATCGTTCCGTTTTCAATATGTGTGAAAATCTTTTCAACCAGCGATTTAATATTCAGTATTTCTTTGTTATCCATAACAATTATCCTTAATAATATTCGATTATCAAGTGTGATAAATAGTACCTAAATCTGCTGATAATCACTTTCATAAAATACTCACCTGTCTGATACAGGCAGTATCAGTGTGTGTTTTCTATATCCGGTATATCTGTACCAGCCTGCTCCACATCTCTGAGCCACAACAACAGGTCAAGGAATTTATCCAGATCATCATCAATAATGGTGTCAAAAACGTGATACTTCTTAAACAGCCTACGCGCCAGCGGAATATCCCGGACAACAGGTATTTGATGCTTTTCAGCATATTGCCGGACAGCCAGCGCATTTTTGCCTTTTTCTTTTACCGTGATCAGTGGCATCACTCCGTTATCCGGATCAAGATAAACCGCAACAGCGATGTGTGTCGGATTAACCACCACCACATCTGAGTTCTTAATTAATGCTTTCGTTTCCGAACTCAGCAATTCTCTGTGTTGATGTTTACGGGCAGATTTTATGTCCTGATTGCCTTCACTGTTTTTATACTCTTGTTTAACTTCATGTTTTTCCATTTTCATATCACTGAAGAACAAGAGATATTCCACGATATAGTCGATGACCAATAACGGGCATAACAGCAGCATAAAAGTAAATACATAGCGGGCAACAAAATGAATAAAACTGTGTCTCACATCAGAAAAAGGGATATTGACCAGGGCATAAACATCAGCCGCATTCATCATGATAAATGCCCACCCTGCGGCGACATATACTCCGATTGACAGCAGTGCTTTTACCAGGTTTTTCAGGGATTTTTTGGTGAAAATCCGCTTGAATCCGGCTACCGGATCGATTTTTGTTAAATCAAATTTGATAGATTCCGTCGCAAGGGCAAAGCGGGTCTGTAACAGTGAGACAAAGCTGACACAGAACCCGCACAAACCTATCAACGGTAAAACCATCTGAAGAAAAAGGCTAAATAATTCATCAATATAAACTGAAAGTGAGAGTGTGTTTACATTACGTAAAACTATCAGACAGAATCGGCTGAATGCACGCCAGTCTGCCACATAAACCAAAAAGCAGAACCCCGTCATATAACCAACTGTAGATAACAACTCCTTATATTTAAACGCATTACCTTTTTTTGATTCATCTTTGAGTTTTTTACTGGTCGGCTTTTCTGTTTTTTCAGCCATCACTCCCCCTCAAAAATAACGTCACCAGCGCAGGATCAAACAGTGCAATCGCATCCCGGACAGTGGTTCCGCGAAACAGCAGCAGAGCCAGCAGAAAGGCAATGATACTTTTGACCGAAAGCGACAGTGAAAAAGGATTGAGCTGTGAATTATAAAGCGCCAGCGCGCCCAGACTTACTTCTGATATAAACAGAATAATAAACAACGGCATACAAAAAAGCAGTGACAGTGAGAGGCTTTCTGTCAACCAGGTCATGACCACGCTGTAATTTATGGATGTCAGCAACTGCCCGGGCAGCAGCAGAATATAACTTTCCCGCAGTGAAGAGAGCAGCAGTAACATGCCGTCATTCATCAGGAAAAAAGACACGCCGAACAAATTGAGATAGGTCGAGAATGGCGACGCATCAGAGCCGGTCGTCGGATCAGCAATATCACTGATATTTGCCCCGCGCTGATTATCAATATATTCACCCAGAGCGGATAAAATAAAGAATGGCGTGCTGTATACCAGCCCCATAACCAACCCGGCGGTTATTTCACTCAGCAGATGTATAACAGAAAATCCGTGTTCCGGTGCCGCGTGATCACCGGTCAGACTCTGTGCCAGTAAAAAAATCACAATACCCCTGCTGGTGCGGCTGAGTATAAATTTTTCATTCAGAAACGGGATAAATGCAAACGCCGCAAACAGCCGTACACTGTTAAACAGCGTGGTATGCAGCATGTCATGCAACCAGGTCAGTAATGCCATATTTTCAGCCCGCAGCAGTCACGTTCAGTGCCAGCGAAAACATCTCCCGGGCATAATGGAGCAGAGAGTCGCCCAGCCAGGATAGCTGCATCAGAATGCAGGTGAAAACGGCGATCAGTTTCAGACCAAACGGCAATGTCTGTTCCTGGATCTGCGTGACAGTCTGTAATAACCCGACAATAAGACCAACGGCTGTTGCCACCGATACAGGCAGCAATGACAGCATAATGACCAGATAAATTCCTTTATCTGCGGCATAAATGATATCCATATCATGTATCCATAAGTTCAAGGTATTGTGAGACCAGGCTGGTTGAGAGCAGTGACCAGCCATCCAGCGCAATAAATAAGATCAGTTTGATCGGGACAGAGAGTGTCACGGGGCTCATCATCATCATTCCGAGTGCAAGCAATACACTGGAGACAATAAGGTCAATCACAATAAACGGCAGATAGAGATAAAAGCTGATCAGAAATGCCGCTTTTATTTCGGCTAATGCGTAAGCGGCCAGCAGGTGAAAAAATTCAATATCGCTGTTTTCATCCAATTCAATATCCTGAGTATCATCGCTGTCAGGTTGCGCAAAAAAGTGCAGCAGAGATTTATCCGCATAACGGAATAAATACTGCCGGTAATCATGCAGCCCTTCGTCAACAAAGCGGGTGACCGACTCCGGCAGTGACAGTTCGACCGGATTTTCCACCGTATAGTAATAAGTTTTACTGGCTATGGGGAACATCACTACCATGGATAAAATAAGCGCAATGGCATTGAGTACCATATTTGACGGCACCTGCTGCACTCCCAGTGCATTACGCACCATCACGAACACAATGGAAAATTTAAGGTAGCAGGTTCCGGCGGCAAGAATAAAGGGGAGTAGTGATGCCGCCGCCAGCATCACCATCATGGATACGGCGCTGTCAGTCATCACGCATCCTTATGGAAAATCTGGTGAATTTCCACGGCAAAGTGTGTACCGACGCGAACCAGCTCCCCTTGTGCAAAGCGCTGCCCGTCGATTTCCAGGATCACCGGATCGCTATCTGTCTCCGGTAACACCAGTTTATCTCCGGGTCTCAATGCCAGCAGTTCTCCCAGCGGATAAACCCGGCGATGGCGCAGAAAATCTACCCGCACAGACAGTTTATTGCTGTCAAAAATAGTCTGTTGTGGCGTACTCAGTGACTCTTGTGTCTCTACACCTACCCCGGTTATTACGGTACCGTCTTCCGTCTGTTCCAGCATCATCTGAAAATAGCCTCCTGCCCGCATAATGTAGTGATTGTGTGTAATAAGAAGGGCGTCACCCTCATTAAGTCCGCGAATTATTCCGAGACAAGTATTGGTGTAACCGATATAAATACCGCCAATAACCGATACCCCGCCCTGCTGTGTCACCAGCGGTGAGGTGATATCAAAATGTCCTTTTGCATCAATCAGATAAAAATCTATTCCGTGCATTTCAAACCATAATCCGGCTTCCCGGCTTCTGCCATGCTTTTCAGTGCAGACCGTCAGTTGATACTCCTCGAGTGAAAAAAAAGGTAGCGATAACAGATTGTTATTTTTCTCAATCAGAGAAGAAAGATAGCTTTCCGGTATTAATTCCCATGGAATATCATTGTCACCAATTAAAAATTGAAATAATTGTTCGGGATTTATAGCAACCATTAATATATTTTGTGAATTTTTCAGCCGGCAAATAATTTCCCGTTTATTTTTGTTATTGTGTTTTTCAGGCAGTATTTTTTTCAGAAATTCTATTGCCCGGCAACTGTCATAATACATACTGATAACCCGTCAAATTATACAATATCAATACTCTCTCTCTGTCCGTGGCGGATATTCGCCTTCAGATGGCGCTTCAACCGCTCTGAATTAGTTTCAAGAATAAATTGCTGCTCTTGTTTACGGTAAATATGGATCATTTCATTATATTCACCCTGCATTTTAAACGCGTAGGAAAAGTAATGTTCCGCTTTAACATTCGCTTCCGCCATTCCATGCTGAGCCGACTGCTGTAACAATACCGGAATATTCTGCCGTAACTCAGGTGCTATATCAGTATACCCGGAGGATAATACCGGATACTCCGCCAGCAGTTTTTCAGTATGTAAAACAGGAATAACATCATTAATATCTGCTATATCTGCCTGTTTTTTTGTCTGAGGCCGGTTCAAAAAATACAAATTATGATAATGAAATAATTGAATATTTCCGGTAGCTGACTGCCGGGTTTCATCTGTCAGCACAGCGTCTGTGAACAGATGTTTTTCTGTTGGATGTAATGTCCCGGAAACCGGCAAAGTAACAGACTGAGTAATGACAGGAGAGTCATGTCCGGTTTCCCGTACCATAACAGGCCGCGGGCTTTCTTCTGTCCGGCTGACAGAAACCGGTATCAGTTCAGCGCTTCCCGATCTGTTTCTGGTCACCGGAAACAGTGGCTCCGGTGTAATGGTAGCGTTTAGCGGTAATACTGCCGGTAATGTTATCCGGAATATATCAGTTCGCTCCGCTATCCGGCTGAGTTTCTTTGTTTTTCCTTGCAGGAATAATAGCCGGATATCCATATCCGCCGGGATCAACCTGACCGGCATTCCGGTTTTATTTCTTAATTTATCCTTTAATTTTTCAGTTAACTTTCCATTTGTTTTTTCAGTTAACCGTTGAATATTATCTGTCTGATCAATGCAATCTGTTTGTGCATAATGGAATACCTCCGTAATATTCATAAACAATCCTTTGCTGAGTTATTTTTAATTATCCCTGACATGATTTATTAATAGCTATTTATTCGGGTTTATAATGTTCTATTTTTATTATTTTTTTCTTCAGTCCTGTAATAAGACAGTTAGTTTTATTGATATCCTCAATAATCTGTACCTGCACCAATGCAGATTCCTCCGCTTTGACTCTGATATCCAGAATCTGCCTGCGGTAAATTGACTGTTTTCGCCGCCGCTCATTTAGTGCCAGGTAAGTGTGTATTCCTGTTACATCAAAACTGAGAATCTGCTGCTCAAGTGCGCTGATTAACTGCAACAAACTACGGTGATTTTCCTGCTCCTCTCTGTAGCGCAGGTTCAGTTGCGCCAATGTAATCTGTGCATAACGCTCCTTCAGGCTGAAATGCGCAATCAGTTGGCTGACCTCACGCAGTGAGGCTTTGCAGTGCATGGCTGACCTCACTCAGCGGTACGGATTCGCCCGGTGACTGACACAAAAAATCGCGCATCGGCTCTGTCAGTGCCACCGCTTTATCATTGTTCTGATTAAAGCCCGTTTTGTATTCCCCCAGCTCAACCAGCAGTTTCAGCTCTTTCTGTTTTGCCAGAAAGTGACGAAACCGTCCTGCGGCGGATAAATGTTCAGGAGAGGCAATCTGAGACATCACCCGGCTGATACTGGCAAGGATATCAATTGCCGGATAGTGGTTGCTCATTGCCAGCCTGCGCGAAAGATAAATGTGACCATCCAGTATTGAGCGAACTTCATCAGCGAAGCCGTCAGGTTCATCTTCACTTTCAAGCAATACGGTATAAAACGCGGTGATTACACCGTTTTTTGTGGCTCCGGGCCGCTCCAGCAGCGCCGGTAGTTGTTCAAATACCGAGGCAGGAAAGCCCAGTCGTACCGGCAATTCTCCGGCACTCAGCGCCACATCACGCAACGCGCGACCATAGCGGGTCAGTGAATCAACAAACAACACAACATCTTTTCCCTCATCGCGGTAATATTCCGCCAGTGATGTCGCCACCAGCGCCGCATTGCAGCGATCGATTGCCGGTTTATCAGATGTCGAACAGACCAGGATACATTGAGCCGCATTGGCACTTTTTTGCAGGTCATCAATCAGTTCCGTGACTTCACGTCCCCGCTCACCAATAAGTGCGATAACAAATATATCGGCATCTGCATGCTCAATCAGCATATTCATCAGTACCGTTTTACCGCACCCCGCACCGGCAAAAATGCCCAGCCGCTGCCCTTTTCCACAAGTGAGCAAGCCGTCGAGCGCTTTGACACCCGTCGGAAGAATATCCGTGATGCGCTGACGTGACAGAACATCCGGAGCATCTGCACTAATCAATCGTGTGATTGTCCGCTGATCGCTTCCTGCCGGTTCACTCAGCCTGATCAGCGTATTTCCTGACGGATCAATCACCGAGCCCGGGATTTGCCGGGTAAAGGATAATGTCAGCCGCTCACCAGTGGGGGCAATGACAGTTGTCAGTGTCAGACCACACGCCCTGCCAATCAGACTGAGAAGAGTATATTTTTCATTAAAACCAACTACCTGTGCCCGTCCGATCAACACCTGACATGAGGTATCCTGCCATAACAGACAAATTTCACCGATAAAGACCCTGGGAAGCGGTGCTTCCAGATAATACCCCTGAATATGAACAGGAAAAGCCAGGTGGCTGACAAATGAATCCAGCATGATCAGGCCCGCAGTAGCAGTGCATGACATTGCTGATAAACGCGGACAAACTGATCCAGCGCCTGAATAAAGGTTTCACTATCACTTACCGCACTTTCACTGAAACAGGCGACCAGCTCTGTGCCGTCATCTGTCTGCCGGATGGCCGGTAATCCCGGATAAAACAGAGAGGTTGTCTGCGCGGTAAGTGCATCCAGCAGTTCCCCTTTCACCTCTGCGTGCAATGCCGGTAATTCGGCCGGCAGTGGTGCCCAGATAACCGGAAGCTCATCCATCGTTGTCAGGTGAACAACCTGCTGATCACTCAGTGATAGCGTAATAGTGGAGTGATTATCGATAGCAGCGACATCCGCAACCAGATCACTGCGTCCGATCAATTTCATGCCTTCTGTCACCAGTGTTGCAAAATCCATCTTTGGTTTCCTTTTTCTTTGATTTACTTACACAGACTCAATCACCGACACCTGTGTCGCCGGTACAATTTCTGAAAATGACAGAACAGCTACCTCCGGATAGTGCAGCTCAATCAGTTTTTTCACAAAACGACGGATATCCATAGCCGTCAGTAATACAATATCCGGCTGTTCACGCAGCGGCTCCATCACCACAGACATCGCATCATAGAAATGATCGAGCTGTGCCGGTTCAAGATTGATAAAAGTACCCGCCGCCGACTGACGAATTCCCCGGCGGATCATCTCTTCCACCGGATTTGACAATACAACGGCATACAGCACCCGGTTGCGGGTAAAGCGGTCAGAAATATAGCGGGCAAGCTGGCTGCGGACATGCTCTACCAGCACCAGAGTATCTTTCTCTTTCTGTCCCCACTGCACCAGTGCGCCAAGAATAGTTTTAATATTACGGATAGAAATCTGCTCTGAAATCAGCCGCTGAAAGACATCCGCAACCCGCTGTACAGACAAATAGCGGTAACACTCTTTCAGCAGTTCCGGATATTTGTTTTCGATATTATCCAGCAGCGTTTTTGTTTCCTGGATCCCGAGTAACTCCTGAATATGTTGCGTCATTATCCGGCTGAATTCATTGAAAAACACCGTCATTCCCGGCGCTGTTTCTATCCCTGACGCATGGCACAATTCATACTGTTTTTTATCTGCCCAGTATGTTCTTCCGCCATTTTTCAGCTCAATAACCACCGGCTCAATGTTAAGCACATCAAGTGCCCCGCTTTCCTGCACAATTTTATATTTATCCGGATAGCAGTTGATGGTGCCGGACTGAATTTCATTAATTAAAACAACCGATTGATGCACAGATACATCATGGCTGTAATTCATGATGATACCGGACAGAAAAAAACCGTAGCGAAAGGCAAACTCTTCCCGCAGCCAGGCAGTAATATTGTTTGTTTCAAATAAGGTCTGATAAGAGGTATGAAGCGTAATGATAAGCGGGATTGCCTCATTATTTTCAGCCGTCAGTCCGCGGGAGACAAACGGGGTTTCAGAGGATGATTGCGGCTCCTGCATAACCGGGTTTGCACAACCCTCTTTTTGTACCGCAGCATCCTGCCGCTTTCTCTGCCGCATCCGGGACACATAAAAAAGCAACAGTCCTCCACCCAGCAAACCAAAAATACCGGCAGGGAACCCCGGGAGCATCCCCATGCACAATGCCAGAACGGCCGTTACCAACAGGGTAAAATCATGAGAAAACAACTCCCTGATAATATTGGCACCTAAGTTTTGATTTGTACCGCTGACCCGCGTCACAATAAAACCGGCACTTATTGCAATCAGCAATGCAGGGATCTGCGCAACCAGTCCGTCGCCGATAGTCAGCAACGTATACGTACTCAGCGCCTCACTGAACGGCATCGACATCTGAGCAACACCGATCCCTATTCCGCCGGCAAAATTCACAAAAATGATGACAATTCCGGCGATCGCATCACCTTTGATAAATTTCATTGCGCCATCAAATGCACCATACATCTGACTTTCCTGCTCCAGTTCTTTGCGACGTTTACGCACTTCTTCGTTATCAATAAGTCCGGATTTCAGATCTGCATCAATGCTCATCTGTTTGCCCGGCATGCCGTCCAGTGAGAAGCGGGCCGCCACTTCCGCCACCCGCTCCGAACCTTTGGTTATCACAATAAACTGGACAACAGTAACGATGGAAAAAATAACAAAGCCAACAACAATATTTTCGCCGATAACAAAATCACCGAACGACTGAATAATATTACCTGCGTCTGCATCCAGCAGGATCAGGCGGCTGGTACTGATAGAAAGCGCCAGACGAAACAGTGTGGTGATAAGCAGTAAGGCAGGAAATGAGGTAAACCCCAGAATGCGTGTTATATAAAAAGAGAGCAATAACATCAGGATGGAGATCACGATATTCAGGCCGATCAGAAAATCCACCAGGATCTTAGGCAGCGGAATGATCAGCATGGCGATCACCATGATCATAATCAGCAGCACGGATATTTCCGGCTTATTTTTTACCGCATTAATAAATGATGTCAGCATAGCAATCCGTTGCCATTAAAAGTTATAGAGTATGAATAATTTCACTCATATGTTCTTTAAGAAAAGAAACGACACGTTCTTTCTGTTCCTCCTGCAAGAAGAGCACATCAGGTATCTCACTAAAAATAGTAATAAAACGCTGTAAGATCAGCGGTTTGTTTTTATCATTTTCAACCGAAGATAAAAGTGTTGCAGTTTCATTGCGAAAAGCATCAGTATCACCCAGACCAGAAATAATAAATTGGTTAATGGTCGTTTCATCAGCCAGCACCGGCTCAGAACAATTCAGCGCCGTAATTTTCTGATAAAACAGATCTGTCAGGGAAATAAGCTGATTCATCGAATGCAGACGGGATGTCAGTTCCCCGAATTCACTGTGATGACTGCAACTCGGTAATATTGCCGCCATATCACACACCAGAGCATCGCGGACATAATGCAGCAGGCTTTTGACGCGATTTTTTTTATACTGCTCCAGCCAGACCTTATAGAGATACAGGATATCGAATTTCCAACTGATATAACTGCGGTACACCTTTCTTAACTGAGAATATTCAAGCTGTGTAACCGGTGCATACTGACGGATTTTCAGGGCAACATTGATCCCCGCCCGCGTTTCCTGTGCAAATTCGCCGTACAGTAACTGTTCAATTTCGGCATCAATTTCAGCCGCTTCTTCTGCGGAAAACGGCAGTTTGCGCATCAGTGAGCGCAGCGCCATCACGTAATCACTGGGATCCGGAAACATAGAACGGACATAGTCCAGAAATTCACGCAGGGAGTGGTTACCGGCAGTAAACCATTTCACTACTTTATCCAGCTTATTTTCGCCGACATCACCGCTTTGCTTAACGTCAGACGCCGGACGCTGGCTTATCTGTTCCTCTTTGCCATACTGACGGCGGTTAAACTGAGCCAGCGCCATAGACATATCATCCATCATGTCCATCATCTGTTCCGCATCATGCGCCGGGGCATTCTCAGCGGATTGCGGCTCTGTTTCAGGGCTCCCCGGTGTTTTAACCTGTGCGGTTTCAGACATGGTCAGCGGGCGGGCAGCAATGCCGTTAATCATGATGGTAATCCTGCCGGAGATTTTCCATCATTAACAATCCCTGTTTATTGCCCTTATCAAAAGGCAGATGACCGGTGACACTGACGTCATCAAAAAAATCCTGTTGTAAAATACGCGGCTGTAACAGAAACAGACGCACCATTTTTTCATTCTTTACAGACTGGTACTGAAACAAACGACCGAGCAACGGGATATCCCCCAGCAGCGGAATACGCTCATTATGAAACTGCGTGTTATCGCGGGTATACCCGCCGATAAGCAGCGTATTGCCTTGTGCGACACGGGCGATAGTACTGATATTGGTACGATTGACGACCGGTAGTGTGCCCTCTCCATTTTCTTCATCATTCGTCTGTTTTTCAGCACCGTCTTCAAGATCAATGATCATCTCGACAGACTTACGCTGATTGGCGATACGCGGTATTACACTCACTTTTGTACCGAAGGTAATACTCTCCATCGAGGAAACGCGCTCGCCTTTGATGGAGGTATAAAATGTGGTGTTATTATCAAAAATGGCAGGCGTATTATCCTGAGTCAGCACAATCGGCCGCGATACCATATTTGCCTGTCCTTTGGCCGCTAAGGCGCGGATTTTCCCGAAAAAAGAAAATCCGGTAAATTGATTCAGTTCACTCAGACCTGAGCCCAGGGAAAAACCTGTCTGCCCTTTGCTGTAATCTGCCTGCCAGTTTATTCCCAGTTGATCGGCATTATTTTTGGACACATCAATTATCCATAACGATAATTCGATTTGTTCTTTCGGAACATCAAGCTGCTGTATCATTTTTCTGATAAGCACCAGTGAGCTGCTGCTGCCTTTCAGTAACAGACTGTTCTCTCCCGGCAGGGGAACAATGCGGATATGCGCACCACTCAGCCAGGCTGAATCCCCGCTGCTTTCTATGCTTTCCCCGTTATCATCCGTTTGCGCCAGAATGGTTTTTCCGCTGCTGCCGCTGCTCAGTAACTCTCGCAGCGCTGTCGCCACACCCGGCAGGACGACAGTTTGTCCGCGTGAAGCGAGTTCTCTGTCCTGCACAAAACTGTGTTCCAGTTTTATTAGCTGAATCTGTTCATTTTCAGGGCTGTCACCCTGCTCCTGCGCACTGTTCTGTGCCTCCAGTGCCTCAACAGACTGGCGGATCAGTGTCATATAGCGGGGAGGTGCAGTGATATACAGGATTTGCTTTTGCTTGTCCGACTTAATCGGGTAGCGGGCATCATACAATCCGGTTTGTTTCAGAAAAATGACCAGCGCATTCAGGCTGATGCTATTAAGCGTCAGCATGGATGATTGAATTTCATTGCTGCTGTAAATATAACGGGTGCGGTGTTCCTGATAAGACACCAGAGATAGTGTAGTCAGCATCAGGTTAAAAGCCGCCTGTGGATCAGAGAGATCAAATGTCCCGGTAATACGCTTTTTTTTCACGGCCTCCGATGACACCATCATGACATGCGACTGTCCGCCAATCGCATCAAAAAACTGATCCGCACGGGTTTCTTTCGCCACAAAACGCTCCTGTTGTGGCGTTTTTTTTTCATAGAGTAGTGTATTTTTGTTATCACTTTTCTGTGCATACAGCATCCCGGAAGAGCCGGAACCCACCAGAACAAACAATACAGCCAGCCATCTGCCGCTATTTTTTAAACGCATGATGCAGATCCCTTATTTTCTTTGGCGACATACCAAACTGTTGTCTGATTTCATTGGAAAAATGAGATGCCGAGCAATAGCCGTGATCAGACGCAATGCGGGTCAGGGAGTGCTCTTTGACTAAAACATCCAGTACCGATGCAACGCCCCGCCAATGTCGCAACTGATTCTTGCTCTGACTGCCGATATAGCGCTGGCATAACCGGCGAAAATGAGTTCCTGACAACCCATAACTTTTACTGATATCCATCACACTGTTATTTTTGCTGTCTGCCGCCAGAACCAAATGTTTAATCAGCCAGTAATGCTCAGAATTGCGAATTTTTTTAAATAATCCGCTTAATGTGCTCTGTGCATTGAGTATTTCGCAAATAATCTGATACTCCAGATTAAGCACCATGCCCTGAATCGTAAATATACCCTCGTGATTTTGATATAATATATCTTCTGTAACATCTGATGTTGTATGCAACAATCCATAATGACAGTCAATAAATGCCAGTAATTTAATACATTTTGACACAGGAAAATAATGGTTTTCGTTATTTTGACAAAATGATTCATTTACTCCACCCATATCATTATAGATATATATAGATATTTTATTATTCATATAATTATTTTCGCCTTTTCCACTGGCATAACCAATCCGTATTTAGTGAAAAACCAAGACAGCCTTGCCTTTTCCAATAAAACTTAGCATAAAATATAAATAACTGCGCTATTTTTTACTACCATTTTTTTATAAAACCAATTATTATTTGAAAATAAATCACACGATAACAATAATATCACTGTATATTTTATTAAATAACCCGGATGAATCAATGCAGCAATTATATACTCTCATTATTCTTTCTGAACCATTGAAAGGAAAAGAAATCACATTACCAAATGGATGTTATACTATTCATTCATATCCGGGATCTGACAAAAAGGATGTCGGTCATAAAACAAGTATCAGCCTTAATATTAAGCCGGCAGATACATCATTAACATACATAGAAATAATATTATTAGATAATAGTTACATCGTTTACCACAAAGAGAATAAAGATATATTAATCACTGAGGAAATTAATTATAACATCCCATTTTATCATGACGAAAAAGCGTTATTTGCGATAAAAAAAATAGATGACCAATGGGATGTAGCGATACTGACAATCAAACACAACAACCTAATTAATAAAGAAAAATACTTTAATTTACGTCAAAAAAAACGATTATTACTGCTGATTGCTATACTTATAATATTAATTTTTTTTTGGTTATATGATAAAAACAGGAGTGAAAATAACTATAAAAATGACACGAAGACGACTATAAATCAGTTTATCCGGCACAATGGATATATACAGAATGGCAATCACCTTCTGTTTATAATGAAATCAGGTGATACGATCTCAGATAACATCCACAATAAATTAAAACCCTATATTATTTATACACTAACAGAAAATTCATTAAAACATAGAAAAAATGATATAGTTAAAATAAAAAAGAATAATAAATTAATAGATATAATTTATATCAACAAAGAAAACAGTCACGTCACCAACAATATTGATATAATCCCTGATATATTCAGGAGCAGACTTAAGATAAAACAATATTCATTCCATGACATAATCAATTTAATCAAAAAAATAATTGGCAATGATATTATAAATTACACCATCATACGAAAAAACAATGAAATCATTGTATCGTCTGAACAAAAAAACAATAACAGCATAGCTGAACACATACGAAAAATAAATAAAGTAATATTTCAAAATGACACTGACACATTAATCTTATATCAACAAACGAAAAAAAACATTGACACCCCTGGTATTTATGGAGAACAGTCTTACCGTATTTTACCCGGTGATCATATTGATTTCACCCTCCCATAATAAATAAGGATATTTATGGCTGATATTACGTTCGAAACTATTCCTGCTTACTTTGCAGAGACAATTGAAAAAGAGAATAAAACATTGATGGAATTAATGGATAAAGTAAAAGCCGGCTCCACAGCCTATGATATGGCAAAATTACAAACAACCTCCGGCGCACTCAGTATGAAACTATCAGCCCTCTCTTCTATCGTACGCCAGCACAAAGAAAACCTGAGCACCCCGATTGGTAACATGCGCTGATAACTCTTCACCGCTAATCTGTCATTAATTCTGATAAGAAAACGGGACTGCCGTTTTCTTATCACTGACATATACCCAACGTCATTTAAGATGCAGGCCCGCATCCCCGCGCCAACGAACCTGCAGTTTGAATGAATAAGGGTATGAATAAGGATAATTATGTCATCATTTAATACACTTCCGCCGGTCAGTGCGATTCCCGGCATCAGTAGTATGCTCTCCGGTCTGGCCGACAGGGAACAGGCTGCCTACCAAAATCTGAGTTTTCCCGGTACAGAGAAAATTGCGCTACGCGACAAAACCTCAGCATTACAAAAGCAAAACCGTGGCGGCGGTAATAACGAAGTTATGATGCTGATTGAAAACCAGGCGGCAATGGCTAAATGGCATACGGAGATCAATTTTTACTCCCGCGTCACACACCTGGGTATCAGTGCGGTAGATTCCGTGATTAAGGGTCAGTAATGCGTCGTTTATTTATCATACTGATGATATGCGGACTCAGTACACTGATGCTCACCGGCTGTAATGAGGGGCCCCTGCTCTCTTCCCTCAATCAGCGTCAGTCCAATGAAGTTCTGGCCGCATTACATAAACATCATATTCAGGCGGTCAAAATACCCCAGGGAAAGGGGTTGTTTTCTGTCACCGTACCGGAAGAACAGAGCCGCTACGCCATTCGTGTATTGCAGGAATATCAGTTACCCAGCAATGAACGGGTTGAGATAGCAGGCGCATTTCCTGCCGATTCACTGATAGCCTCACCACAGTCCGAAAAAGCACGGTTGATCTCGGCTATCGAACAGCGCCTGGAGCAGTCGATCAACTCCTTCGCAGAAGTAGCAGAAACACGGGTACATCTCAGCTACCCAATGGCGGAACCACGTAAAAAACACGCGGAACCACCACGGGCTTCTGTCTTGATCTATCACACCGGTATTGAAGATGAAGACAGCTTCACCCACAATATTCAAACCTTTGTCATGAACGCGTTCAGTGGTCTGGACGAAGCGCATATTTCAGTCATTCTGCACTACAAACCGCTGGTTATTTCACCGCCTTCTGAACAGGAACGTGTACCGTTATCCCCTTTGGTACTGTTACTGTCTCTGGCAGGCTTGTTACTGGCCGGCGGGATAGGTTATCTGCAGCGATCCCGCATCCGGACATTTTTATTCAATCTGCGGGAAAAACGTAATGGATAACCAACCGGATATACAGGCAGCCATTACCCGCGTGATGTATCAGCCCTCCGGTTACCTTCACAGCAGCCGCCGATTTTCAGAATTACCGCAGGATGATCCACTTCATGGCAAAGTGACTAATGCGGCAATTTTGAATCACTACCAACTTCCGCTGAGTATCGACTTTGATACCGGTTCACAACACGCGATGCAGTTGCTGCTCAACTGGACACAATTACCGCGGGTTTGTGACTATCTGGGCAAACTACTTTGCCATCATTATGGTTTGCCGGATGATTCACCACCGGATAATACACAGCGCGCATTTCTGTCATTATGTCCGGTACTGCCTCTGCCTGACTGGCCGGCGGTGCAGACATTTACGAATGACAATAATATCGCTGATCCCGGTATTACCGCCATGACTCAGCTGATGCACCAATTCTCACCGGCACTCTCTGCCAGGCTGCCACTGATGTTTGATACACAGTTATCCTTTGCGGATAAAAATACGATTCCGGCACTTCCTTATTCACTTTTTCAACTGGTATTTCACTATGTGCCGTTCACTTCCTGAATCACTGATTTCTCACCTGCGCCACGGAGTTGTAATTAAGCAGGCCAGCATTGATGCGCTTCAGCGGATTGATACACTCACAGAGCAAGCGCAACACCGTGCAACACAGTTAATAAAATCCGCCGGGATAACGACGGCGCAGATGCATAATTCTGCCTGTGAAGCAGGATTTCAGACAGGGGTATTACAGTTATTACCTCAATTAATAAATTTTATTGATGAATATAAAACCATCATAGATACACATTTCTCTGACTCACTGCTCTGTCTGCAAACAGAACTGACCGCCTTTTTCGGTGATCGTGTAAGTCGTCATTTGCTGATACAGCAACTAACCGGGCAACATGCGGCTGAAAATGATTGTGCGTTGATCCTGCCGGTTGAATTTAAAAAAAATAATCAGGATTCTGAATATATAGCGCGAACTATTTCTATTCCGGTTTCATTTCATTTCAGTCAGCACATCATCTTACGTGTAGGGAAAAAATTACTTTATCTGACACCGGAAACGTTTGCTAAACAAAAAATAGCGCAAATAGACTCGAAAGAACTCCGGGAGATTCTTAATAAAAAGAAAAATGAAATAAGCATTATTTTTCAGGAAAACATAAAAAGGGTCAAACATGACACTTAATACTATGAATACACATTCCGGCACAAAACGTGTTCAGGAAACAGATGAAGTAGCAGCTCGTAGCTTATATGACATTATTGTTACAAATGGAGATCGTCCTGAAGATATTTATCAGGCTTTTTCATTGATGGGATTAGGTGATAATAACGAAAGGAATATACAAAAAAAGATAAACTTAATAATTACTGTAGAAAAAGAATTAGCCAATAACCCGGAATATTCTTATTCGGAAATACGTAAATCAGTAAGCCAGGTTGGTATTGAGATAGTTAATTACCATGCCTGGTACCAACAATATCTTCTTAATATGGTGAATAAAAAACAGTGTGGCATAGCCCCGGATGTGTTATCCGCTGATTTCAATCATGATAATAATGAAGATGACTGGCTTACTGGTTTCGTTTGATTATATATTTTGGTTTTGTTACCGGCAAATGCAGTAACAGTGTCAAAATTTAAATAAACTGTTTTCCGTTCAGTAAAACGGTCTCTGCTCTGAACTGATTTGAACGCATCTGAATATGTGGCTCGTGGGGATGTTCTGATGCTTCAGATTTTCCGTTGAGGAACCATTCAACAGGTACGTCTAATAAATCAGATAATTCAATGAGATGATGAAGACTGATTTTACTAACGCCGCGCTCATAACGGTTAAATTGCTGCTGACTGATATTCAGCTTTTGCGCTAATTTAACTGTAACGATCCCGAGTTCTTTACGTCTTGATTGGATTCTGTGGCCTAAGACTGCATAAAAGTCGGAAGTTTCCATAATATCTACCTATTTCTCTATAAGTCGTGAATTAAATTAAGTAAAAATACCTAAATTTACAATATTTTTTATATAATAAAATAAAAATAACAAAGCATTTCTTACGAAATGCAAAAAATATAATGAAGAGATTCGTTTTAAATTATGACGTAACAATTAAATCCAGCTTGATAGTGATATACGCTTTACACATAAAACTATTTAACACAAGCTATTACAGAAACGGATTTATCTGAATTTGTATAATATCCATAACTTCCACTTATCTGTTTAGCTATTTAAAAGTACAGCGTCATAGGGAAAACATCAGAATCTTATTTACGATAACAAAATTTAAAACCACTCTGATTATTTCAGATTATTCTCTAAACAAATCATGACCAGGTGATATTAACTAATCACATAAGGATGGTTAATTATTCAAGTATAATTACCTGGCTCTTTTATGTTTACTTTCCCGCCTGTTCATTTCTTTTACTACAGGAATGAAGGCCAAAAATGAAAATTAGATATAGCTCTGAATGCTTGTGAATATACTAATCTATATCCTAATCATCGTTCTTTGATCTAACATCATAAAAAGCGAAATAGCTCACATGTAACAAAGTATTTTTCAGTGCATTGCATCAATTTAGTGATTTAAGTCACGTTTATTTTACATTTCAGCCTGAAAAAAAGCCACTTTGGTGAAAAAAACGCCCTATGTGAAACATAGTCGATGTTCGATGATGAACCTGACTGAAAGAATCAATACCAGTAACGGTACTTTTGTTTACACATTTTCGCACTACTTAGTTACTTTCGTAATTATAATCATCTAATTATTTTTAGATAGACATCAGTTATGCTGTTTGTTCAAAAAACTATTAAAATCTGACATTCATGGTGAGTAAGTGTTTCATGCTGCAACATGAACTATTAACTTTAATTTCCAGTTTTTATTCTCAGCAAAAAAAGATATTCAGCATGATATTGCAGAATCGTCTTAACATATTGTAACTTACTTGTTGTATTTGTAATATTTTGATTATTATTTTTTGCTTCAATTTCTGATCCAAAAAGCATTTATACTCATATTTTTCTTTTATTTCATATCGTTAAACGTAAATTGATTTAAAACAAGCAATTGCGACACTGACATAATTGGATATGATTAATCTCACACTGCCATGCTGAGTAATGATCTTTATTGATTAACCACGGTTTATTATTACAAAATATAAAAAGTTATATAATTATGTGTAATAAAAGAAAAATAATTCACTTTGTTTTTTATTACATACAGAAACAAAAAAGGCGCTCCTGAGAGCACCTTTTGCTATCTATAACATAAAATCAATTGATTAGTGAAATTAACGACCTGCTTTTAGTTTCTGATAATAGCGCTCATACAACACACTGCTGTCGCCAACGTCATCCTGCCACTGTCCTTTATGAATAGTTTCATCGTCAGGATAGAGGGACTTATCATTCGCTATCTCTGCCGGTAACAGTGCCTTTGCGGCAAGATTTGGTGTCGGATAACCAATGGTCTGTGCAACCTGTGCTGCAATTTCAGGGCGCAACAGGAAATTAATCAATTGATGGGCACCTTCCGGATTTTTGGCATTTGCCGGTATTGCCAGGCTGTCCATCCAGAAAATACCGCCCTCTGAAGGCCAGATAACCTCAATATTCAAACCAGACTGACGGGCAACATAAGCAGAGCCGTTCCAGATCATACCCACATTAACCTCCCCTTCCATAAACGGGTTAGCCGGGTTGTCAGAATTAAACGCGAGGATGTTCGGACGCAGCGCCTGAAGCTCTTTATACGCTTCCTCAATTTCCTGAGGGTTGGTGGTATTTGCAGAATATCCCAGCTTATTGAGTGCTATCTGGAACACTTCACGCGCATCATCGGTCAGTAGCAGACTGTTTTTATATTCCGGTTTCCACAGATCACCCCATGATGTTACTGATGCGGAGGCAATCTCATCGCCATTAATACCGATAGCCGTCGCGCCCCAGATATACGGAACAGAGTAATCATTTTCAGGATCAAATGGTTTATGCAGCAGATTGGGGTCCAGGTTACTGAAGTGACTGAGTTTTGATTTGTCTATTTTTTGCAGCATACCCTCATGGCGCATCTTGGCGACAAAATACGTCGACGGCACCACCAAATCATAAGCACCGTCTTTATAGGTTTTTAGTTTGGTATACATGCTCTCATTGGATTCATAGGTTGAATAAATCACCTTGATTCCGGTCTCTTTTGTAAACTGTTCTAACAATCCGGGCGGGACATATTCAGTCCAGTTATAGAAATAAAGCGTTTTACTGTTATCTGCTGATGCTGAACTTATGCCTGCTGCCAGAATACCGGCACCAAGCAGCAAGGACCACTTTTTCATTTCAGTGTTTCCCCTCAGAGCTTCGGGTTAGTCGATGAATATCACAGGCGATAACGCCCTCCTTCAGTAATTATACCCAACGTCATTCAGGATGCAGGCAGGCGGCAAGCTCCGATCGCCGGGGAACATACATTAGTATGTGACCCGGCGGGCTGAGTGCAGCCAACGAACCTGCAGTTTGAATGAATAAGGGTATATGCAGGGTGATTATAAAAGCGGACCAGCCGGGGGTAAAGCGACATCAGAATACAAAATTCAGTTGTAATGTGAAATTACAGACAATATTAACCGGCGGGTCTGCGGCAGACCGCGCCGGTTAAGGAAAGGCTATTGCTGTTTGTGTGAGCTGGTGCGCAATACAAGCTGGCTGAGGATCACCATAAATAATGAAAGAGCCATTAAAATCGTTGCTAATGCATTTACTTCCGGTGAAACGCCGACTTTTACCATCGAGTAGATTTTCAGCGGCAGAATCTCATAACTTGGTCCGGTGACAAATGAAGACACCACCACATCGTCCATCGAGAGGGTAAAGCTCAGCAACCAGCCTGCAATAACAGCCGGTAATGCCAGCGGCAGAATGATTTTACGCAGGATAGTAAATTCACCGGCACCGAGATCACGCGCCGCTTCCAGCATTTTCACATCAAAATCTTTCAGCCGCGAATAAACCGTAACGACCACAAACGGCAGGCAAAATGTGATATGCGAAAAGAGCAGCGACCAGAACCCCAGCGATACCCCGAGGATCATAAACAGTACCAGCAGTGAAATCGCCATCACAATGTCCGGTGACATCATCACCACAAACAACATACCACCGACAAACGGTTTACCTTTGAAACGATACCGGTAGAGGGCAACCGCAGTCAGCGAACCGATAACCGTGGCAAATGTGGCAGAGAGAACCGCCATCATCAGTGAATGCCCTGCCGCCTGAAGCAGGCTGTCATTGTTCATCAGCATGCTGTACCAGTCAGTGGTAAAGCCCTGCCAGTTGATCCCGAAACGGGATGAATTAAAAGAATTCACAATCAGAATAATAATCGGGATGTATAAATAAGCATAAATGATGGTCATAAAACCACCGCGTAACAGGCGTCCCGTCATTCCGGTTCACCTTTCTTATTTAACAGTTTTGCCGCACGGTAGTAAACCCAGAGCAATAAGCCCATCGCTGCCGTCAGGAAAATACTGGTTGCCGCCCCGAATGGCCAGTCGCGGATATTCAAAAACTGACTCTTGATAACATTACCAATCAACAGATTTTTTGCCCCGCCCATCAGATCCGCCACATAAAACAGTCCCATTGCCGGCAGCAGCACCAGCAGGCAACCGGCGATAATTCCGGGCATCGTAAGCGGCAGAGTAATACGAAAAAAGGTCTGAAGTTTATTCGCACCGAGGTCACGGGCCGCTTCCAGGCAGGATTTATCCAGCTTCTCAATACTTGAATACAGCGGCATCACCATAAACGGCAGCAAAATATAGATAAGCCCGAGTATCACCGCTTCTGAGGTATACATAATTTTAAACGGCTTATCTATCACGCCCGTCCATAATAAAAACTCATTCAGATAACCCCGCGTGCTGAGAAATATTTTCAGCCCGTAAATGCGGATAAGGGAATTTGTCCAGAACGGAACTATCAGCAGGAAAAGCATCAGCGGGCGTAGTTTCTGCGGCATGCGGGCAATCATTGACGCAAACGGATAGCCAATCAGTAAACACAGAAGTGTTGCGATCACTGCCATATTAAGCGAATGCAGCATCACCTGCGCGTACATCGGGTCAAATAACCGGCGGTAGTTATCAAGGGTAAAAACCATGCTGACCAGATCCGCATCATTACGCGTCAGGAAACTGGTACCGATTATCATCAGGTTAGGCAGGAAAACAAATAACAGTAACCACGCGACAATCAGGGTTATCACAATAGTCTGGAAAGGTTTACGCGTCTTTTTCATCGCTTAGCACCACCTCCCAGCTTTCAACCCACGTCACTGCAATTTTTTGATCCAGCGAGTGATCCACATCCGGATCGTCTTCATTAAAGAATTCGCTGACCATCACCCGTTTGCCGTTTTCCATTTCAATTTCAGAGTCCAGCGTCATGCCTTTATAGTTGCGTTCACGGACATAGCCTATCAATCCTGCAACCGGCGCATTATCATGGATCTCTTCAACGCGCAGATCTTCCGGGCGCAGCAGTACATGCACATGTTGTCCCGGTATCACCGCCAGCGTGGTATAAATATCACACTCATGACCTTCAACACTGGCGCGGATCCGCTGGTCATCTATCCGGTGCAGAACATCGGCACCGAATATATTGATCTCACCAATAAATTGCGCCACAAACAGGTTTTCCGGCTCTTCGTAAATTTCACGCGGTGTGCCGTCCTGCTCAATTTTCCCTTCACGCATAACAATAATGCGGTCAGACATGGCCAGCGCTTCTTCCTGATCATGAGTGACAAAAACAAAGGTGATCCCCAGTTGGCGCTGCAATGCTTTCAGTTCACTCTGCATCTGCTTGCGCAGATTATAATCAAGTGCGGAAAGAGATTCATCCAGCAGCAGGACTTCCGGCTTGTTCACCACGGCGCGGGCGATTGCAACCCGCTGTTGCTGACCGCCGGAAAGCTGATCCGGTCTGCGGTTGGCAAAATCCTGCAACTGCACCATTTTCAGTGCATCTTCCACGCGCAGGGTAATTTCATTTTCGGGGGTTTTCTGCATACGCAGCCCGAATGCGACGTTTTCAAATACTGTCATATGCGGAAATAGTGCGTAGCTCTGGAATACGGTATTGATATGGCGCTGTTCGGCAGGAATATGGGTTATATCCTGTGTGCCAAGCATAATGGTGCCGCTGTCCACATCCTCAAGTCCGGCAATCAGACGTAAAACCGTTGTTTTACCGCACCCGGACGGGCCAAGAATGGTGACGAATTCACCGTGATTGATAGTGAGATCGAAATTATTAATGATATTTTTGCCGTCAAAGCCTTTGCTCAGGCCTTTCAGGGTAACAAGTGGTGTCGGAGAAGTTATTGCAGTCATTTATGTACTCTATCCCGGAGGTCGTGCAGATAGAACCGTAACTGAAAAAAGACTGTTAAAGCAGATTGGTCTACTTATGGCCAATGCCCAAAACCAGTTACGCCGTCGAAAAAAGAAGGGGCATGATAAACACAGCGACCTTAAATTGAAAGCCGAAACGTCATTCCGCCACTGATTTTTTGTTCATCTTTAGTTGTTTAGATCTTAACAAATCTCTCTTCTGATTGAATGTGCTTCTTGTACTGAGTGAGGTTTTGTTGTTCCTGCGCAATATCTGCTCTGTGGTATCACTCTCCGCAATATAAGCCTTAAAACTATCAAATTAATTTAATCACAAGGTAAAACCTATCAAATCGATAGCGGGAAGCCATTGGCGCACCCTCTCCCGTTTGCGTATTGTTGTCCTCAACGAAACAGGAGGAGTTACCTATGTCTTTAATCAATACCCCAATCAAACCTTTCAAAAACATGGCATTCAAAAACGGTGAATTTATTGAAGTCACTGAAAAAGACACTGAAGGCAAGTGGAGCATTTTCTTCTTTTATCCGGCTGACTTCACGTTTGTCTGCCCGACAGAGTTAGGCGATCTGGCTGACCATTACGACGAATTCCAAAAAATGGGTGTGGATATCTATTCTGTTTCAACAGATACCCATTTCACTCACAAAGCATGGCACAGCAGCTCTGACACCATCGGTAAAATTAAATACACCATGATCGGTGACCCGACCGGCGCACTGACACGCAACTTCGAAAACATGCGTGAGCTGGAAGGTCTGGCTGACCGCGGTACGTTTGTCGTTGACCCGCAGGGCATCATTCAGGCAATTGAAGTCACTGCTGAAGGTATTGGCCGTGATGCATCTGACCTGCTGCGTAAAGTAAAAGCCGCACAGTATGTTGCAAGCCATCCGGGTGAAGTCTGCCCTGCCAAATGGAAAGAAGGCGAAGCGACACTGTCTCCGTCACTGGACCTGGTCGGTAAAATCTAAGACCCGTCTTCTTTATATTAATAATTGTTATCGGGTGCATCTGCACCCGATGCAGAGCATCACAAACAACGTTTGTAATGCTCTGCTGAGGTTGTGAAAATAACAAGGAAAATCAATCTATTGATTTTCGGCAGATAACACAAAGTGAGAAAAACCACGCTTTTTCGCGCTTTGTCAGCAATTTCTATCGGGTGCATCTGCACCCGGTTTTTTAAGGGAATAATCATGCTCGATAACACTATCCTCGATAACACCATGAAAACGCAGCTCAAGGCGTATCTCGAAAAGTTAATCCGTCCGGTTGAGCTGGTATCAACCCTTGACGACAGTGCTAAATCCGCTGAGCTTAAATCGTTACTGAATGACATTGTGGCATTGTCCCCGAAAATTTCTCTGCGGGAAGATAACAGTGCAGCTGTGCGCACGCCGTCATTTCTGATAACAAATCCCGGTGAATCACACGGTGTCCGTTTTGCCGGTTCACCGCTGGGTCATGAATTTACATCACTGGTGTTAGCACTGTTACAAGTCGGCGGTCATCCGTCAAAAGAAGCACAGGAATTATTGGGTCAGGTTCGTAATCTGGACGGAGAGTTTCATTTTGAAACCTATTACTCCCTCTCCTGCCATAACTGTCCGGATGTTGTCCAGGCGCTGAACCTGATGGCGGTTCTGAATCCGCGCATTACCCATACGGCGATTGACGGCGGTGTATTTCAGAATGAAATTACAGAACGCAATATTATGGGTGTGCCGACCGTATTTCTTAATGGTAATGAATTTGGTCAGGGGCGTATGACGCTGGCTGAAATCATTAATAAAGTGGACAGCAATGCCGGAAAACGTGCGGCTGACGCACTGAATCAACAGGCACCTTATGATGTTCTGATTGTGGGCAGTGGTCCTGCGGGCGCATCCGCAGCCGTTTATTCCGCACGTAAAGGCATCCGTACCGGTCTTATCGGGGAGCGGTTCGGCGGTCAGGTTCTGGATACGGTGGATATCGAAAACTATATCTCAGTTCCGAAAACCGAAGGTGCAAAACTGGCTGCCGCACTGAAAATGCATGTAGAAGATTATACAGCAGATATCATTGATAATCAGAGTATTACCGCACTGATCCCGGCGGCGGAAGAGGGCAGGTTACATCAGTTACAGACCGCATCCGGTGCCACACTGCAAGCGCGCAGCGTTATCATCAGTACCGGCGCACGCTGGCGCAATATGGGGGTTCCCGGTGAGCAGGAATATCGCACCAAAGGTGTAACTTACTGCCCTCACTGCGACGGTCCGCTGTTTAAAGGAAAATCCGTTGCGGTCATCGGCGGCGGGAACTCGGGTGCGGAAGCTGCGATTGATCTGGCTGGCGTGGTAAGCCATGTGACGTTACTGGAATTTGCTCCGGAACTGAAAGCCGATGCGGTGCTGCAACAGAAATTACACAGCCTGCCAAACGTGGATATCATTGTTAACGCCCAAACCACAGAAGTCCTTGGTGACGGCAGCAAAGTCACCGGTCTGCAATATAAAGACCGTGTTTCAGGTGATATTCATACCCTGACACTGTCCGGGATCTTCGTTCAGATTGGACTGCTGCCGAATACGCAGTGGCTGAAAGGCACATTAGCATTGAACCCGATGGGGGAAATTGTTATCGATGCCCGCAACGAAACCAGTATTAAAGGGATCTTTGGTGCTGGTGACTGCACCACTGTGCCTTACAAGCAAATAATTATCGCGGCAGGCGAAGGTGCAAAAGCCTCACTCAGTGCATTTGACCATCTGATCCGCAGCAGTACCAGAACCGCTGAATAGTTCACTATTCAGTTGTGATTGCAAAGGCATCCGGGGGCGGATGCCTTTTTTTATTTTGCTGACATCAGTCGCAGATCCTGTATTATTTCACTAAATTGTTTATTATTACCCGAAATACGTTACTCTAATTGCATGTATATATATGTTCAGGTTACATTCGATTGTGTTTCACACAGAATTATCAGTACATATCCTTTAATAATATCAATCTCCCTGTATTAATAACTATAAAACACCTGTCAGGTGCTATAATATCATGCTAATTTCGTCACACTCTATTTATATACAAGCCCTGTCAGCTCAACTTACTATATAACTCTGTCTTATTTCACCATTAGTATCTGAGATATATCCGTCAGAGGAGTTATCATGTATTTTAAGAGAGTATGTTTGATATCAGGATTGCTGGTTACACTATCCGGTTGTACATCTGCCACACCCCCCGCTCCTGTCCGGTCATCACCTCCTGTGCAAAATGTAACAACTGATTCCGTCAGACTGGTCCCCGGGACAATACAAAACTCTACAAGTAACAGCTGCATAGATGATATGTATTTACTGCGAAAAATAAATAATGAAAGTTACCGCGTACTGGCGGGAAAATACAATGATGTAATGAATGAGTTTAATTTTTTACGTGAGAATGAAAACATCATGGATGATGATATAAAAATTTATATGCGAAACAGTCTGACAATAAAGCTGGGAAAGGTGTGCAGTGATATAAAGCTAAGTGCATTTAAATCAATAAAAAAGAAAACGAATCAGTTTCCGGCGACATGATCAAAAAAGGCTTGTGAGAGTCACAAGCCGGTTGCCAAAAATAATATATTACTTACTCTCTGATGAAATCAAGGCTGTAATAGGATAACCAGCGGATAAAGATATAAAACTCATGTTCTTTATAAAACTGATATGCCAGAAAGCGTTTAGCATCTGAATCCCCTTTACCTGCCGCCACCAATAAATAATACTTACCTTTATCAATATCTTTTCTTACACCATAATCCCCGGAAAGATAGATTGAACCAAGTAAAAACTGGGCATCGGCATCTCCTTGTCCGGCTTTTTGGCTGAGTAAATAAATATCGTACTGTGTGTTATTTGCAAAAGAAAAAAAAGATATAAATAACAATACTAAAAAAACCAAAGAATAATTTTTCACAGTTAATTTATCCTTATTGCTTAAAAATAGCATCGGATTCTATTTCTTTATAATTTTCACTTCATTATTCTCACCAGAAGAATTAATATCCTGGTGGGATTTCTTTTCTTTATTCAACTCAGTTGCCTTTTTTATATATGGTTCTGACTGTCCTATAAAAACACCTCCGGTATTAATTGAAAATACTTCAGCCCGACAAACACCATTCAGCACACCTTTTTGTAATATTTCAATATTCCTTGCGTGACATACGCCTGCTAACCGGCCATTGATGGATACATGCTCGGCAATAACATCGCCTTCAATGCTGCCATTATCCATCACTGATACCTTAAATGTTCCGGATGTCACATTTCCTTTTATCTGCCCGTATACTTCAATATTGCCATCGAGTTTAATATCACCTTGTATGACACAGTCCGCACCAATAATGGTTAATTTCTTAACTATTTTATCTGCTGTATTTATTACATTCTCTTTATTTACAGCATCTGTCTTAGTAGTCTTATCTTCCTGTGTAATTTCGTTATTTTTTTTGAATAATGCCATGAGTTTTTTTTGTCCTGTCGTCGTGAAGTACAGCATAAATAAAAATGAAGAATAAATACTCATACAAATATAAACATCTGTCTTTAAGGGAATGACTGTAATAAGCACATTCCCCCAGATAAACCAAAGGCTATACAGGAATAAGTTCAACTCTCTCCTCTCCGGAAAAAGATACCGGATAACATATAGGTGCATCACTGATACAATTTATATTTATCTGGATATGTATTCCGTTATTTTCAAGAATATAAAAAATAACATTTTCACCATCATGTTTATAGGTAATATCACACCCACCTCTAATGAATTTCTCCATAACTTTGCCCAGATCGGTTTTCATATCATCAAAAATCATTATTCCTCCCGATGATGTTGATGTTGGTGGAAAAGAAGTCACTGCATTCTGATTGTGCTATACCGGACTATGGTTTCTCACTGTAAATAACAAGATAAGTAGTCGTATTTAACAAATTACTTTCCTGATTACTTTTAAGATTCCGCTCTAAATCCCCGGTATATTCAGTAAAAGAATTTATTGATTTATTTTCAAAAAAAGCCTGATATGCCTGCGCTATTTCATCAGAATAAAATTGCGCTCCCGGGCCATCCTCCTGAACAGGTACGCCGGGTAATGAAGCAAAAACATCACCTTGTGGTATTTTACTGCCGGAGAAATGTTTCCCTGTCGGTTCAGGTAATGTCGTCAGATCCATCGGGAATGGCATTCCCCGCCGTCCCGATAAAAAGCGGGAACTTAAATTATCCGGAGACGCAGAAACAACAACACCAATGCCATTTACCGTTTCAGAAAAAACAGGTTCAGACTGTTTGAGTACTGAGTATGATGCAGAAGATTCAGCCGCTGAAACAGGAAAAACAAAAGGTAATGAAAACAGTAAATACATTTTAAATTTTTGCATGTTGACAGACTTAAATGTTGTGAACATAAATACATTCCCGTCCCGGATAAATAAAAATAGTTGAATGAAATCACTTATCAATAAACACTAATAGCACTTACATCATAATATTTTTAATTTATTATGATTTTACAAATATGCTTGATTGTTGTTTAAATTATTTTTCATAATAACAACAATTCTACTGAATGACTCGTCCTTCTGTTTCACCTACTTTGTGATGATAATAACTACCGAGAACAGAAAATAAATTATTAACATCATTAGGTGTCATCTGTAATGCGGCAAAATAACGCATCAGCATATCCAGGTTGAAGCAATTGACTCCCCGTTCATAACGGGAAATTTGTTGCTGGCTGATACTTAGAATTCTGGAAAGTTCGATACCGGATAATCCGAGCTGACGACGTTTACTTTTTAACGCTTGCCCTATTACACTGGAAATAGGATGAACATTCTTGATCACAAATCCTCCTGACGACTACATTATACGCTGACTGCTATTGTTATGAATAAAGTATTATGATAGCCATGCCATATCAGCAACATAGTCTTTTTCATATGCCATGTGAAATAATGATAATCTCTAAATAGTTAAATAAACCAGTTATTGTTTTTTTATTCATCAACCAATAACACAATCCTCTAATTAAATTTAAATTTTAAAAATAACCTGATAGCAAAACACTTCATGCGTGTAAAATAATATCATATACAATTATTGTTGTTGTTTTTCAAATCATGTTTTTCTTACCATCCTTAATGGCTGAAATACAGAATTGAAATTACCAACCAGTAGTGATCACGGGTTCAAATATATTCATAAACAGGCAAAGTAATTTCACGCTATTATTAATTAACGTTTTTCATTAAAAATGACTCTTTTCAAATCGTTCTGCCATATTTTATCACATCTATATAATGGTCAGATTTATATGCATCATTTTATTTTCATGTAAAGAGTAAATGACTTATAGCAGTATGTGCAAATTTTTATTCACCTCTCCATTCAAATAGAATGATAGGCATAAACTATTAATAAAAAAATATTTGCGATAAAAATACAGCACAATAAATCAAATTTACTAATCACATCAGTAAGTTAAATTGAAGTGTCTGTTTTTGCACAATAATCATGATTTATCCTAAATATTTCCCTGACTCTTCTTACGTTTACGTTAGAATCACTTGGTTACAAAATAATCATAAATAATTACATATGAAGATAACGCCATTACCAGTGATCACAAAACAACAAACATTTGAGCAACATTAATTCAACGTCAAATATACGAATTTACGCCTTAATATGATTGACAAACCAGAGAATTATAGAGAGTACATCATAGACATCAGCACTATTAGCTATAAGAATTACCTGCGAAAAGATACGTGGAAAAAAAAGCCCCGGACATCTCTGCCGGGGCTTTTATCATCTAATCACACCTGAAACTCTATATTAAAAACAGTATTTTATACATTCACTTCAGGCAATTACTTTATTAAATCATAATTACAGAATCAAAAAGCAGTACTGTAAGTATTTAACACTTTCACACTGATAACCCCGGCACTGGTTACGTTAATTTCAAGTACACGCCAGAATTTGGTGGAGTTACCAGTGCCCGCCACAGCATTTCCCGGAGATGTAACATAAGTATCCGGAGATGTTCCTGCTGCCAATGTCACTCTGTCATTAATGTGTACTGATACCTTTGCATCTGTGTTATTGAAATTCGACCAGGTACAATTGTAGCATTCCAGAGCATAGGTATAGGTTCCCGGCTTAAACTTCTCGATCGTTATGGTTTCAAGGCCCGGAGCTGATGTATTATCTCTGTCGAGATGTACCCCGTCGTAATCTTTCTTCTGACGGAAAACATTGGTTCCGTCCGGTACTTTAATATAGGTATCCGGATCGCTTGGTTTATTCTCCAGCCACTGGACAATAATCTTGGCATCATTGTTACCTATCTGGATCAGCCCGTACTGATAATTGAGATCAAGACCCGAACGAATCTCAATGAAATTATCATATGTCCTGAATCCATCTTTTGTAATAACAATCGCATAACGTCCTGCTACCAACTCGACCTGAATCTTACCGTTGGTTGGTGTCAGTTCATCAACCAGTTTTTCACCTTTATTCTCGGAATAAATTTCAATTCTCGCTCCCGGAATAACAACGGTACCCGTTTTACCGGCATCCACAACGGTGATTGTACTTTTGAATAGCTCCTCAAAAGAAACGTTCAGGTTTGCATCAACCTTATTCTGACCAGCTATCGCGGCAGAAATGATGATGTCATATGTTGGTGTCAACGAACTTGTCAGTGTGGCTTCCACTGTACCATCAACGCCTGTTTTCGGTGCTGTCGCAACCAGTGTTGTTGTACCCGGCTTATTATTGTTCCAGGTCACATCCATATTCCGTACAGGGTTACCATTCGCATCAGTTACCGTCGCTACAAATATAAAGGTATTTGTGCCATTGGCGACCTTGCGGGTTATCTCCCCTTTTAAATTCACCGACGAAATACGTGCTGTTGCGGCATCAGCAATAAAGCTGATTTTTTTGTCTGCCGGAACGGTCACTGTGGCCAGGTATTGAGCGCTGACAATGACATCATCCACCGATTTTTTGGTCGATTTCAGCGTAATAGTGGTTTTACCGGTCGCATCCGTTTTACTGGTTGCCGCCGACAACACCACATCAACGCCTTTATCCTGCGTCCATTTCACATCCAGATCAGCCTGAGTGATCGGGTTGTTATTGATATCAACCAGTTGCGCGGTATAGGTAAAGGTGTTTATGCCATCGGCAATTTTCTCCACAACAGCCCCGTCCAGTATCACAGTACTGATTTTGGCTGACGCCAGGTCATAAATAAAGCTGACCTTCTTATCTGCCGGAACGGTTGCTGTTTCCAGATACTGCGCACTCACCTGAATATCACTCACCGCTTTGGTGGTTGATGTCAGTTTGATCGTTGCCTTACCGGTAGCATCCGTTTTACTGGTTGTCGCCGACAACACCACATCGCTGCCTTTATCCTGCGTCCATTTCACATCCAGATCAGCCTGAGTTACCGGGTTGTTATTGAGATCGACCAGTTGCGCGGTATAGGTATAGAACTTAATACCATCGGCAATTTGCTCCGTGACACTACCTTCAAGCTTCACCGTACTGACTTTTGCTGACGTCAGGTCATAAGTAAAGCTGACCTTCTTATCTGCCGCAACTTTGACCGTCTCCAGATACTGTGCACTCACGGTGATACCATCTACCGCTTTTTTGGTCGAGGTCAGTGTGATGGTAACCTTACCGGTTGCATCCGTTTTACTGGTTACCGCCGACAACACCACATCACTGCCTTTATCCTGCGTCCATTTCACATCCAGATCCGCCTTACGAATCGGGTTGTTATTGATATCGACCAGTTGGGCGGTATAGGTAAAGGTGTTCACACCATCAGCAATTTTCTGCACAACGGCTCCGTCCAGGTTCACAGTACCGACTTTGGCTGATGCCATGTCATAGATGAAGCTCACCTTTTTATCTGCTGCAATGGTCGCTGTCGCCAGATACTGTCCACTGACAGTGATATCATCCACCGCTTTTTTGGTCGAGGTCAGCGTGATAGTCGCCTTACCGGTGGCATCCGTTTTACTGGTTGCCGCCGACAGCACCACATCAGCACCTTTATCCTGCGTCCATTTCACATCCAGATTAGCCTGAGTTACCGGGTTATTATTGGTATCAACTAACTGAGCGGTATAGGTAAAGGTATTCACGGCATCGGCGATTTTCTGCACAACTGTTCCGTTGTCCAGGGTCACCGTACTGACTTTGGCGGATGTCAGGTCATAAATAAAGCTGACCTTCTTGTCTGCCGCAACGGTCGTCGTCGCCAGATACTGCGCACTCACCGTGATATCGCTCACCACTTTGGTGGTCGAGGTCAGCGTGATAGTGGCTTTACCATTGGCATCCGTTTGACTGGTTGTCGCCGACAGCACGACATCGGTACCTTTATCCTGCGTCCATTTCACATCCAGACCTGATTTACGGATCGGGTTGTTATTGGTATCAACCAACTGAGCGGTATAGGTAAAGGTGTTCACGCCATCAGCAATTTTCTGCACAACCGTTCCGTTGTCCAGCGTCACCGTACCCACTTTTGCAGAGGACAGTTCATAAATGAAACTGACGTTTGTATCTGCAGGGACTACCGGAGACGTTGCATACTGCGCACTCACCCTGACATCATCGACTGCTTTTTTGGTCGAGGTCAGTGTGATGGTGGCTTTACCGGTGGCATCCGTTTTACTGGTTGTCGCTGACAGCGCAACATCTGTGCCTTTGTCCTGGGTCCATTTCACATCAAGGTCTGCCTGACGGATAGGGTTACCGTTCCCGTCTGTCAGTTGTGCCGTATAGGTAAAGTTATTCACACCATCGGCAATTTTCTGCGTCAGGTCGCCATTCAGTGTTACGGTGCTCACTTTTGTCGTATTGATGTTATAGATAAAGCTGACTGCTTTATCTGCCGGTACTGTCGCTGTTTCTTTATACTGCGCACTCACGCGGACATCATCCACAGCGGTGGTGGTCGAGGTCAGGGTGATGGTCGCCTTACCGGTTGCATCCGTTTTACTGGTTGCCGCCGACAGTTTTACCGCCGCCCCTTTGTCCTGCGTCCATTTCACATCCAGATCCGCCTGATGGATCGGGTTGTTGTTATCATCCACCAACTGAGCGGTAAACGTATAACTGTTCACACCATCGGCAATTTTCTGTACGACTGCACCTTCCAGTTTCACCGTGCTGACTTTAGCTGATGTCAGGTCATGAATAAAACTGACGGTCTTATCAGCCGGAACAGCCGCTGTCGTCAGATACTGAGCACTCACACGGACATCATCAACTGCTTTTTTGGTTGAGGTAAGCGTAATGGTTGCCTTACCGTCCGCATTAGTTTTGCCGGTTGTCGCCGACAGCACCACATCACTGCCTTTGTCCTGCGTCCAGTTCACAACCAGATCCGCCTGACGGACAGGGTTGTTATTGGTATCAACCAGTTGGGCGGTATATGTGAAACTGTTCACACCGTCCGCCACTTTCTTCACAACCGCGCCGTCAAGTAACACTGTACCGACTTTAGCTGAGCTCAGCTGATAGGTAAAACTGACCATTTTATCTGCCGGAACCGCTGCTGTTGCCAGGTACTGTGCACTCACACGGACATCATCCACAGCCGTTGTCGTCGAGGTCAGAGTGATAACTGCCTTACCGTCAGCATCTGTTTTACTGGTTGCCGCCGACAGTTTCACTGCCGTTCCTTTGTCCTGCGTCCAGTTCACTACCAAATCAGCTTTGCGGACAGGGTTGTTATTGCCATCCACTAATTGAGCGGTGTAGGTGAAGTTACTGGTGCCGTCTGCAACTTTCTGCACGACTGCGCCGTCCAGTTTCACCGTGCCGACTTTGGTTGAGCTCAGTTCAAAGATAAAGCTGACGAGCTTATCCGCTGCCACCTTAACAGTCTCTTCGTACTGCGCACTCACGCGGATATCATCGACTGCTTTTTTGGTCGAAGTCAGGGTGATAGTCGCTTTACCGTTTGCATCTGTTTTACTGGTTGCGGATGACAGCACAACATCTGCGCCTTTATCCTGCGTCCAGTTAACAGCAAGATCTGCCTGACGGATCGGGTTATTGTTGTTGTCCACCAATTGAGCGGTATAGGTGAAACTGTTCACGCCATCCGCTATTTTTTCAGTGACAAGGCCGCTTAACACCACCGTGCCGACTTTGGCTGAGGTCAGCTGATAGGTAAAGCTGATTGTCCTGTCTGCCGGTACGGCTGCGATTTGCGCGTACTGCCCGCTCACACGGACATCATCTGTCGCTGTGGTGGTTGATGTCAGCGTAATAACCGCCTTACCGTCTGCATTGGTTTTACTGCTGACCGCTGACAGCGCTACGTCTGTTCCTTTATCCTGCGTCCATTTCACATCCAGACCTGCCTGGCGGATCGGGTTGTTGTTCGCATCGGTCAGTTGTGCGGTATAGGTAAAGCTGCTGGTGCCATCCGCGATTTTCTGTGTCTGGTTACCATCCAGCGTTACCGTATTCACTTTCACTGTATTAATGTTGTAGATAAAACCGACTGTTTTATCTGCCGGTACTTCAGCTGTTTCCTTATACTTCGCACTGACAGTGATATCGTCTGTCGCTTTTTTGGTCGAGGTCAGTGTGATAGTGGCTTTACCATTGGCATCCGTTTTACTGGTTGCGGCTGACAATACAACATCACTACCTTTATTCTGCGCCCAGTTCACAATCAGGTCAGCCTGACGGACCGGGTTATTATTGCTGTCCACCAGTTGAGCGGTGAAGGTGTAATTGCTTATACCATCAGCAATTTTCTGCACGACAGCGCCATCCAGTAAGACGGTACCGACTTTCGCCAGATTAATGTTATAGATAAAATTAACGGTTTTATCCGCTGCCACTGCGGCGGTATCCACATACTGTGCGCTCACACGGATATCATTCACCGCTTTTTGGGTCGAGGTCAGTACGATGATCGCCTTACCATCCGTGTTGGTTTTACTGCTGACCGCAGACAGCACCACATCGCTGCCTTTGTCCTGCGTCCATTTCACATCCAAACCTGATTTACGGATCGGGTTGTTGTTCGCATCCACCAGTTGAGCCGTAAAGGTAAAATTGTTGACGCCATCAGCGATTTTTTCAACAACTGCGCCACTGAGTGTCACTGTACCGACTTTGGTTGATGTCAGGTCAGAAATAAAGCTGACAGCTTTGTCCGCTGCGACTTTCACAGTGCTTTCATACTGCGCACTCACAAAAACATCATCCACAGCCGTGGTGGTCGAGGTCAGCGTAATGACTGCCTTACCGTTTGCATCCGTTTTACTGGTTGTCGCTGACAGTACTACATTTGCACCTTTATCCTGCGTCCAGTTAACAACCAGATCAGCCTGGCGGATCGGGTTATTGTTGGCATCGGTCAGTTGTGCGGTATAGCTGAAGCTGCTGGTACCATCCGCCGTTTTTTGCGTCAGGTCGCCATTCAGTGCCACTTTATTTACTTTCACCGTATTAATGTTATAGATAAAACTGACTGTTTTATCTGCCGGTACGGTTGCCGTAGCCAGATACTGAGCACTTACACGGACATCATCCACAGCCGTCGTCGTCGAGGTCAGGGTGATAACGGCCTTACCATCTGCATCCGTTTTACTGCTCACCGCTGACAGTTTTACTGCAGCTCCTTTATCCTGCGTCCATTTAATATCCAGACCCGCTTTGCGGATCGGGTTATTGCTGCTGTCCACCAGTTGAGCGGTATAGGTAAAGGTGTTAGCGCCGTCGGCCACTTTCTGTACGATTGTCCCGTCCAGTGCTACGGTGCCGACTTTTGCCGAGTTCAGTTCAAAGATAAAACTGACGAGCTTATCCGCCGCCTCTTTGGCCGTATTTTCATACTGCGCACTCACGCGGACATCATCGGTCGCTTTTTTGGTCGAGGTCAGGGTGATAGTCGCTTTACCACTTGCGTCCGTTTTGCTGGTTGTTGCAGACAGCACAACATCACTGCCTTTATCCTGCGTCCACTTCACATCCAGATCAGCCTGACGGATCGGGTTGTTATTGGCATCCACCAGTTGAGCGGTATACGTAAAGCTGCTGGTACCATCCGCCACTTTCTGTACGACAGAGCCATTGAGCTTCACGGTACTGACTTTGGCTGATGCTTCATCGAAGGTAAAACTGACTGTTTTATCTGCCGGTACAACAATAGTGCCCGCGAACTGTCCGCTTACACGGATATTGTCCACCACTTTAGTCGTTGAGGTCAGCGTAATAACTGCCTGACCATCGGCATTCGTTTTACTGCTGACAGCAGACAACACTGCATCACTACCCTTATCCTGCGTCCATTTCACATCCAGATCTGCCTGACGAACCGGGTTGTTATTGGCATCCACCAGTTGGGCGGTATAGGTAAAGTTGCTGACACCATCTGCGATTTTCTGCGTCAGGTCGCCATTTAGCGTCACTTTACTCACTTTCGCTGTATTGATGTTATAGATGAAACTGACCGCTTTATCTGCATCAACACTGACACCGGAATCCGTGGCGGCGCTGACAATAATATTGTCCATCGCTTTATTGGTACCGGCCAATGTAATGATGACTTCACCATTCGCATTCGTTGTCCCTGCCACCAGAACAACAGCGTCAGGATTATCTGCCGCAGCCGTCACAGTGGCACCGGCGATCGGGTTACCGTTAGCATCCTGAACCAATGCGGTATAGGTAAAGTTGTCAGTCCCGTTGGCAACTTTTGTTGTTTTGTCGCCATTTAACAGGACACTTTTAACCGCCATTGTGCTGCTGTCCGGACTAATACGGACGATTGCTTTTTTACCCGTACGATCCGTCGCATTAACAGCATGAACAGTCGCATCACCCACCCTTGTAGCGGTTAGTGTGACGCTCGCCTGCCCTGCATTGTCTGTCACAACCGTCTGCGCACTCAGTGTACCCAGTGTGGTTGTCAGATTTACCGTGTTATCAGGGACAATATTGCTGTAAGCATCTTTCACGGTAACCGTCAGTGTCGCCGACTCAGTTCCGTCTGCAATAATTGTATTTTTATCACTGATAAGTGACGCAATTGATGCTGTTGTTATGTCCGGTTTAAATGTCAGCTGTCGAGTTTCACGGCTGTCATTAATACTGAAGGTATAATTTTCCTGTGCGGCTTTGGTATTGGTGATATCCACCTGTAACTGGCCACGACTGTCGGTCATACCACTCACCGGCTGGGTCTGATAGCGGGCTGTTGCAGGAACGGTAATCGTCACCGGCGCACTGGCTAACGGGTTATTGCGGTTATCCGTAACTGTCACCAGAACACGGTTTTTCGCCTTACCGTCAGCGGTGGCATTATCTTGTGTGATAACCACACTCTGAATTTTTGCTGTGCTGATATCGGCAATAAACTGCGCAGTTACGCTTTTTGACGTACCGGCACCCTCAACCACCAGTTTGGAATCTCCGGCGGTTTCACTGCTGAACTGCGTGGTCATCCGACCCGATTCGTCCGTTTGCGCAGTGGCATTTACCACCGTGGCGCCGTTATCTGCTCTCGCGTTTAACGTGAAGTTTTCCACCGGGTTATCAAACTGATCGGTGACTGTTGTCAGGGCAATATTATGTTCCTGACCATTTGCCAGCGCTTTGTTATGGGTTAACTCCAGGGTTTTAATCTTCGCGGTGCTGCTGTCGGCGATAAATACAATCGCTTCCGTGCGGCTGTTACCGTTGCGCATTTTCGCTTTCAGTAACCCTTTACCCGCTGATTTACTGATGATTTTAACCGTTGCGGTACCATCCGCGCCGGTAATCACGGTCAGAGTCTGACCACTGTTACCATCCGTATCAAAAATCGTTACGCCTTCTGAATTTTTAAGCCCTGAGACACTGAATGTCACCGCTTTGTTTGCGAGCACACCACCGGTGTCATTTTGCAGCAATGCCACTGCCGTAAACTGATCACTGTTGTTTGCCAATAATGAACGGTTTGGTGTGACAGTCAGTTTGGTAATTGTTTCTGTGGACGGAATAACATTGACCCACATTTCAGCGGTGTTGGACAGATTACCTTCGTTGTCTGTCCCGACTGCCGTGACACGGTATCCCTGCGGCGCGCCGTTACGGGTCATAAACACGTATTCAGGCAGAGTGATATCCACCGTGGTCAGACCGGTCTGACGGATCTCGCCGCCCTGCGCTTCCAACTCAGGTGCAGACCAGCGGAGTGATTTCAGTCCGTATTTTGCTTTCAGAACACTGGCGGTAACCGGCAATGTCTGTGCTGCTTCACCTTTAAGTTCCGGTGGCAACCCGATCCGCAGCAGTTCCTGCTTGCGGTACTGCATCACAATATTGTAATTACGATCAACGAAATCGTAACGGTTACCCGCCAGATTACGCATTAAATCTACGTTTTCGGTATCAAGCTGCTGAGACAACGGCACACCAAAACGGTAGGACAACTCCATCCCGACTTTGCTGTCATTTGAATCACCGGCGGACGTTTCGCCTTTAAAGGTAATTAACGGGAATGGCGTGTAACTGACACCGACCGTGGACACGGACGGATTACTTTTCAGCTCACCGGAAGAGGTGGTGCTTGCCAGGCTGACGCCGTCACCAAAGTACTGTTCATATTTTGCAAAGGCACCTAACTGCGGATAATCCGGCAGATACGCTTCCGCACGGATATCAAACCCGTTCGCCGGGCGTTCATCGTAATCACGCATGTCATTCAGGGTGGACTGATGCCAGTCTGTCACTCTGAAATAGCCGTTTGCCGCGAGCTTCACATAATCCGCCCACAGCTCACCGCCGACACCCACCCGCGAGTTGCTGCCGGTAATGTCATAATCATAGAAACTGTTCAGACCCCACATCCAGCCATCTTCATACTGACGATAGCCCAAACCGAGGTTGGTGGTGGTCCGCTCATCATTTGCGCGGATACCGAATTGTGAGAACAATAAGCTGTTCGGATTATCAACCAGCGGGATCAGAAGATCGGCATCGCCGGTTTTATTGCTGCCGAACTGAATCCGAGCATGACCCACCTGGTTCAGCCAGTCATTCACCTGCTGATTAAGCAGGTTTTCACCGAGACTGCGGACATAACCAACGGATGCGTCAACTGCATCATCTGACGACAGAATTTGTCCTGCCTGCGAGGCGTTACCGGCCCATTGTGATTCTGAAGCCGCAGCTTCATCTTCAGGTGAGATATCCGGCAGGCCCATTGTCGGCAGGGCGCTGAAAATATCATCTGTCCGCACGGTATTGTCACGCGGGGCAGGTTTTGCCGGGTCCGGCAGTGTACTGACACTCATCGGGAACGTCATGCCGTTCTGACCGGAAATAAAACCGGCGCCCGGATCAGCGGGCATAACGCCGAATTCGCCTCCGGCGGGCATCTGAACCGTAAAGCTGTCACCGCCAGACACGTTACCGGCAGATTTTGCAGACGGTGCCGGGGATGTGTCGATCAGTGCATTAAGTCCGTCAAACGTATCTGACATCATGACGGCACTGTCTTGTTCTATCGCATAAGCAACTGACGATGTTGCAACCGATATAGGAAAAAATAACTGTAAAAAGAGTAACAGATAGGCTGTTACTCTTTTTGTTTTTGAATAATACGACGTAGCAGGCATGAACACATCCCCCGAATATAAATATAAAAATCAGGAAAGAAAATTAAATGTCATAGAGCGCTTTTATTTTATCTTTCACATCGATGAAACCCGTTCACTGAATTTTCCACATAATGCACCCGGCATATTCTTCAGTGTTGAAAATAACTCTTCACACGAGTTTTTACCCATAATTACTTTGTTTACATTTAAAAAGCACAATCCTGATTAACATGATAAAAGGCCAATGATGACCAGCCTGATTAATATCTTTCTAAAAATAAGACCTGCCCATACAGGTGTTTTATATTGAGATATAAACGATACCAACCAATGTTGTTCATTTTCCTTATACATATTAACCGAGTTACTTTCTCTACATTTGGCGTAATAAAACAGAATGCCTGCTCAGCTGACTAACCCTCAACTCAAAAATAATATAAAAATTAAATTAATCAGTTAATTACATGCATCATCGTTTAGTTGGATATATCACTTACATCCACTAACAATAAAAATAACGCTATCAGTCAATGATAATATACTTCACAGATCACATTCAAATAGCCAGAACCATCGATAGTTAAATACCTTGATAAAATAAAATTCAATAAAATCAAAATACCATGACATATAACAGAAGATACAACTTACCAAATACTCACATGATAGAGATTAAAGAAACATAGACTTACAAAAAAAATGAAAATAATTCAATTTTCAGATAAAAATACAACTACCAATTAAATGACAACGAAAAAAAAACTCATAAAAAAACGAGCAAAAATCAGCATAAAAATAAAAAAAACCACATTTGTAATTTTGAATAACCAATATTATGAGTGCCGCTATCTTCTTATAATTACTGATTTACAGGATATAGCTATTTACAAGGGGAGTTGATTACCTAACCGGCATAGCTTGAAACCATGCCGGTTATAATCTGAGAAAATGAGGATTCTGAAAATGTTAATGTTGCAGTTACTTAATCTCTGTCGCTAATTTGAAATTACAATTAAACTCAGTTGATATCTGCGCGGTGCCTGAAGGGGAGCTGACATAAAACCCCAGAAATGCTTCAGGTATTTTAAAGGACTCATCTTTGGTTGAAAAACCGGGGATCGTCATTTTAGTCGTTGAGCTGGCAGGATCACCGCTTCCGTTAATATCACCAAATAATTTACATTCTAATTGTGTATCGCCATCAGAGACATTTTGGCTAAATGATTCATAGCCTAATGTAATATTTTTCGAAATAGCCGTAGATAACCAGTTAACACAGTCAATTGAAACACTGTCACTACTGTACACATAAGGAAGTATTTTTTTATCATCAGCGCCATAGTATAAATAAAGATTATCTTCAGATAATGTGGTTTTAATATCGAGATCTTTACTGGTGAATTCACAGGCAACCTGTAACTCAGTCAATTTCTTGAAATCTAATGTATTTGTTTGATAACCGTTACTTGGAGTATCCTTACACACCGCAGATGCATCACATACACGACCCAGTGATGTCGTAGTCACTGTATATTGATTATTTCCGCCGGTCAGCGAGGTTACACTGTCTCTTGGTATCTCAACAATTTGTGTTAAATCAACGCCATGACGTTCGGCAACCTTCAATGAATCATAGTGTGTTACTGCACTCATCAGCTCATCATCGTAACTGCCGTCGCCTCTTAAATCGACAAAACCGGATTTTATTTCCTTATTATTCCCGCCGGATACGACTTTATAATTCACTGTACATGTTGCCAGCGTACTGGAGTTTGCTCCTTTACAGGTATTAGGATGATTGGTGTCATGACCAGCAAGATATTTGTGAATAAGATCGAATGAAAATATTCTTGTGGTCGTTTTTACATTTTCAACCTCATAGTGAGAATACGCACTATGTGACATAACAACTAACAATACAGCAATGATTTTGTTTTTCATGGTGTTGCCTTATAAAAAAAGCGTTATACCGGCTGACTCAACATATAAATCAGCCGGTAAGTAATGGATTAATTTGCCTCGATGATTGACCCGATTTTAAATTTAACCAGGTCAAATATCAGAGAGTAGTCTTCGCTTATATCGATACCGCCTGCATCTTTCGCAGATACTGACAGCTCAACATTTTTAATTCGGCTCATGACTTTCGGTTCAACTATTCCATTAATATTCGTAATGACTTCACCATTAACGATCGTCACCATTCCTGAAGGTGTCTTTTCAGCAACTTTGATATTAACCCCGTCAATCGGATTATTATTGGCATCCACAATTTTCACTTCTAATCCGTTTGCCGATACTGTATCTGCTACAGCGTGTTTATCCTGATTCAGGTTAGTAATCACCATGACTGCGGTTGTTTTATCTGCCACCAATTTCACTGTCTTAGACGCAACGTTAAACACCGCATTATTAACACTGACTTTTATTTCCGCATTACCGGCTTTGGTGCCCTTCAGGGTCGCGGTATAGGTGCCGTCCGGATTGCCCGTTACCGTGCTGAACGTGGTATCTGCCAGCGTGGTACTGAACAGAACTGTCTGTCCGGTCACTGTGTTACCGTTCACATCTTTCAGCGTCAGGGTCAGTTCCGAGGTTTCTGTGTTATTTGCCACGATAGTTGCCGGAACGACAGCCAGTAACGATTTATCTTCACTCAGGTTACCGCCGTCACCGTTGAGCGTGACACTCACTGCTGCCACCGTAAGCTCAGCGCCGTTCACCGTCACTTTCAGTGCCGCTTCGCCCGACTTAGTACCTTTCAGGGTTGCGGTGTACGTTCCGTCATTATTATCCGTTACCGTACTGAACGTGACATCCGCCAACGCCGTGCTGAACAGAACAGTCTGTCCGGACACCAGGTTACCGTTCACGTCTTTCAGTGTCAGCGTCAGCGCCGAGGTTTCCGTGTTATCCGCCAGGATAGAATCAGGAACCGCCGTCAGGGTAGATTTATCCCCGCTCAGGTTACCGTCATCAGCAGTCAGCGTTACCGTTACCGGTGCCACATTCAGTGCATTACTGTCCACTGTCACGTTAATTATGGCATCACCGGCTTTAGTGCCTTTCAGCGTTGCGGTATAGGTCCCGTCATTATTATCCGTCACTGTACTGAATGTGGTATCCGCCAGTGTCGTGCTGAACAGAACTGTCAGTCCCGGCACCGGATTTTCGTTCACGTCTTTCAGCGTTAGTGTCAGCTCCGATGTCGCGGTGTTATTCGCCACGATAGTCAGCGGAGTGGCTGTCAGAGAGGATTTATCATCACTAAGATTGCCGCCGTCACCATTGAGCGTGACACTTATCGCTGTCACTACCAGCTCAACGTTGTTCACGGTGACTTTCAGCGCCGCCTCACCCGCTTTAGTACCTTTCAGGGTCGCGCTATACGTCCCGTCCTGATTATCCGTTACCGTACTGAACGTGGTATCCGCCAGAGCTGTGCTGAATACCACCGTCTGACCTTTCACCAGGTTGCCGTTCGCATCCTTCAGGGTCAGAGTCAGTGCCGAGGTTTCTGTATTATCCGCCAGGATAGAAGCAGGAACCGCCGTCAGAGCGGATTTCTCCCCGCTCAGATTCCCCTCATCTGCGGTCAGTGTCACCGTTACCGGTGCCACATCCAGCGCATTGCTGCCCACAGTTACTTTAATGACGGCATCACCGGCTTTGGTGCCTTTCAGCGTTGCGGTATAGGTCCCGTCATTATTATCTGTCACGGTACTGAATGTGGTATCCGCCAGGGGTGTACTGAACAGAACTGCCTGTCCCGGCACCGGATTTCCGTTTACGTCTTTCAGCGTCAGCGTCAGCTCAGATGTCGCGGTGTTATTCGCCACAATAGTCAGCGGAGTGGCTGCCAGAGACGATTTATCCTTACTCAGATTACCGCCGTCTGCGGTCAGTTCAACTGTTACCGGAGCGACTGCAAACACACTTCCGTTCAGGTTGACACTGATTATCGCATCACCCGCTTTGGTCCCTTTCAGGGTCGCGGTATACGTACCGTCGTTATTATCAGTTACGCCGCTAAACGTGGTATCTGCCAGAGTTGTGCTGAACAGAACTGTCTGTCCGGACACCAGGTTACCGTTCATATCTTTCAGCGTCAGCGTCAGCGCCGACGCCGCCGTATTATTCGCAACGATAGTCGCCGGAGCCGCCGTCAGGGAGGATTTCGCCTCACTCAGATTGCCGCCGTCTGCGGTCAGTTTCACTGTCACCGGCGCAACCGCAAACGTATTTCCGCTCAGCGTGACACTGATTTTTGCATCACCTGATTTGGTGCCTTTCAGGGTCGCGGTGTACGTCCCGTCCTGGTTATCCGTCACCGTACTGAACGTGGTATCCGCCAGAAGTGTACTAAACAGAACTGTCTGTCCGGAGACCGGGTTATCGTTCACATCTTTCAGGCTCAACGTCAGCGTTGAGGTTTCCGTGTTATCCGTCAGGATAGTCAACGGAGCCGCCTTCAGGGAAGATTTCGCTTCACTCAGATTACTGTCGTCTGCGGTCAGCGTGACACGCACCGCTGCCACAGCAAGCTCAGTGCCGTTCACAGTCACTTTCAGTGCGGCTTCGCCCGCTTTGGTGCCTTTCAGGGTCGCGGTATAGGTTCCGTCCTGATTATCCGTCACTGTACTGAGCGTGGTATCTGACAGTGAGGTGCTGAACAGAACCGCCTGTCCGGACACCAGGTTACCGTTCACATCTTTCAGCGTCAGCGTCAGCGCCGAGATCGCCGTGTTATTTGCCACAATAGTCGCCGGAACCGCCGTCAGGGACGATTTATCCTTACTCAGGTTGCCGCCGTCAGCGGTCAGCGTCACTCTTACCGCAGTCACATCCAGAACCACGCTGTTGACGGTGACTTTCAGTGCAGCCTCACCCGCTGTGGTCCCTTTCAGGGTTGCCGTGTAAGTGCCGTCCTGATTATCCGTTACCGTGCTGAACGTAGTGCCCGCCAGTACAGTACTGAACTCTACCGTCTGTCCCGGAACACTGTTACCGTTCACATCCTTCAGGGTCAGGGTCAGTGCTGATGCAGCTGTATTATTCGCTACTATTGTCGCCGGAACTGCCTTCAGGGACGATTTATCCTTACTCAGATTTCCGCCGTCCGCCGTCAGCCTGACTGTCACCGGAGCCACCGCAAACGCTTTACCGTTCAGCGTGACACTGATTTTTGCATCACCTGATTTGGTGCCTTTCAGGGTCGCAGTATACGTCCCGTCCGGATTCTCAGTGGTGCCGCTCAGCGTGGTATTTTCCAAATCAGATTTGAATACCACGGTCTGACCCGGGATCAGGTTGCCGAATTTATCTTTTAAGGTGAAAAGCAATGTTGATTCTGTCTGGCCATCCGCAATAATCGTTGCCGGATTAGCAGCCAATGACGATTTTTGTTCATCCGGGTTAGTGCTGTCCGCGACAAATGTTACTGATTTCGTCATCTGGTTGGCATTAACCTGCGCAGTAACAGAAACCGGCGTGGCAAGTGTATTGGTCAGGTTAAAAAGCACAGCTCCCTGCTCATCCGTCAGCAATGCCAGTGATGCCGGGCTTGCTCCGTTATCGGTAGTAAAGGTCACATTGGCATACGGCACCAGGTTCCCCTGTGCGTCAGTGACAATCGCTTTCACCTGATTCTGGCTCGTACCGTTTGCAGGGCTGTTATCCACCACAACGGTCATATTATTGCTGAGGATCTCCCCGGTAGAACCATCTGCCGTAAACATCACGTTCTTCGTGGCAGAGATATTGTTAACCCTGGCAATTACAGCCGTTGCTCCGGTCAGTGTATTGGTCAGATCAAATACCGCTTCCCCGTTGCTGTCCGTTGCCAGCTGACTCAGTGACGGGATCGCATCATGGTTTGTTTTAAATTCAACAGCCATGTTCGGTACGCGGTTATTGTACTGATCGACAACCGTTGCTTTCACCTGGTTTGCTGCCACGCCATCAGCCAGCTGATTGTCCGTTACGATCACTAACTGTGAATCTGTGATAGTTGCGGTAGTTTCATCCGCAATAAATGTCAGCTGTCGAGTTTCACGGCTGTCATTAATACTGAAGGTATAATTTTCCTGTGCGGCTTTGGTATTGGTGATATCCACCTGTAACTGACCACGGCTGTCGGTCATACCACTCACCGGCTGGGTCTGATAGCGGGCAGGCACAGGAACGGTAATTGTCACCGGCGCACCGGCTAACGGGTTATTGCGGTTGTCCGTGACCGTCACCAGAACACGGTTTTTCGCTTTTCCGTTGGCGATAGCATTATCCTGCGAGATAACCACACTCTGAATTTTTGCCGTGCTGATATCGGCAATAAACTGCGCAGTTACATTTTTTGATGTACCCGCACCCTCAACCACCAGTTTGGAATCTCCGGCGGTTTCACTGCTGAACTGCGTGGTCATCCGACCCGACTCATCCGTTTGTGCAGTGGCATTCACCACCGTGGCACCGTTATCTGCTCTCGCGTTTAACGTGAAATTACTCACCGGGTTATCAAACTGGTCAACGACCGTTGTCAGACCGATATTTTTTTCCTGTCCGTTTGCCAGCGCGTTGTTCTGAGTTAATTCCAGGGTTTTAATCTTCGCGGTGCTGCTGTCAGCAACAAACACAATCGCTTCCGTGCGGCTGTTACCGTTGCGCATTTTCGCTTTCAGTAACCCTTTACCCGCTGATTTACTGATGATTTTAATCGTTGCGGTACCATCCGCGCCGGTAATCACGGTCAGAGTCTGACCACTGTTACCACCAGCATCGAAAATCGTTACACCTTCTGAATTTTTCAGGCCGGAGACACTGAATGTCACCGCTTTGTTTGCCAGCACGCCACCGCCGATGCTGCTCTGCAGTAATGCCACAGCGGTAAACTGATCACTGTTATTTGCCAGTAATTCGCGGTTTGGTGTGACGGTGAGTTTAGTGATGGTTTCCGTGGACGGAATAACATTGACCCACATTTCTGCGGTATTGGACGAGTTACCCTCGTTATCTTCCCCGACTGCCGTAACACGGTAGCCCTGCGGCGCGCCGTTACGGGTCATAAACACGTATTCAGGCAGGGTGATATCGACTGTCGTCAGACCGGTTTGTCTGATTTCACCGCCATTTGCTTCCAGTTCAGGCGCGGACCAGCGGAGTGATTTCAGTCCGTATTTTGCTTTCAGAACACTGGCGGTGACCGGCAATGTCTGTGCCGCTTCACCCTTAAGTTCCGGTGGCAGCCCGATCCGCAGCAGTTCCTGCTTGCGGTACTGCATCACGATATTGTAATTACGATCTACGAAGTCGTAACGGTTACCTGCCAGATTACGCATTAAATCTACGTTTTCGGTATCAAGCTGCTGAGACAACGGCACACCAAAGCGGTAGGACAACTCCATCCCGACTTTGCTGTCATTGGAATCGCCGGCGGACGTTTCGCCTTTGAAGGTGATTAACGGGAACGGCGTGTAACTGACACCGACCGTGGAAACGGACGGGTTACTTTTCAGTTCACCGGAAGAGGTGGTGCGTGCGAGGCTGACGCCGTCACCAAAATACTGTTCATATTTTACAAATGCACCTAACTGCGGATAATCCGGCAGATAACCCTCTGCCCGGATATCAAACCCGTTCGCCGGGCGTTCATCATAGTCACGCATGTCATTCAGGGTGGACTGATGCCAGTCTGTAATTCTGAAATAGCCGTTTGCCGCGAGCTTCACATAATCCGCCCACAGCTCACCGCCGACACCCACCCGCGAGTTGCTGCCGGTAATGTCATAATCATAGAAACTGTTCAGACCCCACATCCAGCCGTCTTCATACTGACGATAGCCCAGACCGAGGTTGGTGGTGGTCCGCTCATCATTTGCGCGGATACCGAATTGTGAGAACAATAAGCTGTTCGGATTATCAACCAGCGGGATCAGAAGATCGGCATCGCCGGTTTTATTGCTGCCAAACTGTACCCTGGCATGACCCACCTGGTTCAGCCAGTCATTCACCTGCTGATTAAGCAGATTTTCACCGAGGCTGCGGACATACCCGACAGACGCATCGACGGCATCATCTGACGACAGAATTTGTCCTGCCTGTGAGGCATTTCCCGCCCATTTTGATTCTGATGCTGCGGCGTCATCTTCAGGTGAGATATCCGGCAGGCCCATTGTCGGCAGGGCGCTGAAAATATCATCTGTCCGTACGGTATTGTCACGCGGGGCAGGTTTTGCCGGGTCCGGCAATGTACTGACACTCATCGGGAACGTCATGCCGTTCTGACCGGAAATAAAACCGGCGCCCGGATCTGCGGGCATAACGCCGAATTCGCCTCCGTCAGGCATCTGAACGGTAAAATTGTTACTACCAGAGTTACCGGCAGACGAGTTACCGGCAGGTTTCTCTGACAGTACAGGGGATGCATCCATTAGTACATTAAGTCCGTCAACCGTATTTGACATTATTAATTCACTGTCTTGTTCCATCGCGTAAGCAACCGACGATGTTGCAACTGATATCGGAAAAAATAACTGTAAAAAGAGTAACAGATACGCTGTTACTCTTTTTGTTTTCGAGTAATACGATGCAACTTGCATGGATACATCCCTATATAAAAATAAAAATCAGAAAATAAAATTAAATGTCAGAAAGTGCTTTTATTTTATCTTTCACACCGATGAAACCTGCGTACTGGACTTTTGTACATAATGTATCCAGCTTCTTATTCAGCGTCATGGATAACACTTCACGCGAGTCTTTATCCATAATTTCTTTATTCACATTCAGGAAGGTATAGTTTTGATTAATACGACCATAGCTTGATGAGAACTCATTAAATTCGCCCTGATTAACACCTTTCAGGAAATTAAATCCATCGACGCAGGCGTTCTTTGTTGAGGCAATAACAATACCCTGTGAAGCCACTTGTTTATTCCCCACATACGCCTGTGCCGCGTTATTACCTTCTACATTTGGTGTGGCAGAACGGGTTTGCTGTTTAGCTGGTGGGTTTTTAATTCCGGATGTATTTTTCTTTACCGGTGAAGTCGAGCAAGCGGAAATAATCAGTGAAAGTCCGGCAATAACCAGCGCTTTTTTGTTAATCATCATTTTCATTCATTCCTATTTTATAAAAATTAACTCTTATTGAGAGAAAATACAGGTTCAATAAAACACCTGATGTATCTGAATGCTGTTAATACCGTAAAAAAAATAACGTATTATTAGTCATCAGATAAACAGATAAGGGGGAGTCAGCTCAAAAGAACAGATAAAGAGGGAAGCCATTACGGATAGATATTCAGCATTGTGTGTCATCAAATCCGTCTATATTTTCCTGTTCGGAAACAGCGTACTGATAGTATGTGCTGATAATGGAGAAAAGTTCGCTGATCTCACGCTCCGCCATTCCCAATGCCGCACAATACCTGAGCATGACATCCGGACTAAGCACAGACAAACCGCGTTCATAGCGGGATATTTGCTGCTGACTGATATTGAGTTTCTCAGCCAGTTCCGAACCGGTTAACCCCTGACTTTTTCGCCTTCTTTTTAAGAAAAAACCCACTTCCTTCGAAAGAGATATAGTATTATCACACATAGAAAAACCTGTTCTACCTGAGGATGTTTAACTCCTTTTATGTTTACCCGGGGGATTTACTAAAATTTATAAAAATAATCCCCGCCTGACTTTAGCACCAGAAAACCCAATAAAAAAAAACAGCAATCCCTGTTTGTTATTTAATCCATTACCTGAAAAAAGCCAGCCACTGCCTTACTTTCAAACAATACTCTTCAATTAAATACCAGTTAAATGAGTTTAATGTTGCTATTGTAATAAAAAATAAAAATCCAATAAGTAACACTGGTAAATATCTATTATCTGATTCGGGTAAAGAATAAATGAATCCGGTTAAGCCATGCAAATAATCATTCTTCTTTCGTTATTACAAAAACAATTGGTAAAACCTATCATCAAAAAATTAAAAAAAACCGCAAGTATGTAAATAACCATTTAAATTCATCAGATTATACATATGAAGAAACAATCATGAGATGTATTAACCCTATAACATACGCAGATATAACTCTCAAAAAGGCTAAAGACGCATCATTTTGTTACATTTTATATTTAATTATTACTTAAGATAAATAAAAAAAACCAATATCCCATGTACAGAAAATTAAATACAACTCAGATAATTTGTATTATATTTTTCGGAGTGAATGCAACTCAGATAACTTGTATTTTATTTTATGAATAAATGAAATCAGTAATACTGTGGCGGATTTGTTCTCTCAGCCAGCTAATTTTGGAATTATGATTATTACGCTTATGCCAGAGCATCAGGAAAGGGATCTCCAGCTGCCGGTACAGTGACTCATCAAACGGAAGTGGCAAACAGACCAAATTCAGCTGGAACTGAGTGACATAATGCAGACAATAACCGGGCGCACAGGTAATAAGTGAATGTCCGGGATGTGCTGCCATAAGTAATGATTGCTCAAAAGAGGAATAAGAGAGCCTGATTTGCCGTGAACGCCCTGTATCATGCAATAAATCATCCAGCGCCCACGGGATGCGGTTTCCGTATTCGGTACTGATATGCGGGTATTTTACCAGGTTATCAATCGTCCAGTCTTCATTCAGAACAGGGTGATCACGCCGGATAAATGCCAGCGGACGGTCAGTAAACAGGACTTCAAAATTAACAATGTCAGGAATAGCACTGACTGTCTCTTTTGATTTAGGGTAACTTTCACGTCCGGGCAGACCGATATCCGCCTCCCCCGCAATCACCGCACTGAGTGAGTTATAATCCCAGTCGCGGATACTGACAGCAGATTCAGGATAGTTATCCAGGATAGAAACAGAAAGGTCATGCAGCATAATCAGGTTGAGCGGCGCTTCCATCAGCAGACGGAACTGAATCCCTTTCGGGTTTTCACTGTCACGGATCTCTGAGATATATTTCGCGGCATGCAAAAATTCCGGCAACGAGCTTTCCAGACGCAGCATCAGCGGTGTCGGCGTCAGTCCCTGCGGACTGCGGATAAACAGCGGATCATCAAACCAGGTACGCAACTTTGTTAACGCTTTACTGATAGCGGAGGGCGTTACCGCGAGTCTTGCCGCCGTCAGGCTGACACTGCGCTCCTCCAGCAGATACTGAAGGATAACAAGTAAATTTAAATCCAGTCGGTGCAGTGATTTATTCATTGAATGCGCTGTCGTTCCTGCCGCTGCCGGGATACCGTTTCAGTAATATCGCACCCGCCAGTGCGGTTGTCAGCAGAATAATAAACAGCATTGTTACTGACGGTACACCCGCCTGCGCCATAATCCAGATATACGCTGATGCAAAACTGAGCTGAGATATTGCCAGTACTGAGCTTGCCATCCCGGCGCGGGTGACAAACGGGGATAATGCCTGGCTCATGATAATCCCGGACATCAGTGAAAACCCCGCTCCGCACAATCCGAAAACAATCAGCAGCAGCACCACATAATCCGCTACGCAAAGAAAAATGCCCAGCAAGACGGCATTCAAAAAAAATAATCCCAGCGCAGTATAAAGAACAGAGCGGCTGTTAAAAGCCGTAATAATTTTCGGCATGGAGAAAGAGATACTCATACTGACCACTGCCAGCAGCGCCATTGCCACAGAGTATTGCCCGGATGTAAATTGCATCTGTCCCATCAGGATCATCGGCGATACATTCACATAGGTCAGAATAACCCCCATTCCCAGGCAGGAAATTGCCAGGCGGGTCAGGAAAAAGGTATTGAGAAATTCCTCTTTCGCGACCTTTATACCGCGACTGGTTTCATCTGTGTGCGGGGGCTTTTCCGGACGGGTTTCTTTAATAAAGAACAGACAGAAAATAATACTCACCAGCGCGTATGCGGCACAGGCATAAAACATCACTGACCAGTGAAAATACAGGAGGATAATAAAACCGATAACCGGTGCCAGCACCGGCGCAATGCAGGTGATGCCATTCATCATAGACAACACTTTTGCCAGCGCCTGCCCGGAAAGCACATCACGCAACAGGGCAAATGTCACGACATAACAAAATCCGGCACCCACCCCCTGTGCGAAGCGGGCAATCAGGAAGAAAAGCATGGTTGTGGCAGAGCCTGCCGCCACAGAGGCCAGTGCAAAAATAACGGCACCCGCCAGGACAACCGGCCTGCGCCCGATATGATCAGCACACCAGCCGGCAATCAACATGGTGGACGCCATGCCCGCGAGATACACAGAGAAAGCGATATGCAGCGCACTTTCTGCGGCATTTAAATCTGCCGCTATACGCGGGAGCCCGGTCAGGTGTAAATCCACACCCAGCGGGTACATCAGGACAATCCAGAAACTGAAAATGATATATCTGCGCATCACACCGACCTTATATACCCTTATTCATTCAAACCGCAGGTTCGTTGGCTGCACTCAGTCAGCCGGGTCACATACTGATGTATGCTCCCCGTCTGCCTTCCCTTGCCGCCTTCCTGCATCCTGAATGACGTTGGGTATAAAGAGAGTAGCCGGTGTGATTGTAATCAGCCGTTTCTGCTTTCCCTACTGACAAATAACGAAACTCCGTTTTCCATTCAGGAAAAGATGTTTTCCGTTCTGTACACCCACGGATTATCCGTGATAAGCATACCCACGCCCCAATCGGCAAAATGCGCAACCAGTTCCGGGTAATTCGGCGTATAACAATAGACCTGATAACCGGATTTCTTCAGAAATTTTGTGGTTTTTTCCTGCAAAAACAGCCAGTCACAGTGAACACTGAACGCATCAATTTCCTGCAATAACGTCAGCGGCTGTTCCGGGATTTTCTCCCAGAGCTGTCCGCGCCGGATAAGCGGCATCCGCTTGTGCATGTGACGCAATGTGCGGGTATCAAAACTTGAGAAAAGGATCTGCTCTGCGGGAAATGCACTCATTTCAATCACCGCAGCGGTCGCTTCACACAGGTCGGCAATCGCAGCGTCACTGTCTGTCAGTTCTGTTTTCAGTTCCAGATTAAGGTGTGTGCCATTTTCTGCCGCCAGTTCCAGTAAATCCGTCAGCAGCGGAATTTTTTCCCCGCGAAATGCTTCACCAAACCACAACCCGGCATCCAACCCCCGCAGTTCGCGCAAAGTTAAATCCGTCACTTTTCCGCTGCCATTAGTGGTACGGTTCACGGTTTCATCATGAATAAGAACCGGCACACCATCAGCGCTGAGCTGAACATCCGTTTCAATCCACGAACAACCAAACTCAACCGCCTCCCGGAAAGAGGTCATGGTATTTTCCGGTGCACGGGAAGCAAAACCACGGTGCGCTGCAATAATCATATTTGTTCCTTTATATATGATATATCCACTGATAATAACAAAACTATGTGACAACAATAATATGCTGATTTTCTTAATCATTCACTACCAGATCACACGCTAAATTATTTGTTCTGTGGCAAGACGGCAAAGTGAATACACCCGAACACGGCCAAATCTTCCGCTAAATCATTTGTTCTGTGGCAAGGCGGCGAAGTGAATACACCCGAACACGGCCAAATCTTCCGCTAAATCATTTGTTCTGTGGCAAGGCGGCGAAGTGAATACACCCGAACACGGCCAAATCTTCCGCTAAATTATTTGTTCTGTGGCAAGGCGGCGAAGTGAATACACCCGAACACGGCCAAATCTTCCGCTAAATCATTTGTTCTGTGGCAAGGCGGCGAAGTGAATACATCCCCGGGAGCATACATCAGTATGTGACCGGGGTGGATGAACGAAGCCAACGCAGCCACAGGGCAAAGGATGACGCGGAAAAGCGGAAAGCTATTTCTGCTGCAACACCCACACCGCCGCTTCCACCCTCGACTTCACCTTCATTTTTTTCATCAGATTCTTCACATGCACTTTTACGGTGCTTTCGGTGATATCCAGCTTGCGGGCGATCATTTTATTCGGCTGTCCCTGCGCTATCAGCCTGAGAATATCGCGCTCACGCGGCGTCAGGCTGTTTATATCCGGCTCTCCTTCACTGCGCACTTCCCGCAGTGCGCCCGCCAGCACTTCTGTCAGTGCAGGGGAAACCACCATTTTTCCGGCTGCCGCCTGCCTGAGAGCCACCAGCAACTCCTCCGGCTCCATATCTTTGAGCAGATATCCATCCGCCCCGCGCCGCAGAGCAGTTATCAAATCTTCGCGGTAATTGGATACACTGAACACAACAATGCGCCCGGACAGGGATTTTTGCCGCAAAATATCCAGCGTTTCAAAGCCGTTCATGTCCGGCATATTCAGATCCAGCAGAATAAGATCCGGATCGAGTGTTTCAGCCAGCGCAATTCCGTCCCGCCCGTTCCCGGCTTCACCGGCAACCTTCAGTGACGGCTCCAGGCTGATAAGCTGTTTGACACCATTGCGCAGCATCGGATGATCATCAATCAGCAAAATAGTGGCGGGTGAAGAGACATCGCCCGGCTCATCGGGGTCACTCAATATTATCTCACCGGCAGAAAGGCGTGCCGCTGCATTATTATTCATGTTTACCTTGCTCCTGAATCAACTTCATTTATTTTTATAATTGTATTGCAGGGAAAGCTTATCATCACTTGTGTACCACCCTGCTCCCGGGGAGTTATCTGACACGTTCCCTGCAATGTTGCCGCACGTTCACGCATAATAGATAACCCGTAATGATTATTTTTTTCCGGATTTTCCGGGATACCTTCCCCGTTATCCTCCACGCAGATATAAATCATCTGCGCGTCAGACCAGCACTGCACCTGCGCCCGGGACGCGTTTGAATGCTGAAGAATATTACTTAATGCCTCGCGGACAATCTGCACCACATGAATCGTCTGATGTGCGGATACCTGCCGCCCTGAGAGCTGAAAATCAAATCCGATACTGAACCCTGTCCGCTGATTAAATTCTTCCAGTGTCGTCTGTAATGCCGCATATAATCCGGGTTCAGTCAGTTTCAGGCGGAATGTAGTCAGTAATTCACGCAACTGATGATACGCACCATTCACTTCCTGACGCATTTCTGTCAGTAACGTCTGACAATTTTCAGGGATCTGCGCCGAATGCATCTGTAAATAGCTTATCTGAATTTTCAGGCAGGATAATGACTGCGCGATAGAATCGTGAAGTTCGCGGGCAATCACAGAGCGTTCATCCATCAGGATCAACTGTTGCTGTTGTTCATGCTGATACGCCAGTGCAAATGCAGAAATAATCTGTTTACTCAGCATCTGCATCATATTTTGCTGTTCGCTGTCCAGCGCCTGTCCGGCCGGTAATAACAGCGTCAATACTCCGTAGCGGTTAATCGGCCCGCTCAGGTTCCACGTCAGTTGCTCCTGAGCCTGTACCGGAACATGCCCGCCATCACCAATGTCGGTATAACGTGCGGGATTATTATCCTCAAAAATCCGCAGACACAGCGAATCACCCGGTACGATTTGGTGTAATTCTTTCAAAATATCAGTAAGTTGCGCCGTGAGATCTGCCGTCTGGTTCAGGCGCTGGCTGGCGTTATATAAAAACGCCAGCGTCTGGTTTCTCTGCTGTAAATCCTGTGTTTTTGCCGCTACCCGCTCTTCCAGCTCGCTGTAAAGAGCGGAGAGCTCTCCGGCTGTGCGGTTCAGTGCCTTTCCGATCATCGTGATCTCATCACGGTGGTCATAATCCGAAAAGCGCAACTGAAAATTACCCTGCCCCATCGCATCAGCTTGTGCCATAAGACGCCGCCACGGATGCAAAATCCGGCGGCGGAAGTGGCGGACAGACAGCAAAAGCAGCATAACCATCAGTACAATAAAAACCAGTTGTATCGCCGCCACCAACCGGATAGTCGATTCCGTCTGCTGGTCAATCGCAGAAACCAACCCGTCAATTTTCTTCACAAATTCAGTTACCTGTGCCCGTGCTTCATCCGGCTGTTCCGCCGCTTCCAGCGCCGGGCGCAGTTTTTGCCGCCAGATTTGTTCGATCGTCAGAAATTGTTTATGAATAGGCGCAGCGCCGACAGCTTTCATTCCGGAAAGAATGGTTAAATCAGCTTCAAAATCATCCAGATACCCCTTCGATTCCGCTGTCAGCGGAATTTCAGACAAGAAACGGTAGCTCTGCATCCGTAATGTGCCGGATTTATTAATCGCATGGGCATTTCCCTGCACACTTTCCGTTATCTGATTCGTCAGCCCCATACCGATCACAGCAAAGACGGTCAGCAACACCATGCAGCCGGTGATTTGAGTAAGAATTGATGTGTGTTTCAACATACGGCTGACACTCCTGTGAATAGACCGGCGTATTTTCCCCGATTCTCCCGAAAAAATACCTACTACTAAAGTAGTAACCCTTAAAACCATGAGGTATCAGTATTCATAAACCACACTAACAGTAACGATATTAACTCATTGATTTTATATGTTATTACAATAAATAATGCATTACCTCTAAAGTAGAATGACGGTTTTACGCTTAAAAATCAATCGGTTCACCCTTTGATAAAGATCAGTATCCGCTATCAGTAATCCACGTAAAAACGCCTTTAATTTCAGCATAATTTTGAGCTGTGTTATGGCTCAGACATCCAAAGGCAAGGCTCCGGCGGGCGTCATTACTGACTGGCGTCCGGAAGATGAAAAATTCTGGGCAGAAAGCGGTCACGCGGTTGCGTCACGTAATCTGTGGATCTCCGTTCCCTGCCTGTTACTGGCATTCTGTGTGTGGATGTTATTCAGCGCCGTTGCCGTCAATCTCCCGAAAGTCGGCTTTAATTTTACCACTGATCAACTCTTTATGCTGACGGCGCTGCCTTCTGTTTCCGGCGCACTGTTACGCGTTCCTTACTCCTTTGTTATCCCTGTTTTCGGTGGTCGCCGCTGGACGGCATTCAGTACCCTTATCCTGATTGTGCCTTGTATATGGCTCGGTTTTGCTGTGCAGAACCCGTCAACGCCATATAGCATATTTGTTATTATTGCCCTGCTGTGCGGCTTCGCCGGGGCAAATTTCGCCTCAAGTATGGGGAACATCAGCTTCTTCTTTCCGAAAGCTAAACAGGGTGGCGCGCTGGGCATCAATGGTGGTCTGGGTAATCTCGGCGTCAGTGTGATGCAGTTAACCGCACCTTTTATTGTCACTTTCGGTATATTCAGTTTTATCGGCGGCAATGGTGTTACTCAGCCCGACGGTTCGGTTCTCTGGCTGCAAAATGCGGCGTGGATCTGGGTGCCGTTCCTGCTGCTGTTTACTATTGCAGCCTGGTCGGGCATGAATGACCTCTCCGCCAACAAAGCCTCACTGAGTGAGCAATTACCGGTTCTGAAACGCAAACATTTGTGGATACTGAGCTTTCTTTACCTCTCCACATTTGGTTCCTTTATCGGATTTTCAGCCGGGTTTGCCATGCTGTCCAAAACCCAGTTCCCGGATATCGTTATTCTGAAATTTGCCTTTTTCGGTCCGTTGCTGGGTGCGCTGGCGCGTCCGCTCGGCGGTTTCCTGTCCGATAAATTCGGCGGCATCCGCGTGACCTTTATCAATTTTATCGCCATGGCGACATTCACTTTCCTGCTGTTTTTCACCTTACCGGGCGCAAATGATACCGGCTCTTTTGCCGCGTTCTTCGGCGTATTTATGGTGCTGTTCTTCACCGCCGGTCTGGGCAGCGGCTCCACCTTCCAGATGATCGCCGTGGTGTTCCGCAAAATCACCACTGAGCGCGTCTTAGCGCAAGGCGGAACTGAGAAAGAAGCCCAGCGGGAAGCGGTGACAGAAAGTGCCGCCGCACTCGGTTTTATCTCCTCAATCGGGGCTATCGGCGGATTTTTTATTCCGAATGCCTTCGGTATTTCGCTGAACCTGACAGGGTCACCGGCGGGTGCAATGAAAGTGTTTGTTGTCTTTTATGTGGTCTGCATTCTGATCACATGGCTGGTTTACGGCCGTAAAAATAAATAACCCATTCTAATTATCAGAGCAATGTGAGCGCCCGGCGCTTATCGGGGGAACACCGAATGAGCAAGTTTTTAGACAGATTCCGTTATTTTAAGCAGCGCGGGGAAACCTTCTCCGGCGACCACGGACAAGAACTGAATGTTAACCGCGACTGGGAAGACAGTTACCGCAGCCGCTGGCAGCATGACAAAATTGTCCGTTCCACCCACGGCGTGAACTGTACCGGTTCATGCAGCTGGAAGATTTATGTGAAAAACGGGCTGGTGACGTGGGAAACGCAGCAGACTGACTACCCTCGCACCCGTCCTGATCTGCCGGATCATGAGCCGCGCGGCTGTCCGCGTGGTGCAAGCTACTCCTGGTATCTCTACAGCGCCAACCGCGTGAAATACCCGATGGTGCGCAAGCGCCTGATCAAACTGTGGCGCGAAGCCAAAGCTGAACATGCGGATCCGGTAGATGCATGGGCATCCATCATCAATGATGAAACCAAAGCAAAAAGCTACAAACAGGCGCGCGGACGCGGTGGATTTGTCCGTTCTGACTGGCAGGAAGTGAATGAAATGATTGCGGCGGCAAATATTACAACCGCTAAGCAATTTGGTCCTGACCGAATTATCGGCTTCTCGCCGATCCCTGCTATGTCGATGGTTTCCTATGCGTCCGGGGCGCGTTATCTGTCGCTTATCGGTGGTGCCTGCCTGAGTTTTTATGACTGGTATTGCGACTTACCCCCCGCGTCTCCGCAGACCTGGGGTGAGCAGACTGACGTTCCTGAATCCGCAGACTGGTATAACTCATCTTACCTTATCGCCTGGGGCTCTAACGTTCCGCAGACCAGAACACCGGATGCGCACTTCTTCACTGAAGTCCGCTATAAAGGCACCAAAACGGTCGCGATCACCCCTGATTATGCTGAAATTGCCAAACTGTGTGACCAGTGGCTGAACCCGAAACAAGGGACAGACAGTGCGATGGCGCTGGCAATGGGGCATGTGATCCTCAACGAATTCCACGCAAAACGTCAGACCGAATATTTCACGAATTACATCCGCACCTACACTGACTTACCGATGCTGGTGATGTTAGATCCGCGCACAGAAGGCGGTTATGTTCCGGGCCGCATGTTACGGGCTTCAGACCTGGTTGATTCCCTCGGCGAGAAAGAAAATGCTGAGTGGAAAACTATCGCGATTGATGAAACCAGCCGGCAACTTGTGGCACCGCAGGGCTCTATCGGCTTCCGCTGGGATAAATCCCGCAAATGGAACCTCGAGCCGCGTGACGCTAAAACCGGTGATGAAATCACCATGCAACTGAGCCTGCTGGAGAAACACGATGAAATCGCAGATGTCGCGTTCCCGTATTTCGGCGGCATCGAAAGTGAGTTTTTTGAAGGTGTGGCGCTGGATGAAATACTGATACACAAACTGCCGGTGAAAATTATCCGCCTGGCGGACGGCAGTGAAGCCCGCGTTGCCAGTATTTTTGATTTAACCCTCGCCAACTACGGCATCGACCGCGGTTTGAGTGATGTAAACTGCGCCACCGATTACAGTGAAATCAAAGCCTATACTCCGGCGTGGGCAGAAAAAGTAACCGGTGTCAGCCAGCACAATATCATCCGTATTGCCCGCGAGTTTGCGGATAACGCAGAGAAAACACACGGTCGCTCAATGGTGATTGTCGGTGCCGGGATCAACCACTGGTATCACATGGATATGACCTACCGGGGCATCATCAATATGCTGGTGTTCTGTGGTTGTGTCGGTCAGAGCGGCGGTGGCTGGTCCCACTATGTGGGTCAGGAAAAACTACGCCCGCAGACCGGCTGGCTGCCTCTGGCGTTTGGTCTGGACTGGTCACGTCCACCGCGCCATATGAACAGCACGTCTTTCTTCTACAACCACTCAAGCCAGTGGCGCTACGAAACTGTTCAGCCGCAGGAACTGCTGTCCCCGCTGGCAGATAAATCCCGTTTCAGCGGCAGTCTGCTGGATCTCAATATCCGCGCTGAGCGCATGGGCTGGCTGCCATCTGCACCGCAGCTGAACGTCAACCCACTGGAGATTGCCGCGCGTGCAAAAGACGCCGGACAAGATCCGCTGGCATACACTGTCGACAGTCTGAAAAACGGCAGTATCCGCTTTGCCGCTGAACAGCCGGACAACCCGCAGAACTTCCCGCGTAACCTGTTTATCTGGCGATCCAATCTGCTCGGCTCCGCCGGGAAAGGGCATGAGTATCTGCTGAAATACCTGCTCGGAACTGAAAACGGGATCTTGGGTAAAGACCTGGGTCAGCAGGGCAGTGTCAAACCGGAAGAGGCTGAATGGGTGGATGATGCCCCGCAGGGCAAAGTGGATCTGGTGGTCACACTCGATTTCCGCATGTCCAGCACCTGTCTGTTCTCTGATATCGTGTTGCCGACAGCGACCTGGTATGAAAAAGACGATCTGAATACCTCCGATATGCATCCGTTTATTCATCCGCTGACAGCCGCTGTTGATCCTGCCTGGGAGTCCAAAACAGACTGGGAAATCTATAAAGGGATCGCCAAATCTTTCTCTGAACTCTGTCCGGGGCATCTGGGCAAAGAGACAGATATTGTCACCCTGCCGATCCAGCATGACTCTGCCGCCGAAATGGCACAGCCGTTTGATGTGAAAGACTGGAAAAAAGGTGAATGTGACCTGATCCCGGGCAAAACTGCACCGCACCTGATTGCTGTAGAGCGTGATTATCCGGAAACCTACGCCCGTTTTACCTCTCTCGGTCCCCTGCTGGATAAACTCGGCAACGGCGGGAAAGGCATAAACTGGAATACGCAGGAAGAAATTGATTTTCTTAAAAAATTAAACCGTACCCGTACAGACGGAGTGGCAGAAGGTCGTCCGGCAATTGAAACCGCGATTGATGCCGCTGAAGTGGTTCTCACCCTGGCACCGGAAACCAACGGGCACGTCGCCGTCAAAGCCTGGGATGCACTGGGTAAAATCACCGGACGCGACCATACTCATCTTGCTATCCATAAAGAAGATGAAAAAATCCGCTTCCGCGATATCGTGGCGCAGCCGCGTAAAATTATCTCCAGCCCTATCTGGTCTGGTCTGGAAGATGAACACGTTTCCTATAACGCCTGTTATACCAACGTCCATGAAATGATCCCGTGGCGCACCCTGAGCGGACGCCAGCAGTTGTATCAGGATCATGAATGGATGCGTGCTTTCGGAGAATCGCTGGTGGTGTATCGTCCGCCGGTTGATACCCGCGCAGCACAGCCGTTGCTGGGCGCAAAACCAAACGGTCATCCGGAAAAAGCACTTAACTTCCTGACACCGCACCAGAAATGGGGCATTCACTCTACTTACAGTGATAACCAGCTGATGCTGACACTCGGCCGTGGCGGTCCTGTGGTGTGGCTGAGTGAAGAAGATGCACGCTCACTGGGAATTGAAGATAACGACTGGGTGGAAGCCTTCAACAGCAACGGTGCACTGACTGCCCGTGCGATAGTCAGCCAGCGTATTCCTGACGGCATGATTTTTATGTACCACGCCCAGGAGCGTCAGATTAACCTGCCCGGCTCTGAAGTCACCGGTATGCGTGGCGGGATCCATAACTCCGTCACACGCGTCTGCCCTAAACCGACGCATATGATCGGTGGCTATGGTCATCTCGCGTACAGCTTTAACTATTACGGCACTGTCGGCTCCAACCGCGACGAGTTTGTAGTCGTGCGCAAAATGAAAAACGTGGACTGGCTCGACGGTGAGCAAGATGGCTACCAACAGACCCTGAGCGGGCAGGAGAAAGCAAAATGAAAATCCGTTCCCAAGTCGGCATGGTATTGAACCTGGATAAATGTATTGGTTGCCATACCTGCTCTGTCACCTGTAAAAACGTCTGGTCAAGCCGCGAAGGGGTTGAATACGCGTGGTTTAATAACGTCGAAACCAAACCCGGTCTGGGCTATCCCCACAACTGGGAAGATCAGGACAAATGGAAAGGCGGCTGGGTAAAAAATATCCGTGGCAAGCTGGTTCCCCGCATGGGCGGTAAAGTCGGTGTGCTGGCGAAAATCTTTGCCAATCCGAATCAGCCTGAGCTGGATGACTATTACGAGCCGTTCACTTATGACTATGATCATCTGAAAAATGCACCGGAAGGCAATCTGCCAACCGCACGTCCGCGCTCCCTGATAACAGGTCAGCGCATGACAAAAATCGAAAACGGTCCGAACTGGGAAGATGATTTAGGCGGTGAATTCAGCCGCCGCAGTGCGGACAAAAACTTCGATAACATGCAGAAAGAGATGTACGGCCAGTTCGAGCAGACCTTTATGATGTATCTGCCGCGTCTGTGTGAACACTGTCTGAATCCTGCATGTGTCGCGACCTGCCCGAGCGGTGCGATTTATAAACGCGCCGAAGACGGAATAGTGCTTATCGACCAGGACAAGTGCCGCGGCTGGCGGATGTGTCTGACCGGTTGTCCGTACAAAAAAATCTACTTCAACTGGAAGAGCGGCAAATCGGAAAAATGTATTTTCTGCTACCCGCGCATTGAAGCCGGTCAGCCGACTGTCTGTTCGGAAACCTGTGTCGGGCGTATCCGTTACCTCGGCGTACTGCTCTATGATGCTGACAGGATTGAAGAAGCGGCAAGTGCGGATAACGAAAAAGATCTGTATGAGCGCCAGCTCGGGATCTTCCTCGACCCGAATGACCCGGACGTGATCCGCCAGGCGCAGGCCGACGGCATTCCGTTGAGTGTGATTGATGCAGCACAAAAATCGCCGGTCTACAAAATGGCGATGGAGTGGAAACTTGCCCTGCCACTGCACCCGGAATACCGCACATTGCCGATGGTCTGGTATGTGCCGCCTCTGTCACCGATTCAGTCTGTCAGCGATGCGGGCATGTTACCGCACAGCGGAATACTGCCGGATGTGGAGAGCCTGCGCATTCCTGTGCAGTATCTCGCTAACCTGCTGACCGCAGGCGATACCGCGCCGGTGCTGCTTGCACTGAAACGGATGCTGGCAATGCGTCATTACAAACGTGCTGAAACTGTGGATAAAACCCGTGATATCAGTGCATTGGAAGAGGTCGGGCTGACAGAAGCCCAGGCGCAGGAGATGTACCGCTACCTGGCTATCGCCAACTATGAAGACCGCTTTGTTATTCCGTCAAGCCACCGCGAACTCGCGCGGGAAGCCTTCCCGGAACGCAACGGTTGCGGATTCAGTTTCGGTGACGGCTGCCACGGCAGCGACACTAAATTTAATCTGTTTAACAGCCACCGTATCGATGCCATTGATATCACCCAAAAGACGCCTGAAGATGCGCCAATCTCAGAGAGGCATTCATCATGATCACACTGAAAATCATCGGATGCCTGCTGGATTATCCAAATGAGGCGTTATGGACGCACCGTGATGAACTGATCACGGAGATTGAACAGGCGCACGAGCTGCGCCTGACTCAGGCTGCCGCGCTGATGTATTTCACCGGTGAACTGACCGCAGAGTCCCTGCTCGACAGTCAGGCGCGTTACAGTGAACTGTTTGATCGCGGCAGAGCCACTTCTCTGCTGCTGTTTGAACATGTTTACGGCGAATCACGCGATCGTGGTCAGGCGATGGTCTCATTACTGGATCAATATGAAGAAGCCGGGATCACCCTGAGCAGCCGCGAATTGCCGGACTATCTGCCGGTTTATCTGGAATATCTCTCTGTGATGCCGCCGGAAAAAGCCATTCAGGGACTGAAAGATATCGCGCCGATCCTGGCACTTCTCGGGGAGCGTCTGCGCCAGCGGGAGAGCCATTACCATGAGCTGTTCAAACTTCTTCTGGAACTGGCCGACAGTGAACTGACACTTGAATCACTGAACCGTCAGGTCGCAGGAGAAGCCCGTGATGATACCCCGGCTGCACTCGATGCGGTCTGGGAAGAAGAACAGGTTACATTCCTGGCGGATAAAGGCTGTGATAACTCCGTGCTGACACAGCATCAGCGTCGTTTTTCACAAAGTGTCGCCCCGAATTATATTCAGGTCGGTGATGCCCCGGCGTCCCCTGCGGCGAAAGGAGTGAATCCATGAATTTCCTCAATACGTTTTTCTTTAATATTTACCCGTATATTGCAGGAACAGTTTTTATCATCGGCAGCTGGCTGCGCTATGACTATGGTCAGTACAGCTGGCGCGCGGGTTCCAGCCAGATGCTCAGTAAAAAAGGGATGCATCTGGCATCAAACCTGTTCCATTTCGGGATAATCGGGATCTTCTTCGGTCATTTTGTCGGAATGCTGACGCCGCACTGGATGTACGAACCCTTCATTACGGTGGGGCAAAAACAGATGCTGGCAATGGTCGCGGGCGGAGCCTGCGGTGTGATGACTCTGGTGGGTGGCGGTCTGCTGCTCAAGCGCCGTCTGACCAATCCACGTGTACGTGCAACATCCTCAGCCGGCGATATTCTTATCCTGTCACTGCTGGTCATTCAGGTGATCCTCGGACTGGCAACCATTCCGTTCTCCGCACAACACACTGACGGCAGCGAAATGATGAAACTGGTCGGCTGGGCGCAGGCTGTGGTGACGTTTCAGGGGGATGCCGCTGCACACTTAGAGGGCGTTGCCTTTATCTTCCGGATGCACCTGGTGCTCGGAATGACTCTGTTTATTCTGTTCCCGTTCTGCCGTCTGGTGCACATCTGGAGTGCGCCTGTTGAATATATTACGCGCCGCTATCAGTTAGTACGCAACCGCCATTAATGCAGCAACAATAAAGTAACGACAGTCTCATCCTTTAAATGCACAGTTTCGGGTGGCGTATGCCACCCTTTTTTTATTCACAACTAAAATTCAACATTTACAATATATCCGCACAGATAAAAACCATTGCTAAATCAATTAAGTAAGAAAATGCCAGCAGAAACACACTGTTTCTCTCCGGTTGTGATACTCATTATTGCTATTTTTTGCTGCTTTTTTGTTATTAAAATGATTTTGTAATCATTAAAAAATAGTTGAAATTAATGTTGACCGACATCACAAAAATGGTAAGATACCTCCATCGAAGCGACACACGCTTTAAACCTAATTCAAACGCAGGAGTTCATTATGAAAATGATTAAATCTTTCTTCTCAAATCTGACCCACGCTGCTGCTATCATTGCTAAATACAGCAAAGCATTCTGAGTAACAGATTTACGAAAAAAGCGCCTTTGAGGCGCTTTTTTTATGTCTGCAATTAGGTGTTCAACAAAAGTTGAGAATATCCCGGCTTGCTCAGTAAAAGATCCCCGTCGCACAGAGGAAATCTTACCTCACAACCAAAATTCAACATTTACAACATATTTGCACGCCTTAAAAAATACTGCTAAATCAATTCAGTAAAAACATGCCAGCAGAAACACACTGTTTCCCTCCGCTTATGATGCTCATTATTGCTATTTTTCGCTGCTTTTTTGTTATTAAAATGATTTTGTAATCATTAAAAAATAGTTGAAATTAATGTTGACCGACATCACAAAAATGGTAAGATACCTCCATCGAAGCGACACACGCTTTAAACCTAATTCAAACGCAGGAGTTCATTATGAAAATGATTAAATCTTTCTTCTCAAATCTGACCCACGCTGCTGCTATCATTGCTAAATACAGCAAAGCATTCTGAGTAACAGATTTACGAAAAAAGCGCCTTTGAGGCGCTTTTTTTATGTCTGCGATTAGGTGTTCAACAAAAGTTGAGAATACCCCGGCTTGCTCAGTAAAAGATCCCCGTCGCACAGAGGAAATCTTACCTCACAACCAAAATTCAACATTTACAACATATTTGCACGCCTTAAAAAATACTGCTAAATCAATTAAATAAAAACATACCAGCAGAAACACACTGTTTCCCTCCGCTTATGATGCTCATTATTGCTATTTTTCGCTGCTTTTTTGTTATTAAAATGATTTTGTAATCATTAAAAAATAGTTGAAATTAATGTTGACCGGAATCACAAAACTGGTAAGATACCTCCATCGAAGCGACACACGCTTTAAACCTAATTCAAACGCAGGAGTTCATTATGAAAAGCATCAAAGTTTTCTTTTCTCATCTGACCCAGGCTGCTGCTATCATTGCTAAATACAGCAAAGCATTCTGAGTGACAGATTCACGAAAAAAGCGCCTTTGAGGCGCTTTTTTTATGTCTGCGATTTATACCCTTATTCATAATTCATATTTATATGACTCACATTTCACGTAATGTTCCGCAATTTCTGAACCAGATAATCAATAAACACCATCATGTGCGGCGGCTGATAGCGCGACGGCGGATAAAGCAACCAGGCATCTCCACTGTAACGCGTTTTAAATGTCCAATCCGCCAGTACCTGAACCACCTCTCCCCTTTCCAGTGATTTACGGGCAGTAAATACCGGCAGCCCGCCAATACCAAGGTGTGATTTCACACCATCGAGCCGCACGCCACTGTGATTAGATGCATAACGCCCGTGTACATTCACAGACACCACTTTATTTCCCTGCTGAAAACGCCAGCGGGTATCTGTTGCCTCCTCACTCAGAAATAAACAACTGTGGTTTTTCAGCTCCTGCGGGTCAGACGGTACACCGTGCTCAGCAAGATATTGCGGTGTGGCACACAGGACATGGGTGACCGCAAAAAGTCGCTTGCCGATAAGCCCCGGCGGCGGCTCATTCGTGATGCGGATAGCAAGATCGATCTCTTCATCAATCAAATCCATATAGCGGTCTTCGAGGCGCAACATGACATTCACCCCGGGATTAGTATTAAGGAACTCATTGATAAGCGGATGCACCATAAAATATCCCAGTGCTTTCGGCGCACCCAGACGTACCAGCCCGGAGGGCGTTTCACTGAACTGCCCGCTGGCATTCATCACCGCACCCGCAGAATTCACCAGCGCCAGACAATGCTGATAAACCGCTTTACCACTTTCATTCAGGCGCAATTTCCGGGTTGTACGCTGTAACAGGCGGGTATTGAGCGCGCGTTCAAGACGGGAAACCGAGCGGCTGATAGCAGAAGGGGAGGCACCCAGTTGCCGGGCGGCTTCAGAAAAGCTGCCGGTCTCAACCACTTTGGCAAACACCGCCATTTCTTCGAGTAATGCGAGGGTTTCACTTGTGATCACAGGGAATAAATCCTTTGCATTTTTGCCGTATTATCATATTACAGAGTCTGCAATACAATGGATAATAATCAAACAGAATAATCACGGGACGCACATCATCATGACCGAAAAATGTTATCTGACCAGCACGGCCTTACAAGATACTGTCACTGTACTGGATTGCCATCCGGCTGAAGACGGGCGTTATGCGGTTATCCTGGATAAAACCCTGTTTCATCCACAGGGCGGCGGGCAACCGGGTGATACCGGAACGATTGGTGATGTAAATGTTATTCAGACGGCTTTTATGCCTGAGGGGATCATTCATTACACTGATGCCGCTGTTCCTGCCGGTGAAGCGGTGATTTGTGTGGATGCACAAAAGCGCCTGTTGCACTCACGGCTGCATACCGGCGGGCATCTGCTCTCTCATGTGATGGAAACCCTCGGCTGGAAACCAACCAAAGGTCATCACTGGCCGGATGAAGGACGGATCCAATATATTCCTGTCGGATCGCCGGTTATTATTGATTCAGAAGATGTTCGTCAGCGCTGTCAGCAACTGATCGACGCTGATCATAAATGTCACCATTATCAGGATGACGACGGGCTGTTTCAGATCCGCTTTGCGGACTTTGAACCTTACTCCTGCGGCGGTACACATGTGCAGTCACTCGGGGAAATCGGCTCTGTTATCCTTAAATCACAAAAGACCAAAAAAGGCGTTCTGTCCATTCAATACGACGTCGCCTGATAACATCTGTCTCTTTGCGGCGGAGCCATTTCCGCCGCGTCCATACCCAACATCATTCAGGATGCAGCCAACGAACCTGCACTTTGAATGAATAAGGGTATACAACACTGAGGTTACTATGAACCTATTTAACTGGAATGAATTTCTGGGGCTTGCGCTCGTTCATTTTTTCATTGTTGTCTCGCCGGGGCCGGACTTTGCCGTCACGTTGCGCCAGAGCATTTACTACGGACGCAAAGCCGGGTTGATGACAGCGCTGGGGATAGGCGCAGGTATTTCTGTTCATGTGGTATATACACTGATTGGCGTGACCGCCCTGATGCAGGCAACACCGTGGCTGATGAATGTTGCGAAATACATTGGTGCGGCTTACCTTATCTGGCTCGGTGTCCAATTCCTGCGCAGCAAAGGATCAAGTGCCAAAATCACACCGGACAATGCAGATTCAGGATCAGCACAAACCGCCGGAAAAGCATTTTGGATGGGTTTTCTGACCAATGCCACCAATCCGAAAGCGATGCTGTTTTTCCTGGCGATGTTCACCACGCTGGTCAGTGTGTCGACACCGGTATCGGTAAAATTGTTCTACGGTATCTGGATGTGTGGCGTGAATGCCGCATGGTTTATGCTGGTTTCCCTGCTTTTTTCCCATCAGCGGATACGCGAACGCTTCCTCGCCCACAGCAAACTGTTTGATAATATCATCGGAGTGGTGCTGCTGCTGTTTGCCGGAAGGTTATTATTGATGGTGTGAATTGAAGCCCGGTGTTACACGCCGGGCAGAAAATAAAAATACAGCCACCCGCCGATTGCCTCAGCATAGCGGAGTAATGCCCCTGGTCAAGGATCGTACTCACCTTTTTCCGGGCGTGAAACATTTTGCTTTTGAGTTGCCATCCTCGCAGCAACCTCAGTCTGCAATATTCCTGCTCTAACTTTATTTTCATAACCAATAAATTTGGTAATTAATGCTGCCGTTTGTATTTAGTAACCAATTAATCACCACGTTAATAGTTTGATATGGTAATGTTCCGGGACGTTAATAAAATACTTGTCAGCTATATTTCTGTGAATTTGTGCCTTGTTGTACCGATGAGGCCATCCCGGCACTCATCCGTCACCCGGATAGAACGGAGAAGATAATGATTAAGTTGAAAGATATTGAACACGCACTGCGCCCGCAACCATCCTACAAAATGCTGATTAACGGCCGCTGGACTGAAAGCAGTGATCACGCCAAAAGCCAGACATTTAACCCGGCAACCGGCGAACTGTTAGCCGATTACCCTGCCGGTACTGCGGAAGATGTAAATACCGCGGTCGCCGGTGCAAAAAAAGCATTTGAAACCTGGCGTCATACCTCCCCCGCTGAACGCCAGCAACTGTTACTGAAAATTGCCGACCGCCTGGAAGCAGAGAAAGAGCGCTTCGCCACTCTGGAATCCCTTGATAACGGCAAGCCGTACAACGAAGCTATTTCTATTGACCTGCCTGCCGCGATTGACCATTTCCGCTACTTTGCCGGCGCTATCCGCGCCCATTCAGATCAGGCCGATGTACTGGATGAAAATACGCTGAGTCTGGTGATCCGCGAGCCGCTGGGCGTTATCGGTCAGATTATCCCCTGGAACTTCCCGCTGCTGATGGCGGCATGGAAACTGGCACCGGTGATTGCAGCGGGTGACACCGTGGTGATAAACCCCGCCAGCCTGACACCCATCACACTGCTGGAACTGGGGCGCATCATGAATGATGTTCTGCCTGCCGGTGTTGTCAATATTGTTACCGGACGTGGCTCGGTCGTGGGTCAGGCGATTCTCGACCATCCGGATGTGGATAAAGTCGCGTTCACCGGCTCCACCAGCGTCGGCTATACCGTGGCAGAAGCTGCCGCGAAAAAACTGATCCCGGCAACCCTGGAGCTGGGCGGGAAATCCGCCAATATCGTGTTCCCGGATGCCAATATGGAAAAAGCGGTAAAATATGCCGCGATTGCTATCCTGATGAACCAGGGTCAGGCATGTGAATCCGGCTCGCGCCTGTTCCTGCATAAAGATATCCATGACGAATTCCTGAAAAAACTGAAAGCCCGCTTTGAGTCAGTCAATGTCGGCGACCCGATGGCGAAAGAGACACAGATGGGTAGCCAGGTCAGTCAGGGACAACTGGACACCATTCTCGGCTATGTTGAACTGGCGAAAAAAGAGGGTGCCACTGTTCTTACCGGCGGCGAGCGCCTGACCCGTGACGGGCTGGATGCCGGTTTCTTTATGAAGCCGACAATCATTACCAATGTCACTAATCAGATGCGCGTTGCCCGCGAAGAAATCTTCGGACCGGTGCTGGTTGTGATCCCGTTCAGTAATGAAGACGAAGTTGTCGCGATGGCAAATGATTCTGAATACGGGCTGGGCGGTGCGGTCTGGACACAAGATATTAACCGCGCATTACGCGTGGCAAAAGCGGTAAGAACCGGGCGTATGTGGGTGAATACCTATCATGAGTTACCGGCACATGCCCCGTTTGGCGGCTATAAAAATTCCGGTCTGGGGCGCGAAACCCATAAAATGATGCTGGATGCTTACACAGAAGTGAAAAATATCTATATCAGTACCAAAGAGTCATAATAAACCGCCCGGTAACACAAACTGTTACCGGGCCTTTTCTGTCTGTTCGTTACTTTTTATCTGTTGTTTCCGGATTTTTCCCGATAGATCGCGCAATACTGTACAGGCGGCGCATTGTTTCCGGGTCTGCCGTTTCCGCTACAACAATCACATAGCGCCGTTCTTTCAGGTCATACCTGAAATACGTACTTTCAGGCTTACCCCAGCGATTGTAATAAATAGCTCCGTTCTCTTCCTGATGCACCACACCTTTTTGTTTTTTCAGCCATTTATCAAAACGAAACCGGTATTTCGGGATTTTGACCAGATGAATAATACCTTCGGCTCCGCTGACAGGATCACTGAAGCGGTAAATCTCCACATTCTGATCGTCGCGATCGATCTGTATTCCACCGATATCGCGGACATAAGAGTCCGTTTCCTGTTTTTTCAGGCTCAGTGCCATCATTTCAGGCAGCGTAATTGCAATGTTTTCTGTCATTCTGACGGTATCACCGGGCACGTCCGGGAAGCCCGCCTGCTTATAATAAAGCCGCTGGGTATCCAGATACGCTTCATAGGCGGATGCTCTGGCATCAGACACCGCTTTCAGTCCGGCCAGTTTCTCTGACGTATGATCCGCTTTGGACAACGTCATAGAGAGGATACAGTTAAAAAAGCCGCACGCACCTTCTTTCTCGGTGGTCAGATACACAGTCTGCCCGCCGTCCGGTGTAGCCCATGTGGTTTGTATATTATTAAGATCGAACGTATTGCCGCTGATATCACTGTCAAACCGGCTGCCGCTGTTATCGACAGTGACCTTCGCCGGTTCAAAATAAAAATAGGTTGTCTCTTTCAGACCCACCATCGTTTCGCGGATAGCGGATTTCACATTTTGCTCCGGGTCCCCGGATGAGCTTTCATTATCTGCGGTGTTATCATATGTGACGGTAATATTATCAATCACATAATATCCATCCGGTGCCGGTGGCGGTGCTTCTTTACAACCCGCCAGCAGTGCAATCGCAACAGATAAAAAAACGCCCCTTTTCATGCAGTTTCCTTTCATTTCACTTATTACATAATTCCCCGCGTGATCATAACGCAAAAAATTCCAAATACTGACCGGAATAATCCTTATCTGCATGAACCTGCTTTATAAATATGATACCGGGGACAATTCCGCGTTTTTTTAGGGCTTTGCACCCGCTTGCGGTATGATAATACGCCTGTTTTATTCTGTATCAGGGATACGCAATGATAGCGACACTCACAACACTGGCCACCGGTGCCGTCACCGGGCTGATTATCAGCACCACCGGCGTGGGCGGCGGGGTTATCGTGTTGCCCATCCTCGCCTATCTCTACGGAATGAATGCCCTGATGGCCGTTGCGACAGCCAACCTCCTCTCCATGCTGATGAAAATCACCTCGTCCTGGTTACATTACAGACTCGGAAATATTCCGCTGAAACGCGCAATGATTGTTATCGGTATTATGCTGCCCGCAACATTTGGTGCCAGCCTGCTGGTGAGCTATCTCGCCTCCGTTCCCGCCTGGCAGACCACCGTTAATCAAACCATTAATCTGCTGGTGGTTGCCGCGATCCTTTTTTCTCTCTGGTTATTTATCCGGCGGATGTTTTTCTGCCCGCCGCTGCCGCCTGCGGATGCATCAGACCCCATTTCTGTACGCGCACTGCTGCTGCCGGGGATTGCCGCCGGTATTGTATTAGGCGCAACGGGTGTCGGTGGCGGAATAGTGGTACTACCGATGCTGCTGCGTTACGCCAAAATGGATATCAAACAAGCTATCGGCACCTCCATTTTTGTCACAACGTTGCTCTCCGGATCGTCTGCCATTGCTTATATGCAGGACGGACACACCGATGTCAGCCTGGCGTTGTGGTTATTCGCCGGCTCCCTTATCAGTATGCCGCTGACCAAAATTCTGCTGATACGGATGCCGGATCGCGCATTTCAATATGCAACCCTGGTGCTTATCCTGTGCAGTGCCGTAATGATGATCCTGAAACTGTTTTAAGCGACCGTAACGCCTGCCGCCTGTAATGCCGCCGCCAGACGGCGGACCCCGTCCCTGAGCGGTTCTGCCGGATATGCGGCAAATCCGAACAAAACCCCTTCCTGCGGGGTATCCGGACGACAATAACGCGACAGCGGCTGCATACCCATCCCACAAGCGCGCCCTGTCTGTATCACAATCTGAGCAGGAACCCGGTTTTTCATCCGGCACATCAGATGAATACCTGAATCGCTGGGAACAATATCAAATACCGCAGGCAGATAATGATTAATCGCATCAGTGAGCGCATGCTGCCGTTCATAGCAGGCTTTGCGGACGCGCCGTACATGACGTGCGTAATGACCTTCATTGATAAAGCGCGTCAGTGTCGCCTGCTCCAGATAGCCACACCCGGTATCAGCAAAGTATTTTATCGCGGTAAATGCCGGGATCAGCGCTTTCGGCACGACCAGAAAACCCAGCCGGAACGCGGGGTATAGCATTTTGGAGAAGGTGCCCGCATAAATCACCCGCTGATGCCTGTCCAGCCCCTGCAATGCCTGAAGCGGACGATCCGCATAACGGAACTCGCCGTTGTAATCATCTTCCAAAATCCAGACATGGTGCTTCGCCGCCCAGGACAGTAATGCTGCGCGCCGGGACAGACTCAGGGTTCCGCCTGCCGGAAACTGATGAGACGGTGCGGTAAAAACCAGCCGGGCATCAGGCCAGCGGCTCAGTCCGTCGTGAATATCCATCCCCTCTTCATCCACCCGGATCGGGCGCACTGTCAGCCCCTGAGACACAAACGCCCCGCGCGCACCGTCATATCCCGGATCATCCAGCCAGACTTCATCTCCCGGCTGTAACAGTGTCTGAACCGTGAGATTAATCGCCTGCTGTGTGCCGCTCACAATCAGAATCTGATCTTCATCGCACTGCAATCCTCTGGTAGCACGAACATAATGACAAATTGCCCGGCGCAGCGGCAGGTAACCATGGGGATCACTGTGTGTATGCAACGCGTGACGGGACTGACGCCAGACCCGCCCCAACAACCGCCCCCAGACATCATGAGGAAAAAGATCGACACACCCGGTGCCGACCATAAATAACGAATCTGACGGCGCGCCGGAGGATGCCCGCAAGGACAGCAGCTGATCCGCCAGCGGGCTGATATTTGCAATCACCGCCGACGCCGCATCCTCTGCCGGAGATGAAACCGGCCGGCTGATACGGTGATCCGGCAGATTATCGGCGACAAAGGTTCCCGAGCCCCGCCTGGTGATGAGATAGCCCTCATCCTGCAAACGCTCAAATCCGGCAATAACAGAGTTACGGGAAATTCCCATCATTTCCGCCAGCGCCCGCCCGGACGGTACTTTACTGCCGGCATGCAGACGTCCGCTGAGAATCGCCTCGCGCAGGGCATGATATACCTGATCTTTGATTATTCCGTGACCGGTAAGTAACTCAGGAAACGCTGCTGCGCCGGATTTTTTCATCATCACCTGCCAAATTATCTGCTGAAAAGTGGATCTGTTAAAAATACAAAAAGTGTATCTTATAAAGAACCAAAATAACACGTACTCTTCACGTCATGGAAAGCGCGTTTTCTTCTTATTTTCACAATTTTGCGACACACCGGGTGCTGTCGCGTTAAGAATGATGAGGGAAAAACCATGAATAATACAATGACATCGTCAGCACCAGCGCTGGCACAAGTAACTGTTTCACCTGCCACACAAAATGATTATGCGGGCTGGTTGCCGCACTGGCTGGCGTATCAGGAATTTTATAAAGTCAGTTTTGAGGAAGAAGTCACACTGACCACCTGGTCACGTTTCTTTGATGAAAATGAACCTATGTACTGCGCCATTGCCCGCATGGACGGCAAAGTGGTGGGATTTGTTCATTATCTGTATCACCGTTCGTGCTGGGCAGAAAAAGAGTTCTGCTACCTGGAAGATTTATATGTGGACCCGACTGTGCGCGGGCAGCATATCGGTAAGCAACTGATTGAATTTGTTCAGCAACAGGCGGTCGCCCGTCCGTGCGGGCGCCTCTACTGGCATACCCATAAAGACAATACCCGCGGTCAGCGCCTGTATGACTGGGTTGCTAATAAATCCGGTGCTATTGAATATATTATGCCGCTGAAATAACAGATATTTTTGCAGGTACAAAAAAGACCCTTTACGGGTCTTTTTTTATGCCATTTTTATACGCTGTCCTCAGTATCACTGATTTGTATGCTGCCGGGGCGCTTTCCGGTAACTTCTGCCGTTGTTTTTATATTGATAACAAACGGTTTAAAGCCGAATTTTTCATAGCGCTGCAATACATACCAGAGACGGAAAAACCGGTTGTTACCATTAAAGTGTTGCATGTCGCCGGTGCTTAATCCGAAATGCCCCTGAAGCTGATAACTGAGCAGTGCGGTAAAATGGCCATTCTTAATATTCAGCGATTCCAGGGTAATCTCAGTCGCCCAGGTATCATTGAGAATAACCGGTGTTTTTCTTTTTAAATCATGCCAGCGACTGTATGCCGGTAACAATGTCTTATTCAGCCCTTCACGAAATTTATTCTCAATATTCACATTGTTGCACAATTTTCCTGCCTGCCAGTCGATATGGGCCGTCAGTGTTTTTCTGACAGAGGCCAGCACCGGATTCAGTGCATCCCGATTCAGTATATTGTCACGGAACGAATAATCCAGCGCGCGATCACGATACGGTTTACCGTTTGCACGCTGCATATGGGAGATAAGTTTACTTAAAATTCCCCTGTAACCACATGACCAGGAAAACTGAGAGGATAATTGCCGCATTTCATCAAACAGGATCCGGCTGCACACTTTTGCGCCGAGGTTAAAAACCTGAGGCCTGTAATTCAGTCCCATAAAGGCAGGATGACAACCCGCAGCAGCTTCGGATTTTTGCATAGTATACGGATCTACCTGAGCAGAAACATCGCAAAGCCGCAACTGGTCACGAAGCGCAAGAGTATCCAGATCACCAGACCGCATATCATCCGTACGGTAATCATCCCTGCGTCGCTGTGACTGATAAATTAATAAAGGTGCTGATATTATCGCCATTCTGTCCCTGAGTGTTGTCTGCATCTTTCTTATGCAATGGTGATTTTATCACCAACAACAGGATAAATCTTTTCCGTCTGTCTGAAAGCGGGACAAAATCAACAGAAAGCGGGAAACCATAGAGAAAAGGCCCGTTTCCGGGCCTTGACGGGGATTATCAGTTTTTAAAGGAACCGATAAATTTGAGGTACTCATCTTTTTTCATCAGCGGCGTGTATTCTGCCAACAGTGTTTCAGCACCGGCAGCATCATCAAACAGCAGATCAATAATGGTCATTGCCATCATCTGAGCCGGGCGGATATAGGCCATATCATCATCAAAGACCACATAATCCTTCCCGTGCAGACCGCCGCGGATTGAGCCAATCCACGGATGACTGACCGGCATGATGTGGGAGAGATCCCCGGTATCTGTACTGCCGGTCATGTGCTCGGCAACCCAGACATTTTCATCACCAATCAACTCGCCCGCATTCTGCTGTAACAGGTCATTCAGTATGGCGTTGTTATACAGCGGCAGATAGCCCGGTAAATCTTTCACTTCCACTTCCGCACCAACAGACATCGCACCAGCCACCAGAGCACGGGTAATGCGTTCGTTGGCATCAATCATAGCCGGAACGTTTGATGCGCGGACATAGCTTTCCATCCGTACATCACTCGGTGTGACATTCACCAGATCACCACCCTGGGTGATGATCGGGTGGAAGCGGATGTAATCTTTCTCCTGAAAGGTTTCACGCAGAGCATTGACGCCCATGATACCAATCATTGCCGCATTCAGGGCATTAATGCCCAGATGCGGAGCCGCCGCCGCGTGTGCCGGTTTGCCTTTATAATTAATCAGCTTACCGACAAACCCGTTAGTGGTTGTGGAGATTTCAATAAACCCGTTAGCACGCTCAGATTTGACGCTGGTTAAGTGGATTTGCATTGCCATATCCACATCATCAAATTCGCCGAGAGAAATCAGCTCCGGCTTACCACCGATATAACTGATTTTTCCCTGCTCAATCAGTTTATTACGATATGCAAGTTCCACATACTCTTCCGCAGGAACAGCGAAAGGTACAACGTCCCCCGCAAGATACGCCATCGCCCCGGAATCAATCAATCCCATGGTGACGGCCATCATATTAGCTATCTGCGCATTATGACCACAACAGTGCGCCGCACCGGTCTGATCATCAGCATCAGGATGTTCAGCACAAATAATGGCATCCAGCTCACCGATCACCGCAACACTTCGCTTACTGCCTTTTCCGCCTTTAAGACGGGCTTTAACCCCGGTGAGAGCCAGCTGATTACGGTAGCTTACGCCCAGAGAATCAAATGCAGCTTCAACTTTCTTCGCCGTTTTGGTCTCTTTATAACCGAGTTCAGGCTCCGCCCAGATATTCTCTGCCAGTTTCTTAATGTCACTCTTGCGGGCAGCAATTGCCTCACAGACTTTCGCTTTCAGTTGGTCTTTAGTCATTGTCATGCTGAATACTCCGCCTGATTAAATAACACCGCTCCATGTGAGCGTCAATTGACCGATAAGTGCAGCAAATAAGAATGTCCCGGAGAACACTGCCAGCGATACCGGGATGATGCGCCAGGAGATAGCTTTGAACTTATCAATATCTTTGCCCAGTGAAAGACCGGCAAAGGCCAGTACTGTCGTACTGATAACCGCAATGGAAACTTTACCTGTCATCGCGATCATTTCTTTGTCGTACGGGAACAGCGGTGAACACAGACCGGCAGCAATCAGGGAAACCCAGAAGATAACCGGCAGTTTGCCTAACGGCGGGATCATTGCGATCAGGTAAGCCACAAAGGACATCCCGCCCAACAGGCTCATCGCCAGCAAGGTATCACTGAACACCTGCCCGAACTCACCACGCCCGTACATAGAGCCGCCGACGGCATCACCGAGCGCGGTAAACAACACAACCAAAACCAGGATTACGGCAATTTCTGTCATCTTTTTCATGATTAATTATCCTTATTAGTATCCGCAGTCGCCGTAGCACGTTTTCCTTTAAATTTGTTGTACAGGTAAGACGCAAACGGTAAGGAGAAGAAGATATAGATGTACAGACCTAATACAGAGGACATCAGGTTTGCAGAAGATGAGAATGCCTGAATATCAGCAGCCTGATCAGGATAAAGTTCCAGCAGAGGTGCAACAGCCGCCGCCAGCATTGAACCACTTCCCACACCGGCGCCCATCGCCAGAGCAAGCGGGCTCATAATATCAAGACCGGCAATCACACTCGCGAGAATACCCATCCAGACGGCACCGTATAACGTACCGCAGATATACATCGCCATCACACCACGGCCTTCCGGTGAACTTAATCCGTATTTGGCTTCGATAATGGCAATATTAGGTTCCCGGCCGACAGAATACGTCGCACCAACCGCTTCACGTCCCATACCTAACATAATAGCCAGCGGCAGACCCATCAGAATGGTACCGATAAAGTGGCCGACTTCCTGTAAAACCAGCGCACCACCCGCCTGAATGATTTTTTCCCAGGACGCCCCGACAGATGTACTCAGTTTGGCAATCAGGATAACCAACGCCACACTCATAATGGAGGCAGCACGGGCCATGTTCTTTTCATTGAGGATTTTGAATTTCGGAAAACTGATAATACCACCCATCAGCATCGAATAAAGCATCGGGAAAATCATCACCAAACTGATCTTAATTTGCCCTATTGCTTCCGCGAGGAGAATGATAAATAAGCTGACCAAAAGCAACTTACTATCTTTTAATATATCCATAGTGTTACCTTTATAGGAATTGTTATTGAGAATTACTCGTGTGTATTTATATAAAAACGTACCCCTTCCTTATTCATACTACCTGTGAGACTGTTTTCCTGACAATATTCCGAAAACTCCTCTTCCATGCCTTTTAGGAATGATGAAAATAAATAAATTAATATTTATTGATTAACCCTGCTTCTTTCACTTATTTCGGGATAATAATTAATAAAAATAATGTTACTTTTCAATCAGATGAGATTTGATATCTTTTTGTGAAAAATATTATTCGATAAGTGATGTTTGTTTTTATTCAAATAATCATAAAAATCGTCAAATAAATCCATAATGTGAGCCCGCCCCTGTTTTTTTAATTATTCCTCCATAAAATCACATTATTGATAATTTTATATAATCACGAAAATAGAACTTTATCCCTGAATTTATTCAGCAGTCCCCAGCCACAACGCTCAGTTACACCTTATTACCAACGTTAGGTCAGAATATTAAACTGTTTACTGAAAGACAGGTCAGATAACGATAGGATAAATAAATCAGATATAGATCACGCTATGATGTAAATATAGATGTAGCTCACACTATTGAGTATTCTCTCCGTTATATACCCAAAAACCAGACAAAGGGAGGTTACGTAAGTGGCATAGCTCATTACGGGGTAACATTTCAGACTATTTTTTATCCTATCCGGGTACCGGCAGAGAACACGTTGCTTATATTAAATAAACGCGACCGTTTGTTTGTTTTATGTTATGAAAAGGTATAGATGACTTTTCAGGGGGAAAAGAGCCTGCGCACAAATAAAAAAAATATACCGGTCTACATACAATAACATGCAATCACCCGTCCATTTTTGAGTTAATCGATATACTCTGTGCCACTGTAAATAAGTAAAAATAATTTAACTCTTATCCATGTAATATTTTTGCGCAACAACTATATTGGTACGATATTGCTACCGTCAATGAGATTGTGAGCAGTCCCACAAAATAAAAATAGTAAATAAACCTTCATGATGTAATTGATAATAGATCCTGTTACCTTAAATAACCGATTACAGGCATATACCTAAGCACAAAAACTAATCACTTCACTACATGATTATAATCAAATGGGTTACGTAAATAGTAATGATAACCAAAAATGTGCATTTAATGATGGATGATTCAGGTTAAAATTTCACTTTCATGCTAACCAGGCATACTAAAACACCAGAAATTTTAATTTTAGTGATATATATATAACCCAGTCACAAAACAACCCGATATTTACATCTTCATCATAAATGCATTTCGTGAACTAATTGTGTTCATGTCAGAGATATAATTCTACCTGCGATACACATCCTGAAACTTAACGTTGAATGTTAATGTAATATAAAAAATAGCAGTACTCACCACTAAATTGACACGCTATAAAACAAACAACATAATATGAGCAAGTATTTAGAGTGTACAGCCCTTAATTACCCGAATTAAATATACACGATATTATTATATGTCGTGGCGTTATCTATTTCATTACCCTTGTTATCAAAAATAAGACATTACTTTTAACACTGACAAATATCCCTGATAAAGGAAATAACATGAAACTTCAGAAAGTATTACTCTCAGTTGTCCTGGGATCATTATTTACTATCGGCTACGCTCAAGCTGAAGATGCTGTTCCAGAAGTAAAAAGTGGTCTTGGTACCGTTCATTTCAAAGGTTACATTAATAACGTACCATGCTCTATTGATAGTAAATTCCTGGACCAGACAGTTGATTTCGGTGAAATCAGCCGTAATGAATTAACTACTGGTACTTACCGTACTGATAGCAAAAACTTCAATATTGAACTGAAAAACTGTGATACCACAACATACAAAACAGCTCAGATTCAATTTACTGCACCCACTATCGAACTGACAGATGGTACCGCAACCTCTAAATATGTTGGTCTGGGTTCTATTCAAAATGCCGGTATCGCACTGACTGACAGCGGTGGTAGAGCAATTGAACTGGGTTCACGTTTCCCGGCTGAAAAATACACCCTGAACGGTGGTAAAGATCAGATCACGCCACTGAACTTTGCAGCCTACGTGAAAGGTAATCAGTCTGCTGTTGCCGGTGAACAGGCAACAACAGGTCGTTTCGATACCCCGGTTAACTTCCAGATTTTCTATCAATAACAGGATCGTTACTGATTAAAGATTGAATATATGCAGTGGTATGCACGGACTGCTTCCGCCACTGCATTAATGAATAAATCAATGGTGGTCGGCGTTATTTATGAAGCTCGCAACAACAATAAAAATACTCGCCGCTTCGATCATTGTATCCCTCCAGATAGGCAATGCATTTGCAGAAGAGGCGGTTAATTTCAATACCTCTTTTCTTGATGCAGATAGCCAGGAAATAGACTTCTCCAAATTTAGCCGTGCTCACTATGTTATGCCCGGTACTTATCTTTTAGCTATAAAACTAAATAATAATATTATTGATAGTGAAGAAAATATCCTTTTCTACACTCCTGAAGATGATCAGGAAATAACCCATCCTTGTATTACACCTGAATTATTCAAACAGCTTGACCTTAAAGAAGAATGGAAAAATAAAGCAAACTGGCTGACTCAGGATAACTTACAGTGTCTGGATATACGCACTATTCCTGAGATGCAGGCAACCGGTGATATTCCCGGTAATAAGCTGAACATTAATATTCCCCAAGCGTATATGGAGTACAACGATCCATCCTGGGATCCGCCTGCCCGCTGGGATGACGGTATTGCCGGCTTTATTTTTGACTATAATGCCACCGCGACCTACAGCAAATTCCAAAAAGATCAGGATAACGGAAAAAACGATAAGAAAGAGGTCGTCGGTTATGGTGATGTCGGAGTAAACCTCGGCGCCTGGCGGGTCCGTGCTGAATGGCAGGGAACCGGAGGCGACCAGCCTGACAGTACAAAACGCTGGCAGTGGAACCAGGTATACGGCTATCGCGCACTGCGTTCAATCAGTGCCCGCCTGATGATGGGTGAGCAATATCTGACCTCCGAACTGTTTGAAAGCTTCCGCTACCTCGGTCTGAGCCTGGAGACAGATGAAAATATGTTTCCGCCACTTTTACGGGGTTATGCGCCGGAAGTGGCCGGGGTTGCACGCACCAATGCGACCGTTATTATCCGCCAGGGCGAGCGTATCGTGTATCAGGAGCAGGTCAGCAGAGGTCCGTTCCGTATCCGTGATATGAACTATATCGGTGATGGTATTCTGAATGTCACTATTAAAGAACAAGATGGCAGTGAGCAGCATTTCACTATTGAAACTTCCCGCCTGGCGACATTAACGCGCCCGGGCCAATTCCTGTTTAAACTGGCCGCCGGAAAACCGATGGCAGATAACCACAAAACGGAAGGTCCCGATTTTGGTGTGGGCAGTTTCTCCTGGGGGATGAACAATAACACCACGTTATTCGGTGGTGCGCTGGCAGCCGCTGATTACCAGAACGTCTCTGTCGGGGTCGGGCGCGATATCGCACCATTCGGAGTATTCTCCGTGAAAGTATCCTATTCCCGGGCGCAGTTGGATAATCTTGCAGATAAACAAAATAAGAGCGGCGCATCTTACAGTGTTACCTATTCAAAAGAATTTGATGCCATCAACAGTCAGCTGACCTTCGCCGGTTATCGCTTCTCCGAGCGGGATTACATGACAATGAATCAGTTTGTCGACCAGCGCTATCGCGGCAGTAATACCGAAAGCAGCAAAGAGATGTATAACATCATCTTTAATAAGGTATTTCCGTCTCTGCGCATGAACGTCTATCTGAACTACAGCCATCAGACATTCTGGAATAAGCCAAGCATCAATAACTACAGCATGACATTGTCACGCAGCTTTGACTGGGCAGATAAACGCAATCTTAGTGTCAGTATGTCGGCATACAGAACTGAATCTGACACATCAAAAGATAATGGTATTTATGCCAGCTTATCCGTGCCACTTGACGACCACAAAGGTATGGTTAGTTACAGCGGCAGCTATAATAAGAAAGCACACAGTAACAATATTAACTATTACACAGATATTGATAATGCCAGCAGCTACTCCCTTTCTGTCGGGGAAGGCGATAATAATATTAATGTCGCCGGTTTTTACAGCAATGAAGGGGGAAATAACTACCTTTCACTGAGCGGTACTTATGTCCGGGATGATATTGTGACATTATCTGGTCAGTCCCGCGGCGGTATGACTCTGACAAAAGAAGGTGCGGCATTCCACCGTAGCGGAAATACAATGGCACCGCGTATTCTTATCGATACCAATGGTGCTGCCGGTATATCTGTGCGCGGTACCGGGAAATCAGTACATTCAAACCATTTCGGAAAAGCAGTTATCCCGACAGCGACGGCCTATTCACGCAGTCAGTTATCCCTGGATCTGGATGATTTACCGGATAATGCCGAAGCACTGACATCAGTCCAGGCCGCAACAATGACATCCGGCGCTATCGGCTACCGTAAATTTAATATTGTCGAAGGCTATAAAATTATGAGTATTATTGCCATGAGTGATAATTCTCATCCGCCATTCGGTGCATCCGTTCTGAATGACAAAAATGTGGAAATCGGAATTATTGCAGATAATGGCGCAGCTTACCTGACAGGGATCCAGCCGGACCAAAATCTGAATGTCGCCTGGAGCGGACAGACACAATGTTCAATCCACATCCCGGCAACACTGGATGATAATTTTAAATTTAATATGCTGTTGCCCTGCCTGAAAAAATAAAGCGGCACAGACATGTATATACCTGAATTGATAGATGACTCCGTAAGGAACGAGACATGCAAAAAGTAACAATATTATTCTGTGCTGCACTGACGACCCTGGCATTAACACCACTGGCGGCCAATGCGGCAATCGCACTGGACAGAACCCGTGTAATTTATAATGAAGGTGATAAATCTGTGCCGCTGACAGTGACAAATGAACACCTCAGTAAACCGTATCTGGCACAATCCTGGATTGAAAACAGCGCCGGTCAGAAAATTACATCCCCTATCTTTGTCACCCCGCCGGTTCAGCGGATAGAAGCGAACAGCAAAAGTCAGATAAAAGTTCAGTTATCACCGGAAGCCACATCATTACCGGCAGATCGTGAGTCTGTATTTTATCTGAATGTCCGTGAAATCCCGCCGGCGGTTGAAAAAAGCAATGTACTGCAAATTGCGCTTCAGACCAAAATCAAACTGTTCTACCGCCCGAAAGCCATTCAGGTACAGGACAGAATGGAGATTATTGACGGTGCGCAGGGGATCCGTATGACACAAAATGGCGGGCAATATACCATTGATAATACAACTAATTTCCATCTTTCAGTCACACGCATGGAAGCCAGCGGCGGAAAAGAAGTGAAATTCGACCCGATCATGGTGGCCCCGAAATCCTCCGCAACCTTCAGTGCTCCGGCTTTAGGGAATGCCCCAACGGCTTACTACGTTAATGATTATGGTGATACCAAGCCGCTGAAATTCAGCTGTAACGGAAGTACCTGTACCGTACAGGCAGACAATAAATAATCCGCCCGGAAATAAAAGGAGAAACGCCGGTGAGCCAGTCATTTTTAACCCGCACAGGATGTGCAGCACTTTTGTGTCTGCCTCTGACGGTATCCGGCGCGTCCTATACCTATCTTGATGTTTATGTCAGGGGGGAAATTTATTCCGCCCCCTGCAAAGTCAATCAGGGTAAAAATATTCTGGTGGATTTTAAAGATGTTATTACCACACGCATTGATCATGATAATTACAGTGAAAAGCTGGATTACCGGATAGAGTGTCAGGATAACCGGGCCCGCGGAATAAAAATGTATATCAGCGGCTCAGCCTCTACAGTCGACAAGCGCTATCTGTCCACCAGTGCAACTGATCTGGCTGTTAAATTTCAGGCCGATAACAACCTTCTTCCGCTGAATGAAAAAATAAATGTTCAGTATCCGTCTCAGCCGGAAATAAGAGTGGTACTGGCCAAAAAGCCCGGTGCCAAATTGCCGTCCGGAAATTTCAGTGCAAATGCAACTATCCATATTGAATACGAATAAGGCGCTGTGATGAAACTATTTTCCGCTGCTCTGCTCCTGGCATGTATAACCGTACCGGTATACGCGGGTGCAGCTCACAGTTCTGCCGACATCATTATCACCGGAAAATTGGTGCCACCGCCGCCCTGCAAGGTCAATAATAATGAAGAGATTCTGGTTGATTTTCAGCGTGTACAGATAAAATCGCTGGAAAAAGCAGATACCCGCAGGGATGTGGATATCCCCTTTGTCTGTGAGCAGGAAGGCACTGATTTCAAATACTATCTGACCGTGGATGGCCCGCGTGCCCAGTTCAATAATAAGCTGATTAAAACCAACCTGAGCAATCTGGCATTCAATATCGAGCTGGCGGGAACAAAGCTGGATTTAGGTAAAGCGCAACTGGTTAACAGTCGTCATCTGACACTGACGATGGTATTGACAAAGAATCCGAACGGGGAGTTGTCGCCTGGTCACTTCAGCGGGACCGGTACTGTGACTATGGAGTATTTTTGATGATATTTCGTCCGTCTGCTCTCTGTGCGTTGATATTCGGTGCCACACTCTCTTTCTCAGCCGGCTTTATCCCTGCCGCTAATGCGGCGGATAATCTGCGGGTAACAGGTGAGTTATATAATGACCCCTGTACCTTATTACCTGAAAATAAAGAATTACTGGTTGATTTCAGTGACGTTTCATTACCGGATCTTTATGACGGAACAGAAGTCAGCAAGTCATTTTCGCTGGTTTTATCTGAGTGTAATATCAGTGACCTGAACCGTTTTAAGATTAAATTTACCGGTGCGGCCTCTGCAGAGCTGAAAGAATATCTTGCACTTGATGCTTCCAGTAATGCCGGGGGCTTTGCTATCGGCATCAAAACAGAAGCTGCATCCATTATCCCGCTGAATCAGTTCTCCAATGCCATTAATATTGCCGGCAACGGTGAAAATAAAATCCGGTTTATCGCTTTTTTAAAAGTCGTGCCTAAAGCACTGGCAGATAAAACAATTAAGTATGGTGCATTTAACTCCACCGCCTTTCTGACTATCGACTACTTCTGAGGCCGGTATGAAAAATATTATCCGTTATCTGAGTGTACTGACTACGCTCTTTTTATTCACTCTTTCCACCGCACAGGCAGAAATTTACAGCTATATTACGAGCTCAACCAAAGACGGGTCCGCAATTGTTTATGACTACACCATTGCGGCCTGGACTCCGCCACCACGTGGCACTCTGAATCCCTGTATTACTGCCGGACTGACTAAATCCTGCTATGCGAATATTAATCACCGCCACACTAATGCCAACAAAGGTGGTGTCACATCACGTAACGACAGTAATTTTAACAGTCGCTGTCAGGGAAACTTAGCTATTCTGCCGGATGCGCGTGATGTCTATGACTATATTTATAATAACTGCTTTGGCGGATTACCTTACACGGGGGAGACAAATCATAAAGGGGATACTATCCGTAACGAGTGTGTCACCCTTTTCCTGACAGCTAAATCAAAGGAGGGCGGAGGCTATATGTTTCCCGGTGCTATTTGTGGTGTATCCCCGCCACCCGGCGGAATATGCAGTTTTGATGTCGGTAACCCGAACATTTTTTTAGATCATGGCCGTATTCAGGACGATATGATTAATGGCAATGTCGCCTCGCAATACCTGACCGTAAAATGCAGTAAAGATACGATTGTCCGGGTGTATTCCATTTCTGACACAGAAAGTCGTCTGAAACTCAAACAAAATCTGTATAGCCGGCTGACACTGAATAACTACCCGCTGAACGCATCACAGGGAGGCGTTCAGATGTTTGTCCAAAGTGATTACCCGACAAATGCCGAGCTGAAAAGTACACTGGAAACAACCGGAACCGTCGCCCCGGGGGCATTCAGTGGTATGATATCTATTATCATGACTATTGACTGATATTCCGTTATGCGCCGGCTGTACTCTGTGCCGGCGTTTTCCTCCTGCCTGCCTTTTCGTGTAGAATAGCGCTACTTTTCGCCACCACCGCTGAGCCGCCATGAAGAATGTAGATTATAAATCACTGAGATTGCTTGATCTTATTATCAAAGAGCAGGGATTTGAAAAAGCATCGGCAAAACTGTTTATTACCCAGTCAGCAGTCTCTCAGCGCGTGAAACAACTGGAAAACCAGGTCGGCTCTCTGCTCCTGACACGGACAGTACCGCCAAAACCGACAGAATTGGGGCAAAAATTACTCGGACTTTTATATCATGTTGATTTAATTGAGCATGATGCGTTTGATAATGAAAGCGGCAACCATGTGGTGACCATCCCTATTTCTATTAACGCCGATTCACTGGCAACCTGGTTTCTCGGCGCAATAAAACCGATTCTGGATGACCGGGCAATCCGCCTGGATATTAAAGTGGATGATGAAAGCCGCACACTCGACTATCTGCTGAAAGGTGAAGCCGTCGGGGCAATCAGTATGCAGCCGCTGCCTGCGGTCGGCGGAACCTGTGATTATCTGGGCGCGATGGATTATATCTTTGTTTCAAGCCCGGCATTTGCAGAGAAACATTTTAAAAACGGGGTTACCAAAGAGGCATTGCTGCGTGCACCTGTCATCTCATTCAACCATTCATCTGATATGCACCATATTTTTCTTCAGGAATACTTCCGGTTAACCCCCGGCAGCCTGAACAGCCACATAGTGCCTTCATCAGAAGCTTATATTCAGCTGATATTACAAAATTCAGCCTGCTGTATGATTGCAGAACATCAGATTAAACATGAGCTTGAATCAGGCAGGATGGTTAATCTTGTACCGGAACTGGTTCAGCAGAAACAACTTTACTGGCATCGCTATCAGCCGGAGTCCGCCACATTACAACGCATCTCTCAGGCAATTATTGAAAACGCAAAAAATTACCTGACTCAGTCTCCGATGACCGCCTGAATGGCGGTCATTATAAGAATAAACAACAGGTTAAATTGCCTGACCCGCAGAGCCGAACAGACGCATCCGCTCTTCCACTCTCTCTGCAACCGGTTTTAATCCTTTCATAATCACTTTGCGCGGATCATTAATATCATGTGCGCCTTGCTGGTCGAACTGCTCTTTTACGGCCAGGCACCAGGCATACATATTTTCAGTATTCACATTGATTTTTGCCGTGCCCAGTGAAATAGCTCTCTTCATATCCTCATCACAAATTCCTGTACCGCCGTGCAATACCAGCGGAACACTCACCAATTGTGCGATGTGCTGCATTTCAGCAAAGCCCAGTTTCGCCTTACCTTTATACAGCCCGTGAGTAGAACCGAGTGCGGCGGCCAGGCAATCTACACCAGTTTCTTCCACCAGCGTCTGACACTCCTGCGGATCGGCGTAAATCACATGGGAATTAATAATACCGTCCTCACTGCCTGCAATGGTTCCCAGCTCAGCTTCAACAGAAACACCACGGCGGTGGGCATAGGTTACCAGACGTTTGGTTATTGCCAGGTTTTCAGCAAATGGCATATGAGAGCCGTCAAACATCACAGAGCTGAACCCCGCATTAATTGCCGCTTCACAGGCTTCATAAGACTGGCCGTGATCCAGATGCAGCGCAACCGGGACATCAATTTCCAGGTAATCCATCGCATTAATAACAATATCGTGAATACATTTCAGCCCGAGCATGTGTTTTATCGTCCCGCCGGAGACGCCTAAAATAACCGGTGAACGCAATGCCTGAGCGACGCTTAATACCGCCCCCGTCCACTCCATATTATTAATATTAAACTGACCGACGGCATACTGATGTGCGAAGGCACGATTGAGCATATTCTGCATCGAAACTAGCATTGGTATTCCCCTTGTTGGCGTATACCCGTATGACATTGGGTATATAACTCAGAAATCAATCAAAATAATTTTTCAGGTTTCTTTCATATTTATTAACAGCATTATGAACATCAGCCAAATCAGGCATTGATTCGCGCACCCCTTTTTTCTCAATAGAAATAGCGGCAGATAAACTGGCAAACAAAATAATATTTTCTATATGCCAGTTATAATGAACGCCATACGTAAAGGCGCCGTGGAAAATATCACCTGCACCGGTTGTATCAATGGCATTACAGACAAATGCCGGTGATATTGTCAGCATTCCGTTCTGTAAATAAGCGCATCCTTTCTCCCCCAGCGTAATAAACGCCTGCCCGCGTGCGAGCTTATTCAACTCTGTTAATGCTGACTTTAACTGACTGTCAGTTGTAAATTTATCAATTTCAATCAGATCACGGGAAAAATTTTCACTGGCGACCAGATAATCGGTATATTTAGCCAGATTTAAATTACTTTCTCTCAGTGACCCCGCATCCATTACGACGCGGGCATCGGGTAATCGCTGAATAATATATTCACTTAACTCCGGTTCATGACCATCAATTAATATTGTGGTCACTTCTCCTTTATCCTTTTGTGTCAGTTTATTAATTAATTCATCAATTTTATGCTTTTCTTCAAATGTCATGCGGGGTGGTAATGGTAATTTCCGCGTGATAATTGTTCGTGAGCCATTTAATTGATTTACTAATACTGATGCAAGCGGAGTGATCATTTCATCATTAAAAATGACATAATCTGTATTCACACCAACATCATGAAACTCATTAATAATTTTCTGACCATAAATGTCGTTATTAAGGTGTCCGGTATAATAGATGTCTTCACCCCACAGCCCTAATAACCAGGCGGCATTTGCACACGGGCCGCCTCCGCTTTCAATAAAATCCCCGGAGAAATTTTTAGTATTCTCTTCCGGCCAGCGGTTAAGAAAAAAGAACTGGTCGAAGCAGGATAAACCGACAGAAATTACTGCCATGACAACTCCTTAAAACATTTCGTCAGCATATACACTTATTCATTCAAACCACAGGTTCGTTGGCGGAACGATGCCAGTCGGGTCACATACTGATGTATGCTCCCCGTCTGTTTTCCCTTGCCGCCTGCCTGCATCTTGAATAGCGTTGGGTATAGTATTTATTTATGTGCACGGTCTTTTTCAATTAATTCGTCATAACTGAGGGTATCACCAACCACTTTGACTGATTTAAAGGCAAACGGGATTAATAATGCCAGCAATAAGACAAAGCAAATCAGGTAAATCGCAATTTGTCCGAAGTGAGTAAATGCTTCTCCGATAACAATACCCCAAACCGCGAAGTCAAAGTCTGCGAATGTACTATTTTCAAAACCGAGATTACCCAGTGCCGGTAATAACATCGCCGGTAAAAATGCCAGGAAAATACCGCCGATGAAGGATGCAATAATACACCCCTTTTTCCCGCCCAGTTTGTCAGCGAAAACACCGGATGTACCACCACAGAAGAAATGCGGCACCATGCCCGGGATAATCAGTGCCATACCCAGACCACCGAGCATCAGCATACCCACCAACCCGCCGATAAAGGAGCTGATAAAACCAATAACCACCGCTGTCGGGCTGAAAGTAAAGAAGACCGCGCAGTCAACTGCCGGAATAGAATTCGGGATAAGCTTCTGGCTGATCCCCTGGAATGCAGGCACCAAATCACCCAAAATTAAGCGGACACCGCTGTAGACAATCGCCACCCCGACCGCAAATTGCAGACCGGTAATAATGGAGAAGATAACCATATTTTGTTCAGTGATAGTGCTGATATAACCGGAACCTGCCACAATGCTGCACACCAGATAGATAACAACCATAACAATACCGGTAGTGACTGTGGTATCACGCAGGAAGCCCCATTTTTCTGAGATTTCAGTATCGGCAAATGAGTCTTCCGCTTTACCGACTTTGCCCGCAATCCACGCCGACAGGTAATAGCCGAGCGACCCGAAGTGTCCCATGGCAATCCCGCCGTCTTCTGTCACGCGTTTGGTATAACGCTGCCCGATAGCCGGAGAGATAGCAGACCATGAACCCAGCAGGAAACCGCCGATAAGCACCATTTCCCAACCTTTAAAACTCGCCGCCTGTAATACTGCAGAAAATAAACAAGCTAAAAAGAAAGAGTGATGTCCGGTTAAAAAGATATATTTATATTTGGTCAGTCGTGCAATTGCGAGGTTAAAAATAAAGCCGAGTAATAAAATACTCATGGTTTCCACACCCAGTACTTTCTGGGCAACAGAAACAATGGCTTCATTATTCGGAATAACACCACGGATATTAAATCCGGCTTCAATAATACCACCGAGCGGGTTCAGGTTTGCCACAATAACACCGGCACCTGCACTCAACATTAAATAACCGAGAATAGGTTTTAATGTACCGGTTAATAATTTATTAACCGGTGATCGTAATGCCAGCAATCCCACCAGGGAAATAATACCCATGAGAAAAGCAGGTTGACTGAATATCTCAGTCAGAAATGAGAGAATATAAGTCATATTTTAATTCCTGTAAAAGAAATGAACTATACCCGACGTCATTCAGAATGCAGACAGGCGGCAGACGGAGCACCGCCAATAAATCTACAGTTTGAAGGAATAAGTGAATATCAGGACTGACTCAGTTTAAGTAAAGCCTCTTTAATATCTTCAGCAATTTTTGCTTTATGAACATAACTACGGATCACGGCAACCTGACAGTGTGCAGGGAATTGCGAAGCCAGTTCTTTAATCGTGACGTATAAATCTGCTCTTTCACCAACCGCATTAGCAAAATCAACTGATGCGACATCGGCTTTAATCCCCATCTCCTCACAAATTTTTTTTACATTATTAGCCGCCATTAACGAACTGCCTATACCATTGCCGCATACGGTTCTTATTTTAATCATGCTGTCCTCTCTATCGACGCCCGGATAAAGTGTAAAATCTGTTCTTTATTATTTTCTTTTACAAATTCAGTAATATTATTCTCAATAAGGTAGGCCACTGTCTGAATCAGATGAATATGGGTATCCGGGTCCGTTGCGGTAATCGCAATAATAACGTTTACCGGATCAAATTCTTCATGATGAAACACCAGTGGCGTTCCGGTTACCACAACAGAAAATGCAGTTTTTAACGCGCCTTTTTCCGGTCTTGCATGTGGCATCGCCACACCGGTATCCAGAACAATAACCGGACCAAATTCATGATAAACGCGGATCATCTCCTCGATATAATCATGGTTACAGGCTCCGGCCTGGTATAGCAACCCTCCGGCGTAACGTATTCCCTCCTCCGGAGAGGCAAAATGCTGATTCAGGGATAACAGCTCACTGTCGAAATAAATCTCCAAAACCGCGCTCCTGATGTGAATTTTCTTATTTTTAAAGATGGACTAAATATGTGTAAATAAGTAGCGATACGGATCACATTCCCGTTTTAAAAATGTGAGTGTCGTCTCGTTTACCTGAAATAGCGCTTTATCGTTTAAAGCAAAATATAATGCAATAAATTCATTATGTTATTTTTTTCAGTGATTTTTTTTGTTTTTATTTTTATGCCGGAATATGTGCTCTGACTCAGATTTATTCTTACAAAAATGAGTTTTACATCACATTTACATAGCTGTTGAATAATGAGATTGGGAGGAAGATCAAATCAGGGGACTGAATCGCAGAAATTTTAACCGGTGAGAGAAAATGAACCAAAAAATAAGGGCAACCGGGGATGCTGCCCTTATTCATAATATACCTTAATGAAGGAACAGATTACTGCGCCGTCACCCAAAACGTCCCGGCGCCACTGATTGCCGTAAACCGCTGGTGAAATGAGATAATTTCCGCCTGCGGATTCAAGTCACTGAATGCCTGAGGGTGGAAAAATGCCCCAAGTGCCTCTGCGGCAAAAATATTCAGCGGGCTGTTATAAAAGTTATGGTAAATCGCCATCACTCTGTGTGATTTTACCGCTTCCAGTGACGCAAGCCCCTGCCGGTTCATCAGCGCGTTCATCTCTTTCCGCGCCGGTTCAGGCGGTACACCGTAACCAAGGCTTACCGCCTCTGAACGCCGGTTATATTGCTTCCAGTCGGCACCCGTCAGCACATAAAACTGCGGATTGAGATGCAGGATATTCTCTGTGTTACTTTCCGCGCCGTTTGCCGGTATTGATTCACTGACCAGATTGTTTCCGCCCGCCAGTGCCGCTAACTCACCAAAACCAGTGCGCCCGTACAGCTTGCAGCACTCATTACCGAATAATCCGGCATTGCTTTCAATCAGTACAGAAGCGGTCTGCTCCGGCAGCCGTTTGCGCAATGCCGCCAGTTTCAGCTGATAATATTCAGTGAATGCGTCAGCCCGGTCCTGTGTGTCAAATAGCTCCCCGAGGATCTGAATACTCTTCGGTGTGTTTTCTGTCATATCACTGCGAAAATCAATAAAAATCACAGGGATCCCGGCAGCTTCCAGTTGCGGCAGCAGATTTGAGCTTTTCATCAGTCCGTAAGACGATTTATGCATCAGCACGGCATCCGGCGACAGTGCCAGCAGATTTTCCACCACAAACGTACCGTCTTTACTCTTAGGCAGAACCGGCAAACGCGCCAGCTCCGGCACCACATCCAGATACGCCGCTTCCAGATCAGGCGCATAGTGTGCCAGCGTATCACTCCATCCGCTGAGAGAGGAAAGGTGATTCTTTCCGGCAGCAATATCCACCGCCAGAATATCGCGGGCATCCGCCAGAAACAGTCGTTTTACCGGGGTATTCACGGCAACCGGGCGGCCCTGCAAATCAGTAATGATCCGGGTCTGAGCCTGTGCTGCCACGCTCAGGACCAGGGTTACAACCAACAACAATATACGCATAGAAAGGATCTCAGAATGTTACCTGATAATTAAGTGCAAATGTCCGGCCGCGCCCTTTGTAGCTGTAAAGCTCCGGTGCGCCGTATGCCGGGCTGTAGAGGATAGGTGCGCGCTGTCCCCAGACCGTGGTGTAATCTTTATCCAGCAGGTTTTCGACAGCAAAGCTGACTTTACCAACCGGTAACAGATAACTGCCAAGGAAATCAACGGTGTTATACCCATCCAGTTTTTGTCCGTCCGCATCCGTCAGGTTGAATGACTGCTGGCTTTGCAGACGCAATGTCCAGTCATCCGGCTCCCATCCGACATAGGCAGTTACTTTTGACGGGCTGGCGAATTTTACACTCCATTTCTGCCATTGTTCACCCGACTTTGTCTCAGATTTGATCAAATTAAAGTTTGAGCCCACCCGCCAGTCAGTATCAGCAATAAAATAATCCACCGCACCTTCCACACCATAAATCCGGCGTTTGTCATCTTTCAGAAAGATAGTCATGTCTTTCTTATTGATGTCATAACTGCTGTCAGACAGCGAATAATAGGCAGCTAACTGGCTTTGCAGGCTGTCACCGGTGTAACGCCAACCCAGCTCAAATGAGTTGACTTTAATGCCTTTAACCCGTGTATCATTAATATTCACACTATTGAGCAGCGGATAATGACCGTTAACTGAACTGCCATACGTGCCGGTACCATAAAACTTAGCAATATCAGGAATTTCAAAGCCTTGTGAGAAATTAAACCAGGTTTGCTGTGTATCGGTGATATTCACCAGCACACCTGCATTAAATAACAAGTTGTTGTAATCCGTTTCTCCGCCCGGAATCGCATCCGCAGACGTCGCTTTTCCTTCCGCAATCAGTTGCTGCTGCTGATACCCGACAAAATCATCCACTTTATTTTTTGTGTACTGATAACGCATGCCGCCGCTCAGCGTCACCCACGGATTAATGTCATAACTGCTTTGCAGGAAAGCCGCCATATTAGTCGTAGTGTAGCCCGGGTAGCGCCCGGTGTTATACGCCGAATCCAGCGTCAGTCCGTTACTTTCTTTTGCTTTTTCCAGATTGAAAAACTTCTGATTGGCACTGAATTTTTCATGCTCGGCATCTGCGCCGTAAGTCAGTGTCAGGTTATCGAGTGGCTTGCTGTTAAAGGTAATTTTGCTGCCGTAGAAATCGGTTTTCTGCTCCGATGCACTGATGCTGCTCACCACATAATCCGGTTTTTTACCGCCGAGGGCCGGGAAAGGATAGAAGGTCTGCGTTTCATCGCGGTAATAAACCTGTGCCACCAGATCCTGTCCGAGCACATCCTGATTACTGTATTGCAGATTGACCAGATGACGTTTGGTGCCGGGTATCCTGTCAGAATCCAGCTTATCACTGTTACGCGCCGACCCTTTGCCGAGCACGGCAGAGAAATCTTTGCCCAGATCAATCCCATGCTTACCGTCTGATTCACTGTTGTAATATTGCGCCATCAGCTCCAGCTTCTGGTTTTCATCAATATTCAGTGTCCCGGAGCCCATCACATCCAGACGATCAGAATACTGAAGTCCGGTCTGTGTGTTATCAATCAGTACTTCATTACCTTTGCCGTCATACCAGCCGCCATAGCGCTGATACGCAACCGACATCCGCCCGGTCACCTGCTCATTTCCGCCGCTGACGGCTGCCGCCACATTTTCATCATGATCAGAACCATTATGAAAACCACTTTTGCCACCAATCTGTACTTCAACCTGCTTTTCCGCCTGCCCTTTTTTAGTCACGATATTGATCAGACCGCCGCTGCTACCGCCGCCATACAGAGAGGTTGCACCGGAGATCACTTCAATATGATTGATATTGAACGGGTCAATAGAATCAAGCTGGCGGCTGTCACTGCGTGATGAATTCAGACGGACACCATCCACCATCACAATCATTGAGCGCCCGCGCATATTCATGCCGTAGTTCGTCCGCCCCTGTCCGCTGACACTCATCCCCGGGATCAGCTGCGCTAAAATATCTTTCAGCTCTTTGCCGCCTTCCGCCTGTTGGGCAATATCCGCATTATCAATAACCCAGGTGGTTTGCGCCATTTCTGCAACTGTCCGGTAACCCCGCGTGGCAGATACCACTATCGGCTCATCAGCATCCGGTGATTGTGCCGCCAGAAGCGGAGGCGGCGTGAGAACAGTCAGGCAGGGCGTGAGCAGCCAAAACGAACGAATACGCATGTCATAATTCCTGTGAGAATAAGTGGGGGTCAATAGGGCATCATTTGGAGGTAAATAATATTGATTGAGAATGATTATCACAAGAAGAAATATTCGTGATGATGATTTATCTGCTGTATTTATGCAAAGTGTATTATTGTGCAGTTGGGTATCCCGGATCCCTGCGGGCCTATCCCGCCTGAGCACAGGCGCGTAATCATCATAAAACAAGGAGACCCCCATGCGGGCGGCGGACTATCTGAGACTCACACTGTTGGCGGCAATCTGGGGCGCCAGTTTTCTTTTTATGCGGGTGGCAGCACCGCAGTTAGGTGCCGTCAATACGGCATTTCTGCGCGTGTTTTTCGGCTGTGCCGGTCTGGCCGTGATCCTGCTGGTCATGCGCCGGGCACTCCGGTTTGACGGAAAACTTAAATCAATATTATTACTGGGCGTGATTAACTCCGGCATTCCTTTCTTTATGTATTGTCTGGCAGCGCAATGGCTTCCCGCCGGTTACTCAGCGATCCTCAATGCCACCACACCGCTGATGGGTGCATTAATTGGTTTTGCTTTCTTTTCAGAAACCCTGACTCTGCGCAAATGGCTGGGTGTGTTACTGGGTTTGATTGGCATAGTCGTCATCACCACGGTAGGTGAAAGTCAGGCCTCTGCCTATTTACTGTGGGGGGTTCTCGCGTGTCTGACTGCAACTGCCTGTTACGGATTCGCAGGTTTCCTGACGCGCCGCTGGATAAACGAAAAAGGCGGGCTGGATGCCAAACTGGTTGCATTTGGCAGTCAGTTGGGTGCCACACTTTTCCTGCTGCCGTTTTTTGGTTTTTCAGTCACAACCGGACCGGACATTAACTGGGCGCAACCTATGGTCTGGGGCAGTGTGATAACGGTCGGTCTGCTGTGCACCGCAGTGGCGTATATCCTCTATTTCCGGTTGATTGCCGACATTGGTCCGATGCGCTCACTGACAGTAACATTTATGATCCCGCCATTCGGTATTCTGTGGGGATATCTGGTACTTGATGAAACGCTCAGTCCGAATTTTTTCTTCGGCGCATTAATTGTCAGTGCTGCCGTCTGGCTGCTGGTCAGCCAGGGAAAAAAACGAAAACCCGCTGACAATGCAGCGGCGGTAAAATAAATCAGGTGCCGGCTTTCCGCCGGTTCCCGTCTCTTATTTTTTATCGGCTTACCAGTCCCGTTCCGTGATTAACATCTCCGGATCGGCATCCTCAAAGCCATAGGCACAGGCAATAATATAGAAAGAATTACCGATAGACTCACGGGCAACGGTTTCAATCTCACTTCCCGCTTCACCAAATGCCTCCTGCAAATCATTAAATTCTTCTGTCGCCCGCTCTGTCAGCACATACAGTGCCGCCAAATCTGCCGGCGGGTTACTTTCCAGGGTTTCGCACAAACTCAACAAAATATCCTCCCCCTGCTTTACCAGGTGATCCGGGAAGTAGCTGTCGTTGTACATATCATGTAAGAGTTTGGCATTCAGAATAGCCGGGTTAGTTACGGGCATTGCGGTGTCCTTATAAATCCCTTAAAAATAATCGTTTTTACATTTTCTTATACTACATTCCATTTTAATTTTCCCGGGTTTTAAACTAATGGATAAACTCTGTACTAATTATTATCCGGGATAATAAAGTGATTACGTGAAACTAAACAGCGTGTTCTTGTGGTTTTTTATGCTGAAAATAAAAATACGGCAGAGTAATAAAAAAATTATTTTATTAAATAACCCGAAATATTGTCCGGAATAATCAGACCGCTATACAGCCCGGTGGAGCATCAGCCCGGAAAAATTTGAAAGCCGGGGGCCACTCTTCAGGCCAGGCCGGATCAACATCTTCATCAGTGCATGAACAAAGGGCATAACGCGCAATGGCAGGAGAAAAAGATCGAAAATTATGCGGTTATGCGGCATTTTACCTGTGGTGTAATTGTCCGGAATAAAACTCTACCGGAGCAGACTATGAATCAGAAAGAATTCACAAGGATCAGCACAGGGGAGTAAACTATAACAACATGATATTATTATGATTTAATTCATGCATTCAATTCAAATTGATTTTTATTGTTATTGGTTTTTTATCATTAAATTTGAAATTTAAATGTCTAGTATCAGTGTAAAATTTCGTTTTAATGAACAAAAACAGAAAAAAATATAGTTCAATGATAAAAAAACATATTTTAGAATAAAACGTTATATTTCATGAGTTGCTTGCCGATATTCCTACTTACATTTAATTATAGTTATTACTATAATGTATGAAATCAAATTCAGTGTGAATAAAGAAATCCGGTTACAAATAACCAGAGCTTCTGTTTTACCATTTATAAAAAAGATCAATGTGTTAATAAAACTCAATTAATGTAATACATCGTTAAATAATTCATTCATCTTTTTATGACTAATTTATATTGGCATATAAATTTAGTGAAATATTATTAATGTTATTCCGTTGCCTTTATATGCAAACTATCTTCTGCCTGTTGTCTATTCAGAACAGACAGACGTACTTACCCTTAATAAATATGAGGTTTATTATGTTTTTTTCAAAAAAAGTAATTTCTGCTGCTGTTCTGACTGGTCTGATGGTATCTACTGCTGCATTTGCCGCTGATGAAGCCACTAAACAAGGGGCAACCGTCACCTTTAAAGCTCAGTTACGTGAAGCTGCCTGTGATGTGTCATCAACTACTGAAGGTGATACTGTTGATTTTGGTATTTTCACAGCTGACACCCTGAGTGCAGCAGCCGCTGACACCCAGATTGGCTCAACCAAAGAGTTCAGCCTGGTTCTGACTAACTGCTCCAAAGCCACTGATCCTGCCAAGGTGTTTGTTTATGCTGACGGTCAGGCATCAAATTATTCTCAGAACTATTTTGCCAACAAAGCAGCACAGTCTCTTGCGGTCCGGATCTTCCATGGTGCTGACGCCGCAACCGGTACCACCATTGTTCCGAATAAAGAGACTCAGTTAACTGATATTGTAAAAGTGACAGCAGGAACAAACGCGTCCATTCCGTTAAAAGCCAATTTAATGCTGACTCAGGCGGGCAGTACTGCAACACCTGAAATTATGAGTGTTCCGGTAACCTTCAGCGTAGCTTATAACTAAGTAATATAAGATATTGCAACACCCGGAGGCTTGAAAAAGCCTCTGTATAATATTTTTTATAAGGGTATAAATAAAAATGTTTCCAAACAAAAAAAAAGTATTTTCACATATAAAACAATCTATTTTTTTTATAATATTTTTATTTATATCGTTACCTTCATTTTCTGCCGGTGTCAGTCTGAATGCGACCCGATTGGTGTATGATCAGGGAAGTAAAAGTATTTCTGTTCATGCCAGAAACAATACAGATATTAATTTTTTATCCAAATTTAGTGTAACTGACAGCAGAAATATACCATCATCGTTATTCAATATTTCGCCACCACTGATTAAAATCCTGAAAGGAAAAAGTCAGGAGATCCGTATTTATGCCGATACGTCCTCTTTACCGGCAGATCGCGAAACTGTTTTTTATCTGCATGCGGTGATGATACCGGCGGTCAGCAGTGGTACCCAAAGTAATGCGCTGAGTATTGCATATGAAAATATCATTAAAATATTTTACCGCCCGGCTAACCTTACAATGTTACCTGAAGAGGCGTACCGTCAGCTGACAATTAAGGCAACATCTTCAGGTGTTACCGTCATGAATAATTCACCCTATTATATTTCTCTTAGCCGCCTGATATTAAATGGTACCAAAGTTGATTTGGATATGGCCCAAAAAAATACAATGATCCCACCGTTTGATTCCCTCAGTTACACCGTGCCGGTAAATGCCCGTAAAGGAACAGCAGAATGGACGGCCATTAATGATTTGGGGGGCGACAATGAGTTCAGTACGCAAATTCACTGACAGCGTTTCTGATTTCTGCGCTCAGGTGATGCTATTTACCGTACTCAGTCTGAGCCTGCCGGGTATGCTCCGGGCAGAAACATTCACGGTGACAGGAACCATCACCCGCGGATCTTGTGTCGTTAACATGCCGGACAGGGACGTTTTATTTACAGGGCAGATTGAAACACAAAATCTGAAAACGGATACCAGCGACACCACGTATACCGTACCGTTCACATTCAGGTATACATGTTCCGGGTTCGATACCTCATCCGGGCTGCCGGTGCAGATAATAAAAATAACCCCGGCAAGCGGAACCCGGGTCAGCACAGATAATAAGATCTTTCCCGATGCTGACCTGCAGAATGCAGGGTTCGTACTGAGGCATTGCAGTCAGGATAAGACCGGCTGTCAGATTGTGCCTTTTTCTTCCTCTGCTGCCGGAATTCCATCCGTTGTGACACACAATGGTGAACTGGAAACACAGTTTGAAGTCAGTATTGTTAAAATCAATGAGCTACCTGCCCGGTCCGGCAATCTGGTTGCAGCGGTAGATTTAACACTCATTCAGCCGTAATCATAAAGAACCATGATAATGAAAAAATATCTGTTTATGGCCACTATATCTTTGTTGTTTCTCTGGAGCAGAATACTTACGGCTGCTGATAATGCTGAATTTACATTTAACGTGAAGGTACTGGCCAACACCTGTGAAATTGCTGTTGAAGGTACGGCTGCCAATATAGTTGATTTTGGCAGTGTGCCGCTTGAGAAATTCAAATCAGATGCAGCAGCAGGAAATATTAAAAAAGAATTTATTGTCAAGTTGGTACGCTGCAGAAATAATAACTTCACCAAAAATAAAATATTGATTTCAGGTAATTACATTAATGACGGGTATTTGGATTCCCCCGGAAGTAAAAATTTCGCGGTAAGAATATCGGATAAAAATAATGCCACACAGTCGCAAAATGTTTTTTTCACTAACGTAAATAATACGATGTGGACCGGATTTACATCAGCAACAGCCACAAAAACGTTTACAGCCTACCTGATGTGCAGAAACGGAATTGCTGACTGTTCTGCATCAGCAGAGAATGTCGGTAATTTTAAAGCGACAGTCACACTGACCTACATGGTCGATTAAAAAATCAGAATGAATTCAGGGTATTGTTTATGCGTAATATAGTACTGGTGGTATTCCTGTCACTGATAGCATTGTCTGCATCTGCCGGAGGCATCGGCCTGAGTAAAAGCCGGATTATTTTTTCTGCGGCAGAAAAAAATCAGACCGTTGATATTAATAACGGCAGTGATAAACCGTACCTGATCCAGACATCTGTCATTCAGTCACCAGAGGGCCAGCCGACTGAGTTGTTTATTGTTACCCCACCGTTGTTCCGGCTTAATGCAAACAGTGATTACACTGTCAGGATCATACCTAAAAATATCAGTGAATTACCCGGGGATAAGGAATCCTTATTTTATTTAAAGGTCCGGGCTATCCCTGCATTAAATACCAATAAACGCGACCATCCCGGAGCTGATTTGGTTTTTGTCACCTCCGTAATCATTAAACTGCATTACCGGCCGGGTAAATTGCCGGTGCCGGATCAATCTGTTTTTGAAAAAACCACGCTGGTCAAAAATAATCAGGGCTGGAATATTTATAACCCGACACCTTACTACCTGACCGTGACAGACCTGACCGTGAATCACCACCAGCAACCCGGCAGTATCCTCATTCCGCCGTCAGGCCTGAAAAAAATAGACAGTCCGGCCAATATTCAGCAGGCATCCTGGCAGGTAATTAATGATTACGGCAGCCGATCAGACAGTATTCATTTTCAGTCTTCCGGCCAGAAAAATAATATGACAGCAACACCGGAATAATTTTTGCGGATTGAATGGCGTCACATATTGCAATCCCTTATGAAGAATAAAAAGGTACCGGAATGAAATGCTCAAAATTCAGGATCAGTCTGCTGTCTTCACTGATATGCTTATCTTTTTATTCCTACAGCGATGACTATTTTGACCCTGCCATGCTGGATAGCCAGCTGGGCATAGATCCGGGACAGATTGACCTTTCACAGTTTGCAAAAGATGACAGCGTACCAACAGGTAAATTTGCTGTTAATGTACTGGTTAACCGGAATAACCTGGGAGATCAGGTAATCACGTTTGTACCGGATGCTGACGGAAAAACAGTACCCGGGCTGACCCCTGCCCTTCTGGAAAGCTGGGGTGTCAACATTAAAGCAATAAATCAACTGAGCATACTGCCGCCTGATACTGTTATTACGGATTTGGCAGCATATATTCCGGATTCCCGGATACAGATCGATATCGCGGGTTTGGCAATGCAGGTCAGTATTCCGCAGATAGCCATGACAGATAAAGCGGAAGGGTTTATTGACCCGTCATTACTGGACGATGGGATCCCCGCTATATTTTTCAGCTACTTCGTCAGCGGTAGCAGGAGCCGGAATGACACTCCCGGAACCGGTACCGGCACCAATACCAGTGACTCGACATTCGCCACTGTTCAGTCCGGTATCAACCTGGGAGCCTGGCGGGCCCGTTCCTCCGCATCTTACAGCCAGAGCCATGCGTCGGGAAACACAGTATCTGATACCAACTTCAGCAATACCTATATCATGCGGGCATTCAATCAACTCAACTCTGTTCTGACACTGGGCGAGACAATATCATCTGCTGATGTGTTTGACAGCATTCCCTTCCGTGGCGGAAAACTGGGATCTGATGAGCAAATGCTGCCAAACAGTCTGCGCGGATTTGCGCCTGAGGTCAGCGGAATTGCGACGACAAACGCACGGGTGACCGTCAGACAGAACGGCTATGTGGTTTATCAGACTTACGTGGCACCGGGTCCGTTCAGCCTGAAAGATATTTCCCCGTCCGGTAATACCGGTGACCTGGATGTCACTATCACGGAAGAAAACGGAACAGAAAAAACATTTACCGTTGCATTTTCCTCGTTACCGGTAATGTTGCGTCCGGGCGGAATGAAATATGAAGTTGTCGCCGGGCAGTATAACGGCGGGATTACCGAAGGAAACAAAAAAAGCACCTTTGCCAGTGCCACAGGTATTTATGGTCTGCCGAATAATATTACGCTGTACGGCGGTGTTCTGGCAGCAGAAAGTTATCTTTCTGCTGTCGGTGGTGCCGGGATTTCACTCGGTGTCTTCGGCGCTCTTTCTGCTGATATGACACATGCTTCAGCAGGATTTGATGGCGATACCGGTCAGAAAAAAGGACAGTCCTACCGTTTACGCTATTCGAAGAGTATGACAACCACCGGCACCTCAGTGGATTTGACTGCACTGCGTTATTCTACACGGGATTATTTCAGCTTTGCTGATTTTAATAACCATGATTACCGGTTAAAAGACGGAGTATCGCCCTGGTTGAACCAGCGTCAACGTAGTAGCTTTACAACATCAATTACTCAGTCTCTGGGTGATTATGGCAGTCTTTACCTGTCCGGCAGCATTTATGATTTTTGGGAGTCCTCCAGTGAGGTGAGGCAGATTTCGGCAGGGTATAACGGCTCTTATAAATCGGTGAATTATTCACTGAACTACAGTATTGACCGTGTTAAATCAGAAAACAGCTGGCCTGAAAACCGACAATTGTCTGTGAATATCAGTATACCATTCAGTATTTTTTCTAATAACAGCCTGGTCCGGGATATCAACAGCACCTACAGTTATTCGCAGGATAATAACGGCCGGGTGAGCCAGCAGGCAGGTCTGTCCGGTTCTGCTCTGGATAACCGTCTCACATACGGGGTTTCACAAAGTCATACTAATAAAGGTCAGGGCAACAGCGGTAACGTGTATACCAACTATTCCGGCAATAAAGGAACGGTCTCGCTCGGGTATAATTATAATAAAGATTACCGATCCGTTAACGGCAGCGTCGGCGGAAGTCTGGTAATACATTCGGGCGGGTTCCTGGCTGGTCAGAATCTGGGCAGCAGCATGGCCATTATAGAGGCTCCGGGAGCAGGCGGAACGTATATCAGCAATCAAAATGGCATAATTAATGGGGGCGGATACGGATTATATCCGTATGTTTCTCCATACAATGCAAATATTATCAGTCTGGATGTTAATACTCTGCCGGATGATGTGATGCTGAATGAAACGACCAAAACAATTTATCCGACGGCCGGTGCGATCGTAAAAGTTAAATTTGATACAAAAATCGGGTATCAGGTCATTATTAACCTGAAACGTCGTGACGGTACAATGATCCCGTTCGGCGCCGTGGCTACCGTGGCTGACAGCCGTGCCGGAGAAGAAAACGGGGGAATTGTCGGTGATAACAATCAGTTGTTTATGAGTGGATTGCAGGAGTCCGGCAGCCTGAACATCGGCTGGGGTAACGGACAGAAGCAGCAGTGCCGGGTGAATTTTACCGATATCGGGAAATTGCCGGTTTCCCCGGGACAACCAATCCGGGTGTTTAATGCGGTGTGTGAGTAATCCCGCAGGTGTCAATCCTGAACTGACGTATTCCGGGCATAACAATGAATAACGGTATACTATTTTCCTGTATAACGGGCGAGGCAAAATGAATAAAATAAATAAACGACTGGCTGAATTATTGTTGATCACCGGCACAATTTTATCACCGGCCGCGGTAATCGGAGCAACCAATTACGGCACAATGACCCTGAAACTGAGCGGTGAGGTTGATCTGGCAAAAACACCGAACCCGGCGACGCCTCATTACCTGTCCGGGGCACTGACGGGAACAACATCTATGTCACTGCCGACCGCTTATAATACGACAACAGCCACGTGGTTAAATGTGATCTCAATAGTCGGGATATCCGGCAATAATACATCCTGCCAGTCCGGAACGAGTGCCTTCCATGCTGTTCCCGGAACAAATAAAAAGGGACTGGAACTGACATACAGCACCAATCCTGCTGTAAAAGCCTATGTTATACCTGAATTTAATTACGTGGGGATGGCCATTCTGGATCAATCAACAGGCTGGACTACCAACGGTAGTTTTTTTAGTCCGCCACGAGGGAATGGTGCTGCATCACTTGACGGTCTGAATGCCTGTATTTATCCGAACGGCTTGTCCGTACCATCAACCTGGACAAAGCAGATTATGGTCAGTAATGCCGGTTCATATCCTGTTTACATCTCCCGTCCGGTAGCGCCGGGCCTGGTACATTACACCGGCACGCCTCTGTATATTACAACGGAAGGTATTGCTGAGGCTGCAAAGGGATATCTGAGAGTAAATATATCCGCAGATATCAATATAATGTCGACATGTCAGATAAGTAATATTATTAACAATAATATCGATGTTACGATGGGATTCTCAAATGAAATAATTAAAGAATCATCATTGACATTCAGTTGTACCGGGGAAGGACAACAGCAGGTTTATTTCTCAGCAAAAGTTACTGAGGGCACTGCGGACACCGCTAACCCGAACCGATTGTTATTAACTAATATAACTTCACCATCGGTTAAGAACAGGCCCTGGGTTATCGGAAAAACGTTTATGGATGATGCCAGTCCGGCGTTAACATGTAATAACGCCAATGCCAACGACCTTATTAAATTTAATAATCAGGAAATGACATTGCCGTTAAAAGCCAATCTCAACCAGTTATATCGCCTCGGTATCAAGTGGGCAATCTGCTCTGATGATACAGTACCGGCTGGTAATTACCGGGGGAAAACAGTAATAAATATTTATACAAAAATGTAACAGTGATATTTTTGCATTTAATTTATTTAGCCATTATTATATGAATATAGCGTCAGGAATGAAACGTTAAGATATCATATCAGACTGATATGCTGAAATAAAAATAGTGAGTAGTTAATAAGATAACAGGAATAATTATGATAAGAATCACAGAACATTTATTTTTATTTCTTACATTGTTCTTTTCAGTTGCCGCACATAGTCAGTCAGAAAATAACATTTTGTTTTCATTACAGCGACATACTTATATTGAAGGATCGAAAAGTGTTTCAATTGGCCTCAGGAACGGAGAGACTGAGCCGTATCTGGTTCAATCCGGCATGGTAAAATTGGACATAAGTAATGGTGTTAGTCAACTGGAAGAAGATAACACCGATATTCCATTTATTGTTATTCCTCCGTTACATAAATTCACGCCAAATTCTTATTATGACTGGCGTATTGTTTTTTCCGGTGATGAAAGATCCTTACCAAAAGACAGGGAATCGGTCTATCTTGCTAAATTTTTATTTATCCCTTCCTCTCAAAAGAATAAAACAGATAATACAGATATATCTGTCATTCGATCATTTATTTTTAAAATCTATTACAGACCAAAAAACATTGAAACAATAAAAATCAACGATATTCAGGATAAGATTTCATTTCATCGCCGGGGTAACACTCTACTGGTAAAAAATAACTCCCCAATTTTTGTTACATTTGATACGTTACGTATCAATTCAAAGGAAATTGACAACAAGGAATTATTCAAACCGGTACCACCATTATCTGAGCAAATGTTTAATGTGCCACAAGGCATACCTGAAAATAATCAAATTGAATGGAAATTACTCGATGAATACTCGTTTCCACTGGATAAAAATATCAGTAAAGCAACCTCATTATAAATAAAACAGGATTACGACCTTCGGATAATTATAGAATATAGATAATTCACAGTAGCTAAATATATCGATAAATTTTCTATATGGATTTTAATTTCAATGTTATTAACAAAAAACACTTAAAATCCATCTCAAAATAATCTTTTTAAATAAGTAACATTGACGTTTAAGAGAATAACCAATTTGGTGCGATTATAGTTCAGGTAAAAACCTTTTACGTTCCGCAGAAATAAAAAATATAATCTGAATCGCCTCTGATTATTTGTTGTCGTTTATTCTGCCATAAAATCGGCAATTAACTGATTTTCATCAACGGATTTTGGCTGATAACGGTAACACAGCCGGTTCTGTCGCATTAATTTAATATCATGGTTAAATGGCGTTTATATTCGGCAATATTTTGTTCAACAGCCGGCTCTTTGATAACATCATTGACCATAAATGTCTTTAACTGAGACATTCCGAGAAACTGCTGCGATTTATGGAAGGCGAAATACACACCATCAACACCTCTGCCATCAAAAAAATTGCCGAATTCATTAAAGGCTTCTTCCGGTGCATTCCAGGTCACTGATAACATATACTTTTTACCCTGTAATAACCCACCAGTTCCGTATTGCTTTTTAGGATCGCGACGAGTGCGTCCGTCATTTTCATATAATTCCCCATGACCGGCTGTATATATATCATCCATGTATTTTTTTACTTTCCATGGCATCATCATCCACCAGCCCGGCATCTGGTATACGATGACATCTGCCCATATGAATTTATTAATTTCTTCATCTATGTTATAGCCTTCATCAACCTGTGTTTCCTGAACATTATGACCAGACGTGGTTAAATGAGCTGCGGCAATATCATGTAAAGTGCGGTTAAGCTGACCAGCTGAATGACCAAAAACCTGTCCGCCATTAATAAGTAATATATTCATCATTCACTCCTTAATTTAAATAACTGAAAATATGATGCTGTTTAATGCCCCCTATTAGCTGCATGAGTAAAGCATATCACATGGGTGTCTGTGATTATTGCTCTTTTGAGAAAAGTCTATTGTTCCATTGACGCTTTTTATCACCGGTATAACGCCGTATTCTTTTTCGCCATCAGGCCTTATCCGGGTCGTAAAGATAAAAAATTAAAATTTAAACAGGATTAAATATGAAAAACATACAATTAGCATTAGCAGCAACAATATTGTCACTGGTGTCTTTCAGCTCATCTGCTGAATCAGTTACCACAACTGGTGATACATTGGATTCAGCTGAAGCGGTTATTGCACAGAAAGCAAAAGAAGCAGGTGCTTCCGGTTACACAATTACCAGTGCAAGAGTGGGAAATACCACAACAATCAGTGCTGTATTAAATAAATAATAATCTTACTTTATTTAGCCATCCCAACTTTATTTATCGCAGAGGTATAATATGAGCGTTCCTGTATTAGGTGTAGGTACTTTTCGTTTACAAGGTGATGTTGTTATTGCATCCGTCAAAAATGCATTAGACGTTGGTTATCGTGCGATCGACACTGCACAGATTTATGAAAATGAAGCGGCTATTGGCCGGGCACTGACAGAAAGTGGTATTCCGCGTGAAGAGTTATACATCACCACTAAAATCTGGATTGAGAATCTGAGCAAAGATAAGCTCATTCCCAGCCTGAAAAAAAGCCTGCGTGATTTACAGACCGATTATGTCGATTTAACACTGATCCACTGGCCGTCACCGAATGATGCAGTCTCAGTTGAAGAGTTTATGTCTGCACTGACAGAAGCTAAAAAACAGGGTCTGACCCGTGAAATAGGGGTGTCCAACTTCACTATTCCGCTAATGGAAAAAGCTGTCGCCGCAGTGGGTGCGGAAAATATTGCCACCAACCAGATTGAACTGTCTCCTTATCTGCAAAACCGTACAGTGGCCAAGCGGGCAAAAGAGCTGGGTATTCATATCACGTCTTATATGACGCTGGCTTATGGCAAAGCGTTAAAAGACGAGATTATTCAGTCTATTGCGGAAAAACATAATACAACACCGGCACAGGTTATTCTGTCATGGGCGATGGGTGAAGGCTATTCCGTTATCCCCGCGTCAACCAAACGTGAAAACCTGATAAGCAACCTGCACTCAGCAGACTTGCAGCTTGACCTGGCCGATCGTGATGCGATTGCAAAACTCGACTGCAATGATCGTCTGGTCAGCCCGGAAGGACTGGCTCCTGAATGGGATTAATTCCGTGTTGTGATTCAGAAGTCATAAATAATCATGGCTTCTGAATGTGTGCCAGATAGTGTGTCAGACTGTCGATGAAGACCCGGATTCGCCGGCTGACCACTCTGTCACTGTAATAAACCGCATGAAACGGCAGCGGAACCGGCTGCAATTCATCACTGAGCAATTCAGTAAACTCGCCGTTCTCAATCCCTTCATTCACCATAAAATCAGACAGACACGCGATACCTTCCCCACTGGCGCACAACTGCCGTAATGTTTCCCCGTTGTTCGAAGAGATTCCGTCCGCAACATTAATCAGTTGGCCGTTTTCTGTATTCAGCGGCCAGGTATTCAGTGATGCCGGTTCAGTAAATGTCAGGCAGGTGTGATGATGTAAATCAGCCACTGAGGAGGGTTTACCAGCAGTTTCAATATAACGGGGAGATGCCACGACTTTCCGGTAACTGCTAAATAACAGACGCGCACGCAAACTGGAATCTGTCAGTTGCCCTGCCCGTATCGCGATATCAACTTTACGCTCAATCAGATTAACGAAGGTTTCGGATGAAACCAGTGATAATACAATATCCGGATATTGCCGGCGGAACACCGAAATAAACGGAATAAGCAGGTGCAGGACAACCGGGGTTGCCGCATCAATCCGTAATACGCCTTTCGGCGAACTCTGTGAACCGAGCAGTTCGTTTTCTATAGCCTGCATTTCCTGCAGGATACCTTTCATCCGCTGAAAATAAAGTTCACCTTCTGCCGTCAAATCAATCTGCCGGGTTGTCCGGTTGAGCAAATTAACGCCAAGTTTGTCTTCCAGCTTTTTAATAGTACGGCTGACGGCGGAATTCGCCAGATTCAGTTTATCTGCGGCTTTAGTAAAACTTTTGTGCTCAACGACTTCAATAAATACACGAGCTTCTTCCGATGTTGCCTTCATACACGGTTCCTTTATGTTCCCCGGCACCTGACTGACACGCCATATGCAGAGATCACGTTATTATTGCCGGTAAAGCATCAGTAATCAGGCAATAATGATAATGCAGAAACAGTATATCTGAAAAAAATAACTCAGCCTGCGCATCTTTTTATTGCACAGGCCGGGTTTATTACCGGCAGGAGAACGACGACAGGAACAGCCGCCGGGGGTACGAATGCAGAAAGCCGCCATTATCAGGGATCAGCCTGATTCGTTGCCAACTTTGACTAATACCTTTTACAGCCGGATTTTTACTGCGGCAATAACTGCAATGCAGTTTCCCGGAGCCCCGGGCAGTGCTATAGTGCCCGGATAAAACCGGCGCACTGCCCGGCGGCTGTTTACCGAACCGGAGATAACATTGAAAAAACACCCTGAGGATGCCCCTTTCCGGCAGTCACCAAAAGATGAATGCACATTCACCTTTATTGACCTGTTCGCCGGTATCGGCGGGATCCGCCTTCCCTTTCAGAAACAGGGCGGACGCTGTGTTTTCACCTCAGAATGGGATAAATTTGCCCAGCGTACCTATCTGGCCAATTTCGGTGATCTGCCCAACGGCGATATCACACAGATAGCCGCAAAAGACATTCCGGATCATGATGTACTGCTCGGTGGCTTTCCCTGTCAGGCATTCTCTCAGGCGGGATTCCGTCAGGGATTTAATGACACGCGCGGTACCATGTTCTTTGAAATTCAGCGCATCATGACTGAAAAGAAACCAAAAGCGTTTCTGCTGGAAAACGTAAAACAACTGCGCGGACATGATGGCGGACGCACATTACAAACCATTCTCAACATTCTGCGCGGCACACACGAACAAGCCGTACCGGATCATCTTCCGCTGAGTGAAGAAGCCCGGAGCGCGCTGTCTGAAAAACTCAATTATTGGGTGGATTTCCGGGTACTGCGTGCCGCAGACTTTGGTATTCCACAGAACCGGGAACGTATCTTTATTGTTGGTTTTGATCGCAACCAATTCCCGGATGCTGATTTCGACACCTTATTTTCCTGGCCTGAACCAAGCCATACCCCTACCCGGCTCGGCAATATCCTGCAAAGCAGGAAAGCCCTGGCAGACGATGCACTGCAATATAAAAAAGATCGCTTTACCATCTCGGATAGATTATGGGAAGGACATCAGAAACGGAAAAAAGAACATAAAGAGCGGGGTAACGGATTTGGTTATTGCTTGTTTAATGAAAATAGCGAATACACCAATACACTCAGCGCCCGTTATTATAAAGACGGCTCAGAAATTTTGATTGACCAGTCACACGCAGGTAAAAACCCACGGAAACTCACTCCCCGCGAATGTGCTAATCTTCAGGGATTTCCGGCTGATTATATTATCAATGCTGTTTCACAGGGGCAGATATATAAACAGTTTGGTAACTCTGTCTGTATGACAGTCGTCGATGCCATTGCTAAAAAATTAACTTCCGCACTAAAATCCGCCGGTTCTTCTCACCCGAAAAAATAAAAATATCGACGGGATATAACTCTGTATATTTCATACAGAGTTATATCTGCATAACAAAAAACAGATGCTACATTTATAGTTAGTCCATATGTTTGAAATGTGAAAGCAAAGCAATACTTTTATTGATATATTCTCGCCCGTTTTTAATATAAACAAGTCACAAATAACATAATAAAATGGATGTTAATTATGAAATTAATTAAATACAGCACGCTTATTGGATTATTCGTATCATCTTGTTATACCGGAAATACTCTTGCTGATTCACCGTATGACATCACACACAAGTCGCCTGTTTTTGGTACTACCGCCGTTAAATATCATTCATTTTCAGATAGCCATCACTACCAGAAATCCGTTATTTCAGGCGCATCAGCCACATCTCAGGGCGACTATACTGTCGCTGTCGGTAACAATGCAAAATCTGAAAAGCACCATACTGTCAGCCTTGGTGCTTATTCAAGAGCAGCCGGGGAAGACTCTGTCGCACTCGGATATGGTGCATATACAGATCGTTCACGAACAGTTTCTATCGGGAACAGTTATATCAAAAAACAATTAATAAATGTGGCAGACGGTACTGAAGACAATGATGCAGTTAATGTCCTGCAATTAAACCAGAAAGGAAAGAGTATTCAGGAAAACATTAACACTTCCAAAAACGATGCTATAAATACAAGTACACACTATACAAATAATCAGGTTAATGAATCAACGAAAAAAAATGATCAACAATTTCAAAAAATAAAAACACAGTTTGCTAAAAACGAACAGCGTATCGATACTTTTGAAAAACGTGTCAATGCCGGTCTTGCCGGTGTAACTGCTATATCATCAATTCCTTATGTTACTGCAAATAATTTTTCGTTCGGGATAGGTGTTGGTAATTATAAAAACGGAAATGCAATTGCCGCAGGTGCGCAATATAAACCATTTGAGAATACTAATATCCGTATCAATACCTCTCTCGATAATGATAACAACTCTGTTGTTGGTGCAGGCCTTGCTATCGGCTGGTAATAAATAGTAATAGCGCAGAGGAATTCCTCTGCGCTATATTACAGATAGTGGTTCCATCATCTTTATCTTCATGACCCTCTCCCTGATTTTTCAGTTTATAATAAGTGTATCCTTGTCATTATACTGAACAGACTATCAGCCGGAATATCCTATTATGGATGTACATGATCAAGAAACCCGCTCGAAAAACATGCGGGCAATTAAAAACCGGGATACCAAACCCGAACATCATGTCAGAAAATTACTGCATAACAATGGCTTTCGTTTCCGCTTGTGCTCTGCCAACCTGCCCGGGAAACCCGATATCCGGATGGCAAAATACCGCACAGCTATATTTATCCACGGCTGCTTCTGGCATATGCATGACTGTGATAAATTCCGCCTTCCCGCCACACGAACAGAATTCTGGCAAAAAAAACTGTCTGAAAATAAAGCACGTGATGAAAAAAATATCCGTGAATTACACAAAATCGGGATCCGTACATTAATTATTCGCGAGTGCGCATTGACCGGAAAAACCAGGCTCAGCGACCAAATACTGCTTACATTAATAAAAACCTGGCTGATAAGTGGTGTTCTCTATGGTGAAATAACAGACGAAGGGATGGTTATCAACCCCTGATAACCATCCGGTACTATAATAGGTGCATCACTGTTATGATGCCCTCATACAACCGCGTCACAAACAACCACCGGCTGATACCTTAATGACCCGAACCCAACGCCTGCTCACGTTATTACAGATCCTGAAAGAAAATCGCTATCCTGTGACTGCGGAATCCCTTGCTTCACAATTACAAATCAGTGTGCGATCTATCTACCGGGATATTGAATCATTGCGTTGCCAGGGGGCAGACATTACCGGGGAAGCAGGTATCGGCTATCAGCTGAAATCAGGCTTGTTATTGCCGCCACTTATATTTGATGTCAATGAGCTGGAAGCGCTGATCCTCGGATTACGCTGGGTACAAAGTAATGCAGATGATGAACTGAAAGCCTCGGCAAAACGGGCAGCAAATAAAATTAATTCTGTTGTTGAAAATGAATCTCAGGTGATATTCAGCCAGAGCACTTTATTTGCTCTCTCAACACAACTTACTCAGGTTGATAATCAAATCGCCAGAGAATTACGTCGCAGCCTGCGGGAAGAACTGAAAGCAAAAATTGATTATCAGGATGAAAAAAAACAATTAAGCAGCCGGGTTATCTGGCCGGTAGCTGTCGGATATATGAAAGACGTTCAGGTGCTCGCCGCCTGGTGTGAATTACGACAAAATTACCGGCATTTCCGTCTGGACAGGATCCAAACCTATACTATTTTGCCGGATAAACTACCTTATCCCAAACATTATTTACTCGAACGCTGGCGTAAAGATATCCTGTGTATACCCAACGTCATTTAAGATGCAGCCAACGAACCTGCAGTTTGAATGAATAAGAGTATATACCCAACGTCATTCAGGATGCAGGCAGGCGGCAAAGGAAAACAGACGGGGAGCATACATCAGTATGTGACCCGGCTGGTTGAGTGCAGCCAACGAACCTGCAGTTTGAATGAATAAGGGTATAATCACTCCTGACAGTTTCTGACACACCTCTGCTCTATGATGATGGCTCAACATAAAAACAGGAAATCATCATGAGCGGACTTACACTTTATACCAATGCGATGTCACGCGGGAATACCGTGGATTTATTTTTTAAGATTTTATCCGTTCCTTATCAACGCATTGAACTCGGTTATGGTGCGGATATGCATACTCCTGAATATCTCGCCATTAACCCTATGGGCAAAGTTCCCGCGCTGGTTGATGGCGATAACATCATCACCGAAACTGCCGCAATTTGCATGTATCTTGCCGATAAATTTATTGAAAAGGGTTTTGCTCCCGCAATTGATTCACCTGCACGGGCAACTTATTACCGTTGGTTTTTATTTACGGCGGGACCGGTTGAAGCGGCATTTACCGCCCGTGAAATGGGAATGAAATTAGATGAAGAACAACAAGCAAGGTCAGGGTTCGGATCATTTGAACGGGTGATGGCTTGCCTGGAAAAAGGATTAACAGACGCCAAACCGTATTTATGCGGTAACACATTAACCGCAGTTGATGTCTATGTCGGTACTTTCCTGTTTTTTCTGGCAAAACATAATTTAATTGAAATATCACCGGTTATTGCCCGCTATATAGAAAGCCTGGCATTAAACCCGGAATTTGCCTCTGTCATCACGGCAAAGTAGATCTTATTTCCGGTAAACTGACTCCGGCATATCACTAACGCCACAATGGCAGGTAAAAATACCATTTTACCTGCCATTTCCTGCTTTATTTTATTCTCTCCCGGCAGTACGATTACTTACCTCTTTCCGGAAAAATAAAGGCAATATGATGATCAAACCCATACTAAAAATAACACTGATCTCTGCATTATTTTTGATGTCTTCTGTGAGTACAGCACAGACCATCACGGCCTGGGGCGACACACTCTCTGATGCAGAAGCCGGTATTGCAAAGCAAGCAGAAAAAGCCGGAGCGACATATAAAATTACCAGCGCCAGAGTCGGCTGGGTAACTTATGTCACCGCAACATTGATTAAGCAAAAAGACACTCCTGATACCGCACCTGCAGAAAATAAAAAAAACAAGGCTAATCAACCTTCAGAGATTTTACCAATGTCAGGAAAAATTCCGCCGGCAGATTAAAAATCAGCTCAATTCAAGCGTATTTTCCTTATAAAAAAATGCATTATTCACACCTATATATTTAGAGTCAACAGCGAACATATAATGTGCAGCCCTATATTTACTGCCAATGATTGCAAGTATCGCACTGCCGATTCTGTAATCAAATTGACTGTCGCAGGAGTATTCCTGCGACTTTTTTATTTATTACCTGTTATATCTGTTTCTTAAATAAATATCTATTTTGCAAATAGTTATTTATTTAAAATAGAAGAAACATCCTCTGTTCTCTCTGTATGTAACCACCAGACAACATCGCTTTATAGATATTGCCTGGCTGAGATCCCGGAAGTTAATTTGAAAAACGAGCCCCTGTGATTACAGCTGACGTTGTTCCAGGCTGGATTGTATCGTTTTAATTTCACCTTTTAAGGTTTCACCGCGGTATACCATAGATGTATCGTATCGTTGATATTTCTCATCCCTGGCTGCACTGAACCAGTTGAACGACCCTATACACAAAAGCCCTTCATCACCTATCACGATTTTACTGTGAACACGATTGACCAGCTTCGTCACGACACCCATCTCATTTAATTTTTCCACTGCATCATTAAGGCGCTGATGTTTTGCTTTGCGCTTTTCATAATCGGCATCCCCGGTATTAAAGCTTTTGTCCGTTACCACAGTAATGTCGATACCACGAGCGCGAGCCCGGACCATCGATGCAAGAAAACCGGTTTGTTCCAACTTTTGCCAGGTCAGCCAAGGGGAAACGATGGTAATACTCTTACCGATAGCGTCAAAAGTCTGGTTCAGAAACGCATCATGCTGCTCAACACTGTGCAAGGTAGAGATCTGCGTTTGCGTTGTACTAAGATCCCGGCGTTCTTTGTACTCAAACTCCAACACATTACTGGTGGACGCAAACAGGTATTTTGCCAACAATCCTCTCGGCGAGGAGCCTGGCTGGATCTCGAACAGATCCATATCACCAAAGACCAGGAAGCTATCTTTAGCACGTGAAACCGCAACGTTCAGCATGCTGCTGTCACTATCGATAAACCCGCCATCTTCATGCTTCGAATAGACCGGAGAGAAAAGCACAATCGCCCTTTCCGCTCCCTGCAAGGAATGAACTGTGCCGACTGTCAGTGAATTTTCATCGCCGTGACAATTGATATCCAGCTTACGTAATGATGACTTTAGAGCATTGACCTGCGCGGAAAATGGCGTGACTATTCCGACCACTTTATGCAAAGGTTCATCGTAATGACGCTCAATGTCTTTTTTGTGAGCCGCAAGCCACGCTGCTATCGTCTCAGCTTCAAAGGCGTTATAACGGCTCCCGCCGTTTGCCTGCATACCTTTACCATCTATATGCAAATAGCCCATTGCAGGGAAAATCGCTCCTTTTTCTTCCCCTCGTTTGGGCTGCAATTTACCGTGATAGCAAAGGGTATTACAGTAACCAATGATGCTATCGAAGCAACGACGATGCTCGTACAGATACATCCCCCGGGCCAGGTCCGGATCGTACTGGTAGCGTGAGTTAAACTGTGCGACCTTCATGACACTGCCGGATGCAGCACTCTTTCCTGAGTCACACACCAGTGCATACGCTTCAGTAAGTTCTTCCTGAGTGCCTCCGGGAAGAATGTTCTCCTCAACCATATTGCCAATATCTATTCCTGGCTGGCTGTTCCAGATAGGCGCAATCTGCTCCGTGTCACCAATCACTAACGCTTTCTTCGCCAGAGCGAAGGAGGCAGCTGCCACTTCGGGGAGCACCTGCCCTGCTTCATCGACGATCAGCAGGTCGGCTAAGTTATAAAAATAGCTTTTATCAAATGGCTTGCCCTTTCCTGCAAATTCACTGATTTTCATGTGGAGGGGCAGCATGTAGCAGGTCATCACGACGCAAGGTGTCAGTTTCATTCTTCGCTGCCAGCGGGCTTTCACGCCTTTTGCCCCGTTACGGCCTTTTTCTTTTTGAAGATTATCAATCGCCGCCATATCCATCAGCCAGCGACCTTCCCAGTAGTGGGTCGCCAACAGGAATGCCGGAAAACGAAGCTGTGTATCGGCAAGCCCGTCAGCTTCGCTCAGACTCAGCTCAGCTTCGCCTGTATACCCCAGCGAATTGGTAATCTCACGCCAACATATGGCAGCTTCGTTTTCACGTCGGAAAACGCCCTGAGCAAGTTCAATCTGTTGCTGGTACTCAGCCTGCTCTTTAAGCGCTTCTGCAATCAGACCATCAATAAATACATCAACTCCTTCAGGTAAAGAACCCTGAAATGCAGCCATTCTTGTGCCAAGCGTCTCATCCAGGAAGAGGCTAATCTGATAGTGGCGCTTAGTACGAACAGCGGGGAGCCATGAGAAGAGTGCGAACAATATCGACTCACCAGCCCGATATTGCCGCCACTGTTTTTTGCCTTGGTCCAAAAATGTGATTTCATTCGTACTGCCGAGTAGTAACGTATTTTTGTTATGAATGTATTGGTCGGGATCTTCACTGATAGCACTACGCTCGCGGCGAATACGATTCAGGTGGTTCCATGTTTGCTCTATTTGATTAAGCTGCACCGACTGCCCGAGTAAACACTTATGCAGGTGCTCCACAACCCGTTCGGGAGAGCTGCAATCCTTCGTTGGGAATGCCGTCCTCGCCATTTCCAGAAAGAATATTTGTGCCTCTTCAACGTATCCGAGAGATTCAACACGCTCAAAAAAAGCATCCGTCTGATATTTTTTCGCTGCGTCAGCCTTACGGCCCGCAGACGGGAAGTAAGCGCCATAGCTATTCAGTCCAGGCAGCCAGCGCCCGGCCATCGCTCCGGTACCGGTAGAAAAATCTTTACCGAAGGCCTCAATAATGTTGGTCACAGCCTGATTATTGGTTGATGCGGCAATCACCACCGGTGGCTCAGTTTTATTCAGTGCAGCCCTCACCCACTCAGTTGCAATGATGGAGAGAACCAGAGTGGTTTTCCCGGTTCCGGGAGGACCGTTTACAGCAAGAATATCGCCCGGCTGTTGAGTGAGATAATGGCTCAGAGCATCACGCTGCGCGACAGCCAGCGGGAACTTATCCCCGGAATGCCCCAAACGCTCACTGAACATGGCATTGCCGGCAAGGAGCGGCTCAACAGGAAACGTTCCTTTCGAGGCAAAACGCGTTAGTAATGGAACCTCTTTTTTGCACGACAGCAGATGATCGTACATGGGCAAGATATGGATACTTGCCCCTCCGGGTTGGTTCGCTTTGATAACATAACCATATCCGGCCGGTTCATATTGCTCGTGGTTAGAGAGCCATGTTTCGGCCACGTTTTTCAGGAGATTCTTTGACTCAGTGAGATACTGTTGCCACTGCAATTGATGCTTTGCATAACGTTCAGCTCGCTGCTCGTCATTTTCCTCACTGCATTGCTGTTCGTCATCCTTACCAAAGGTGATCGAATTATGCGTGGTTTTGTATTTGTCATATTGAGCCATCTCGCCAATTGAGAAGGTGCCTTTGGGGAGTGGCTCAAGCAGGTCACGGGGAATGGTGGTTGACGCAGTGGGAAATAAAAATCCTTCACGGTTCATGAGAGCAGAGGTAACCAAAGGTGTCACTATACCGGGAGCACCAGCAGTCCGCTCTTTGCCATGCTTTAACAGGCGGATCCATACCTGTGGTCGTAACAGAATCTCTACGGCATTAACCTGAACCTCTTCACCATCGAAGAACGAATGAACGATCTTCTCATTTAACCTTCCAGCCGCGACATCCATCCACTGCGTGAATGAATCTTCATCTTTACGCTCAAATGCCCCTTTTCCAGACTCGGCATCAGCTAAGGCATTACGCCAGTATGAAGTGAATCCCTGAGTATTGCTGTCCATTCCCTATCCCATAACTTAAATAAAATTATTGATTTCGTTGATATTGACATAATTCATGGCTAAACATTGTGCACTATGCGGGCAAGAGCGCAATGATTTGTTTGTGCAGAAGAAACGATTATTATGTGGTCTTATAGGAGATACCGTAATAGTGTTGAAGATGTATTAATAGCAAAGCAGCCATAATATCACCCGAACGTTTTTTATATGATTTGAGCAAAGAATGTATTGCTCTAAAAGATAAGCTTTTTCTACATTATAATGTGGGATATATTTTATCTATACCGTCAGGTGCGTTGCTCCCCTACACCGCCGTAAAACTATATTCTTTTCATTAGTAATTCCGGTCCGACTGATAAAATATTTTTTTATAATTTAAACAATTGCGAAAAATACTCACGTAAAAAAAGCAAAATAACTGAACACTCATGGTTTATAGATATGACTGATACCATCATGCATTATAACTTACTCTTAAAAGATAAAGAGCAAAACCCATATAATGTTTTTAGTAATTCAATATCTAACATTGAACAGACAATAAGTAACAATAAATTACAAGAGCAGGGTATCTATAATCACCCTGCTCCTGATTGCACGTTAAGCCACAACATCTGTACTATCGAGGTTATCGTTAATAATATTCCTCAATGTACCCGTATGCCTTTCCGAATAGCTCCTTATCTTTACCTAATCCAAATTGAGTCAGAGTCAGAAAAAGCGCTTTTTGAATTTCACGCGGACCACTGTTGGAATTTTGCCAGCCATCAAAGCGGGTCGCTTTAACTATTTTATCGATTTGCTCGACAACATCACCGATTAACTTAGGGGTAGTTTCCGGGCGGGTTTCCAGGAAAAGCGTAGTTAAAGCCTGTTTATTATCTGCTTCAGTTACCGGGCGTTCACCCGTTTCGCGCTCGGCTTGTACTGTCTTTTTCGCCGCATCCAACAAGCCTTTCAACCAGTCGATAGCCTTGATAACACCAGCTTCATAGTCCTGACGTAATTTTTCCAGGCGCTCACCCAATGCTACAAATTTTGGGTCATGACTGCCGCGCAAACGCCCCATAAGATCAATCTCAAGGCGTTTGGCTCGTTGTTCCTGCTCTTTAGTGGTCAGGGTAAAAATGGCGTGCTCGTCCATGATCAACTCGTCAATATCATCGCGGATACGGTTGATATCAGTGTGCTCATGGATCATCTTGATGGTTTCAGGACCAAGCGCAGCCCAAACCAGTGCTCCGGTCTGACCAACCGGACGCACCGATTCATAAATTTGCGCCAACCATTTATAATCCTGACGATACGGAGATAAAAAAGGATCGGGGTTGATAGCTGACCATAATTTGGATAACACACCAAAACTGGCAGCAAATTCATCACGTTTATCGTTGGTTGGCAGGCATTCCTGCGCGGCCATAATGCCTTCAAAACCTTCTAAGGAACGATCCACACCAGGGAAGAAGGACAAACACTTATTCAGTTGTAATGGCAATAACTCTTTAAATGCCTCAATTCCTTCTACAACCCCTTCAATTTCTTCAGGGTTATAGGCCAGAGCGGTACGCAGGTTTTCGAAAACGCCCAGGTAGTCGATAATTAATCCCATATCCTTGCGTGCATCATCGGTTTCGTACAACCGGTTGGTTCGGCACATAGCCTGCAAAAGGGTATGATCGCGTAAAGGCTTATCAAGGTACATGCAATAGCAAATCGGTGCATCAAAACCCGTAAGTAGTTTGGCGGTAACGATGAGCAGCTGTAATGAATGCTCCGGATCTTTAAAACTTTCAATCAGATCCTTCTGTACCTGTTCTTCCGCATCAATATGCTGCCAGCGTTCGAAATCGGCTTGTTTAACAGGCAGATCCAACTCATCATGCCATTTTAGCCAGTCCTTGTTGAGCTTATCTTTTTTACCACCTTCTTCAACTTTAACCGGCGCCTGGTCAACGTTCATAACCACTTCAACCGCATCAAAACCAAGCTTTTCACCGAGCAAATAATACATCTGCACGCAGGCTTCGCGATCGTATACCACAACCATGCCTTTCATCCTTTTCGGCATGACATGGCTGGTAAAATGCTCAACAATGTCATTACTCACCGCAGCCATTCGTCTCGGGGATTTCAGCATGATAGCCAACTTCCCGGCACGTCTGGACAATGCCGCTTTTTCTTCTTCATCCAGATTATTTTCGTTAACGAGTTGCTCGAACTCTTCATTGATGGCATCACGATCAACCCGTAACTCAGCCAGACGGGGTTCAAACTTCACCGGGTTGGTCGCACCATCACGGATCGACTGCTTATAGCTGTAGCGACTCATATAGCGACCAGGATCTTCTTCGGCACCGAACAACTTAAATGTATTACGATCAATGCCGGAAATTGGTGTACCAGTCAGTCCATAGAAGTGGGCATTGGGCAGCGCCCAGCGCATTTTCTCACCTAAGCCCCCTTCCTGAGTCCGATGGGCTTCGTCAACCAGCACAATGATGTTGTCACGGTTGTTCAGACCATTGGGATTGCTATCATCAATGTCGATATCTTTAAATTTAAAGATGGTGGTGATTAAAATACCACGACTGTCTTGCTCAATGTATTCGCCCAGTTTTTTGCAGCTTTGCACTTTAATCAGATTCTTAACGTCAGCTCCGCCAAAGGTTTCGTTAATTTGACTGTCCAGATCTCGCCGGTCCACTACGATGAGTACCGTCGGGTTTTTTAACGCATTGTCGGCACGCAGCATTTTGGCGGCATAAAGCATCAGCAAGGATTTACCCGACCCCTGGAAATGCCAAATCAGACCCTTTTTTGGATAGCCTCTGCGAACACGTTCAACGATTTGTTTTGCTGCTTCAAATTGCGGATAACGCGGCAGGATTTTAATGCGCTTAGGCGGGATATTTTTGCCTGTTCTGACGGTTGAAAATAATGCAAAAGATTCCAGTAGCTGCAACAAAGTCTGCGGATTTAACAGACCCCCGCAGCTATTGAGTACCGATGCCAATCCCGGCAGAATCTCATCTCGAAGCTCAGTATTATGCCAGGGCCCCCAATCTTTTACCCGGGCGTTAATGGCACCATAGGCAAAAGTTTTTCCTTCGCTGGCAAAGCACAGCAAATTAGGAACAAAGAAAGATTCAACATTTTTCCAGTAGTGCTTTTTACCACCCATAAAATCAGCGGCGCCATCTTGCCAGGTCACACTGGGACGTGTTGCGGTTTTAACTTCCCCCACGACTAACGGTATACCGTTCACATAAAGGACAATATCAAAATAGACTTCAGTGGACGCGATATAATGCACCTGCTGAGCTACCACAAAGTGGTTGTTTTCTATGTGTTCAAAATCAATTAGGTTGATGGTGATATGGTCGCCATTCTCACCAAACGGCAAGGTTTTTTCGGCCATCAACCATTCCTGAAAGTTTTCATTGGCCTTTACCAAACCGGTATGGCGGGCTTCTAAAACCACACCCCGCAGTTTGTAGATGACCTCATCAGCGTAATCTGGCTGTCTGCCGATATCAGGGTTTAACGAACAAAGCGCGTCTTTTAGCCACTCATCAACGAAGATATCCTGCGCTTGTTTAGGCAGGTTTTCGCCGTGGCAGTAAGTCCACCTGACCCCGCTTAAACCTTTTAAACGGTCGATAATTCCATTTTCTGTGACGGTCTGTTCGTTAAACATTTATGCACCTATAATATTATTTCTAATGTTATCTCTTTTGCTCTGATTGTTTTTCATTACATCTTGGGCATTCATTAAACAATTGATTAAATTGCCAATTTTATCTTGCTTTGATTTGGTTGGGATATAAATATCTATATCTAACATTTTATCTTGAGAAATATTCTTCATAGACCCGCTAGTGCCAGTAGCAACTTTACTCAATCGCCCACTTATTCTAAGGTACTGGAGTAAATGCAATAACCAGTATTTGTTTACACCTTCAGCAACCTCAGCTCTCCATATTTTATCTGGCGTAAACATGTTATGAGCTTTCTTTTTAACCAGGCAACTATCCCCAACAAGCTGTAACGTATTTGCTCGAGTAACAAGTAAATCATTCACCTCAGGACAAATATTTAATTTCTCAACTTCCTCATTTACTGTAACTAATTTGTTTTCCTCAGACTTATAACTGCCTGAAGATACAGCACTAACTTTTAGGACACCTATTTGATCTTTATCTGCTGCACAGGAAAAAGATTTAACACTTTTTCCTGGAGAAAGCTTCAGAATAACATCCTTCAGTTTTCCATTTGGTGAAGAATCCGAAGAAAAATAGAACTCCCTGTAAACAACCGCCCATAGTTGCTCAAAAGAACTAGAAACACCTTCGTTAATTCTATCAACCTTATCAAAGAAACTGAAAATATCTACTTTTCGCTTCTGTTCAACATCAAGTAATAAAGGTACATCTAAATCGGCCAATAATTTGAACTTCGTTCTAGGAGAAAGTGACCCTGATGATGTTTTTATTGCCCAACTCCACATTAATTCACTTTGAACTATATATGGAAGCAATTCTTCTGAAATAAAATTATGAGTTGACTTCATAACTATAATATCACCCGAACAAACACCATCAAACTCAGCAATTGCAGCTTTCTTTAGATAGGCTCGTCGCTTCCCAAATAGAATATGACCTTTTTTGAAAACCCGGGTAAAACTAGGGTTGTCTTCTTTGATAAGTCCCCAACGCTTTATCTTTAACGATCCAGAATCTAAATGCTCTAAACCAATATATCGCTCATAGCCATCAGCAATGGGATCTTTAGTACTAATTTTTACCTCGCGGCAAATATCACCAAATTTAACAGATATCTTATCAGCCATTTTTTTCCACCTCATAACCTAACTGCGTGAGGCTATCGAATAATTTATTAGTCTGTTTTTTTAATTGCACACGGCTGACTTTCCATGCCTCGATAGCATGCTGAATGTCATGCGTTTCGACATTACTTTGTGCTTGGACATACAGTGGGATCGACAAGTTGTAGAGATTATCTTTGATAGCCTCAATATCTACTAAAGCAGTAATGTCACTTTGCATCTCCGGCTTAAAATAAGCTTCACATAACACCGACAAATCGTTATCAGATAAACGGCTATGGGCACGTTCACGGGTGACATGCTCAACCCCGTTGATAAACAACACCTTATTTTTGCGCTCGGCTGGTTTATTGCAATTAAGCACCACCACGCAAGATTCCATCGGCGAGTTGTAAAATAGGTTCGGCCCCAACCCAATTACCGCTTCAATGATGTCCGATTCAATCACCTGTTTACGTATGGATTGCTCAGAATCCCGGAACAGAACACCGTGCGGCCATAGCATGGCAGCACGACCGGTATCTGTCTTCAGGCTTTTGATAATATGGGTATAAAACGCATAGTCGGCACAGCCTTGCGGCGGCACGCCATAGAGATTACGTCCATAGGGATCGGCGGAAAACTTGTCACGATTCCATTTTTTGATGGAATACGGCGGGTTGGCAAAAATCACATCAAACTGCTTGAGCCGATCGTTCTCAATAAACTTTGGTTCAGCCAAAGTATCACCGCGCAGCACATCAAACTCTTCAATATCGTGCAGGAACATATTCATACGAGCAATAGCGGAAGTCAGCAGATTCACTTCCTGTCCATAAAGATGCACAGAGCGCCACTCTTCTCCTCTGGCACGGAGATCCATCACTGCATTTAGCAACATCCCGCCAGTACCGCAAGTAGGGTCGTAGGCAATTTCACCCGGTTTTAAGCCCATAATGCGCGTCATTAAATGCACGACTGTCCGGTTGGTATAAAATTCTGCCGCAGTATGACCGGAATCATCAGCAAACTTTTTAATCAGGTATTCGTAGGCTTCACCAAGATCATCCTGAGCGACAGATTTAATACCGAGCGGAATTTTACTGAAATGTTCAATCAGGTCCGTCAACAGATGATCGGGCAGGCGCTCTTTATTGGTCCACTGCGCATCACCAAAGACGCCATGTAAACGTGGGTTATTGGCCTCAATCAGTCGAAGCGCATTCTGGATCGCTTCACCAATGTTCTTAGTGGTATTGCGAACCTTTTCCCAACTGGCTTCTGAGGGAATGCTAAAACGATGAAACATCGGCATGGCAGCGTATTCAGCATCACCTTTATGGAGCTCCATCGCTTCGTCATATTCTTCCAGATAGACATCTGACAGGCGTTTATAAAACAGCAAGGGGAAGACATACTGCTTGTAGTCTGATGCGTCAATTTGGCCACGAAGAAACTCGGCTGCTCCCCAGAGCAGCTCTTCCAGTTTTTTATTACTCATGGTACTCATATCTCAAACCCTTCTTTGATAAGCAGGGCTTCCAGCTCCTCTTCTGCTTTTTCCAGCTCAGCGAGCTTCAGTTGAAAATCTTTGAGCGCCTCTTCCACAGTGATGGTTTCTTCTTCAAGTGGCTTTTGCACATAACGAGCAATATTAAGATTGAAGTCATTTTCTTCAATCTCCTTTAAAGGTACCCAGCGCGCAACACCTTCGATTTCTTTTGCGTCTGGCCCCTGTAGTGCCCGGTCATGATAGATTTGGTATATGTCATCGGCCTGCTTGTTGGACAGCGTATTCTGCGCACGGCCCTTGGTATAGATTTCTTCAGCATTGATGATCAATACATGGTCTTTATGCGTTGCCGGGCGTGATTTGCACAGCACCAAAATACATGCAGGAATACCAGTGCCATAGAACAGGTTGGAAGCGACACCAATAATTGCCACAATACGATTTTCTTGCAGCAATTTGGTTCGAATTGCCCCCTCAGCACCGCCACGAAACAGCACACCATGAGGTAATACGACTGCCATACGCCCATTGTCGTTAAGTGAAGCGAACATATGCTGCACCCAGGCAAAATCACCATTTGTTTTAGGTGCAAGACCATATTGCTTGCGGCCATAGGGATCGTTCGACCACAGATCGTAGCCCCATTCCTTTAAGCTAAACGGTGGGTTGGCAACAACACAATCGAACGTTTCTAAACGATCACTTTTTAAAAACTTAGGTTCACGCAGCGTATCTCCACGAACAATATCGAAATCTTCCTGACCGTGCAGGAATAGGTTCATCCGCGCGATAGCTTCTGTCGTCAGGTTTTTTTCCTGACCTTTGATTTTTAGCAGGCGCGGATCACCACCGTTTTCTTTTACATGGTGAATAGTCTCGAGTAACATACCGCCAGTACCACAGGCTGGATCGTAAACGCTCTCACCGGCTTTTGGATCGAGAATGTTAACCATCAAGCGAACAATAGTACGTGGGGTGTAGAACTCACCAGCTTTTTTGTTAGCTTTGTCTGCAAAGCGTTTGATCAGATACTCGTATGCACGGCCCATAACATCATCACGGACACTTGCGACACCAAGGTTTACCTTATTGAAGTGATTAAGTAGTGTAGTCAGTAACTCATCAGAAAGGCGTTCTTTATTAGTCCAGCTGGCATCACCAAAAATGCCATGTAGTTTAGAATTTGCCAGCTCTATTCCACGGAAGGAGTCTTTTAAGGCCTGACCGATGTCTTTAGTCTCGGCAAAAACATCACGCCAGTGACAATTCTCAGGTATCTGAATTCGGTGGAACATCTTGCCTTTGGCAAGCTCAGCATCTCCAACACTCTCCATCGCATCAGCAAATTCTTCGTCATAAACATCACAAATACGCTTGAAGAACAGAATTGGAAAAATGTACGTTTTGTAATCTGACGCATCAATAGGCCCGGTGATGATATGGGCAGCATGCCAAAGATGGGCTTCGAGGTCTTTCAGGTTAATCAGTGTCATTAATTTTTCTCTGGACGACTCTGCGATGTTGGAACCTTTTGCAGTAAATCGTGTATTTCACAGTCAAAAAGCACGCAAAACCTTTCTAAGGTATCCGGGTCAACCTTCTGAGCTGTCTCTTTGTAAAGCAAAGTGATGGTATTGCGGCTCAGGCCAGTTTCCCTGACAACATCGGCTATTCGCATCTTATTGTTCGCCCATTAGCCGGGCTAAGATGGTAGCGGATCATCGTGGTCTTTATCGTTGTGCTCAACGTCACCAATCGTACCCCACAATGCGAATTAAATACAAAAAATTCAAGCTGAAATGAAATTACATTGTCCACTTCACCTTATCTGAAATAGTCCTGATTAGCGTTTTCCCGTTGCATACGGTAAATCGCAGACGGAAAATTATTCAGACTTTTATATGTCCGGTTCCGGTTATAATCCTGCATCCGGAACCTGACCATTTCTTTTACCTGACTCAGTGATTCAAATAAATACGCATTTAAAAATTCACGACGGAATGAACCGTTAAATCGCTCAATAAACCCATTCTGCTGTGGTTTTCCCGGTTGAATATAATTCAGTGCCACTCCATTTTCTGTACAAAACTGAACCAGTTTATCCGATATAAATTCCGGTCCGTTGTCCACCCGGATATATTCCGGTAACCCACGTTCTTCTTTTAAACGGGATAAAACACGGATAATCCGTTCGGACGGTAATGAGGTATCAACTTCAATGGCCAGACAACCTCTCTCTCTCACCTCAGGAAGAAGAGGAAGTCAAAATTTAAGCGGACTGTCATGTCTGCAATAATATCGTGTATTTAACCGGAACAACTCATTAAATAATTGATTACTGTAGTTCTACTGATTATTTCAGTTTTGTTTTTTAGCTTAATCGTTTCACTTAAAATAAAAACGATCATACCGCCCCTTATTGTTGCAATATAATTGCAATATATATCATTTTTTGATTATCTTTTTACATATGCAATAATTTAAACCTAAAATGGTTTTTTTTGTTACGCAAATATTTCCTATTTATGATAAATACCAACATAGGTTCACCTCATGCAATTAACGTCTAAAAAAAAGCCATTTTACAGTGTGCTGTATGTTCAGGTTATTGTTGCCATTATTCTGGGGATTTTACTCGGCCACTTCTTTCCGGATACCGGTGAGTCTTTAAAGCCTTTGGGTGATGCTTTTATCAAAATTGTTAAGATGGTTATCGCACCGGTTATCTTTTTAACTGTCGTAACGGGTATTGCCGGAATGAGTAATATGAAAGCTGTCGGAACAGTAGCAGGTAAATCGATGGCTTATTTTCTTTTTTTTTCCACGGTAGCACTCCTGCTGGGTCTGGTCGTTGCTAATATTATTCGTCCGGGGGACGGACTGAATATACCAGTAGAGTCACTCGATGCCAGTAAAGTAGAAGGCTACGTACAGCAGGCTCATGAATCATCCATTGTCGGATTTCTGATGAATATTATTCCGGAAACGGTTATCAGTCCTTTGACAAACGGCAATATTTTGCAGGTTCTATTTGTTTCTGTGATATTTGGTATTGCACTTGCTGCATCAGGTAAACTCGCCGGACCATCTCTTGCATTCTTTCAGAATATATCTGAGCCGGTATTTAAAATGGTTTCTATACTGATGAAACTGGCACCAATCGGAGCATTTGGTGCAATGGCATTCACTATCGGAAAGTACGGAATTTCCTCTATCGGTAATCTTCTGTTACTGGTCATGACTTTCTATATTACGGCATTGTTATTCGTACTTGTGATTCTCGGTGCAGTTGCGCGATATAACGGTTTCTCTATCCTGGCACTAATTAAATATATAAAAGATGAACTATGGCTTGTTCTGGGAACATCTTCATCAGAAGCAGCGTTACCAAGTCTTATGCGAAAAATGGAAAATGCGGGTTGTGAAAAATCTGTAGTGGGATTAGTTATTCCTACAGGTTATTCCTTTAACCTGGATGGAACCAATATTTATATGACGATGGCTGCATTGTTTATTGCCCAGGCAACTAATATTGAATTAACGCTAACCCAGCAAATAACTCTGCTATTGGTTGCAATGGTTAGCTCCAAAGGTGCTGCGGGAGTAACCGGTGCAGGCTTTATTACTCTTGCGGCAACGCTCTCTGTTGTACCAACTGTCCCGGTTGCCGGGATGGCATTGATTTTGGGTATCGATCGATTTATGTCTGAGTGCCGGGCATTAACAAATCTAGTGGGGAATGCATGCGCCAGTATCGTAATTGCCCGCTGGGAAAATGCACTTGATACTGAGAAAATGAATCATGCATTGAATGGAAAAAATATTAGTTGAGCATCGTTATTTTATTGCAGCACTGTTGCGATTACTACACGCCGGAACAGACTAACACAGGTCAGAAACAAGGCGTATATTTGCAACAGCGCGGCAATAAAAGAGTATGAAAACATTCGGGAGTGGCTACTTGTCCACTCCCCTCTTACCTGTAACAATTCTGATTAGAGTTTTCCGGTTGAAAATGATTCAGTGTCACTCCGTTCACTGTACAAAACTGAACCAGTTTATCCGATATAAATTCCGGTCAGCTATCCGATAATCCCCCTGCCATATGGGATCTAGCGGGTTATCAACCTGATATTTGTGAGTATTTTTTACCAAATTCTTCCACTCTTTGTAAAAAGGAGGATTTTGGATCTTTTTTACATGATTCAATAATTACCGGAATTGTGGTCATAATTCCCTGTATATCGATCGTGGAATCTTCAACCTTATTTTTATTAGTTATAATCCCGGCCATACCAATAGCTGTCGGATAGAAATTTTCATCAATAGAAAGGAAATCTCCACATGTCCATTGTGAGACCGGTTTCTGCGTAACATCGTTTTTCGTGTCGGAGCTCTCAGCATAGGCACTGGCCATAGCCGTGACAATTACACCAACAATGATTAGTTTTTTCATTATCTTCTCGCTTGTATATTGTATAGTAGTAATAACACATTAATCAGATTAGCAATTTATTAATGAATATTCATCATGGAACTACTTATCCCGGAAAATATATGTTGTTATTCTTATTTTCCCAAAAACAGATAGCCACTCCATAATTATATACCAGGTTATTTTGATAGCCGATTGGAACCTGCTACCGGATATTTGACTACCGACCTGCCTGTGCTGAGATACAGCAGATATTCCTGCAGTTGTCAGGTGTGTGATATAAGTATTGCTCAGTGACAAGGGCAACTTTCTAAACCGGGACATGCTGATGATAAACTCATTATCCAAAGCGTTAGCCGCTTTTTTGCCGGCTATCCGGATTATCACTCCATGGGTTATCGGGATTATAGCAAGACAACCAACATTGGGTAGCCTTATGGCTTTCGGTGCTTATTTGCTGGTTGTTTCTTTCCCCGTTCTTCCCCTGCGATACTCACTGCTTTTCCTGCTCCGCGGGCTGGTATAATTTCTCTCTTTGCCGTTTTGGGGTTCAGTATTACGTTTGGCAGTATATCATTTTTTATTTGTTCGGTAGTTTGTGCAATTCTTCAATCTATTGCAGAACTGCGTGGCTCATACCTGTGGGTACCTGTTGCATTAGGTGTGTTGGCATATTTCCGGCCATTATTTTGTTACCGCGCAGCGATAAATCTCCGGCGATATAGCCCTGACATTTAATCTGGCACCTGGTGCTGGTTCTGTTTATCTGGCTGCGGACCGGGTATTACTGACTGTTATTGCGCTTGTTATTACTATTCTGATGCTTCGTTTTTTACCTGAAAAAATAAATTGAGATTGTTAGTCTAATTAACTAATTATTATTAACATTTTATCAGAGATAACATTAACGCTCTTATATCGGCCCATATAATCGGATCCGCCCCAACCCAGTCAAAATAATCAGATAAAATTCTCTGGCGATATAGAATTTGAGGTAACGTACATCACTTTCGCCAGCAGTCTTTCTCTGTTTGTCGCTGAACATAAACTTTCGTGTATTGATTGTTGTACATACGTACCAGGGTACATTGATTTACTCTGACTCCGTATCTCCTGATGTGCTCCGACCCGCCAATTATGTCCTTTCAGCAACGTCCCCGGCCACTTATTGCCGACAATTTTCCCTGTTCAATATACGAATACCTGACAACTCAGTGGATGATGCCCGCATTTAAAGGCTGAGGAATTGTCCATGACGCATTCATTAGTGATACATATTATTCATTAAAATCAAAAGTATAAATTAACTTATCCTAACAGAAGGTCAGATGTCTGATGAGTTTCCGTGTTCCCCGGGGGGTACTTCTTATAATTAGTTCCATATAGAACGATTATGATTAATAATACTCATTATCGTTATCATTCGTCTCTGTGGGTTATCATGGGTAATATTTTATATTTCAGACTTTCAGTTATTACACTTCATATTTCCGTTGCCCTTTGTGCTGTACCCGCGTACTCACAAACAGCAAACAGCAATAATTCTGACACTGTTATTGTCAGCGCCCAGGCTCTGAAAGTTGACACCGCATTACAGGAAACACCGAAATCAGTTTCCGTTATTACGCAAAAAGAACTGGAAACCCGCGCACCGCAAAAGCTGGATGAAGCTCTGCGCTACACCTCGGGGGTAACAACCCAGCCTTACGGTGCGGATAATGATACTGACTGGTTTAAAGTACGTGGCTTTGATGCCGCGACCTATCTGGATAACAGCCGTTTATTCCGCGACGGGTATTATACCTGGCTGCTTGAACCTTATGGTTTTGAACAAATTGAAGTCGTTAAAGGTGCTTCTGCTGTTCTGTTTGGCGAATCGACCCCGGGTGGTGCTGTAAACGTAGTGACAAAAAAGCCGCTGTTTACCCCGAAAGGTGAATTTTTCCTCGAAGCAGGAAACAATGATCAGCGCGGGTTTGGTTTTGATGTTGCAGGTAATGCCAGCGAAGATGGCGATATCCGTTACCGGGTAGTCGGTTTGATGAAACAGGCTGACGGTGAGCTGGACAAAACTGATAACAAACGAATTTATCTGGCACCTTCGCTTGCAATGTCCCTTTCTGACGATACCATGCTTACGCTCATGGCAACGTATCTGCATGATGACGGCACACCAACCAATCCGTTTTTCCCTGCTGCCGGTACATTGATCGATTCGCCTTACGGAAAAATTAAACCGTCAACAAATCTTGGTGAGCCGGATTATGATAAATACAAGCGTTCACAATTTTCAGCCGGATATCTGCTGGAACACGATATTGACACGACCTGGCGTTTCTCCCAGCGCCTGAATTATGGTTATAATTCACTGACACTGCGCAGTGTATATGCATTCCCGAACGCAGATACATCTGCAACCTCCCTCGCCCGCGGAGTTGTATTCCGTGACGGTAACAGCCAGAGTGTAACATTCGATAACAACCTGACGGGACAATGGGATTCAGAACGTCTGGAACACACACTACTGGCAGGGGCTGAAATTCAGTATCACCGGACGAAAGGTGATGAACAGGACAGTTATTCATTCAATCCGATCAATCCGTGGGATCCGGTTTACGGACAATACACACCACTGGATCCTGCCGATAATATTAACCGGACAATTAATAAAACGCAGGCAAGCCTCTATTCCCAGTATCAAATCAAACTGGACGGCAAATGGATTGGTGTTGCCGGAGTGCGCTATGATCAGGTAAAAACTGAGAATAAAAATCAGAAAGATCATAATGATAAATCCCGGAATGATGGTGAGGTCAGCGTCAATGCCGGACTGATGTATCTGGCAGATAACGGGCTATCACCGTACACCAACTATTCACAGTCATTTGAAGTGATGAGCACCATCGACCCTGCGACCGGTGATTTGTATAAACCACTGAAAGGTGAACAAATTGAGGCCGGAGTGAAATATACGCCTTCATTCCTCGATGGTTATCTGAATATTGCCTGGTTCAGTATTGAGCAAAAAAATGCACTGGTGACCAATCCGGATACCTTTGTTGCCACACAGACAGGAAAAGTCACGTCAACCGGAGCAGAAACTGAAGGGTTTGTGCAGCTGACAGATAATGTTAATGTTCAGGCATCCTATACCTATACAAATGCCAAAACAGATAATACCGGTGGTCAGGGGCGTAAGCAGATTGCGCTTATCCCTGAACATATGGCATCCGCCTGGGTCAATTACACACTGCCGGTAGCCGGTAACGGAGAACTGACGCTCGGCTCAGGTGTCCGCTATCTCGGTAAATCAAAAGACAGCCCGGCAAGCAGTGATCGTACCGTATCCGCCGCTACATTGTGGGATGCTGCGGTAATTTATAAGCTGAACAAACAGTGGCAGCTTCAGGCTAATGTTAATAACCTGCTGAATAAAGAATATATTTCCGCATGTGATTATTACTGCTATTACGGCCAATCCCGTTCTGTTGTCGTTCAGACCAAATACAGCTGGTAGTTATGTTTACACTGAATGATATTCGTATTGTACGTGACGGGCGGGTAATTTTAACCATCCCGTCCCTGACGATCCCGGCAACGGAACTGACTGTTGTACTGGGCCATAACGGGTCAGGAAAATCCACCCTGGTTGATTTGCTGGCCGGTCAGACCCGGCCGGATCAGGGTGAGATTTTGCTGAATGGTAAAAATCTCACCGGTTACACCAGGCGGGAACTGGCACAACAAGTGGCATTTTTGCCGCAAAAACTGCCGGTTTCTGCGGGGCTGACCGTTCGTGAACTGGTCAAACTGGGACGTTTTCCCTGGCGCGGTACATTTGGCCGCTGGCATCCGGAAGATAACATTATCATCTCACAAGCAATGGAGAGTGCCGGTGTCACGGAATTTGCACAAACGCCCGCCGATAATTTATCCGGTGGTGAACGCCAGCGTGCATGGGTTGCCATGTTACTGGCACAGCAATCACCGGTACTGATCCTCGATGAACCGACATCCGCGCTGGATATTCACCATCAGTACCAGTTGATGAGTCTGCTGCAGGATCTGAACCGCACACAGCGTACCGGTATCATCGTTATCCTTCATGATCTTAATCTTGCATTGCAGTATGCAACCCATATTATCGCCCTGAAAAAAGGCAAAGTAGCGTTCGAAGGGGATGCTGCATTGCTGGAAGATGAAACCCGTCTTTCCGGGTTATATGAAACGGCTATCCGGTTAATACCGCACCCGGATACGGAACAACGAAAAGTAGCGGTCGTATGCAACTGATATTACTACGTTTAGCCCGGACATCCGTCATATTATTTTTGATGATTGCGGGAGCAGGACACGCGGCTGTCACAATAAATGATGATCGCGGCGGACACACGTTTAAAACCATACCGCAGCGGGTAGTCGTACTGGACTGGGATCTGCTTGAACAAACACTGTCATTAGGGATAACGCCTGTCGGGGCAACAGAAACCAGCGGCTACCGGCAGTGGGTCGGACTGCCGGTACTGACAGAAAATGTTGCTGAAACCGGAACCCGGGCTGAACCGAATCTTGAAAAAATTGCCGGACTGAAGCCGGATGTCATCCTGGCAGGTGCATCACAGGCGGATCTGATTCCGCTGTTAGAGCAGATAGCTCCCGTGGTTTATCTGACCAATTTTTCAGCGGCAGATGATGCCGCTCCGGTGGCTATCCGTCATCTTAAAACGCTGGGGATACTTTTTGACAAAGAACGGCTGGCGGATAAACAACTGGCTGCGTTAACTCAGCGGTTTACGGAGCTGCGCAATAAATTGGAGGCTGTCTATCCTCCGGGTACACGGGTCGCTGTAATTCGTTTCTCCACGCTGACCACCGTCTTTCTGCCGGCTGATAACTCTGCTGTTAACTATGTACTGCACAACCTTGGCCTGACACCGGCAATCCCCTTGCACGCACAGCCCTGGGGGATCGCTCAGCGGCGGATCAATGCATTACAGCAGGTCGGTGACGGCTATGTTCTCTGGCTCCGCCCTTTTCCTGAAGAAAAAAAGCTGGCAGATACCCGCCTGTGGCAGGCTATGCCATTTGTGAAGCAGGGCAAAATCAATGGCGTTGCCCCGGTCTGGAATTACGGTGGCGTGTATTCATTGCAGCGGATGGCGGATGCGATTACTGATAGTTTGCTGGAGATTGCCCCCGCCTCATGAAAATTCGTTACCTTATACTCTTTCCGTTGCTGTTTGTTCTGCTGATAGTAATTAACTTACAGCTTGAACCGGGCTTATCTGTGCAGCAGCAACTCAGCCTGATTTTCACACCGGATACGGCACAAACGTTTCCGGCTGTATTTTATCTTTACGGACAGTTACCAAGACTTTGCATGGCATTGCTGGCCGGCGCAACACTGGGGCTGACCGGCAGCCTGATGCAACAACTGACACAAAATAACCTCACTTCTCCGATGACACTCGGGACGTCATCCGGTGCCTGGCTGGCGCTGGTTATTTTATCTGTCAGTTTCAGCGAATTATCTGCTGATTATGCCGTTCCCGTTGCAACCGGAGGCGCTCTGCTGGCATTTGCATTCGTCATTCTGATTACGGGAAGCCGTAATATTACCGGATTGCCACTGATTGTTTCCGGTATGGTGGTCAATATCCTGCTTGGTGCTGTTGCAACAGCAGTGATTACCCTGAATTCACAGTTTGCACAAAATATTTTTATGTGGGGAGCCGGTGACCTGACTCAGGATGGCTGGCAGAATGTCATACAAGTGATGCCGCGTCTGCTGCCCGTACTGTTTATCCTGTTATTTGCCCCGCGGATACTGACTGTATTAAGGTTGGGACACCAGGGAGCGCAAGCCCGGGGATTATCTGTTCTGCCGGTATTTTTGCTGTTTATGGTACTCTCAGCATGGCTGGTTTCTGTCGTGATCAGTACAGCCGGTATGATTGGCTTTATTGGTTTACTGGCACCAAACCTTGTCCGGATTGCCGGCGCACGCACCGCTTTACGGGAGCTGGTTTCCTCTATGATTGCCGGGGCATTTCTGCTGTTGTTTGCTGACACTCTGGCACTGACACTCGGGCAACTGATACAGACGGTGATCCCAACCGGTGTGATGACTGCTGCCATTGGTGCGCCTGCACTTATTGTGTTCAGTCGCCGCCGTTTCACCGCACAGGATCAGATGACAATTATTCTGAAACCGGTTATTTCACCCCGTTTTCTGCCGTACGCGATGAGTGTCGTTATACTACTGCTGCTTGCCGGGCTGATTACCACTGTCTTTTTTCAGCAATCAGAGACCGGATTTCTGTGGGAGTCTCCGGAGCCTTTCCGCTGGTCTCTGAGATGGCCGAGACTGCTGTCTGCTGCCATGGCAGGTATTGCTCTGGCACTGGCCGGAACATTGTTGCAACGGTTAATTTATAATCCGCTGGCAAGCCCGGACATTCTTGGTGTGTCATCCGGTGCGACGGTTGCACTTATCCTGATAAGCGTGTTAACGGGGAGTATGATTCAGACCTCCCTCTGGGGGGCAGCACTGACCGGCAGTGCTTTGGTACTCGGACTTCTGCTTTTACTCGGACGCCGGCACCAGTTTGCACCAGCCACATTAATTCTTACCGGGATTGCGCTCACTGCGGGACTGGAGGCCTTTGTGCAATTCTTTCTGGCGCAGGGGGCGCTGAGTAATTACCGGATACTGCTGTGGCTGTCCGGTTCCACCTATCGTGTCAGCGGAGAGCAAAGCCTGCTTTTCGCATCAATAATTGCCGGACTAACACTTGTCATACTGGCGCTCAGCCGCCGCCTGACACTGATATCCATCGGCAGAGCATTCGCTCAGGCCCGCGGATTACATACCGGCCGTACCGGCCTGCTGGTGCTGACGCTGGTCGCATTGCTGTGTGCACTGGTGACAGCGACTGTCGGACCACTGGCCTTTACCGGCCTGATCGCACCACATATGGCGGCTTTGTGTGGTGCTCAAAAAGTTAAATCACAGCTGATTTTTGCCGGACTGACAGGGGCGGTTCTGATGATATGGGCGGACTGGCTGGGACAGACGCTTATCTGGCCGTCACAGATAGCGGCCGGAACATTGGTATCTGTCCTTGGTGGCTGCTATTTCCTGGGGCTAATGCTGGTCAGCCGTTTTCAGAAAAAACAATGAAATATAACCGGTACTGCTGCAAAACTTCAGCAACTACCCGGTCATATTTTTAAGCTCCCGATTGGGCGGATAGAACAGAATAATATCGATCTGCGGGAGAGCTGTGAAAACAAGTGGCTGTGTTTGCGCATCGCCAAAGCCTTCAGATTTACGGTGGCTGATGCTCAATTAGCCGTATTTGGTCAGAAAAAGGTACTGATCGTCAGGCGCTTTGATCGGAAGTGGTCAGAGAAGGCTGGCTGATGCGGTTGCCTCAGGAAGATTTTTGTCAGGCTCCGGGCGTATCTCCGGCATTGAAATATGAGTCACATGGCGGCCCGGGAATAGCGGATGCAATGAATCTGTTGTTAGGCTCCCGCCTGGCCACACAAGATCGTGAGTTATTTTTAAATCACAGATTCTGTTCTGGATGCTGGCTGCAATTGATGGTCACGGGAAGAATTTCAGCGTGTTTATCGAGCCTGAAACATCGTTCCGGATGACGCCACTTTATGATGTGATGTCTGCATTTCCTATTTTTAGCAGCAGGAGCATTCCGCTTAAAAAAGCCAAAATGGCAACGTGCTGCGTAAAATTGAGAAACGTGACTCATTAGCGAAAGTGCGCAAAGTACTGCAGCGCTGTTTTTTGTTGCACAGAACATTGGCAGGAAAACTGCAAACCTAATTCAATTATCATATGTAATTTCATTTTTTTACGCTCTGGTAACCTTTTAATTTCCCCCGGGGTCAACCCCGTGTAATTTTTTATCGAACGAATAAAAGATTGTGATGAATCATAACCATACTGTAGCGCAATATCGGTCACTGTTCGCTCTGCCTCTAACAAATCGAGAACACCATATCCTAATCGTATAATTTTAGTATATCGGCCAAGCGTGATTCCTGTATGTTTCTTAAAGAAACGCTGCGTATGCCACAGAGAAAAACCGGCTCGTTCCGCAATAATGCGCGTAGTGATGGTTTCATCACGATTTTTTTCAATCCACTGAAGTAAATCATTAATAATATTTTGGTGATAATTCAGGCTCATCTTATGCTTCCTCAAAAGAACGAGGGCGTACTTGTCAATTCGCTCTATCTAAAGCTATTTGTTTACAGCAACAGTCTTGCTGAACGGGATAAAATTAATTTTTTTTACACCCATTTCCAAGTAGGAAAAATACTAATACACAAAGCCCTCCGATCAGTACCGCAGCGGTCATGAGCAAAATAGAATGAGTCATTGAAAAAGCAGCCTTAGCAGCCAAAATAACGGCGTTACTTTGTTCAGCCATTAGTTGATGAGCCACCAAATAGCTATCTCCGATTGATTGTGCTGCCTGAGCCGCGATATCTGCGGGTAAATTCGGTGGTGCCCGGAAGTTGCCTGTATAAATAGCCGACATAAATACCCCGAAAAGAGTGATCCCTAATCCCGATCCCAATTCATAGGCAGTTGCTTCTAATGAACCTGCCGCAGCGCCTTTACTCCCGTCAACAGCACTCATAATTGCTATCGAAGAAGCTGTAAGGCCAATACTCAGGGAGAGCCCTAATACAGCCATAGCTAGTGAAGTTTCAGGATAAACACCAAAAACCATCAGGTGTTGTTCCCCGCCAAAGCGAAACCGCCAGTACTTTATAAGGTGTAAATGCAAAGTACAGCCTATAGGCTTATAAACAGCTTGTAGGCTGTAAATAGTTATATTGGATGTGGATGGTCGCTAAGAGTACGATGTATGAATTAAATGGAATTTTGGAAAATACAATATTTTACAGTTAGTTATATTTTACAATGCAGAGAAATGGTTGCTGCAATTATCTCGCCCGTGCACCATGGATAATTAGTGTTCAGAGATAGCAGTTACAGTTAGTTACATGTTTATACATTAAACACACAACTCAAAAATCAATTCACCCATAATAACCGAACACCACCAATTACAGGAGTTATGTGATGAATATAAAGTATCTGTTTTCTGCCCTGACCCTTTTATCTGCTTCAGCCTTCGCTGCATCGGTTGCCGTAACCCCTGCTCCTTATGTCATCACTAAAAGTGAACTTTCATCGCCAATTATCCTGGAAGGATCACAAGAGCATAACTATCTGAAGGTTTCTCTGACGGGTACCAAAAAAGACACAGATAAACGAGTCCCCATCAATCTGGCATTAGTTATTGATCGTTCAAGCTCTATGTCCGGTGACCGTATCGAAAAGGCGCGTGAAGCTGCGATACTGGCAATCAACATGCTGAAAGATGACGATATCATCTCGATTATTGCTTACGACGACGACGCTTACGTGGTTATTCCCGCGACCAACGCTAATAACAAACAAAAATTGATTGAAACTATTAATGACAAAATTACCCCGCAAGGTATGACAGCACTGTTTGCCGGTGTCAGCAAAGGCATTAAAGAAGTAAATAAATTCCATAAAAAAGACCAGGTAAACCGCATTATTCTGCTGTCTGACGGTCAGGCTAACGTAGGGCCAAGCAGCACTAAAGCGCTGGCTGACTTAGGTATTGTGGCCGCAAAACAGGGCATTGCCGTTACCACCATTGGGTTAGGTGCCAGCTACAATGAAGACCTGATGACCGCGCTGGCCAGCTATAGCGATGGTAATCATGCTTTCGTTGAGAAATCAGCCGATCTGGAAGCCGCATTTGCACGTGAATTTAAAGATGTGATGTCTGTGGTTGCTCAGGAAGTCACGGTAACTATCCGCTTACAAGAGGGTGTTAAACCGGTTCGTCTTCTGGGTCGTGAAGGTGATATTAAAGGCAATAACGTGACAGTAAAAATGAACCAGCTGTATTCCAATCAGGAAAAATATGTTCTGTTAGAAGTTATTCCGCCTAAAGGCAAAGAGAACGAGAAGAAGCCATTAGCCGATGTGGTTATCAGCTACGACAATTTACAAACCAATAAAAAGGATAATTTGGAAAACCGCATTGATATTGCTTATAGTAAATCCGGACAGATGGTAAAACAGGCGGTGCAGGAAGAGATCGTCGTTGACTCGGCAATTCAAAAAGCCAATATTGAAAATGAGAAAGCCATCACATTACTCGATGAAGGTAAAAAAGACGAAGCTAACCGGATTATTCAACAAAATGCCTTTACTTTAGATGCTTTATCGGGTTCCGTCAGCAGCCCTTCAGCTAAACTTAAAGCAAGTAACAGCGCGGTTGAGAATAAAAAATTATCTGAAGACCTTGATAGCAAGTCTGAGGCAGTCTCCCGTAAAAGTATGAAAGAGAACACCTATAAGACACAAAAGCAGCAATCTAAAAACTAAATAATAGTGTTTTTCACCTGAGATTAGGTAATCTAATCTCAGGTTTATTAATTACATGATTGGATATGGAATGAAATCTAAAAAGTTTCTTTATCTGTTTATAGTCATTACCGTCCTGATTACCGGACTGATTGGCTATTTCGGATACCGTACTCTGTCACAGGAAAGTACCTTAAATGAATACCAGACTCAGCAACTGGCAAAAACCCGGGTGGCACAAACTCAGAATTTTATTTTGCAGCAGTTGGGACAAAAGCAAATTCGCTTCAGCGCTATTCTGGCCTACCTGAAACCGGATCCTCTGTCGCTCAATACACTGATTGCTCAAGACAGTGATATTGAAGATCTGTTTGTACTGGAACATAACAAACTGGTATTTCCCGATGCGTATAATCCACTGAATCAAAAAGAATCCCGTTTTATTGAGCTAATCACTCCGATTGTTCAGGACCCGGCCATTCTTATCACCGGACAGCATCCGTCTGACGATAAACAACCTGATTCCGGCTGGTACGTGATGCAGGAGCAGCAACAGCCGGTACTGATTTACTGGCATAAACTCGACAATCAAATTATTGGCTTTAAGTTGTCTTATGTGAAATTACTGTCAGATATCATTTCCGGCATCGATTTCAACTATGAGCCGGACAGTCTGGTTATCTCAGATAACGGTCAGGTGCTGTATCAGTCACTGACCCGTGCTTATGATAAAACCAAACAGCCGACCTATGTTCAGGCTCTGCCTTTTCCGCTTCATGCCTGGAAAATTGACTACTACGCCGCTAACAACAGTAACTACTCACTCTATTATTTCACCATCGGGCTGTTGGCTGTTGTGATCCTGTCCGTGGGAATTATTGCATTATCGTTGTATCGTGAATTCAACCGGGCTACCCGTCTGGCCGGTCAACAAGTCAGTTTTGTCAGTCAGGTATCTCATGAGCTTAAAACCCCGCTCACCAATATCATGCTATATGCAGAGCTACTGAAAGAGAGGGAGCAGGAAGAGGATAGCCGGAATACTCATTATCTGGAGGTGATCATCAGTGAAAGCGGTCGCCTGTCTCGTCTGATTCAAAATGTGCTGACGTTTACAAAATCGCCTAAAATCAATCTGCAACCAGTGGATATCAATCAGTTACTGGCGCAGATCCACACTATTTTTATGCCGGCCTTTAAGGTGAAAGGTATTCATTTGGTACTGACGATTGAGGAACAGCTGAATACCTGCAGCGATATCGACCGAATAACTCAAATCATCAGCAATTTGCTCAGCAATGCGGAAAAGTATGCTGCCGAAGGCAGGGAAGTCCGGCTCAGCGCGTGTTCAGATGATAAAAATATTTATATCCGTGTGCGGGATTATGGCAAAGGATTGTCAGAAAAAGAATTGAAACATATCTTCCGGCCATTCTATCGGGTGAAATCAGAGATTACCGAAGGGGTTACCGGAACCGGTATTGGCCTGACAATAGCGCGTCAGTTAGCTCAGAGTCTGTCCGGCACCCTGATGGCAGAAAACTGCGATAGAGGGCTGGAATTTACTTTATGTATTCCCCGCCGCTGAAAAAGAACGGACAGCATGATGGTATGGATAAATAACGATGAAAATTTTAATTGCTGAAGACGATATTCACATTCGTAATGGATTGAGCGATATGCTCTCCTCCGAAGGTTACACCATTATTACGGCTGAAAACGGTAAAGTGGCATTAGCAAAATATCAGCAAGAACAACCAGACTTCCTTATTCTGGATATTATGATGCCTGAATTAGATGGCTACTCGGTGTGCAAAGAAATCAGAAAGAGTGATGAACATACGCCTATTGTTTTTCTTTCCGCCAAAGGAGACGAAATTGACAAGGTACTGGGTCTTGAGTTGGGTGCCGATGACTATATCAACAAGCCTTTTGGTATTCATGAAGTCCGCGCCAGAATTAAAACCATCGCCCGCCGCTGCCTGAAAACCAAGCACAATTCACCGGACCAACCTTTCCAATTCGGCGATCTGCTGGTATATCCGGCTGAGCTCTGTGCAAAACGCGGACATCAGGTCATTGAATTATCCCTGCGCGAAATTAAAATTCTGATGTGCCTGTGGCAGCATAAAAATCAGGTTGTCACCCGCGATATGCTGTTTAATTACGCCTGGGGCTATGACCACCTGCCTAACAGCCGCACACTGGACCAATACATTTCCAAACTGCGTAAACTCATTGAGCCGGACCCGGTTACTCCAATACTAATTAAAACCATACACAGTGCCGGTTACCGTTATCAGGAATAATGGCATTGCTGCAAAGTTTGAATGACGAATTATGCTGAGTTAGACAGTCCGTTGCTGAGGTTCCCCTTAATGTCAGCATAGTTGTCACTACGTTATAACGCAAAAGAACGACTGCAGAAAATAAGTACCTGATGACCGATCCGATTACGGGCCTGCCCCTTTTTATCCCGATTTGTAACTCTGCGGAAATGCTGTCTGTATCACTTAACCACTCTGCAAAAAATTAAATATTACATTTTTTTGAGAAAGGTAACAAAACGCCTCATAACACCGCGATAGAATCGCACCAAATCGTGGTCATAAATCTTTTTATAACTATACAACTCTCAACATGTTGTGGGGCAAATAACAATGAACCTGAAACTGCAACTCAAGATATTGTCATTCCTGCAATTTTGTCTATGGGGAAGCTGGCTGACCACGTTAGGCTCCTATATGTTCGTCACACTGAAATTTGATGGTGCATCCATTGGTGCGGTGTACAGCTCGCTGGGGATTGCCGCCGTCTTTATGCCGACGCTGCTCGGCATCGTGGCTGATAAGTGGGTCAGCGCAAAATGGATTTATGCACTGTGTCATCTGATTGGCGCAGGTACACTGTTTATTGCGGCAGCAGTCACCACGCCCGGAGTGATGTTTATAGTCATCCTGCTCAACTCACTGGTCTATATGCCGACGCTCGGACTCATCAACACCATTTCCTATTACCGTCTGAAATCTGAAGGAATGGACATCATCACCGATTTTCCACCTATCCGCATCTGGGGCACTATCGGCTTTATTGCGGCAATGTGGGCGGTGAGTTTCTCCGGTTTCGAACTGAGTCACATGCAACTGTACATCGGTGCAGCGCTTTCGCTGATACTCGCGTTGTTTACCCTCTCTCTGCCGTATATTCCGGTATCTAACCGGCAGACCAAACAGACCTGGAGCAGTATGCTCGGTCTGGATGCCTTCGCACTGTTCAAAAATAAGCGTATGGCTGTCTTTTTTATATTCTCGATGCTGCTGGGTGCAGAATTGCAGATAACCAACATGTTCGGCAACACATTCCTGCACAGCTTTGATAAAGATCCGCTGTTCGCCGGCAGCTTTATTGTTCAGCACGCCTCGGTGATGATGTCTATTTCTCAAATCTCCGAAACCCTGTTCATCCTGACCATCCCGTTTTTCCTTAGCCGCTACGGTATTAAAAACGTAATGCTGATCAGCATCCTGGCCTGGATGTTACGCTTCGGCCTGTTTGCCTACGGTGATCCGACACCATTTGGTACGATATTGCTGGTGCTGTCGATGATTGTCTACGGTTGCGCGTTCGACTTCTTCAATATCTCCGGTTCAGTATTTGTGGAAAAGGAGGCAAAACCTGAAATTCGTGCCAGTGCACAAGGGATGTTTCTGATGATGACTAATGGCTTTGGTTGTATTCTTGGCGGCATTGTCAGTGGCAAAGTTGTGGAAATGTACACCATCAATAACATAACCGACTGGCATAAAGTCTGGTTGATTTTCGCCGGTTACTCACTGGTGCTGGTCTTTGCGTTCATTACACTGTTCAGGTACAAACATATCCGCGAGCCTTCCAATGCGTAATGGAACACTGGTCACCTACACCACTTACCCTTATCTGAAACAGTCATGATTAGCGTTTTCCGGCTGAATATAATTCAATGTGACACCGCTTTCTGTACAAAACTGAATCAGTTTATCCAATATAAATTCTGGTCCGTTGTCCACCAGGATGTATTCCGGTAACCCGCTTTCTTCTTTTAAGCGGGATAAAACACGGATAACCCGTTCTGCCGGTAATGACGTATCAATTTCAATCGCCAGGCACTCACGGGTACTTTCATCAATAATATTTAATGTTATGAAACGGTTACCGCAATACAGGCTGTCACACATAAAATCCATCGCCCAGCTGACAATATACCCGGTAAAATGACGTTCTGGGCAACGATACCAACCGGCAGGCAGTTATGATCGATAAGCCTGCCTGAGTTAATTCCTGAGCGCAGATCTTTTTCTCAGTCATCGCCAACCCTTTTTTGTGAACAGCACCTTCATAGCATGATTTTCCAGACTGACTTCTGCAAACAACCTTTTAAGCCTGATATTTTCATCCTCAAGTTCTTTAAGTCGTTTAATATCAGCCTCCTTCATACCACCGTATTTTTACTTTCAATTGTAATACGCCGTGTTGCTTATTCCATTCCGGCGACAAATTTCGTCGATATTCATACCAGAGTCAGCCAGCTTTAAAATACTGACGATCTGCAATTAGGTAAAACGTACTTTTTTCATCATGACCTCTGCTGTTTTCAGGGCAGAAAATCTAATTATAGTTATTCCATTTTAGGGGTTGGACATACCCAAATGGATTTATTCCTGATTGATCTCTATGTTAGTACGTATGAGTTAAGTCATAACAACAGTAAATCGGATAAAATCACAATCCGGAATTGTGTTCAAAGGAATATTATGGGCGTTGAATTTCACATAACAAGAGCTGAATATTGGGCAGAAAATGACGAAGCCCAAATAACATCTGATGAATGGATTTCCTATATCAATAGTGATGATGAATTGAGTATAGATTATCAAAACGGCGATTATCATGCACAGTGGTCAGGACCATCACTGTATGATGATCCATGGCTGGATTGGATCGATGGCAATATTTACACAAAATGGCCAGACACATATTTGTATAGAAAAATGTTAAAAATTGCAAAATGCCTCAACGCTCAGGTAATGGATGACGAAGGCACGATTTACAGCGATGAATCCGACTGGAACCATAACCCTTCATAGAACAATAATGTCCTACATCTGGCACAGCGCTGTGTGCCAGATTAGATATATATCCTTATTCATTCAAACCGCAGGTTCGTTGGCTGCACAACGCTCGCCGGGTCACATACTAATATATGCTCCCCGGCAATCGGAGCTTGCCGCCTTCCTGCATCTTGAATGACGTTGGGTATAGCCCTGAATCAAAAACGTGTTAGCTAAGGTTACAACTATCTATCTCAGAGAGGGACAATTATGCTGACACTAAAGGCCGAATATAAACTACTGTTTTAACTATATAACTATTACATCTGGCAAATGATGTCTTTGCAGACCTATTATTTTAACTTTTCTAACGGAATAAATTTAATCTCGCCAATAACACCAGGAACACTGTAGCTATATGCCAAAAAATATTGATATTTTTTTATTTCAGCCGGTGTTTTTTTTGTAAGAAACAATCTTGGGAAATATTTATCTTCTTTTCCTTCTGAATTCATTATGTTTTTAGTATTTAATTTTACTAAATAAATATTTTTATCTTTGTATAACTCTACTCCACATTGATACACACTATTTGGTGTACCACCAAGAAGATCAACCTGAAGTCCCACTAAAGCAGCCGCTACATCTTTATTGATAGGGTACGAGATACTTTGTGCATTGCCATTTAAAACGTAAATATTATTATTGTCTTTGTTAATGGTAAAAGTATCAACAATCTGATTCTTTTCAAGAACGCCCAGCTTGAGGTATGTTTTGTCTATGTATCTTTGTTCATTAATACTATTGGCTATTTCTTCCTTAAATACGTCCACTGCTCCATCTCTTGGTGAAGAAGCTATCTCATACACACCGGTAAGATCACAATCCGAATTTGCATAAACGGAAACAGGGAGGATGCAGGATAAAAACAGACTAATTTTTAGAAAATTCATCACAATAGATACTCCATTTTTAGTAGTTTAAAAATTAAATATTAAATATTTTTTTGAGACCTGAAACTTCTGATATACGAAAGATGATACACCATAATTATCTTTTCATTCACTCAGCATCAGATAAAAAAATCAAAAAGGATTGAGTAAATTAACACTAAAGAAAATAACAATATTATTTCGTCAATATTATAGCTCGTAACGGTTATTATCACCGATAATAGCGGGCTACCGCCAAATGAATCAGAAAATCAATTATAGATTCACGCTAAAGCGGTGACTAAAATCAGTTGGCTATTACAACGCCTGAACTACAAGCTCATTTTGTTCCATAAATTGAGCATACCAAGGTGATACGCTCCATTTATGGAACAAAAACCAAATCCGCCGGGTACTAACCTTTAGTCATTCATGTTTTCTTCAGCATCTACATTTCAGACTGAACACTCACCATTTGTACAAGCATGATGTGATCAAATACCCCGACACATTATCAAATACGAAACGAAGTGGTTACCGCTGTTCATCATGTCCACATCACCGGATGAACAGTGAACACACAATGGACAAGTTGCGGATATAAATGACTTACCGCTCTACTTTTTCCACAATAAAACCATCTTGCCGGACAAAATCGAGCAATCTGTCGATATTTCCTATTCCCCACTGATTAGAGATAGCAACAAGTTCTCCGGAAGTAAGTTCAACAAGGCAATCTTCCTGAAGATGAAACCTACTTCTTATTTCTTCTGAAATTTGGTCTGCCAGAGCAATCGTTCTGTTTTTCAGAACAGCGCTTAACTTATCTTTAAGCTCATTAAAGTCAGCAGGGTTATGTTTAGTTATCCAATCAGTAAAAAGCGCAAGTGCCAGCTTTCGTTTGTTATATATAACTCCGTTATATTTATACTCTGAATAATCTCTTTCAGATTGTTGGCTGCTGGCGATCTGTTCAGTACGTTTTTCTCTAAATCTGACCTGATATTCTTCCAATTCAGGAACAGGAATAATTTGCTCGGCATTAATTAATATTTCATTATTAAAATTATATGGTGAAAGCCTGATACACCTGATATCGACCCCTTTATCATTAAGCCATATCGCTGTAGTTGTTAGTTCTTTATCGAAATCAGCAGAAGCCAGGATAATACGAATATCTTTACCAAATTTAGCCAGTTCTGTTTCGTCAAACCCAACAAAGTCGAGAATACTTTCTTTAGCATCAATATCTATATTATTGCTTTTAAGGTATTTTTCGTAGCATTCACACGCTTTACTAAAACTCATTGTTGAAATCATCGCAGCATATCTTAATGCCTGTAATTCCATATGAGCGCCGCTTTCATCACGTTTCAATTCAATAACAACAAGGTTTGCCTGCTTATCTATAGCTAACAAATCAATTCTTCGCCGACTATCTTCCCAATCGGAGAACTCCTCAGAAATAACCAGGCAATCAGGAGCAATAATTTCTATATTTTTTTTGATAGCCTCTTGTAAATCATATCGCTCCTGTAATCCCTCCTTAGCATATGTTGTTTTATCTAATGCTGTAAGATTTTTGTCAAAGATACGATAAAGCCCCATTTTTCTCACCTTGTTGTCCAATTACTTACCAATAATATAATTGTGTTATTAAGTTACCTCATGATAGTACTACTTCAGCACCCACATTTCAGGCTGAACACTCACCATTTGTACAAACATGACGCGATCAAATACCCCAGTTTCCGGGTCAAAATGTAAATCGAAGCGAATTGACCCTGAAATTGACTTTTTTTGCCCGGGTAGCGCCCGGACGGCGACGGCGTAACCGAAACGCGTTACACGAGCCGGTAATTGGAAATTAAAATGTTATTTTACAATAATTTACAAACAAGAAAAGCGGCTAAAAACAGCCGGATAGCGAATTTCAGGCACAAAAAAAGCCACCTTGCGGTAGCTTGATTTCACTTAAGAATGCCGAAGGCCGGAATCGAACCGGCACGCCCTAAAGCGGTTGATTTTGAATCAACTGCGTCTACCAATTCCGCCACTCCGGCACTGAAGTGTGTTCTCGATAACGGCGTTATTATACGTGTGGCACCGGGAGGTGCAACAATTATCATATCATCGGTCTGTTGAGTGATTAAAAATCCATCATTTCAGTAAGATGATGCTTTATTTTACATCCGATACATTTACGCCCGTTTTTAGCTCTGCGGGTTATTGTCGTTTTATTTATGGAGATTAGTCCCCGGATGAATAGACATCAATACAATTGCTTATATAATCACCCCCGGTTCCTGATAAATGTGAGGTAGATATGGGCTTTGTCGGCTGGATTGCAATGGGTATTTTTATTGGTATCGCCATTGGTATTTTGTTACGTGTCTTCAAAAAATAACTGACTTACATTGATTCTCATATTCTTATGTTTGCACGGAAGGCTTGTTAAATCATCATGAGTAAATTACACCGTCATATTGTGCATCTGCTGCCTTTTTCATTACTGGCAATCGCTCTCTCCGCCTGTTCCTCACAGCCTGCGAAGCAAGCTGTTTCGCCCGCAGAACGCCCGCCTCTGGACTGGTCCATTGTTGATAACAGTACAACGCATCTGAAACTGGCGCCGCAACTGGTGGATGAAATCGGGGAGAAAATTTTCTCAGGCACGGATGCCCGCGGTATGTTTATGGTGGTGATTGATAACAACGAAATTTTTCACCGCAGCTATGGTGAAACCCGTCCGGGTAATGGAGTCAAACCACGGACAGATTCGCTGATCCGCATTGCATCTGTCAGTAAACTGATGACCAGCGAAGTACTGGTAAAAATGGCAGATGACGGGCTGGTAAATCTTAATGATCCGCTGCAAAAATACACGTACGGGCAGACAAAAGTTCCGGCTTATAATGGCAAGCCTATCCGCTTATTTCATCTGGCAAGCCACACCAGTATTCTGCCGCGCGAGCAACCCGGCGGAAAATGGGGACGCCCTGTGTTTACCTGGCCGAACCATGACCAGCGCTGGACATGGCTGAAAACAGCAAAACTGACCGCCCAGCCGGGAACGGAAGCCGCCTATTCCAATATTGCGTATGACTTACTGGCAGATGCGCTCGAAAAAGCCGGAAAACGTCCTTATCCTGAGCTGTTCAGACAATATGTTACGCAACCGGCAGGCATGAAAGATACAACTTACAATCCTTCTTCCGCACAATGTAAGCGCCTGATGGTCGGTTTCAAGCCGAGTGATTGTTACAGCACACTGGCGGCAGCCGGCAGTGGCGGGGTTTATTCCACGCCGGCGGATATGCAGAGGTGGATGCAGGGTTTTCTCTCATCCGGACATTCAGCACCCAAAGCAACAGCCTCCAAAGAGCAGACTATCTATTTCAAACGTGGACATCTTAATGAAATCAAAGGGATGGATGTTGCGGGTAATGCTGATGGACTGGGGCTCGGCTGGGTGTATCTGGCGCCTGTAGGGGATATTCCGGCTATTTATCAAAAAACCGGCGGCGGCGGCGGATTTAATACCTATATGGCCATGATCCCGGAGAAAAATGTCGGTATCTTTGTGGTAATGACCCGTAAAGATGGCAGTAAATTCAGCCCGTTACCTAATGGTGTCAATGATTTGGTGCGCTCTCTGGCGGATTTACATACCCGCGATTTTTTGTGAGAAATACGGTTCATTGTGAATAAAGCAACAACGCCGGTCAGTAAATACTGATCGGCGTTGTTTTATCACATCATTATTCTGTTACAGAATTGCAGATCCCGGTTACTTACGTTTAATCAGTAAATAAAGGCTGATCGCCAGGAACAGCAGGCTCGGCAGCAATGCGCCGAGGAACGGCGGGAATTTATAGGTCAGACTCAGGGAGCCGAAAATCTCGTTGGAGACATAGAACACAAATCCGCAGGCTATCCCCGTGACAATCCGCACACCCATCGGCACAGACCGCAGCGGTCCGAAGATAAACGACAGTGCCATCAGCATCATCACTGCCACAGAAAGCGGCGCGAAAACTTTTTTCCACATATTAAGCTGATAACGCCCGGCATCCTGCCCGCTCTGCTGTAAATAATTCACATACTGATATAACCCGCTGATTGACAGTGCTTCCGGGTCCAGTGCCGCCACATTCAGTTTTTCCGGGGTCAGTTTTGTCTGCCAGACCATGGATAGCCGCTGCTCACCGGTAATCACATACGTGTCTTTCAGGACAGATTCACGGATCTGGTTCAGTGTCCAGGTATTGGTGGCGCTGTCATAGCCCGCGCTCGCGGCATTCATAATCGAGCTGAGTTTGTGTTCACCATTCATCCGGTACAGTGTGATGCCGTTAAGCTGGTTTTCACTGTCCACGCGCTGAATATAGATAAAATCATTACCGTCTTTCGCCCACATTCCTTTGTTTGTCGCCAGCAGTGATGCGCCGCTTGTCTTCTGAGCGCGGTAGTTCCGCGCCCATTGCTCACCGGACGGAGCCAGCCATTCGCCAACCACCATAGTGAGGATCACCAGCGGAATAGCTGTTTTCATCACTGAGCTGGCAACCTGCAAACGGCTGTAGCCGGATGCCTGCATCACCACCAGCTCACTACGTGATGCCAGTGCGCCCAGACCCATCAGTGCGCCCAGCAGCGCCGCCATCGGGAAGAAAATCTGAATATCCTTCGGAATACTCATAATGGTATAAAGCCCGGCATCCAGCGTGGAATACTCTCCCTGCCCGACTTTGCGCAGCTGATCGACAAACTTGATTATCCCTGACAACGACACCAGCATGAACAACGTCATCATAATGGATTGCAGGATAGTCCGCCCGATGTAGCGGTCAAGCACAAGCACTTTAAACATCAGGCAACTCCCTGAGAACGTGTGAAGCCAAAACGCAGACGGCGTACCGGTGTGGTGTTCCACAGGTTCAGTGCCACAGCCAGTGCCAGATAGCTGAGATTCACCACCCACGGCCAGAAAGCCGGGTCCAGCTTACCTTTCTCACCGCTTGAGCGCAGCGAACTCTGTAATAAAAAGAAAATAAGATACAGTAACATTGCGGGCAACATACTCAACACACGACCCTGGCGCGGGTTCACCTCAGACAGAGGAACCACCATCAGAGCCATCACAACGACAGAGACAATAAGTGTCAGACGCCAGTGAAATTCTGCGCGGGCTGCATTATCATTTTCCGGCCACAGTTCAAACAAGGTCATCTGCTGATAGTTATTGTCACCCACTTTTGCGCTGCGGTGGTCAACAATCGCCTGATAATCAGAAAAATCTGTAATACGGAAATCCCGCAGGAATGCAGTACCTTCGTAGCGGGTGCCTTTATCAAGCGTAACCACCTGATTGCCGTTATTTTTTTCAGTCATGTGTCCGCTTTCGGCAATCACAATTGACGGGCGTTGTTCATCTTTCGCCCAGAGCTGAGCAATAAAGACATCTTTGAACTCGCTGCCATTCACATCCCCCAGATAGAGCACCATACTGCCGTCATTGGAGGTTTTAAATTGTCCGCCGACCATCGCGGTCACGCCGGGGTTGGCTTTCACTTCTGCCAGAACCTGTTCCTGATACTGAGATGACCACGGAATAAGCCAGACGACATTGACTGCCGCCACAACTGCGGTAAGGAATGCCAGGATCATAGCAGCTTTTACCAGCACATTATTACCCAGTCCGCAGGCATGCATTACGGTAATTTCACTTTCGGTATACAGCTTGCTGTAGGTCATCAGCAGCCCGAGGAAAAGACTCAGCGGCAAAATAAGCTGCGCCATCTCCGGGATACCTAATCCCAGTAATGACAACACGAGCCCGGGCGGAATGCTTCCTTCAACAGCAGCACCCAACACTTCAACCAGTTTCTGACAAAAGAAGATCAACAACAGGATAAACAGAATCGCAATCTGTGCCTTGAGTGTTTCTCTCACTAGATATCTAATAATGATCACGCTTAATACGCCTGTGAAAACTTGTGTTTTTGCATGAAAATAGCTAACTTCGTTCTGTGTTGACTATTTGTGTGCATTATTTGCCGGCCTGAGGGTAATTCTGGTATCAAACCACTCTTTTCTTCCTTCCCGTCAGGAAAGAAAGGGAATTTTAGTGCTGTTCAGGACTCATAAAGTGCGCACGTAGCTTATCATAAACTGTTTATAATCGATGGTGCAGATTAGTGCGAACGCTACATTTTAGCGACAGCAGATGTCTTTGTCTTTAAGATTCAGGAGAGCGCATGGAGTTTAGTGTAAAAAGCGGCAGTCCGGAAAAGCAACGCAGTGCTTGTATTGTGGTCGGCATTTTCGAACCGCGTCGTCTGTCCCCGGTTGTGGAACAGCTCGATAAAATCAGCGACGGCTACATCAGTGCTCTGCTGCGCCGCGGCGAGCTGGAGGGCAAGGTCGGGCAGTCTCTGCTTCTGCACCATGTCCCGAATGTCCTGTCCGAGCGCATCCTGTTAATCGGCTGCGGGAAAGAACGCGAGCTGGATGAGCGCCAGTACAAACAGATTATTCAAAAAACCATCAGCACCCTGAACGAAACCGGGTCGATGGAAGCGGTCTGTTTTCTGACTGAGTTACACGTCAAAGGACGCAATAATTACTGGAAAGTAAGACAAGCTGTTGAAACAGCAAAAGAATCTCTCTATGTCTTTGATCAGCTGAAAAGCAATAAAACCGAATTACGCCGCCCGCTGCGTAAACTGGTCTTCAATGTGCCTACCCGCCGCGAACTGCCTGCCGGTGAGAAAGCGATCAGTCATGGTCTGGCCATTTCTGCCGGCATCAAAGCAGCAAAAGATCTGGCAAATATGCCGCCGAACATCTGTAACGCGGCTTACCTCGCGTCGCAGGCGCGTCAGTTGGCAGACAATCATTCATCTGTCCTCAGCACCCGTGTTATAGGCGAAGAGCAGATGAAAGAGCTGGGAATGCTGGCATATCTGGCTGTCGGTCAGGGATCACGCAATGAATCGCTGATGTCGGTGATTGAATATAAAGGTAATCCGGACCCGGAAGCACGTCCGATTGTATTAGTCGGGAAAGGGCTGACGTTCGACTCCGGCGGTATTTCTATCAAACCTGCCGATGGCATGGATGAGATGAAATATGACATGTGCGGCGCAGCGACTGTCTACGGCGTAATGCGGATGGTGGCTGAACTGAGTCTGCCACTCAATGTGGTCGGGGTCCTGGCGGGATGTGAAAACATGCCGGGCAGCAATGCCTATCGCCCGGGAGATATCCTCACCACCATGTCGGGCCAGACTGTCGAAGTGCTCAATACGGATGCGGAAGGCCGCCTGGTGCTGTGTGATGCACTGACTTACGTCGAGCGTTTCGAGCCGGAAACCGTGATTGATATCGCGACCCTGACCGGTGCTTGTATGGTCGCACTGGGTAACCATTTCAGCGGTCTGATGGCAAATCACAATCCGCTGGCACACGAGCTGCTGAATGCCTCTGAACAAGCGGGTGACCGCGCATGGCGACTGCCGCTGGCAGATGAGTTCTACGAGCAAATCGAGTCGAACTTTGCCGACCTGGCCAATACCGGCGGGCGTCTGGGTGGCGCGATTACCGCGGGTTGCTTCCTGTCACGCTTTACAACGCGCTATAATTGGGCGCACCTGGATATCGCCGGTACAGCATGGCGTTCAGGAAAAAATAAAGGCGCAACAGGTCGTCCGGTTGCACTGCTGGCACAATTCCTGTTAAATCGTGCGGGTATCAGCACCGACGACTGACCGGTATTGCAGGGCAAGTCCGGATAAATAAAGGTAATGGGGATTGTGATATTATTGTGCAATCCCCTTTTCTGCTATCAGAGATATTATGAAAAACGCCACCTTCTATCAGATGGAACAGCCATCCCCCTTTGATGACCTTGAAGCCCACGAGTGGCTGACGTGTCAGTTGGCGGGAGAGGCATGGCGCAACGGGAAACGGGTACTTATCGCCTGTGAATCTCAACAGCAGGCTGAAAAACTCGACGAAGCCCTCTGGGCGCGCGAGCCGGATGCATTTGTTCCCCATAATTTAGCAGGTGAAGGGCCGCGTTATGGTGCGCCTGTTGAACTGTGCTGGCCGCAGAAGCGCGGAAATTCGCCGCGTGATTTACTGATTACATTACTGCCGCAGTTCACAGATTTTGCGACAACCTTCCGTGAAGTGATAGACTTTGTGCCTATCGACGAACAATTGAAACAGTTGGCGCGCGAGCGATATAAAATCTATCGCAGCGCCGGCTTTACCCTAACAATGGCCATGCCGCCAATTTACTGATAAACAAAGATTAAAAATGGAAAAAACAACCGACAGCCAACAGACAAACGAACCGTCTCTGGATAAAACCTATAATCCGACGGAAATCGAAGGGCCACTTTACGCGCACTGGGAAAAGAGCGGCTATTTCAAACCGAATGGTGATACAGACAAAGAAAGCTTCTGTATTGTTATTCCGCCGCCGAATGTCACCGGTAATCTGCACATGGGTCATGCGTTCCAGCAAACCATTATGGACACCATGATCCGCTACCAGCGCATGCAGGGTAAAAATACCCTCTGGCAGTCCGGGACTGACCACGCGGGTATCGCGACGCAGATGGTTGTTGAGCGCAAGATCGCCGCCGAAGAAGGTAAAACCCGCCACGATTACGGCCGTGAAGGCTTTATTGATAAAATCTGGGAATGGAAAGCCGAATCCGGCGGTAATATCTCCAACCAGATGCGCCGTCTGGGTAACTCTGTGGACTGGGAACGTGAGCGTTTCACCATGGATGAAGGTCTGTCCCGCGCGGTAAAAGAGGCGTTTGTCCGCCTGTATAAAGATAATCTGATCTATCGCGGTAAGCGCCTTGTCAACTGGGACCCGAAACTGCACACCGCGATTTCTGATCTCGAAGTGGAAAACCGCGACGTTAAAGGCTTCATGTGGCATATCCGCTATCCGCTGGCTGATGGTGCAAAAACCGCTGATGGTAAAGATTACCTGGTTGTCGCCACCACCCGTCCGGAAACCATGCTCGGTGATACCGGTGTGGCAGTGAACCCGGAAGATCCGCGTTATAAAGATCTAATCGGCAAAGAAATTATTCTGCCAATCGTCAACCGCCGTATTCCAATCCTCGGCGACGAACACGCAGATATGGAAAAAGGCACCGGTTGTGTGAAAATCACCCCGGCGCATGACTTTAACGACTATGAAGTCGGTAAACGCCACCAGCTAACCATGATCAACATTATGGATTTCAACGGAAACATCCGTACCGAAGCCGAAGTGTTTGATACCAATGGTGAAGTATCAACAGAGTGCTGCAATGACATTCCGGAAGCTTACCGTGGTATGGAACGTTTTGCTGCCCGTAAAGCTATCGTAAAAGAATTTGAATCGCTCGGTCTGCTCGAAGAAATCAAACCGCACGACCTGACCGTCCCTTACGGCGACCGTGGCGGCGTGGTTATTGAGCCGATGCTTACTGACCAGTGGTATGTGCGCACTGCCCCGCTGGCAAAAGAAGCAATTAAAGCGGTCGAAGACGGTGATATCCGGTTTGTGCCTAAGCAGTACGAAAACATGTATTTCTCCTGGATGCGCGATATTCAGGACTGGTGTATCTCCCGTCAGTTGTGGTGGGGTCACCGCATCCCTGCCTGGTATGATAACCAGGGCAATGTGTATGTCGGGCGTGATGAAGATGAAGTCCGCCGCGAAAATAATATCCCGGCGATGGTTGAGCTGCGCCAGGATGAAGATGTGCTGGATACCTGGTTCTCCTCCGGTCTGTGGACATTCTCAACACTGGGCTGGCCGGACAACACACCGGAACTGAAAACATTCCATCCGACCAATGTGCTGGTCAGCGGCTTTGACATCATTTTCTTCTGGATTGCCCGCATGATCATGATGACCATGCATTTCATCAAAGATGAAAACGGCAAGCCACAAATTCCGTTCAATACCATCTACATGACGGGTCTTATCCGTGATGATGAAGGTCAGAAAATGTCGAAATCGAAAGGAAACGTACTTGATCCTCTCGATATGATCGACGGCATTTCACTGCCGGAACTGCTGGAAAAACGTACCGGTAATATGATGCAGCCGCAGATGGCAGAGAAAATCGCCAAACGCACAGAAAAACAGTTCCCGGACGGGATTGAAGCTCACGGTACCGATGCCCTGCGCTTCACCCTGGCGGCACTGGCATCGACCGGGCGTGATATCAACTGGGATATGAAACGTCTGTCCGGCTACCGTAACTTCTGTAATAAGCTGTGGAACGCCAGCCGTTTCGTGCTGATGAATACGGAAGAACAGGATTGCGGTCAGAATGGCGGTGAAATGGAATTCTCCCTGGCAGACCGCTGGATCCTCGCGGAATATAACAATACCGTGAAAGCCTACCGCGAAGCGCTGGATACTTTCCGTTTCGACCTGGCATCCAACATTCTGTATGAATTCACCTGGAACCAATTCTGTGACTGGTATCTGGAGCTGTCCAAACCGGCTGTTCATAAAGGGACAGACGCACAGAAACGTGCAGCACGCCATACGCTGATCACGGTTCTGGAATCACTGCTGCGCCTGGCGCATCCGATTATTCCGTTTATCACTGAAACTATCTGGCAGCGCGTGAAAGTAGTGAAAGGCATTGCGGGCGATACCATCATGCTGCAACCGTTCCCTGAATTCGATGCCGCTCAGGTTGATGAACCGGCTCTGCGTGACCTGGAGTGGATCAAAGACAGTATCACTGCTATCCGTAATATTCGTGCAGAAATGAATATTGCTCCGGGTAAACCGCTGGAAGTGATGCTTCGTGGTGCAAGTGCTGATGCACAGCGCCGTGTGGCAGAAAACAGCAACTTCCTCAAAGCAATGGCGCGTCTTGACTCTATCCGTATCACGCAAGAAGGTGAAACGGTTCCGGTTTGTGTGACTAAACTGGTGGAAGGTGCGGAAATCCTGATCCCGATGGCTGATCTTATCAATAAAGAGGACGAACTGGCGCGTCTGGATAAAGAGCAGGAAAAACTGGAGAAGGAAATCGCCGCTATCGAAGGCAAACTGGCGAATGAAGGCTTTGTCAGCCGTGCGCCGGAAGCAGTTGTAGCCAAGGAGCGTGAGCGCCTGGCGGCAAACTACGAAGCAAAAGAAAAACTGATTGCTCAGAAAGCCACAATTGCTGCACTGTGATCCTGTCTGAATGACCTGAAAACCAGTCTCCGGACTGGTTTTTTATTTTCTGACTATAAAAATAATGAGACAGAGTTAGTGCCGCCTGACATATAATCTATGTTGCTTTTTTGATAGTCATTCCCCGGTAATTTCCCTACAGTCGTATTTAGTGTGATTGATGTCACATTTTATATCCGGCAACAGAGGAGATCAGGATGATCAATGCGATTCAGGGAATGACGGTTCCGCAGCTTACCGGCACACAGCCCAGAGAAGAAGCACAACAGAATACTGTGCTTTGTCACACACAGCAGGATGAGCAGGATACCGCACAGCAGACAGGCTACGGCGGAGAGAGCCGCAGCCCGTCACTCAATAAGCACAAGGGAGCGGTGCTTTATCAGACCGTGGAAGCGATGAAGGAGACGGAAGATGATATCAATATGCTGGATGTGGAATATCTCGGCTGTTCGCCGCTGCGCCCGATGATGCGGGATAACAGTACAGATTCACGCCGTGAACGGAACCTGCCGCCATCGGCTCTTTCTGCTGATATTGATGAGTAAAAAACAAAAAAACCTGCCGCGGCAGGTTTTTCAGGGGAACGGATAATCAATGTAATGGTGTTTCGCCCTGACTTTCGTCATCGCCTTCATCATCACCTTCGTCATCTTCTTCACCGTCTTCGTCTTCACCATCAGGATCTTCGAAATACGTGCCCCAGCCGTCGTAATCCACGTCCATCTTTTCAGCCAGACGGGCGAGCTGCTCAACCTGAGCATCAATATGTTCTGCTTTCAGGCCACACTCACTGATGATGTCGCAGCATAATACAACCTGACCGCCTTCCACTTCCAGCTCTTCAGCATCAGTCACTTCATAGCCCAGTTTAAAGGCTTCAACTGCCGCTTTTTCTAATTTGTCGTAATCTTCACTCGAAAAATGGTGCTCAACAGTATACTGCGCATCAGGATCGCTGCCGTCCTCTAATAACTCAGTAATAATCGCGCGGGTTTCTTCACGCTGTTCTTCTAAAAACGCATCTAATTCTGACATGGCCATGCCCTCTGATAAGTGATACCCGCGCATTTTCCCACAGCGGGCGTCATTGAGCCACCCATAAAAAAAAAGAATTTCAGCCCGGAGTTGCAATTGAATTTTTATTTATTTATATTGAATATAAATTCATCGGAGGTATTACTATGAACCCTTTTTATCAACAATCCTTTCTGCGGTTACTTGACTATAAACCCGCCGATATTGAAAAACTGCTCAATCTTTCTGCTTATCTGAAAAAGGCGAAAAAATCCGGTACTGAAAAGCCGCTGATGACAGGTAAAAATATTGCGCTGATTTTCGAAAAAGATTCCACCCGTACCCGCTGTGCTTTTGAAGTGGGTGCTTACGATCAGGGCGCGCGGGTAACTTACCTGGGATCATCCGGCAGTCAGATAGGACATAAAGAATCGATTAAAGATACTGCCCGCGTACTGGGACGGATGTATGACGGTATTCAGTTCCGGGGATATTCACAGAAAGCCGTTGAAGAGCTGGCAAAATATTCCGGTGTTCCGGTCTGGAACGGACTGACGGATGAGTTTCACCCGACACAACTACTCGCCGATCTGCTGACCATTCAGGAGCATGTGAAAAAGCCTCTGTCAGAGGTAAAATTTGCATATTTAGGCGATTCCCGTAATAACATGGGAAATACCATTGCAGAGATGGCAGCACTGACCGGGATGGATGTCCGGCTTGTCGCACCACAAAGTTGCTGGCCGTCCGCATCACTGATTGAAGAGTGCCGTAAAGCCGCAGCACAAACCGGCGGTAAAATCACCCTGACGGAAGATGTCGCCGAAGGCGTGAAAGATGCCGATGTGCTGTATACCGATGTCTGGGTTTCAATGGGCGAAGCAAAAGAAGTCTGGGCAGAACGCATCAAACTGCTGACGCCGTACCAGGTGAATCAGGATGTGATTACTAAAACACAGAATCCGGATGTGATTTTTCTGCATTGCCTGCCGGCATTCCATGATACTGACACCACTATCGGACTGGCGCTCGCAAAAGAATATGGTTTTACCAACGGTATTGAAGTCACCAATGATGTGTTTGAGTCAAAACACAGTGTGGTATTTGATCAGGCCGAAAACCGGTTGCATTCGATTAAAGCCATTATGGTGGCATCTCTTTCAAAAGACATAGAATTTTAATTATATCGGGATAATCGCAGGTATTTTGCGTAAAAAAAGTGATGCAAACGCTTGCGCGGAATAACAGGTTGCGTATAATCCCCCGCAATTTTGTCGGAAGGGGAAAATGTACAGCGTGACTATTTACACCGCTTGCATCGCACAGACGGTGCCGCACAACGCGGCATATCACAGACAGCCACAACGTGGCGCAGTCTGCGTTCCTCCCGTATTTTTTTGGAAACCCCTCATTGAGGGGTTTTTTTTTGCCTGGCCGAACACGAACATGAGGATACCCCCAATGGCTAATCCGTTATACCTGCGCGATATCATCTCGATTAATGACCTTAACCGCGATGAACTGGAACTGGTATTAAACACAGCCGCACTACTGAAACAACGCCCTCAGCCTGAATTACTGAAGCACAAAGTGATAGCAAGTTGCTTCTTCGAGGCCTCGACGCGCACACGGCTCTCCTTTGAAACGGCTATCCACCGCCTCGGCGCATCGGTAGTCGGTTTCTCAGACAGCAGCAACACCTCACTGGGCAAAAAAGGGGAAACGCTGGCAGATACCATGAGTGTGATCAGTCAGTATGCTGATGCCATCGTGATGCGCCACCCACAGGAAGGAGCGGCACGCCTGGTATCTGAATTTTCAGGTGCCGTGCCGGTTATCAATGCCGGTGACGGGGCAAACCAGCACCCGACACAAACATTGCTGGATCTCTTTACCATTCAGGAAACTCAGGGACGGCTGGAAAACCTGCACATCGCTATGGTCGGGGATCTGAAATACGGACGCACGGTGCATTCACTGGCACAGGCGCTGTCGAAATTTGGCGGCAACCACCTGCATTTTATCGCACCAAAAGCCCTGGCGATGCCGGACCATATCCTGCACATGCTGGATGAAAAAGGCGTGGCGTACAGCGAACATAATGCTATCGATGATGTTCTGCCGCAGCTGGATATTCTGTACATGACCCGCGTACAGAAAGAGCGCCTTGACCCGTCAGAATACGCCAATGTCAAAGCGCAATTTGTGCTGCGCGCAGCCGATCTTGTGAATGTGAAGCCAAACCTGAAAGTGCTGCACCCGCTGCCGCGCATTGATGAGATATCTCCGGATGTGGATAAAACGCCTTACGCGTACTACTTCCCGCAGGCCGGTAACGGGATTTTTGCCCGTCAGGCGCTGCTATCTCTGGTGTTAAACGAAAATTTTCCGGCATAAGGAGCACATCATGACTCAGGATCATAAATTACTGGTTGAAGCTATCAGATGCGGCACTGTCATCGACCATATTCCGGCTCACGTCGGGTTTAAACTGCTCTCCTTTTTCCGCCTGACGGAAACAGACAGCCGCATTACTATCGGGCTGAATCTGCCGTCCGGTAATATGGGTCGTAAAGATTTGATTAAGCTGGAAGATACCTTTCTGACGCCGGAGCAGGCAAACCAGCTCGGGTTTTATGCGCCGAAAGCCACGATTAATATTATTGAAAATTATCAGGTAGTTAAAAAATTACCGATTAATCTGCCTGAAAGGATAACCGGGGTGATTGTCTGCCCGAACGGGAACTGCATCAGTCACAATGAGCCGGTAGAAAGTAGCTTTACTGTTAAGTCCATTGCACAGGAAATTGTGTTAACCTGTAAGTATTGTGAGAAGGAATTTGATCACCACGCCATCATTAATAACGGATAAGATAGATCCAGGTCAGTTGTCCGGATATTTCAGACGATTATAATGATCGCGTTTTTAAAAAATTAACAGCAATAATAACCCTACAGGAGTCCGTAATGACTAAAGTAATCGCAACAGAAAACGCACCAGCAGCAATCGGCCCATATGTACAGGCTGTAGACCTGGGTAACATGGTTATGACTTCAGGTCAGATCCCGGTTGACCCTAAAACAGGTCTGGTTGCAGATGACGTTACTGCTCAGGCACGCCAATCTCTGGAAAACATCAAAGCAATCATCGAGAAAGCAGGCCTGAAAGTTGCTGATATCGTGAAAACGACTGTTTTCGTTAAAGATCTGAATGACTTCACTACTGTGAACGCAGCATACGAAGCCTTCTTCAAAGAGAACAATGCAGCGCATTTTCCTGCACGTTCTTGCGTTGAAGTTGCCCGTCTGCCAAAAGACGTGAAATTAGAAATCGAAGCAATCGCAGTCCGTAAATAATTACTGCGCTTTCTGAGAAAGAAAAAGAAAACCCCGCACTGCTGTGCGGGGTTTTTTATTATCAGAACTGATAGCGTAAGCCAATGTTACCACTGACGCCCTCACTGTTCCCTCTGCTGTTACCCAAAGAGTGAGAATAACGCGTATCCACATACATATTAGCCTGCTTCCCCAGCGGCAATTGCAACCCGGCCCCCAGTTCGCCGGTGGTTCCCGGTGTTTTGTCTTTAATGTAATCAGAGCCGACGCGGGTGCCCTTATCTGAATTCACAAAATCCTGAATCACATTGGCGGTAAAATACACTGTGCCCGGCGCAGAGCCCGGTGTGCCGGAATTGCGGGCGAGTCTCACGCCTGCCCGTCCGCGCAGCCCGTGGCGGTTATCCTGATCAACCTTAATACTGTGATCCGTTGTAAATGAACTGAATGCCCGGTACTGATAAATTAACTGCGCCTGCGGTTCAATTAACCAACGGCTGCCGGTCTGTTCATTCTTTGTCACTGTATAAGGCTTGCCGGCTTCGGCAGACAATACCGCGCCATAAGAATGGTTACTGCTTTCTGACTCTCTGCCCGAGGTGTATTTGTTACGGCTGTAGTCGAGATTTGCCACAAAATCGGTATAAGTACCGTCTTCACTGTACGCAGTGGTATATGCTCCGACAGCAACAGTATCTGTTTGTCCCTTACCGCTGCGGGCTTCATAGATATCATACTTTTTGGTGTCCTTATTAAAGCGCACCGATTTTCTGTCATAAAAACTCAGATTATCTTTCAGGTAAGATACCATCACACCACTGTGGCGCCGGGTTTTGCTCTCTTCATCTTCCGTTATACTGATATCATAGCCAAACTGCGCACCCCATAATTTGGACTGATAGCCGTAACGATTTTCAGCATTTACACTTTCCAGGTTGCCGGTTAACTTACCCCACATCTGATTATCAGCTTGTGCAGATGCTCCCCAACGGGCTGTCTGCTGCTCACCAACCCGCTCATGCAATGATCGGATAAGGTTGTAACCCAGCTCCATATTTGCACGCGGCATCAGATTAAAAGCGGGCACTTCCGGTTTTTTAGGATCAGGATCTGGTCCCGGGTTTGGTCCCGGGTCTGGTTTCGGGTCTGGTCCCGGGTCTGGTTTCGGGTCTGGTCCCGGGCCTGAATCATTTTTCTTCGGCAGCTTCCAGACATAATTATTATCACCTGACTGCACTAACAGTGCCTGCCCGGCGCCACTGGTATCAGCAAAACCATAAAATGCATTAGCGCCCGCTGCATGATCACTGACCGTCACAACCGGCACAGAATACTTATCCAGTTTTCCCTGCTCCACATCCCCGATAATCCCGTTTTTAGTTTCAACGCGGGTAAATCCGGTGGCAGTACCGTTAATATTGAGTTTATCTGTGTATGATGAATCATCACTGTTCCAGATGGTATTTACCCGCAATACACCATTACCGGCAGGATACGGATTAGCAACGGAGGGCATGTTTATTCCGCCCAGATAGTCTCCGTTGATAGTCAGTGAAGTCAGTTTTGCCGTATCTGTCAGGGATTTATTATCTGTCAGGTCAATCACACCACCACTGTTTTTTACATTACCGGTCAGTATCAGTGGCGTTACAACATCATTCTCTTCATGATAAGCCAGTAACGTGCCGCCGTTAGTCAGAGACAATTGCGTCAGGGTTGAATCCCCGGCAAGACGCCAGCGGGCAGCAGCACCATCAACAACCAGGTTAATAACAGACTGTTTGTCATCAATCTGAGTCATGCCGTTAAAATAAGAGCCGTCCAGCATATTCAGTGCAATTGTCCCGCCCTCTGTGGCAAGCAGAGTGCCGTCCAGGATGAATTTTCCGCCGCTTTCTTTAATATCATTTGTAATATCAAGACCATTATTATCAATGGCATAGTTGCGATAGCCGCTTTTAATCAGCGATTTTTCACCTTTACTGTGCATCACCACACTGCTCACATCCGCCACATTGCTGAATGTCACATCGCCGTTAAGCAGGATAGTTCCGGGGCGTACTTCTGCAGCATCACCAGCGTTATTGGTGCCGATGTTCTGTTTTTCAGCTGAGGCAAAAAGATAGTATTCATTGGATGGTGCGCTGACAGTGACATTATCACCCAGCTGAATCAAACCACCTTTATTGGCATAAACAGCGGCGCTGCGATATTTGCCTTTTGATGCGGCAGCAGAAGAAATAGTGGCGCCTTTGCCGATAAAGACATAAGAGTCACCTTTGTTATTATTACGATATCCCCGCAAAGCCCAGTCTGCAGCACCAAAACCACTGATATCATCATCGCGGTTACCGGCATAGACCGCATAGCCATCACCTTCCAGACCATTATCCGTCGATTTTCCTGTCTGCCGGATAGTGTATCCGTCCCCCAGCACAATGACACTCTGCGAACCTTTACCCAGGTTATTATTTGCCCGGACAGCCATGCCTTCCGCCTCGATCACACCATTTTCTCCCGAAAGCACGGCGATATTGACTGAGGGGTTATTACTTGAGCCGGGTCCGCCACGGGCGCCTAAGTTAATGCCATCCGAACTGCTGCCGGTTGTTTTGATATTGACACTGCCGGATGCTATAAACCGGCTGCCGTTGTTACCGTTACTGAATATCGCATCAGATTTAGCACCGGTTGTATTAACAGTTACATTATTCAGTTTGTAATTACTGTTGTTCAGATATATCCCGTAGCCTGTCAGTGAAGGAGTAACGGCTCCTCCGCTTGTTGTATTAACAATGACGTCATCGCCTTCCGATGTACCACAGTAATACAGCGTGTTATTACACATGACGGTTCCGGCATAACCGGACAACGGAAGTAAAACCGGAACGACAAAAAAGGAAATAGAACAGACCGTTTTCATCTTCATATTATTGCCACCTTGTAATTAGTAATTTACATATAAATATTTAGAGGTGATTTATATATAATTTGTATAATTACTTATTGACAGACAAATGATTATTTTACGCGTAATTAGAGTAAAACTACGTAGCGATAATTTATTTATAAATGAATGAATTATTTCAAGACATTGATTTTATTGACGCTTTTAAATGTTGGAATTATGTTTTTATTTAATTGTATATGTTATAGCCATGAATATTAAATATAATGGTGAATAGTGGATTATATTAAAAAACGATAATTTTAAAATAATCAATTCTCTATATTATTTAGAATCATTAATTCATAAATTTACACAATCAGTAATACATAGACATTACTTCACAGACTCACAGGAAATAGCAAACATTAAAAATAGAGATTTTAAAAAATCCCCCTCCCTGTATTTAAAGAATCATTAACTCACTAACTTACACAATTTGTAACGCATGGATATTATTTAACACAATTACCGTAAATGGATTATATTAAATATCATTACGCAAATTCTCCATTAATTGGTTAAATGAAACCCGTACATTTTTATACGTGATATCTGGTTCATCACTGTGGACTATCCACATTGCGCATTCATATAACCCGCCATTAATAAACAGCGCCAGCACCTGCGGTGAAACCTGCTTTATCAATCCCTTTTCCATCAGATGGGTAAGACGCCGGGTAATTCCCTGCACACACGCCAGTTCATTAGATTTAAGAATGGAATAATCCAGTACCGATGCCGCATCACGAAACATAATACGCTGCACTTCCGGCTCCAGACTCATTGCCAGATAGCCCTGACAGCGCGCCTTGAATGCCTGCCATTCATCCGTTGCTTCTTTTTCTGCCATATCCAGGCGCGCATCCAGTTCCTGATCCAGATTCTGTAATACCGCCAGGAATAAGCCCCGTTTGTCCCCGAAATGATGATAAAGCGCGCCACGGGTAAGACCCGCCTGAGCGGTCAGGTCATCCATCACTGTCGCGGCATAACCCTCTGTACCAAACTGCCTGCGGGCAGCAGTAATCAGCTTTTTCCTGGTCTCTTCTATCATCTCTACGCGTGGTTTATGAACCATCTTGTCACTCCGGGGGTTAACATATTTCATCTGCTCACTATATCACTTTTTAATTGACATACATCGCGTATATCAATAGATTCACATACGCAATGTATGTTAATTACCTGTCCATTGAATCGTATTACCGCCGGTGACGGCGGCAGTGACAAAATATATTTATCCCCCTGAAGGCGAAAACGGGCGGATATTCTGTGAGGTTGTTATGTTTAGTTCCTATCGCGTCATCTTTCAGCATCCCGGCTCCCGGGCGTTCTCCGGCGCGGGTTTCATCGCACGGATGACCGTCGCCATGATGGGGATCGGGATCATTACGATGATTGCGCAGTTGCGTGATTCCTTCTTTATGGCAGGTATCACCGCCGCTGTTTATACCTTTTCTGCTGCTTTCTGTGCGCCGATGATAGCCCGCCTGGTGGATCGCTACGGACAAAGCCGTATTCTGCCAAAAAGCATTATCATCAGTGTGCTCGGTACCATCGCACTCCTGTTGTGTACTGTTTATGACGCGCCGGACTGGGCTATCTGGCTTTCCGCTGTATTTGTCGGGGCTATCCCGAGTATGCCGGCGATGATCCGCGCCCGCTGGACACACATCTATAAAGGCGATCCTCGCCTGCAAACCGCATATTCATTTGAGTCCGTACTCGACGAAATCAGCTTTATTGTCGGCCCGCCGCTTTCCGTCACACTGAGTATTGCGCTCTTCCCGCAGGCAGGCCCGCTGGTTGCCATTATTTTCCTGGTCGTCGGCACACTCCTGGTAGTCGGCCAGAAACGCACAGAGCCGCCGGTACATAAGCGGGACGGACTGGCAAAAGGCACAGTGCTGCGCCTGCCGGCGATTCAGTTACTGATGCTGGCACTGCTCGCGCTTGGTGTGATTGTCGGGACAGTCGATGTTCTGGCGGTGGCATTCGCCAATGCGCAGGGATATCCGGAAGGTGCCAGTTATGTTTTATCCGTTTACGCCGCCGGTTCCTGTATTGCCGGGTTTATCTTCGGCGCAGTCCGCCTGCCCTTCAGTTATACAAAACAATTTGTCTTCACGGCCGCAGCAACACTGTTAACCACTCTGCCGTTGCTGCTGGTCACTGATCTTACCGGATTGGGGCTGACGATGTTTGTCGCCGGTTTCTTCTTCTCACCGACCATGATCCTGGCCATCGGATTTGTCGAGCGGGAAGCACCGCCTAACATGCTGACAGAAGGCTTCACCTGGCTTATCACCGGGCTGGCTGTCGGGGTTGCTCTCGGCTCTGCCGGTGTCGGGATGATTATTGATACCTATGGTATCGGTACCGGCTTCTTACTTGCTATCGGTGCCGGTGTCAGTGTCCTGCTCATTGCTGTTGCCGGTTATGTTTTCGTCTTCAAAAATGATAAAAATACCGGCTATAAGTAACATAAATAACTTTTAGCATAACCTTTGTAACCAGACCGCACATTTTTACACTTCACCGGAGTGTGCGGTTTCTCTGATGTCACCGAAATTCTTTGACACAGGTCAATTTTAAGCGCCTTATTCCGGAGGAAATCTATATCTAGTGCTATATAATACAAAGCACACAAGATGTAGTATTTATTCACAGTGTTATCCACACCCCCCAAGAGAGGCATTATTGCTGGCTTTTGCCTGTGGATAACCAAATTTCCGGAGAGAAGCAAAGTGCACACTATCGTGATTAAGCGTGATGGATGTCAGGTCAATTTTGATGAATCGCGCATCCGGGATGCCATTAAAAAAGCTGCTGAAGCCGCGCAAATTAATGATAATGACTACTGCTCTCAGGTGGCGTCTCATGTCACTTCGTTAATGAAAAACCGGGAAAATGTTGATATCCGTGAAATCCAGGACGCGGTTGAAAATCAGTTAATGTCCGGTAATTACAAAGAGTTAGCAAGAACCTATATCGAATACCGTCATGATCGTGATGTCGAGCGTGAGCTGCGTGGCCGTCTGAATAATGAGATCCGCGGGCTGGTCGAGCAAAGTGATATGTCCATTCTCAATGAGAATGCTAATAAAGACAGCAAAGTTATTCCGACACAGCGCGACCTGCTGGCGGGCATCGTGGCTAAACATTATGCAAAACAGCATATTTTACCGCGTGATGTTGTAATTTCACACGAACGTGGTGAAATCCACTATCACGATCTGGATTACGCGCCGTTCTTTCCGATGTTTAACTGTATGCTGATCGATTTAAAAGGCATGCTGACTCATGGCTTTAAAATGGGTAACGCCGAGATAGAGCAGCCTAAGTCCATCTCTACCGCGACTGCGGTAACAGCACAAATTATCGCACAGGTTGCCAGCCATATTTACGGCGGCACCACCATTAACCGGATTGATGAAATTCTGGCTCCGTTTGTTGCCGCCAGCTACAACAAACATCTGAAAACGGCTGAAGAATGGCAAATTCCTGATGCAAAAGGTTACGCCGATTCCCGCACCGAAAAAGAGTGCTATGACGCATTCCAGTCACTGGAATATGAGGTCAACACCCTGCACACGGCCAACGGACAAACCCCGTTTGTCACCTTTGGCTTCGGGCTGGGAACCTCTGAAGAATCCCGGATGATCCAACAGGCGATTTTACGCAACCGCATTGCCGGACTGGGTAAAAATCATAAAACTGCGGTCTTCCCGAAACTGGTGTTTGCCATTAAAAAAGGTCTGAACCATCAGTACGGCGATCCTAATTATGACATCAAACGCCTTGCATTAGAGTGCGCCAGCAAGCGCATGTATCCGGATATTCTGAACTACGACCAGGTTGTAAAAGTGACCGGATCGTTTAAAACGCCGATGGGCTGCCGCAGTTTCCTCGGCGTATACGAAGAGAACGGCGAACAAATTCATGACGGGCGTAATAACCTCGGGGTTATCAGTCTGAATCTGCCGCGTATTGCAATTGAAGCACACGCTGATGAAGAGCAGTTCTGGACGCTGTTGGATGAACGCCTGGCTATTGCCAAAAAAGCGCTGATGACCCGTATTGCCCGGCTGGAAAATGTCAAAGCCCGTGTCGCACCTATCCTGTATATGGAAGGTGCCTGTGGCGTGCGACTGAAAGCGGATGACTCCGTAACGGAGATCTTTAAAAATGGTCGCGCATCCATTTCCCTGGGTTATATCGGCATCCACGAAACGATTAATGCATTGGCGGGTACAGATACCCACATGTATGACGATGAACAGCAGCGTGCGCTGGGTGTGGCAATTATTGAACGTTTACGCCGTGCGACAGATGAATGGAAAACAGAAACCGGCTACGCCTTCAGCCTGTACAGTACACCAAGTGAGAATCTGTGCGATCGCTTCTGCCGTCTGGATACCGCTGAGTTTGGTGTGATCCCGGGCGTGACAGACAAAGGCTATTACACCAACAGCTTCCATCTGGATGTTGAGAAAAAAGTTAATCCGTACGACAAACTGGATTTTGAAGCCCCGTATCCGCCACTGGCGAACGGTGGTTTCATCTGCTACGGCGAGTACCCGAACCTTCAGCACAACCTGAAAGCCCTGGAAGATGTCTGGGACTACAGTTACGACCGCGTTCCGTATTATGGTACCAACACACCGATTGATGAGTGTTATGAATGCGGCTTTAACGGGGAGTTTAACTGTACCAGCAAAGGATTTGTCTGCCCGAAATGCGGCAACCATGATGCCGCCCGCGTGTCTGTGATCCGCCGTGTATGTGGTTATCTGGGCAGCCCGGATGCGCGTCCGTTCAACGCCGGGAAGCAGGAGGAAGTAAAACGCCGCGTGAAACATCTGTCAAACGGGCAGTTAGGCTGAGTATATGAATTATCATCAGTACTATCCCGTTGATGTCGTCAACGGGCCGGGTACACGCTGTACATTGTTTGTTTCAGGCTGCGTGCATCAGTGCCGCGGCTGCTATAACCAGAGCACCTGGCGCACCGATTCCGGTGCGCTTTATACACCGGAACTGGAAGCGCAGATTATCGCCGATCTCTGTGATGAACGGATTAAACGTCAGGGAATTACACTGTCAGGCGGTGATCCGCTGCATCCGCAGAATGTCCCGGTGATTTTGGCACTGGTGCAGCGTATCCGCCTGGAATGCCCGCCGGAGAAAGATATCTGGATGTGGACCGGCTATAAACTGGATGAACTGAATGATGCTCAGAGGGAAGTTATTGAGCACATCAATGTATTAGTCGACGGGAAATTTGTGCAGGATCTGCATGACCCGATGATTATCTGGCGCGGCAGTTCAAATCAGGTTATTCACTATCTGCGCTGATCCGCGACCAGTGCAGCTTCTTACCAAACCCCAGCGTGTTATTAACCATTTTTATCTCATCGAGCCGCAGACCCCAGACCGGGGTCTTTGCAGCGATGGCAACCGGGAACCGCCGGCAATATTGCGCCCGTGCCTGTTTTTCTGCTTCATCTGACAGAACAATCACTTCACCGCAAAACTGGATCCCGCGAATTTTAGCGACAGTGACTGTCTGCGCAGAAACGGTTCCCGCAACCTGCGGGTTCTGCTGCATCATGGTACCGTGTTGTGTATGAGGTTCAGTGAGGAAATACAGCAGCATGGCGTCAGTATCAGCCACATAGAAGCAACTCGCGCACCAAAGCTCTCTATCCGCCGTGGTACATAAGGTAAAAACATGATTTTTCTTCAGATAGCGTCGGATCTCTGATAAATCGTGCTGCCCGTCCATATTGATCCCCAAATAAAACCACACCGGGTGATAGTATATCATCCGGTGCTGGTTCAGACAGTCCCGGATATCCGGGCTGTTTTATGGCAGGCTTCAGTGATTATTTATAAATTTCCGCAGTACCGGTCATCAGGTTTTCACCACCAGCGGAGATAATACGGAAAGAAGACGCACCAGCTTCATCAGCTTTTTTGGACAAGGCAGCAGTGACATTTGCCAGGGTGTCAACATTGCTGACAGATACAACGCCTGCAGGTACAGATGTACTATCCTGTACTTCAGTTGCAGCCATTGAACCAAATGAAACAGCACTTAACGCTAAAACAGCAGGGATGATTGCAGACATTTTCATAATATGATTCCTTAGAATTTTAATAATATTGTGAGACGTTTTTAGTCTCTCTCTGTGATGTGAGTCATACTATGCGCTTTCGACAAAAAAGAAAATTAGCTATTTTTGCCATAGTTATTCAAAATATTTGATGATAATAAAATTAATTAATCACCCGGCAGAATTACCATGGGGAATATCATTGATTAATTAGTTACTTGCGTGATTATAACCCGACTAAAATCAACAAAATATTCGCCTTTCATATAACCATTAAAACGCACGATTAAACAAAAATGACCCGTAATCCAGATATAAAAATGTGGTTTCTTTACATAATCAGAACAGAATCCGGCTCACTTTATACCGGAATCACCCGGGATGTCGCAAAACGGTTCGCGACACATCAGTCCGGGAAAGGGGCTAAATACCTGCGGGGAAAAACAGGTCTGGGCGTGGTTTATCAGGCAGCACTGGCTGATCGCGCTCGTGCGTCAAAGGAAGAGTACAGAGTTAAACAACTGACGAAAAAGAAAAAAGAAAGGCTGGTCACTGACCAGCCTTCTGATTTAACCGCATATCTTAACGGTGGTGATTATTCACAACTATCAAAGTGATCTGAATAATTGACTAAGCCATGGTAATCATCTGTGGCATCGTTATCCAGCGGGTGAATAAGAAAGTATGCGGCGCTGTCCGGCCATTTGCAGTGCAGATCAAATTCTGCTGCCGGTTTAAAACCCCATTTGGCATACATTGCCGGGTCACCGAGAACCACGACTGCGCCGTAACCGAACTCATTGAGGCTGTCCAGCCCTTCATAAACGAGCTGGCGGGCAATTCCCTGAGCGCGGTACTCTTCTGCTACTGCAAGCGGTGCAAGCCCCACCCACTGACAATCCTCGCCTTCCACATCAACCGGGGTAAAGCCGGCATAGCCGACTACCTGTCCGTCATCATCAGTTGCCACCACGCCCAAGGTCAGCAGTGCATCCTCACGCAGTGCGTGCAGCAGGTCAGCCTCATTATCACGACCAAACGCCGTGCGCAGCAATGCATCAATACCGGCGGCATCAACCGGGATCTCTGTGCGGATCAACATGACGGCACCGCGGTGTGTGATTGCGCGGCCTCCGCTTCCATGCCCGCCTGAATAAATTCAGCCAGCTGCATTAACGCACTGCGCAGCAACGCAGGCATGGCATCGAGATCAATCGAATCCATCAGGTTCTTAACATACAGCCCCAGCTCGGTATCACCTTCAATACGCAGGCGGCGCTGGAAAAACAGGGTATCCGGGTCTTCTTTACGGGCAGCAATCAGTACCAGATCATTGGCATTACCGCTGAAACTGACATCTTCCTGTTCATCCGCACTGACCACCAGCCGGCCATTCTGATTACTGATAAACCAGCACAGCGCCATATCGCGGACTTCCACTTTCAGCCACTTGTCTTCCAGAAAATCGAGATCGCCTTCTGTCATCGCCTCTTCAAACTGACGCGCCAGAACTTGCTGAAGAACCTGTTTTTGCAGGGTAAACGGCGTTAATTTCAGCGGAAACCGCAATAACGCAGGCCCGTTTTGCACGAGCGAGGAACGAATTTTGGCAAACACCGTACTGACTCCTTAATCTGAATTCCTGCATCATTGTGCCAGAAGATTGCGTAATAACTCAGGCTTCCGGTCAAATTTTCGCATTATTCACTCAATTATATACCCAACGTCATTAGAATTGCAGGCAGGCGGCAAGCTCCGACCGCCGGGGAGCATAGATAAACTATGTGACCCGGCTGGCTGAGCGCGGCCAACAAACCTGCGGTTTGAATGAATAAGGATATATACTCTAAATAATCCGGGATACATGCATGTGGCAGACAACATCCCGCCTATATGCACGAAAACGGTATTATTTTTTGCGACAAATTGTTCACTAACCTGCCTCAGGTCAATACCTTTTTTAGCCTGCCATTTACAATTTCTGATCATTTTATTATTCAGTCTGAGAGTCTCACCATGGAACTGTTGTGTCCCGCCGGTAACTTACCCGCACTGAAAGCCGCCGTCGACAACGGCGCAGATGCGGTTTATATCGGTTTAAAAGATGATACCAATGCCCGTCATTTCGCCGGTCTGAATTTTACTGAAAAAAAACTCGAACAGGCGGTGGAGTATGTTCACCGTCATCAGCGCCATCTGCATATTGCGATTAATACCTTTGCGCATCCGGACGGATTCAGCCGCTGGCAGCGTGCCGTGGATATGGCAGCAGATTTGGGTGCGGATGCACTGATCCTCGCTGATATTGCCATGCTCGAATATGCCGCAGAGCGCTATCCGCATATTGAGCGCCATGTCTCCGTTCAGGCGTCTGCCACGAATACCGAAGCTATCCGCTTCTATCAGCGCAATTTTGCTGTCCACCGCATTGTACTGCCGCGTGTGCTCTCCATTCAGCAGGTAAAACAACTTGCCCGCACCAGCCCGGTGCCGCTGGAAGTCTTTGCTTTCGGCAGTCTCTGTATTATGGCGGAAGGCCGCTGTTATCTCTCCTCCTACCTGACCGGCGAATCACCGAATACGGTTGGTGCCTGTTCACCGGCACGATTTGTCCGCTGGCAGGAAACCCCGCAGGGACTGGAGTCCCGCCTTAATGATGTACTGATAGACCGCTACGGTGCTGATGAAAACGCCGGTTATCCGACACTGTGCAAAGGTCGCTACTGTGTGGACAGCAAACCTTATCATGCCCTCGAAGAACCAACCAGCCTGAATACACTGGAATTACTGCCGGAACTGATGGCGGCAAATATTGCTTCCGTGAAAATTGAGGGTCGTCAGCGCAGCCCGGCGTATGTCACTGATGTGGCGAAAGTCTGGCGGCAGGCGATAGATCGCTGTAAAGCCGACCCGGAAAATTATGCCCCGGATGACGCCTGGATGCAGACGCTGGGCAGTATGTCTGAAGGGCGTCAGACCACACTCGGCGCTTATCACCGCAAATGGCAGTAACGGGGAGAAAAACAATGCAATTTTCATTAGGTTCAGTCCTCTATTACTGGCCGAACGCAACGCTGGAGCAGTTTTATCAGCAGGCGGTACAAAGCAGTGCCGATATCATCTATCTCGGGGAAACCGTGTGCAGCAAGCGCCGGGAAATGAAACCGGATAACTGGATAGATCTCGCAAAAACGGTGGCGAAAAACGGCAAACAGGTGGTTATCTCCACCCTGGCAATGCTCCAGGCGCCTTCCGAACTGAAAGAGATAACCAAACTGGTGGATAACGGCGAATTTATGCTGGAAGCCCATGATTTTGGTGTAATTAACATGCTGCATGAACGCGGGCTGCCTTTTGTGGCAGGACACGGACTGAACTGTTATAACGCACCCGCACTGAAAATCCTGCAAAAACAGGGCATGATGCGCTGGTGTATGCCGGTTGAATTATCCCGTGACTGGCTTGTTAATTTGCTGAAACAATGCGAAGAGCTGAAGATCCGCGACAAATTTGAAGTGGAAGTGATGAGCTACGGACATCTGCCGCTGGCCTATTCCGCCCGCTGTTTTACGGCGCGGTCAGAAAACCGCGGTAAAGATGAATGCGAAACCTGTTGTATTAAGTACCCGCAGGGGCGCAAAGTACTCTCACAGGAAAATCAGCAGGTCTTTGTACTCAACGGTACACAGACCCAAAGCGGCTACTGTTATAACCTCGGTAACGATCTTCGCTCAATGCAGGGATTGGTGGATATTGTGCGCATTTCACCTGATGCCCCGGAAGATATCGCCGTTATCGACGATTTCCGCCGCAACCGGGACGGCACACAACCACTGGATCTGACACAGACAAAAGACTGTAACGGCTACTGGCGCAACATTGCAGGTCTTGAATTGGCGGAGTGATATCGCATCCATCCCGTAATGACAGTGAAAAACGAATTATTCACTGTCATTTTCATTTCCCGAACCGGTCAGTAAACCGCTGAGAACTGACCCTTCTGGTCATCTTCGAATTACAGTTGGGGCACAGATGCTCCTTTTTACCCTCTATCGTCCATGTATGATATTTCTTTTTAAAACCTTGTCCGCATACACCGCAGCGCCTTGGTTTAAAAATCGTATTAATAACAGCAAGAAAAATAATAATACCAATCACCCATTCCATGAATCTGCCCCTGAAATACCTGAAACTGAAAATTTAACTTTAATAAAAAAAATAATGTATTAAAGTGTTCTGCGTACCAATAATACTTAAATTATATTTAAGTTACATACCCATCATCATTCAAGATACAGGAGCTTTATCATGGGAATCAAACCAGGACCAAAACCTGTTGCTGATACAACAGGGAAAGAAGATAAAAGACAGCGTGTTACCCCTGAAAATAAGGGAAAACACCCTGGTCTTAAACCACATGAACATAAGAAAGGCGATTAATATCTGCCTGTCATTGATTAAACCATCAATGGATAATGTTTATTATTATAAATAAATCATAAAGTTAAAATTTATTTATAAAAAAGGGCGAACCCTTATCGTTTCGCCCGTTTGTTTATTATTTTTACCTGCTTTATATCATACTGATTTCTTATGCTTTCGCCGGAACATCCGCCGCAACACCTGAGTTATATGGCGCAGTTCGCCGTCGCGCAGCATGCCGATAAACACACCGATCACTGTGTAAATAATCCCCAGCACCAACATCATAATAATATCGCCCTGCACACTGCTGAACGGCAGATCAAGCTGGTTAATCCCCGCGATGGCTTTTGTCGCCCAGGTGGACGGCAGCGCCGAGGCTATAAAACGTACCCATTCCGGCATCGCCTGTAACGGCCAGATAGTCCCGGACATGTAAAATACCGGCGTGGTGACAAATGCCAGCGTCAGGTAAATCATCTCCACGCTGCGCAGACATTCTGTCACCAGTTTTCCCAGTCCGAGAACTGCCAGCAGGAACGGGAAAGTCAGCAGCCACAATTCATACATCGGCGCTTCCTGCCGGTAGCCCAGCACCCACGGCCAGAGTGCAAAGAAGACTGTCGAAAGAAACAGCCATATTGGCAGCAGCGCACTCAGAGCGCCGAGATAGACCGCCAGCGGAGGTTTCCCTTTCGGTGTACCGCGCACCGCGATACTGACCCGCACACAGGCGATCAGCAGGGAGTGCTGCAATAGCATTACCAACAAACCCGGAAAAACAATCGCCGCAAAACTGACGCCCGGGTTATACATCGCCACTGTCTCTGCCTGAATAGGCGAGATAATCAGTGATGCCTGTTCCGGACTGTATCCGGCATTCTGTAAAATCCGCGTATTGTAACCCGCCAGCAATTCCTGATACGCCTTACCCAGTTCCTGTTGGATCTGCCCGCTGGCGAGGCGGTTTGTCGCATCCCCGAAGACCGGTACAGTGATATTTTTACCCTGAAGGACATTCTTTTCGAAATCTGCAGGAATGATAATAATGGCGAATAACTCACGCATTATCATATCCTGCCGCGCGGTATTGAGATTATCGTAACTGTGCAATTCTACTTTTGCGGTCGCATCAAGATCGCGGATAAGTGAGCGGCTGGCAGCAGAGTGATCCTGGTCTATTACAGCAACCGGTAAATCCCACAGTACAGGACGGATATACACCAGACTCATAACACAGAGTGATACCACCAGCAGCATCCACATGGGTTTTGCCAGCATCCCGAGCAGGACTTTCACGAAGGTCTGAAAATAGAGTTTCACGCCGCACCTCCCTGCAATGCCAGCCGTTTCGGCAGCCGGTTACGGACAAAAAACGCACTCACTACCGGATAAATAAGCAATACCGAGCAGACATACAAAATATGCTGCAATGACACTTCGCGCAGGAAGATATCGAACATCGCGTTAAGGGCATGGGTCAGCGGTTCAAGATTAGAGATAATCCGCGCCGGTAAAATCATCGACAGCTCAGGCACCGCCATCCCGGAGAATGCCATCGCGATACTCACCAGCATCCCGATCATACTGTAAGCCATAATTGCATTGCTGGTGAAGGTATACAGCAGCAACCCGACACTCTGTGCCGCCATCACATAGAAGAAACCGATAAGTAACATATACAATGGGTTACCTGCCATTTTCGCACCGGAAAATGTGACCAGTGCTGCGAGTTCAATCATCAGGAGGGTGGTGAAGAAAAAAGTATAAGGTGCCAGTTTTCCGAGCACGCCGCTGAACAGCGGTTTAATGGATAACAGCATGGTTCCGCGTGACATACTGTAGATAGTGAGAGTGACCACAAATAATTGCAGCATGTGGATAGTCGCCGCAAACTGCTGATAATAAATGTAACTGCCGCTGGCATTAAACAGACTGTCATAGGTCATTGTCACCTGCGCCAGCCTTGGTACCGTTTTTCCCATCTCTGTGGCAAGTGTGGCGCGGTACTGCGCATTCAGTTCTGTAATCAGCCCGCTGAAATCCTGGATAGCATAGCTGCCGGAGGCATAAAACAGCGCATTATAATACATCCTCACTGTTGGTTGTTTCCCGGATAACACATCACTTTCAAAGCGTGCGGGGATCATCAGCATCGCGTAATCTTCCGCGCTGCCTATCCGCTCCAGTGCAACAGACGGATCATCATGCGATGTGACGCTGGCGTGAGAGCCCGCATTCAGATTACGCACCAGCGTGCGTGATAACGGACTGTGATCGTAATCAACAGACGAAACCGGCAGGTTCAGTAATGTACCTTCCGAAAAATTTGCACTGATGAGCGTAAACAGAATCAGCGGAAACAGCCAGCTCAGCCAGTGAAAAACCGGGCTGCGGATAGCCTGGCGTGTTTCTTGTGAAAACGCGCTGCGAAAGCCGCGCCAGATTGACGGGAATCTCATCACAGCAACCTTATTTATCCCAGCGCCATAATGTGCTCATTCCCGGTCTTAACCCGTCAACCGGCTCCGCCGGGTACAGGCGGACCTCAAAGGTTTTCAGGTCAAAATCCCCGGTGGCACGGGTGGCACGTTTAGTGGCGTAATCCCCCATTGGCGCGATATAGCGGATTTCAGCTTCAATTTCCTGATTATTCAGGGCAGGAACCGTAAGCGTGATTTTGTCGCCTTTCTTCACATTTGCCAGGATATCTTCCCGCAGGTTATAAACAAAATAGGCTTCCGGAAGACGGATGATCGTCACCAGCGGGCTACCGGCGTTAAATAATTCACCAATTTCTGCCGGTATCGGACCGATTTCCCCGGTCACAGGGGCTGTCACGGTTAACTCATCCTGCTGTACTTTCAGTTCAGCCAGTTTTTGTTCTGCCTGACGCAGCGCGGCTTCATAACGCAGGCGCTGCTCGCTCCGGTCACCGTTTTTTGCCTGATCAAGCTGCGCTTTCGCCGCCAGTACACGCTGCTGTGCCACATCACGCGCACGGCGTGACTGGTCCAGCTCGGTTTTTGAGACATATCCCTTGCCGGACATACTGCTCATGCGCTGAAAATCCCGCTGTGCATTTGCCAGCTCAGCCTGTGCCTGTGCCAGTTGCGCAGCATAGTTACGGACACTCTCTTCACGGGTGCCGTTCAGCGATTCGGTTAACTGCGCCTGTGCCTGATCACGTGCCGCCACCAGCGATGCAATCTGGGCATCAAGCTCCGGGCTGACCAGACGGATCAGTGCCTGCCCTTGCTTCACATCATCACCACGTTCAATCAGCCGGTCAATTACGCGCCCTTTTGCTTTAGAAGCAACAATGACTTCAGGCGCATCAACTTCTCCCTGCAATAAAAGATACTGGTTATGCGCGCGGAAAAGTGCCGCCATTGCAATCAGTACCAGCATCAGAAGGATCAGGAAAATGGTTCTTTTTTTCATTATTAATTTCGACCTTAATTATCACGCCAGAAACTACCAGAAGGGAAACGCGTCAGTATCACTGATTCTTCAGTAAACTGCTTAGATCTTTGTGCGCTGAGTCACAATGTATCAGCGATAATATTAACCTTACACCCCTGCGGTACAACTACTTTTGATATAAAATCTCAGTTAGTTACAAATAATCTTTCCCGGACGAGCAATCTGATAGCGAAATGTATGATCCTAATCTGATTTTCCTGCTACTCCAGCAGATGTGTGTGTATCTGGTCATTGCCTGGGTACTCAGTAAAACGCCCTTGGTGCTGCCGGTGTTGCAAGTCACCGTCCGCCTGCCGCATAAACTGATGTGCTACCTGATTTTTTCCGTTTTCTGTGTCATGGGCACCTATTTCGGGCTGAATATCAATGACTCAATCGCCAATACCCGGGCCATCGGCTCCGTACTCGGCGGGCTGCTTGGTGGTCCGTCAGTCGGGCTGTTAGTGGGTTTTACCGGCGGACTGCACCGTTATTCCCTCGGCGGAATGACCGCGTTCAGCTGTATGATATCCACCATTGTGGAGGGGCTGATTGGCGGGCTGGTTCACCGCTACTATATGAAGCGCGGGCAAATCAATAAATTATTTAATCCCTGGACGGCAGCGGGTGTTACCTTTATCGCCGAGCTGGCACAGATGGCTATTATTCTGTTACTCGCCCGCCCGTTTAATGAAGCACTGAACCTGGTAAAAGATATTGCCGCACCGATGATTATCGCCAATACCATTGGTGCCGCCATGTTTATCCGTATTCTTCTGGACAGACGTGCCATTTTTGAAAAATACACCAGTGCGTTTTCCGCACGGGCACTGAAACTGGCGATCAGTACTGACGGCATACTGCGCCAGGGGTTTAATGAAACCAACAGCCGCCAGGTGGCGCAGGTTCTGTATGACGAACTGAATGTTGCCGCCGTGGCGATCACAGACAGAGAAAAACTGCTGGCATTCATTGGTGTCGGTGATGATCACCATCTTCCCGGTACGCCAATTGCGTCCCCTTACTCCCGCCAGGCTATTATCAATAATGAAGTGGTTTATGCGGACGGTAATGAAATGCCTTATTGCTGCTCGATTAATCCGCATTGCAAACTCGGCTCCACCCTGGTTATCCCGCTTACCGGGGAAAACAATCAGGTGGTGGGCACCATCAAGCTGTATGAAGTCAAAAACCGTCTGTTCGGCTCCATTAACCGGACTCTCGGGGAAGGGATCGCCAGCCTGTTATCAGCACAAATTCTGGCCGGGCAGTTTGAACGAAGTAAGCAATCACTACTGGAAACAGAGGTAAAACTGCTGCACGCACAGGTGAATCCACATTTCCTGTTTAATGCCCTGAATACACTTCAGGCGGTGATCCGCAGAGATGCGGAACAGGCCGGAAGCCTGGTTCAGAATCTCTCGACATTCTTCCGTAAAAATTTAAAACGTCCGGGAGAAATTGCGACACTGGCAGCCGAAATTGAGCATGTGAATGCTTACTTACAAATAGAGAAAGCCCGCTTCCGCGAACAACTCTGTGTGGAGATAGCCATCCCGGATGCATTGAAACATACCAGACTGCCGGTCTTTTCTTTGCAGCCTATCGTCGAGAATGCAATAAAACACGGTACATCACAGATATTTGAGCAGGGAAAAATTACCCTGACAGCGCATACAGAAGGCCCTCTTCTTGTCGTCAGTATCACTGACAACGCCGGGCTGTACTGTCCGGACGGAATAAGCGACGGACTGGGAATGAGCCTGGTCGATAAACGCATCAAGGTCCGCTATGGTAAACAGTACGGTCTTAGTGTTCACTGTGTGCCCGAAGTACAAACAACGATTACGCTGACCTTACCTCTCGATTCATCGGCAGGTACCACTGTGCCGCCTGATAACTAAAAAAATGATAATGACACAATGAATGTTTTAATTGTTGATGATGAACCGCTGGCCCGTGAAAATCTGCGCTTATTGCTTGATGCATACCCTGACATCCATATTCTGGGTGAATGTACCAATGCCATTGATGCAATAGGTAAAATCCATCGTCTGAAACCGGATGTGGTGTTTCTGGATATTCAGATGCCGCGTGTCACCGGTCTGGAGATGGTGGGTATGCTTGATCCCGGTCACCGCCCGGCAATTGTCTTTCTGACCGCCTTTGAAGAGTACGCCTTGCAGGCGTTTGAGGAAGATGCATTTGATTATCTGCTTAAACCGGTGGAAAAAGAGCGGCTGGATAAAACCCTGAACCGCCTGCGCCAGGGACAGGTTCGCCCGGCGGAATTACCCGGGCAGACAGAACAACTGCGCTATATTCCGTGTAGCGGGCACAATCGTATCTGGCTGATGCCGGTTGAAGATGTGGTGTATGTGAATTCGCGTATCAGTGGTGTGTTTGTGATGAGCGCACAAGGGCAGGAAGGCTTTACTGAACTGACGCTGCGCACCCTTGAAACCCGGACTCCGCTGCTGCGCTGTCACCGGCAGTATCTGGTTAATCTGACCCGGCTGCGGGAAATCCTGCTGGGCGATAACAGCCAGGCAGAGCTTATCCTGAGTAACGGAGAGACTATCCCGGTCAGCCGCCGCTATCTCAAACCGCTGAAAGAGGCGCTGGGGCTGGTTTAGTATTGATTTGTCCTGATATATACCCAACGTCATTCAAGATGCAGCCAACGAACCTGCAGTTTGAATGAATAAGGGTATACATAAAAAAAGCCCGGCGGAGAATTTCAATCTCCTGCCGGGCTTTTTATGATTCAGAGAATCAATTATGCATTGTTGCTGCCGTTACTGCTGCTGCTGCGACGACGCGGAGCGGCACTGCCGCCTTCATCACGACGGACGCTGCGGCGCTCGCCATTACCACGGTCACCTGCCGGACGATCAGAACCGCCTTCACGACGATTAGCACCACCGAAGCTGCGGCCGCCATTGCCTGCGTTTCCGCCATTACCACCAGTACTGCCGCCGGGGCGACGCTCACGGGTAAATGGTTTTGCATCACCGACTAATGTCATGTTCATTGGTTTGTTCATGACACGGGTACGGATGAAGTGCTGCAACATATCAGTAGGCATGCCTTTCGGCAGTTCGATAGTTGAGTGCGTATCGTACAGTTTGATGTTACCGATATAACGGCTGTTAATATCGCCTTCGTTAGCAATCGCGCCCACGATATGACGAACTTCAACACCATCAGTACGGCCCACTTCAATACGGTACAGTTCCATATCGCCAACATCACGACGTTCACGACGCGGTGCTGCAGAAGAAGCGCCACGGTCAGCCGCAGCACGGTCGCTGAAACGATCACCACCACGGTCGCCACGGTCATTGCGGTCACCGCCACGGTCATTACGATCACCACGACGACGATCATCACCGCGGTCATTACGGTCATTGAATTCACGACGCGGACGACGCGGTGCATCCGGTGCCAGGATAAGCTTGCGCTCACCTTCAGCCATTTTCAGCAGCGCTGCTGCCAGCGTTTCCATGTCGATATCAACTTCAGTCTCATCACCTTCAGATGAAACCAGTTTCTTCAGCAGGCCACGGTACTGATCCAGATCACTGCTTTCCAGTTGTCTGCGGATAGTTTCAGCAAATTTAGCCTGACGGCGCTGACCAATCAGGTCTGCATTTGGTAACTCAACCTCAGGAATAGTCAGCTTCATGGTGCGCTCAATGTTGCGCAGCAGACGACGTTCGCGGTTTTCCACGAACAGCAGTGCACGACCTGCACGACCTGCACGACCGGTACGGCCGATACGGTGAACATAAGACTCAGCATCCATAGGGATATCGTAGTTAACAACCAGACTGATACGCTCAACATCCAGACCACGGGCGGCAACGTCCGTTGCGATCAGGATATCCAGACGACCATCTTTCAGGCGCTCCAGTGTCTGCTCACGCAGTGACTGATTCATATCACCGTTCAGTGCCGCACTGTTGTAGCCGCTGCGCTCTAAGCTTTCAGCCACTTCCAGGGTTGCATTTTTGGTACGGACGAAGATAATCGCCGCATCAAAATCTTCAGCTTCCAGGAAACGTACCAGTGCTTCACTTTTACGCGCACCGGATGCAGTCCAGTAGCTCTGGCTGATGTCCGGACGGGTTGTTACGTTGCTCTGAATGCGCACTTCCTGCGGATCTTTCATGAAACGACGGGTAATACGGCGAATCGCTTCCGGCATTGTTGCAGAGAACAATGCCGTCTGGTGATTAGCAGGGATCTGGCTCATGATGGTTTCAACATCTTCGATGAAGCCCATACGCAGCATTTCATCTGCTTCGTCCAGAACCAGACCTTTCAGTTTGGATAAATCTAATGTGCCGCGTTTTAAGTGATCCAGCAGACGGCCCGGTGTCCCGACAACAACCTGTGGTCCCTGACGCAGGGCACGTAACTGCACGTCATAGCGCTGGCCGCCGTACAGGGCAACCACGTTAACGTTACGCATGTGTTTTGAAAAATCAGTAAATGCTTCTGCAACCTGAACCGCTAATTCGCGGGTCGGTGCCAGCACCAGGATTTGTGGCGCTTTCAGTGATGCATCAATATTGTGCAGTAATGGCAGGCCAAATGCCGCCGTTTTACCACTCCCCGTCTGAGCCATACCCAGAACATCACGGCCGGCGAGTAAGTGTGGAATACATTCTTGCTGGATTGGGGACGGTTTCTCGTAACCCAGATCATCCAGTGCAGTCAAAAGATCAGCTGATAAACCAATTTCAGCAAAAGAGAGTTCAGTCTCAGTAGTCATGTAAAGGTGCCTCATACAAAATGGCGGCCAGTCTACACAACCCTTTGGAACGCATGTCGGTTGTTTTCATTTAAAAGTGTGAACTGGCTCAAATAAGATTATTAAACGAACAAATAATCCCCCCATCACATCAGCGATGGTGAAAAAAAATGGGTTGAAGTTTGTTCGTAGCTATTGTGGATCTGAATCCGTCAGGTCCTGTTCTTCATCACCTAACAGAGCTAATTCCAACAATGCGTAGCGGTGCTCAACAAAACTGTGTGCGTTGTTGGCAACCGTCAGCTTGAATAGCGTTTCAGCGCTATCCGTATCCCCCAGACTTAGGTAATATTTACCTAAATAGAAGTAGGTTTCACTGAGATGTTCAGCGAGCGAAGTGTTATCCGTTGAGAATTCTGCGACGCGTGCCAGCAGTGTTTTTTCACTGATGTCACCCAGATAGAATTCAGCAATATTCCAGCCCCATTGTCCGCCTTTCGCCTGTTCATAACGCTGGCGTAAATCAGCCAGTGCTTTCTTCGGATCTATCTCTTTATCAACCAGATAGAGCCACAGCGAGCGAAACGGATCGTTTGGATCATCTTGATAAAACGCCTGCAGATCATCCCGCGCTACCGGATACCGGCCCCCGTAATACAGAGCGATACCGCGATTCATACGCGCGTAGTTATAAGTTGGATCAAGCTCTAATACAGAATCATACGCTTCGTAGGCAGCATCAAAGTTGCCCGCCTGCGTAAAATAAATGCCCAGGTAATTAAATATCTCCGGAATATCCGGACGCATTGATAACGCAACGGTAAAATCATTACGTGCCAATGCCTGCAATCCGAGGCTGTCATACAACACACCACGCTGATAAAGCAGCTGGGCGTACTCGTCCTCAGTCAATGACCGGCTTGCCAGGATTTGCTCCATACGGGCGAGGATCACTTCCTGCTGTAAAGATGGTTGCAAGGGTACCGCAAGAGGCTCCCGAAGGTGCCAATTTTTACCGCCGCTACATCCTGCGATAAAAAGTATAGCCGCAATGCTCCACCAACGCAGAAAAAAATTCATTTCCTACTCCCGAAGTCAGATCCTTTTAAAGGAAAATCCTCTGACTGACAATAACCGAGTGCATTTTTGCTTTTTTGCCGAATGGCGCCCTTTTTACAGGACGCCATGCCTTACGTCAAATTTTATTCAGCGTTATTCATATCAGGGGTTGCATCACAAGCAGGTGCAGCATCTTCGCTGACCGCTTCTTTCATGCTCAGGCGAATACGACCCTGACGGTCGATTTCCAGTACTTTAACCGGAACTTCCTGGCCCATCTGTAAATAATCTGACACTTTTTCAACGCGCTTGTCTGCGATCTGTGAAATATGCACCAGACCTTCTTTTCCGCCGCCGATAGCAACGAATGCACCGAAATCAACGATACGCACAACTTTACCACTGTAGATACGACCGACTTCAACTTCTGCGGTAATTTCTTCAATGCGACGGATAGCCATTTTCGCTTTGTCGCCGTCAGTTGCAGCAATTTTCACCGTACCGTCATCTTCGATTTCGATAGTTGTACCGGTTTCTTCAGTCAGCGCACGGATAACAGAACCACCTTTACCGATCACATCCTTGATTTTGTCCGGACTGATCTTGATGGTGTGAATACGTGGCGCGAACTGAGAAATATCAGCACGTGGTGAATTGATAGCCTGTTCCATGACACCCAGTATGTGCAGACGCGCACCTTTAGCCTGGTTCAGAGCTGCCTGCATGATTTCGCTGGTGATACCTTCGATTTTGATATCCATCTGCAGAGCACTGATCCCGTCGCGGCTACCTGCCACTTTGAAATCCATGTCGCCGAGGTGATCTTCATCACCAAGGATATCAGACAGAACAACGTATTTGTTATCTTCTTTAACCAGACCCATTGCGATACCCGCAACAGCTGATTTAATCGGAACACCTGCATCCATCAGCGCCAGAGACGCACCACAGACTGATGCCATGGAAGAAGAACCGTTGGATTCTGTAATTTCAGATACCACACGGATGGTGTACGGGAATTCTTCGGCTGATGGCATAACAGCCAGCACACCGCGTTTTGCCAGACGACCGTGACCAATTTCACGACGCTTAGGCGAACCGACCATACCTGTTTCACCTACGCAGTACGGAGGGAAATTGTAATGGAATAAGAAGGTATCAGTGTACTCGCCCATAACCTGGTCGAGAGTCTGTGCATCACGCGCAGTACCCAGTGTTGCAGTAACCAGCGCCTGTGTTTCACCACGGGTGAACAGTGCAGAACCGTGGGTACGCGGCAGCAGACCGGTACGGACATCCAGTGCACGAACCATATCTTTTTCACGGCCATCGATACGCGGTTCGCCGTTCAGAACACGGGTACGGACAACTGATTTCTCAACCGCTGCCAGGATATCAGACACTTCATGTTTCAGTTCACTGGTCAGCTCTTCGCCGCGCGCAGTATAATCCTGCTCCAGTGCGCTGATGGTTGTATCTTTAATGATATTAACCTGAGCATAACGCTCTTGTTTTTCAGTGATAAGGTAAGCATCACCCAGGGCTTTTTCAGACAGCTCAGCCACACGGTCGTGCAGTACCTGATTAACAGGCTCTGCCTGCCAGTCCCATTTGTCTTTACCGACTTCTGCTGCTAATGCATTGATGTTGTCGATAACAACTTGTTGTTGTTCATGACCAAATACGACTGCGCCTAACATTTGTTCTTCAGTCATCAGCTCAGCTTCTGACTCAACCATCAGTACAGCACCTTTGGTACCGGCAACGATCAAGTTCAGGCGGCTGACAGCCAGCTCATCAGTTGTCGGGTTCAGCACATACTGGTCATTGATAAAACCAACGCGCGCTGCACCAATCGGGCCATTGAACGGAATACCGGACAGTGCCAGTACCGCAGAGGCACCAATCATCGCGACCACATCAGGGTTAACCTGTGGGTTAACTGAAACAACGGTTGCAATGATCTGAACTTCGTTCAGGAAACCTTCCGGGAACAGAGGACGTAACGGACGGTCAATCAGACGTGCGATCAGCGTTTCGCCTTCGCCCGGACGACCTTCACGACGGAAGAAACTTCCCGGAATACGACCAGCAGCATATGTACGCTCCTGATAGTTAACCGTCAACGGGAAGAAGTCCTGACCCGGTTTCATTTTTTTCTGGCCAACAACGGTAACGAATACCGCAGTGTCGTCCATATTAACCATAACAGCAGCTGTCGCCTGGCGAGCCATCATACCGGTTTCGATAGTGACAGAGTGCTGACCATACTGGAATTTACGAATTGTCGGATTTAACAAAATAATATCCTTCTGGGTCTCTCACCCCGGCAGGGGCAAGCGATGAAATGGTCTCTTCAGATACATCCTCGCGACTAATGACAGCCTTTTCCGTTCGCCGGAAAGCGCTGTCATTAGTCGCGCGAATCGCTGTATTTAAAGAGTCGTTGTAAGCGGATAACAGCGAGATATGCCGCTTTCAGAAGAAAAGGGGCCATCTTCGGCCCCTTTCCACTGAAACTTGTCGAATTAGCGACGCAGACCAAGACGCTCAAGAATCGAGGTATAGCCAGCTAAATCTTTACGCTTCAGGTAAGTCAGCAGCTTACGACGCTGAGCAACCATACGCAGCAGACCACGACGGCTGTGGTGATCTTTTTTGTGCTCTGAGAAGTGACCTTGCAGATGGTTAATCTGTGCAGTCAGCAGCGCGATCTGAACTTCGCTTGAACCGGTGTCGTTTTCAGTACGACCAAAATCAGCGACAATTTTCGCTGTTGCTTCAGTGCTTAGAGACATAAAAAACTCCAATATACATTGATTGATAAACAAAATGAGTGCCGATCTCTAATTCAGCATCTCAAGGAAATTGCCGCACTATTCTACGCTGCAACGCACCTGAACGCAAGATGCGTCCGGTGCTTATTCTGCCTGTTCGGGTATGTGTTCAACCACCAGACGGCGCGGTGCGACCAATCCTTCATCACTGATGACAGCAAGACCGATAAAGCAGGCATCATTCCCTTGCGTCACGCGCGTTAACGTCTGTGCAGCAAGCTCATGCTGTGCCCGTACCGGCTGTCCCTGCTTAAAATAAGCCGCCGTCACATCCGTCAGATTAACCTGAGGAAAATGTGACACAGCAGTATCCATCGGCAGCAAAAGCGGATCTAATACCATTTCAAGCGGAGTTTCTGTTTCATCAGCATTGCTGCGCAGTGCCTGTAACTGCTCCAGGGTAACCATCCGTTCTGCCGGATACGTTGCCACCTGTAAACGGCGCAGGAAAATCACATGCGCACCACAGCCGAGCATTTCACCGAGATCATCAGTGATCGTGCGAATATACGTGCCTTTTGAGCAATGGATTTCCAGCTCCAGCTCATCGCCTTCCCGGCGGATGAACAGCAGTTCGTATACAGTGATCGGACGGGCTTCGCGCTCAATGGTTATTCCCTTGCGGGCATATTCATACAGCGGACGCCCCTGATGTTTGAGCGCGGAATACATGGACGGCACCTGTAAGGTATCGCCCCTGAATGTATCCAGAGCAACATCAAGCTGTTCCTGTGTGAAAGTCAGCGGGCGTTCGCTTATCACCTCACCATGCGCATCTGAGGTATCTGTACGCTGCCCTAAACGGGCAATCACACGGTAACGCTTATCCGAATCGAGCAGAAACTGAGAAAACTTAGTCGCTTCACCCAGGCAGATCGGTAACATCCCGGTCGCCAGCGGGTCCAGCGCCCCGGTATGCCCGGCTTTGCTGGCATTAAAAAGGCGGCGGACCTTTTGCAGCGCATCATTTGATGAAATATCCTGCGGTTTATCCAGCAGGAAAATGCCGTTGATTTCACGGCCACGACGACGGCGCGCCATCAGTTATCCTCTTTGTCGTCCGCAGATTTGCGCATATCTTCGTCATGTTTAATCACATCAGAAACGAGATTGGACATCCGCATCCCTTCGACAAGGGAACTGTCATATTCAAATTTAAGCTCCGGGATAATGCGTAAACGCATCTCTTTTCCGAGCAAAGAGCGGATATAACCGGAAATATCATTTAAGACTCTGATACCCAATTTGACCTGTTCTGAATTATGATCTTCACCTATAAAATTCAAAAAAGTAACAAATACAGTGGCATAAGCCATATCACGGGATAAATCAACACCGGATACTGTTGCCATGCCCACTCGGGGGTCTTTAATTTCGCGTTGCAGGATAATCGCAATTTCTTTCTGAATTTCCTGTGAAACGCGCTGAGACCGGCTGAATTCTCTTGCCATAGTTTCTCTCCTGAAAATTTGGGGGGCTATATAAGCCCCCCAATTATATCATGTATTGTAATACCGTCAGGTGATCAGATAGTCCGTTTGACTACGATGATCTGGAAGACTTCAATCATGTCGCCAGGGCGAACATCGTTGTAGTTCTTCACACCGATACCACATTCCATCCCGTTACGGACTTCCGCAACGTCATCTTTGAAGCGGCGCAGAGATTCCAGCTCGCCTTCATAGATAACCACGTTGTCGCGCAGAACACGGATTGGGTTATTACGCTTGATGTTACCTTCTGTCACCATACAACCGGCGATTGCACCGAATTTAGGTGAACGGAAGACATCACGGACTTCTGCCAGACCCATAATTTCTTGTCTGTACTCAGGTTCCAGCATCCCGCTCATAGCCTGTTTGATTTCATCAATCAGGCTATAGATTACAGAGTAATAACGCAGGTCAACACTTTCGCTTTCAACTACGCGGCGTGCAGATGCATCAGCACGGACGTTGAAGCCAAGGATAATCGCGTTGGATGCCGCAGCAAGTGTTGCATCCGTTTCGGTGATACCACCCACGCCGGAACCGATAATTTTCACTTTGACTTCGTCGGTAGACAATTTCATCAGTGATTCAGTAATCGCTTCACATGTACCCTGAACATCAGTTTTCAGTACGATGTTCAGTTCAGAAACCTTACCGCTTTCCATGTTCGCAAACATGTTTTCCAGTTTAGATTTCTGCTGGCGTGCCAGTTTCACGTCACGGAATTTCCCCTGACGATAGAGTGCCACTTCACGGGCTTTCTTCTCATCACGGACAACTGTAGCTTCATCACCGGCTGACGGTACGCTGGACAGACCCAGAATCTCGACAGGCATAGAAGGACCCGCTTCAGTCACATCCTGACCCAGCTCATTGCGCATTGCACGAATACGGCCATATTCAAAGCCACACAGTACGATATCGCCCTTATTCAGGGTGCCGCTCTGAACCAGAATGGTAGCAACCGGACCACGACCTTTATCAAGGTAGGATTCGATAACCACACCGCTGGCCATGCCTGCGCGAACCGCTTTCAGCTCCAGAACTTCAGCCTGGAGCAGAATAGCATCGAGCAGATCATCGATACCCAGTCCCTGCTTCGCAGAAACACTGATGAACTGGTTTTCACCACCCCATTCTTCAGAAAGGATACCGTACTGAGACAGTTCACTTCTTACGCGCTCAGGATCTGCATCAGGCTTATCAATTTTGTTCACCGCAACCACAACCGGCACACCAGCGGCTTTCGCATGCTGGATAGCTTCGACGGTTTGTGGCATTACGCCATCGTCTGCCGCAACAACAAGAACAACGATATCCGTTGCCTGCGCACCACGTGCACGCATTGAGGTAAACGCGGCGTGTCCCGGAGTATCCAGGAACGTAATCGCGCCTTTATCCGTTTTAACGTGATAAGCACCGATATGCTGGGTAATACCACCCGCTTCGCCGGAGGCTACTTTCGTTGAACGGATATAATCCAGTAATGAGGTTTTACCATGGTCAACGTGACCCATGATAGTCACAACCGGTGCACGGGACTCAGCAGATGCTTCACCCATATCGCGGTCGCTCAGAATCGCCTCTTCCAGCTCGTTTTCACGACGCAGGATAACTTTGTGACCCATTTCCTCGGCAACCAGCTGAGCGGTTTCCTGGTCAATCACCTGATTGATAGTCGCCATAGCGCCCATCTTCATCATGGTTTTAATAACCTGTGAACCTTTCACTGCCATTTTGTTGGCTAATTCGCCGACAGTAATGGTCTCGCCGATAACCACATCACGGGTAACAGCTGCAACCGGCTTGTTAAAGCTCTGCTGCAGTGAGCTGCCTTTACGCTGTTTCTTACCGCGTGGCTGCTGCGCACGGGCTTCTTCGCGATCGGCTTTCTCGGAATGGCGGTTATTTTTCTTCTGGCGGACATTTTTAACCGGACGGGTACGGGCGCGGTTTTCACCTTCAACTTTCGCATCACTTTCGTCTTCAGCTTCACGGGCGTGAGCAGACGTGGTGGTGTGATAGTCAGCGCTTTCAGTTTCGTCACCTGCCGGAGCTGCAGACCATTTTTCTGCATTTTGTTCTGCCAGAAGACGGGTTTCTTCTGCTGTACGTTTTACTTCAGCTTCCAGTTTACGTTGCATTTCTTCTTCGGCTTTACGCTTTAACTCAGCGGCCTCAGCTTCGCGACGTACTTTCTCGCTGTGTTCCCGTGTATCAGCCGGTGCTGATTTCGTTTTATTTTCTTTCACGTTATTCTTTTCCGCTACTTCACGCTTAGCCGGTTCTGCTGCTTTATCAGTTGCCTGCGCTGCTGCCACTTCGCGTTTTGCCTTTTCTTCAGCGTCACGTTTCGCTTTCGCGTCCTGTTTAGCTTTCTCTTCAGCTTCACGACGGGCCTGTTCTTCAGCTTCGCGTCTTGCCTGCTCTTCCGCTTCACGCTGCGCCTGCTCTTCCGCGGCTTTCGCCTGTTCTACGGTATCGCTGTTGACATAAGTGCGTTTTTTGCGGACTTCAATATTAACCGATTTACTCTTACCACCGGTTACCGGAACACTCAACGTACTGCGAGTTTTGCGCTGAAGTGTTAATTTACCCGACTGACTTGCCCCGCCTTGTTCACGGTTCAGATGGGCCAGCAGGGCCTCTTTTTCTTGCTGAGAGACGTTATCCGACGCAGTTTTTTCAATGCCTGCATCAGCAAATTGCTGTACCAGGCGCTCTACTGAAGTCTGAATTTCATCTGCCAGTGTTTTTACTGATTCTGTCATGCTGCTCCTTCCCGCTACAAATTAAGATGCATCGTCGCCAAACCAACAGATATTACGTGCTGCCATAATGAGAACACCTGCTTTCTCATCATTCAGTTCTTCAATATCAGTCAGGTCGTCGATACCCTGTTCGGCAAGGTCTTCAAGAGTACAAATACCACGAGAAGCCAAACTAAATGCCAGTGTGCGGTCCATGCCTTCAAGATTTAACAAATCATCCGCCGGTGTTGCACCTGACTGGCTCTCTTTCTGTGCCAGTTCGAGCGTTGTTAAAACGGCTTTTGCACGTTCACGCAGGGCGTCAACTGTTTCCTCATCGAGGCCGTCGATTTCCAGCAGTTCGCTGACCGGCACATAGACCAGTTCTTCCAGTGTGGAAAAACCTTCTTCCACTAATATGGTGGCGAAATCTTCATCGATGTCGAGATGCTTAACAAAAGTTTCAATGGAGGCGTGTGCTTCCGCCTGATGTTTCGCGTTAAGTTCATCAGCGGTCATGACATTGAGTTCCCACTTGTCATTATCGCGATGTTTCTTCAGCAGTTGTGCGGCGAGACGCACATTCTGGCCGTTACGACCAATGGCTTGTGCAAGGTTACTGCTTTCCACAGCAACGTCCATTGTGCAGTTATCTTCATCAACCACAATAGATGCAACATCTGCCGGAGCCATTGCATTAATCACGAATTGTGCCGGATTATCATCCCACAATACGATATCAATCCGCTCCCCGCCCAGTTCACTGGAAACGGCTTGTACACGGGCGCCACGCATTCCGACACACGCGCCTACCGGGTCAATACGTTTGTCGTTGGTTTTTACCGCGATTTTAGCACGGGAACCGGGGTCACGGGCAGCCGCTTTAATTTCAATAATCTCTTCACCGATTTCCGGTACTTCGATTTTAAATAATTCGACCAACATTTCCGGACGGGAGCGCGTCACAAATAATTGTGCGCCACGTGCTTCCGGACGGACATCATACAGGACACCACGGATGCGGTCACCCGGGCGGAAGTTTTCACGCGGTAACATGTCTTCACGTATGATAACTGCTTCTGCATTACTGCCTAAATCCAGCGTAATGTTTTCACGGTTCACTTTTTTCACCACACCTGTGATGATTTCGCCCTGATGCTGACGAAATTGGTCAACGACCATTGCGCGCTCTGCTTCGCGGACTTTCTGAACGATAACCTGCTTGGCGGTCTGAGTGGTGATACGGTCAAAGGTAACAGATTCAATCTGATCTTCGATATATTCACCCAGCTGGATGCCCGGCGTATCGTATTCAGCCGCTTCCAGCGTAATTTCACGGGTTGGCTGAGTGACTTCATCAACTGCTACCCAGCGACGGAAAGTGTCGAAATCGCCGGTTTTACGGTCAATACAAACACGAACTTCAATTTCCTGCTCGTATTTTTTCTTAGTGGCGGTTGCCAGTGCAGTTTCCAGGGCTTCAAAAATTTTCTCACGAGGAAGCGATTTTTCGTTAGAAACTGCCTCAACAACAGCCAGAATTTCTTTATTCATCCTAGTTGCCTCTTTTGAACTTTATATTAAAAGTGGGGTACCAGGTTAGCTTTCTGGATGTTGCCAAGTGCGAACACTTCGTCTTTGCCATCCACTGTAACCGTGATCATTTCGCCGTCAACAGCTTTAATAATACCCTGCCATCTGCGACGGTTCTGCATAGCGATACGTAAAGTCAGACTAGCTTCTTCACCTGTGAACCGCTGATAATGCTCTGCCGTAAATAACGGACGCTCCATACCCGGAGACGACACTTCAAGGTTATAAACGACGGTAATAGGATCTTCAACATCAAGAACGGCACTGACCTGATGGCTGACGTCCGCGCAATTATCAACAGTGATACCCTCATCACTATCAATATAAATACGCAGTGTTGAGACACGACCACGAATAAATTCCAGGCCGACAAGCTCAAAACCGAGTGCTTCGACAGGTGCTGTGACCATCTCTGTTAATTTCTGCTCTAATGTGGACAAGACCACCCCCAGGACATAAAAAAAGGGCATAACGCCCAGTAGTTCTGTTGTTTTATAACAAAAAACCCCGAAATTTCGGGGCTTTAAGCAACAACTGGACCCTGTATACTTCTCACTTCTTAATCGCTTTTCCAAATCAGGGGATAACTTCAAAGAGTTGTTGATTTAATCAACCTAGGAAAAAACGATTCGTTTTTAAGAAGTGGTTGCGGGAGCCGGATTTGAACCGACGACCTTCGGGTTATGAGCCCGACGAGCTACCAGACTGCTCCATCCCGCGTTCGAAACGTGAAAAATTCTACGCCGATCACCTGCAAAACGCAAGCTTCAAACTAAAATGGTGCCGAGGACGGGACTTGAACCCGTACGCCTGTTTTGTAGGCACTACCACCTCAAGGTAGCGTGTATACCAATTTCACCACCTCGGCACTGATTACTCTGACGGAACTGACTGATGGTGTCATATCAATCCCGTTTTTAAAACGTTACTACTTTCCGGTCCTGCAACAATCAGCGTGGAATATCGCTGTTAGGTGCTGCTGGTGCTACGGGTACATCTGTTTTCTGTTCTGTCTGCGCCGGCACAGCGAGATTATCAAACTTGCTGCCTGTTCCGACTTTATTGCTGGTCATGTTGCCCAGAACTAAACTCAGTACAAAAAACAGTGTTCCTAAAATGCCGGTCGTGCGGGTCAGGAAATTACCTGAACCTGAAGAACCAAACAGAGTTGCAGAAGCGCCTGCACCGAACGAAGCACCCATGTCCGCGCCTTTACCCTGCTGCAGCAATACCATGCCGACTAAGGCAATCGCAACAAGTAAAAAAACGATCAAGAGTATTGTATAAAAAGTCATAACTATATACCTGTTCCCCGTACGGTATACCGACTGATTCGGTATTAATCTGCACACCCACAGGTAAAATGAATTACCTTGCTGAGCGGGTCAGAATACTAACCAAACAAACGCTGACACGCAAGTCAATTTTCAGCCTGCCGCATCAGTTGCGGAAAAAAACAACAACAAGGGGCGGATTCTGACAGAGCCGGCGTAAAATCTCAATAATTTTTTCCGGCAAAACCATTCATACCCCTGATAATAATTACGGGTTTATCACATTATAAACAATGTAAGGTAACTACACCCGCTTTACCGCATCGGCGATACGATTCGCCATCGCAGTAACCTGAGCTTCATCCTCACCTTCCACCATAACGCGGATCAGCGGCTCTGTACCGGATTTACGTAACAACACGCGACCTTTGCCATTCAGTTCTTTTTCAACCTCCTGCGTCACGCGGATAACCTCGTCAGCCGACAGCGGATCGTGTTGCCCGGTAAAGCGGACATTGATAAGGATCTGCGGCAGCAGTTTCATGCCGCTGCACAGGTCGTGCAGACTCATATTATTGCGCACCATGGCGCTGAGTACCTGCAGGCCTGCCACAATCCCGTCACCAGTTGTGGTTTTATCCAGCAAAATGATATGTCCGGAGTTTTCCGCACCTAAACGCCAGCCTTTTTCCTGCAATTTTTCCAGCACGTAGCGGTCGCCGACTTTCGCGCGTTCAAACGGGATACCCAGTTGTTTCAGTGCCAGCTCCAGACCCATGTTACTCATCAGTGTGCCTACCGCACCACCGCGCAGTTGCCCCTGACGTAACGCTTCACGCGCAATAATGTAAAGGATCTGGTCACCATCTACTTTCTCGCCCAGGTGATCGACCATGATCAGGCGGTCACCGTCACCATCAAACGCCAGTCCGACACTGGCACCTTCCGCAATAACGCGTTGCTGCAACTGACGGACATCCGTCGCGCCGCACTCTTCGTTGATATTGATCCCGTTAGGATCACAACCGATAGCAATAACTTCCGCACCCAGCTCGCGCAGGACATTCGGCGCAATGTGATAAGTCGCACCATGTGCGCAGTCGATCACCATCTTCAGCCCGTTCAGGCTCTGTTCGTTCGGGAAAGTACCTTTGCAAAATTCAATATAGCGCCCGGCGGCATCCACAATTCGGTTTGCACGGCCTAATTCAGCGGATTCCACACAGGTCAGCGGTTTTTCCATTTCAGCTTCAATGGCTTCTTCCACATGATCCGGTAATTTTGTGCCGTCGATAGAGAAAAATTTAATGCCGTTATCATAAAACGGATTATGAGATGCAGAGATAACAATACCAGCTTCCGCGCGGAAAGTACGGGTCAGATAAGCAACTGCCGGTGTCGGCATAGGGCCGGTGAATGAGGCCGATAACCCGGCCGCGGCCAGCCCGGCTTCAAGAGCGGATTCCAGCATATAACCGGAAATACGGGTATCTTTGCCGATAATGATTTTCCGCGAACCATGACGCGCCAGTACTTTCCCGGCAGCCCAGCCCAGCTTGAGCACAAAATCAGGGGTAATCGGGCTGTCGCCCACTTTTCCGCGGATACCATCAGTACCAAAATATTTGCGCTCACTCATTATCGTTTTTTTCCTTTGCTAAACGGGTCGCTTCCACCACTTTCATGGCCTGAACAGTCTCTTTTACATCATGGACACGAATAATGTGTGCCCCTTTCATTGCGGCAATCACCGCACAAGCCACACTGCCGGCAACCCGTTCATCCGGGGGAAGATCCATCAGCTGACCAATCATTGATTTACGTGACATTCCGGCGAGAACCGGTAATCCCAGTTTATGAAATTCGTCTAATTTATCTAACAGCTGGTAATTATGCGCTAAAGTTTTACCAAAACCGAAGCCCGGATCGAGAATTATGTGATTTTTTTCAATACCGGCCGCTATGCAGCGTGCCACCTGCGCGTCAAGATACGCATAAACATCACGCACCACATCCGCGTAATGCGGTGCCTGCTGCATTGTACGGGGCTCACCCTGCATGTGCATGACACAGACAGGCAAACCACTTATGGCCGCTGCCTGAAGTGCTCCGGGCTCTGTTAATGAGCGGATATCATTGATGATATGCGCGCCGGCTTTCGCGGCTTCCCGGATAACCAGTGCTTTCGAGGTATCGACTGAAATCCAGACATCAGATTCACGGGCAATCGCTTCAACAACAGGTATTACGCGTTCTGCTTCCTGCTCCGGGCTGACCCCGGCTGCACCCGGACGGGTTGATTCACCACCGATATCAATAATTGCGGCACCTTCCAGGATCATCCGGCGGGCATGTGCCAGTGCTTGTACAGGTGTGTTGTGTGTGCCGCCGTCAGAGAATGAATCAGGAGTCACATTGAGGATCCCCATCACCTGTGGTGTTGCCAGGGAGAGTGTCTGACCGCGTGCGGTAAGTTTCATAATCCGGCCTTCTTACTATTTTTAATCAATACATAAACAGATTGTAATGCCTGACCCCGGCGGGATAAAGACATAAAAAAACCCGGCTGATGTTTCCGCCGGGTTTTTGTTACAAAAATTTATACCGTTGATACAACCATGGTGATGATTAAGGCTGCTTATCGTTTTCAGACGATTGCACATCCGCATCATCAGAACCGGTATTTTCCTGAACCGGTACCTGGTTGCTGCTTTCCGGCGGACGGGTATCCGCTTTCGGCTTATCACCTTCCCAACCGGCAGGCTCACGCACTTCTACGCGGTTCATCAGGTCATCAATCTGTGGTGCATCAATGGTTTCATACTTCATTAATGCATCTTTCATGGTGTGCAGAACATCTAAGTTATCCATCAGGATCTGGCGGGCACGTTTATAGTTGCGCCCGACTAACTCACGGATTTCCTCATCGATGGTCCGGGCGGTTTCATCAGACATGTGCTGTGCTTTCGACATAGAGCGGCCTAAGAACACTTCACCTTCTTCATCCGCATACAGTAACGGTCCCAGTTTTTCTGAGAAGCCCCACTGTGTCACCATGCTGCGGGCAATGTTAGTTGCCACTTTGATATCATTTGATGCGCCTGTTGAGACATGTTCCGGCCCGTAAATGATTTCTTCAGCCAGACGGCCACCGTACAGAGTAGAAATCTGACTTTCGAGTTTCTGACGGCTGGCACTGATCTGATCACCTTCCGGTAGGAAGAATGTCACACCCAGCGCACGTCCGCGCGGAATAATCGTCACTTTATGGACAGGATCATGCTCCGGAACCAGGCGACCGATAATGGCATGTCCGGCTTCGTGGTAGGCAGTCGACGCTTTTTGCGCTTCTGTCATCACCATGGAGCGACGTTCAGCACCCATCATAATTTTATCTTTGGCTTTTTCGAATTCGTTCATTGTCACCACACGCTTGTTACCGCGTGCCGCGAACAATGCCGCTTCGTTCACCAGGTTGGCAAGATCTGCACCTGAGAAGCCTGGTGTACCGCGCGCCAGTACTGATGGCTCAACATCCGGCGCTAACGGAACACGACGCATGTGAACTTTCAGGATTTGCTCACGCCCGCGCACATCCGGCAGACCGACCACGACCTGACGGTCGAAACGGCCCGGACGCAGTAATGCAGGGTCAAGCACATCAGGACGGTTAGTTGCTGCAATAACGATAATACCTTCGTTACCTTCGAAACCATCCATCTCTACCAGCATCTGGTTCAGGGTTTGTTCACGTTCATCGTGACCCCCGCCCAGACCTGCTCCGCGCTGACGACCAACCGCATCTATTTCATCGATAAAGATGATACAAGGTGCCGTTTTTTTCGCCTGTTCAAACATATCACGGACACGGGATGCACCCACGCCCACAAACATTTCAACGAAATCAGAGCCGGAAATAGTAAAGAACGGTACTTTCGCTTCACCGGCGATAGCTTTTGCCAGCAGCGTTTTACCGGTACCCGGAGGTCCCACCATCAGGATACCTGTCGGAATTTTACCACCGAGTTTCTGGAAGCGGCTTGGTTCGCGCAGGTATTCCACCAGCTCGCCCACTTCCTCTTTGGCTTCATCACAACCGGCCACATCTGCAAAAGTGGTTTTCACCTGATCTTCTGTCAGCATGCGCGCCTTGCTTTTACCGAAGGACATCGCACCTTTTCCGCCACCGCCCTGCATCTGGCGCATGAAGAAGATCCAGACACCAATTAACAGCAGCATCGGGAACCACGAAATGAAGATAGTGGTCAGAATCCCCGGTTCTTCAGGTGGTTCGCCCACTACGCTGACGTTTTTGTTCAGCATGGTGTTCAGCAGTTGGTTATCCTGCATCGGCAAATATGTGGTGTATTTTGAGCCGTCTTTTTTAGAGACGTTAAGATCACGATTGGAAATACGAACTTCGCGCACCTGATCCTGTGCTAACTCAGTGATAAAGGTAGAGTAGTCCACCTTACGACTGTTTGAATCGCCTGGGCCAAAACTCTGAAACAAAGACATCAGCACAACTGCGATGACCAGCCAGAGAATTAGGTTTTTCGCCATGTCACTCAAGGGATTAACCTCTTTTTACATCTGTGTTAACAAATAAAGCACAGGGTACTACACTTTCCACCCTGTCGCTACAATGTATACTTCACGCGATCGGGCCCGCGAAGCATCGGGTTTACGGACTTTCACTTTGGTGAACAGGGAACGAACATCCCGGAGGTATTGATCAAAGCCATCTCCCTGAAAGACTTTGATAATCAAACTACCCCCCGGTGCCAGAGCAGACCGGCACATATCAAGCGCCAGCTCAACCAGGTACATCGCGCGCGGAATATCAACTGCTGGTGTTCCGCTCATATTTGGTGCCATATCTGACATAACAACCTGGACTTTTTTGTCACCAACGCGCCCCAGTAGAGCATTGAGCACGTTTTCATCACGAAAATCTCCCTGAAGGAAATCAACACCGACGATAGGATCCATCGGTAACAGGTCACAGGCAATTACCCGCCCGGACTGACCTATGTGATTTACAGCATATTGTGACCAACCGCCGGGGGCGGCACCCAGATCCACAATAGTCATACCCGGTTTAAAAATATTGTCGCCCTGCTGAATCTCTTCGAGCTTAAACCAGGCACGAGAGCGAAGCCCCTTTTTTTGCGCCTGCAGGACATATTTATCACTAAAGTGTTCCTGCAACCAGCGACTGGAGCTTGCTGAACGTTTTTTATTGGCCATTGTGATTTCCGACTAACCTGTTATTTCTGACTCAGTTTTTTCGCTTAACGATACGTAAACTGCGATTACCGCGAATAATACCTCTCACCTAATGATGGTGATAAGCATGATATGGCGGTAGAATACACCGTTTTCAATAGTTATTAAGTAAAAAAAACAATGAACCTCACTAAAAAGCAAGTCCAGCACCTGAAAGCGCTCGCGCATCATTTAAATCCGGTTGTCATGATTGGCAACAACGGACTGACTGAAGGCGTTCTCGCAGAAACTGAAGTCGCTCTTACACATCACGAGCTTATCAAAGTTAAAATCGCGGGCGAAGACCGCGAAATGAAAGCATTGATAGCTGATGCGATTGTGCGCGAGACCCGTGCGTACAATGTGCAAATTATCGGTAAGATCCTGGTACTGTATCGTCCGTCAGAAACACGGAAGATCATTCTACCTAAATGATAATTGCATATTTATAAAAAAATGCCACCAACAGAAGATTTCTGAATATATCATCTTGTTGGTGGCATTCCTTTTACGTTTTCTTCATCATCCGTCCGGCAACCTATGTGATTTCCATCTGTTCCGGTGTCGTCTTCTGAAATGTAAAGTTCAGTAAAAAAGCACCTCAGTGCCTTTTCTGCATGAGATACCCGAATTATGAAATATCGTTCCGGCAACCGTCATCCGGCCTGCTGAACAACAAGACTTACAGGTATTCCACCTTAAGAACTTCAAACTCAACTTCACCGCCCGGCGTCTGAATAACGACAGCATCATCGACTTCTTTCCCAATCAGCCCGCGGGCAATCGGTGAGTTGACTGAGAGCAGATTTGCTTTGATATCCGCTTCATCATCACCCACGATACGGTAAGTCAGTTCTTCATCCGTGGTGACATTCAGTACAGTGACTGTGGCACCAAAAATAATCCGGCCGTTATTAGTGATTTTTGTGATATCGATCACCTGCACGTTGGAGAGTTTAGCTTCAATCTCCTGAATGCGGCCTTCACAAAAACCCTGTTGTTCACGGGCAGCGTGGTATTCTGCATTTTCTTTCAGATCACCGTGCGCGCGGGCTTCCGCGATATCGGCGATAATTTTCGGACGGCGCTCATTTTTCAGAAATTCTAATTCTTCACGCAGTTGGTCTGCGCCGCGGACCGTCATAGGGACTTGTTTCATTCTCTACCTCTGAATCATTCCTAAGTAATATTCATATCATCCTGATTAAACGATAACAGTACCTTATGCGCCATGTGTGGCACACTACTATTAAGTAAAACCGTGTAAATTTGCGCTGATACTGTCATCGTAATGCGGACGTTATCAGCACTGTAACGCGTTATATGCGCGGGCTGTACTGAAATCCGTACCCGGCATTCTATCCCGGTGTGCAGTGTCGGTCATCGTTTACTTTTACCGGCCCGGGGCTTTAGTATAACGGCTTCTCAACCCGGATTGTGATGGATAGGTCGCTCAATGAACTTTTTTACCCGGACAGCTTATGTGATGGGATTGTCTGTATTACTTACCGGTAACGCACCGGCCACCCCGGTTGAACAATATACCCAATATCTGCCGGCAGGTACAAACCTGGCTCTGATCGCGCAGCGCGTGGGGGATTCACAGCCTATTGTCGAGTATCAGGGTCAGCAAATGGCAATGCCTGCCAGCACCCAGAAAGTGGTCACTGCGCTTGCCGCCCTCCTGCAACTGGGGTCGGACTTCCGTTTTATTACTACCATGGAAACCAAAGGACAGCTGAACGGCAATACATTGCAAGGGGATTTAATCACCCGTTTTACAGGGGATCCGACACTAACCCGCCAGCAGATCCGCAATATGGTCAATGAGTTGCGTAAAGCAGGTGTACAGACTATTCAGGGCGATTTGGTGATTGATATCTCCGCGTACGCCAGCCATGACAAAGCGCCGGGCTGGGTGTGGAATGACCTGACACAATGCTTCAGTGCCCCTCCGGGTGCGGCAATTATTGACCGAAACTGCTTTTCGGTCACGCTTTACCCTGGTGAAAAACCCGGCGATATCGCGACTATCCGTACGGCAAGTTACTATCCTGTCACCATGTTCAGTGAAGTAAAAACCCTGGAGCGCGGTTCTGCGGAGGCCCGCTTTTGCGAGCTGGATGTCGTTCCGGGCGAACTGAACCGCTATACCGTCACCGGCTGTATGAACCAGCGCAGTGAACCTCTGCCGCTGGCCTTTGGTGTGCAAAACGGCGCAAGCTATGCCGGGGCAATAGTAAAAAATGAGCTGATACAAGCCGGGATCACACTGAGCGGCAATGTCCGCCGTCAGACACATCCGGATCAGCCGGGCACCGTGCTGGCACAGGCACAATCTGTGCCGCTGCATGATCTGCTGACAAAAATGCTGAAAAAATCCGATAACATGATTGCCGATGAAGTTTTCCGGACAATCGGGCGCAGTTATTATGGCGTGCCGGGCACCTGGCGCTCTGGTCAGGAAGCTGTACGACATATTCTGAAAGAGAAAGCCGGAATCGACATGGGCAATACGGTGATGGTTGATGGCTCCGGATTATCGCGCCATAACCTGATAACACCTGCGACAATGATGGATGCGCTGCAATTTATAGCCAAACATGATGATCAGCTGCAATTTATCAAAATGCTTCCGCTATCAGGTTATGACGGAACGCTGCAATACCGGGGCGGTCTGACAGAAGCGGGAGTAAACGGCAAGCTTTCTGCCAAAACAGGTTCCTTACAGGGCGTTTATAATCTGGCAGGGTTCCTGACTACCGCCAGCGGGCAGCGTATTGCATTCGTGCAATTTATCTCGGCTTATGCCGTTCCGCCTGCTCAGCAGCGCAGCCGTCGTGTACCGCTGGTCCGGTTTGAAGGTCATTTGTATAAAGATCTCTACCGTAACTATTAATCGTAGTCTGCGTATAATTAAGTATCCCTGCATTATCAGGGATACTTAATACTATTTTATAATAATTTATAACGCTGTAATTTTATTCAGCAAACAACACACTAAAGATTAAAAAAAACAGGTCGTTATACGTAACTGATTTATAAATACAACTTATTGACAAATCACTATAATAATATATACCCAACGTCATTCAAGATGCAGGCAGGCGGCAAGAGAAGATAGACGGGGAGCATACATCAGTATGTGACCCGGCTGGCTGAGCGTAGCCAACGAACCTGCAGTTTGAATGAATAAGGGTATAGTTATCAATATAATCTGGCACCTGATAATAGTAATGATACCTTTTAATGGCATGAAAAATAAATTTTAATTGTATGATGAAATAAGCTACTCATTTAATACAAAATAAATATATAAAAATCAACATATGAAAATAGATTAATCTCTGAATAATTAACCTTCGGGGGATAATCATTACCCATAATGATGTGACTTTACGCATAAAATATCGGTAGATAATCTTTTCAATAAACGACTTATACCGGTTTTATCCGGGTGTAGCTCCATGCAAAAAAAACCTCCTTTTAAGAAATTAGCATGCTCTTATTTTTCTGATTATTATAAATAAAAATACGTTCATACCGGCTTTATCCGGGCATAAAAAAACCCGGGGCATCAGCACCGGGTTTCTTATCACTCAGGATATTATTTCTGGTAGATGAATTCGATACCTTCTTCATCATCTTCATCCCAGTCATCATCGTCCAGGTCATCAGTCAGATCGTCTGCCTGCTCAAGTTGTTCCTTGTGGTAATCATCCCACATGAAATCGACTTTCGCATCAACAACAACAACGGCGGCTTCCGCAGCTTCACGCGCATGCGTATTCAGGAATTCCATCAGATCCCAGCATAGTGCTTTCACGCCCTCGTGATTCACCGCAGAGATCATATAGAACTTATCTTCCCAGCCCAGCGCATCAGCGATCGCCTGAGCGCGCGCTTTCGCTTCTTCCGGATCCACAAGATCAATTTTGTTGAAGACTAACCAACGTGGCTTTTCAGCCAGTTTTTCGCTGTATTTCTCCAGCTCACCCACAATGATCTTCGCATTTTCAACCGGATCACTTTCATCAACCGGGAAAATATCAATGAGGTGCAAAAGAACGCGGCAGCGCTCCAGATGCTTCAGGAAGCGGATACCGAGGCCTGCGCCGTCGGATGCGCCTTCAATCAGCCCGGGAATATCGGCAACCACAAAACTCTGTGAGTTATCCATCCGTACCACACCCAGGCTTGGTACCAGGGTAGTAAACGGATAATCCGCTACTTTTGGCTTCGCCGCAGAGACAGAGCGGATAAACGTGGATTTACCGGCATTCGGCATACCCAGCATGCCCACATCAGCCAGCAACATCAGTTCCATCATCAGTTCGCGGGTTTCACCAGGCGTTCCCATGGTACGCTGACGTGGTGCCCGGTTGACGGAGGATTTAAAGCGGGCATTGCCCAGGCCGTGATATCCGCCTTTGGCAACCATCAGACGCTGTCCGTGCTGCAACATGTCGCCCAATACCTCATTGGTCGCCGTGTCACGGATACGGGTACCTACAGGCACATGAATAAAGACATCACTGCTGCGTCTGCCGGTACAGTCACGACTTTGTCCGTTTTGTCCCCGCTCTGCACGGAACGAATTTTCGAAACGGTAATCAATCAGGGTATTGAGATTTTCATCGGCTTCGAGGTAAACATCACCACCGTCGCCGCCATCTCCGCCATCAGGCCCGCCTCTCGGAATATATTTTTCGCGGCGGAAGCTGACGCAACCATTACCGCCATCTCCTGCCACGACCAGGATCTTCGCTTCATCTACAAATTTCATTATTTTTCTCCGTAACGTTGCCGTGTCCGGACTATCGGGTCCGTATGCCCAGGGATGACGTTTTACGCATATAAAAAGCCCTGCAAAAAGGTTTGCAGGGCTTCGGACTCGGTTAAGACGTGAAAAACTTATTCAGCAGCTTCGATGCTGATATATTTACGGTTTTTCGGGCCTTTAACTTCGAATTTTACTTTTCCGTCTGCTAATGCGAACAGAGTGTGGTCGCGACCGCAACCTACGTTAATGCCGGCGTGGAACTTAGTACCACGCTGACGAACGATGATGCTGCCTGCTAAGATAGCTTCACCACCGAAACGTTTTACACCCAGACGTTTTGCTTCGGAATCGCGACCGTTTCGAGTCGAGCCGCCAGCCTTTTTGTGTGCCATTGATCTGCTCTCCTAATTCTTAAGCGATACCGGTGATTTTAACATCAGTGAACCACTGACGGTGGCCCTGCTGTTTCCGGCTGTGTTTACGACGACGGAATTTAACGATTTTAATTTTATCGCCACGACCGTGTGTAACCACTTCAGCTTTGATTGTAACACCTTCAACGACTGGAGCGCCGATCTTGATGTCTTCACCATTTGCAATCATCAGAACCTGGTCAAACTCAACAGTTTCACCTGTTGCGATGTCCAGCTTTTCCAAGCGAACGATTTGACCTTCGCTGACCCGGTGTTGTTTACCACCACTTTGGAAAACCGCGTACATATAAACTCCGCTTTCCGCACACCCCATAAATTTGATTCTGAGAGTGCACTATAAAATTATTCACATAGGGCGCGGATTTTACGCAAAAACGCTGCTAATGACAAGAGCTGAAACCGATCTAATAGGAAAAAAACGTCACTTTGCAGATAGCCGTTTATTTGAACCTTTTTTACAGTACAATCATAAAGGGCAAAAAACACTGCTATCATAAACCATTACCTTTGATCGGGATGTCAAAAACAAGGTTAAAGCCAGTATCATGAACTCAGAACAAATAATCGCGCTGACTGCTGATGATATGACCGCAGTCAATCAAAAGATTCAAAAACAGTTAACCTCAGACGTATCACTTATCAACCAACTGGGTTATTACATTATCAGCGGCGGAGGGAAAAGGATCCGCCCGATGATCGCTGTACTGACCGGCAGGGCTCTGGGATACACAGGTGACAAACATATTCAGGTCGCCGCATTGATCGAGTTCATCCATACTGCAACACTGCTGCATGATGATGTGGTGGACGAATCGGATATGCGCCGTGGTAAACAGACGGCAAATGAAGTGTTCGGCAACGCCGCAAGCGTGCTGGTCGGTGATTTTATCTACACACGATCGTTTCAGATGATGACGGATCTCGATTCCATGCGCGTCCTGAAGCTGATGGCAGAAGCCACGAACGTGATCGCGGAAGGTGAAGTACTGCAACTGATGAACTGCAATAATCCGGGGGTAAGCGAAGCGGACTACATGCAGGTTATCTACAGTAAAACGGCCCGTTTGTTTGAAGCCGCTTCACAATCTGCCGCGATCCTGGCCGGTGCCACACCGGAACAGGAAATTGCCCTTCAGAATTACGGCCGTTATCTCGGTACCGCATTTCAGCTGATTGATGATGTGCTGGATTATGATGCAGATAATACGACACTCGGTAAAAATACCGGTGATGACCTGGATGAAGGTAAACCCACGCTTCCGCTGCTTCATGCCATGCATAACGGCACACCGGAAGAGTCCGCACTTATCCGTCAGGCCATTGAGCAGGGTAACGGGCGTCATCTGCTGGAGGCGGTTCTCGCCACGATGAAACGTTGCGGCTCCCTGACATATACCTATAACCGGGCTGAAGAAGAAGCGGACAAAGCTATTGCCGCGTTATCCTTATTGCCGGATTCACCTTATAAAGCCGCACTGGCAGGCCTTGCGCATATCGCAGTACGCCGCTCCGCCTGACCATAAGCAAACGGGATCCTTTTGAGGATCCCGTTTTACTATTCCGGCTTTTCGTCCTGCTCCCGGTTCCCCGGAAGATGAAGCTCATGTGCATCGAGATGCTGGATCAACTGAGCCAGCCCTTCCCGCAGGATAAATGTCACAATTTTCTCCCGCTCCTCGCGGGTCAGCTGATAATAGGCTTCCACCCATATCAGAAACGCATCCTGCCGCTTCGCCTGGTAACTTGCACTGTTATCGCATGCATGCAAAATAGCCTGAACTTCATCCGGCAGGCTATCCACGCTGTATTCAACCGCTTTACCCTGCACGCCGCGTTTACGCCGCTGATGCCAGCTTTCCCGTCTCGCCATCAGGTTGACACCTTGAGGAGATGATGGCAAACCCGCCAAACCAACCAATTCCTTCGCGGAATACCATTCTTTTTTCATCTTTTCTCCTGCAACCCATTTTCAGCAAAAAACTGGCTCTCCAAGTGTTAAAACGTAGTCAGTTTGCCAAGTACTTTCCCAAAAATGACAAATGCGTTAGTTACACTGAATTTTTTAACAGTTTCTGGATAAACACCAAATTATTCGACATTATTTGACAAACGCAAGGATAAAACATCACCTTTTTATGAATAGTCGGCATTTTTCAACCTAAACACTGTAAATCATTCGTGTAATGAAAATAGATCAGAAAATGATACCCGACCCGGTGTCCTCTCTGACGCATCATGCCTGACAACAGGTAAAAATCTCTTTCGTTTCATCAACAAGCTCCTTATGTTAAGTAAGTAAATATGCTTACCGCGGTCATTTCCTTTGTGCTGCCTACACATTTTCATTCTGTTTCTTAATTCTGTAACAGAGTTCAAAAAAGATATTTTTAAGAAAAAATTTAAGAAAATATTTAGAAAAATAATGGTATTTTATTTTCTTAATAACGAATTTGGTTCACCTTTAATGTGATAGCGACCCGTTATTTATACCACTAACACGACATTAATCTAAAATAAAAAGGACTCAATATATGGATTCCGGTAAATCCGACTGGCACCCTGCCGATATTATCGCATCGCTGAAAAAACGGGGGACAACCCTGGCCGCGCTATCCCGGGGAGCCGGACTCAGCTCCTCAACACTTGCAAACGCCCTTTCGCGCCCGTGGCCTAAAGGAGAATGGATCATTGCAAACTTTCTTGCAGTCCATCCGTCTGAGATATGGCCCAGCCGTTATTTTAATTCTATCACAGGTGAATTATTAGATAGGAAAATAAGAGAGAAGATAACTAATTAATTTTTATATATAGTTATAAAACAATAAAACCGCTAATCATTATTAGCGGTTTTATTTACGATTCAAAAAAACAAATACAACTATTCGACTAATTTAACTGTTAATAAATTTCTCACCGAGCGCAATATCCGCTTTCAGAACATCGAGCATACCATTCAGGGCTTTTTCCTCGTATGCACTGAGTGAACCGATATCCAAACGTTTTTCAACCCCGTTTTTCCCTAATACCACAGGTTGAGCGAAGAAACGCGCATATTTGCCGTCACCTTCGGTATAGGTACACTCCACCACATTGCTTTCACCCTGCATTGCGCGCACCAGAGATAAACCGAAACGTGTCGCTGCCTGACCCATAGAAAGTGTTGCAGACCCGCCACCTGCTTTAGCTTCCACAACTTCTGTACCGGCGTTCTGGATGCGCCTGGTCAGACTGTCAATCTCAGCATCACTGAAGCTGACACCCGGAATTTGTGACAGCAGCGGCAGAATAGTAACACCTGAGTGTCCGCCAATGACCGGGACTTCCAGCTCCTGTGGCTTTTTCCCTTTCAGTTCAGCCACAAATGTGTTGGAACGGATAATATCCAGCGTGGTTACACCAAACAGACGGTTTTTGTCATACACACCGGCTTTTTTCAGTACTTCTGCTGCAATCGCCACTGTGGTGTTAACCGGATTAGTGATGATTCCAATCAATGCTTTCGGGCAGGTTTTTGCCACTTTTTCGACCAGGTTACGAACGATCCCCGCATTGATATTGAACAGATCAGAGCGATCCATTCCCGGTTTGCGGGCAACACCGGCAGAAATCAGCACAATATCCGCACCTTCTAATGCCGGTGTCGGGTCTTCACCGGCGAACCCGGTGATACGGACATCTGTCGGGATATGGCTGAGATCTTTCGCCACTCCGGGAGTGACCGGCGCAATATCATATAAGGCAAGATCTGAGCCTGAAGGAAGTTGGGTTTTAAGAAGAAGGGCGAGTGCCTGACCAATACCACCTGCTGCTCCGAGAACTGCAACTTTCATCTGATACTCCTTGACTTGGAACTGTGAGCACCGATTCAGTGCCTGGCACGAATCAGTGCATGAGGGCTGAAAATACAATATTTTAACAGACTGATTGCATATTCACGCATTTAAATCTGTTTGTCTATAGTGACGTTATTCTAAACAAATCGCTTATCTGTTAATGAGATAAGGGGCACTATTCTGACAATTATTTTACTTTAAACGCACTTATGACCACTCTCATTAATATATCAATGAACGACTGCTAACAACATCATTTGATTAACATTACCTTTACCTATGGGGATAAACCAGCCGGGAGAAAAAGTAAAACCCATTACGTGAGCCACTCACCAGTTTTGATCATTGATGCCATTTTATATATTCAGGCGTGCGGGTTTAATTTGCATAAAAATGCATTTATACGCATAATAATAGCGTTTGTTGCCAATTTTTCAGGAATGACTATGCGCGCACCTTCTAAACAAGAAGATTTAATCAAAGCGTTTAAAGCGCTGTTGAAAGAAGAAAAATTCAGTTCTCAGGGGGAGATTGTCACTGCCCTGCAGGAAGAGGGCTTTGAAAATATAAATCAATCCAAGATTTCCAGAATGCTGACGAAGTTCGGCGCCGTCCGTACCCGTAATGCGAAAATGGAAATGGTTTACTGTCTGCCTGCGGAACTGGGCGTTCCGACCGCCACCAGCCCCTTAAAAAATCTGGTGCTGGATATTGATTATAACGACTCTGTCGTGGTGATCCGCACCAGTCCGGGAGCTGCACAGCTGATTGCCCGCCTGCTGGATTCCATCGGAAAATCAGAAGGTATCCTCGGCAGTATTGCCGGTGATGACACAATTTTCTCAACACCGGCACAGGGTTTCACAACAGAACAGCTTTGTGAGGCCATTCTGGCACTGTTCGAGCAAGAGTTGTAATACCGGCTTCCTGCATAAAAAAACCGCGCGGTAAGCTGATGCTGCCGCGCGGTTTTTTTTGTATACCCTTATTCATTCAAACTGCAGGTTCGTTGGCGGAACGAAGCCCGCCCGCATCCTGAATAACGTTGGGTATAATTAATATCAGATTACTTCAGTTTTTCCAGCAGCTTATCGTGAATACCGCCAAAGCTGCCGTTACTCATCACCAGGATGTGATCGCCCGGCTGGGCATGCTCTGCCACCATCGCAGTCAACGCATCCAGATCACCACTCCAGTACGCCGGCTGGACACAGTGCTCAGTAATTTCACTCACCAGCCACGGAATATTTGCCGGCTGGAGAATAAACACTTCATCTGCGCGTCCCAGTGCCGGAGCGATATCGTCTTTGCTGATCCCCATTTTCATGGTATTTGAACGCGGCTCAAGCACCACCAGTATCCGGGCTGTGCCACCAACCTTACTGCGCAATGCCTGTAGCGTTGCGAGTATGGCTGTCGGGTGATGGGCGAAATCATCATAGACACTGATGCCGTTCACTTCACCACGCAGCTCCAGACGGCGACGGGCATTGATAAATTTACCCAGTGCGCGGCAGGCTTCCGCCACAGGAACCCCGACGTGATGTGCTCCCGCAACCGCCATCAGGGCATTCTGCATGTTATGCTCGCCGACCAGTCCCCAGTTCACTCGACCTTTGATGTCACCGTCATAGCGCACATCAAACTCACCGCAGTCATTTGTGACTTTCTCCGCCTGCCAGCGGGCGTTTTCACCGGTATATTCTTCTTCACTCCAGCACCCCATAGCGAGCATCTGTTTCAGATTAGAATCATTTGCCGGAGCAATAATTTTTCCGTCTCCGGGAACAACACGTACCAGATGATGGAATTGCTTTTCAATCGCGGCGAGATTTTCAAAAATATCTGCGTGGTCAAACTCAAGATTATTGAGCAGCAGTGTGCGCGGGCTGTAATGCACAAATTTCGAGCGCTTATCAAAAAATGCACAGTCATATTCATCCGCCTCAATCACAAAGAACGGACTGTTACCCAGTGTGGCAGAGACATCAAAATTACCCGGAACGCCGCCGATCAGGAAACCCGGCTGATAGCCGCAGTCTTCCAGAATCCACGCCAGCATACCGGCGGTAGTGGTTTTGCCGTGCGTTCCCGCCACGGCGAGCACCCAGCGCTCAGGTAATACATGGTCATGCAGCCACTGCGGTCCTGAGGTATATGGGATACCCAGGTTCAGCACGGCTTCCACACACGGGTTTCCGCGCTTCATGGCGTTGCCGATCACCACAATATCCGGGCGGGGTTCAAGCTGCGCCGGGTCATAGCCCTGGATCAGGTCAATCCCCTGCTCTGTCAGCAGACTACTCATCGGCGGATAGACATTTTGATCGGAGCCGGTCACTTTATGTCCCTGCGAACGGGCAAGAATTGCGAGGCTGCCCATGAAGGTGCCACAGATACCGAGAATATGAATATGCATTATTTTTATCCAATAGCATGACGTTGGTCACTATTCTAACCATCTATCAAAAGAACTGAAACGGATTAGCCTATCAATTATGATTTTCTTTGGCTAAACTTGCACGCGCGTTTCCGGGCAACCGCTTTCGTAATACTTTTATTTCACCCACTTCAGGACGCACGTCATGAAAACATTAGGCGAATTTATCGTCGAAAAACAGCAGGACTTTTCTCACGCAACCGGAGAACTGACTGCTCTCCTCTCTGCGATTAAGTTAGGTGCTAAAATTATTCATCGTGATATCAACAAAGCCGGGCTGGTTGATATCCTTGGTACCAATGGTATCTCTAATGTGCAGGGTGAAGTCCAGATGAAACTGGATCTCTACGCTAACGAGAAACTGAAAGCGGCACTAAAAGCCCGTGGTGAAGTTGCCGGTATTGCTTCCGAAGAAGAAGATGACATCGTCATTTTTGAAGGCGGACGTGCCGAGAATGCCAAATATGTTGTTCTGATGGACCCGCTCGATGGTTCATCCAACATTGACGTAAATGTGTCTGTCGGGACCATTTTCTCTATCTATCACCGTATCACGCCTCTGGGTCAGCCGGTAACCGAAGCTGACTTCCTGCAACCGGGCAACCGCCAGGTCGCAGCCGGTTATGTGGTATACGGGTCTTCCACTATGCTGGTTTACACTACCGGCAACGGGGTTCACGCCTTTACGTATGATCCGTCATTAGGCGTATTCTGCCTGTGCCAGGCAGACGTGCAATTCCCGGAAAAAGGCAATATGTACTCCATCAATGAAGGGAACTATATCCGCTTCCCGCAGGGTGTGAAAAAGTACATTAAATACTGCCAGGATGAAGATGAGGCAACAAACCGCCCTTATACCACCCGTTATATCGGTTCACTGGTTGCAGACTTCCACCGCAACCTGCTCAAAGGCGGGATTTATATCTACCCGAGCACAGCAAGCCACCCTACCGGTAAACTGCGCCTGCTGTATGAGTGCAACCCGATGTCTTTCCTCGCAGAACAAGCGGGCGGTAAAGCGAGTGATGGTAAAAACCGTATCCTTGATATCATTCCTGAAAAACTCCACCAGCGTTCGCCGTACTTTGTCGGCACAAAATCCATGGTAGAGAAAGCAGAAAGCTTTATGGCTGAATTCCCGGACGAACACGGGAAGTAAGCGGAGGAAAAGGCGGTATACCACCGCCTTTTTTTCGTTATAATGTCCGCCACGCTATTTGGTTTGAAGACTTAAAGGAAACCGCTCATGAGCCTGAATAATGTTCCTGCAGGTAAAGATCTGCCGGAAGATATCTATGTTGTTATCGAAATCCCTGCAAACGCCGATCCGATTAAATACGAAGTGGATAAAGAATCCGGTGCGCTGTTTGTTGACCGCTTTATGTCAACGGCAATGTTCTATCCGTGCAACTATGGTTATATCAACCATACGTTATCACTGGATGGCGACCCGGTAGACGTCCTGGTTCCGACTCCGTATCCGTTACAGCCGGGTTCTGTGATCCGCTGCCGTCCGGTCGGTGTTCTGAAAATGACTGACGAATCCGGTGAAGATGCCAAACTGGTTGCGGTTCCGCACACCAAGCTGAGCAAAGAATACGATCACATCAAAGATGTGGGCGATCTGTCTGAACTGCTGAAAGCGCAAATCACTCACTTTTTCGAGCACTACAAAGATCTGGAAAAAGGCAAATGGGTTAAAGTTGACGGCTGGGAAGATGCCGCGTCAGCAAAAGCAGAAATTATTGCTTCTTTCGAACGCGCTGCGAAAAAATAATCCGCATCCCGTTTTGATAAAAAAACCGCTGTTTTCACAGCGGTTTTTTATTTTTGCAGGTATGTTATTCGCTTTCCGGCCCAGGTTCCCCGTGACGCCTGAGCCAGTCACCGCAGTTTATCCGCACCAAATCGTCCACAGAACGCTGATACAGGTAAATCCAGGCACTGCCGTAAGGCGTTGAAACCAGCTCACGCCGGTAATCCTGACCATCTTTTTTCAATTCATCCAGCTCTGTCAGGATCGACGAGGAGATCCGGTACACTTCACATTCGATTTTACCGGTTCCCGGTACAACCGCAGGATAGTGCCCCAGATCATACAGATCATAACCTTCAAGCGTATACTCACCCAGCAGGGCGGCGTAGGTCATCCAGTGATGGTTTCCCTGTTTTTGCCGCAAACTGCCATAAACGATCACTCGCATATATTAGAACTCAAACTGATAAAGCAGATCGATCGCCTGGCTGACGCCAGACACCGCTTCCAGATATAACCTGGGCATTAACCTATAGCGTAACGTCAAGGTCGCTAAAGAGTCAAATATACCGACACCATATTTTACCTGCAAGTCATTCGTTATCTTGCCGCTGACCACAACCTGTGACTTATCACCCACACCCTGAGTGTCCAGCGCCAGGTCTGAAATGCCGAATGTTTCACCAATTTTTCCGACTAACTGCCCGCTTTGTGCTACCCCAAGGCTGATTAACATGGATGTCATCTGGGAACTGTCAGCATCACCGGAATTGAGTCCCTCACCCCGTAACAGATAAGAAAGGGCCTCTTCCTGTGACATTGCAGGGTCAGAAAATATTTCCACTTTCGGACGATCCGCAAGCCCGGTCACCCGGACTCCGGCAATGACACCATTAGCGGTGTTATCCGGATTACGGATCGCTTCCATATTCAGGAACGGCTGGTCGGCAGGACCGGAGAACAGAATCTGTCCTTTGCGCACCAGCAGATCCTGCCCGTACGCTTTAAAACGCCCGCGCGGGATATCAACCTGTCCGTTCAGCCCCAGGCCCTGTTTGTCCTGCGCAACTCTCAGGTTCCCCGTCAGCATCGCACTAAGGCCAAATGCATCAAGCGCCACATCAGGACCAATATGGATTTTCAGGTTGCTCTGAATCGGAATACTGACCGGTTTTTCATGAACCGGTTGCAGATTATCGTCCAGCATCACTTCATCAGATGTTGATGCAACCGCCGATTCCGGCACATCATGTACTGTTATCCGCGCCCACGGAATATTGACAGTTCCGTCCAGCTTCAGCACTGACGGTGTTGCTTCAAAAACCAGATCCGGGCTGACATCTATCCGTATCATCGGCGGCAATGAAACCCGCAGTTTATCACCCTGAGCACTGATTTTAGCGTACCACGCATCCATCTTGCGCCAGTCTGCATTACCACTGAGGTTAAGATGCCCTTCCGGGGTGTTAATTTGTCCGTTCAGATCAGAGCGCGCGCCGTCAAAATTAACGGTCAGGCCGCCCTGTGTAATATCAAACGGCAGCAACTTCCCGCTGACAGCAAGATCTGACAACCCCAGCTGACCAAACAGCAGAGGTCCGGCAGCATTACCACCGAGGCGCAGATTTGCATTCAGCCGCCCGGTGGCTTTATCACCTTTACCCAGCAGCGGCTTGATCAAATCCAGTGAGATATTGTCGATCCCGATATTTCCGCTCAGCTGACGGCGCTTTTCCAAATCAGAAATCTGTACGTTACCGTTGATTTTTCCGTTTCCGGCAATAGCAATCAGCCACTGAAGATTCAGTTTGCCACTCTTCATCGCCGCAGTCAGTGTAAGGGTATCAAACGCCACCGGCAGATTTACACCCTCAAGGCTCTGCACTACTTTTACGCCATTCCCTTTAAGGGAGACATCCATCACCGGCTGCGAACCATCAGCAAACCAGCGGACATTCGCGTTCCCGCTGAATACGCCGCTCAGTTTCGTTCCCTGATCCAGGAACGGTTTTATCATCGACAGATCAAATCGCTCCAGCGCAACCGCCGCATTACCGGATGCGCCGGCTGTAATCGGTTTCGGTACACAGATACGCGCATCCGGGTTCACCCAGCAGTGGGTACCGACTGTGACTTCCTGTTTTTCATTCAGATACGTCAGCGCCATTGCTTTGCTGAGCTGCCATTCACCCACCGGCGTTTCAAAACGGGTATTATTCAGAGAGCCTTTCCAGATTTGTGTTTTACGATCAAACCCGCCGTTGAGCATCAGTTGTGCCGATACCGGATCTCCCTTCATCGTCAGTTTCAGCGCGTGCTGTGCTTCTGTTCCTTTTGCATTCAGAGTCAGATTGCTTATCACCAGATCGGCCTGCTTCAGCTGAGTAACAGTCACATCCAGCTGACCTTTGATCTGTTCGGCTGAGGTAACATCCCCTTTGATCGTGGCATTGGCGACAGACAACTCATTCTGCCACTTCAGATTATGGATCGTGAGATCCGCCAGAATCTGCGGTTTTTCCATATTACCGCGGACATTCAGCTTACCTTTAATGGTCCCTGCAAGACCCGGAACCAGGCCACCCAGCGCCGGGGCATTAATATCTGCATCCAGCTTCCAGTTGTCTGCCAGCTGACCATTGATATCCAGCTTATTATTACCCAGCGCCAGTTTCAGCTCAGGGATAGTCCACTGCCCGCCGGCGTTACCTTTTACATTTCCGCGCGCTTTCAGCGGATAATTTTTCACTTTTCCGTCAAGCGTGATATCCGGAACAGACAATTCCCAGTTACCGCCGTACAGACTGCCGCGTGTGGTAATTTTGCCATCCACTTTCGCCGGCCATTCAGGGTAGGCTTTTGCCGTATTCAGACCGGACAGTGTCAGCACTGCCTGCCAACTGATGGCTTTCTGCCAGTCCGCCACACCGGTGACCTCAGCAAAGCCCTGTAACGCATTCAGGCGCAGCCGGGTGAGATTAAGCTGTTCTGTATTGCCTTTGGCATCCAGCGTCAGCAGCGCAGGCGGGATATCCTTCCCTTTGATGTCTGAGCGCAGGGAGAGATCATATCCGCTGACTTTACCGTTAAGGCGTAATTTCACACCACCGAGCTGATAATCCGCCTCACCGGTTAACGGCCAGCTGACTTTCTGACTCTCCAGCGTCAGCAATACCGGTAAATCCGCCTGTGTCAGATTCGTTTGTGCATCCAGGGTCGCATTGACCGGCCCTTTCAGTACCAGAACCAGCTTCAGTTCATCCAGCAACCCGCCATTCAGATTCAGATCGATATTTTGCCCGCTGAATTCATCAAAATCACGAACCGCACCTTTAACTGAGAGCACCACCGGCCAGTTATCACTGAGAGTGGCTTCTCCGCTGATACTAATATTTCCCTGCGGTGCGTCCGCTGAGAAATCACTCAGTGTCAGTGTCTGCCCTTTGTTAAACAGTGCCAGATGCAGAGAATTTATAGTTACCGGCGTATCACCGCTCACCTGCCAGTTATCTCCGGAAATACCTTCAACCGAAATATTCAGAGGAAGAATAACGTCCGGCAACGCCGCCAGCAGCGGTTTGGCAAAAATAGCGTTAATGGTTTCACTAAGGGGTTTTTCCGGCTCATCGGTTACCGGTTCCGGTTTTTCCGCAACAACCGCAGGGTCGGATTCCGGCAGCACAACAGAGAGCGCCTTAATCACAGTAGGTTTGAGTGTGAGCTGGTCGCCCTCCCAGGTCATGGCCGTGCGGAACGTATCTAAATTGATCGCCATATCATCAACGGTCACCTGCGTATTGGTGACAGAGAGCGAATCAAGAAAAATAGTCAGTGGCGCATTCAGTTCCGTCAGTGGTTCAGACGGCGGTGTTTCTTCTGACGGCGGCAATTTTGTTGTATCAACAGTGACACGGGTGCCGTCTGTGCTGAGATTTTCAACACATAACGTCATATTTTTCAGGCAACTGAGGCGCAGTGCGAGATCTACTTTATCCACGCTGACATCAATGCCCGGCATGGTGTATTTCACCTGCTTCAGAGTCAGGTTACGAAGATCCCCTTCCACCTGTCCGAGAGTCAGACCGGACACAAAACGCGGTGCCATATTCAGGGCAAAATGCAGCCCGGACTGAGTGCCCAGCACCCAGCCCAGCGTGCCGCCGATCATCAGGATAAGCACCAGCAGAACGATTGCCGGCCACTTCAGATACTTCAGCCATTTCATCAGAGTTCTGCTCCCAATCCGATGTAAAACTCAATATTTTTTGTCTGATCGTCACCGACAGGTGCCGCCAGATCAAACTTCACCGGTCCGACCGGTGATGCCCAGCGTACCCCGACACCCGCACCGGTTTTAAAATTACTCCGTTTGATGTCATTCACCACTTCGCCACTGTCCACAAATACCGCGCCCCACCAGTCACCGGTCACGTTGTACTGATATTCCAGGGAGCCGACTGCTGATTTCGAGCCACCGGTCAGTTTGCCGTCAGCATCTTCGGGCGAGATTTTGTTGTAGCGATAGCCACGGATACTGCCGTCACCCCCGGCGAAAAACCGCAGGTCCGGCGGAACACGGTCAAAATTATTCGTTTCTATCCAGCCAAGTGTCCCGCGCATCACGAAACGATGACCTTCCCACGGTGTTCTGACCCAGACATTACGGGCGCGGAACACAGCGAAATCCACATCCGAGCCCCACATTTCATTTGATACATCAACAGAATAGCGCTGACTGTCTCCCCATGACGGCATCATCCCGCCCCTGGAGCGGACACGGCTGACATTGACGCCGGGATAGAGCAGCATGGTGGTATTGGTGATATCTGCCTGTGTAAAGTGGCTGAAGCTCCAGCGCATATTGATACCGTACTGCCAGCCGCTCGATAAATCCCAGTTACGGGACACACCAACAGTTGCTGTATCGGATTTGGTATCATTCAGATCAGTACGTTTGTAGCCGCCGGAAACAGAATAATATTGCTCAATAGGGTTTACTTTCAGCGGGATCCGGTAGGATGTGTCGATAATTTGTTCAGGCGCTGACAGACTGATGCTGGAAGTCAGACTGTGCCCGCGTGAGTTAACCCATGGCTTATTCCATTTTGCCTGTACGCGCGGCCCCACGTCAGTGGCAAAACCGCCGCCCAGCTCCACAAAATTTTGTGCACGCGGGGTAAAAGAGGCATCCATCGTCAGATAATCACTGTTATCTGTCCGTGCCTGCGTGATATTTGGCGTTACAATCGCAGACTGGAACCAGCCGGTTTGTGCCAGCAGGCGGTTAAAATCAGCTAACTGTTCAGAGGTATAATAATCCCCCTCTTTAAAGGGCACCAATCCTTCCAGATAAGTGTCGCGGATTTGTGAACCTTCATAATTCACTTTACCAAACCGGTATCGTTTGCCGCTGTTAAACACAAAATCCCAATATGCCGCATTGCGTGACAGTGCAATACCGAGCTGGCTTTTTTCCATCTCCGCATCAAAATAACCCCGTTTTAATGCAAGCCCGGATAATCCGCCTTTGAAACTTTCATACTCACCATGATTGACGACCGTACCAATTTCAGGTTTATTTTTAGTCACAAACTGACTGAACGCAGTATCGTCCTTTGCCGCACCTTCAATATCGACGGTCACCCCGGCAATTTTGACAGGTTCACCCGGAGTAACGCGGGCAAGCAATACAGGGCGTGCAGGTGGCTGATTATCCTGATATTCAAAGGTGACAGTGGGGTCATAATAACCAAGCGGGCGCAGACCTTCTTTAATGGCTTTTTCCACACGGGCGCGGAAACGGCCATCTGCCACCACTTCATCCGTTGAGATTGTCGAAAGCTGGACTCTTGCATTTTTTTCAAGTTGGCCGTTCAGCCCTTCCACTTTTAAGCGAAGATTTGCACTATATGCCAGAGGGGATGTGAGAGACACGGCCACAACACAAATAAGAGGGTATCGGATCACATCAACTCCTGAGTGTCTTAGATTTGATTGAAAACAATATGAAAATTATTTGAAGTTTACTATAGATACATAAGATAAATAACCTGAATTCTATTGATAATACACCGATTATTCTTAAAACAGGAGCCACCGCATATGATAAAAACGATAATTAATTACCCTCAGGACACAATTATTTCACCTGTTTCTGCTGAAAATTCACTCTCCGGCAGTACTGTTGCGCTGACCATCAGCCCCCGTCATACCGTCACCGGGAATGATGTGAATCATGTCCCGGAAGGCTTTGATATCGCCTACTTTGCCATGGGATGCTTCTGGGGTGTGGAGCGTCTGTTCTGGCAGCAACCGGGAATTTACAGTACCACCGCAGGTTATACCGGCGGAGTCACTCAGAATCCGGGCTATGACGCTGTATGTACCGGCAACACCGGACACACAGAAGCGGTGCGGGTGGTCTATGACCCGTCAATCATAAGCTATGTTGATTTGCTGCGTCTGTTCTGGGAGAACCACGATCCGGCGCAGGGCATGAAACAGGGCGGCGATATCGGATCGCAGTACCGCTCGGCTGTTTTCACACAATCAGACAGCCAGCGCGTGCAGGCAATCGCCTCGCGGGAGCAATATCAGCAGGCGATGTCGGAGAGCGGTGATCTCCGGCCGGTCACCACAGCAATCCGCCCTGCCGGCCCGTTTTATGTGGCAGAGGATTATCATCAGCAATATCTGGATAAAAACCCGGAGGGCTATTGCGGATTGGGCGGGATCGGCGTTTGCATGCCGCCTTCGCTGAGAAACTAACCGTTTTTCCTGATCCGGTGTTATACTGCACATCCACGCACAGAAAATATCAATACTCTGTGCGTATTTCTCTTTTTATATCCGATATTTATGCTCAATACTCTACATAATTCGGGATGCATACAGGCGACAAGATACGCCTGCCGGGCGCAGTCAGCACCCGGGCATTTTGAAGTATGACGGGTATATATATCTCTCAAAAATAACCGGTCGCCACGCATAATTAATAACAGCACTGCCTCAGGCAAACGTGCCGGCCATTCGGAACCTATATGTTAAATAGTGTATTAATTGTACTGTTACTTTGCGCCATCAGCGCATTCTTTTCATTATCAGAAATTTCGCTTGCCGCCTCACGGCGCATAAAGCTCAAAATCATGATCGACGAGGGCAACGCGAATGCCGCGCTGGTTCTCCGCCTTCAGGAAGCACCGGGTATGTTTTTCACCGTGGTGCAGATCGGGCTGAATGCCGTGGCGATCCTCGCCGGTATTGTCGGGGAATCTGCTTTTTCACCGGCTCTGCGCACCATGTTTCAGAACATTGTGTCTGATACCGCCGCACAGCAACTCGGCTCCATATGTTCATTTATTATCGTCACCTCCATGTTTATCCTGCTGGCTGACCTGACGCCTAAGCGGATGGGAATGATCAAGCCCGAAGCCGTGGCTATCCGTATTGTTCAGCCGATGCGTTTTTGTCTGGCTGTACTGCGCCCGCTGGCCTGGCTGTTTAACGGCTTATCTAATCTGTTCTTCAAACTATTCAAAATTCCGCTGGCACGTAATGAAGATATTACATCTGATGATATTTACGCCGTTGTGGAAGCCGGCGCTGTCGCCGGTGTACTGCGCAAGCAAGAGCACGAACTGATTGAAAACGTGTTTGAACTGGAATCCCGTACTGTCCCGTCTGCCATGACCTCGCGTGAAAGTATCGTTTACTTTGACAGGAAGGAAAGCGAAGAGAGTATTAAAGAAAAAATTTCCACACAGCCACATTCAAAATTCCTGGTGTGTGACGGGGGTCTTGATCATGTCCTCGGGTATGTTGATTCCAAAGATCTGCTCAACCGTGTACTGATTGGTCAGAGTCTGAACCTGCATGATGGCGTGCAAATCCGACCGGCACTAATGATCCCGGACACACTCAGTTTGTCTGATACCCTGGAAGGTTTTAAAAACGCCGGTGAAGACTTTGCTATCATCCTCAATGAATACGCGATGGTGATGGGTGTTATCACTATCAATGATGTGATGATTACATTGATGGGTGACCTGGTGGGTCAGGGCCAGGAAGAACAAATTGTCGCCCGTGATGAAAACTCATGGCTGGTTGAAGGCGGTACGCCGATTGAAGATGTGCAGCGGGTACTGGATATTGATGAGTTTCCGGATGACAGCAACTATGAAACTATTGCCGGCTTTATGATGTACAAACTGCGCAGGATCCCGAAACGCACAGATTTTGTAAAATACGTCGGTTATAAATTTGAAGTCGTTGATATTGATAACTATAAAATTGACCAGTTATTAGTCACGCGAATTCCGGACTCCCCGGTTACAGCGGTTATTTTACCGGTTTCCCCCTTGCCGCCTGCGGCAGGAGAAAACAAAGAGGGTTAGTCTGACGTAACACCGGATACCCGCGGTCAACAGCCGTAAAACCAACCCTTATTTTTCACCGGGTATTGTTGATTACTAAGCCAGTTGCGCCTGGAGCAACAATACCTGCTGATTAATCTCACTCATTGCGCTCAGATGACGTTTATCTCTGACTTTCGGCGGTAAAATCTTACCGTAGTCAAACTCGAACGCCCCCATTCCCTGGATATACAGCCGGCCACGGAACAATGTTTTCACATAGCGCGCTATCTGAGACGGGTTGTAACGGGCAAAAATTTTCATCACTCTTATGTCCTCCCCTTTACCTTTCGGTCTTTCGGTCTTTCGGTGGCAGGTAAAATTACTGACATCACCTTTATACTACAAGGTAGACTAAAATCCCCGCCAAGGGTTCACTAATCATGTGTTTTAATCACTTTTTTTACATAAAATGACACTCTGCTACGATGTACTTCACAAAACAATAAGAAAATAGATCTTCATCACACCAGAAACATACTGCATCATAATATGATATATAAATAATAACCTTATAATTATTATAACTTTTATAAATAATAAAAAGCATGAGCACTTAACTGACAAACAACATACCGAGTAGTTTCACTAAACAGAAAAAAGCCAGTGTAATTTGCATAAACATGCATATCACACTGGCTTTTCAGAGATAAAATGGTGGTCAGAAACTGGAGACACGAAATCCCGGGTTAATCATCGATTCGCGCGGCGTATAATCGAGAGTCTTGCCATTCCAGTCAGTGATATGCGCACCCGCAGCCAACGCAACAGCATGACCGGCGGCGGTATCCCAGATATGGGTCGGGTTAAAGCGGGGATACAACTGAGCTTTCCCTTCCGCCACCAGGCAGAATTTCAGAGATGAACCAATTGCCTGTGTTTCATGCGGTCCCAGTTGCACCAGGTAATCTGCCAGCTCATCATCCTGATGGGAGCGGCTGATAACCACCATAGGTAACTCCGCGTTTATCACTTTAATCTGCATCCGCTGCCCGCCACGTTCACGCCAGGCACGCGGTCCTTCTGCAAAATAGAGTACATCTGCCACCGGGGCATACACCACGCCCATGACAGGGACACCATTGCTTATCAACGCAATATTGACCGTGAATTCCCCGTTACGGCTGATAAATTCTTTTGTGCCGTCGAGAGGGTCCACCAGCCAGTATTGTGTCCAGTGCTGACGTTCAGACCAGGCTTGCGGATCTTCCTCAGAGAGCACCGGGATGTCCGGGGTCAGTGCAGTCAGCTCTTGAAGGATAATATGATGTGCCGCGAGATCGGCGGCGGTCAGCGGTGAATTATCCGCCTTGGCTGAAATATTCATCGTGTCGGGATGATGATAAATATCCATGATAGCCTCACCCGCCCGCCGGGCCAGGTGACAAATTTGATTGAGCATCCTTCACCTCTTTCACAGAACAGTTAGTGAGCCGCGTTATCCTGTTTACGTCTCCGGAGACCTGAGTATAGAAACAAAAATGGCCGGTGAAAACCGGCCATTTCGCATATTCTGCTTTTGGTAACACAATCCGTACTTACAGGATCTCTAACAGCTCAACTTCAAAAACTAATGTGCTGTATGGCGGGATAGAAGCACCGGCACCACGCTCACCGTAAGCCAGGTTGCTCGGGATATACAGTTCCCATTTAGAACCAACCGGCATCAGGGTCAGTGCTTCGATCCAGCCTGCGATCACGCCATTGACCGGGAATTCAGCCGGCTCACCGCGCTGTACAGAGCTATCAAATACAGTGCCGTCAGTCAGACGACCGGTATAGTGAACGCGGACACGATCAGTGCGTGCCGGAATCGGACCATTACCCTGAGTGATAACAGAGAACTGTAAACCGCTCTCAGTGGATGAAACACCCTCTTTCTTCGCATTCTCTTCCAGGAAGCGCATACCGTCTTTTACCAGCTCTGCCTGCATTTCATTGCGGACAGCATCAGCACGCTCATGCATTTCACGCAGGGCGCGATGAAGAACATCAACCGCGACAGCAGGCTGATTATTGGCTAATGCGTCAGTGATACCGGCAAGAATCGCTTCCGGTACTAATCCGCTCAGTCCGGATTCCTGTAATTGCTGGCCGATTTGTAAGCCAATTCCGTAGCTTGCCTGTGCTTCCATCGTGTCAAAAGTCGGTTGTGTCATGAGAGATACCTGATTAATAAGTAAGATGGATAAGCATAACAGCAGCATGTACCCCGGTAAACCCGATTATCAGTGAAAACTGATGCAATCCGCCATTACAGATAAACACGGAAAACAAATTATAAAACAGGATTAATTCCGAATAATTTCAGGGAGCCGACTGCTACACTGAAAGAACGTCTGATGAGCTATACCCAACGTCATTCAGGATGCAGGCAGGCGGTAAGGGAAAACAGACGGGGAGCATACATCAGTATGTGACCCGGCTGGCATCGTTCCGCCAACGAACCTGCAGTTTGAATGAATAAGGGTATATAACGCATGCACAATAGCGGGGAAATACTATGCGGTTACTACCCAAATTCCATCTTTATACCATCGCCGCCATCGCGCTGATTGTTATTATTGTGCTGTTTTTATGGCCATCCGCACCCAAGCTGCCAGTAACGTCTCCGCCACAAACTATCGGTCTGACACCACCGGTACAGGATGATCCGCTGGGTGACCTGATGGCACAGCGTCAGCTTACCGACACGCCGAACACAACCGAAAATACCCTGCCGCAGGATGATAACCTGCCGCCTGTCGCTCAGACTCAGGATCCGGCACCGCAACCCACAGCAGAACAGCCACCGGTCACAACAGAAACAGCACCTGTCGCTACAACTGCACAGGATGCTCCGCTTGTGTCGCAGCGGTTTACGGTAAAAAAAGGACAGACAATCGCGCAGGTTTTCCGTAATAACGGGTTACCGGTTGATGATTTATTTCGGATGACCGCCGTTGAAGGAGCGCAGAAGCCGCTGAACCAGGTTGGGGCCGGTGATAAAATACGGGTTATCCGGGGGAAAGACAAAACGATTACAGAACTGAGAATTGATAAGACCAGCGGGCAGTCCGTGACTTTTAAACGCCAGAAAGACGGCAGTTACCGCCGTTCATGATGTAAAAAATAAAAAAACGCTGGCCTGAGCCAGCGTCTTTCAAAGATGTTTACATCGTAATCAGAGATTACTCAGCAACAATCTTCACATTCAGTTCTGCAAACACGTCACTGTGAACCTGGAAGTGAACTTCATGATCACCCAGAGTACGCAGAACGCCGTTAGGCAGACGAACTTCGCTTTTCGCAACTTCAACGCCAGCTGCAGTAACAGCATCAGCGATGTCACGAGTACCGACAGAACCGAATAATTTGCCTTCGTCACCCGCTTTAGAAGAGAGAGTCACAACGCCCAGGGCATTGATTTTCTCTGCACGAGCGTTAGCTGCAGCCAGAACGTCAGCTAATTTAGCTTCCAGTTCTGCACGGCGTGCTTCGAAGAATTCGATATTTTTCTTGGTAGCAGGAACAGCTTTACCTTGCGGTACTAAGAAGTTACGTGCATAACCAGACTTAACATTTACTTGGTCACCCAGGCTACCCAGGTTCGCTACTTTATCAAGCAGAATAACTTGCATTACCTTATCCTCTTAAATGGACGATGCCGATTACTGATGACGATCAGTGTAAGGCAGTAAAGACAGGTAGCGGGCACGCTTGATAGCACGAGCGAGCTGACGCTGATATTTCGCACTTGTACCGGTAATACGGCTTGGTACGATTTTACCACTTTCAGTGATATAGTTTTTCAGCGTAGCGATGTCTTTATAATCAATCTCTTGAACGCCTTCTGCGGTGAAACGGCAGAATTTACGACGACGGAAATAACGTGCCATAAGGCTAGTCTCCAGAATCTATTAATTCAATATGTTCGGCATGAAGAACCAGTTTCGTTAATCCATTGCGACCCTGATGGGTGCTGATGAATCCGTGAACGGTTATATGACTGCCGACCGTTATACTGCGAGTAATGGTTTGGATGGTTAGTCCGCTGGCAACCACGGGCATTCTGCACCATGCCTGCCGGCTAAGTCCGGCTTCCTGCTGTTGTGAGCGGTGCTCAAGCACGAACTGACAATGCGGAATTCCGGCCGGGCTTACTTTCCGGATGGGTTCCCTGCACACTGTGCCGGATAACACCAGACGGTTAGCGGACATCGTTATTACTCTTCAGTTTCCTCAGCTTCATCATTTTCTTCAATGTCGTCAGACATGTCGCGCGGGCGACGTTCGTCTTTCGCTTTAACCATCGGAGAAGGTTCAGTCACCGCGTGCTTAACGCGCATAACCATGCTGCGGATAACGGCATCATTGAAGCGGAAAATAGTTTCCAGCTCGTCAATCACTTCCTGCGGTGCTTCAACGTTCAGCAGAACGTAGTGAGCTTTGTGCAGTTTGTTGATTGGGTAAGCCAGTTGGCGACGACCCCAGTCTTCGAGACGGTGGATCTGACCTTCTGCATTAGTAATAGCAGTTTTGTAACGCTCGATCATTGCCGGTACTTGTTCGCTCTGGTCCGGATGAACCATAAAGACGATTTCGTAATGACGCATTAGTAGTGCTCCTTACGGATTATTAGCCTCCAGTCCGGGCAACCGCAACCCTGAGAGGCAAGGAACTTGTTTAAGTGCGGCTGAAAAATTTGACGCATAACTATACCCATGCCCGATGCAAAAAACAAGGTAATAGTTTACGTATCAGGGATTATTTCCCGCGCTGGCGTACTGCTTCAAACAGACACACACCCGTTGCCACAGAGACGTTCAGAGAGGATACCGCTCCCGCCATCGGGATGCTAATCAGCTCATCACACAGGTCACGGGTCAGGCGGCGCATACCCTCACCTTCCGCACCCATTACCAGAGCCACAGGACCGGTCATTTTGCTCTGATACAGATCGTGTGTCGCTTCACCAGCAGTACCGACAATCCAGATATTTTCATCTTTCAACTGGCGCAGCGTACGGGCAAGGTTGGTCACACGGATCAGCGGAACACTTTCCGCCGCGCCACATGCCACTTTTTTAACTGTCGCATTCAGTTGAGCCGAACGGTCTTTCGGGATGATCACGGCATGAACACCGGCAGCATCCGCGGTACGCAGACAAGCACCCAGGTTGTGCGGATCAGTCACGCCATCCAGTACCAGCAGAAACGGCGTTTCATGCTCAGCAAGTAAATCCGGCAGATCCTGCTCCTGGTACTGACGCCCGCCTTTGACTTTGGCAATGACACCCTGATGTACGCCGCCTTCAGCCTGGCTGTCCATCCACTGACGGTTTGCCACCTGAACACGGATACCCGCAGCTTCCAGAGCCTGAGCAACCGGGATAAGACGGCGGTCTTCACGCCCTTTTAAAATATAAACTTCAATAAAACGGCTGGGATCACTCGCCAGCAAGGCATCCACGGCATGGATACCATAAATAATTTCACTCATAACGTTCCGTTTGTTGCAGGATAATATACCCGGTGAGGCGCTGCCGCCTCACCGGGGAAAAGGTGAACTAAAGGCAATTATTTTGCGGCTTTTTTCTTCGCGCGCTTCGCCTTTATATTCGCTTCAATTTTTTTGGTCCGGGGTGATTTCGGACTTTTTGGTGCTTTCGGAGCGTCACCGTCTTTTTTCTTCTTACGGAACGCACTGTCCGGCTCAAAGTTTTTCTCACGGCTAACGTCGTCTTTTTTCCCGCTGCGGCGTTTATCACCGGTCTGACCGGTGCGCGCGCGGGTTCTCGCGGTTTTACCTTCATTGCGGGCGCGTCGCGTGCTTGAAATCAATGCGAAATCAATCGTGCGCTCATCCATATGTACGGCTTCCACACGGATTTCAACTTCATCACCGAGGCGGTATACATTGTTTGAGGACTCACCAATCAGGCGCTGGCCGACATTATCGTAGCGGTAATAGTCATTATCCAGTGTTGAGACGTGTACCAGGCCATCAATAAACAGCTCATTCAGACGTACAAAGAACCCGAAACCGGTCACACTGGTAATCAGCCCTTTGAATACATTACCGACCTGATCCTGCATAAAGTCACACTTCAGCCAGTCCGCCACATCACGCGTTGCTTCATCCGCGCGGCGCTCTGTCATGGAGGTGTGTTCCCCCAGTTGCAGCATGCTTTGTGTATCGTAATGCCAGGCGCCGGTTTTGGATGGTTTCTCACCCTGCTCTTTTGCCAGCAAATATTTAATCGCGCGATGTAACGACAGATCCGGATAACGACGGATAGGCGATGTAAAGTGCGCATATGCCGGCAACGCCAGACCGAAGTGTCCGCGGTTGTCCGGATCGTAAATTGCCTGCTTCATGGAGCGCAGCAGCATGGTCTGTAACAGTTCACAGTCAGGACGCTCAGCCACATCCCGCATGACCTGTGCATAATCTTTCGGCTCCGGCGTCAGTCCGCCCGGCAGGGTCAGTCCCAGCTCGTTGAATACTGTCCGCAGATTACCGACACTCTCTTCTTTCGGACGATCGTGAACACGGTACAGTGCAGGTTCGTTGTTTTTCTCAACGAATCTTGCCGCTGCCACGTTCGCCATGATCATGCACTCTTCAATCAGTTTGTGCGCATCATTACGCTTCACCGGCTCGATACGATCGATCCGTTTTTCTGCATTAAAGATAAATTTGGCTTCTTCCGATTCAAATGCAATCGCGCCACGTTCGTCACGGGCTTCCGCCAGTGCTTTATACAGTTTATGCAGCTCTTCGAGATGTTTTACCAACGGCGCATAATGCTCACGCAGTTCTTCATCCCCTTCAAGAATTTTCCACACTTTTGTGTAAGTCAGACGGGCGTGGGAACTCATCACGGCTTCAAAGAAACGGTAACCGGATAACTTACCTTTCGATGAAATAGTCATTTCACAGACCATACACAGGCGATCAACCTGCGGATTCAGTGAACAGACTCCGTTAGAAAGCACTTCCGGCAGCATCGGAACGACCTGGGACGGGAAGTATACCGAGTTACCCCTGCTGCGGGCTTCGTCATCCAGCGCAGTTTGCGGACGCACATAGTAACTCACGTCAGCAATCGCCACCCACAGACGCCAGCCACCACCGCGTTTGGCTTCACAGTGTACCGCATCATCAAAGTCACGGGCGTCTTCGCCGTCAATGGTGACTAATGGCAGCGAGCGTAAATCCTCGCGGCCTTTTTTAGCCTCTTCCGGAACGTTTTCGCTGACATCAGCAACCTGACGCTCAACCTGAGCCGGCCAGGTATACGGAATATCATGTTTACGCAGTGCGATATCCACCGCGATACTGGTGCCCATTTTTTCGCCCAGTACTTCGGTGATGACACCGAGAGCCTGTACGCGTTTAGCCGGGCGGCGGGTCAGTTCCACCACCACGATGTTACCCATGCGGGCACCGTTGATGGATTCTTTCGGGATCAGAATATCAAAGCTCAGGCGGCTGTCATCAGGTACGACAAACCCCATGCCTTCTTCCATAAAGTAACGGCCAACTATCTGACCGGTTTTCGGTTCAGTTACGCGTACCACACGGGCTTCACGGCGCCCTTTACGGTCGGCACCCATCACCTGCGCCAGGATCACATCGCCGTGCATACACAGCTTCATCTGATCTTGTGCAATAAATAGGTCGTCTTTCTGTCCTTCAACGCGTAAGAAACCAAAACCATCCCGGTGTCCGATAACGGTTCCTTTAATTAAATCAAGGCGTTCCGGCAGCGCGTAGCATTGACGGCGGGTAAAGACCAACTGTCCGTCACGCTCCATTGCGCGCAGACGGCGGCGCAATGCTTCCTGTGCTTCTTCCCCGGTTAACCCCAGTTCCTGCGCGAGATCATCGCGACTGACCGGTTTGGTATGGTTACGGATAATTTCAAGAATAAATTCACGGCTCGCGATCGGGGCATCATATTTTTCCGCTTCGCGTTCCCGGTAAGGGTCGTTTGATTGTTTCTCCACTGACATCTTGTCCTCCGTGGTTTTTATGACCGACGCTATTTGTCCGTCAGCAACAATTTATAAAGATGCTGATTGTCCTGCACCATATCAGCGAGCGTGTGTTTATCCAGTTCCTGCAAAAATTCCCGGATAGCTTTGCCCAGAATCGATTTCAGCCGGCATGCCGGGGTAATGTGACAAAATTCACCGCTACAGTTCACCAGGGTCAATGGCTCCAGCGCACGGACAACCTCACCGATACGTATAGTATTAGCAGGTTTTCCCAGGCGAATCCCGCCATTTTTGCCACGGATCGCCTCGACATAACCTAAATGACTCAATTGGTTAATTATCTTGACCATATGGTTACGTGACACGCCATAGACTTCTGTCACTTCTGTGATATTCGTCATTTTGCCGTCAGGAAGTGACGCCATATAGATAAGCGCACGTAAGCCATAATCTGTAAAACTGGTTAACTGCACATTTTACCCCGAAAGTTCTGTCATCCCACGCGGGGATCACACGATATGTAATGAATAATCATTATGTGTTTCTTTTGCTTATTAAGCAAAAAGTGTTACTGAAAACGCCGGATTTCCTGCAACAAACTATGTCAGAAAGCCCGGCGCTAAAAAACAAAAGGCCGGACAATAATGCCCGGCCCTGACTGGTTTCGTCTGAAAAATCTTATGCGTCGAACGGATCGCGCAGGATCATGGTTTCAGAACGATCCGGACCAGTTGAAATAATATCAACAGGAACGCCCGTCAGTTCTTCAATGCGGCTGATGTAATTGAGTGCTGCCTGTGGCAGTTCTTCACGGCTTTTCGCCCCGAATGTTTTTTCACTCCAGCCAGGCATGCTTTCGTAGATTGGCTCAATACCTTCCCAGTTGTCTGCTGCCAGTGGTGTGGTTTCAATCACGTCACCATTCGGTAAACGGTAGCCGACACACACTTTCACTTCTTTCAGACCATCCAGAACATCCAGTTTAGTCATGCAGAACCCAGACAGGGAGTTAATCTGCACAGCACGACGGATAGCAATGATATCTAACCAGCCACAACGACGGCTTCGTCCGGTTGTTGCACCGAACTCCTGACCTTGCGTACGCAGGTATTCACCTGTTTCATCAAACAGTTCAGTCGGGAACGGACCTGCACCCACACGGGTAGAGTAGGCTTTGATGATACCCAGGACATAATCCACATAACGCGGACCTAAGCCTGACCCTGTCGCAACGCCACCGGCAGTGGTGTTTGATGAGGTCACATACGGATACGTACCGTGGTCGATATCCAGTAATGTACCCTGCGCACCTTCAAACATGACCCGCTCACCGTTAACGGTTGCTTTATACAGCAGATCTGAAACATCAACGACCATCGCGGTCAGGATGTCAGCAACAGCCATGATGTCATCCAGCGTTTTCTGGTAATCAACCGCAGGCTCTTTGTAGTAATTCACTAACTGGAAGTTGTGATACTCAAGGATCTCTTTGAGTTTCAGCGCAAAAGTTTCTTTATCAAACAGGTCACCGACACGCAGACCACGACGGGCCACTTTATCTTCATAAGCAGGTCCGATACCACGTCCGGTCGTGCCGATAGCTTTCGCGCCGCGTGCTTTCTCGCGGGCGTTATCCAGTGCGACATGATACGGCAGGATCAGAGGACAGGCTTCAGAAATCAGTAAACGCTCACGTACCGGCACACCACGGGCTTCCAGCGCAGTCATTTCTTTTAACAGTGCATCGGGTGCGAGAACAACACCGTTAGCAATGATGCTGACGACATTTTCGCGGAGAATACCTGACGGAATCAAATGAAGGACGGTTTTTTCACCGTTGATAACCAGAGTGTGACCCGCGTTGTGGCCACCTTGATAACGAACAACGTACTTAGCTCGTTCAGTAAGCAAGTCGACGATTTTGCCCTTGCCTTCGTCACCCCATTGGGTGCCCAATACGACAACGTTATTACCCATTTCGTTTTTACCTGGTTGCTTAAAAAAGGATTCTAGCATCTCATGACCGCCCTTTCAGCACTTTTTCTCACATTCTGAAATGTCTGCTGCGCAATTTACATAATAAAGCCCGCGGTAGCGGGCTTTATATATCTGTCGCGATCATCAGCATGCTGATGATTTATCCGTGCCGCCGGGCGGCACCGGATTTACTGACCAGACGCCGGACGCAATGATGTCGGAGCCTTCATATAACGGAAGAAATCCGTATCAGGGCTTAACACCATAATGTCATTACCGCCGGGCTTAAAGCTCTGCTCGTAGGCACGCAGGCTTCGGATAAAGGCATAGAAATCCGGATCCTGACTGAATGCATCAGCAAACAGTTTAGCCGCTTCCGCATCACCGGCACCACGCAGTGTTAATGACTGGCGCTCTGACTCTGCCAGCATTTCAGTACGGGTTTTGTCTGCAATAGCACGAATTTTCATCGCTTCTTCCAGACCCTGTGAACGGTGACGACGAGCAACCGCTTCACGTTCTGCACGCATACGCTGGAAGATAGCTTCAGAGACTTCCGCCGGCAGGTTAATCTGCTTGATACGGACATCCACCACTTCAATACCTAACGCGGCCATACTGTTCGGATTTACCACCAGCGGCTGTGCGCCTTTGGTTTCTTCCTGAACACGGGCGGCTGCATCAGCAATAGCGTTATCAGCATCAGTTGCCTTCGGATCGTTACCTGAGCTACCTTCATTCAGTGCGTTTTTAACTTCTGTTGTTAACGTACCACGGGAGTCCGTCACAATCTCTTTCACACTCAGACGACCAAACTCAGAACGCAGACGGTCACTGAATTTACGTTTCAGAAGATTTTCTGCCTGATTAATATTACCGCTGTTTGTCGCGAGATAATACAGACTGAAATCACTGATCCGCCATTTCAGGTAGGAATCGACGATCAGGTCTTTGTTTTCGTTGGTTAAGAAACGGTCAGCCTGAATATCCAGCGTCTGGATACGGGCCGGCAGCGTTTTAACAGTTTCGATAAACGGCACTTTAAGGTGCAGACCGGGTTCATACACTATCGGTTTGTTATCTGAGTCACGCAGAACTTTACCAAAACGCAGCACAATACCGCGCTCTGTCTGTTGAACAGCAAAGACAGAGGCATACAGGACGCCTAAAACCAGAATAACAATAACGGCTAAATACTTACGCATGATTATTGTCTCCCTACGCGATCAGAGTTGCCACGAACCCCGTACGTATCGCCGTATTCAGCGGGTACATTCGGATTCTGACTGCTGTTTTGTGCCGGACGGGGTGCCGGCTTGGATGGTGTTCCTGCTGATGCCGCAGGTGCTGATGCAGACGGAGCTGCCCGCTGTTCACGCATAAGCTGATCCAGAGGCAGCACCATCATGCTGTTACTCTTGTCATTTGCGATCACTTTACGGGTATTGCTCAGCACACGTTCCATTGTTTCGATATAGAGACGTTCACGGGTGATATCCGGTGCCGCACGGTATTCCGGCAGCATCTTGGCAAAGCTTGCGACTTCACCGCGTGCTTTAAGCACGATACTGGCTTTATAGGCCTGTGCGCTTTCAATCATACTTTGCGCGTTACCTTTTGCCAGTGGTAAGACTTCGTTCGAATAGGCTTCAGCTTCACGGATAGACTGCTGCTCGTTTTCACGGGCGGCAATCACATCATCAAATGAGGCCTGAACTTCTGCCGGCGGACGGGCTTCCTGGAAGTTGACGTCCACAATCGCTATCCCCATTTTATAAGGACGGATTGTTTCTTCGAGTACTTTCTGGGTTTCGTTACGGACAACGGTACGGTTCGCCGTCAGGATTTTTTCCATCGTGAACTTACCGATAACACCACGTACCGCACTGTCCATCGCCTGGCGAAGACTGTTATTCGGGTTTGTGACGCTGAAGAGATAATCCTCCGGATTCACGACCTGGAACTGTACGTTCATGTTAACGCGGACAACGTTTTCATCTGCGGTTAACATCATTCCGTTCGTTGCCAGATCCTGGACAGTCGCCACATCAACCGCAGTAACGCGATCAACAAAGGTCGGTCTCCAGTTCAGACCGGGCTGAACAACATGACTGAACTTACCAAAGCGGGTAACAACACCACGCTCTGTTTCTTTAATCGTATAAAAGCCGGTTGCTGCCCAGACGACGACAACTGCAGCCGCAGCCAGGCCCAGAAGACGCCCACCGCCGAACTGCATTGGCGGACGGCTGTTTCCGCCGGACTGCCCGTTGTTATTTCCGCCTTTACCACCACCAAGACCACCGAGTTTTCTGCTCATTTTCCGGAACAGATCGTCGAGATCAGATGCCCCACGGTTGCGGCCGCTTTTGTTACCATCAGAGTTGCCGCCTTTATTGCTGCTCCCCCAAGGGTCGCGGTCCTGTCCGTTATTGCCGGGCTGATTCCACGCCATGCCTTCGCTCCACTCTTTTATGATCGGTTTTCCAGGGCTAAGAGCGCAAAAACGCACTCTTAATTAATATATTACGCCCCCTGATAATCAGATAACGTAATCGGCTAACTGTTGTTCCTGCTTACAGAGACGGCGCCACTCAACAATGGGCAGTCTGATTTCAAGGCAAATCCGGCCATCGTCATCAAGCCATTCACGCTCAATCGCCTGAAGCTGATAAAAACGACTGCGCAGACGGCCTTCCTGTACAGGCAAACACAATTCCAGATGTGCGATCTCACCTGAAAGGCGTTCGGTCAGCGCGCGGAACAACAACGGGATACCTGCCCCGGTCTGCGCTGAAAGCCAGACTCTGACCGGCAGATTTTCCTCATTTCTGTCGATACGCGGTTCAAAATCCTCCAGCATATCGATCTTATTCATTACCATCAGTACCGGAATTTCATTTGCATCTATTTCTTCCAGTACACTATCAACGGCTTGAATATTTTCATCAGCACGGTTATCTGCAGCATCCACAATATGAAGCAACAAAGTGGCTTCACGCGTTTCCTGCAATGTGGCTTTAAATGCAGCCACCAAATCGTGAGGCAGTTGACGGATGAACCCTACGGTATCCGCCAGCACGACCGTGCCGACATCATCAACATCAATCCGCCGCAGTGTCGGATCGAGTGTCGCAAATAACTGATCCGCAGCATAGACTTTCGCGTCAGTTATGTGATTAAACAGGCTGGATTTTCCGGCATTGGTGTAACCGACCAGTGACACAGTCGGAATATCCGCTTTGCTGCGCGCCTGACGACCTTGTCCGCGCTGACGTTCTACTTTTTCCAGACGACCGGCGATAAGTTTTATTTTATCCCGAAGCATCCGGCGGTCAGACTCGAGCTGTGTTTCACCCGGTCCCCGCAGACCAATCCCGCCTTTCTGGCGTTCCAGGTGCGTCCAGCCACGAACCAGACGCGTGGACATGTGGCGTAACTGCGCCAGTTCCACCTGTAGTTTACCTTCATGTGTCCGTGCCCGCTGGGCGAAAATATCCAGGATAACCCCGGTTCTTCCGACCACTCTGCACTCACATAAACGCTCAAGGTTGCGTTCCTGTGCCGGACTGAGGGCATGGTTAAACAGCACCACGTCCGCCTCGCTGTCTTTCACTGCACCGGCGATTTCTTCCGCTTTACCTTCACCCACAAAATATTTCGGGTGCGGGGAACTGCGGCTGCCGGTAACAATCTGGACGGGAGTCACGCCCGCGGATGTCACAAGGGATTCAAACTCACTGAGGTCATCAGTGTTTTTATCCTGTGAGAAAAATACGTGGACCAGTACGGCCCGTTCACCGCCTTCATATCTGTCAAACAACAGCATAACCTCTCAGGACAGGTGAAAAACGCGCAGGAAAAAACACAGGTAAAGTCTCCCTACCCATGTTTTTCCGCGAATGACGTCCGGACACTGATTTATTCAGCGCCATCAGTATCCTGTTGTGCTCCGCCATTACCGGCTGGCTGATGGTAATTGCTGCTGCCACCAGTACCCGGGTTTGCGCCACCACTGTGGTGAGAAACCGGACGCGAAGGTACGACGGTAGAGATCGCGTGTTTATAAACCATTTGGCTGACCGTGTTTTTCAAAAGAATAACAAATTGGTCGAATGATTCGATCTGACCCTGCAACTTAATGCCGTTGACCAAATAAATAGAAACCGGAACCCTTTCGCGACGTAATGCGTTCAGGAACGGATCTTGCAAAGATTGCCCCTTAGCCATTCTGTATTATCCTTATTTTGTTGTTTTTTAGATTAAACCCAAACAGGGTTCGAAAAATAACTACTCAAAAACTTTCATAACCCGTTAATTGTACACAATCAACGGCGCTATGCACGAAGAACCTGCATAACGGTTTTAAGAGATTGTTCAGGCTGTTCGCTGTTGAGCCACTGAACGCCCTCCCAACCCCGCAACCACGTCATCTGCCGCTTGGCAAGCTGGCGGGTGGCGCAAATGCCGCGGTACGCCATGTCGTCATAATCGATTTCGCCGGCCAGATAAGACCACATCTGGCGATAGCCGACACAACGGATCGACGGCAAATCAGGATGAAGATCACCACGCTGATACAACACGCGGACTTCGTCCTCAAAACCGGCTTCCAGCATCATCTGAAAACGCCTTTCAATTCGCTGATGCAATATTTTACGATCTGCCGGCGCAATGGCAAACTGATAAGCATTAAAGGGCAAATTATCCCCTGCCGTTTGCGTCAGTTCTGTCATTGTTTTGCCGGAAATATAATACACTTCCAGCGCCCGGCTCAGGCGCTGCGGGTCATTCGGATGGATACGCGCACCGGCAACCGGATCAGCAGCACACAGTTCATCATGCAGTACCTGCCAGCCATCCTGTGCTGCCCGCGTCTCAATCTGCGCCCGGATAACCGGGTCTGCTGACGGTAATGGTGATAATCCGTCCAGCAGGGCTTTGAAGTACAGCATGGTTCCGCCCACCAGCAACGGGATTTTTCCCTGTGCGGTTATCTCATTCATGGCGGCCAGTGCATCACGGCGAAAATCAGCCGCAGAATAAGCAACGGACGGGTCCAGAATATCAATCAGCCGGTGCGGGGCAAGAGCCAGTTCGGCTGCGGTCGGCTTTGCCGTTCCGATATCCATACCCCTGTAGATCAGTGCAGAATCCACACTGATGATTTCCACCGGCAGGTGCTGACGCAATTCAATCGCCAGCGCCGTTTTTCCTGAGGCCGTCGGTCCCATCAGAAACAGGGCGGCAGGTTTATGATTATTCAGTTCATTCATGACAAAATGTCGAAACAACCTCAGTTAAATCAATCAATTGTAATAAATTCTTTGGCGGGTTCTGTACCAGGGACGGACAGAGCCGCTCAACCTCAGCGACTATCTGAACCGCCTGCGCTTTGCTCTGTACCTCCGGTTCACTGACAAGCTGCTCTGCCAGCCAGCCGGCAATAGCATCAGACGCAGCATCAGGTGTGGCGGCCAGAAAATTCAGTAACGCGGGGATAAGATGCGGTAAATTTTGCTGACGAAGCGGTAACGATACCGTACGAATCGTCGCTTTTCCACGGGAAATTGAGCCTTCTATGCCGAAAGCATGCAATACCCCGGAAAATTGCGTAAATGTCTCACACTCCTGCGCGTTCAGCGTAATCTGAAGCGGTATCATCAGCGGCTGAGCCTTCAGTCCCTGAACGCCCGGAAGAAGCTGTTGGCAACGCAGATAATGTGCCGCTTTACTGAGGGAAAACAAGGCTATCCCTGCATCTGTTTCAATTAACGCATAACACGGCGGATAAAGCGTAAGGATTTTACCAAAACTTACACGCTCATTTTTTTCCGTTACCGGCTGACTTCCCGCACTAACCCGGCTTTCTGACAGAAAACGGCTTCGTTCAGGGAACAGCTGCGGCTTTGTTTCTGCCGGAACCTGCATTAGTGACTGATATACTCCGGCTTCTTTTGCGCTGTAAACGGGTTTTTCCGCAGAATATGCCGGGAGTGCTCCGCTGCGCTCACTGCGGGAAGAATGATTTTCTGCACCCGCAGAACGGGAAACAGATGTGAGCGCTTGCTCATGTTCAAAAATATTTTTACCGGCGGCGGCCCGGTTTTCAATCACATGATGAGTTTGGGCGGCAGACTCTTCCTGTGCAAATAATTGTGCAGGCTGCTCATGCTGCTTCAGCACACTGAGTACGGCCTGATAAATAAAATCATGCACCAGACGCGCCTGATGAAAGCGCACCTCATGTTTTGCCGGATGAACATTAACATCCACCTGACGCGGATCAATCTCCAGGTAGAGCACATAGGCCGGCTGCCGGTCGCTGCCCAGTTTGTCTTCATACGCCTGGCGGATCGCGTGGTTAATTAAGCGATCCCGCATCATCCGTCCGTTTACATAGCAGTACTGTAAATCAGCCGGACCACTGTAGTTCGCCGGAGATGCCACCCAACCTTTGATATCCAGCCCTTCATGAGACCAGGCTACAGCCAGCGCCTGCTGCATAAATACAGTGCCGCAAATAGTCCCTAAGCGCCGTTCATGCTGATCGTCCGCTTTAACTGCGCGGTACTGGCGCATCAGCTTGCCATTGTGGGTCAGATTTATCGCCACATCAAAACGTGACAGCGCAATGCGGCGGACAATCTCATCAATATGACCGAACTCAGTTTTTTCTGTGCGCATAAACTTACGCCGCGCGGGGGTATTGAAGAAGAGATCGATCACATCCACTGTACTGCCGACGGGATGTGCCGCCGGTTTCAGGGTTACTGCCATGTCGCGGCCTTCAGCATACGCCTGCCAGGCCTCGTTTTGATTTTCAGTCCTTGAAGTAAGCATCAGGCGGGATACCGAACTGATACTGGCAAGCGCTTCGCCGCGAAATCCCATACTCATAATGGCTTCAAGGTCATCCAGCGTGGCGATCTTACTCGTCGCATGGCGTGCCAGCGCTAATGCCAGCTCATCTTTGGCTATTCCGCAGCCATTATCACGGATGCGGATCAGCTTCTCCCCGCCCCGCTCGATATCAATATCAATACGGGTTGCTCCGGCATCCAGGCTGTTTTCCACCAGCTCTTTTACCACCGATGCAGGGCGTTCAACCACTTCGCCGGCGGCTATCTGGTTTGCCAGCTGTGGCGGTAAAATCCGGATTGCCATAATCGCTCCCGTTTCTCTGTTATTTAGACGGCGCGGCCTGGAGCGGATTCGCTGTAAAATAGGCGCGTAAGCCACCGTGGATCGCCGCAGCAACCTGCTCCTGATACGAATCTGATCCTAAAAGCTGCTCTTCGGATTCATTACTGATAAACCCGGTTTCCACCAGAATAGACGGAATATCCGGTGAGCGCAGAACCCCGAGACTGGCATGTTCCGGTGTGCCTTTATGGACTTTACCCACCTGACGGAGCTGGCGGATAACATCCTGCGCCACGGCATAGCCGACCCGCTGAGAGTTACCGAACTGCAAATCCAGCACCGCCTGGCTGAGATACGGATCCGCGCCATTTGCCAGTGCATCACCTGCGCCGCCAAGTAACTCAGATTGCTTCTCGCTCTTCTCAAGCCAGCTGCCTAATTCGTTGTTTGCACGGCGGTTAGACAACACCCATACAGAAGAACCCCGCGCAGTGCGGTTTGGTGCAGAGTCGGCGTGAACAGAAACCAGCATATTAGCGCCGAATTTACGGGCAACCTCTGAACGCCCGGCAACCGAGATAAAATAGTCTCCGTCACGGGTCAGAACAGGTTTAAACATCGGGTCATCTTTCAGACGTTTTTCAAGCTTGCGGGCAATACTGATAGTGACATTTTTTTCTTTCAGTCCGTTCTGACCAATCGCGCCGGGGTCTTTCCCGCCGTGCCCGGCATCAATCGCGACCACAACCTGACGGCTGTTTTTCGGTATTTTACCTGTCGGTACTACCGGGATTTTTGCCTGAACCGGCTCTGCGACCGGTGCAGAAACAGCAGATGCGCTGTTATTCATCCGCAGCGGTTTACCGGAACCGATCACCGGCTGTGCTGCTGCCACCGGAGCAGATACCGGTGATGAATAACCGTTTTTACCGGTCAGGGTAATGACCAGCTGAGGCTGCCCGCCCTTATTCACAACAGCGTCGCGGACACTGTTTTTCTCCGCCAGCTCCAGCACAATGCGCTGATGTTGTGCATCAGGTGCCTTGCTTTCCCGGACAACCTTAATCAGCCCGTTACTGAGCGTCATCGGCAGCCCGGTAATTTTCTGTGACTGGCGGATATCAATCACCAGCCGCTCAGGGTCATGCAGCGGAAATAGTTTGTAATCCGGCTTTGCATTGAAATCGAGTAACAATGTACCCTGTGCCCCGTCATTGGTCACATTCACCGCTGTCAGTACCGCAGCCTGTCCGGCGACCGTAAACAGAAGGCTCATACAAAACAGAAGCCCCGTCAGCCATGACACTGAGGTTAAACCCGGTTTCCGTGTCAGATATGCATTCATTCTCGGCAATTCCTCATTTCTCCGCTAACTTATCCAGGAGTTCCTCACCATAGGGTGAGCGGGCAGCAAAACGGGCTTCCCGACCTTCTCCATCATACCGTAAGTGCAATTCCAAATCTGCATCCGGCAGAAAACCCGCCCCTTTTTGCGGCCACTCCACCAGACAAACTGTATTTTTTCCGAAATAGTCGCGGATCCCCATAAATTCCAGTTCTTCCGGATCAGACAGGCGGTACAGATCAAAATGATAAACCGGACGCGGGGAGAGCTCATAAGGCTCGACAAGTGTGTATGTCGGGCTTTTCACATGCCCGGAATGACCCAGAGCCTGAACAAAACCGCGGCTGAACGTGGTTTTACCGGCACCCAAATCACCGAAAAGATGCAGGACAAACCCGCGCTGGCTTTGTTGCGCTAATGCGCGGCCCAGTGCAACCGTGGCAGCTTCATCTGCCAGCGTAAAAAGGCGTTCTTTCATGTTCTTTATTCGTCACAGGTTATTTTTATTGAAATAGTTGAGCGTGTTTCGCAATAAACATACCACATTACGGCATTATACCTGCATAGCCGTGTGCGATAAAACGACAATAATGTGCGGTTTTTGTGTCCGGCAGTCTGTGATAAGCTTCGTCCCATTCCGGACCGCCCTCTGCATAGTAAGCAAGTACTCACATCATGACCAATAGCCCCGATTTACACGCCCTCGCCGCACAGATAAAACAGTGGGGAAATGAACTTGGTTTTCAGCAGTTAGGTATCTGTGATACAGACCTCAGTGCCGAAGAGCCGAAATTGCAGGCGTGGCTGGATGCCGGGTATCAGGGAGAGATGGACTGGATGGCACGACACGGCATGATGCGCGCGCGGCCTCATGAATTACTGCCCGGCACGTTGCGTGTTATCAGTGTGCGGATGAACTATCTGCCTGCCAAAGCGGCATTTGCCGCCACACTGCAGAACCCCTCACTGGGTTACATCAGCCGGTATGCTCTGGGGCGGGACTATCACAAGCTGCTACGTCTGAGACTGAAACAGCTTGGTGAGCGTATTCAGGTACACTGTGATGCTCTGGCACTCAATCATTCCCTGAGTTACCGCCCCTTTGTTGATTCTGCGCCGGTACTCGAACGCCCGCTGGCAGCGAAGGCCGGACTCGGTTGGGTTGGTAAGCACTCACTTGTTTTAAATCGTGATGCCGGCTCCTGGTTTTTTCTCGGAGAACTTCTGATTAACCTGCCTCTGCCTGTTGATCAACCGGTTGAAGAGCAGTGCGGGCGCTGTGTGGCCTGTATGACCACCTGCCCGACACAGGCAATTGTGGCGCCTTATACTATTGATGCCCGCCGCTGTATCTCCTATCTGACTATCGAGCTGGAAGGCGCAATTCCGGAAGAATTCCGCCCGCTGATGGGTAACCGGATCTACGGCTGTGACGACTGCCAGCTTATCTGCCCATGGAACCGTTTCTCACAACTGACTGATGAAGATGATTTTTCGCCGCGTAAACAGCTGCATACGCCTGAGTTACTGACACTTTTTGCATGGGATGAAGCCACCTTTCTACGCATCACGGAAGGCTCCGCGATACGGCGTATAGGGTATCTGCGCTGGCTGAGAAATATCAGCGTTGCACTCGGCAATGCGCCTTATGAAGATAATATTGTGATCGCCCTGACAGAGAAAAAAGGGCTGACAGACTGGCTGGATGAGCATATTGACTGGGCGGTTGCCTGTCAGTATGTGAAAAGAGATGAATCCGGTATTGAAATACAGACTTCACAACAAAAACGACTTATTCGTGCCATTTCTAAAGGTTTACCCCGCGACGCCTGAACCCGCCCCCTATAGCAGAAAAAGTTATCCACAATGCTATGAGTTGTGAATAATATAAAAAAACCTTGTCTATCAACGTGAAGAAAAAATGCAAGAGAGCTGTCACGCAAATAGCATAAATTAAATTAATATATAAATATCAATGAATTAAATAAGCGATATGTGAAGTTTTACCGTATTCAGAAGAATAGGCACCAAAATCTGATCTGTGGATAACTCTGTGCAGGAAAGTGTGACTGAGCGCGCAGGATGTTAATAACGTGGCGCATCTGATTATGGATAAAAAATAACATGCGGACAAAAATAATCTGTCAGTTTACCTTAATTATCCCCTGAAAGAGGGTATAAACCAGAAACTAACCCGAAAACCTACCGGAAAGTCCCGTTGGCGATCTGTTTGAGTTTAAATAATCACCACCGATGATCCGCTGCCTGACCTTCATCAGAGAGGGCGCACATTTTATTTCGCCAGCCCCGGATTAGCAAGCGTTTTACCTGGTTTTTTCAGAAAACTCGGCTTAACCGGTTAAATAATCAACATTATTCCATTATGGACCATGACAGGCGATTATTCTCCGCAAACGGCGGGCACAGATGCTTATTTATACCGGCAACAATTTAACTAAAAGCGGCGGGCATTCACAAAGACAGAAAAAATAAAAACGACAATGGTATTTTTACTACAGAAAACGAGCAGAAGAGAAAAACGATATAAGAAGAAAAGAGATTGGAGCGGGAAACGAGATTCGAACTCGCGACCCCGACCTTGGCAAGGTCGTGCTCTACCAACTGAGCTATTCCCGCATCACAACGGCGTATACCTGATAACTAAAATTTGGAGCGGGAAACGAGATTCGAACTCGCGACCCCGACCTTGGCAAGGTCGTGCTCTACCAACTGAGCTATTCCCGCATCAAAAACGGCATACCACCTGACAATCTGCAAAATTGGAGCGGGAAACGAGATTCGAACTCGCGACCCCGACCTTGGCAAGGTCGTGCTCTACCAACTGAGCTATTCCCGCATATTTTGCAATTTGCCCACACCGGTTCAGATGTAAAATCTATCTCGGTATGGGGAGCGCATTATACGAAAAATTCATTTTCTGGCAAGCCCTCCGGCACGAAAAAATGAATTTTTTTATTCAACCGCCGATAAAAACGGCAAAATCACGATGAAATACGCAAAACAACAAACACCAGACGCTTACCGGACAGAAATCATACAGCCCGAAATTACTCTGCCGGACTTACAACCGGATAAGCGTATCGCGGTAATAAGCAAGCTCAGCAATTGACTCGCGGATATCATCCAGCGCCTGATGGGTATTTTTCTTGGTAAAGCCATCCAGAACCTCAGGTTTCCAGCGGCGGGCCAGCTCTTTCAGCGTACTGACATCCAGATAACGATAATGAAAATACTGCTCCAGCAGCGGCATATAGCGGAATAAAAAACGACGATCCTGCCCTACACTGTTTCCGCAAATAGGCGAAACGCCCTTTGGTATCCATTTTTCCAGGAATTCAATTGTTGCCTGCTCCGCCAGTGCATCTGAAAAATGACTGTCACGCACACGCTTAACCAATCCACTTGCGTTATGAGTGCGGACATTCCATTCATCCATTAAAGCTAACTGCTCATCAGACTGATGCACCGCCAGTACAGGTCCCTCTGCCAGAATATTCAGGTTGGCGTCCGTGACAATAGTGGCGATTTCGATAATCCGGTCGCGCTCAGGATCAAGCCCGGTCATTTCCAGATCAATCCAGATAAGGTTTTGTTCGCTATTCTGTTCACTGACAGCCATGTTATGTCCTATAGTTTATCAATAGATTTATACCATTATTCATTCAAACCGCAGGTTCGTTGGCTATGGCCAGCCAGCCGGATCACATAGTTTACCTATGCTCTCCGGCGGTCGGAGCTTGCCGCCTTCCTGCATCTTGAATGACGTTGGGTATATGCCGCGCTGCCTTCAGAAACAGACCTGCCGATTGAAGGATGACGCATAAAATTAATGGTGTATCATAGCGGTTTACCGGTCTGTCTGCGAGTCAGCACAAAGACCGGACCTCCATATTTATTATAGTGTACAGACAGACGAGGTTTCGTTGGCTAAACAAAAACTTTCCAAAGGTCAGGAACGGCGTGTTCAGGCGAATCAGCAGCGGACACTGCGCCGGGAACGGAAACCTGAACCAGATGACAGCCTGTTCGGTGATGCCCGGGAAGGGTTGGTTATCAGCCGGTTTGGTCAGCACGCCGATATTGAAGCGGCTGACGGCACGGTACAGCGCTGTAATATGCGACGCACCATCAAGTCCCTGGTGACCGGTGACCGGGTACTTTGGCGCCCTGCGCTGAAAAATGCAGAAACCGGACGCGTAAACGGTATTGTTGAAGCCGTACACGATCGCCAATCTGTTCTGACCCGCCCCGACCTTTATGACGGTATTAAACCCATTGCGGCGAATATTGATCAGATTGTCATTGTCTCCGCAATTTTACCGGAGCTGTCACTCAATATCATTGACCGCTACCTGGTTGCCTGCGAAAGAGTGGGTGTCGAGCCGCTTATCGTTCTGAATAAAATTGATCTTCTGGATAACGAAAGCCGCGTCCGGGTCAATGAGTTAATGAACATCTATCGTAATATCGGATACCGGGTTCTGGAAGTCTCAGGTTACACAGGTGAAGGGATGGATGCGCTTGTTGCCGAACTGGCAGATCGAATTTCTATTTTCGCCGGGCAGTCCGGTGTGGGTAAATCCAGCTTACTGAATAAGTTACTGCCTGAAATGGATGACATTCTGGTTAATGACGTTTCTGATAACTCAGGGCTGGGGCAACACACCACAACAGCCTCACGGCTGTATCATTTTCCGCATGGCGGGGATGTGATTGACTCTCCGGGCGTGCGTGAGTTTGGTCTGTGGCACCTGACACCGGAACAGGTCACACTCGGGTTTACCGAGTTTCGTGAATATCTGGGTCACTGTAAATTCCGCGACTGCAAACACGGGGATGATCCCGGCTGCGCCCTGCGGGATGCCGTGGAAAAGGGTAAAATCTGCAAAGAACGCTTTGAAAATTACCACCGGATCCTGGAAAGTATGGCTCAGGTTAAACCACGCCGTAACTTTACGGTCGGTGAAGACTGACAAGCGCAATAAGCACAGGTACAATAGCCCCCTTTTGTTCAGATTTCGCCGAAAAAACCGGCTGATAATAAACAATACCAGAGGTCGATGTGCTGGATACTCTTAAAATAAGATTACAATATTTATTGCCTAAACAGTGGCTTACTCAACTGGCGGGGCGTTTTGCCAATAAAAAACTTGGCTGGCTGACACAACTGGTTATCAAAGCATTCGCCAAAGCCTACAAAGTGGATATGAATGAAGCGAAAGAGAGCGAATTTATCGCTTACAGCACCTTCAACGAATTTTTTATCCGCACGCTGAAAGAGGATGTCCGCCCGGTAGTAAAAGGCAGCGATACACTGGCACTGCCGGCTGACGGAACCATCAGCCAGCTCGGGCTTATCCGCGATGATCAGATTTTGCAGGCGAAAAAACATAATTATTCGCTGGAAGCACTGCTGGCGGGTAACTGGCAGTTAGCTGACCTGTTCCGTAACGGGCAGTTTGCAACCACTTACTTATCACCGCGTGACTACCACCGCGTCCACATGCCGTGTGACGGACACCTGCGCGAAATGATTTATGTGCCTGGCGACCTGTTCTCTGTAAACCCGTTAACGGCTGCAAATGTACCGAACCTGTTTGCCCGTAACGAGCGCCTGATTTGTGTGTTTGATACCGATTTCGGTCCGATGGTGCAAATTCTGGTTGGTGCAACAATTGTAGGCAGTATGGAAACCGTCTGGTGCGGTATGGTAACGCCGCCGCGTGAAGGCATTATCAAGCGCTGGACTTATCCTGCCAAAGACAGTGTCTGCGCGGTTAATCTGAAGAAAGGGGAAGAAATGGGGCGCTTTAAACTCGGCTCCACGGTAATCAACCTGTTTCCGGCTGATACCGTCACACTGAACAGCACACTGGCAAACGGGGTCTCAACCCGTATGGGTGAACTGATGGCAACCCGCATCAGCGCCGACACTGAAACGCACGCGCCGGAAGAAACCGTCGCTGACTCACAACCGGACGCCACTGCGACCAACTGAGGACTCTCCCCTGTGCGCCTGATCATCTCATTTTTACTGGCGGTTTTTCTTCTTTCCCCGCTGACTGCTGTTTACGCGGCAACGGATATTGATGAACCTCAAATCCGCCGGGAATTAAAACGGATAGAAAGCAGTAAAGATCCTAAAGATATTGAGATGGCACAGGCGCTACAGGCGACCCTTAACTGGCTGACTGACAGTAAAGCCGCTGACAGCAGAGCGCAGGGCTACCAGGACACTATTGATAATTTTCCTAAACTGGTCAGAGAGTTGCGTCAGCAATTGCTGGAAGAAAGTGATTCACCTGCCAAAATTCTGACCACGCGTCCCATCACTGAGCTGGAGCAGCAATCTATTCAGCTCAGCGGACAGTTACTGGAGCAGGGACGATTATTACAGCAGGAACAAGATAAAAACCGCGAAATCAGTGACTCACTGACCCTTTTGCCTCAGCAGCAGTCAGAGGCCCGCCGCCAGTTAAATGAAGCAGCCAGCCGCCAGCAAAGTTTAAGTATACCGCTGACACCGCTTGCAGAAGCGCAGGCAACGCTCGCACTGGCAGAAGTACAGGCGCGTAAAGCCACCGTCAACGAACTCGAACTGGCACAGCTTTCGGCAAATAACCGCCAGGAACTGACCCGCATCCGCCTTGAATTACTGCGCAAACGCTATCAGCGTCTTGACCTTGAGCTTCAGCAACTGCGCGACGTCCTGAATGGCAAACGCCAGCAGAAAGCCGAACTCGCACTTGAGCGCACTGAGCTGCTCGCAGAACAGGCCGGGGATTTACCGCAGTTTCTGATGTCGCAAATTGAAACCAACCGGACACTCTCGCAGGATCTGAATAATCAGGCCGCACACATGAGCGAGATTGGTGATATGCAGCGCCAGGCGGCGAATGATATCCAGAAAGTGCGTCAGGTCCTCGGTACAATCAGGGAACAGGCGCAGTGGCTCAACGGCTCCACCGCTCTCGGGGAAGCACTGCGGGCACAGCTGAGCCGTCTGCCGGAAATGCCGAAGCAGCAGAAACTGGATAAAGACATTACAGACTTACGTGTCGAGCGGCTGAAATATGAAAATATGCTCGATGCGCTTTCTGCCGAAACTGAAACGGATGCGTCACTGATAGCCTCTTTCCCGCAAAACCAGGCTGAACTTTATCATCAGCTGATTCAGAGCCGCAAAGAACTGCTCAGCTCCCTGCTCTCCGGCTACGACACCGAAATTCTTGAACTGACAAAACTCAAAGTCTCGACCAGCCAGCTCAGTGATGTGCTGGTTGAAGTGCGTGATGCGACCCACCGCTATCTGTTCTGGGTCGCGGATGCCACACCGGTTTACATTAATTATCCGATTGAAGTACTGCAAAGCCTGACCAAACTGCTCTCGCTGGATACCCTGGCGCAACTGGGCGGTGCATTCAAAACGATGTTTTCCTGGCAGAACAGGGAAATTGCGCTCTATATCATCAGCACACTGCTGCTGGCGTTTGTCGGTCTGAACTACCGTCGCCACTATCAGGCATTTTTAGACCGCACCAGCCAGCGTATCGGAAAAGTGACCCTCGACCGGTTTTCTATCACACTGCGCACGCTGTTCTGGTCAGTTCTGGTTTCACTGCCGCTGCCGGTGCTCTGGTCTGCTATAGGCTACGGATTACAAAATGCCTGGCAGTACCCGATAGCAAAAGCGATCGGCGACGGCGTAAGTGCGACCACCCCGGTTCTCTGGCTCTTTATGTTCTGTGCCACTTTTGCCCGTCCGAACGGCTTGTTTATCGCACAGTTCCGCTGGCCGGAAGTGCGGGTCAAACGGGTCATGCGCTTCTATCAGCTCTCTATTTTTGTCATTGTGCCGCTGATGATGGCAATGACAACATTTGAACATTTCAATGAACGCGAATTCGCACCAACACTCGGACGTCTCTGTTTCCTGCTGCTATGTGTGGCACTATTTGTCATCACCAGCAGCCTGCGCAGGGCGGAAGTCCCGCTTTATCTCGATCGCCACGGCAGTGGTGATAACGTCATCAGCAAAGGGATGTGGTGGCTGCTCCTGCTGGCTCCGGTAGCAGCGGCACTGGCGGCACTTCTGGGTTATCTTGCAACCTCGCAGGCACTGCTCGGACGCCTGGAAACCTCTGTTGCGATCTGGTTTATGTTATTGGTTGTATACAATATTATCACCCGGTGGATGCTTATCCAGCGCCGTCGTATTGCCTTTGAGCGCGCCAAACAGCGCCGTGCGGAAATTTTGGCACAGCGCGCCAAAAGTGATGATGACAGCAATGTAAACAGTAATGCCAACAGTGCCGAAGGTGTGATAGATATTGAAGAACAGGTAATTGACCTTGATACCATCAGTGCGCAGTCGGTCGGGTTAGTCCGCTCAATACTGACGATGATAGCGCTTGTCTCCTGTATTCTGCTGTGGTCAGAATTGCATACCGCTTTCTCCTTCCTGGAAAATATCCGGCTGTGGGATGTCACCAGCAGTATTAATGGTGTGGATACTCTCCAGCCGATCACGCTCGGATCAATCCTTGTCGCCATACTGGTGATTATTATCACCACTCAGTTAGTACGCAACCTGCCGGCACTTCTGGAACTGGCTCTGTTACAGCATCTGGATCTGACACCCGGCACCGGTTATGCCATTACCACGCTGACCAAATACACCATCACTCTGATCGGCGGAATTGTCGGCTTCTCCCTGATCGGGATCGAATGGTCGAAAATGCAGTGGTTTGTGACTGCAATGGGGGTCGGGCTGGGCTTCGGGCTACAGGAGATCTTCGCCAATATCGTGTCCGGCCTGATGATCCTGTTTGAAAAACCGATCCGTATCGGTGATACCGTCACTATCCGTGACCTGACCGGCAGCATCACGCGGATAAACACGCGCGCGACCACCCTGACCGACTGGGATCGCAAAGAGATAATCGTGCCGAACAAAGCCTTTATCACCGAGCAGTTTATCAACTGGTCGCTCTCTGACACAGTTACCCGTATTGTTCTGACCATTCCGGTGCCTGCTGAGGCAAATCCGGAACAGGTGACCATTCTGCTTCTGATGGCAGCTCAGGACTCTCCGATGATCCTCGACACCCCCACGCCGGAAGCCTATCTGGTTGATTTGCAACAAGGGATTCAAATCTTTGAACTGCGGGCCTATGCTGCAGAAATGGGGCACCGCTTACCGGCGCGCCATGAGATCCATCAGAGCATCCTGCGCAGCTTCGCGGAAAATAATATTATTCTGCCATTCCCGCCATTTGAAGCACGCGTGGATATGGTGGGCAATATTCTGCGCAGCGGCACCAAAAATCTCTCCGGCCGTAATCCGATGAGAAAGTCTGGCGGGTTGTGATTTAACGGAGAAAGCCGGTAATCACCGGCTTTTTTATCGCTTATAAATAATGATCCACACCACCATGATGAGAGCAGGTACCACGCCCTGTCGATGTTGAATAAGAGCCGTCTCTGCACACGGCCTTTATATTAGGGTCATCCGGGTCGTTTGTAATATACGCAAGAGAATTAAATGAAAAAACCAAACATATAAAAAATAGTATTTTTTTCATCTGACATTTCCTGACTTCTACACATTAATAATACCGAATCACTCTTTCTCATATTATTATTTTTGTCAGGTCAACCATTATCGGTGGCTGACCTGTTTACTCAATGTACCTGAGTATTTTGTCAAATCTCACGACAATCATCACAAATAACGGTACGTACTGACCAAACAGAGAAGACTATGGATATTCCTGATTCAGTTTATCCAGCGCCATACCAATCTGTTGCTGCATCTGAAATGACTGCGCACTTAATTTCTTAAATTCATCACCGGGTTTTGTGAGATCAAAATCAGGTTTTCCGATAGCGTCATACATTCTTTTTGCCAGCATGATATTGCTGATTATCTGTGTGCGGATTTCCTGTACTTCTCCGCTTTTGAAAGTCAGTCCCATAATTTCACCTTCAATCGCAGACTGATTTTCAAAATTTTTAAGTAATATCTCTTTTACTTTTTCGGGGTCATTTTTCACCTTGTTTATCTCAGCTAATAAACGACTGTTCTCACTGTTTGATTTATTAATTACCGGATTTAATAATGCCAAATCTGCCTTAATATCGTCAGTATTAGCAGAAGATAGTTTTCCTGGTTTTATCTGCCAGTTCCCGCTCTGTACTGAAGTTGAAACAGACGCGGTATCTTTAGATTTAGTGTCTTCATTATCACAACCGGCAAGCAGAAGTAACATAACACCTGACACAGCAAATATAATATTGCGTTTTTTATACATATACAGCCCTGATTATTGATTAAAATTCATATATACCCGTATTCATTCAAACTGCAGGTTCGTTGGCGGAACGACGCCCGCCAGATCAGGTCAGTCTTCCCTTGCCGCCTGCCTGCATCCTGAATGACGTTGGTTATCGTTATAATGATTCACGCTACCCGTTATGTACTGTTAATAAGTCAGCGGGTATGTACGGCTTTGATATTTAAAGCAGACAGTATTTTAATGATCGCGTTTATATACCAGAATACGTTACCAGATACTATAGGAATAAATAACGGTCTCTTTTTTCTGTGAAGTGAATATCCACCCAAAGAGATAACGTATATTCATCCAAAAACAGCCTACCTACACGTAACATTCGATATAATCACCCTACCTAATAGTCATTATCATTTACAGTGTGATAGTCCACACAAAATAAAGGGCTTTATAGTATAAATATTAGTATCACCCATGAAAGTAGATTTTTATTTTTTACCTTACAAAATAACCTCTTACCTTAAATTCATAAACTAACAATACCTCTGGTTTTTATTTTCTGTGCTAAATAGAGTTTTTTCCGATGCATTGCCCTTAAAAGAGAATTTTTTTCTATATCACCCCATCCCGCGGCCCTCAGAAAGCATTATTTTTTCTCTTATATATCCACTATGATAGTAGGTATAAAAAGCCTGCTGATAATAAAAAAGTTATTAAATATACCCTTATTCATTCAAACCGCAGGTTCGTTGGCTACGCTCAGCCCGCCGGGTCACATAGTTTATTATGCTCCCCGAAGGGCGGAACTTGCCGCCTGCCTGCATCCTGAATGACGTTGGGTATAATAAGTTGTTTAAATCGCATTTATTTTAAAAAAACATTGATTACGATTTAAATATTGAAGGTGTTACTTATGGCGATAAATATGACTAATTCAGCACCAGCGAGTGCAGGAATGACGGACGAACAATGGCAGGCAGCAATTAAATTTGATGACACCGATGCTGGTTGGGTAATAATGAGTATTGGTATGGCTATCGGAGCGGGAATTGTATTTTTACCGGTTCAGGTTGGTTTGATGGGATTATGGGTTTTCCTGCTTTCTTCCGTTATTGGTTATCCGGCGATGTACCTGTTCCAGCGTTTGTTTATTAATACACTGGCAGAATCACCTGAGTGTAAAGACTACCCGAGTGTTATTACCGGTTATTTGGGTAAGAATTGGGGCATTTTATTAGGTGCGCTGTACTTCATCATGCTGGTTATCTGGATGTTTGTTTATTCTACCGCCATCACTAATGACAGTGCATCGTATTTTCAGACATTTGGTGTCACGGAAGGGTTATTATCAGACAGCCCGTGGTATGGACTGGTACTGATTTGTATTTTAGTTGCGATATCCTCCCGTGGTGAAAAATTATTATTTAAACTCTCCAGTTTTATGGTTCTGACAAAGCTCTTTGTTGTCGCCGCACTCGGTATTTCAATGATCGGAATGTGGTATCTGTATAATATTGGCGCATTACCACCGGCAGGACGGTTAATTAAAGAAGCGATTATTACACTGCCGTTCACACTGACATCTATTCTGTTTATTCAGACACTCAGTCCGATGGTGATTTCATTCCGCAGCCAGAACGTTAACCGCGAAGTTGCGCGTTATAAAGCACTGCGGGCAATGAATATCGCCTTTATCATTCTGTTCTGCACCGTCTTTTTCTATGCCGTGTCATTTACTCTGGCAATGGGTCATGAAGAAGCCGTTAAAGCCTACGAGCAAAATATTTCTGCGCTGGCGATTGCGGCTAAATTCTTTCCCGGCGGCTGGGTAACTGTCGTGAGTGTCATGCTGAATATTTTCGCCGTAATGACCGCATTCTTCGGGGTTTACCTTGGCTTTCGTGAAGCGACACAAGGTATTGTGATGAATATTTTGCAACGTATGATGCCGGCTGATCGTATCAATGAGAATTGGGTGAAAAACGGTATTATGTTATTTGCGGTACTGCTCGCATGGGGAGCTATTATTCTCAATGCGCCGGTATTGCGCTTCACTTCAATATGCAGCCCGATTTTCGGGATGGTCGGTTGCCTTATTCCTGCCTATTTAGTCTATAAAGTACCGATGTTGCATAAATATAAAGGTACATCGCTTTATCTGATTATATTTACCGGCATCCTGTTATGCATATCACCTTTCCTGGCATTCTCCTGATAACACGATTTAATTATCACAGACAATAAAAAACCGCTGAGGCATATTCTGCGTCAGCGGTTTTATGTTTATACCCTTATTCATTCAAACTGCAGGTTCGTTGGCTGCATCTTGAATGACGTTGGGTATAGATAAATTATGATTGCGGATATAAACGACGCAGATAATGTGCGACAGCATCATCGGCATTCGATCCGATAACTTCCATCTCCGGCAGAATATCTTTCAGACGCTGATGTGCGCCGGCCATAATGCAGCCTTTTCCTGCCATCTCCAGCATTTCCCGGTCATTCATGCCGTCACCGAATGCAATACAGTCATCCAGTTTTTTGCCCAGAGACTCTGCTACCTGCTGAAGTGCTTCTCCTTTGGATACGCCGCCCGCCATCACTTCCAGACAGCTGCGCAAAGAGAAACTGACATTCACCCGGTTACCGAAACGCACGCGGATTTTGGCTTCCAGCGCCACGAGTTTTTCATGATCATCACAGGTGAAGTAAACTTTACAGACCTGATCGACCGGAAAATCATGCCGGTCGAATAATTCGTACATAAACACGGATTCCTGAAAAAACTCTTTCTGTTCAGGACTTTCGCGGTTGATAAACCAGTTATCACCACGATAATAGTTTGTCAGAATATCCGGGTTATCGAACTCCATCAGGCACAGCTCGCGCACCACATCAGGGTCAACATCATGACTGAAAACCAGCTCGCCTTTCGTGTTATGAACACGTGCGCCGTTGGAGGTTATCATAAAGGCATCAATGCCGAGAGAATCACGGATCTGCGCCACATCAATATGATGGCGACCCGTGGCAAAAATAAAATTAATGCCGCTGTTGATAGTCAGGAGACGAAGCGTTTCCTTTGTGTAAGGGGTTAAACTGTGTGCAGGTGATAACAGTGTTCCGTCTAAATCCGAAGCAACTACATGATACATATTCAAGATTTCCTGGATTGGGTTAGTGTCGCTCAAAAAATTGGCAAATTGCATTGAGTGCAACTGCACGCAATGCATCCTCTTCAAACAGGATTTCGTGATATGCGCCCTCAAAAGTCAGGGGCAATTGTTCTTCTTCTTTTCCTGTCCGGGCTTTCCGGCGGTTTTCGCAGAAAGCCAACAGCTCCCGATTGTCGACCACTTTATCTTCTGATGCCATCAGCACCATCAGCGGAGTGGTTATCTCTCCCGCCCGCGCAATTATCTGCTGTCCGACATCAATGCTCTCGCGTAGCCAGTGATACGTGGGTCCGCCGAGACGCAAAGCCGGATAGTCAGCATAACAACGCAGGTAACGCCGGTATCGCGGGTAACTGTGAGTCAGCACGTTGATTAAAAACGGCAACGGCTGCCACCTTCCGGTTGATACCGCATACTCATTGCGTTCCGAAGGCCGGTTGTCGGCCCGGTTCACAATCATATTTGCCAGCCACATCGGCATCGGTAATTTAATGCCGAACATCGGGGCACATAATACCGCAGCACGGAATATATCCGGCTCGCGTAACAGATATCCGCTCAATATTGCACTGCCCATCGAGTGCGCCAGTGCATAACGGCGGGTATAAGGTTTTGTTGCCAGGGCGATATTGGTAAAAGCGGAAAAATCATCAATATAGTCAGTGAAACGTTCAACATGGCCTTTTTGCGGATCATCCAGCATCCGCCCGGAAAGCCCCTGCCCGCGGTGATCCATAATGAAGACATCAAAGCCCTGATGAAAAAAATCGTATAATACTTCCGGATATTTAACGTAACTTTCGCCCCGGCCGGAGCTGATAACCAGCACTTTAGTGTGTGCGGGACGGGTAAACTGCACATAGCGGATAGTGATATCGTCCGCGCCCTGAAAAGTACGCTCATCCCGCTGGTTCCAGAAATCAAGTAACGGGCCGTTCACAAAGGCAGAGTATTGCGCCTCGCGTTCCAGCCAGGCTGCTTTCAGGCTATCCGGTGACAGCATAGAGTACTCCTTTAGTCATCGGTTCCGGTAAGATGCTCCCGGATCAGGGCCATAAACGCATTGCCGAATCGTTCCAGTTTCCGCTCTCCGACACCATTTATCAAGAGTAAATCATGTGCTTTGACAGGGCACTGCTCCGCCATCTCAATTAACGTGGCATCATTGAAGACCACAAATGGCGGAATATTATCTTCATCTGCAATGGATTTGCGCAGCTTACGCAGTTTAGCAAACAGCTTTTTATCATAATTGCCGCCGTAGGTGCGCGCTGTCTGCCGGGGTTTTACATTCTGAATTCGCGGAACCGCCAGTTGCAGCGGCAATTCGCTCCGCAGAACCGGACGGGCGGATTCAGTTAATTGTAATGCAGAATAATTAGCAATGTTTTGCGTTATCAGCCCTAAATGTATCATCTGGCGCAGAACACTGACCCAATGTTCCTGACTTTTGTCTTTGCCTATCCCGTAAACAGAAAGCTTATCGTGCCCGTATTCGCGGATCCGCTGGTTATTCGAGCCGCGCAACACATCCACAATATACCCCAGTCCGAAGCGCTGCCCGACACGGTAAATACAGGAAAGCGCCTGCTGTGCTTCAAGCAATCCGTCATACTGTTTTGGCGGATCAAGGCAGATATCACAGTTACCGCAGGCCGTCTGGCGGTTTTCGCCGAAATAGTTCAGCAGCACCAGACGGCGGCAGGTTTGTGCCTGCGCAAACGCGCCCATCGCATTCAGCTTGTGCTGTTCGATATCTTTTTGCGGACCGGCCGGTTTTTCATCCAGACAGCGGCGCAGCCATGCCATATCAGCAGGGTCATAAAACAGAACCGCTTCGGCGCTGACGCCGTCACGTCCGGCACGACCAGTTTCCTGATAATAAGATTCAATATTGCGCGGGATATCAAAGTGCACCACAAACCGGACGTTGGATTTATTAATTCCCATTCCGAACGCGACGGTCGCAACAACAACCTGTAAGTTGTCTTTAAGAAATGCATCCTGAACCGATTCGCGCTGTGAATTCTCCAGTCCGGCATGATACGCCGCAACACTCAGCCCTCGCTTTTGCAGGCGCGCAGCAACATCTTCGACTTTATTGCGGCTGTTACAGTAAATAATACCGCACTGACCTTTCTGACCCCGGACAAACATCCAGAGCTGATCAAAGGGTTTGTATTTTTCCACCAGCGTGTAGCGGATATTCGGGCGGTCAAAGCTGCTGATGTGGATAAGCGGGTCATTGAGCCGCAGACGCGCGCTGATATCCGTGCGCGTGGTGTCATCCGCCGTGGCGGTCAGTGCAATGATCGGTAAATCAGGCAGATACTGGCGAAGTTCGCCGATAGCGCTGTATTCAGGGCGGAAATCATGCCCCCATTGTGAGATACAGTGGGCTTCATCCACCGCCAGAAGTGATGGCTGCCAGCGCTGTAACTGCTGAAGAAAACTGCCCATCCGCAGGCGTTCCGGCGCCACATAAAGCATCCGGATACGGTTGCTCTGACAACCTTCGATGACCTGTTGCTGCTGCTGTGGTGTCTGCGCTGAGTTCAGATATCCGGCTTCCACGCCGAGCAGGCGCAGTTGATCAACCTGATCTTTCATCAGGGAGATAAGAGGAGAAATTACTACTGTCAGCCCCGGCAACATCAGTGCAGGTATCTGATAACAGAGTGATTTACCTCCGCCCGTCGGCATTACAACCAGGCAATCCCGTCCGGCGGTAATGGTCGCGATAATATCGGACTGACCGGCACGGAATTGCTGATAACCAAAGACCTGGCGCAGGAGAGCGTCAGCATCGGGCAGGGTGTTGATAACTTCAGCGGTAGACACGCAGCTCCTCAGGTGAAGTAGAAATCCTGGCAATGCATTCTGCCGGTGAAAAGATGTTCCTATGCTAGCTCAGATTGACATCAGATAACAGAGTATCCGCACATCCGGAACAGATATTCGATCTGCACCGAATCTTTTTTCTGCGTCCCTGCTGGTGTATTTTTGTGATGCACGTTAAACTTTCACATCTTTTTAACGTCTCTTTGACCGGTGAAATATTCCGCAGATGATCACACTTTACTTATAATTAGTTACGTGATTAATTATATGATAACAATCTAATTTCAATACAAATGTAATCATCCCAAAAGGCCGTTTTCTCTCTTTTTTATTCAGACTTGGACTATCATGAGCCAGCAACAGACAGTAAAAGGCGTCCTTTGTGCTCTCGGCGCTTACTTTATCTGGGGAATAGCCCCGGTTTATTTCAAAATGATCAAAGAAGTCCCCGCAGATGAGATCCTGACACACAGGATAATCTGGTCATTCTTCTTTATGATCCTGCTTATCACGGTGTCACGCCAGTGGCCGCGCATCCGCCTGATTTTGAGTCAGCCGAAAAAACTGCTGATACTCGCGGTTACCGCCTGTACCATTGCGTCGAACTGGCTGATTTATATCTGGGCGGTGAACCATGATCATATGCTGGAAGCCAGCCTGGGATACTTTATTAATCCACTGGTCAACGTGCTGTTCGGGATGCTTTTCCTGGGCGAACGCTTCCGTCGTCTGCAATGGTTTGCTGTTTCTCTGGCCTGCACCGGCGTGCTTATCCAGCTCTGGCAGTTCGGTACGGTGCCGGTCATCGGGCTGAGCCTGGCAATGACATTCGGTGTGTATGGTTTGCTGCGTAAAAAACTGGGCGTGGATGCACAAGGCGGTATGCTGATTGAAACTCTGTGGCTGCTGCCGGTAGCCTGTGTTTATCTGCTTTTCTTCACTGACAGCGCCACCAGCAATATGACGCTCAATCCGCTGACACTGAACCTGCTGCTGATTGCCGCCGGTATTATCACGACCGTGCCACTGCTGCTGTTTACAGAAGCAGCTAATCATCTGCGCCTCTCTACGCTGGGCTTTTTCCAGTATATCGGGCCGACACTGATGTTTGTTCTGGCAACAATGGTATACGGTGAGGCGATTTCAACAGAGCGGTTAATCACATTTGCCTTTATCTGGGCGGGTCTGATTGTTTTCACACTGGATGCACTCTATACCCAGCGGCACCGCTACAAAAAAGCGTAATTTATTATGCCGCGCTGATACCTGTTAGTATGGTTTGGTGCGCCAATCAGTAAAATCCGGGGAGGCAGGCTCATGGAATGGATACATAGTCATCTGGCGATATTGCACAGCCATCCTGTCTGGCTGTTATTAATCCTGTTTTTTATCGCGCTGAGCAAATCGACCATCATTTTGTCTTCAGTATTGCCGCCCGCGTCCGTGATGCTGATGACGGTCGTCACACTGGCATTTCCTGTCGTTCCGGTTGTGATTATCTGGCTGGTCATCACTCTGGGCGCCACCGGTGGCTCACTGCTTTCATACTATCTCGGCAGAATTATCATCACCCGTAACTATTTCCCCGGTCTGATGGCGAAATATCATGTCGCGCTCGGGAAAGCACAAAATCGCTTACAAAACAGTGGATTGGTTATTTTATTCACGTCACGATTTATTGCCGTACTGCGCTATCTGATCCCGATGGCGGCCGGATTACTGCGTTTTTCCCACACGCGGGTGCTGTTTACCTGCCTGCTCTCCGCCGGGGTCTGGACTGCCCTTTATATGCTGATTGCAAAGGGCATATCATTTACCTTCTTCTGATATCCGCTTACAGCCAGTTTTTGCGTTTGAAATAGAGATACGGTGCGAGTGCTGCCACAAACATAATCCCGATAGCCGCCGGATAGCCCATCGACCAGTCCAGTTCAGGCATAAACTTAAAGTTCATCCCGTAGCTGGAAGCAACCAGTGTCGGCGGCAGGAATACCACTGATACCACGGAGAAAATTTTGATGATGCGGCTTTGCTCAATATTCATAAAGCCCATCGCCGCCTGCATCAGGAAGTTTACCTTCTGAAAGAGCGATTCATTGTGCGGCAGCAGGGATTCAATATCGCGCAGAATCTCGCGCGCCTGCTCCAGCTGATTAACCGGCAGACGTGTGCGGCGGACTAAAAAGTTCAGTGCGCGCTGTGTATCCATCAGACACAAACGCACTTTCCAGCCGATATCTTCCTGCTCTGCCAGATTAGACAACGCCTTATCAAACGCGTCATCCTGCTTGCCTTTCATAATGGCGCGGCTGAGGGATTCCAGTTCACTGTAGATATTTTCAATCACATCTGCGAGCTGCTCGATTTTGGTTTCAAACAAATCCAGCAGAATTTCATATCCGTTGCCGTCCAGCATGGTTTGCTTGCGGGCGCGCATACGGTAAAGACGAAACGCCGGCAGTTCACGTTCCCGCAGGGTATATAAACGCCCGTCGCGCAGGGTAAATGCCACAGTGGAGTTTCCGGCGTGATCGTCCGCATCCTCGTAATAGAAAAAGGAGTGAACATGCAGACCGTCATCATCTTCAAAGAAACGGGCGGAGGCTTCGATATCATCCAGCTCCGGGCTGGTCGCCAGCTCCTGGTTTAACTGTGCCTGGATAAAGGCACGTTCGCTCTCTTCCGGTTCGGAAACATCCACCCACAGCGCATCAGCAAGGGTATCACCCTCTTCTAAATCAAGACGGTGTAAACGCTTATTATCAACTCTAAATGCGCTCAGCATAGTGTGTGGCCTCCGGGAGCATCGGGAAAAGAAAAAGTGTGCGCATGGTATGCGCAGATGAAAAAGGGTGTCAACCGCTTATTCGCGAATTGACACCGCTTCTCTGCCGGTAATCAGGGTTTTACGAGTTTTGCATAAGAGGCGACCAGCCATTTGATCCCCTCGCCCTGAAACGCAATTTGCAGGCGGCTGTGCTCGCCGCTGCCTTCCATATTGATGATGGTACCTTCACCGAACTTATCATGGCGGACACGTTGTCCGAGAGTATAACCGCTGTCATTCGTGGTGATTGGCGTACCGAGCCGCTGATGATTTACCGGACGGGAAACTGTGGCACGCAGGCGCACCTCTTCCACACATTCCGGCGGCAATTCGCCGATAAACCGTGACGGGCGGTGATACACTTCTTTGCCGTACAGACGGCGGGTTTCCGCATACGTCAGGGTCAGTTTCTTCATGGCACGCGTCACGCCGACATACGCGAGACGCCGCTCTTCTTCCAGACGCCCGCTCTCTTCCATCGACATCATGCCCGGGAACATGCCCTCTTCGACACCGACGATAAAGACCTGCGGGAACTCCAGCCCTTTTGCCGAATGCAGTGTCATCAGCTGAACCGCGTCCTGATAAGCATCTGCCTGGCTTTCGCCGGACTCCAGCGCCGCGTGAGACAAGAATGCCTGAAGCGGTGTCATTCCTTCATCAGCATCCTGATAACTGAACTGATTGGTTGCTGTCACCAGCTCTTCTAAGTTTTCGATACGCGCCTGGGCCTTTTCGCCTTTTTCCTGCTCATAATGCGCACGCAGACCGGAATCGCGGATCACACGGTCAGTCTGCACATGCAGCGGCAGCCCATCCGTTTCCTGTGCCAGCAGGTTAATCAGCTCAATAAAACGTCCCAGTGCGGATGCTGCACGACCTGCCAGCGCCCGCTCTTCCAGCAGGGCACCACAGCTGTCCCAGAGAGTAAGCTGCCGCTCACGGGCGGTCTGGCGTACCACATCCAGTGTGCGGTCGCCGATACCACGGGTCGGCGTATTCACCACGCGCTCAAAAGCCGCATCATCATGGCGATTGGACATCAGGCGCAGATACGCAAGAGCATCTTTGATTTCCTGGCGTTCAAAAAAGCGCTGACCGCCGTATATGCGGTACGGCATTGCCGCCTGTAACAGCGCCTCCTCCTGCTGACGGGACTGGGCATTACTGCGGTACAAAATTGCGCAATCTGCCAGTGCTCCGCCGTTTTCATGCCACTGTTTGATCCGGCTCACCACATAACGGGCTTCATCCAGATCATTAAACGCACAGTAAAGTGAAATCAGCTCGCCATCTTCGCCCTCCGTCCAGAGATTTTTCCCCAGCCGGTCACTATTGTGAGAAATCAGAGCATTCGCTGCTTTCAGGATATTATTAGTGGAGCGGTAATTCTGCTCCAGGCGGATAGTGGTCGCTCCCGGGAAATCGTTGAGGAAGTGCTGAATGTTTTCAACCTGCGCCCCGCGCCAGCCATAGATTGACTGATCATCATCCCCGACAATCATCACTTTGCCGGTATCGCCCGCCAGCATTCTGATCCAGGCATACTGAATACTATTGGTGTCCTGGAACTCATCCACCAGAATATTGGTAAAACGGTCACGGTAGTGCTGCAAAATGACCGGTTTATTCAGCCACAATTCGTGGGCGCGCAGCAGTAATTCGGCAAAATCCACCAACCCGGCACGATCACACGCCTCCTGATAAGCCTGATAAACCTTCAGCCAGGTAGCTTCTATCGGATTACCATAACTTTCAATATGTTGCGGACGAAGACCTTCGTCTTTTTTCCCGTTGATGTACCAGGAGCCTTGTTTGGCCGGCCACTGTTTTTCATCGAGATTCATGGCTTTTATCAGGCGGCGGATCAGGCGGATCTGGTCGTCGCTGTCGAGGATCTGAAAATCCTGCGGCAGCCCGGCGTCAAGATGGTGCGCCCGTAACAAGCGATGCGCCAGGCCGTGGAACGTACCAATCCACATGCCACCCTCGCTGGTACCGACCAATCCCTCAACACGGTGGCGCATCTCTGCCGCCGCCTTGTTGGTAAACGTGACCGACATAATGGAAAAAGGAGATGCGTTCTCCACCGCCATCAGCCAGGCGATACGGTGAACCAGTACCCGGGTTTTTCCGGACCCGGCCCCCGCCAGAATCAGCATGTTTGAGCGGGGTGCTGCCACCGCATCACGCTGTTTATCATTCAGGCCTTCAAGCAGATAAGAGACGTCCATAATTTCCATCAATGGTTGTTCGGCTGTCGCCGCAAGAGAAAGAGCGCCTCCCCGGCTGTGTTATGCCCGAGAGGACTGTTTTTTTATACAGATAAAATTATAACAGTCCGACTAAAGAATCCAACTGTGTAATTTCAATATGCGGTAAAAGGCGGGTTTCGGCATCATGATAAACATCGCGTCCGTCAAGATTTATCCAGCAGGTCTGCATTCCGCTGCGCAGTGCGCCTTCCACATCCGTATTCAGATTATCACCGACATGCAGGATATTGGCGGGCGGTAGCATCAGACGCTCTGCGGCAGTCTGATACATATCACAGAAGGGTTTTGAGCGTCCGTCAGCACCGGCTCTGAGGATAAAGGTGAAATAGTCCGCCAGTCCGCACTTTTCCGGCTCCATGTTACCGTTGGTGATCGCCGCCAGCGGAATTTTTTCAGCCAGCAAAGCGAGGGTGTCATGAGTGGATTGCGGTATATCAATACGGCTGCGCCACTGTGCAAAATGATCCATAACAGCATCCGTACCGGTCTGTGCCAGTGCAGCGGTATAGCCGTAATGCAGAAAGAAGGAGCGCCAGGAGAGCATACGCCAGCGGCTGACATCATGATAAATATCCGGATGCTGCCGGCGTACCCGGTTACGGAAGACAGTAATATAATCCGCAGGTAACTCACTGAAACGCGGGTCATACTGACGAATAAATGCAATTACTGCCTCTTCCGTTTTATCCATCACCGGACGATTATCATACAGCGTATCGTCAAGATCAAAGGTCATGGCGCGGACAGGTAAAAGGGGGCGGTAAAAACGCATCAGGGTTTTCCTCGTTTGGCGCGCGGATGTGCAACATCATACACATTAGCAAGATGCTGAAAGTCCAGATGGGTATAAATTTGTGTGGTGGACAGATTCGCGTGCCCCAGCAATTCCTGTACCGCGCGCAGGTCGCCGCTCGATTCCAGAATATGTGTCGCAAATGAATGACGCAGTTTATGCGGATTAAGATGGCTGTTCAGCCCCTGATGCATACCCCAGTATTCAAAACGTTTCTGCACATTGCGTCCGGAAATCCGTTTGCCGCTTTTGGTGGAGATAAATATTGCCGTGGAGTCCGGGTCATACAATTCGCGCAATTCCAGCCAGCGCTCCAGGCAACTGACAGCCATCCGCCCGAGCGGGACTTTGCGCTCTTTACTGCCTTTCCCCAGCACCCGCACCTCACCACCTGCCAGGTCGATATCACCTGTATTCAGCCCGACCAGCTCAGACAGTCGCAATCCCGCACCGTACATCACTTCCAGCATGGTACGGTCACGTACGGTCAGCGGATCATTGCTTTCTATATCCATCAGGCGGGTGATATCATCGACATCCATATTTTTCGGCAGATGACGCCCCTGTTTCGGGGCGCTGACGGCTTTTGCGGGGTTCGCGGACATCTCACCGCAACTAACCCGCCAGTCCAGAAATGAGCGCAGGGAAGAGAGGCGCAGGGCCAGACTTGCCGGCTGTAAACCTGTGCGGCGGCTTTTTGCCGCCAGCATCCGGACGGTTGCCGGTTCGAGTTGCGCCCAGTCTGTGATTTTGCTGCTGATCATCATCCCGGCAAGTGTCGTGAGCTGCCGCCGGTAGTTTGTGATAGTCACCGGACTTAACCGGCGCTCAACCCGCAGATATTGCAAAAACTGCTCCACGGGTACAAGCAATTGTTCTGTTGGTGTGCCGGTCATGCCAGTTCTGCCCAGCGTTGCAGCAATTGCGGCAGAAAATACGCAACCTGATCCAGCATCGCCGTTCCCATACCGTTATGGTAATGCTCTTTATCACGGCTGACGAATACCACCACACCGAGATCATGTTGTGCGCCGAGCAGGGATACCGCCGCTGAACCGACAAATGCACTGTCCGGCAGCAGCAGCTGAATTTCAGGTGCGGTCAGACGACCGAGAAAGTGGTTGCGATCACCAAAGCGGGAAAGTCGCATCGTTTCAAAATGTGAGCGGGACAGTGCCAGTTCCTGATTACGGAACGGCGCACCCAGACGCCAGCAATCTGAAAACAGACGGATCCGCGCATGACTGAGTTTCAGACTCTTTGCCCAGATATTCAGACGGTCGGAAAAATCATCAAGTGATGTGGCAGCAGAAAGAGAAGCCAGTAGTTTGAGAAGACGCGAGAACAGTTGTTCATTTTCCCCGGCCGCCATCATCAGCTGAGCCAGGTCATCCGTCAGAGTATCAATCCGGTTACGCTGACGCCCCAGTTGCCATTCAACCAAAGAAACCGCTCCTTTTACCGGATGCGGGATAGTCATTTCTGCAATCTGTGAGGCATTGCGGATAAAGAAATCCGGGTGTGCTTTCAGGTAAGCGAGAACGGCGGCATCATCCGGTTCACACAGACGTTCAGCCTGCGTGGCAGCCGTATCCTGTAGACTGTCCATCGATATTCATCCTCTTTATGACATTTAAAGATGGATAACACCATCAAATACATGGGTGGCGGGACCGGTCATAAACAGCGGTTTTCCCTCGCCTTCCCAACTGATAAACAGGCGTCCGCCCGGCAAATCAACCCGGACATTGTCCGACAGTAATCCCTGACGGATACCGACAGCCACTGCCGCACAGGCACCGCTTCCGCAGGCCCGTGTTTCACCCACACCGCGCTCATAAACCCGCAGACGCAGGTGATCGGGCGCGAGTATCTGCATAAATCCGATATTCACCCGCTCCGGAAAACGCTCGTGGCTTTCCAGCACAGGGCCTATCACATCCACTTCCGCTACCTCTGTATTTTCCACCTGGATAACACAGTGCGGATTGCCCATGGATACCACGCCACACAAAACCGTGCGCTCTGCTGCGCGGATAATATAGGTTTTTTCTTCTTTCACCGCCCGGAACGGCACCAGTGCAGGATCAAACTCCGGTATGCCCATATTCACCCGGACATTGTCATCATCCGTAAGACTGAGCACCATCCGCCCTGACTGTGTGCTGACCCGGATATCCCGTTTATTACTCAACCCTTTCAGGCGGACAAACCGGGCGAAACAGCGCGCGCCGTTACCGCACTGGGCAACTTCGCTGCCGTCTGCATTAAAAATACGGTAGTGAAAATCCAGTTCCGGATCATAAGGTGCTTCAACCACCAGCAGTTGATCAAAACCAACGCCGGTGTGCCGGTCTGCCAGGCGGCAGATAAGCTCCGGTGAAAAATAGATATTCTGGGTGATGGCATCCACCACCATAAAATCATTGCCCAGACCGTGCATTTTGGTGAACTGCATGTTCAGATCCTGTGTATGCGTCAGTAACCGGGGAAATTATCCGGTGGCTGTCCGGTCACTGTTATTTCGTGCTGCCGGTTTCAGCCGCTTTATTCTTTTGTACAGCCGGCGGTACATCTGCGTTATCCGCAGGGGCACTTTTCGCCGCGGCAGGCTCTGCCGGCGGGAAGTAAAGCGGGCCTTTCAGTCCACAGCCGGACAAGGTCAGCAGCATCACAGCGGATGCCGCACAGATCATTTTTTTCTTCATTTATAGTCATGCCTGTTAATCATCGGTCAATACCCTCTATAATCGCAGTTAGATGTCGAAAAGCAAATAGGAAATGACGATGAACGATACAGAATTTCACCAGACAGCCGATGTTCTGATGCAGAATATTGAAGATAAATTAGATAATTACGATGGCGACGCTGATATTGACTGCGAAACCAATGGCGGCGTAATGACTCTGAGCTTTGAAAATGGCTCAAAAATTATTATTAACCGGCAGGAAGCATTTCATCAGATCTGGCTGGCAGCCCGTAACGGCGGCTATCACTTTAGTCTGAAATCAGATAAATGGATTTGTGATCGCAGCGGCGGGGAGTTTTTTACCATGCTGTCAGAGGCGGTCAGCGAACAGAGTAGTGAAGCATTCAGCTTCTGACACCCTCAGGCATGACAGACTGACGGCACAGGCTGATGATACAAACCTGTGCCGCGCACAAACATCAGCCGCGCTGCCCGGCGGCCTGATACTGAAGTGGTGCTATCTCAGTGTGAAAATCCGAATACAGGGTATCACCGCGCTCTTCAACCGCCAGATGCGAAAATACATTACCGTGAAAAGGTTTCACCTGTGTTTTCCCGTCTGTTTTCAGAATCTGATAAAACTGCGGCAGATTGAAATTGATAAAGCTGGAGCCGTAAGTAAAACGGTCGTGGGAAGACGAGTAAAAACGACTGACATCACGGACGAGATCATCTTTACTACCTTCGCAACCTGAATAAATCTCCACGCGGTTTGATTCATCCAACACGTAAATATTAAAGCCGTTATCATCACGGTTTTCAAAGAAAAACTGGATAATCCCCTCACTCGCATAGCCATCCACCACATCAGGCAGATGCCCGGTTTCCGTACTGATTTTTACCGGAAATCCACGCAGTTTGTTATTGGAGATAGCGCCGTAAAATTCGACAGCATTTTCCAGTTTCTGTACTGAGACATTCAGACGTTCAAAGAACAATCCCCATGTCTGACCGGCAAGACGCAGTGCCTTGAAGCGGCCCGGGTCCTGGCGGTTAGTGGTTAAGCGCAGCTCAATACACTCAGAAACCAGTTGCTGAATACGGGTACGGATAAGCCCGCGCAGATGACGACTGTAACAGAAAACCTCCACGCCTGATGGCGGTGCGGCATCCTGGTGCATCTTACCCAAAATCGTTTTGATGGCTTCCAGCACCGACTGTTCGCCGCTGAAATGCAGTGTCCGGACTTCGTTCCATGAGTTGCGGTAAAGCAAATCAATACTGCCGACCAGGCACTTTTGATCCTGACCGAAACTGAATACATCAGGTTTGCTCATATCAAAATGAACAACCTGCTGCGCAAAATCAGCCGTCGGATCCTGCTCCAGATTGACGATAATCGCCAGATGACGGATTTCACACGGACTGTAAAGCGCACGCGGGGTCGGTGCCGGCAGGCTGATAGGGAAATTCTGTGAAACATCATGCACCAGTTCATGCAATTTTTGTTCATCACAGTGAGATTTACCGTTATGAATATACACACGGGTTTTGTCTGTCAGCAGCCCGTTAAAGTAGGTCCACGAAACAAGCTTATTCAGGTAGCGGTTATATTCAAGCGGCTGGTGACCAATAATAGTATGAATGGTCGGCGCCTGATTATACAGATACCATCCGCTGCGGTTGGCGCGCCCCTGAGGAACATAAATAAAGGTCAGATTCTCTTCTGACAGATCCGGCGAAATCTGCGGATTCACCAGGGTCACTTTCCCCGGCAGTGCTTCAAATGCAGCATACAGTTTCCGGGTCAGAACGCCGATATCCTGCGGGCTGGCGCTGACACTCAGATTGTTGCGCCGCGCAAAACGGATCAGGTTACGATAGCTTTGCATCATGGTGTCGAGCAACTCATTGTGCGCATCGCGCACCTGCTCAATCTTCCAGTCATTACGGCGATCAAGTACCGCCAGACGTTCCGGTGACCATCCCCATGCGGTAACCATCTCCGCCAGCACCTGGCAGCGCCAGCCGCCGGATGCGCGTTCACTGACTCCGGCAGGCGGTTTTTCACAGATTTTCAGGTAAAAGCAGCGGCGGATTAAATCGAGGCGGGTTTCATCATTAATCGCTTTCAGATAACGCGTGATGCGATCAAGCAGCATACAGTAGGCATCCAGTCCGTAATGAACTATCTCACCGGCATGAAGATGTTTCTTAAACTCTGTAGCCAGAAGCTGCCCGTTCGGGTAATCCCACGAGTAAGCTTCCAGCAGTAAACTTTTGATAACGGCTTTATACGGTGAATCAACACTTTTATACAGTTGCCACAAACTGGCACCAAAGTACTCTTCTGCTGATAATTCACCCAATCCGCCCAAATCCAGCCATTCATTCGGGGTTAATACACCCTGCGCATAAAGTGACATCACATATTCATCGTAGTGATGTTCTTCTTCTGCCGGTACCATCGTCCACAGCAGGCGCTTACCGGCCATCCGCACAGCAGTGCGGTAAAATTCATCAAGCAGTAAAATATGCTGGGTCGAGCCGCAGTCTTCGCCGTTCAGGCTGCCGCTGGCATTATGACGGAAACGGTTTTCGTCGATCAGAAAGAATGTGACATCAATCCCTTTACCCGCAGCCCACTCTTCAATCAATGTGCATTTGCGCTGTAAATTCTGTTTTTCATCATTATCAAGCCAGGACTGGTGACAAACCCAGATATCCAGATCAGACGAATGGCTCTGACCGACAGAGGAGGTACTGCCCATAGAGTAGATGCCGGTGATCGGCAGTTCGCCGTTGGCATTGCACGGCTTGCATTCACCATGCTGACGGGAAAAATCACTCATCCAGTCAGTCTGAAAATCGTCAGATGCCCAGAAACAGACGCCATGCGGCACGCTACCCTGTACATAGCCCGGCATATCAGGATGGTGATGATGCAACAATACGGGCAACAAGCCATACACTTCTGTAAACGCCCGACTCATCCCGATGGTCGCGCGCTCTGACCTGAGCTGATTTATTGCATCCAAACGCTGCTTGAGAGTTTCAATATAGAGATACAAAGGGTTCGCCTGATTTTATTTCATGTAACTGGAAATGACCTGATGCCCGGCTTTATGTGCAAATGAATACAGACTAATGATGACGCTGAAAATGATAAGAATTGGAATCAATGTTAAATTGCCGGAAACGTGATCAATCTAACACCTTCAGGGCAAAGGGTAAAGCATGAGACTAAAAAAGGCACGATTACCCAAAGTCATCAATCCGGATATAAATAGTTGTAAATACTCTATTTTCTATAAAAATTATCATGATACACACAAATAGTGTAAGGAAATAATCCGTAAATCTTGCGCGGGCATCAGTCTGTATTCTTTTTAACCAAAAAAGTAACATCACGTATCCCTGTATGTCTATTTCACTTATTTTAATAATACAATTAATTAGTTATTTAAATTGAAAGGATTTAATTAATTACCAGAACTACAAATTAATTTCATTATTTAAAATATATTTTAATCACCTCCTGACATACTCCTGCCACCTGATAATAAAATTCGTCATTTTTCAGCCTTATCTGCCGGGCAGATCTCGTCACATAACTGGAAAAATAATCAGCAAAATGATAAAACAAGGGCAGTTTTTCTTATTTTTCCGGTTACCCTTCACACCAGAAATCCGGATAAAAAGACAAGGATCCCAGATAATTATCATGACCAATCAACTGTTGCGCATCGCTACCCGTCAAAGCCCGCTCGCTCTCTGGCAGGCCGAATTTGTTAAACAGGCGCTTGAAAAGCGGCATCCGGGGCTGCATGTCGAACTGGTCCCGATGGTGACCAAAGGTGACATTATTCTTGATACGCCGCTGGCAAAAGTGGGCGGTAAAGGTCTGTTTGTGAAAGAGCTGGAGATGGCATTACTGGAAAACCGGGCAGATATTGCCGTGCATTCCATGAAAGATGTCCCGGTGGATTTCCCGGACGGGCTGGGTTTAGTCACTATTTGTGAGCGTGAAGATCCGCGCGATGCCTTTGTTTCCAATCAGTACGCGTCTGTTGATGCATTACCGCCCGGCAGCATTGTCGGTACCTCCAGCCTGCGTCGCCAGTGTCAGTTACGGGAACGCCGCCCGGATCTGGTGATCCGCGACCTGCGCGGTAATGTGGGCACGCGGCTGGGTAAGCTGGATAACGGTGAATATGATGCCATTATCCTGGCCGCCGCCGGACTGAAACGCCTGAAACTGGATGCCCGCATCCGCTGCGCATTATCACCGGAAGAGTCGCTCCCGGCAGTCGGCCAGGGTGCTGTGGGTATTGAGTGCCGTCTGGATGATGAACACACCCGTTCTCTGCTCAGCGCACTCAATCATGATGCGACAGATATCTGTGTCCGGGCGGAACGTGCGATGAATACCCGCCTTGAAGGCGGCTGTCAGGTACCAATAGGCAGTTATGCAGTCTGGCAGGGTGATAATATCTGGCTACGGGCGCTGGTCGGCGCACCGGACGGCAGTGAAGTTATCCGTGGTGAGCGGCTTTGTACGCCGCAGGAGGCCACCGCCGCCGGCGTTTCTCTGGCAGAAGAGCTGCTGGATAAAGGCGCACGGGCTATCCTGACTGAGGTTTATCAGGGGCATGCACCTGCATGACTATCCTGGTCACCCGCCCTTCCCCGGCGGGTGAAACCCTGGTCAGCGCACTGCGCGCGCGCGGGCAGAATGCTGTTTTTGCCCCGCTTATCCGGATACAACCCGGAGACGAACTGCCGCTGCTGACCACAAAAATGGCGGCTCTTTCTCCCGGTGATGCCCTTTTTCTGCTGTCAAAGAATGCGGTTTATCACGCAAATGAGCAGCTGATTCAACAGAATTACCTGTGGTCTGATAAGTTTTGCTATTATGGTATCGGGCAGTCAACTGCACAGTATTTTCAGACTCTGACCGGATTATCCGCCGCGTTTATGTCCGGCGGCGAAACCAGTGAGCATCTGCTGACCCGCCCGGATTTACAGACACTGACCGGACACCGTATCCTTTTACTGCGCGGTAACGGCGGCAGAGAGCATCTTGCTCAGACCCTGCGCGAACGCGGTGCTGACGTAAATTACTGCGAATGTTACCGCCGTGAGCCTGTTGTGTATGATGGCGGAGAGTGCGCCCTGCGGTGGCAAAAACAACAAGTGAACACCCTGGTGGTCACCAGCGGCGAAATGCTGCAACTGCTCAGACAACTTATTCCGCCGGCACATATCAGCTGGTTATTTCAGTGCCGGATAGTCGTTGTCAGTGACAGACTGGCGGTGATTGCACACTCTCTGGGCTGGCAACATATTATTATTGCCCGCAGCGCAGACAATGAAGCCTTACTTCAGGCTCTTCAATGAATCAATATGGGACGCCATTTATGACGGAACACGAAAAAAATACCGGTTCTGCTGATACGCCTGACACACAGGATGCTGTATCTGATACAACGGTGCAGGCGGATAAACAAACCGCAGCCCGGGAAAGATCTGCCGGAAAAAACGTCACTGAAAAAGCGGCGTCAGCTAAAAACAGCACGACCGCACAGCCGGAAGCACCAACGCGCGGACACATCCCGCCCGAACCCTCTGCCGCAGAAAAAAAACCACAATCCGGTTTTCTGCGCAGTGCCGTTGCACTCGCCGTTATTTTACTGATCGGCGGCGGTGTATGGTACGCATCGCAGGTCAATACGCAAACGCTGTCACAGAGGCTGGAAGCGGAAAATGCACAGCTGAAATTACAGATGGCGCAATTGCAGCAGGAACAATTGCAAAGCCATAAACAAATGCAGGAATTTATCACTCAGCAATCAGCACTCAGCGCTCAGTATCAGCAACAGGATGTCACACTGAAACATGAGCTGGATTTACTGCGCAGCCGTGTCAGCGCCTTGTCCAGTGCAGATGTAAAAAGCTGGCTGATAGCACAGGCTGATTTTCTGGTCAAAATGGCAGAACGCAAGCTATGGAATGATCAGGATGTTGTCACCGCCATGGTATTACTGAAAAATGCCGATGCCAGCCTGGCAGAAATGAACGATCCCGGTCTGCTGGATGTCCGGACCGCACTGCGCAATGATATCACTGCGCTATCAGCAGTCAGCCAGATCGATTTTGATGGCACCATTTTGCGCCTGAATCAACTGGCAAATCAGGTTGATAACCTGCGTATTGATGACGGCAGCCGTGACGGTGCGCCGATGGACAGCAGCGACAGCGAAGGTATCACATCATCCGTTGCAGACTGGCGGACAAACCTGACCAAAAGCTGGCAGAGCTTTATGAGTGACTTTATTACTATCCGCCGTCGCGACAGCAGCGCCGCACCTCTGCTGGCACCGAATCAGGATATTTATGTCCGTGAAAATATCCGCGCCCAGTTACTGATTGCCGCTCAGGCGGTACCACGTCACCAGGAAGAGAGCTACAAGCAGGCTCTGGATTCAGTCTCCACCTGGGTTCGTGCATATTTTGCGGATAATGACCCGGAAAATACCGCATTCCTGAAAGAAATTGATGAATTAGCCGCGCAGCCTGTTGCCATGAGCATACCGGACAGCCTGTCCAGCCAGCCACTGCTGGATAAACTGGTACAGACGCGGATCCGCCGTTTGCTCAATGATGAAGCTCCGCCACCGCCTGTTGCCGAACCACAGGCAGTACCCACAGAGCCGGCACCAGCTGAGCCGGAAGCAGCACCAAAACAGGAGGGATAACGGATGTTTAAACTCTTTATTCTGTTCCTTGTCCTGATCGCGGGGATCATTATCGGACCGCTGGTCGCCGGACATCAGGGCTATGTGCTGATCCAGACTGATGATTATGACATTGAAACCAGTGTCACCGGACTCGTTATCTGCTTTCTCGGATTACAGGCCGCGCTGATATTACTCGGCTGGTGCTGGCGTCGTCTGAGAACCGGCAGTTCCCGGACTCTGGGCTGGTTTGGCGGACATAAACGCAACCGCGCCCGCAGCCTGACCAATGACGCCTTGCTTAAACTGGCAGAAGGCGATTTCCGTCAGGTGGAAAAATTACTCAGCCGCAGCGCAGATAATGCCGAACAACCGCTGGTCAACTATTTACTCGCCGCAGAAGCAGCACAACAGCGTAGTGATAATATCCGCGCTAATCAGTATCTTGAGCGGGCAGCAGAGCTGGCCGGAAATCACCAGTTACCAGTTGATATCACCCGCGCACGTATTTTGCTGACCCGTAATGAAATTCCGGCAGCACGCACTGCAATTGATAACCTGCTGGATATTGCCCCACGCCATCCGGAAGTACTGCGTCTGGCAGAGCAGGTTTATGCACGCTCCGGTGCCTGGAAATCCCTGGTTGCCATCTTGCCGGCAATGAAAAAATCGGGTGAGTTTACTGATGAGCAGGTTGAGCAGACAGAAACCCGCGCCTGGCTCGGTATGATGCAGCAGGTTGCCGATCAGGATGGCAGTGATGCGCTGCGCCACTGGTGGAAAAATCTGAGCCGCCATCTGCGTCATAATCCGGATCTGGCGGTAGCCGCTGCACAGCACTTTATTGCTGGTGATGATATGAGTGATGCAGAAGCCGTGATACTTGACGGGCTGAAACGACAGAAAGATGACCGCCTGTTGATACTGCTGCCACGCATCCGGACAGAAAATCCGAAAGCTATCCGTAAGATACTGAACCAGCTACAAAAAGATGACAGCAAACAACCGTTGCTCAATAGTACATTGGGGCAAATGGCAATGCAGGAAGGCCGGTGGGAAGACGCGGAGCAATACTTCAAATCCGCCCTGAATACCCGCAGAGATACACATGATGCCGCCTGGCTTGCCGATGTGCTGGATAAACAAAAAAAATATGAAGAGTCAGCAATGATCCGCCGCAATGCACTGCTGGACACACTGACACTGCCGGATGAGAACCATTAACTATACACTGATACGTCATTAAAAGAGATTGACTGCATCATGTATTGATGGCAAAAATAAGACATAAAAAAACACCTATCGTGAAACGATAGGTGTATAAAAATACAATCAGGTCTACAGACGGGTGGTGCCTCACTCAACGTTACGTCCTGTTGTTGATGTAAAGATTTCGGGATCTTTTACATCGATAACCCGGACAATAGGCACCGAATCTAGCTCTGCATCATCTCCGGGTTTATGAAGCTTTCGCAATCATAAGAAATGAGATGAGCATCTACACGCAGAGTAATGCACAACCCGTGCCAACTATTACGCCCCCTTATTTTCCCACGGATCCCGTGGGTTTATTTTTTCTGCTCCACTCCCCTGAGTTAAATGACCGGTGCAATTCCGCCCACACTGTCTCTTTTTTGAGACGCTTTTTGATATCAATATTATTTTTATTATAAATCAATGGATTAAGTGTCTCATATTAACGACATGAATTATGCCTATTGTCGCCAAATACCCACAAACCATATAACCAATTGATTTTCAATATAAATAACTCAGTCGTTAAATACACAAAAGATATTCACCAGCCTTTTTTCCACAAATAGTCAGATAAACAGGATTAGCAGGATTAGCAGGATTAGCAGGATTAGCAGGATTAGCAGGATTAGCAGGATTAGCAGGATTAGCAGGATTAGCAGGATTAGCAGGATTAGCAGGATTAGCAGGATTAGTTAAACAGAAGAGACAAAGAGGGGAAAGCAATAATATGAAAAATAACAGAACGGCAGAAACGAAAAAGCCCCGCTATAAGCGGGGCTTTTTCTGAATATGGTCGGCGAGATAGGATTCGAACCTACGACCCACTGGTCCCAAACCAGTTGCGCTACCAAGCTGCGCTACTCGCCGAAAGTCTGACTTTTCATGATGATGGTGCGAAGGGGGGGACTTGAACCCCCACGTCCGTAAGAACACTAACACCTGAAGCTAGCGCGTCTACCAATTCCGCCACCCTCGCAGGTTCATCACTACAGTCAATGCTACATGTAAAATGGGGTGGCTAATGGGACTCGAACCCACGACGACTGGAATCACAATCCAGGGCTCTACCAACTGAGCTATAGCCACCATCACATCGTAACATTTTACTACAAACTACAACTACTTACAACAGCGAAATACTTAATCCGTAACTTGTGCACACTTAATGGTGCGCCCGACAGGATTCGAACCTGAGACCTCTGCCTCCGGAGGGCAGCGCTCTATCCAGCTGAGCTACGGGCGCTTTACGCCGTTGCGGGAAAGAATAGTACGGATTTCTCTATTATCTGTCCAGTGCTTTTTTTCACAAATGTATCGTTTGCTCAGTCTTTATCCGTTTCGCTGAGAAAGAGAGCATTTTTCCGCAAAAAGCCCCCTGAAATGCCCTGTTTACAGTTTATTTCCGTAATAATAACCAAGAAATTTCAGCAATTTAAACTGGCGGCGAAAGCGGGTTGGTTGCGATAACAGGCGGTAAAGCCATTCCAGCCCCATATTTTGCCATACTTTAGGTGCACGCTTCACATGTCCGGTAAACACGTCGTAGGTACCGCCTACGCCCATATAAAGGGCATCCGGATAAACCTTACGGCAATCACGCATAAAGATTTCCTGTTTCGGCGATCCCATGGCGACAGTCACAATCTTTGCCCCGCTGTCACGGATGCGCTCAAACAGTGCATCACGCTGCTCCGGGGTAAAATATCCATCCTGAGTACCGGCAAGATTCACATTCCATTGCGCTTTCAGCTTAGCCTCTGTTTCCGCCAGAACCGCCGGTTTACCGCCAACAAGAAAAACAGGCGTGTTTTCCTGCCCGGCCCGCGCCATCAGTGCTTCCCATAAATCAGCACCGGCAACACGGGAAACATCCGCCTGCGGATATTTACGGCGTATTGCACGGACAATACTGATGCCGTCAGCATACAGATACTCTGCATTGCTCAGCAGCGTATTCAGTGCCTCGTCCTGTTCTGCGGTCATTACTTTCTCGGCATTCATTGCCACCAGTGTTCCGCATTTAATCTGTCCGTCCGCAAACAAATGATTCAGAAAATGTGCCTGATCGCGGAATCCCCGAATCGGGTAATTACGGATACTGTATTGCGGGATTTGTTCCGTACTGCCGGCATCAGCTGATAACGGTTCCATACTCATTCCTTACGATGAAAGACGGGTGCGTTTGCCCTGTGAAATCACATAATGACGGATGACCCCGGCCACTTCGAACAGCCAGTACAGTAATTTCGCCACCACCAGACAAAAACCAAAAATAAGACAGAAGAACACCACGCGGGAAACAAATGAGTCCATTCCTTCGCGGGCCAGTACAATCATGTTAAATATCGCCCCGAAACAAAATGCATGCAGGATAGCCGCTTTGTAACGGTTAGTTTCCCGCTGCCCCTGAACATAGAGCCAGTCAAACCATTTAATAATCAATCCGACCACCACAGCGCCGAGCGGAATAAACCAGAACCCGCCCATGACCACCAGCGATCCTATCAGTGTCGGGGAAATCGCCAGCCCGGAATGGTTATTCAGTACTTCCCAGGTAAAATAGTTTGCCGCATTCAGTACGGTATCCGGCCGGTCAGGCCACAGCCAGCCCGGGATAAAGACATAGAAATCACGGATGATCGGCGCCAGTCCCTGAAACTCGATTTTGTCGTAGTTATCCAGCAGCAGCCCGAGGTTCTCCCACGGCGAGAATGTATCGCGGGTCAGATAGAGGAAGGTATAGAATGCTTCTGCGCCGCTGACATCCAGACTGTAACGTTTGAGCGCCAGCCAGAACATACCCACCACACCGAACACACCGGCGCTGACCAGCATCCACAAAGAGATCCAGCCACGGACAATCCCGATAAACAAGAACAGTGCGAACGCAATAATGATATTGGCACGGGTTCCGCCGACAATAATATAAGTCATGATCCCGAATGCCACTGTCGCTATCAGGAAGCCAATCCAGCGGTTAAAGGTCGGTTTCAGGAAGAACACCACCAGCATGGCGGGAATGAAGAAATAGAAAAAGCGCTTTAGCGCCACGCCGGTGACCTGGCTTGAGAAAATCTGGCTGTAGGTTTTCAGCTTGAACAACAGCAACCCGTTTTCCATAAAGAAAATTCCGGCAGTACCAATGGCAATCGCTGCCAGCAGCATCCAGGTCAGGTTTGTTTCTGTTTGATTCATGCTGAATAACGGACGGCTGCCCGTTGATTGCGTTTTGCGTAACCGGGTTTTATACGCCACATAATAAATAGCATAGAAACTGGTTGATGCCAGCAATGCCTGCAACAACGAGGAAGCCGGTACCACCTGTACATCAAACTGAAAAACCAGCGTAAACGTAAACGGGAAACCAAAATAGAATGTCAGCAGATAAAGCAGGGAAAAGAAGATATTAAAATTGAAACGAACCCGCCGGAACTCACGGTAGGTCAGCAGCAGGATGAACATCAGTGAGATAAACCAGACGGCAAACAGCCCGATAAAATCAAACTGACTCATGACTTTTTCTCCTGCGAAAGGGTCAGCGCACGCTCCCAGCCCTGAATAAAGTTCGGGCTGAAAAAGGCGATTTTTTCACGGTTGAGCGCAAACAGTTGCTCACGCGCCAGCGCTACAACAGCCGGAGTCAGCTCATCACCGTAAAACAGAACCGGTACCTGCTGCTCTGTCATATCCTGCCAGAACGGGTTCTGACGGCTGATAACAAACGGAATACCGAACTGAATCAGCAGACAAAGTGTGCCGATCCCCTGCTGACGGTTAAAGATAAAATAGCCGAGGTCGCACTGTCTCAGTTGATTGAGATAAACATCAAAGTCTATTTTATCTTTCAGAATGTCAACTTGTTGTGAAGAAAACAGTTTCTCTGCAAACTCTTCAACTTCGGCAATATAAGCGCTGTTATTTTCCGGATATCCCATCGGAATAATAATCTTTACCTTGTCACCGAACTGCGCATGAATGCGTGTCAGCGCCTCTGTATGACGATTTGAGCTGTCACCCGAGTTACCCAGCAGGATCATGACATTATCATCACTGCGTGGTTCAGGCGGTGTTAAAACCGTCAGGGACGGGTCCATGCGGGTCGGGAAATAGAGTAAATCCCCCGGTACCTGTGGACGGAACTGTTCAAAATAATTTAAATCCCCGCGCGTCCCGAAGACATGCCCGACACGTTTTTGAGCCAGGCGGCGCAGGTGATAAAACAGTCTGAATTTAAGCTGACAGGAATCTTCATATAAATCAGCCCCCCAGATGTGCCAGAAAAACTGATGACGTTTGATTTTTCCAAACAGTAATCCCAGCCAGATCAGGGCATTAAACTGACCGTGAAAGAAAAAGCGGCACTGCCGGTCACGTTTCGCTTTTACAGTGACCGCATTTGCCAGGCTTTTTTTATCCGGATAAACATCCAGTTCCAGGTTGGGATATTGCGCCAGAAGCTGTCCGGCTGTGGAAACGACCATAAATTCCGGCATTTCATCACGCGGCAGTGCAGGTGCCAGCACATCATTGAAGAAGCGCAGCACGGTTTGGTTATGGTGCGGGATATCAGATCCTAAAACGTGAATTAAAGTTATCATGCTCGCCTGCAATAGATCAGAAATACGCTACAACACAAAAGGAAGTAGATAATATAGGTCACCATATACGCCTGCGCCGCGCCGACAGCACCGTGTGCAGGGATAAGCCAGTACGCGGATAGCGTCAGTAACGCAAACTGCGTCACTTCAGTGAGGATATAAAACCGCAGTGCGGCTTTGGCAATCACCAGATATCCGAACACATATGCACCCACTTTCAGCACATCACCGGTAAGCTGCCAGACAAACAGCTCACGCATTCCGGTAAATTCGTCAGAAAACAGCAACCAGATAGCAAAATCCCGCAGTAGCCAGACCATAAAACTTGCGACAGCCACAGCAGGTAATACAAATTTCAGCGATTTTATAATTTCGCGGCGGATCGCCGTTTTTTCCTGTAAACGCGCCAGTGTCGGCAGCAAATAGACAGAAAATGATGCGGTAATAAACTGTAAATACGCATCTGAAATACTGGTGACGCCAACCCACATCCCTACCGCATCCCAACTGTAGCGGTCTGCCAGCAGGTTTCGCATCAGAATATAGGCGACCGGCAGTGTCACCGCCGTCATCAGCGCCATCAGGGTAAATTTCCCCAGATGCGAAGCAATCGCGCGATCCCAGGCCGGTTTCAGGTCAGACAACGGGAAGCGTTTACGGCGCAGCATAATAATCAGTGCAGGGAAGATAATCAGTGCAGGCACCAGCGCAAGCCCCGCCAGTGCACCGCCGTAACCCCACAGACGCAGGCAAAGATAATACGCCGCCACACCAATCAGGCTGCCCGCCACAATCGCAAGGGCATTGCCGCTGGCGTCACGGTAACCTTTTAAAATCGCAAGGAAATAGTTAGCGTAACCAATTCCCATCTGAATAAAAGCCACTGCAACGATAACTTCACGATATGAATCGTGTCCGAACAGCAGCACACTTATTTGCGCACTGAATAGCAGAAATACAATCGCCAGCAGGGTCGAAAAAATAAGAATGATAGTCGATGACGTGCCTAATATTGCCCGGCGCTTATCAGCGTCCTCATGGTGCTCGGCAATATATTTTGTGACGCCGTTAAAAATACCGGCACCGGACAACACACCGAGTACCGTAACCAACTGGCGGAAGTTTCCCGCCTGCCCGATACCGGACGGGCCGTAGGCCAGCGCCAGCAGTTTGACGACTAACAACCCCGCCCCGATTTTGATCAGGGTGGAGCCGGCCGTCCAGATTGATGCTCTGGCTAAAGACATATTACGCGAAGAAATCCTTAATCAGACGGATCACAGTTTGCTGCTCGTCTTCTTTCATGTTGTAGAACATCGGCAGGCGCACCAGGCGATCACTTTCACGGGAGGTAAAGATATCCTCACCATTAAAGCGCCCGAACTCCACCCCTGCCGGACAGCTGTGCAGCGGCACATAATGGAATACCGTCAATACATCATGTGATTTCATAAATTCATTGAATGCTGTGCGCTCTTCCACATCTTTCAGTTTGATGTAAAACATATGCGCATTCTGCTCCATACCTTCCGGTACAACAGGCAATGTAAGCAAACCATCTTCCGCCAGCGGCGTCAGGGCATCATAGTAAATCTGCCAGAATGCCAGACGACGCTCATTGATTTTGTCTGCTTCTTCCAGTTGCGCCCACAGATAAGCGGCCTGTAAGTCAGACATCAGATAGCTGGAGCCGATATCACGCCAGGTATATTTATCCACCTGACCACGGAAGAACTGGCTGCGGTTGGTGCCTTTCTCGCGGATAATTTCTGCACGCGGGATCATCGCCGGGTCATTAATCAGCGTTGCACCGCCTTCGCCACCGGAAGAATAGTTTTTGGTTTCATGGAAGCTGTAACAGCCGATATGACCAATTGACCCGAGTGCGCGGCCTTTGTAAGTCGACATCACGCCCTGTGCGGCATCTTCCACCACATACAGGTTATATTTCTTCGCCAGTGCCATGATGGCGTCCATTTCACAGGCCACGCCCGCATAATGCACCGGCACAATTGCTTTGGTTTTATCTGTGATTGCCGCTTCGATTTTGGTTTCATCAATATTCATGGTATCCGGGCGGATATCCACAAATACCACTTTCGCGCCGCGCAGCACAAAGGCGTTCGAGGTTGATACAAAGGTGTAGCTCGGCATGATGATTTCATCACCCGGCTGAATATCCAGCAGAATTGCTGCCATTTCCAATGATGCAGTACAGGATGGTGTCAGCAGGACTTTGGCGCTGCCGAACCGTTTTTCCATCCATTCTTCACATTTTTTGGTGAACTGTCCGTCACCACACAACTTGCCGCTGGTCATGGCCTGCTGCATATACCCAACTTCTGTGCCGACTACAGGTGGTTTATTAAATGGAATCATTGCATCCTCGGTATAACCAATAGGCTGTACTGTCAATCGTACCGCCGCTTTTTGTATAAAGGCGCATTGCCGCAAGATTACTGAGCTGTGTTGCAACCCGTAATACACGGCAGTGATGTTCTGCACACCACTGTTGCGCCGCCGACATTAATTTCAGGCCAATTCCCTGACCCTGATTGCCCGGCAGCACCGCCAGCAGACCTATGCGGGCGCTCTGTTCATCCGGTTTGCGTAGTGTCACAAACCCGGCTGTTTCATTCTTTTCATTACGAACCAGCAGGCAATCTTTATCAAATGTACCCAGTACCGCTTTTTCCGCCCAGGTTGCATAGAACCGGGCGCTGTCGTCCGGCTGATACCAGGGGGCACGAAAGCGGCTCTGTGCAAAAACCTGTGCCGCCGCTGTTTTTATGACCGCAATATCATCACTGGCGGCATAACACAGCGGTCTGTAAGACATTGCATTTTCTGTGCCAGCCTGCAATTTCAGCGCGAAATCCACTTCACTTTCGGCTAAAGAAAAACCCAGTGCAGATAAACCATCCAGAGCATTCAGGTCGCCGGTGGTGATTTTTGCCTGCACCAGGTCATACGGCGCGAAATCTGCGACTGTCAGGAGGACTGCATCCCGGGAAAGCGTCAGTTTTGCCGTTTTCAGGGCAAAAAAGTCACTTTCCCACGCGAGTGACTCAATACTGGCGCGGACGGACATGGAGTAAATTCTTCAGATACTGACCATAACCGGTTTTCGCCAGCTGACGGGCGGACTCTGCCACCTGTTCATCACTCAGCCAGCCGTTGCGCCATGCAATCTCTTCCAGACAGGCAATTTTAAAGCCCTGACGCTTCTCGACTGTCTGTACAAAGGTACTGGCCTCAATCAGGCTGTCGTGTGTGCCGGTATCCAGCCACGCAAACCCGCGTCCCAGCAGCTCGACATTCAGTTCGCCGCGCTCCAGATACATCTGGTTGATGCTGGTGATTTCCAGCTCGCCGCGCTCAGAAGGTTTTACCTGCTTCGCGATATCAACCACCTGATTATCATAAAAATAAAGTCCGGTTACCGCCCAGTTGGATTTTGGCTGTGCCGGTTTCTCTTCAATAGAGAGCGCGCGGAATTCATCATCAAACTCCACCACACCAAAACGTTCCGGATCCATAACCTGATAACCAAAGACGGTCGCGCCCTGTGTGCGGGCAGCAACGGTTTTCAGTTTCGGACTGAACGCGTGACCAAAGAAGATGTTATCACCCAGCACCAGGCTGCAAGTATCATCACCGATAAATTCTTCACCGATGATAAACGCCTGCGCCAGACCATCCGGAGATGGCTGTTCCGCATAACTCAGCGAGATCCCGAACTGATCACCATTGCCCAGCAGACGACGGAACGACGGCAAGTCTTCCGGTGTTGAAATAATCAGCACTTCGCGGATCCCCGCGAGCATCAGCACGGACAGCGGATAATAGATCATCGGCTTGTCGTAAATCGGCAGCAGCTGTTTCGACACCCCGCGGGTGATAGGATGCAGCCGTGTGCCGGAGCCACCAGCCAAAATAATGCCTTTCATATCAGTCCCTTACTTATCCCTTTCCAGCCCGAGGCGCTGTCCGGCATAAGAGCCGTTCTGCACCCGGCGCCACCAGGTTTCATTATTCAGATACCATTCCACCGTTTTGCGTATCCCGGACTCAAAGGTTTCCTGCGGACGCCAGCCAAGGTCACGCTCAATTTTGTCAGCATCAATCGCATAGCGCAGGTCATGACCAGGGCGATCAGTCACATAAGTGATTAAATCGCGGTACCGAGCAACACCGGCGGGCTTTTGAGGATACAGCTCTTCCAGCAGTGAACAGATGGTTTCGACAACCTGAATATTTTTGCGCTCATTATGACCGCCGATATTATAGGTTTCGCCAATTTTTGCCTGCATAACAACGGTATAGAGTGCACGCGCATGGTCATCCACAAACAACCAGTCGCGGATCTGTTCGCCTTTGCCGTAAACCGGCAGTGGTTTGCCTGAAATCGCATTGAGGATCACCAGCGGGATCAGTTTTTCCGGAAAGTGATACGGTCCGTAATTATTTGAGCAGTTGGTAATAATGGTCGGGAAGCCGTAAGTCCGCAGCCAGGCGCGCACCAGATGGTCACTGGACGCTTTGGATGCAGAATACGGACTGCTCGGTGCATACGGTGTGGTTTCAGTGAAAAAGCCATCCGGTCCTTCCAGGTCACCATACACTTCATCAGTGGAGATATGGTGAAAACGGAAAGCGGATTTTTTCTCTGCATCCAGAGCCTGCCAGTAATGACGGGCGGCCTCCAGCAGTGTGTAAGTGCCCACAATGTTGGTTTCGATAAAATCAGCCGGACCATCAATGGAGCGATCCACATGACTTTCAGCTGCCAGATGCATCACCGCATCCGGCTGATACTGTGCAAACACGCGGTCAAGTGCCGCACGGTCGCAAATATCAACCTGTTCAAAGGCATAGCGTGCATCATCAGCGACCGGCGCCAGGGACTCAAGGTTCCCGGCGTAGGTCAGTTTATCGACCACCACAACACTGTCAGTCGTATCACGGATAATATGACGAACAACAGCAGAGCCGATAAAACCGGCTCCGCCTGTCACTAAAATGCGTTTCAACGCCATACTCCTTTGGTGTCGATGATCCATTTCTGTGTCAGTTGGTTGCCCGGAATATTTCTGAATGGCGTGTGGTCAACGAGCAGCAAGATAATATCCGCGTCAGCAATCGCTTTGTCGATTGATGTCAGCTCTGCCAGCCCTTTCAGCTTATTCGGCAGTTCGTGAACATTCGGTTCAACCGCCAGGGTTTTCCCTGCATGCCACTCAGCCACCATTTTAGTAACATGAACGGCCGGGCTTTCACGTAAATCATCAATGTTTGGTTTAAATGCCAGACCAAAGCAGGCAATGGTCACTTCACTTGCGCGTTTGCCGGTTTCTGTCAGGCAATCCGCAACAGCGGCTTTCACCTGGTCGATAACCCACAGTGGTTTGCCATCGTTAACCAGACGCGCGGTATGGATCAGACGCGCCTGTTTCGGGTTCTGCGCCACGATAAACCACGGGTCAACTGCGATACAGTGTCCGCCCACACCCGGGCCCGGCTGTAAGATATTCACACGCGGATGGCGGTTTGCCAGACTGATTAGTTCCCAGACGTTAATGCCCTGATCGGCACAAATCAGTGATAATTCATTGGCAAATGCAATATTAACATCGCGGAAGCTGTTTTCAGTCAGTTTGCACATTTCAGCGGTACGTGCGTTAGTGATTACACACTCCCCTTCCAGGAAGATGTAATACAGGTCGCTGGCGCGTTTTGACGATTTTGCTGTCATGCCGCCGACAACACGGTCATTTTTAATCAGTTCAACCATTACCTGACCCGGCAATACACGCTCAGGGCAGTAGGCAATATCAATATCCGCGTCTTCACCCGCTTGCTGAGGGAAAGTCAGATCCGGGCGGGCTGCCGCCAGCCATTCTGCCATCTGCTCAGTCGCACCAACCGGAGAGGTGGATTCAAGGATAACCAAATCCCCTTTTTTCAGTACCGGCGCAATAGATTCTGCCGCTGACTGAACAAAGATCAGATCCGGCTCATGATCCCCTTTAAACGGGGTCGGCACTGCAATCAGGAACGCATCCGCAGGTTGTGGTTTGGTAAAAGCTTTCAGAAAACCGCCATCAACGGCTGTTTTCACAACGGCGCCTAAATCCGGCTCCACGATATGAATTTCACCACGATTAATGGTATCAACCGCATGCTGGTTCACATCCACACCAACTACTTTTTTCTGACGGGAAGCAAATGCTGCCGCTGTTGGCAAACCGATGTAACCCAGACCGACAACAGAAATAGTTTCAAAACTCATAATGTCACCTGATTGTTTTTCAATGCTTCAAGAATACGCTGGCACGCTTTTCCGTCCCCGTACGGGTTATGTGAACGGCTCATCTCATGATAAGCCGCCGGATCGGTCAGCAATCGTGTTACTTCGCGAACGATAGTGTCGGTTTCTGTGCCGACCAAACGAACAGTACCCGCGTCAACCGCTTCCGGGCGCTCGGTGGTGTCACGCATCACCAGAACCGGTTTACCTAATGACGGTGCTTCTTCCTGGATACCACCGGAGTCGGTCAGGATCATATAAGCATGGTTCATAAGATACACAAAAGGAAGGTAATCCTGCGGGCTGATTAAAACAATGTTGCTGATATCATGCAGAATACGTTTTACCGGTTCACTCACATTCGGGTTGAGGTGGACAGGGTACACAATCTGGACTTCCGGATGTGCAGTGGCGATTTCGGCCAGCGCATGACAAATCCGCTCAAAACCATCACCAAAACTTTCACGGCGGTGACCGGTCACAAGGATCATTTTTTTGCTGCTGTCGATAAACGGATACTTCGCATCCAGTTGATCCAGCAAATCTTTATCCTGCAGGATACGGTCACGGACAGACAACAACGCATCAATCACCGAATTACCGGTGACAAAAATATGACTGCCGTTTATCCCCTCACGCAGTAAGTTTTCACGTGAGTTTTCGGTGGGTGCAAAATGATACATCGCCAGATGTCCGGCGATTTTCCGGTTGGCCTCTTCCGGCCACGGCGAGTAGAGATTTCCGGTACGCAGACCGGCTTCAACATGTCCGACCGGGATGCGGTGATAGAACGCCGCCAGGCTGGTCGCCATAGTTGTTGCCGTGTCGCCGTGAACCAGAACGACATCGGGTTTAAAATCGGCAAAAACCGGTTTCAGACCTTCAAGAATATGACAGGTGATATCCGTTAAATCCTGCCCCGGGCGCATAATATTGAGATCATAATCAGGAGTGATCTCAAAAAGGTGTAAGACCTGATCCAGCATTTCACGATGTTGCGCGGTGACACAGACTTTTGCTTCAAAAGCGTTATCTGCGGCCAGCGCATGTACCAGCGGAGCCATTTTGATGGCTTCAGGACGGGTACCAAATACAGTCAATACTTTCACTGAGATTCTCTTTTATTTATATGATATCCGGCGTTAAGCCGGTGGCGGTTTCCCACCTTAAAACAGGCCGGAACGCAGGTTTCCGGCCGGTTATTTCTTATCGCAACTATTGCAACTACGGACGACGACGGGCTAATGCCACACCGGCTCCCGCCAGCGCACCGATAAAGCCCCACATAATCATCATGAACGCACGGCGCGGACTGTCGCGCTTGATTGGCTCATCCGGTGTACGCAGGTAACGATATGCACGGAAATTGTCATCCAGTGTCGGACCGACATTCAGTGTCGCTAACATGGCGATATTCTGCTCATAGTCTTTATCAAAATCCGGCCCGGTGGCTTCCAGTGTTTCCAGGCGTGCCTGCAACATTGGTGTGCCTAATAAAAAGAGCTGTGATTTCGGCAGTTCATTGACAGGAATATCTGTCTGGCTGCGGCTGATACCCTGTTTTTGTGCAGTCGTGAGCGCATTTTTCAGCAGACCGGTTTCGCGCTGATAAAGAGATTCAGCCACCATCTTCTGACGCTTCACCAGTGCTTTCAGTGACTGTGTGCGGGTTGCCCACGCGCCTTTCAGTTCATCATTCAGATTCAGAGCTGCACGGTTGCTGGCAAAATCAATATACTGACGCAGCAGTGCGGCGGATTCTTCCGCTGATTCAGCGGTTAATGTCAGCGTATCATTGACCAGTTTTTTAGTATCATCACGCGGGGTCAGCGTGATGTTGTTGATCATCTCATCCAGCAATGCAGCATCTGCTTTGGCATCATTTTCCATGCGGGATTTGTAATAATCCGTCTGTAGCCAGAAATCACGACGGGTATCATAAGAGGCCGCCTGAGTAATAAATTCCTGGTAAGCTTCATTCGGGATAGGCAGCAGTGCCGCCGATTCCTGAGCCGCATTCAGATGGTTATCCAGATTGCGCATAAATTGCTGCTGTGAATAATATCCGCCTAAATTATTAACCGTCGGATAATCAGTGATCGCCGTCGAGTTCCATTTTTGCTGCATAAAGTAACTGGCACCCAGAGATACCAGCGCAAACACAACAGCAATACCAACTATCCATACCTTGCCGCGCCACAATGAAACAAACAGCGCGCGGATATCTAATTCCTGGTCATACTGCATTTGTTGCGGGTCCGGATTATTTTCTGAACGCATATCAACACGAGCCTCTGTGGTTAAAAATTTAGTGTGTGGCCGATTTGCGACGCATACGGCGTCTGTGGCGTTTGATAAAACGGGCGACTTTCCAGGCGCGTTTAATGCAGTAGCCATACATAATAAAAGCAAGCAAGAACAGTGCCAACATCACCCATTCAGGGACAAAGCTGAGCATCTGTCCGGCAATACCAATCGCGGCTAACACAGCAGCCGCCAGGGTTATCACCACAAAAGATTCACGGGACGTAAACCCGGAACGCATAATCAGATGATGAATATGCTGGCGATCCGGTGAGAACGGACTCATTCCTTTACGCAGACGGCGGTACATGATTGCCACCATGTCCATCAGCGGAATAGCAATAATCCACAGTGCCGTAACCGCATTAATCGCATGCGGCTGCGCGCCCTGTGATGCGGACGTCAGTAACCAGATAATCGTAAAACCGATCAATGTACTGCCCGCATCACCCATAAAGACTTTAAAGCGGCGGCCGAACAGCCCTAAGTTAAAGCAGATATATGGCAGGATCGCGACAATAAAGGTAAAGCACCAGAACGCCAGACCACTGTTACCACTCACCGCAAACAAAATTCCCAGCGCGCCGAAAGACACACAGGAAAGCCCGCCGAGCAGCCCGTCAATGCCATCCACCATATTGAACGCATTTACCGCGCCCCATACCGCGAACAATGTCAGCACATAACTGAACGGACCGAGGGTCAGCTCCCATCCGCCGAATGCATGACCCAGGCTGTCGAGCTTCAGGTTGGCAAACACCATCATCACGATAGCAACTGCCGCCTGAATACCTGCGCGCAGTTTCACACTGATATCAAACCGATCATCCAGCGCACCCACAAAAACAAGCAGCGCCGCACAACCGAGGTAAATAAATTTATGTGCAATAAACTCATCACTGATGAGGAACGCAAAACAGACACTGATAAATATAGAAATCCCGCCGACTAACGGGACCAGTCCCTGGTGTTTTTTGCGGTAATTGGGTTTATCCACCAAACCGATAGCGACGCCGGCTTTACGGGCAACAAAGACCGTTACTGTAGCGAACACAAATATGATTAGGAGTTCAGTTAACATAGTGAGATTCACAACAACCCTTTTCAGCTATTTTTTATTATCCCTGCCGGCTGACAGCACCGCGCAGAACTTGCCATTTTCAGGCAAAATAATATATGCAAGAAACATACCATGCCCTACCCGGCAAGGGTTTCAAACATAACCGGTAAAAAAAAACGCCACATTGCATGCGGCGTTAGTTATAAAGTGTCGTCGAAAAGCTACGAGCGTTTCATAAAGTCGAAGAAATCTTCGTTCGTCTTCGTCATCGCCAGCTTATTGATCAGGAACTCCATTGCATCAGTCTCACCCATCGGATGGATAATTTTGCGCAGGATCCACATTTTCTGTAATTCATCCTGAGTCGTCAGCAGCTCTTCTTTACGTGTACCGGAGCGATTGTAATCAATCGCAGGGAAGACACGTTTTTCAGCAATTTTACGGGACAGGTGTAATTCCATATTACCTGTTCCTTTAAATTCTTCGTAAATGACTTCATCCATCTTAGACCCGGTATCAACCAGCGCGGTTGCGATGATGGTCAGGCTTCCGCCCTCTTCCACATTACGTGCCGCACCAAAGAAACGCTTAGGACGATGTAAGGCATTCGCATCCACACCACCGGTTAATACTTTACCGGATGATGGTACAACGGTGTTGTAAGCACGAGCCAGGCGGGTGATGGAGTCGAGCAGAATAATAACGTCTTTTTTATGCTCAACCAGACGTTTCGCTTTCTCGATAACCATTTCAGCAACCTGAACGTGACGGGCCGCAGGCTCATCAAACGTAGAGGCAATCACTTCGCCTTTCACCAGACGCTGCATCTCGGTCACTTCTTCCGGACGCTCATCAATAAGCAGTACCATCAGAACGCAATCAGGATAGTTGTGCGCGATATTTGCCGCAATATTTTGCAGCAACATGGTTTTACCGGCTTTCGGCGGTGCCACGATAAGACCACGCTGACCACGGCCGATAGGCGCTGCCAGATCCAGAACACGCGCGGTTAAATCTTCTGTTGAACCATTACCGCGTTCCATACGCAGACGTCGGTTTGCGTGCAGCGGGGTTAAGTTTTCAAACAGGATTTTGTTACGGGCATTTTCAGGTTTATCAAAGTTAACTTCATTAACTTTTAATAACGCAAAGTAACGTTCGCCTTCTTTCGGCGGACGGATTTTACCTGAAATGGTATCACCGGTACGGAGGTTAAAACGGCGGATTTGGCTTGGAGAAACGTAGATATCATCAGGACCTGCGAGGTATGAACTGTCACCGGAGCGGAGGAATCCGAATCCATCCTGCAATATCTCCAGCACGCCATCACCGAAAATATCCTCTCCGCTCTTCGCATGTTGCTTGAGGATAGAGAAGATGATGTCCTGTTTTCTCATACGGGCCTGATTCTCAAGCCCCATGTTTTCGCCAAGGGTAATCAGGTCTGATACCGGCGTATTTTTTAATTCGGTAAGATTCATAATGGTGGGTTCTTTGACTCGGGGTGTATCTCGGATTATGAACGTGAATAGTAAGGTAACGTCAGCGTTACCAGGTTAATTTGTTACAGAACCGATGTTCACGGTTTATACGACTGTTATGTGTATTTCCGCGTAATCGCCTGCAAGACTGACTGTGCACACCGGGCGCAAGGCAAGATGTGATACACATCCTATTTTGAGAGAACAAATTGGGTGACATTCCCGCAAATTAGATTTATCTCCGAGGGATAACCGGATAATGTGACCGGCGTATCGGATACCAAGATGTATCCGGAGATAACAGACTTTCAGACACTACAGAGTAGTCAGTATGCTATGCTGTCAGCAGAATTTAAACAATACCTGATCAGCTGGCGGTAACTTAACATGCTTCAGACAAGACGTCCAGCGGGTGAACACTGATAATTTGTTGCCGCCCCCGGACGTCTTAATAATATGCACTAAAATGAACAATCAGATATTATTATCGATGAACGTTTTCAGTTGTGTCTTAGACACTGCACCAACCTGGGTCGCTTTCACGCTGCCATCTTTAAACAGCAGCAGTGTGGGAATACCACGGATGCCGTATTGAGGCGCGGTCTGCGGGTTATCATCAATGTTCAGTTTAGTGATGGTAATTTTCCCTGCATATTCTTCGGCGATTTCGTCTAGAATAGGGGCAATCATTTTACAAGGACCACACCATGCCGCCCAAAAGTCAACGAGTACAGGGCCGGTTGCTTTTAACACGAGTTGTTCAAAACTGGAAT